>JAUYOG010000025.1 GCA_030695945.1 Ramlibacter sp.
TCGGGGCCGACCGGCACTTCCAGGATGCGGCCCGTGCACTTGACGGTGTCGCCTTCGGAGATGTGCTCGTACTCGCCCAAAATCACGGAGCCGACGGAGTCGCGCTCGAGGTTCAGGGCCAGGCCGAAGGTGGGAGTGCCGTCGGCGGTGGGCGGGAATTCCAGCATTTCGCCGGCCATCACGTCCGACAGGCCGTGGATGCGGCAGATGCCGTCGGCCACGGACACCACGGTGCCCTGGTTGCGGATGTCGGCGCTGGCGGCCAGGCCCTCGATGCGGCTCTTGATCAGTTCGGAAATTTCTGCGGGATTGAGTTGCATGACTCTTTCCTTTCTTTAGGTTGGTCCGACGGCCCTCAGGCCGTGCATTAGGCGGTGAGGG
Organism: Ramlibacter sp.; assembly: GCA_030695945.1. Taxonomy (GTDB): domain Bacteria; phylum Pseudomonadota; class Gammaproteobacteria; order Burkholderiales; family Burkholderiaceae_C; genus Ramlibacter. The sequence goes on from JAUYOG010000025.1 coordinate 382, forward strand.
CGACTTTCATTTGTTCCAGGCGGGCCTTCACCGAGGTGTCCAGCACCTCGTCGCCGACCACCACGCGAATGCCGCCGATGAGGGACGGGTCTTCGGCCACCGTGACGTTCAGCTTGCGGCCGAAGCGCTTTTCCAGCGTGACAGCGACATCGCCCAGCGTGGCGGCGGGGATCGGGAAGGCGCTGTAGACGACCGCGTCGGAAGAGCCGCTCTGCGCGTTCTTCAGGGCGCGGAACTGCACGGCGATCTCCGGCAGCGCGGCCAGGCGGCCGTTCTCGATCACCATGCGCAGGAAATTCCTGGCGTTCCCGGGCAGCTGGGCCTTGGCCACGTCGGCGACCACGTCGAACACCTGCTGGTCGGTGACCTTCGGATTGCCTGCGAACTGCAGCAACTGCGCATTGTCGGCGACGGCGCCCAGGGCATCGAGCCATTGGGCGGCGCCGTTCAGGTCGCCCTGGGACGACTTGAAGAGGGCCTCGGCGTAGGGGCGGGCGATGGTGGCGAGTTCAGCCATGGGGTTACCTTTACAGCTCGCTCTTCAGGCGGTTCAACAGTTCGGCGTGGACGCCGGCGTTGACTTCCTTGCGCAGGATCTGCTCGGCGCCCTTGACGGCCAGTGCGGCGACCTGTTCGCGCAGGGCTTCGCGGGCCTTGACGGTCTGCTGCTCGGCCTCGGCCTTCGCGGCGGCGATGATCTTGTTCGCCTCCTCGGTCGCGCGGCCCTTGGCTTCCTCGACGATGTGCTGGGCGCGGCGTTCGGCGTCGGCCAGGAGGCCGGCCGTCTCGTTGCGGGTCTTGGCCAGCTCCTGCTCCACGCGCTTGTCGGCGGCGGCGAGCTCGGACTTCGCCTTGTCGGCGGCGGCCAGGCCTTCGGCGATCTTGCGGGCGCGCTCGTCGAGCGCCGCGGCGATCGGCGGCCACACGAACTTCATCGTGAACCCGACCAGGATCAGGAACACGATCATCTGAATGATCAGGGTACCGGTAATGCTCACTTTTTCATCCTTCACCCCGCAGCGGGATCGCGGCGAGGCATGGCGTTGGTGGATGCTGGTTGCGGCGGCTTACTTGGGCAGGTTGGCGATCTGGGCCAGGAACGGGTTGGCGGTGGCGAACCACAGCGCGATACCGGTGCCGATAATGAAGGCGGCGTCGATCAGGCCGGCCAGCAGGAACATCTTGGTCTGCAGCTCGCCCATCAGCTCCGGCTGGCGTGCAGCGGATTCGAGGTACTTGCTGCCCATGATGCCGATGCCGATGCACGCACCGATGGCGCCCAGACCGATGATCAGGCCGGCGGCCAGTGCGACAAAGCTGATAACTTCCATGATTGCTCCTAGAGGACTTGGTTGACGTAGAAAAAAAACGAACTTGCGGGAAAAACTTCAGCGTGGTCAGTGCGAGTCGTGCGCCTGACCGAGGTACACCAGCGCCAGCATCATGAACACGAAGGCCTGCAGCGTGATGATCAGGATGTGGAAGATGGCCCAGGCCGTGCCGGCGATGATGTGGCCGATGGCCAGGCCGATGCCCGTCGCGGACAGGGACCAGGCGCCGCCCATCAGCGCGATCAGCAGGAAGATCAGTTCGCCGGCGTACATGTTGCCGAACAACCGCATGCCGTGCGAGACGGTCTTGGCGATGAATTCGATGATCTGCATGCCGAAGTTGAAAGGCCACAGCAGCGGGTGGGCGCCGAACGGCGCGGTAAACAGCTCGTGGATCCAGCCGCCGATGCCCTTGATCTTGACGTTGTAGATCAGGCACACGATCAGCACGCCGACGGACAGGCCCATCGTCATCGACAGGTCGGCGGTGGGCACGACGCGCATGTAGGCATGGTGCGGGTCGTGGCCCGCGGCGCCGTAGATCTTCTCCCAGATGAAGGGGAGCAGGTCCACCGGCAGCAGGTCCATGGCGTTCATCAGGAAGATCCACACGAACACGACGAGGGCCAGCGGCGCGACCAGCTTGCGGCTCTGCGCGTTGTGCACGATGCCCTTGGCCTGCGTGTCGACCATCTCGACCAGTATTTCGACCGCGGCCTGGAAGCGGCCGGGAACGCCCGAAGTGGCCTTGCGCGCGGCCAGCCAAAGCAGCCAGCAGCCCAGCACGCCCATGGCGACGGCCCAGAAGATCGAATCGAGGTTGAAGACGGAGAAATCGACGACGTTCGCCGCCTTGTGGTTCTGCAGGTGGGTCAGGTGGTGAACGATGTATTCACCAGCGGTCGGTCCGTTTTCAGCAGCCATGTTTCTTCAAGCTCAAAGTTTTGCGTTCGTGGGCCGCTTCTTCGGCGCGTACGCCAAAGCGACCCAGTAGACCTTCATCGTCAGCACCAACCCGACCAGCAATGCCGGCCAGCTCAGGTCTGCCACCAGCCTCGGCGCGGCCGCCATCAGGGCGATCGACGAGGCAATCTTGACCATTTCCCACAGCATGAACCCGACCGCCGCGGCACCCGCGTTCAGGGAGGAAAAACGCCCGGTGAGCCCCCGCGCAAAAATGGCCGCGGGGATCACCACGGCCAGCGCGCCGTATCCGGCGGACCACCCAACGTTCTGCTTCCCGGTGAGCGCCCAGGCGGCCAAAGCCACCACGAGCCCCACGACAGCCTGCCCCGCCACCACCCACCAGGGGGAAACCGGGGGGTTTTCTTCGCGCAGCCGGCGCGCCTCTTCGGCGGTCAGCGGCTTGAAAGGGGTCTCTTCCTCCGTCAATTCAGGGGCGATTGTTTTCATTGGATCGAAGCCCCACTTTAGTGCCCTGAATTTTCACAAAGCCCCTGATTATAAGTAGAAACCCCTGCCGTTCCGACAATCCCACCGTAACGCTGGGCTTTCGTGCGATGTCAAAGCACCTTTGCGGCCAACAGCACAATGGCCAATCGTCACAATCACACCCCATGAACACCACCAACCTGCCCGACCTGCCCTGCTACCTCAACGGCGAATTCACCAACCTGCGCGAGGCCAAGGTCAGCGTGATGGACCGCGGGTTCATCTTCGGCGACGGCGTGTACGAGGTCGTGCCGGTGTACGCCGGCAAGCCCTTCCGGTTCGCGGAGCACATGACGCGGCTGGACCGCAGCCTGGGCGAGTTGCGCATCGCCAACCCGATGAGCCACGACCAATGGCGTGGCCTGGTGGACCGGCTGATCGCCGCCTACGCGGGCAAGCTGGGCAAGGCGCCAGGGGATACCGACCAGCTGGTGTACCTGCAGGTGACCCGTGGCGTGGCCATGCGCGACCATGTGATGCCGGCCGGCATCACACCCACTGTGTTCGCGACCAGCAACAAGATCAGCCCGCCCTCGGCGGCCGACCGCGCCGAGGGCGTGGCATGCGTGAGCGCCGACGACTTCCGCTGGAAGAAAGCGCACATCAAGAGCCTGAGCCTCGCCGGGTCGGTGCTCTCGCGCCAGATGAGCGCCGATGTCGGCGCGGCGGAAACCGTGATGTTCCGCGATGGCTTTCTCAGCGAAGGCGCCGCCGCCAACGTCTGGGTCGTGAAGGACGGCGCCGTCATCGGCGCCCCGAAGGACAACCTCGTGCTCGAGGGCATCCGCTACGGGCTGATCGAAGAGCTTTGCCGCGCGGAGGGCATCCGGTTCGAGCTGCGCCGCATTTCGCGCGAGGAAGTGTTCGGTGCGGACGAGCTGCTGCTGTCGAACGCGACCAAGGAAGTGCTGCCCGTCACTCGCCTCGACGGCAGCCCCATTGGAACCGGCAAGCCCGGCCCCATCTACGGGAAGTTGTACGCCGCCTACCAGCTCGCCAAACAGAACGCCTGACGCATGCCCGATCCCACTCCCAGCCCTGCCGCACCCGATTCCTCCGCCGAATCGCTGATCAAGTACCCCTCGCGCTTCCCGATCAAGGTCATGGGCGCGAAGGCGGACGGTTTCGTCGAAGCCATCACTTCGATTGCCAGGCAGTTCGACCCGCAGTTCGATGCCGCAACCGTGGAGCTGCGCGACAGCAAGGCCGGCAACTACCTCGGCATCACCATCACCATCAACGCGACCAGCCGGGAGCAGCTCGACGAGCTGTACCGCACGCTGTCCACGCACCCGATGGTCAAGATCGTGCTGTAGTGCTGGAAGTGAGCGTCCTCGGGCGGGTCGCGTACCTGCCGACTTACGAGGCGATGCAGGCCTTCACGGCCACGCGCGCCGGCACCACGGCGGACGAACTCTGGCTGTGCGAACACCCGCCCGTCTTCACGCAAGGGCTGGCCGGGCGAGCGCACCACGTGCTCGATGCGGGCTCGATCCCGGTGGTGGCCACCAACCGGGGCGGCCAGGTGACCTACCACGGTCCGGGCCAGGTCGTGGCGTATCCGCTGCTGGACCTTCGCCGCGCCGGGTACTTCGTCAAGGAATACGTCTATAGGCTCGAGGAGGCGGTGATCCGCACCCTCGCCCATTACGGCGTGACCGGCCACCGGGTTGCCGGCGCCCCGGGGATTTACGTGCGGCTGGACGACCCGGCTTCGCATGCCGCCCTGACCGGCCCGGCCTCCCGGGATTATCCGTTCCAGGGCCTGGGCAAGATCGCGGCCCTGGGCATCAAGGTCAGTCGGCACTGCAGCTACCACGGCGTGGCCCTGAACGTGGCCATGGACCTGGAACCCTTCACGCGCATCAACCCCTGCGGCTACCCCGGGCTGCAAACGGTGGACCTTTCTACAATCGGGGTATCCACCACCTGGGATGAGGCAGGCCGCGTGCTGGGACAGAAACTCGGCGCCCTGCTCGCCCCCTGAGAAAGACCCCATGAGCTCGAACGAAGTCGTGCGCGAAGCGCAGACGGTCGAAAACTACCAGGCAGGCGCCAAGCAGAAGGCAGCCGCCAAGCTGTCGCGCATCCCCGTCAAGGTGGAGCAGGCTGAAGTGCTGAAGAAGCCGGAGTGGATCCGGGTCAAGGCCGGCTCGCCCAGCACCCGCTTCTACGAGATCAAGCAGATCCTGCGCGAGAGCAAGCTGCACACGGTCTGCGAGGAAGCTTCCTGCCCCAACATCGGCGAGTGCTTCGGCAAGGGCACGGCCACGTTCATGATCATGGGCGACAAGTGCACCCGGCGCTGCCCGTTCTGCGACGTGGGCCATGGCCGCCCCGATCCGCTGGACGCCGACGAGCCGCGCAACCTGGCGCAGACCATCGCGCGCCTGAAGCTCAAGTACGTGGTGATCACCTCGGTGGACCGCGACGACCTGCGCGACGGCGGCGCCCAGCATTTCGTCGACTGCATCCGCGCCACGCGCGAGCTCTCGCCGGGCACCACCATCGAGGTGCTGGTGCCCGACTTCCGCGGCCGCGACGACCGCGCGCTGGAAATCCTCAAGGCCGCGCCGCCGGACGTGATGAACCACAACCTGGAAACGATCCCGCGCCTGTACCGGGAAGCGCGTCCGGGCAGCGACTACGCGTTCAGCCTGAACCTGCTGAAGAAGTTCAAGGCCCTGCACCCCGGGGTGCCGACCAAGAGCGGCCTGATGGTGGGCCTGGGCGAGACCGACGAGGAAATCCTGCAGGTCATGCGGGAGATGCGCGAGCACGGCATCGACATGCTCACCATCGGGCAGTACCTGGCGCCCTCCACCTCGCACCTGCCGGTCCGCCGCTACGTTCATCCCGACATATTCAAGATGTTCGAGGCGAAGGCGCTGGAGATGGGCTTCTCGCACGCCGCCGTCGGCGCAATGGTGCGCAGCTCGTACCACGCCGACCAGCAGGCCCACGCCGCGGGCGTCGCCAACACTTGAGTTGCACGCCAATCTCTACGCACTCGGGGCGATCGCCCTGTGGGCCACGCTGGCCTCGCTCGGCGTCGCGCTGCGCCACGTTCCGCCCTTCCTGCTCACCGGCCTGGCGTTGGTGATCGGCAGCGTGCCGGCCTGGCCGCTGCTGCGGCACTGGCGAGTCCCGGCATCGACGCTGGCACTGGGCGTGTACGGCCTGTTCGGCTATCACCTCCTGCTGTTCATCGCATTGCGCAACGCGCCGCCGGTGGAGGCCAACCTCGTCAACTACCTGTGGCCGCTGCTGATCGTGGTGCTGGCTCCCGTGTTCCTGCCCGGCCTGCGGCTGCGGGCCGCGCACGCGCTCGCCGCCATCGCGGGCTTCGGCGGCGCGGCCATCGCCATCCTCGGGTCCGCGGGCGATGCAGCCGCCGCGCGCTGGGCCTGGGGTTACCTGCCTGCGCTGGGCTCGGCCTTCATCTGGGCCAGCTACTCGCTGCTCACGCGCCGCGTCCAGCCGTTTTCGACCGCGGCGATCGGCCTGTTCGGCCTGGTGTCGGGGGCGCTTTCGCTGCTGTGCCATTGGCTGCTGGAGCCGGCCGCCTCGCTGCGGCCGATCGACTGGGTGCTTGTTGCCGCGATGGGGCTGGGGCCGCTGGGCGCGGCGTTCTTCCTGTGGGATCGCGCGCTCAAGCTGGGCGACCCCCGGCAGATCGGTATCCTGAGCTACATCACGCCACTGGCTTCCACCGTTCTGTTGATGATCGTGAGCGCCCGGCCGCTGACCGGCGCGATTGCCGTCGCGGCGCTGCTGATCATCGGCGCGGCCGTGCTGGGTACGCGCGCACGCGCGGACTGAGCTAGCCGGCCAGGAAAGCCGCGGGGTCCTCGGCGTCGAGCAGTTGCCGCGCCCACGGCACGAGCCGCGCGGTGTCGGCGCGCAGCACCTCCTGCTTGACGGCCAGGATCTGCGCCGGGTGCATCGAGAAGCTGCGCAGGCCCAGGCCCAGCAACAGGCGTGTGAGCGTGGTGTCGCCGGCCATCTCGCCGCACACACTCACGCCCTTGCCCTGGGCGTCGCATTCGGCGATGGTTTCCGCCACCAGGCGCAGCACCGCCGGGTGCAGCGGGTCGTAGAGGTGGGCGACGGATTCGTCGGCGCGGTCGATGGCCAGCGTGTACTGGATCAGGTCGTTCGTGCCGATCGACAGGAAGTCGAAGTACTTCAGGAAGATCTTCAGCGTCAGCGCCGCGGCGGGAATCTCGATCATCGCGCCGAGCTTGATGGGGCCATATGCGACGCCCCGGTTGTCGAGTTCGGCGCGCGCGAAATCGATCAGCGATACGGTCTGCCTGATTTCGCTCGCATGCGCGAGCATCGGGATCAGCATGTTGACCTGGCCGTGCGCGGCCGCGCGCAGGATGGCGCGCAGCTGGGTGAGGAACATCGCGGGATCGGCGAGGCTCCAGCGGATCGCGCGCAGGCCCAGCGCGGGGTTGAGGTGGGCCTCATCGCGCATGGAGTCGTCCAGCGGCTTGTCGGCGCCCACGTCCACCGTGCGGATCGTGACCGGCAGGCCTTCCATGCCCTCAACGGCTTTGCGATAGGCCAGGTACTGCTCCTCCTCGTCGGGCAGGTTGCCGCGCCGCCCCATGAAGAGGAACTCGCTGCGAAACAGCCCGACCCCGACGGCGCCCGCCTTCAACGCGCCCGGCGCGTCCTCAGGCAACTCGATGTTGGCGAGCAGCTCGATCTTCTTTCCATCCAGGGTCAAGGCCGGCGTGTGGCGAAGGCGCGAAAGGCGGCCGCGCTCGAGCTCGCCCTGGCGCTGCTTGAACCCGTACTCGGCCAGGATGATCGGCGACGGGTCGACGATCATCACGCCGGCGTCGCCGTCGATGATGACCCAGTCGTCCTGGCGCACCAGGTTGCTGGAACTGCGTGCACCGACGACGGCGGGAATGTCCATGCTTCGCGCGACGATCGCGGTATGCGAGTTGCGGCCGCCGACGTCCGTCACGAAGCCCGCGAACACGCTCTGCTTGAACTGCAGCATGTCGGCCGGCGACAGGTCGTGCGCGATCATCACCAGCGGCACGTCCATCCCGTCGTCCAGCAGCAAGTCCTGCTGGGTCTTGCGGCGGGACGCCGTGGGGGGCGCCACGGGCGAGGCGACGCCCTTCATGTAGCGCAGGATTCGTTCGGCGACCTGCTCCAGGTCGGCCTTGCGGCCGCGCAGGTAGTCGTCCTCCATGTCGTCGAATTGCCGCGAGATCACCTCGAGCTGGGTGGTGAGCGCCCACTCGGCGTTATAGAGCCGGTCGCTGATCCAGTGCTTCACGCCGCCGATCAGCTCCTCGTCTTCCAGCAGCATGAGGTGCACGTCCAGCAGCGCGGACAGCTCGTGCGGCGCCTCCTTCGGGCCCATCCCGGCGATCGTCAGTTGCAGGCGGTGGATCTCCTCCACGACGGCGTCGCGGCCGGCGCGCACGCGCGCGATCTCGTCCTCGATCTGGACCGGCTCGATGAAGTAATGCGCGACGTCGACCCGGCTCGACGCCATCAGGACGGCGCGCCCGATGGCGATGCCGCGGGCGACAGCCAGGCCGTGGATGGAGAACGTCATCCCCTCATTCCCCTTCCCCGAATTTGTCGGCGATCAGCACCAGGATGGCGTCCACCGCTTCCTGCTCGCGCTCGCCGGTCGCCTCGATCGCCACTTCGCTGCCGATGCCGGCGGCGAGCATCATGACGCCCATGATGCTCTTGGCGTTGACGCGCCGCTCGCCCCGGCTGATGTAGATATCGCAGGGGAAGCTGCCAGCCAGCTTGGTCAGCTTGGCCGAAGCGCGGGCATGCAGGCCCAGCTTATTGTTGATGGTCGTTGTTGTCCGGATCATGGTTCCTTCGCGCCTGGTTCTGCGGCGCCGTGATCGCCACCTGCATCACACCTTGCGTGCCGCCCACGACGGCCCGCGAGACCAGGGCCTCCAGCGGCTCGTGACGGTAGCTGACACTTCGCAGCAGCATCGGCAGGTTTACGCCGGTGATGAGGCGGGACTTCACGCCGTCCACCAGTTTCTGGGCCACGTTGCTCGGCGTCGCGCCGAAGATGTCGGTCAACACCAGCACCCCCTTCACCTGGGGCGCCCGGGAAAGCTGCTCCAGGGAGATGCGTGCCGTGGCCAGGGTCTCTTCCGGCGGCAGGTTGGGCTGCACGTCGATCGCCGCCAGGTGGGCGCCGCAGTCCGGGAAGACGTGCAGGGCGCACTCCCGCAAGGCATGGGCGAGCGGTGCGTGGGCGATGATCAGGATCGCGTTCATTGGGGGGAATTATCCTTTGCAAGCATGAAGTGCCCGTAGGACATGACGCAACACCCCAGGAAAACGGACATCGCCGCCCGGAACGAACCCACCTCGCCCAGCCCGGCCGCGGCAAAAGCGTCCACCAGCAGGCCGATGCCCCACTGGATCACGAAAACGCCGGCGAAGATGACGAGGTTGTAGGCCGAGAGCGCCCGGCCCGCCAGGGCCGGCGGAAATACCATGCCGACCGCCGGCTGGGCCAGCGACACGAACGTGCAGCTGACGCAGAACAGCGCCCACGACCACGCCCCTGCCGCCGGCCCCGCCACGATGATTGCGGCGAGCACGAGGAAGCTGAGCGGCAGGCCCCGGGCGATGAGGCGTTCCGTCGTCAGGCCCTTGCGGGTGAGCCAGGGCGTGACCATGCCCCAGCTCCAGAACGTGCACAGCATGCTGATGTTGATGACGAAAAGGCCGGCGGCCGCCTCCAGGGGCGCATAGCCGGACACGCGGACCATCCACGGGCCGGCCCACAGCGTCTGCATCGCGATCATCCCGCCATAGGTGAAAAACCCCACGGGAACCATTCGGCGGAAGTACGGATGGCGCCACACTTGTGCGTAGCCTTTCGGCGCGGCCTCGGCCGCGGCGGCGCCGCTTTCCCAGCGCGGCACCGTCCAGGCGATCACGGCCATCGACACCGCGATGAGCACCGCCAGGCCCCAGAACAACGGCCGCCAGCCCGTCACCGGCATCAGCCATTGGACCGGCAACGTGGAGGCGAGCATGCCGAACGAGCCGGTCATCAGCATCCATGAATTGGCGCGCAGCTGGGCCGTGGGCGTGAACCAGCGACGATAGCCGGTGAGCGGCGCCATCAGGCAGGCGCTGACGCCGACGCCGCTCAGCACCCGGGCGGCCAGCAGCCCGGAGAAACTGGTCGCCATCGAAAAGGCCACGCAGCTGGCCACCGCGATCAACAGGAAGCTGAGGATCACCTTCTTGGGCCCGTGGCGGTCCAGCCAGGTCCCCAGCAGCAACTGGGTGGCCGCGAAGCCGAAGAAATAGCCGCCGGCCAGCAGGCCGAGGTCGCGCGCATTGAGCGCGAACTCCTGCGTCAGCGTGGGGGCGAGCGTGGCGGTGACGGCGCGCAGGAGCGCCGAGAAGAAGTACGCGAAAGCGAACGAGAGGAACACCACGATCGCGTTGCGGGCGGCGAGCAGCGTCATTGGAACTTCAGCCCCGAAAAGAAGCTCTCTGCCGCCTCGGGCCGGAGCTGGGCGGCGTAGATCACGGCCTGGAACACATGGCTTCCGTGGGCGAAGTAGGCGGCCTGGCTCTCCACCTTGCTGCCGTCGGGCCGCTGGCCGGCGGCCACCACCTGCAGCGACTGCGGCAGTGCCAGCGCGCCCTCGGGCCGGAACGGCGTCTCCCGGGCGGCCGCAGCCCGCAGGTTCGACAGCGTCGCGGTCTTCCACTGCGCCAGCGCCCCGCCCAGCCGGGCGGGCTCGCCGATGTCCACGAACAGCAAGGCGAAGGTGGCGCCGCCGGCCTCGCAACTCAGCGCCGTGAGATTCACCTTCCGGCCGGCCATCGGCACCTCGCGCGCGGCCGTGTCGGGCTTGCACGGCATCATCGCCGTGAGGGACGTGGATTGGACGCGGACCTCGCGCCAGTTGTAGGTGGGGCTGCAGGCGACCATGCCTGCGCCCAGCAGGGCCATCGCGGCCAGGGATCGGAACATGGGGGGATTATCCTTTCAGGCCGACAATGCAGCTCCCATGACATCACTTTCCGGAATCCGAATCCTCGACCTCTCCCGCGTCCTGGCCGGCCCCTGGTGCACCCAGACCCTGGCCGACCTGGGCGCCGACGTCATCAAGATCGAAAGGCCCGGCAGCGGCGACGACACGCGCGGGTGGGGCCCGCCCTTCCTGAAGGACGCCAGCGGGCACGACACGGCGGAAGCCGCGTATTACCTGGGCACCAACCGCAACAAGCGCTCGGTCACCTGCGACATCGCCCAGCCCGCCGGCCAGGCGTTGATCCGCGAACTGGTGCAACGGTGCGATGTGTTCGTGGAAAATTTCAAGGTCGGCGACATGGCGCGCTACGGCCTGGACGCGGCCTCGCTGCTGGCCATCAACCCGCGCCTCGTCTATTGCAGCGTGACCGGCTTCGGCCAGACCGGCCCCTACCGGGAGCGCGCGGGTTACGACTATGCGATCCAGGGCATGGGCGGACTGATGAGCATCACCGGCGAGCGCGACGACATCGGAGGCGGGCCGCAGAAGGTCGGCGTGGCGGTCGCCGACCTCTTCACCGGCATGTACGCGACCGTCGCGATCCTCGCCGCGTTGCGCCATGCCGAACGCACCGGCTGCGGCCAGCACATCGACATGGCATTGCTGGACACGCAAGTCGCGATGCTGGCCAACCTCGGCGCGAACTACCTCGTCAGCGGCAAGGTGCCGGGTCGGGCCGGCAACGCGCACCAGAACATCGTGCCCTACCAGGTGTTCGAGGTCGCGCCTGCCGCGGACGGCCACAAGGACCACCTCATCCTCGCGGTGGGCAACGATGGCCAGTACGTGAAGTTCTGCGACGTCGCGGGTTGCCCGCAGCTGGCAACGGACCCGCGCTTTGCCAAGAACCAGGATCGCGTGCGCAACCGCGGCGAGCTCGTCCCGGCGCTGGAAGCCATCATGAAAACGCGGACCAAGGCCGACTGGCTGGCGGCGCTCGAGGCGGCCAAGGTGCCGTGCGGCGCGATCAACGACATCGCCGAGGTCTTCGCCGACCCGCAGGTCAACCATCGCGGCATGATCACGCAGTGGGCGCATCCGCTACAGCCCTCGCTGCGGCTGGTGTCCAGCCCCATGAAACTGAGCGAAACGCCGGTGCGCGCGGAGATGCCGCCGCCGCTGCTGGGCCAGCACACGGAGCAGGTGTTGCGTGAACTCCTCGATTGCAGCGATGATCGGCTCGCGCAATTGCGCAACAACAAGGTGATCTGAATGGCCAATTTCGTCCTCGTTCATGGTGCCTGGCACGGCGGGTGGTGCTGGCACCGCGTGCTGCAGGCTCTGGCGGCCGCGGGGCATCGCGCCCATGCGGTGACGCTGACCGGCGTAGGCGAGCGCGCCCACCTGATGTCACCGGCCATCACGCTGGAGACGCACATCGCCGATGTGTCCAACGCCATCGAGGCGGAAGAGCTGGACAACCTGGTGCTGGCAGTGCACTCGTACGCCGGCATGATCGGCACCGCTATCGCCGACCGGATGCCCGGCCGCCTGCGCCACCTCGCGTACGTGGACGCCGTCGTGCCGAGGCCGGGCGAAAGCTGGAGCAGCACGCAGCCCGTGGCGACACGCGAGGCCCGCCTTGCAGCGGCGCAGGCATCGCCCGACTACAGCCTCCCGCCTCCCGATCCTTCGGTTTACGGGCTTGCGGGCGCCGACCACGAATGGGCGAAGCGCCGGCAGACACCGCATCCGGGCCACACGTACGCGGCGGCATTGGACTTCGACGTGAAACGCGTGGCGGCGGTTGCGCGCACGTTCGTGAGCTGCATCCAGCCCGCGCTCGCCACGATCGACGCGATCCGCCCGCGCATGGCGGATCCGCAGTTCTGGGACGGCGCCTGGCAAGGCGGCGGCGGCGCGCGCGTGGTCGAACTGAAGACGGGGCACGACCCGATGATTTCGATGCCGCAGGACCTCACGCGAATCCTGCTGGAATGCGCCGCCTGACGCGGCCGGGCTATTTCAGGGCGCCGAAGACCTTCTTGAGGATCGCACTGCCGCTTCCGACGGGGTCCTGCCGAATCTTCTTTTCCTCCTCGCCGATCACGAAGTAAAGCCCGTCGAGGGTCTTGCGCGTCACGTACTGCTCGATCGTGGCGTCCTCCTTCTTGACCAGGCCCATGCCGGACGCCTTGCCGGCGACGCGGTTGTACTTCTCGGCCAGGCCGACCTTTTCGGTCGCCTTCGTCACGACCGGCAGGAACCGGGTGGACAGGGGGGCGCGCGTCTTGTCCGCAAAGAAGGCGGTGACCGATGTGTCGCCTCCGGTAAGGATGTTCTTCGCATCGGTCACCGTCATGCCCTTCACGGCATTCACCAGCAGTTGCCTGGCCAGCGGCACGGCCGCTTCCGCAGCCCGGTTCATCGCGACTTCAAGTTCGTCGATCTGCCTGCCCCGTCCCATGGCCCGCAGGAACTTCGCCGCATCGGCAAGAAAGCCCGGCAAGGGGATCCGAACTTTCGGGTTGGCCAGGAATCCATCGGGCTTGCCGAGCAGCTCCACCGCCGCTACTGCCCCACGCTCGAGGGCGGTCTTGAGGCCTTGGGATGCCTCCGCGTTGCTGAGGTCGGCGATGCCCGCTGCCTGCGCCTCGCGCCACACGGCCATTGCTGCCAAGCCCAGCGCGGACAAGGCCGAAGAACTAAACTGGCGGCGATCCATTGGAAGTGCCTTCGGGATGAAACGAGTGTCGTATGTTGCCGCAGCGGCGGCCCTGGCTGCAATCGGAGTTGCCTTATATGGGGGCGCGGGCGGCTCAGCCGCGCCGCAATCCACCTTCGTGCTGCTGGACGGCTCGAGCAGGACAACCGCCGACTTCAAGGGACGGGTGACGCTGGTCAATTTCTGGGCCACCAGCTGCACCAGCTGCGTGGCGGAAATGCCCAAGATCATCGCCACTCACGACACGTACCGGGCCCGCGGCTACGACACCGTGGCCGTGGCCATGAGCTACGACCCGCCCAGCTATGTCGTGAACTTCGCGCAGACGCGCAAGCTGCCGTTCCAGGTGGCCATCGACAACACCGGCGCCATCGCGAAGGCCTGGGGCGACGTGCAACTGACGCCGACCACCTACGTGGTGAACAAGCGCGGCGAGATCGTCATGCGCTACGTGGGAGAGCCCAATTTCTCCGAACTGCACCTGCTGATCGAAAGGCTGCTGGCCGAAGCCTGAGCCTGGGCGGCTCAGTCCGGCCCTTACGGGCCCTTACTGATTGGTGAAATCGTCGTGGCACGCCTTGCAGGCATTGGAGGTTGAACGGTAAGCGGTCTTCAGCGCTTCCGGATCGCCAGTGCGGGTGGCCGCCTGCAATTTCACGACCTCGGCCTGCATCTTCTCGCCCAGGTCCTTGAACTTCGCCGCGTCGGCCCACACGGCCGGCTTCGCGGAGGTCTTGCCGATGCCGTTGGTCTCCGCGCCGAACCCCACCCACGGCAGGCGCGAGAGCATCATCACCACGTCCGCGTTCTCGGCGGCAGACTTGGCGTCGAAGGGAACACGGCCGTTGGCCATCGGCCCCAGCCTGCCATAGAAGTGATTGCCCATGGTGTACATGACGCTCTGGCGGTACTTGACGGCATCTTCGGGCTTGCGGAACTGCGCCAGGGCCGGCGCGGCCAGGGTGGTTGCGATGGCCAGCAGGCCCAGGGTGCGCACGAGATTCATGGGGGTTGTCCTTCGGTTGTGAAAAAATCCTTCCCTCGGGAGTCCGCCTTTCGGCAATAAGTTCTGCAGAGTGACTCGCGTTCCGGGAAACTACCTATCCATGGACACCATGAAATGGCGATGACCAGCTTCGAAAGGCAATGCCGTGGCAGGCACTGAGCTGCGCACGGTCCGGGTCTGGGACCTGCCGACCCGCTTGTTTCACTGGGCCCTGGCGCTGTGTGCGCTCGGCCTGCTCGTGACCGGCAAGATCGGCGGGGAAGCGATGGCATGGCACGCGCGCCTGGGGTACGCCGTCGCCAGCCTGTTGCTGTTCCGTGCGGCTTGGGGCGTGGTGGGCGGGCACTGGTCGCGTTTCGCGACCTTCACATACTCGCCTCGGGTCATTCTCGACCACCTGCGCGGACGCTCCGCCGCCGGATTGGCGATCGGCCACAGTCCGCTCGGCTCGGCGTCAGTCTATGCCCTCCTCGCCTTGTTGGCCGCACAGGTCGCCACGGGGCTGTTCAGCGCTGACCTGGAGGAGTTTGCGGGCCCCTTGAACGTCTTCGTGTCGAACGCGACGGCGCGCCTGGTGACGGCCTATCACAAGAATATCGGCGAGCCTGCCCTGATTGCCCTCGTCCTCCTGCACGTCGCGGCAGTCGCCTATTACCACCTGCGCCGGGGCCTGAACCTCATTGGGCCGATGGTGCACGGGGACAAGACGCTCGCGGAGCCCGCGCCCGCTTCCCGTGACGACTGGCGCACCCGAGTTCTGGCCGCTGTCTTGCTGATCCTTGCGGCCGGTGCTATTGCCGCGCTGGTCAGCCTCGGGGGCGGCTGAAGGGGCAATGGCCTGCAGTCCCGCGGCCCAGTCGGTAAACTGGCGGGTCCCCAGCTTCCGACGCCCCGAGTGCAGACACAACCGATATCCCAGGTGGAGATCGCGACCCCGAACGGCGCCCAGGCGCTCGATACGCTGCGCGAGATCTTTCGCGAGTATGCCGCGGGCCTCGGAGTGGACCTGTGCTTCCAGCAATTCGACCAGGAACTGGCCGGCCTGCCTGGTGATTACGCCGCGCCGCGCGGCGCCCTGCTGCTGGCAACCGTGGATGGCAAGGTGGCGGGATGCTGCGCGCTGCGCCCGCTAGACAGCGCCGATTACCCCAACGCCTCGGAGATGAAGCGGTTGTATGTGAGGGACGCGTTCCGCGGCATGGGGCTGGGCCGGCAGCTGGTGGAGGCGACTCTGGACGCCGCACGGCAGGCCGGCTACGCCTGCGTGCTGCTGGACACCCTGGACGACATGGAGGCGGCGCGCACGCTCTACGAAGACCTGGGCTTCGCCGAAATCCCGCCTTACTATCACAACCCGATCGCGGGCGCGCACTACCTCAAGGTCGACCTCTAGCCCTTGGCTTGGGCGAGCAGGGTGCCCGCGTCGCTGACCTCGAACTTGCCCGGCGCCTCGATGTTGAGCGTCGCGACCTTGCCATCCTTCACGAGCATCGAGTAGCGCGCGCTGCGCAGGCCCATGCCCTTGGCCGTCAGGTCCAGGGTGAGGCCCGTCGCCTTCGAGAATTCGGCGCTGCCGTCCCCCAGCATTCGGACCTTGCCGTTCACCTTCTGGTCACGTGCCCAGGCGCCCATCACGTAAGCGTCGTTGACGCTGACGCACCAGATCTCGTCGACACCGGCCTTCTTCAGCTCGTCTGCCTTCTCCACGAAGCCGGGCACGTGCTTGGCCGAGCAGGTGGGCGTGTAGGCACCGGGCAGCGCGAAGACGGCGATCGTCTTGCCCGCGGCAGCCTCGGCCACCTTGACCGGGTTCGGGCCGATGCTGCAACCGTTGCCTTCGACTTCTGAATATTCCTGCAGGGTGACGTTGGGAAGCGCGTCGCCGACTTTGATCATTTGTGGAGCTCCAAAAAGAAACGACCCACATTGTGGGCCGTTTTTCTCATGCCTGCAGGGCAGGCCGGTATCAGACCTCGGCGGCCTTCTCGACCAGCCGGGTGGCAACCCAGTTCTTGGTCTTTGAGATCGGGCGGCTCTCGGTGATCTCGATCACGTCGCCCGTGTGGAACTCGCCCTTTTCGTCATGGGCGTGGTACTTGCTGGACTTGGCAACGATCTTGCCGTACAGCTCGTGCTTGACGCGGCGCTCCACCAGGACCGTGACGGTCTTGGTGCGCTTGTCGCTCACGACCTTGCCAATCAAGGTGCGCTTCAGCGAAGTTTTGGCTTCAGTCATGTGTGCTCCTTACTTGGCCGACTCGGC
Organism: Ramlibacter sp.; assembly: GCA_030695945.1. GTDB lineage: Bacteria > Pseudomonadota > Gammaproteobacteria > Burkholderiales > Burkholderiaceae_C > Ramlibacter. Next base: position 17,174 of record JAUYOG010000025.1, read on the forward strand.
TTGCTTCTGGGCAAGGATGGTCTTGGCGCGGGCGATGTCGCGGCGCGTGATGCGCAGCGTGCCGGTGTTGGTCAACTGTTGCGTGGCCTTCTGCATGCGCAGGCCGAAGTGGGCTTTCTGGAGCTCCTTGACCTCGTTTTGCAGGGCGGCAACGTCTTTCTGGCGCAGTTCAGCAGTTTTCATTTTTTCATCACTCCTGAATTACGCGCCGATCATGCGGCTGACGAAAGTCGTGCGCAGCGGCAGCTTGGCGGCTGCCAGGCGGAACGCCTCTCGCGCAAGCTCTTCGCTCACGCCGACGATCTCGAACACGACCTTGCCCGGCTGGATTTCGGCCACGTAGTACTCGGGGTTGCCCTTGCCGTTACCCATCCGCACTTCGGCGGGCTTGTGGGAGATCGGCTTGTCGGGGAACACACGGATCCAGATGCGGCCGCCACGCTTCACGTGGCGGGAAATCGCGCGACGCGCGGCTTCGATCTGGCGGGCCGTCAGGCGGCCACGGTCCGTGCACTTCAGGCCGAAGTCACCGAATGCCACCGAGTTGCCCCGGGTGGCGATGCCGGTGTTGCGGCCCTTCTGCTCTTTGCGGTATTTGCGGCGAGCGGGTTGCAGCATGTTTACTCTCCTTTACCGTCGGCGGGCGGGGTGCCTGCCGGCGCGGCTTTGCGGACGCGCTTAACGGTAGTTTTCGGTGCTTCGGCACCTGGCGTTGCTTCGACGGGCTTGTCGCTGCCGTCAGCCGGCGCTACGTTGCCCGCACCGGCTGTGGTACGGCGGGGACCGCCACGGCGGTCCCCGGTGGGACGGTCACCCGGGCGGGCATCACGACGCGGGCCACGCGGGCCGCGGCGCTCTTCGCCCTCGGGGCGCGGCGTGCTGTCCAGCGTGGGCGCGTCGTTGCGGCCCAGGGTATCGCCCTTGTAGACCCACACCTTGACGCCGATGACGCCGTAGGTGGTCTTGGCTTCTGAAAAGCCGTAGTCGATGTCGGCGCGCAGCGTGTGGAGCGGCACGCGGCCTTCGCGGTACCACTCGGTGCGCGCGATTTCGATCCCGTTCAGGCGGCCGGCGGACATGATCTTGATGCCCTGGGCGCCCAGGCGCATCGCGTTCTGCATGGCGCGCTTCATCGCGCGGCGGAACATGATGCGCTTTTCGAGCTGCTGGGTGATCGAGTCGGCGATCAGCTGGGCATCGATTTCGGGCTTGCGCACTTCCTCGATGTTCACCGCCACGGGCACGCCCAGGCGTTTGCCGAGCTCTTTCTTCAGCGCCTCGATGTCCTCGCCCTTCTTGCCGATCACCACGCCCGGACGCGCCGAGAAGATGGTGATGCGTGCGCTCTTGGCGGGACGCTCGATCAGGACGCGCGAGACCGCGGCGTTCTTGAGCTTGGCTTTCAGGTACTCGCGCACCTTGATGTCTTCGCCCAGCATGCCGGCGAAGTCACGGTTGCTGGCGTACCAGCGGCTGGCCCAGTTGCGGCTGACCGAAAGACGGAAGCCGGTAGGATGGATTTTTTGTCCCATGGTGTCCTGAGCCTTTAGTTGCCAACGGTCAAGTACACGTGGCACGTGGGCTTGACGATGCGGTTGCCGCGGCCTTTGGCGCGCGCGGTGAAACGCTTGAGCGAAGCGCCCTGCTCGACGTAGATGGTCTTGACCTTCAGCTCGTCGATGTCGGCGCCGTCGTTGTGTTCGGCGTTGGCGATGGCGGACTCCAGGACCTTCCGGACGATTCCCGCAGCTTTTTTCTGCGTGAAGTTCAGGATGTTCAGGGCTTGGTCCACCTTCTTGCCGCGGATCAGGTCGGCGACCAGGCGGCCCTTGTCGACCGAGAGGCGCACGCCGCGGAGGACTGCACGTGTTTCAGACATGGTTCACCTTCACTTCTTCTGGACTTTTTTGTCCGCCGGGTGACCCTTGAAGGTGCGCGTCAGGGCGAATTCGCCCAGCTTGTGGCCCACCATCTGGTCGGTGATATAGACCGGGACGTGCTGCTTGCCGTTGTGCACGGCGATCGTGAGACCGATGAACTCGGGCAGGATCATGGAGCGGCGCGACCAGGTCTTGATCGGCTTCTTGTCCTTGGTGGTCACGGCCTTGTCGGCCTTGGCCACCAGGTGGTGGTCAACAAACGGACCCTTTTTGAGAGAGCGAGTCATTTTGCTAACCCCTTACTTTTTACGGCGCGCGACGATCATGACCTGCGTGCGCTTGTTGTTGCGGGTACGGTAACCCTTGGTCAGGTTGCCCCACGGATCGACGGGGTGACGGCCTTCGCCGGTCTTGCCCTCGCCACCGCCGTGCGGGTGGTCAACCGGGTTCATCACCACGCCGCGGACGGTCGGGCGGATACCCATGTGGCGCTTCACGCCGGCCTTGCCCAGTTGGCGCAGGCTATGTTCTTCGTTGGCCACTTCGCCGATGGTCGCGCGGCACTCGATGTGGATCTTGCGAACCTCACCGGAGCGCATGCGGACCTGCGCGTACGTGCCTTCACGGGCCAGCAGCGTCGCCGAGGTGCCGGCCGAACGCGCGATCTGCGCGCCCTTGCCGGGCTGCAGTTCGATGCAGTGGATCGTCGAGCCGACCGGGATGTTCCGGACGGGCAGCGTGTTGCCGGCGCGGATCGGGGCTTCCGAGCCGGAGAGCAGCACCGAGCCGACCTCGAGGCCGCGCGGGGCGATGATGTAGCGGCGCTCGCCGTCGGCGTAGCACACCAGCGCCAGGTGGGCGGTGCGGTTCGGGTCGTACTCGATGCGCTCGACCTTGGCCGGGATGCCGTCCTTGTTGCGAACGAAGTCGACAACGCGGTAATGGTGCTTGTGGCCGCCGCCCTTGTGACGGGTGGTGATGTGGCCGTTGTTGTTGCGGCCGGACTTCTGGAACTGGGGCTCCAGAAGGGGCGCGTAGGGCTCACCCTTGTACAGGTGGTCCCGCGAGATCTTCACCATGCCGCGATGGCCTGGCGAAGTCGGTTTCATCTTGATGACTGCCATGATTAAGCGGCCTCCCCTGCAAGGTTCAGCTCTTGACCGGGCTTGAGCGTCACGTAGGCCTTGCGAACGTTGTCGCGGCGGCCCACCGAGCGGCCGAAGCGCTTGGTCTTGCCCTTGGTGTTGACCACCGAGACGCCCTTGACCTCGACCTTGAACATCAGTTCGACGGCCGCCTTGATCTCGGGCTTGGTGGCATCCTGCAGCACCTTGAAGGTGACTGCGTTGGTCTTGTCGGCCACGTGCGTCGCCTTTTCGGAGACGATCGGGGCGACCAGGACCTGCATCAGCCGGCCTTCGTTGAAGGTGCGCTGAGCGGGGGTGGGATTGACGCGGCTCATGCGAACATCTCCTTGAGCTTGTCCATGGCGCCCTTGGTGACAAGCACCTTCTTGTAGTGCACCAGCGACAGCGGATCGGCGTAACGCGGCTCGACGACGAGCACGTTCACCAGGTTGCGCGAGGCCAGGTACAGGTTCTCGTCCACTTCCTCGGCGATCACCAGGACCGACTCGAGGTTCATGGCCTTGAAACGGGCGGCCAGCTGCTTGGTCTTGGGCGAGTCCACCTTCATGGAGTCGACCACGGCCAGCCGGCCTTCGCGGGCCAGCTGCGAGAAGATGGACGCCATGCCGGCGCGGTACATCTTCTTGTTGATCTTCTGGGTGAAGTTCTCTTCCGGGCTGTTCGGGAAAATCCGGCCGCCCCCGCGCCACAGCGGCGAGGACGTCATGCCGGCGCGGGCGCGGCCCGTGCCCTTTTGCTTGAACGGCTTCTTGGTCGAGTGATTGACCTGCTGGCGGTCCTTCTGGGCGCGCGTGCCCTGGCGGGCATTGGCCTGGAAGGCGACGACGATCTGGTGCACCAGGTCCTCGTTGTATTCACGTCCGAACACGGTCTCGGGCGCGTCGTACTTCGAAGAGGCCTGGCCTTGTTCGTTCAGGAGTTCGAGTTGCATTTACTTCGCTCCCTTCGGGGTCACGGCGGCGCCGGCGGGCTTGGTCTTGACGGCCGGGCGGACGGTGACGAAACCGCCCTTGGATCCGGGGACGGCGCCGCGGATCAGCAGCAGGCCGCGGGCCTCATCAATGCGGATGACGTCCAGGTTCTGGGTGGTGACGGTGTCGTCGCCAAGGTGGCCTGTCATGCGCTTGCCGGGGAACACGCGGCCGGGGTCCTGCGCCATGCCGATCGAGCCGGGCACGTTGTGCGAACGGCTGTTGCCGTGCGACGCGCGTTGCGAGCTCATGTGGTGGCGCTTGATGGTGCCGGCGAAGCCCTTGCCGATCGTCGTGCCCTGCACGTCGACTTTCTGGCCCACGGCGAACACATCGGCGGCCGGCACCGTCGCACCGGCTGCGTACTTGGCAGCGGTATCGGCGGTGACGCGGAATTCCTGGATGATTTCACCGGCTTCCACACCTGCCTTGGCAAGGTGGCCGGCTTGCGGCTTGGTCACGCGCGAAGCTTTGCGCGAACCGAACGTGACCTGCAGGGACACGTAGCCGTCGTTCTCTTGGGTTTTGACCTGGGTCACGCGGTTGTTGGACACGTCCACCACCGTGACAGGAACTGCGTCCCCATCATCGGTGAACAGGCGCATCATGCCCACCTTGCGGCCCAGCAACCCGAGGGAGTTGCTCAGACTCATATTTTTGCTCCGTTACTCCCGCCCCGGCCGCTGCAATTGGCAACCAGGTTTTACGCCCGCGTAAATCACGGGCCTTTGCGAAAGAAGGTTGATAAAACTCTGCCCATTCCGGGCAGAGCCGCAAATTATAACCCGCTCCCGGCATTCCTGCCAAGAGCGGGTACTGACTTCTTCTTGTTGTGCTTTCCCAGGGGCCTTTTCAGGCCCGGCTGCCATTACTGCAGCTTGATTTCCACATCGACGCCGGCCGGCAGGTCGAGCTTCATCAGCGCGTCCACGGTCTTGTCGGTCGGGTCCACGATGTCCATCAGGCGCTGGTGCGTGCGGATCTCGAACTGGTCCCGGCTCGACTTGTTGACGTGCGGCGAGCGCAGGATGTCGAAACGCTTCATGCGCGTCGGCAGGGGCACCGGGCCCTTGACGATGGCGCCGGTGCGCTTGGCGGTGTCGACGATCTCGGCGGCGGACTGGTCGATCAGCTTGTAATCGAACGCCTTGAGGCGGATGCGGATTTTCTGTTGCGTGGCCATTCGATTACTCCAGTATCTTTGCGACGACGCCCGAGCCGACGGTCTTGCCGCCTTCGCGGATGGCAAAGCGCAGGCCTTCTTCCATGGCGATCGGGGCGATCAGCTTGACGGTGATGCTGACGTTGTCGCCGGGCATGACCATCTCCTTGTCCTTG
>JAUYOG010000028.1 GCA_030695945.1 Ramlibacter sp.
GCAGCGGGCACCCGGCACCGGGTTCCGGACTGACCAATCCCTTCGGCCTGATCAAGAGCCGCGACGGCGGCAAGAACTGGCAGCAGTTGGGGCTCACGGGCGAGTCGGACTTCCATACGCTGGCGACCAGCTACGCGACCAACGCGGTGTACGTGCTCAATCACCAGCCGAACTCCCGCATGAGCCAGGCCGGCATCTACTACACGCTAAACGATGGCCTGAAGTGGACGCGCGCCGCCGCCAGGGGGCTGGGTCCCAAGCTCAACAGCCTGGCCGTGCACCCGACGGACGCCAAAGTCGTCGCTGCCGGCATGGACGACGGGCTGTATCTGTCCCGGGATTCGGCCGAGAGCTTCGAGCGGCTCGCGGGTGGCCAGCGCGTACTCGCCCAAAGCTTCGACCTGGACGGGCAGCATCTGTGGTTCAGCACCCATGCAGGCAAGGCGGCGCTGGCGAGGATCGCATTGAAGGTCGGCTCCAGGGCGGAGGAGGTCACTGTCCCGGCACTGACGGAGGATGCCGTGGCCTACATCGCGCAGAACCCCGTCCGGCGATCCGAGATCGCCATCGCGACCTTCAAACGAAGCGTGTTGCTCAGCAAGGACCAGGGGCGAACCTGGACGCAGATCGCGAAGGACGGAACGACCCGTGAGTGACTCGAATGACCAACCGGGTGTCTTCCGCTTCGCGCAACTATCTGGTCAAGGCGTAGAGGCCATGTTCGACGCCAACTCGCATCAGCCTGCCACCCAGCAAAGAGTGCGGGCGGGTCTGTTCCCTGTGAAGACGAAACTATGAAACGCCTGTTCTTGACAATCGTGGCGGCCGCCGTAACGGCTGCTGCCAGTGCCGACGAAGTTGCGGTGCGCGCTGCGCTGCAGCGTGCCTTCCCGCAAAGCCCGATCCAGGGCATCTCGAAGACGCCGGTTCCGGGCATGCTCGAGGCGGCGATCGATGGGAAAATCTTCTACGTTACGGATGACGGCCGGTACATCCTGGGCGGCCCGCTGGTCGATGTCAAGGCTAGCCGGAACCTGACCGAAGCGCGGTTGGAACAGATCAACGCCATTCCCTTCAACAGCCTTCCTCTCGATTGGGCCTTCAAGCGGGTCAAGGGTACCGGTACGCGGACGATGGCCATCTTCGAGGATCCGGACTGTCCCTATTGCAAGAAGCTCGAGCAGGAACTGAAGGGCATCGACAATGTGACGGTGTATGTCTTCCTGTATCCCATCGACCAGATCCATCCCGACGCGGCGGCCAAGTCCAAGGCGGTCTGGTGCGCGAAAGATCGGATCAAGGCCTGGGACGAGGTCATGCGCACCGGCATTGCGCCCGCCGGGGCGGCGGACTGCGACAACCCGATCGCGAAAATCGTCGACTTCGCGAAGCGGCACGGGATCACCGGCACCCCGACGACGATTCTCACTGACGGGCGCCGGCTGGTCGGCGCCGTACCTCGCGCCGAGTTGGAAGCGCAGTTGCAGAAGGCGGCGAAACGATGACCTCACAATCGTCACGTTGCACCTCGACCCGCGTCGCAAGCTGCCTTCCTGGACTGCTGCTTGCCGCGGTTGCTGCGGCATATGCCCAATCCGACGCTCCCGCGCCCGCTGTGTCGCCGCCACCCGGATTCTCGGCCGCGGCGTCGGGGCCGCTTGACTCGATCAGGACGTGGCTGGGGGGCTCCGGCTCGGAGCCAGAATTGTTGCCAGCGGACCAGGCGTTCCAGATTGCGGTGCGGGCGAGCGATGCAAACACGCTGCTCGCCGAATTGACGCCAGCGCCGAACTACTACCTCTACCGCGACCGTATCAGCTTCAACGTTGTTCAACCGCCGACGGTCGCCATCGCCAGGGTGACGCTGCCCAGGGGTGAGCCCAAGGCCGACCCCACGTTCGGCACGGTTGAAGTATTCCACCGCCCGTTCGAGGCAATCATCGACTTGAAACGATCGGCGGGGCAAGAGAACCAGATCCAGCTGCGCGCCACCTACCAGGGCTGCAATGAACCGCTGGGCGTTTGCTACCCGCCGATCGAGAAGACGCTCACCGTGGCGCTACCCGGCACGGCTTCGCCTGCTGAACCTTCGCCGGTGCCTGCGGCCGATGCATCGGGCTTGCCGACCGGCGGTCTGTCGGACGACGGGCCTATTCGCCAGCTGTTCATGCGTGGCAGTGTTTGGGCGCTGGTCGCAGCCTTCTTCGGCTTCGGTCTGCTGCTGGCGTTCACGCCCTGCATGCTGCCGATGATCCCGATCCTGTCCGGCATCATCGCCGGACAGGGACAGCACATGACGCGGCGCCACGCCCTCGGTCTGTCGTCAGTCTACGTGCTG
>JAUYOG010000035.1 GCA_030695945.1 Ramlibacter sp.
CGGCGCAGGGCCGCGCCGACGAGATCAACACCTGCATCGCCTGCAACCAGGCCTGTCTCGACTACATCTTCGCCGACCGCCCCGCCACCTGCCTGGTCAATCCACGCGCCGGGCGCGAGCTGGAGTTCTCGCTGTTGCCGCCACGGGCCATGCAGCGCAAGGTGGCGGTGATCGGTGCCGGCGCGGCCGGGCTGGCCTGCGCGCTGACTGCGGCCGAACGCGGTCATGCGGTCACCCTGTTCGAGGCCGGACCCGAGATTGGCGGCCAGTTGAACCTGGCCCGGGCCGTGCCGGGCAAGCAGGAGTTCAATGAACTGCTTCGCTACTTCAGGCAAAGCGTTGCGCGGCATGACGTCACCCTAAAGCTCAACTGCAAAGCAGACGCCCCTTCGCTCGCGGCCGGTCACTACGACCGCATCGTGATAGCCACCGGCGTGCGCCCGCGCCTGCCGCAATTCCCGGGCGTCACCGACCCCAAGGTGGTGAGCTATGCCGACCTGCTGTCGGGCCGGGCGCAGGCGGGCCGCCGGGTCGCGGTCATCGGTGCCGGGGGCATCGGCTTCGACGTGGCCACCTTCCTGCTGCATGACGAGCATGCGGGTAACGCTGCCAACGCGCCTCAGACGGTCGAGCAGTTTTACGCTGAATGGGGTGTCGATACCTCGCCCGCAGCTGCGGGCGGCCTCAAACCGGCACAGCCGGTCAGCGCGCCACGCGAAGTCACCCTGTTGCAGCGAAAACCTGAAAAACCCGGACGCAATCTGGGCCTGACCACCGGCTGGGCGCTCAAGGCCGAGCTGGCACGGCGCGGCCTGCGCACGTTGTCGGGTTGCGTCTATGAACGCATCGACGGTGCGGGCCTGCACCTGAGCGTCAACGGTGTGCCACAGACGCTGCGCGTGGACACCATCGTGATTTGCGCCGGCCAGGACAGTGAGAACGCACTGGTCGGCGAATTGCACGCGCTCGGCCTGGCGCCCGATGTCATCGGCGGCGCCGAGATGGCCGGCGAACTCGACGCCTTGCGCGCCATTGACCAAGGCACACGCCTCGGTCTGGCAATTTGAATCTACGGGAACACCACCATGGATTTCGCCCACAACCAGGAACATGAAGCGATACGCCAAGCAATCGAAAAAATCTGCGCCCGCTT
>JAUYOG010000037.1 GCA_030695945.1 Ramlibacter sp.
CCATGGGGGCACGGCACCGGGGGCACGCCACGGGCTCATTGCAACGCCGCGAACGGCTGGGCCGCGGCGCGAATCAAGCACAGACGCCCGCGGTGGACGGTCTTGCGGCCCATCGTTTCATGCTCGCGGCATCTGTTTGAAGCGGAGCGTAGCGCAGCTGAGTTATGCCGCGCTGGGCCGCGGGGTCGCCCGGCGCAGGGAATTCGGCGAAGGTGCGAAGCACCGGAGCCGAACGCCGTAGCCATCGCGCCGCAGCCCGCCCACGCACAGCTTTGCCGCGAGGTCCAAGAGCAAAGCCACGCCGATACGGCGCTTTCGAACTTGGGCGACACCACAGTAGCCGGCTACGCCACGATCCCGCGGCGCCTCAGGGCGTCGATCTGCGCCACCGTGAGGCCGACCTCGCGCAGCACGGCGTCCGTGTCCTGCCCGAGCCGGGGCGCATTGCGGCGGTGCCCGCCGGGCGTTTCCGACAGCTTGGGCACCACGCCCGGCACCGCGAGCCTGGCGCCGTCCTCCATCTCGACTTCCGCCAGCATGCCCCGCGCCCGGTAATGCGGATCGGCCGCGATGTCGGCCACCGTGTAGATTCGGCCCGCCGGCACCGACGCCGCGTCCAGCGCCACCAGGACCTCGTCCACCGTCCGCTGCACCGTCCAGGCGCCGATCGCTGCGTCCAGTTCCGTCACGCGCCCCACCCGGCCCGCGTTGTCGGCAAGCTGCGGATCGGCCGCCAGGTCCGCCCGGCCGATCACGGTCATCAGGCGCTTGAAGATGCTGTCCCCGTTGCCTGCGACCAGGGCGTAACCGCCGTCCCGGCACAGGTAGGCGTTGGTCGGGACGATCCCCGGCATCGCGCTGCCGGCCGGCCCGCGCACGGCGCCGAAAGCGCTGTACTCCGGCAACAGGCTCTCCATGCAGTTGAACACGGCCTCGTACAACGCGACGTCCACGACCTGGCCGCGCCCCGACCGGTGCCGGTGGTGCAATGCGAGCAGGATGCCGATCACGCCGTGCAGGGCCGCGAGCGTGTCGCCGATGCTCACGCCCACGCGGACCGGCACCCGCCCGGGCTCACCGGTGAGGTGGCGCAGGCCGCCCATCGCTTCCGCGACCACGCCGAACCCGGGCCGGTCGCGGTAGGGCCCGCTCTGCCCGTAGCCGCTGATGCGCAGCATGACCAGCCGCGGGTTGAGCGCGAGCAGTTCGGCCGGGCCGAGCCCCCAGCCTTCCATCGCACCGGGCCGGAAATTCTCGATCAGCACGTCCGCATCGGCGGCCAGCTGCCGCACGATGCCCTGCGCCTCGCCGTCCTTGAGGTCGAGCGCGATCGAACGCTTGTTGCGCGACTGCACCTGCCACCAGACCGAGGTGCCGTCCTTGAGCATCCGCCACTTGCGCAGCGGATCGCCGCCGGCGGGCGATTCCACCTTGATCACCTCGGCGCCGAAATCCGCGAGCGTCTTCGCGGCAAACGGGCCGGCGATGAGCTGCCCGAGCTCGAGCACCTTGACGCCGTCGAGGGGGCCTGCCATGTTCAGTCGGCGCCGGGCCGCCCCAAGGCGACTGAGGCCCCCTCGGGGGGCAGCGCAGTACACGAAGTGACAAGCGTGGGGGCCATGATCAGGCTTTTTTCTTGGCCGCGGCCTTTTTTGCCGGCGCCTTCTTCGCGTGGTCTCGCTTGGCGATCGCGTGGTCGAACGCCTTGAGCGGCTCGGGGTGCTCCAGCAGTTGGTCGAGGTTCTTCACGATCTCGCTCTCGATGCGCTCGCGGAACGCGCCCAGCAGGAAGCCGAGTTTCGCGTGCAGCTCGAAGCGGTCCTTGGTCACCTTCAGTTCGCCACTGGCGCCGGTGCGGGTGAAGGTCACGACGTCGGCGGTCTTGCCTTCCTCGTAGGTGCACTCCATGCCCAGCTTCTCCTCCGCGCTCTCCGCCCAGCGGAAAGCCAGCTTGCGCGCGGCGGCGAGCCCCAACTTGTGATCTCGCGAAATGATGATGTCATGCACTACCCATCTCCTTCAGCAGCCTGTGCCGCTCTTCCTTGGGCAAATCGGCCAGCCGTTTCACCGCATCATAGAACCGCTGCCAGTCCTGCCTTTCGCGCAGGAACAGCGCCTCGAAGCCGGGCACCAGCTCGTCGTAGGCGGCCTGCGCGCCGAAGGACGCGTTGTTGGCTCTTTCCACCCACTGGTCGAAACCGCGGAAGCGCGCGGGGTCGCCGCCCCAGCTCTCGCGCAGCTTCAGGTAGGCGGCACGGAAGTCGCGCAGGGCCGCCTGCTTGAGCCGGTCGCGTTCCGCGCCCTGCGTGCTCTCGTAGATCCCCTCCAGGCGCTTGCGCGTGGCCAGCGCGAGCGCGCGGAACTCATTGCGGCGGGCGTTGAACTCCGCGTACTCCGTGCGGGCCGCATCGCCTGCCTGCGCCGCCAGCCAGCGCGCGCCGCCCAGGCGTTCGACCGCGGTGGCGAAGGACTCGTTGAACATGGTGTCGTGCTTGGCATAGACCACCTGGTGGGCGAGTTCGTGGAAGAGCAGCCGTGCCAACTCCCCCTCGGGGTAGTAGATGAACGTGTTGAGCAGCGGGTCTCCGCCCGCCCAGTTCATCCAGCCCAGTGTGGAGTACGCCGGCACCGGGTAGACGTTCGACTCGTAGCCTTGCGCCGCGAGCTCGGCCGCGTCGGCCCGCGCCTTCGCCTCGTCGAAGTAGCCCTTGTAGGTCACGCAACCCGTCACGGGGAAGCACCAGTTCTTGAGCGTCACCGAATACGCCGGCGCCGCGACAACGTTCCAGACCACCGCGGCACGCCGGAGATCGGCATAGCGGCGGTAACTCGGGTTGTCCGGCAGTTTCAGTTCGGCCACGGCGAAGTTGCGAATGCGCTGGCTCAGGGCCAGGCGGGCCTTCAGGCGGTCCGGCGACTCTTCGGCCGACAGCCAGTCCTCGACCGGTTTGGCGGCGCTCATCATCTGGAGGTGCCCGGTGGCGGATTGCCAGTAGTACCCCAGGTTCGCGCAGCCCGAGACGCACACCAACGCCGCCGTTGCCGCCAGGGCCGCGAAGCCTGCCATCGCCATGAACGCTCCCTTCCTCACGCCGCCCGGACTTCGACCAGGCAGTCGTAGAACACCGGCCCGCGCCCCATGTCGGTGAGCTTCTGGCTGGTGAGCTGGTTGACGTTGGTTCCATCCAGCCCCAGCTTGCGCCACCACACGCCCAGGCCGTTGACCACGCCGGGCCGCGCTCGCGCGGAGACCTGCGCCTTGCAGCGGTACTCGCCACGGTCGTTGAACACGCGCACGACGGCGCCCGACACGATGCCGCGTTCAGCCGCGTCGCTGGCATGGATCTCCAGCAGCGGCTCGCCCTCGATGTCGCGCAGGCTGCGCACGTTGACGAAGCTGGAATTGAGGAAGTTGCGCGCCGGGGGCGAAATCATCGCGAGCGGGAAGCGCGCGGAGCTTCCGGCCGTCTCGTGGTTGGGAAGGTGGTCCGGCAGGCCGTCCTGCCCCTGACGCGCGAGCGCCTCGCTGAAAAACTCGCAGCGGCCGGAGGCCGTCGGAAAGCCGCCCTGCGCGAATGGGGCGTCCGGGATGTCGAGTGTCGCGAACCCCTGTTCCAGCAGCCGGTCGAAATCGACGCGATCGCCGAACGCGACGCGGCAAAGGCTCTCGTCGTCCTGGGCGAAACACGGCTCGGTGAACCCCATGCGGCGCGCGAGCTGTCGGAAGATCTCCGAGTTGGGCCGGGACTGGCCGACCGGCGCAATCGCGGGACGGTTGAGCAGCACGTCGGTGTGGCCGTACGCCATGTGCACGTCCCAGTGCTCCAGCTGGGTGGTCGCCGGCAGGATGTAGTCGGCGTAGTCGGCGGTGTCGGTCTGGAAGTGCTCGAGCACCACGGTGAAGAGGTCGTCGCGCGCGAAGCCCGCCACGACCTTCGAGGACTCCGGCGCCACGGCGACGGGGTTGCTGTCGTAGACGATCAGGGCCTCGACCTTCGGGCCGAAGGCGGGCGACCCCGCGCGCAGCAGGTCGTCGCCGATCGTGCTCATGTTGATCGTGCGCGGCGTGCGGCCGGCCAGCAGGTCGGGCCGCTGCAGGGCCGCCTTGTCCACCGGGAACATGCCCGAGCTCGACAGCAGCATTCCCCCGGCGCGGTGACGCCACGCGCCGGTGAGCGCCGGCAGGCAGGCCACGGCCCTCACCGCATTGCCGCCGCCGCGCACCCGCTGCATGCCGTAGTTCAGGCGGATCGCGGCGGGCTGCGTCGTGCCCCAGTCGCGCGCGAGCGAGCGGACCTGCTCCGCGCTCACGCCGCAAATCGCAGCGGCGCGCTCCGGGCTCCAGCGCAAGGCGCGCTCACGCAGGCCCTCCCACCCTTGCGTGTGTTGCGCGATGTAGTCGTGATCCAGCCAGTCGTTGACGATCAGCTCGTGCATCATCGCAAGCGCCAGCGCGGCGTCCGTTCCCGGGCGCAGCTGCACGTGTTCGTGGCACTTCTCGGCGGTCTCGGTGCGACGGGGATCGATGCACACGAGCTTCGCACCGGCGCGCTTGGCCGCCTGCGCCAGCCGCCAGAAGTGCAGGTTGCTGCCGATGGAGTTGCTGCCCCAGATGAGGATCAGCTTCGATTCCGCGAAGAACTCCACCTTCATGCCGACCTTGTCGCCCAGCGTCTGGGTCAGCGCCTCGGCGCCGGCGCTGGCGCAGATCGTCCGGTCCAGGAGCGAGGCCCCGAGTCGATGGAAGAAGCGCGCCGCGATGCTTTCGCTTTGCACCAGCCCCATGGTGCCCGCGTAGCTGTAGGGGAGGATCGCCTGGGGGTCGCGCGCCGCGATGGCCCCCAGGCGGTCCGCGATATCGTCCAGGGCCTCGTCCCAGCCGACGGGCTCGAAGCGGCCGGAGCCCTTGGCGCCGGTGCGGCGCAGGGGCTGCAGCAGCCGCTCCGGGTGGTAGGTTCGCTCGGTGTACCGCGACACCTTGGTGCACAGCACACCATCGGTGTGGCGGTGGTCCGCGTTACCCCCGACCTTCACCGCCACGCCGTTCTGCACCGTGGTCACCAGCGAGCAGGTGTCCGGGCAGTCGTGGGGGCACGCGCCCCGCACGATCTGTGCGTTTTTCACGAAGCTGACGGTCGAGCTAGGGGAGATGCCGATGGTGTTGCTCAATGGGTAACCCTATAGTTTGCGCACTGGCCCCGATTTATTCCAAAGGCCGCAGGAGACAAAAGCATGAGTTTCATCCATTCGACGGCGCGCAGCCTGATGGTAGCCGCCCTGACGGCAATGAGTGTGGCCGGGCATGCCCAGCAAGAGGGGGTCACCAAGTCCAGCATCGTCATCGGGCAATCGGTGGCGCTGACGGGCCCCGGTTCCTCCCTGGCGGTGCCGTTCCACCAGGGCGCCAAGATGTACTTCGACCGGGTGAACGCCGCAGGCGGCATCAACGGCCGCAAGATCGACCTGGTCACGCTGGACGACCGCGGCAACGCCCAGACGGCGGCGGCCAACGCCAAGAAGCTGCTCGAGCAGGGGGTACTGTCCCTGTTCGGCTTCTACGGCTCGCCCCAGGTGACCGCGGTCTACCCCCAGATCAAGGACGGGGATGTCCTAATGTTCGCACCCATGGCCGCGGCCGACGAATTCCGGGGCGCGATGTACGGCAACGTCTATTCGGTGCGGCCGGGCTACGCCGAGGAAGCCGCCGCGATTGCAAAGCACGCGGAAACGCTGGGCGCCAAGCGCCTCGGCATCCTGCACGCCACCGACAGCGAATCCCTCGCGGCCCTGGACTCCGCCACCCGGACCATGTCCAGCATGGGCGCCAACGTCGTGGCCAACGCGCCCGTCACCCCGGGCAGCGTCGCCAACAGCGTCGACAAGGTGCTGGCTGCGAAACCGGAATCGGTCCTGGTGATCGGCGACTCCAACGGCGCCGCCAACGCCGTGCGCGACCTGCGCGCCAAGGGCTTCCGCGGCCCGATCTACGGCTTCTCCAACACAGGCGAAAGCCTGCTGGCCGAAGAGCTGGGGTCGGCCGGCGCCGGCGTGGTCGTGGTGCGGGTCGTGCCGAAGAGCGACACGGCCAAGGTGGCGGTGGTGCGGGAACTGATGGCGGACGCCCTGGCCGCCAAGCTCGGCAAGACCAACGTGTACATGCTGGAAGGCTATATCGCGGCGCGCGTGTATGCGGAAGCGTTGCGCCGCATTCCGAAAGACGTCAGTCGCGCCAAGTTCAAGAAGTCGCTGGAGGCGCTGGACGACGTGAGCGTCGGCGGCTTCCGGGTTCATTTCGCCGACGACCGCGTCGCCTCCAAGCTCGTGGAACTGAGCTTGATCGATTCGCAGGGCAAGGTCCGCGAGTAGCGGACGACACGCGGTCAGGCCGGCAGCTCCCGCACGGTTGCCAGGCCGCGCATGAAGGCTTCGCAGCGCGCGAGCTGCTCCAGGCTCACGAATTCGTCGGGCTGGTGGGCCTGCGCGATGCTGCCCGGGCCGCACACCACCGTGGGTATGCCCGAGTTCTTGAAGATGCCGGCCTCGGTCCCGAAGGCCACCAGCGTCGTGCGCTGCTCGCCCGACAGGCGCTGCGCCAGCCGCGTGATGGCATCGCCCGCGGAGCCGAGGAAGCTGGGGATCTCGCAGATGGTCTCGAAGCGGAACCCCGCGTCGGGCGCCACCGCCTTCATCGCGGGCTCCAGGGACCGCGCATGGGCCACGACGGCCTGCTGCATGGCCCGCGCATCGGCCGTCGGCAGGTCCCGGAACTCGTAGCGGAACTCCGCGTCGCGCGGGACCACGTTGTCGGCGATGCCGCCGTGGAACTGGCCGACGCTCGCCGTCGAAAACGGGACGTCGAAGCCCTCGTAGCGCGGCTCCTCGCGCTCGAAGCCTTCGGCCATGTCGCGCACCTTGCCCACCACGCGCGCCGCCATTTCGATGGCGTTGACGGAAGTGGGCGTGAGCGAGGAGTGCGCTTCCTTGCCGCGCACACAGCATTTGTAGCGGTACACACCCTTGTGGGCGATCGCCGGCACCATGCTGGTCGGTTCGCCGATGATGCAAGCCAGCGGCCGGATGCCCGCATCGCGCAGGTCCGCGATCAGTTCCTTGACGCCGAAACAGCCGACCTCCTCGTCGTAGCTGAGGGCCAAGTGGATCGCGAAAGGCGCCTTGCTTTCGAGGAAGCTGCCGGCATGGGCCAGCGCGATCGCGATGAAGCTCTTCATGTCGGCCGAGCCCCGCCCGTAAAGCCGCCCGCCCCGCACGGTCGCGCTCAAGGGATCCTCAGTCCAGTCCTGGCCGTCCCAGGGCACCGTGTCGGTGTGACCGGAAAGTATGACTCCGGCAGGTTTGCCCTCACCCAGCGTAGCGAAGAGGTTCGCCTTGGTCCGCTGGGCGTTGTACGTGAGGCGACTCGAAACCCCCAGCCGCGCCAGTTCGTCACGCGCGAAATGGATCAGTTCGAGGTTCGAATGGGCGCTGACGGTGTTCATGCGCACGAGCGTTCGCGCCATTTCCAGCGCGCGCGGGGAAACCGCGGTGGGTGTGAGATCCATTGCACGATTCTCGCGGATATCCCCTCGTGACGCCGGCAGGCGCGGCGGGCTAGACTGGCGGACTCCAAAAGCGCAAGAACCCTGACATGAAAATCCTGGACTCCGTGGTCACGCAAGCGGCCTCCATCGCGGCCATCCGGCGCGATATCCACGCCCACCCCGAACTCTGTTTCGAGGAGGTGCGCACCGCCGACGTCGTGGCGCAAAAACTCGCCGAATGGGGCATCCCCGTCCACCTCGGCCTGGGCAAGACCGGCGTGGTCGGCATCGTGAAGAACGGCAGCGGCTCGCGCGCCGTCGGCCTGCGCGCCGACATGGACGCCCTGCCGATGCAGGAGTTCAACACCTTCGGCCATGCCAGCAAGCATGCCGGCAAGATGCACGCCTGCGGCCATGATGGCCACGTCGCGATGCTGCTCGCCGCGGCGCAGCATCTCGCGAAGAACCGCAACTTCGACGGCACCGTCTACCTGATCTTCCAGCCCGCCGAGGAAGGCGGCGGCGGCGCCCGCGAAATGATCAAGGACGGCCTGTTCGAGCAGTTCCCCATGGAGGCCGTGTTCGGCATGCACAACTGGCCCGGCACGCAGGTGGGCAAGTTCGCCGTGAGCGCGGGGCCGGTCATGGCGTCGAGCAACGAGTTCAAGATCACGATCCGCGGCAAGGGCAGCCACGCCGCCCTGCCCCACAACGGGATCGACCCGGTGCCGATCGCCTGCCAGATGGTGCAGGCCTTCCAGACCATCATCAGCCGCAACAAGAAGCCGATCGACGCCGGCGTGGTGTCCGTCACGATGATCCACGCGGGCGAAGCCACCAACGTCGTGCCCGACAGCTGCGAGTTGCAGGGGACCGTGCGCACCTTCACCGTGGAAGTGCTGGACCTCATCGAAAAGCGGATGAAGCAGATCGCCGAGCACGTCTGCGCCGCGCACGACGCGGTGTGCGAGTTCGAGTTCGTGCGCAATTACCCGCCCACCATCAACTCCGCGGCTGAAGCGCAGTTCGCCCGCGAAGTCATGGCTTCGATCGTCGGCGCCGACAACGTCGAGGTGCAGGAGCCCACGATGGGCGCGGAAGACTTCGCCTACATGCTGCAGGCCAAGCCCGGCGCGTACTGCTTCATCGCGAACGGCGACGGCAGCCACCGCGAGATGGGCCACGGCGCGGGCCCCTGCATGCTGCACAACCCCAGCTACGACTTCAACGACGACCTGATCCCGCTCGGCGCCACCTACTGGGTGCGCCTTGCCGAAGCCTGGCTCGCAAGGGACCAGGCATGATCGCGCCGGTCGGCGAAGTTTTTTCCTCTTCCTATGCCCAGGCGCGCGGCCGGTTCCTGGCGGCTGCGCGCGGCGCGGGCCTGCAGGTGGAGCACAAGCTCCATCCACTCCAGGGCCGTGAGGGCGAGGAACTCGCCATGGACGTCGCCCGCCACGGCCCCGCCGATGCGCGCGGTCTCCTGATCCTCTCCAGCGCATGCCATGGCGTGGAGGGGTTCTGCGGCAGTGGCGTGCAGGTGGCGGCCCTGCTGGATGAAGGATGGCGGGAGCACGCGGCACGCCGGGGGGTCGCGGTGCTTTATGTGCATGCCCTCAACCCCCATGGCTTCTCGCACCTGCGGCGGGTGACCCACGAGAACGTGGACCTCAACCGGAATTTTCACGATTTCTCCCGGCCCCTGCCGGTGAACGAAGCCTACCGCGAACTGCACCCCCTGCTGGTGCCCGACGAGTGGCCGCCCACCGAGTCCAACAAGGCCGCCCTGGGGGCGTACATCGCCCGCAACGGCCAGGCTGCGTACATGGCGGCCGTTTCGGCGGGCCAGCACGAGTTTCCGGGGGGACTCTTTTTCGGCGGCGTGGAACCGACGTGGAGCAACCGGGCGCTGCGCGAATTGCTGCGGGCCTACGGGCACCTGGCCGGGCGCATCGCATGGATCGACATCCATACCGGCCTCGGCCCCAGCGGCGTCGGCGAGAGGATCTACGCGGGCCGCGACGATCAGGCCAGCATCGCCCGCGCGCGCGGGTGGTGGGCCGGCAACGGCGCGACGCCCGTGACCTCCATCTACGACGGCTCTTCCACCTCCGCCTTCCTCACCGGCATGATGTGGAGTTCGATCCACGACGAGTGCCCGCACGCCGAATACACCGGGATGGCGCTGGAATACGGCACGCTGCCGCCGGCCGAAGTGATCGAATCCCTGCGGGGCGACCATTGGCTGCACCTCCATCCCCGCGCGCCGGAGGCCCTCGCCGCCGGCATCAAGGACCGCGTCAAGCAGGCTTTCTACACGGACACCGACGAATGGAAGGCGCAGGTGCTGCGCCAGGCGCGCGAAGCGCTCTTCCAGGCGGCCGACGGCCTGGCGGCCTGAGGCTCAGCCGGCGCCGGGCCGCCCCAAGGCGGCTGAAGCCCCTTCGGGGGGCAGCGCAGTACACGAAGTGACAAGCGTGGGGGCCAATGTTCAGCCGCAGAAGCGCTGGCGCCCGATCTCGAGCAGGCCGTCGAAGATCAGGGTTTCGATGAGCTCGAACCCCACCGACATGTGGGGCGCCATCTTCCAGCCCGCACCGCCCGTCATGTAGCAGGCCGGCTCGGCGCCGCAATGGCGGCGCACGTGCTGCACCATTCGTTCGATCGCGCCCGAAATCGCGTACGTGCCGCCGCTGGTCAGCGCGTCGCTGGTGTTGGTCGGGAATTCGCGCACCTCGCCCGTGGGCACGTGCAAACCCGCGGTGCCGGACTCCAGCGCTCGCAGCATGATGCCGTGGCCGGGCAGGATGAAGCCGCCCAGGAACTTCCCCTGTTGATCGATGGCCTCGACGGTCACCGCCGTGCCGACCATCACCACCACCATCGGCCGCGCCTCGCCCTGCGCGAGCATGCGGCGCCGCGCGCCGATCATCGCGACCCAGCGGTCGGCGCCCAGCCGCGTCGGATGGTCGTACCCGTTGACAAGGCCGGCTTCGGCGGCGCTTGCGATGACCCATTGCGCGGGCACGTCCCAGAGCTCCTCCATCTGCTCCTCGACGCGGCGCTTCACCGCGTCGGCCGCGACCGCGCAACCGAGCATGCGGTCGGGCGGCGCGAGCGCGGACCAGGCGCCGTCGGCGAGCTTGTCGATGTTCTCGAGGAACTCGGCGCCATGCGCGCGCAACGCGGCCCCTGGCTGCGGCGCGTCGTACAGTGCCCACTTCAGGCGCGTGTTGCCGACGTCTATGGCGAGGAAGGCCATGGCCGCGGTGCCCCTAGCTCCTCGCAGCCTGGACCTGCGTGTCCAGTTCCGCGAGACTTTCCGCGAGCGCCTTTTCCTGCGACTGCAGCTGGCCGCAATCGGCGGTCGCCTGCTTGATGCACAACTGCAGCTCGCGGTGGCTCTCCATCGGGCCTTCCAGGCTCAGGGCCGGCGCGTCGTTGTCGCCGGCAACCCCGGCCAGGGCCGATACGCGCGCCTGCCAGCTTTTCAGGTTCGTGGCCACAGCCTGCTGCAGCAGCTGCAGCACCGCGGCCCGGCGCGCCGCCGCCGCCTGCGCCTGCTGGTGTGCATGTTGCGCGGCGGAGCTCACGGCGCGCAGCATCTTGAGGCGTGCCACCAGGATCTCGCAGCGCAGCGTGTCGTCCTGGACAGCCTGCTGGCTCGCAGCGTCGCTCGCGCTGGCCTCGCGGGCCTTGAGCTGGTTGCGCATGTCCTGCAGCCAGCGCGCGCCCTGGTCGATGATCTTTTCGATGGCGCGCACTTCCACCTCGATTTCCACCAGGGTGAGCTCGCTGACCATGGCCCGATCCTGCTGCTTCTTCTGCAGCGCCTGCACATGCGCGGCGAGGCTGCGGGAAACCTCCTCGATACGCTCGAACTGCGCCGCGAATTCGGCGCCGGAGGACTTGCTCCTGCCGGTCGCGCGAGCCCACCAGCCGCGCGATTGAAGCAGGCCGAAGTCGAGTCCCGGGAGGGCCTCGGCCAGGGCCACCAGCTTGGCGCCAGCCGGCGCAATGTCGCGCAAGCGGTCCTGGCCGAGCAGTTCCCGGCAGAGTTCGGCGAGCCGGCTCACGTGCACATGGCCAGCGTCGGCGGCCATCTGGTCGAGCCACGCCGCCGGCGACACCGGCGCCTTGGGCTTGACCTGGGCCAGCTTGGCCGGGGTCATGAGGGAAGCGGTGCGGTCGGAAGTGGCCATGGAGCGGGTCGAAGGGTGAGCCGCAATATAAACCTTTCGCGGCCAGCCAGCAGCAGCGGGGCGTCGGCGCGTTGGGATGCTAGATGGCGCCCAGCCAGCAGGCGCGCTGGATCGCGGCCATCTTGTTATCGACCTTGAGCTTGCCCATTGCGTTCGCGAGATGGTAGTTCACCGTGCGCTCGCTGCATTGCAGGCGTTGGGACGTCTCGCGCGCGGTGAGGCCCTGGAACGCAAGGACCAGGCATTCGCGCTCGCGCGGGCTCAGGGGCGACCGCGCGTTCGCCAGGCTGCGCCTGACCAGCGGCCAGATGTTGAGCGCGGACCAGACGAGCGAAGCCGCCTCTCCCCGGTCGACGAGCTCGCGCGAGCTGAACATGAAGCATTCGAACGCCCGCCCCGCCGGCAAGGGGAATTCCGCGCGCACGATCGTCTGGAAGCCGTGCGCCAGCCACAGCAGCCTCCACCGGCTCGAACCCAGCTGGTTGCTCTTGGCGATGTACTGCCAAGCCACCAGCGGCGCGTCCGAATCGCGCCAGGGCGCACCAAAGTCACGGCTGTCCGACAGCGCCTGCGCGGCTTCGCCGAGCAGGGGCGGGTGCACGGCCAGCACCTGCCGGTCCTCGTTGCCGCCGAAAGGATCCGGGCCGAGAACCACCACGGCCTCCACCGAGAACTCGCGCAGCGCCCCAACCCAGTCGCTCAGGAGACCGTCCAGGCTTACATTGTCAAAGTTAACAGGTACCTCCATGCGTTTTACGGCCTTCCTATTGCGAGCGGCTGAGACAATAGCATCGTCGGACTCTCGCGTTGCGGGGATGCCGGAGTCAATGGATTTCAACAAATGAATTTTTCACTGTTTCACCGCCCGGGCACCCTCGTCTTCCTGGACGACGACCCGGACTACCTCGAGATGCTCGCGCTCGTCCTGCCGCGGCACTGGCACGTGAAGCTTTTCACGCGCCCCAATGAATGCATCAATTACCTGCAGCAGGAGCCGCCTTTCTGGGAAGCCGATGCCTGGAACCAGCAGCAGCTGATCGAGCAATGGCGAGGCGGCCGGCCTTTGATCCCGCAGATCCTGGACTACTGGTCGAAGTACACCGAGCGCTATGCCCTGGCGCGCGTGTGCGTGGTGGACTATTCGATGCCGAGCATGAATGGCCTGGAGGCGCTGTCCGAGCTCGTGGAATGGCCGGGTTCCCGGGTGCTGCTGACCGGCCAGGCGGACGAACAGATCGCGGTGGGCGCTTTCAACCGCGGCCTGATCGACCAGTTTGTCCCCAAGCAGAGTGCCGACATCGCGGGCAGGCTGATCGCAGCGGTGGAACACCTGCTGGCAACGCCGAACGCGCGTCACGCGCAGACCTGGCGCGCGACGCTGCGCCCTGACCAGAACGCGCTGCTTCGGATCCCCTCGATCAGCCGCGACCTGGCGGCATTCGCAGCCAGGCAGTGGGTCGAACACATGGCCATCGGCGATCCATTCGGCGTGCTGGGCCTCGACGCCTCCGGGCACGCGAGCTGGCTGCAGCTTGAAAACCGGGCCGGGTTGCTGGCACTGGCCGAACTGGCCGAACTCGAAGGCGTGCCACCGGCGTCGCTGGAAGAAATCCGCCAGGGCCGCAGCCTGGCGAACCTGGAATTGCGCCAGGCGCTCGCGCCCAAGTCGCCGATCGAGCTGGTCGGCGCGTTCACGCTGGGGCCGGACCAGGAGCTTGTCGGCGCGCTGTTCAACATCCCGGGCTCGCTCGGACCGGATCCGGCCAACGGTTTCTCCAACTGGCTGGCGCGGCAGGAAACGCGGCGCGTGAGCATGTGACGGCCGGGCGCATCACCCGGCCGGCTGCGCCCGAAAGTACAGGGACACTTCCGTGCCCTCACCCGGGCCCGACGCTATCCTGATTTCGCCGCCGATCGATTGCATCACCCGTTGGCAGAACATGAGTCCCATGCCGCTGCCCCCCATGTCGGCGCGGGTTGTGACCGGTTCATGCGTCAGGCGCGCGAGCAGCGCCGGCGGGATGCCGGGCCCGTTGTCGCGAAACCGGATCCAGGGGCGCCGCCATGCGCCGTCCCTGTCGGCGCCCACCTCGATTCGCAGGCTCGGCTGGGGTCGCCCGCGCAGGGCGACCAGGGCGTTCTTGGTGACGGTGCAAAGCACGAGATAGAGCAGGTCACGTCGGCCCGGCAGCATGAAGTCCTCGATGACGACAGTGGCGACCCACGACCGCTCGTCCGCGTCGAAAGGAAACTCGTCGCGCACCGCCTGGGCCAAGGCGCTGGCCGCCACCGCCGGCGGAGCCGCGCCCGGATAGGCCTCCCGTGCCGACCGGACGAACGTCGACACGAGCGACTGGCAGTACAAAGCTCGCCGCTCGGCGTTCTCCAGGGCCGCGAGCAGCTCCCCGGGCCGGTCTTCGGCGAACGCAGCCAGCCCGGGCGGGATGCCGGCTGCCCCGGGCCGGTGGCGTGCGATCACCGTGCTGACGAACCCGCGCACCGTGGCCAGCGGGGTATTGAGCTCATGGGCGAGGAAGCCCATCGTCTCGCGCAGCGCCACTGCACGGCCCTCGTTCAAGGAACGCTCCAAGGCCTGCGACCGGTATAGCGCCAGCGCTTCGCGCAGGGCCTCGCGGGTGGTTTGCTCGTCCAGCGGCTTCTCCAGAATGCGCAGCACCTGGCCCTGGTTCACCGCGGCGATGGCCACTTCCTTCTCGGCGTAAGCCGTCGCCAGGAGACGTATCAGGTGCCGGTGTTCGCGCCGCACTGTCTTCAGCAGCTTCATGCCGTCCCTTTCGGGCATGCGGTAGTCGGTGAGCAGCACCGCAAACTCATGCGCCCGCTGGGCCAGCAGCTGCAGCGCATCGTCCGCGCTGGCGGCCGTCACGATGTTGAACTCGTCGCAGAAGCTGCGTGCGAACAGCTTGCGCGACGTCGGCTCGTCGTCCACGTACAGGATCGCCAGGCCCGCGGGCGGCGAGGTCAGCGGCGGCGCGCTCGACGGGGCATCCCTCATGTGCGGCCTGCTCTCTCGCCACCGTATTCGCTCAGCGCCCGCGCGGATTCGGTCGTCATTGCGCGGATGGGCCCCACCCAGTTCGGCTGCGCAGGCATGCATCGCTCCTGCGACATCTGCACATAGACCTGCCGGGCGAGCCGGTGCAGGGTTGCCGCACCCGCCTCGCCGCTCAGTCCCACCAGGGAGTGCAGCAGCTCCAGGCACTGGTCCAGGTCACTCCGGTCGCAGGCCGCTTGCAGCCGCACGACGATGCGCTCGATCTCGGGCACGTAATCGCCCACCAGCTCCTCCAGCATCCCGATTTCGCGGTAACGTTCCAGGCGGTCCAGGTTGAGGAGCCCCTCGATCGCGCCGGGCTCCGCCGGGATCGGCGCGGTGTCCCGCGCGGGGTCGCGGGAAGTGATCTGCCGCAGTTTCCCGTACAGGACCGCGGCGTCCACCGGCTTGGTGATGAAGTCGCCCATCCCGGCCGCTTGGGCGGCGGCCATCACATCGGCACCCGAGTGCGCCGTGAGCGCGACGATCGGCACGCCGCGGCAGGGCAGTGAGCTGGCCCGGATGGCCCGGGCGGTGTCCAGCCCGCTCATGCCCGGCATGTTGATGTCGAGGAGAACGGCGTCCCATGCGCGGCCCCCGACGCTCAGTTGCTCCATGACCGCTTCACCCGTGCCTGCCTCGACAACATCGACGCCGGCTCGCCGTAGATAGGCGGCCACCGCCTTCCGGTTGTACGCATTGTCGTCGGCCAGCAGCACGCGCTGTCCCGCCAGCTGGCCATGCTCGAGGCGGGCCCGCCCTCCGGGGCTCTCGAGCGCCCGGCAGAGCGCATGGAGCAGTGCTTCCTGCTCGCAGGGCTTGCTCACGAGGCCGTCCATGCCCGCCTTGAGTGCCTTGACCCGGGCGGCGGGGCCCTGCTCGCTGGTGTAGGCCACGATGCAAACATCGCGGTTGACCGGCGCCAGGCCCGCCCGGATCTGCTCGGCGACTTCGTAGCCGTCGACGTGCGGCATGTCGACGTCCAGCAGAACGAGGTCGTATCGGAAATTCGACAGCATGGCCAGGGCCTCGCGGCCATCGGCGGCTTCGTCCACGACCGCTTCCACGGGCTTGAGCTTCAGGCGCGTCGTCTTGCGCAGTGCGCCGTCATCGTCCACCACCAGCAGCCTGCGCCGCACGAATACCGCCTTGGCCTTGGCCATGATCGCCTCACGGTACAGTTCCCGCTCGCGCGCGGTGACCGGCGGAAAGGTCATGGTGAACCGTGTGTCGCCGGGAGCCGATTGGCAGGTGATGTCCCCGCCGAACGCCCGCATCACCCGCCGGCAATAGGCCAGGCCAAGCCCCGTGCCGCCGGACTTGCTGCTGCGAAACGGCTCGAACAGGCGACGCTGCAGGTCCGCGGGGATGCCCGGGCCGGTGTCCCGCACGCTCACCGTTCCGGTTTGGATCACGATCGCCACCCGGGCCAGGGGATAGGCCGGAAGGTAATACAGCGCGTTCTTGATCAGGTTGAACAGCACGAACAGGAAAGCGGTTTCCTCCCCGCGGAAGAGGAAGTCCGACCTCGTCTCGACGCTGACCCGCGAGCGCTGCTCCTGGCTCTCGTAACCGTACTCCAGCACCGCCTTGTCGCACACTTCGGCCGCCGAAAGATAGGCAAACCCCACCGGGTTCAGCGGCTTGGCGTTGACCTCGTCCAGGGTCATCGAGATCACTTGCAGCCCGCGCTCGACGGCGATGTCCCCCTGCGCGAGGTGGCGGTACAGCGATTCGACCTCCTGGGAGTTCAGCACCTGGGCCTGCGCTTTCGCGGTGGGCACCGGCAGCGATTGGCGCAGGCTCTCCAGGCTGTGGCGGATCTGGCCGAGCGGATTGCGCATTTCATGCGCGATGGAGCCGGCCAGCGAGGCATAGGCCTGCCGCACCCTTTCCGCGGTGGCGCGCTCCAGGGCGTGCTTGAACAGGCTGCCGCCCACGACGGTGATGAACAGGATAGGCAGCCGCTGCACATAGTCCGCCGGCATTTCCGGCCGGGGGTCCGTGAGCACGTACAGGCCGATGGCGCCACCAAACCCTGCCAGCAGGATCACGACCATGTTGCGCCAGTCGGCCAGCAGGATGATGAGAAAAGCCGCCATCAACGTATTGCCCACCGCGATCGTGCCGCCGCCGTGCTTCAGGGACGTGAACACGAATGTGAGGGGCAAGGTGATGATCAACACCGCATACGAGTAGGCGAAGTAGTAGGGCCTGAGGCGCTGCGGCCACTGGTCCTTGAAAAAGAGGATGGCGCACAGTGCGGCATTGAGGAGACGCAGGGCCAGGTCGTCGTACGGCGTGGACTCCTTGGTGAACCTGAGCAGGTAAAAGGCCGGAAAACCGAGCATGCCGATCAGGCTCACGTACCGCAGGAAAAGCGGGCCGTGGGCGTGATAAGTCGTGTAGTAGGCAAACAGCCGCTTGACGGGATTCATGGCGCCTGCGGAATGGGTCACGCCTGGGGGGCCGGCGGCCGTTCGGAAAGGGCCTGCGCCACGCGGGGGGCGCTGCCACTGATCAACGTATAGAGCTTATCCGCGCCTGGCAATGGAACGTCCCGGGCGAACGCCGTGAATGCGAAACGCCTGTAGAGGCGGCTCAGCACGTGCGTGCAGGAGGCGTAAAGGCTGCCGATGTGCGTGTTCGCACAGGCGTAGCCGATCGCGAGAGACAGGCAATACCTCAGGGCTTCGACGTCGCTGCGGTGCTCGGGGGCCAGAACGAGCCTGCCGACCTCCCAGTCCGCGGGCGTGACCGCGGGTGCCGCCGTGCCCAGCTGCTTCAACAAGGTTTCCGTCAAGGTCAGCTGGTATCCCATGGGTACGATGCGAATGGTCCCTATGAGGTCCCCATCGAGTTCGAATGCGCAGACCACCCCGAGCTCGTCTCTTTTTTTTCGAGCATGTGAAAATTCGAGCCCACGCCATTGTGCGCGGACAGGTCGATCTCGTCACGCAGATGGAGGATGGACCCGATTTCCGCGGGAGATCTCAGGCGCCGCAATAAAACCGACTCCAGGCCCGAGGGCCGCATTGCGGGAGGCATCGCGCCGTACGAACGCGGCGCCGGTGAATGGCTGGTGTGGAGATTCATGGCGGCGGGCGGCTAGGGGTTCTTGCGGGCAACTTGCTCGAGCAGCTGCTCGGTCAGTGACAAGGTCGTGAGGCAAACCCGCCTCACGAGCTCGCGGTCCTGGGCGGAAACGGCAAAACGCCCGATTGCGTCCTCCACCTGCAGGATGTGAACCTCGTCCGCCTCCGCGTGGGCGCCGAAGAACGTGACGTTTTTGCTCGTCAGTTTCAAATCGGCGCAAAGCTTGCGCAGCGGCTCCTGGATGTGGGCGTGCGCCCCCTCCGCCCAGAAGCTGTAACCCAGCCGCGCGACGGCACCGTACCGCAGCCCCACGTAGTAAAGATAGCCGATCAGCGCCTCCGTCGCCGGCAGGGGCGCGGCCACCAGGTCGGCCTCGTCGAGCAGGCCGATGCTTTTCAGGTCGTGCGTGATCATCCGCTCGTGACCCAGTTCCTCTCCTGCGTGTTGATAGACGAACTTCAGCAGGCCCTCCGGCGCGGGCACGAACGCGGCGACAGCCTGGTTCATCGAGTTGTGGCGAGAATAGTGATAGACCTGCAGCAGCAGGTCCCGCCAGAGCGCGGCGGTGACGGGGGCCCCCATGACGCGCCGCCAGAACTCACCTTGCTTGATGCGGGCCCATTCCGCATCCACCGTTTGGCGCAGGGATTCGGTGAACGATGCGACTTCTGCCTGTGCGCCAGGCGCCGGGACGGTTGGATCTACGGTACGGGAACGATTCGCAACGGCTGTCATGGGGGCACCCCTGTTAGATATATGCCTCCATTGAAGAGCTAATCGCGAATTCGCGTCAGCTCACCCCTGTCAATGTTGACAGGGGTGAGCCCCAAAATGGGCAGAAATTCCCATCGCCGGGCGCCGCCAAAGCAAAAAAATCCAATAAATGGCCGCTCAGGCCAGCCGGCCGTGGCATTGCTTGTATTTCTTGCCGCTGCCACAGGGACAGGGATCGTTGCGGCCCACACGCGGCACCCCTCCAGCGGCGGCAGCAGCAGCGATGGCGACCGCGTTCTGGCGGGCCGTGCTTTCGTCCAGCTTGGTTTCGACCTCGCCGGTCTCCGTCGGCGCCGTGTAGGTGACATTCGCGATCCGCTCGGCGCGGCTCTCGATGTCCTCGGCTGCCTGTTCCAGCTGCTCGCCCGACTGGACGACGACCGTCATCAGGACCTTGGTGACCTCGTTCTTGACCGAATCGAGCAGCTGGCCGAACAGCTCGAAGGCTTCGCGCTTGTACTCCTGCTTCGGCTGCTTTTGCGCATACCCACGCAGGTGGATGCCCTGGCGCAGGTAATCCAGCGCGGACAGGTGCTCGCGCCAGTGGGTGTCGATGCTTTGCAGCAGCACGATGCGCTCGAACTGGGTGAAGTTGTCCGCGCCGACCTGCAGGACCTTGGCGTCGAAGGCCTCGTTGGCGGCCTTGACCACGACCTCGAGGATGTCGTCGTCGGTGATGCTGCTGGCGGCCTGTACTTCCTTTTGCAGCGAGACGGGGATGTTCCACTCGTCGGCGAGCACCTTCTCCAGCCCGGGAATGTCCCATTGCTCCTCGACCGACTCCGCCGGCACGTACTGCCGCACGAGGTCGGTGAAGCAGCCTTGGCGCAACGAAGCGATCTGCGCCGACAGGTCGGCCGCGTCCAGGATGTCGTTGCGCTGCTGGTAGATCACCTTGCGCTGGTCGTTGGAGACGTCGTCGTATTCCAGCAGCTGTTTGCGGATGTCGAAGTTGCGCGCCTCGACCTTGCGCTGGGCGCTCTCGATGCTGCGGGTGACGATGCCCGCTTCGATGGCTTCGCCGTCGGGCATCTTCAACCGGTCCATGATCGCCTTGACGCGGTCGCCGGCGAAGATGCGCATCAGCGGGTCGTCCAGGCTCAGGTAGAAGCGCGACGAGCCCGGGTCGCCCTGGCGGCCGGAGCGGCCGCGCAGCTGGTTGTCGATGCGGCGCGACTCGTGGCGCTCGGTCGCGATGATGCGCAGGCCGCCCTGCGCCACGACGAACTCGTGGTCCTTCTGCCATTGCGTGCGCAGTTCGGCGATCTTCGCCTGCTTGGCCGTGGCATCGAGCGTCTCGTCGGCCTCCACCGCCTCGGCGGCCTTCTCCACGTTGCCGCCCAGCACGATGTCCGTGCCGCGGCCCGCCATGTTGGTGGCGATGGTGATCATCTTCGGCCGGCCGGCCTGGGCGACGATCTCAGCCTCGCGGGCGTGCTGCTTGGCGTTGAGCACCTGGTGCGGCAGGCCTTCCTTGTTCAGCAGTTCGTCGATGACCTCGGAGTTCTCGATCGACGTCGTGCCTACCAGCACCGGCTGGCCGCGCTCGTAGCAGTCGCGGATGTCCTTGATCGCGGCCTCGTACTTCTCGCGCGTCGTCTTGTACACGCGATCGAGCTGGTCCTGCCGGATGTTGGGCTTGTTCTGGGGAATCACCGTCGTTTCCAGGCCGTAGATCTCCTGGAACTCGTAGGCCTCGGTGTCGGCGGTGCCCGTCATGCCGGCGAGCTTGATGGAGAGGCGGAAGTAGTTCTGGAACGTGATCGAAGCCAGCGTCTGGTTCTCGGCCTGGATGTGCACGCCTTCCTTGGACTCCACGGCCTGGTGCAGGCCGTCGCTCCAGCGCCGGCCCGACATCAGGCGGCCCGTGAACTCGTCGACGATGACGACCTCGCCATCCTGCACCACATAGTGCTGGTCGCGGTGGTACAGGTGGTTGGCCCGCAGCGCCGCGTTCAGGTGGTGCATCAGCGTGATGTTGGCCGGGTCGTACAGCGAGGCGCCCTCGGGGATGAGGCCGAGGTTGAACAGGATGCGCTCGGCGTTCTCGTGGCCCTGCTCGGTGAGGAACACCTGGTGGCTCTTCTCGTCCACCGTGAAGTCGCCCGGCTTGATGATGCCCTCGCCGGTGCGCGGGTCGGCCTCGCCCTCCTGGCGCGTGAGCAGCGGCACCACGCGGTTGATCGCGATGTAGAGGTCGGTGTGGTCCTCGGCCTGGCCGCTGATGATGAGCGGCGTGCGCGCCTCGTCGATCAGGATGGAGTCCACCTCGTCCACGATGGCGTAGTTCAGCCCGCGCTGCACGCGGTCGGCCACTTCGTACACCATGTTGTCGCGCAGGTAGTCGAAGCCGAACTCGTTGTTCGTGCCGTAGGTGATGTCGGCCCGGTAGGCGGCCTGCTTTTCCTCGCGCGGCATGTTCGGCAGGTTCACGCCGACGGTCAGGCCGAGGAAGTTGTACAGCTTGCCCATCCACTGGGCGTCGCGATTGGCGAGGTAGTCGTTCACCGTGACGACGTGCACGCCCTTGCCCGTCAGCGCGTTCAGGTACACCGGCAGCGTGGCCGTGAGCGTCTTGCCTTCGCCGGTGCCCATTTCCGCGATCTTGCTGTTGTGCAGCGCCATGCCGCCCAGCATCTGCACGTCGAAGTGCCGCATCTTCATGACCCGCTTGGAGCCCTCGCGGACGACGGCAAAAGCCTCGGCCAGCAGGTCGTCCAGGCTCTCGCCCTTGGCGATCCGGTCCTTGAACTCCTGCGTCTTGGCGCGCAGCTGGTCGTCCGCCAGCTTCTCGAATTCCGGTTCCAGCGCGCTGATCCGCTCCACGGTTCGGCGATATTGCTTGAGCAGGCGATCGTTGCGCGAGCCGAATATTTGGGTGAGGAAGTTCTTGGCCATGAATGCGATGCTGCCCTGCCGGGCCTACTGGAGCCGGCAGGGCAGCGCAATCCCTTGTGTTGTCAGGATGAAATGGGGTTGCCGCGGCCCAAAGCAAGAGCCGGAAGCTGCGGCAAACCTGGGATTTTACCTGCGGGTGGAAGTCTTCAGCGGCCTGGTCGCCGCGACCGCCGGGAGATCGCGCCCGGCCGCCAGGAACCTCTGCGGATCCTGGGGGACGCCCCGCACCATCACCTCGAAGTGCAGGTGGGGCCCGGTGGACCGGCCGGTGGTGCCGACATCCGCGATTTTCTGGCCGCGCTTGACCAGGTCGCCGACCTTCACCCACACCCTCGAGGCGTGCGCGTACCGGGTGATCAGGTCGTTGCCGTGGTCGATCTCGACCATGTTGCCGTAGGCAGGGTGAACCTCCTGCGCGACCACGACGCCGCCCGCGGCCGCGAGGATCGGCGTGCCCGGCTCGGCCTGGAAATCCAGCCCGGTATGCAGCGCCGACCGCCCGGTGAATGGATCGATGCGCCAGCCGAATGAAGATCCGACATGACCTACCTGCACCGGCTGCTGGGTCGGAACCATCATGTTCCTGATCTTCTGGTCGAAGAGCCGGGACTCCATGACGGTGAGCAGGTCGGTGTGCTGGCTGGTCAACTGGTCGAGGTCGGACAGGGTCGCCTGCAGCTCCTCCATGGAAAGCGGGCGGCCGGAGACCAGCGCGCCGCCGCGGCCGGTGGAAACCTTGAGTTCGGCCGAGTTCACGCCGGCCAGCCCCGAGACGCGCTCCCCGAGGGCTTCCAGCTGCACGAGCTTGGCCTGCATCTCGCCGAGCCGGCGCGCCATGGCGTCGAGGTTCTCGCGCATGAACCGGTCGCGCTGCTCGAACTCATCCTTCACGATGAGCTTGACGAGGGTGCCGACGACCGGCCAACCCTCGCGCGCGCCCTTGAGAAACACCCAGTGGTACAGGCTTGCCGCCGCCACCATCAACCCGAAGGAGAGGCCCAGGAAGGCCAGCACGAGCTTGGTGCCGCTGAGGTGGACCGCGCGGCTCTTGGCCAGCCACGCATCCGTGATAATGAAATGCACCGCAATCCCCTCATGTCAACGCCTTCAGCCAACCGACGCCTGCATCCCGTCACGGTGCAGCAAGCCGCCGAAGACTCGCCCACGCTGGCGAGGCTGGCGCAGCTCGCGCGTGAATCGGGCGAACGGCTGAAAGCTGTCGAATCCTTGATCCCTGGACCGCTGCGTTCCGCCGTCAGGGCGGGACCGATCGATGGTCCCGCGTGGTGCCTGCTGGTGGACAGCAACGCCGCGGCCGCCAAACTAAGGCAGGTGATCCCTGCTCTGGTAGCTCATCTTTGCGACCGGGGTTGGCAGGTTACCTCAATTCGCCTGAAGGTCCAAACGGGCCAAAGGTAAGCATTTGAAAGGCATTCACGCGGCCGGCGGCGGCGGTGCGGGGGGCCCGACGGGCCGGCCGGCGTCCCTCAAGGACCGTTCGATCGGCGCCAGCCGTTCGCCCACGGCCCGCAATTCGTCGTAGTGGCGAAACCGCTGGAGCCGGTCGCGCTCGCCCGCAAGCCGCGCCCGCACCGCATCCGACTGCCCTCGCAACCGCGCTGCCTCCTGCTGCAAGGCGCCCGCCTGCTCGTCGCTCATGATGGGCCGCGGGGTCGGGGGCTTGCCGACGGCGTCCAGCCAGGAGCCATGGGACCACGAGCTTGGGGACCACGAGCTCATGGAGGAACACCCCGCCAACAAGGCGGCGGCGAGGCAAATGGCCGGCTTCATGATTGATCTCCCGCAAGGATGGTGCCGATTGTCGGATTCGAACTGACGACCTACCGCTTACAAGGCGGTTGCTCTACCCCTGAGCTAAATCGGCGGGTGGCAAGAATTCTAGACGCCGCGCGCGGCCGAGGGTTCACTTGACGCGCTTGAGCGCGGGGCGGGGGCCGTTCGGCGGGCGCGGCGGCTCGCCATCGGGCCCGACGTCGGCGGCGCCGGGCTCGGGCGTGACGAGCTGGACCACCTTGGCGTCGTCATCGACCATGCCGCCCGCAGCGGAGACGCTCGAGAGCGGCGAGGGGCGGGTGGGAGGCTCCTCGGTGGCGCCGGGAACGGGCACGGGGAATGCCATGCCTTGGCCGTTCTCGCGGGCGTAGATGGCGATGACCCGGTTGACGGGCACCATGATCTCGCGCGCCGAGCCGGCGAAGCGCGCCTTGAACTCGATGAAGTCGTTGCCGAGCTTGAGCGAACTGGTCGCGTCGAAACTGATGTTCAGCACGATCTCGCCGTTCTTCACGTACTCGCGCGGGACCTGCACGCTGTCGTCCACCAGCACCGCGACATAAGGCGTGAGCCCGTTGTCGGTGCACCAGTCATAAAGGGCCCGGATCAGGTACGGGCGGGTGGACGTCGATTCGAGTGCGTTCATTCGAAAAACTGCGGGGCTTCGCCTTACTTGCGCATCACCTTCTCGGACGGGGTCAGCGCTTCGATGTAGGCCGGGCGCGAGAAGATGCGCTCGGCGTACTTGAGCAGCGGCGCCGCGTTCTTGGACAGCTCGATGCCATAGTAATCCAGGCGCCACAGCAGCGGGGCAATGGCGACGTCGAGCATGGAAAAGTTCTCGCCCAGCATGTACTTGTTCTTCAGGAACACGGGCGCGAGCTGCGTCAGGCGGTCACGGATGTGCGCGCGCGCCTTCTCCAGCGCCTTCTCGTTGCTCTTGGCGGCGCGCGACTCGAGCGTGCTCACGTGCACGAAGAGCTCCTTCTCGAAGTTGAGCAGGAACAGCCGCACCCGCGCGCGGTCGACCGGATCCCCGGGCATCAGCTGGGGATGCGGGAAGCGCTCGTCGATGTACTCGTTGATGATGTTCGACTCGTACAGGATCAGGTCGCGCTCGACCAGGATGGGAACCTGGCCGTACGGGTTCATCACGTTGATGTCTTCCGGCTTGTTGTACAGGTCGACGTCGCGGATTTCGAAGTCCATGCCCTTTTCGAACAGCACGAAGCGGCAGCGGTGGGAGAAAGGGCAGGTGGTTCCCGAATACAAGACCATCATGATGAAGGCTCCTTAAATCAAAAAGAGTGGGCCGACAGGGCAGCCCACTCTGCAAGGACGCGCGCCCGGCAACGCCGGACCGCGTTTCTCCTTAGATATTTTTCCAGAAGGCCGCGTTCAGGCGCCAGGCGAAGATCGTGAAGACGCCCAGGAACAGCAGCACCCAGACACCGACACGCACGCGCGAGTTCTGCGCCGGCTCGGCCATCCACTGCAGGTAGCCCACCAGGTCGGCGACCGCCGCGTCGTACTGCAGCGGCGTCATGGCGCCGGGGCTGAGCTGCTTCCAGCCCTTGAAGACCTTGACCTCGTGGCCGTTTTCCTGGCGCGTCTCGAACTGCGGCTCGCGCTCGCCCTGCAATTCCCACAGCACGTGCGGCATGCCGACGCTCGGAAACACGAGGTTGTTCCAGCCCGTGGCCTTGGTCGGGTCGCGGTAGTAAGTGCGCAGGTAGGTGTAGAGGTAGTCGGCGCCGGTGCCGCCGTGGCCGGAGCGCGAGCGGGCAATGAGGGTGAGGTCCGGCGGGTTGGCGCCGAACCACTCCTTGGCCTGCTTCGGGTCGATCGCGGCCTTCATGGTCTCGCCGACCTTGTCGGTCGAAAACAGCAAGTTGTCCTTGATCTGCTGGTCAGTGAGGCCGATGTCGCGCAGGCGGTTGAAGCGCATGTAAGCCGCGGAGTGGCAGCTCAGGCAGTAGTTGACGAACACCTTGGCGCCGTTCTGCAGCGACGGCAGGTCGTTCAGCTTGTTGGGGGCCTTGTCCCAGGCCACGGTGTCCGCACCGGCAGCCTGCGCGCCCACGGCGAACCCGAGGGCCGCGATCAGGGTGAAGAGGATTTTTTTCATGTCTTGCGGTCCTGGCGATCAGTGCGCGGCGTAGGTGATCCGCTCGGGCACGGGCTTGAACTCGCCCAGCCGGCTCCACCAGGGCATCAGCAGGAAGAAACCGAAATAGAACAGCGTGCCCAGCTGCGAGATGCGCTCGCCCGCCGGGGACGGCGGCTGCACGCCCAGGTAGCCCAGCACGACGAAGTCGACGATGAACACCGCCAGCATCCACTTGTGCCAGCCCGGCCGGTAGCGAATGGACTTGACGGGACTCTTGTCCAGCCAGGGCAGGAAGAACAGGATGACGACGGAGGCGCCCATCACGACGACGCCCCAGAATTTCGCGTCGATGCCCTGCAGCAGGCCGACGCCGGTGAAGCCGAAGGCGTTGAACATCCACAGGAACGCAACGGCCACCAGCACCAGCGCGCCCTTCACGGCGCCCGACGCGCGTGTCTTGAGGATGACGAACAGCACGGCGAGCACCAGGATCAGGGACAGCGCGTACATCATCTCCGTGGTGATGGCGCGCAGCATCGAGTAGTAGGGCGTGAAGTACCACACCGGCGCGATGTGCGCGGGCGTCTTCAGCGGGTCGGCCGGGATGAAGTTGTTGTACTCGAGGAAGTAGCCGCCGAGTTCCGGCGCGAAGAAGATGATGGCGGTGAACACCATCAGGAACACCGCGACGCCGAAGATGTCGTGCACCGTGTAGTACGGATGGAACGGGATGCCGTCCAGCGGCTTGCCGTTGGCGTCCTTCGGGCCGGCCTTGATCTCGATGCCGTCCGGGTTGTTCGAGCCGACGTCGTGCAACGCGAAGATGTGCGCGACCACCAGGCCCAGCAGCACCAGCGGCACCGCGATGACGTGGAAGGCGAAGAAGCGGTTGAGCGTGGCGTCGCCCACCACGTAGTCGCCGCGGATCCACTCGGAAAGGTCCGGGCCGATGAAGGGGATGGCGGAGAACAGGTTGATGATCACCTGCGCGCCCCAGTAGGACATCTGGCCCCACGGCAGCAGGTAGCCCATGAAGGCCTCGGCCATCAGCACCAGGAAGATCGCGCAGCCGAAGAGCCAGACCAGCTCGCGCGGCTTGCGGTAGCTGCCGTAGATCAGGCCGCGGTACATGTGCAGGTACACCACGACGAAGAACGCCGAGGCGCCGGTGGAGTGCATGTAGCGGATCAGCCAGCCCCACGGCACGTCGCGCATGATGTACTCGACCGAGCCGAACGCCGCAGCGGCGTCGGGCTTGTAGTGCATCGTGAGGAAGATGCCGGTGACGATCTGGAGCACCAGCACGAGCATCGCGAGCGAGCCGAAGAAGTACCAGAAGTTGAAATTCTTCGGCGCGTAGTACTCCGACATGTGGTCGCGGTACGCGGCCCCGGCGGTGGGAAAGCGGTTGTCGAACCAGTTCACCAGCTTCGCGGTGGCGGTGGCGTTGGGGGAGATTTCCTTGAATTCAGCCATGTTTCCCGTCCTCAGGCCTGCGTGGTCTTGTCTTCACCGATCAGCAACCGGTTGTCGGACAGGTACATGTGCGGCGGCACTTCGAGGTTGTCGGGAGCCGGCTTGTTCTTGAATACGCGACCGGCGACGTCGAAGGTGGAGCCGTGGCAGGGGCAGAGGAAACCGCCTTGCCAGTCGTCCGGCAGCGACGGCTGCGGGCCGGGCTGAAGCTTGTCCGACGGCGAGCAGCCGAGGTGCGAGCAGATGCCCACGCCCACGAACACTTCGGGCTTGATGGAGCGGTACTGGTTCTTCGCGTACTCGGGCGTGGGGTAGGTCTTGCGGTCCGAGTTGGGGTCGGCCAGCTGGGCTTCCGTCTTCTTGAGCGACTCGAGCTGCTCGGGCGTGCGCTTCAGTATCCAAACCGGCTTGCCACGCCATTCCACGGTCACCTTCTCGCCAGGCTTGAGGGCGGAGATATCGACTTCCACGGCGGCCCCGGCGGCCTTGGCCTTCTCGGAGGGCTGGAAGCTGCTGACGAACGGAACGGCGGCGAAACCGGCGCCCACTGCGCCGGCGCAACTCGACGCGATCAGCCACGTCCGTTTGCTGGCGTCCACTGGGGTGTCACTCATGGGGGTCCTCGGGGGAAATCGCATTGATTGGGGTCAACCCGCGATTGTAGCTGACGGTGTTACGCGTTTTCAACGCTTGCGCCACGCTGACGCCGTGGCCGCGCGCGGCATACTCGGCCGGTCACCACACTTGGAGCACGAGCATGGGCATGATGAGCGAGTTCAAGGAGTTTGCGGTCAAGGGCAACGTGATCGACCTGGCCGTCGGCGTCATCATCGGCGCGGCGTTCGGCAAGATCGTGGACTCGCTGGTCGGCGACATGATCATGCCGATCATCTCGGCGCTGGTCGGCAAGCTGGATTTTTCGAACCTGTTCCTGGTGCTCGGACAGGTGCCCGCAGGAACCGCGATGACGCTGGACGCACTGAAGAAGGCCGGCGTCCCGGTGCTGGCCTACGGCAGCTTCATCACCGTCGCCGTCAATTTCGTGATCCTGGCCTTCATCATTTTCCTGATGGTCAAGCAGATCAATCGGCTGCGGCGTACGGAACCGGCGCCGGCGCCTGCCCCCGCGCCGCCCGAGGACGTCATGCTGCTGCGCGAGATCCGCGACAGCCTGCGCCAGCGCTAGGCGGACAGGCGCCGCGCGAAGCGGATCGCCTCCACGAGGCTGGAGGCGTCGGCGCGGCCCGTGCCGGCGATGTCGAAAGCCGTCCCGTGATCAGGGCTGGTGCGAACCAGCGGCAGGCCCAGCGTCACGTTCACGCCCTTTTCCACGCCGAGGTACTTCACCGGGATCAGGCCCTGGTCGTGGTACATCGCGACGACGACGTCGAACTCGCCCGGCTTTCCCCCCGCCGCGCGTGCGCGCATGAACACGGTGTCGGGTGCGAACGGCCCCTGCGCATCGATGCCTTCGACCCGGGCCGCCGCGATCGCCGGAGCGATCACTTGGATCTCCTCGCGGCCGAACAGCCCGCCCTCCCCGGCATGCGGGTTGAGCCCCGCGACGCCGATGCGCGGCGCACGGCCCAGCGAGCGCGCCAATGCCTCGTGCGTGATGCGCAGGGTCTGCAGGACATTGTCGAACGTCACGGCGTCCAGCGCCTCGCGCAGCGAAACATGGATGCTGACCAGCACCGTGCGCAGCTCGTCGTTGGCCAGCATCATGCGCACCGGCACCCCGGACACGGCCTTGCCCAGCCACGCCGCGGCCTGTGCCTGCAGCAGCTCGGTGTGCCCCGGGAACTTCACGCCGGCCGCGGCCAGCGCCTCCTTGTGCAGCGGCGCCGTGACGAGGGCGGCGATCTCCCCGCGCAGGGCAGCCTGTGCGGCCCACACGACGCAATCCGCCGCTGCCTTGCCGGCCGCCGCGCTGACCTGCCCCCAGGGGACCGGCGCTTCGAGAGCCGCGACCGGCAACACGCCCATGCACCGTGTGGGCAATGCCATGGCGTCCGCCGCCGCTTCCAGCACCGCCACGGGGAGGTCCACGC
This sequence comes from Ramlibacter sp., assembly GCA_030695945.1. GTDB lineage: Bacteria > Pseudomonadota > Gammaproteobacteria > Burkholderiales > Burkholderiaceae_C > Ramlibacter. Next base: position 28,995 of record JAUYOG010000037.1, read on the forward strand.
CGGCGTCGCGCCGGATCGCGCGCGCCGCGCGCCGCAGCGTGGGCACATCGCCGGCGACGAAGCAGCCCTGGGTGTCGGCCGGCGCGTCGCGGAACGCCTTCGCGATGATCTCCGGCCCGATGCCCGCCGCATCCCCCATGGTGATCGCGATGGGTTTCATGCCGGGTTGTCGATGTCGATGAAGAGGTGTTCGACGCCCAGCTGCGCCGCCACGTGACCCGCCACCGCCGGGGCGCCATAGCGCTCGCTGGCATGGTGGCCGCACGCCACGAATGCGACGCCGCACTCGCGAGCGTAGTGCGCTTGCGGCTCCGAGATTTCGCCCGTGATGAACGCGTCGGCGCCGGCCGCGATCGCGCTCTCGAAGTAGCCCTGCGCGCCGCCGGTGCACCAGCCAACGCTGCGAATGGGGCGCTGCCGGCCTTCCACCGCCAGCACCCGCCGTCCGAGCGTTCGCTCCACATGCGCCGCCAGGTCCTGCGCGCTGCCGAACGCGCCGCCGTCCGCGCGCTGCCCCAGGAACCCCAGGTCCTGCTCGCCGAAGCGGGCGGCGGCCCGCAGGCCCAGCTTCAACCCCAGCTGGGCGTTGTTGCCCAGCTCCGCATGGGCATCCAGCGGCAGGTGATACGCGAACAGGTTGATGTCGTGCTGCAGCAGCAGCGACAGCCGTTGCTTCATCCACCCCGTGACGCGCCCATCCTGACCGCGCCAGAACAGCCCATGGTGCACGAAGACGGCATCGGCGCGGGCCTGGATCGCCGCCTCGATCAGCGCGCGGCTGGCCGTCACGCCCGAAACGATGCGTTCGACCGCCTCCTTGCCCTCGACCTGCAAGCCGTTGGGACCATAGTCCTTGAACCGCTCGGGCTGGAGCAGGGAATCGAACGATTGCAGGAGCTGCTGGGCGGTGGCCATCGGGAGCGTGCTTGAAAGGCCCCATTGTCAGGCAAGCGCTTTGTGTCCCCGCCCTGTCTGGTCCGCAAGGGGCCTAAGGGTCCTCCCGCATGCGGCACAGGCGCGGGCGTGCCAATAATAATTTCGTTCGCAGCGCGAGGAGGACGGGACTCATGAGTGCGCAGGAATTGGCGATCTGGAGCATGGCGCTCGGGGCGATCGCGGCCGTCACGCTGGCGCGGCTGGCCGACCTGTTCGTGCGCCCCAGCCTCGCCCAGGCCCAGGGCGTCGCGTACCACGTCACCGTCTTCCTGCTCGTGCTCGTCCTGAGCGGCGTCGCGGGCCAGGTATGGCCGCGCATCGAAGGGCGGCAGCTGCACTACGCGCAGGTGGTGGCCGGGCCCGTCTGCGTCGGCCTGTCCAACTTCTGGATCCGCGGCTGGCTCAAGGCGGCCCAGCGCGACCGCGTCACTTCGTGGGTGCTCCGGCTGTCGTCCCTGGCGCTTCCGATGGTCGGCTTTTCCTGCCTGGCACTGCCCGCGGCACAGCAGGTGCCGGTTGCCGCGGCGATTTCCCTGCTGGGCGGCAGCCTGACGCTATGGCTCACGGTGCGCGCCTGGCTGATGGGCGACCGCCTCGCCCCGGTGATGGCCGCGGGCTGCCTGCTGACCTTGCCGGCGATCGCCGGCATGTATGCCATCGCGATGGGCATCCCCATGGGGGCAGCCGGCCACGTGGCGCTGGCCCTGGCGGCGGCGCTCAGCAACGGCGTCACGGGATTCGTGCTCTGGCGGCGCGACCGCCACGAGTGGCGCACCCGCGAGGAAGCCCTGCCGTCGCAATTCGACCCCGTGACCAAGCTCTACAGCGGCATCAGCCTGGTGCAGAAATTGATCAAGGCGCAGCGCCGGCGCAAGCGCACGCGACGCGACGGTGCCGTGCTGGCGATCATGGTGTTCGACGTCGACCGCGTCGCGGCGCAGGCCGGGGCGGCCGGCGTGAACGAGGTGTTCATCTGCATCGCCACGCGCATCCAGCGGCAGGTTGGAGTCGTCAACCCCGTCGGCCGCTACTACGACCGCTGCTTCGTCTCGCTCGTCGAGACCATCCACTCGCCCGCGTGGCTGCGCACGCTCGGGCTGCGGGTGGCCAGCAGCGTGCGCCGCCCGATGGAAGTGACGACGGCGAACGGACGCGTCGAAGTCAGGGTGGAAATCGGCGTCGGCGTCGTGCACCTCTCTCGCGGCTCGGCGCCCGTCGAGGACATCCTGCACGATGCCCAGCGGATGGCCGAAGCGGCGCGTGGCATGCGGTCGCGCGCAGCCATGCTGGACCCGGCAACCGGCGAAGTGGTCGCGGTGGAGCACGCCAACCTCGGCCCGCGCCGCCACGGCAATCCGCGCCTGGTCCCGCACGCGCTCTGAGCCTCGCGCGTCTACACTTGCAGGAAACAACTTGCGGATGCCGCGAAACCAACCATGCGCCGCTACTGGCTGCTCTTTTCCCAGGCCGTCACCGTCTTGCTGGCCGCCTATTTCGTCGTCTCGACGCTCAAGCCGGAGTGGGTGGGCCGCGTCGGGGCGTTGACTGTGAGTAACGGCGTGTCGCTGGTGGAGGCGCCGCCGCCCTCCCCCACGGCCATTCCGCCAGGCAGCCTGCGGCTGGCAGCCCAGCGCGCATCCGCCGCCGTGGTGAGCATCAACACCAGCAAGGCGCCGGACCGGCATCCCTACGCCAACGACCCATGGTTCCGGTTCTTCTTCGGCGAGCAGGGAGCGATGCCGCAGGCGGGCCTGGGCAGCGGCGTGATCATCAGCCCCGACGGCTACATCCTCACCAACAACCACGTGGTGGAGGGCGCCGACGAGATCGAGGTGGTGCTCAACGACAGCCGCCGCAGCCGCGCCAAGGTGATCGGCACCGACCCGGACACCGACCTGGCCATCCTGAAGATTTCGCTGGACCGGCTGCCGGTGATCACGCTCGGCAACTCCGACGCCCTGCAGGTGGGCGACCCCGTCCTGGCCATCGGCAACCCCTTCGGCGTGGGCCAGACCGTCACCAGCGGCATCGTCAGTGCACTGGGGCGCAACCAGCTTGGCATCAACACTTTCGAGAATTTCATCCAGACCGACGCCGCCATCAATCCCGGCAACTCGGGCGGCGCGCTGGTGGACGGCAACGGCCAGCTGATGGGCATCAACACAGCCATCTACTCGCGTTCGGGGGGCAACATGGGCATCGGCTTCGCCATCCCCGTGTCGACCGCCAAGCTGGTGCTGGAGGGCATCGTCAAGGACGGCGTGGTCCGGCGCGGCTGGATCGGCGTGGAGCCGGCGGACCTCTCCCCCGAGCTCATGGAAACCTTCGGCGTCAAGGCCAAACGGGGCGTGCTGATCACCGGCGTGCTGCAGAACGGGCCCGCCGCGCAGGCCGGGATCCGGCCGGGAGACGTGATCGTCGAAGTGGCGGGCAAGCAGATCGCCAACGTGTCCGAGTTGCTGTCGAACGTGGCCGCGCTCAAGCCGGGTGCGCCGTCGAAATTCCGGGTGCTGCGGCGCGACGAAGCGGTGGAGTTGAACGTGACGCCGGGCCTGCGGCCGAAGCCGAAAATGCTGCCCCAGCAGAGGCCTGAACGCTAGGGGTCGGGCGGCAGAAGTGAGTGCGCCACCGGTCTTGGCGGGACCAGGACGGCGGGGCACTCTGCTCCGCGAATGTCCCCCGTCGCCCTTGCGTGCTACCTCCGCCTTGATTTCGCTGCGCAGAGCGCCCCACCGTCCTGGCCTGCGGACCTATGGGCGTTCGAGCGTCGCACCCCGGGTCAAGGGCGTCGGGTGGCCGACGCAGCGAAATAAAGGAGGAGGAAGCGGGCGTGCCCGCGCCGGGGGACATTCGCGGAGTCGGCCGCCCGGCGTCCTTGACCAGCGCACATTCGTTTCTGCCCCTGACTCCTAGTGAGGGAACCGGCGTCAGGAGTCGGCCGTCGTGGCGCCCGCCTCGGGCGCCTTGGTGTGCTTGATGAAGATCTGCGCGGCCCAGATGCCCAGTTCGTAGAGCAGGCACATCGGAATGGCCAGGGCCAGCTGCGACACCACGTCGGGCGGCGTGATGATCGCCGCGATCACGAAGGCCAGCACGATGAAATAGGGCCTGAACTCCTTGAGCTTCTCGATGGTGACGAAGCCCAGGCGCGCCAGCACGACGACGACGATGGGCACTTCGAAGGCCAGCCCGAAGGCGATGAACATCGTCAGGACGAAGCTCAGGTAGGCCTCGATATCCGGCGCGGCGGTGATGCTCTTGGGCGCGAAGCTCTGGATGAACGAGAACACCTGCCCGAACACGAAGAAATAGCAGAAGCCGACGCCGATGAAGAACAGCACGGTGCTGGAAAACACCAGCGGCAGCACCAGCTTCTTCTCGTGCGAGTAAAGACCGGGCGCGATGAAGGCCCAGGCCTGGTAGAGCACCACCGGCAGCGCGACGAGGAAGGCCGCCATCAGCAGGATCTTCAGCGGCACCAGGAAAGGCGAGATCACCGACGTGGCGATCAGCGTTGCGCCCTTGGGCAGGTGCGCGACCAGCGGCGCGGCCAGGATGTCGTACAGCGCGCCGGGGCCGGGGTACAGGAACAGGACGGCGGCGACCACGCCGATGGCGACCATCGCCTTGATCAACCGGTCGCGCAGCTCCACCAGGTGGGCGACGAAGGGCTGCTCCGTGCCGGCAAGCTCGTCTTCTTTGTCGGGTTCGGACATCAGTTGAATTTCTGCGGGCGAAAGCGTGCCACGCGGGCGGCGCCGGAGAGCGCCTTGGTGCGGATGCCGTTACGGGCCTTGTACCAGTTGGGCTTGGCCCCCTGCTTGATGCGCCACTTCTTCTTCGGGTGTCTGTATTCCGGATAGGAGACCGGCGCCTCGAGGGCCGTCTGCGCGGTGCTGGTGGCGTCCGACCAATCCTTCTCGAACTCGCTGGCGCCCGTCCGGATCGAGCTTTCCACGTCGCGCGCCGCCGTTTCGACCGTCTCCTTCATCTTCTTGAGCTCTTCCAACTCCATCGAACGATTGACTTCGGCCTTGACGTCGGCGACGTAACGCTGCGCCTTGCCCAGCAACGTGCCGACAGTGCGGGCCACGCGGGGCAGCTTTTCCGGGCCGATGACGATCAGCGCCACGGCGCCGATCACCATCAACTTCTCTATGCCGAGGTCGATCATGCGGGGGATTCAGGCCGCCGCCGCGGGGCGCCCGGCCGGCAATTGTTCAAGACCGGTTCTTCGCTTCCACGTCGATCGTGGTCTTGTCGCTGCCCGGCTGCTGGGTGCCGGTGACCTGGCTGGCCGGCGGAACCGGCGTCTCGGGCGCGGAGCCCTCCTTGATGCCGTCCTTGAAGCCCTTCACCGCGCCGCCGAGGTCGGAGCCGATGTTCTTGAGCTTCTTGGTGCCGAAGATCAGCACGATGATCAGCAGGACGATCAGCCAATGCCAGATGGAAAATGAACCCATGATTACTCCTAAACAGACTTGGATGGATTCTAGTCGGGCAGGGGAAGTTCAGGCCGCGTAGGGCCTCAGGCGGCTCAACCTTTGGTCCAGGGGCGCGGGCCGCCGAAAACGTGGACGTGCAGGTGGTGCACTTCCTGCCCCCCGTCGTCGCCGGTGTTGATCACCACCCGGAACCCGCCTTGCGGGTAGGGGCGGCAGCCCTCCTGGAACGCCAGCTTGGGCGCCAGGGCCATCATCCGGCCCAGCATGGCGGTGTGCTCAGGCCCCACCTGGGCCAGCGAGGCCATGTGTTTCTTGGGCACCATGAGGAAGTGCACGGGTGCCCAGGGATGGATGTCGTGGAAGGCGAGGATCTCGTCGTCTTCATGAACCTTGCTGGAGGGGATCTTGCCTTCGACGATCTTGCAGAAGATGCAGTCGGGATCGTGGTCGCTCATGTCGGTTTCACCAGGGGAGGTTTCAGAACGGGGTCCGGCCATCGGAAAATCGCAGCCAGCCGCGCAGGCACCGGTACAGGTACCACAGGCCGATGATCGTATAGGCGATCGCGCCCGGCAGGAAGAGCAGCACCCACAGCGGCGCCGTCACGACCAGCCACAGCACCGTCCACCAGAAGGTGGCGATCATGTAGTTGTGGTGGCTGGCATAGACGGCGTCGTGCTCGTCGGCGCGCTTGATGTAATTCACGATCAGCGCGATCACGGCCAGCGTGCCCATGCTGGCCCAGGCGATCGTGTGCAGGCCGTACAGGACATGCATCACCGTCCGGTCGTTGGCGGTCTTGGTCTCGAATTGCGCGAAATCGGTTTCGGCCATCGTGTCCCTCAGTCTGCGTTGTGCTCGCGGCCCTTCGCCTTGCGCAGCGACTTCTCCTCGATGCCGCTCGTACCCTCGCGGCGCTCCAGCTCGGCGATCACGTCGGCGGGCTTGAGCCCGTAATGTGCCAGCGCGACCATGGTATGGAACCACAGGTCGGCGACTTCATTGACCAGTTTGCGGCGGTCGCCGCCATGGTCCGCGTCCTTCGCGGCCATCACCGCCTCGGTCGCCTCCTCGCCGATCTTCTTGAGGAATGCGTCCGGGCCGCGGTCGAGCAGCCGCGCCACATAGCTGGTGTCCGGATCGCCGCCGTTGGCGGGCTTGCGGCTTTCGATGATCGCGGCCAGCCGGGCCAGGGAGTCGTTGGAGGTCATTTGGCCCCCACGCCCGGCGATGCCGGGCTGCCCCCCGAGGGGGCTGAGTGCCGCGGCTCCAAGCCTGCCTGCGCAGGCTTGGACGGCACGAAGAGTAGCCGCGTCTCGCGGCGGGGCGGCCTGCAAGGCTTCGCTTGCAGGCGGGGCGGCCTGCAAGGCTTCGCTTGCTTGAAGCGGTTCTGCGCTGCGCTCATGTCATGACTTGTAGATGGAAGCCGGCTCTTTCAAGACCGGCGCCGCAACTTGCCACTTCCCATCCCGGTACAGGTGGAAGAAACAGCTGTGGCGCCCGGTGTGGCAGGCAATGGAGGGCTCGTGCCCGAGTTGCGTGACCTTCAGCAGGAGCACGTCGCTGTCGCAATCCAACCTGATTTCATGCACGGTCTGCACATGGCCGGACTCCTCGCCCTTGAACCAGAGCCTGGAACGCGAGCGGCTGTAATAGACCGCGCGGCCGAGTTCCGCCGTCTTCTGGAGGGCCTCCCGGTTCATCCAGGCAAACATGAGCACGTCGTTGGTGCCCGCCTCCTGGGCGATGACCGGGACCAGTCCCTGCGCGTCCCACTTGATTTCATCGAGCCAATCCATCTGCGGATTGTCGGCGAAAACGAATCCGGTCCATACGGGAATGAATGGCTCACAAACGCACGGGGATGCCGCGCTCGGCCATCCGGGCCTTCGCCTGGGCCACCGTGTATTCGCCGTAATGGAAGATGCTGGCGGCCAGCACCGCGTCCGCGCCGCCTTTCTGGATGCCGTCGGCCAGGTGGTCGAGGGTGCCGACGCCCCCCGACGCGATGACCGGCACCGTCACCGCGTCACTCACGGCGCGGGTGAGTTCGAGGTCGAACCCGGCCTTGGTGCCGTCGCGGTCCATGCTGGTCAGCAGGATTTCGCCCGCGCCCCGGCGGGTCATCTCGCGGGCCCACTCGACCGCATCGAGCCCGGTGTTGCGGCGCCCGCCATGGCTGAACACGTCCCAGCCCGGGCCGCGCACGGCGGCTTCTTGCGCGCCGCGCCGCTTGGCGTCGATCGCCACCACGATGCACTGGGCGCCGTACTTGTCCGATGCTGCCGCGATCACGTCGGGATTGGCGATCGCGGCCGAGTTGAAGCTGGTCTTGTCCGCGCCGGCGTTGAGCAGCCTGCGCACATCCTCCACGGTGCGAACACCCCCGCCGACCGTGAGCGGAATGAAGACCTGGGAGGCCACCGCTTCGATGATGTGCAGGATCAGGTCGCGGTTGTCGCTGGTCGCCGTGATGTCCAGGAACGTCAGTTCGTCCGCGCCCTGTTCGTTGTAACGCGCGGCGATCTCGACCGGATCGCCGGCATCGCGCAGCTCGACGAAGTTCACCCCCTTGACGACGCGGCCGCCCGTCACGTCCAGGCAGGGAATGATCCGCTTGGCTAACATGCGCAAGACATCACGTTCTCCCGAGCTCGTCGGCCTTGGCCTGGGCCTGCACGAAATCGAGGTCGCCGGAATAGACGGCCCGGCCGCAGATCACGCCTTCGATGCCTTCGTCCTCGACGGCGCACAGCTTCTCGATGTCGGCCATGTTCGACAGCCCGCCCGAGGCGATCACGGGGATCGTGAGCGCCTGCGCCAGCTTGACCGTCGCATCGATGTTGATGCCGGTGAGCATGCCGTCGCGGCCGATGTCGGTGTACACGATCGATTCGACGCCCCAGTCCTCGAACTTGCGCGCCAGGTCCACGACCTCGTGGCCCGTGAGCTTGCTCCAGCCGTCGGTGGCGACCTTGCCGTCCTTTGCATCGAGGCCCACGATGATGTGGCCGCCGAACGCGGTGCAGGCGTCCTTCAGGAAGCCCGGGTTCTTCACCGCGGCCGTGCCGATGATGACGTAACGCAGGCCGCCGTCGATGTATTTCTCGATCGTGTCCAGGTCGCGGATGCCGCCGCCCAGCTGCACGGGGATGTCGTCGCCCACCGCCTTGAGGATGGACTTGATCGCCGCGAAGTTCTGCGGCTTGCCGGCGAACGCCCCGTTCAGGTCGACCAGGTGGAGCCGGCGCGCGCCCTTCTCCAGCCAGCTGCGGGCCATGGCCGACGGGTCCTCGCTGAACGTGGTGGCCTGCTCCATGTCGCCCTGTTTGAGGCGAACACAGTGGCCGTCTTTCAGGTCAATCGCGGGAATGAGAAGCATAGCGGGCGGTGATGAGGCGACCCGTCGGGCGTGTCGGCGTCCGGGGCGTCATGGTTTCCAGTGGAGGAAGTTGCGGTAGAGCGCCAGGCCTTGGTCTGCGCTTTTTTCGGGGTGGAACTGGGTGGCAAAAATATTATCGCGTGCAATCGCGGCGGTAAAGCGCGTGCCGTAGTCCGCTTCCCCCACGCTGTGGCGCGCATCCGACGGGCGAACGTAGTAACTGTGCACGAAATAGAAGTAGCTGCCATCCGCCACGCCCTGCCACAGGGCGTGGGGTTGTGTCTGCCACACCTGGTTCCAGCCCATCTGCGGCACCTTGTAGCGGCTGCCATCGGGCTGCAGGCGCCCGGCCAGGTCGAACTTGAGGACCTCGCCGTGGATCAGGCCCAGGCCGTCCGTCGGGCCTTCGTGACTGCGATCCAGCAACATCTGCATGCCCACGCAGACGCCGAACAGGGGCTTGGACGCGGCTGCTTCCAGCACCGATTCCTGCAGGCCGGAGTCGCTCAGCTCGCGCATGCAGTCCGGCATGGCGCCCTGCCCCGGCAGCACGACGCGCTCGGCCGCGCGCACGTCCTCGGGCCGCGAGGTGACCACGACCTCGAAGCCGCTGCCCTGGGCGACATGGATTACGGCCTGCGCCACGGAGCGCAGGTTGCCCATCCCATAGTCGACGACTGCTACAGTTTTCATAGCGACAAGTGCGCGAAAGCGAATTTCCTCAGGCCAGGCGGAGAGCGAAAGCGGTCAGAGCGAACCCTTGGTCGAGGGCACCGTGCCCGCCGAGCGTAAATCCAGCTCCAGCGCCACGCGCAGCGCGCGCGCGAACGCCTTGAACACGGTCTCGCATTGGTGGTGCGCGTTCTCGCCGCGCAGGTTGTCGATGTGAAGCGTCACGAAGGCGTGGTTGGCGAAGCCCTGGAAGAACTCATGGGCGAGCTGGCTGTCGAAGGTGCCGATCATGCCGCTCTTGAATGGCACGTTCATGACCAGGCCCGGCCGGCCGGAGAAATCGATGACGACGCGCGACAGCGCTTCGTCCAGTGGCACGTAGGCGTGTCCGTAGCGCCGGATGCCCTTCTTGTCGCCCACGGCCTGGTAGACCGCCTGGCCGAGGGTGATGCCCACGTCCTCGACGGTGTGGTGGCCGTCGATGTGCAAGTCGCCCTGAGCCTGGACATCCAGGTCGATCAGGCCGTGGCGCGCGATCTGGTCGAGCATGTGGTCGAAAAAGCCGATGCCCGTGGCAAGCTTTGCCTGGCCGGTCCCGTCCAGGTCGACGCGGACCGTGATCTGCGTTTCCGCGGTCTTGCGCACGACCTCGGCGCGGCGGTGGGTGGCCTGGTCTTTGGCGGCGGTGGCGGCAGGGGTGGTCATAGGGAGGCCTGGAGGGCCGCGAGCATCTGCGCATTCTCGGCGGCGGTTCCGACCGTGAGGCGCAGGCAATTGGCCAGCAATGGATGCATTTTAGAAACGTTCTTGACCAGGACGCCATGTGATTTCATGGCGTCGAAGGTCTTTTGCGCGTCGGGCACGCGCACCAGGATCATGTTGGCGTCGCTCGGCCAGCTCTTGACGCCGGGAACCGCTTGCAGCACGGCCTGGATCACGGTGCGCTGGTTGCGGATGTCCTGGGCCTGGGCCGCGAAAACGTCCTGGTGGCCGAGCGCGAACAGCGCCGCCTCGCAATTCAGGACGCTGACGTTGTAGGGCGGCCGCACCTTGTCGACCTGCTCGATCAGCGCCTTCGGGCCCATCATGTAACCGATGCGCACGCCCGCCAGCCCGAACTTGCTCATGGTGCGCATCAGGAGCACGTGGTCGTGCCTGGCGATGCGGTCGATGTAGCTTCTGCTGGAAAACGGCTGGTACGCCTCGTCGATCACCACCAGGCCGGGCGCCGCTTCCACGATCTTTTCGACGACGGCGTCGTCCCAGAGATTGGCCGTGGGGTTGTTCGGGTAGGCGATGTAGATCACGGCCGGCAGCTGCTCGGCGATGGCGTTGAGCATCGCCTCCTCGTCGAGCTCGAAGTCGGCCGTGAGCGGCACGCCGATGAACTTGAGCCCTTGCAGCTGCGCGCTCATCGCATACATGACGAAACCGGGCACCGGCGCCAGGATCGCCGCGCCCGGCACGTCGCAGGCCATGGCGATCAGCGAGATAAGCTCGTCGGAGCCGTTGCCCAGCATGATGTCGAACCCGGCGGGCATCCCCGCGTGCGCCGCCAGCGCCTCGCGCAGCTGGTTGGTGCGCTCCCCCGGATAGCGGTTCAGCGCCAGCGCGCCCAGCCGCCGGCCCAGCTCCTCCTGCAATTCGGGTGGCAGGCGGTGCGGGTTTTCCATCGCATCCAGCTTGACCATGCCGGCTGAGGGCTGGATCGCATAGGCGTGCATGGACTGCACGTCCTGCCGAAAGACGCCCGCCGGCCGCATCGGGTCGCGGCTGCTCATCGCCTTAGCCTCATCTCGGCGGCGCGCGCGTGGGCCTGGAGGCCCTCGCCGTGCGCCAGCTCGGCGGCGATGGCGCCGAGCTCCTGGGCGCCCGCCTCGCTCACTTCGATGATGCTGCTGCGCTTCTGGAAGTCGTAGACCCCGAGCGGGCTGGAGAAGCGCGCCGTGCTGCTGGTCGGCAGAACGTGATTCGGCCCGGCGCAATAGTCGCCCAGCGATTCGCTGGTGAATGCACCCAGGAAGATCGCGCCGGCGTGTTTGAGGAGCGGCTCCCACCGGTGGGGGTCGCCGCTGGCGATCTCCAGGTGCTCCGGGGCAATCCGGTTGCTGATCTCGCACGCTTCTTCCATGCTGCGGGTGTGGATCAGCGCGCCGCGGCCGTTGAGCGACTTGGCGATGATCTCCGCGCGCAGCATCTCCGGCAACAGGCGGTCGATCTCGGCCTGCACCTTGTCGATGTAGGCGGCGTCGGGGCACAGCAGGATGCTTTGCGCGAGCTCGTCGTGCTCGGCCTGCGAAAAGAGGTCCATCGCCACCCAGTCAGGGGGTGTCGTGCCGTCGGCGAGCACGAGTATCTCGCTGGGGCCCGCGATCATGTCGATGCCCACCTGCCCGAAGACACGGCGCTTGGCGCTGGCCACATAGGCATTGCCGGGGCCGGTGATCTTGTCCACACGCGCGATGGTCTCGGTGCCGTAGGCGAGCGCCGCGACGGCCTGGGCGCCGCCGATCGTGAAGGCGCGGCTGACGCCGGCCACGTATGCGGCCGCCAGGACCAGGGCGTTCTTCTCGCCCCGGGGCGTGGGCACCACCATGATGATCTCGCCGACGCCGGCCACCTGCGCCGGTATGGCGTTCATCAGCACCGAGGAGGGGTACGCCGCCTTGCCGCCGGGCACGTAGATGCCGACGCGGTCCAGCGGCGTCACCTTCTGGCCCAGAAGCGAGCCGTGCTCGTCCCGGTAGCTCCAGCTTTCGCCGTTGGCCTTCTTCTGCGCCTCGTGGTACGTGCGAACGCGCGCCGCTGCGGCCTGCAGGGCCTCGCGCTGCGCCGCGGGCAGGGCGTCGAAGGCCGCCTCCAGCTCGCGCTGCGTGAGTTCAAGCGCGCTCATGGCCGCCGCGTCCAGGGCGTCGAATCGGCGCGTGTACTCGAGGACCGCGGCGTCGCCGCGTCGCCGCACATCCGCGAGGATCTCGCCGACGCGCTGCTCGACTTCGGCATCGGTTTGCGCGGACCATTGCAGGCGTGCCGTGAAGGCTTCCTCGAAACCGGCGCTGCCGGTGGCCAGGCGAAGCGGCTTGGCTGTCCGGTTCATGGCCTCAGCCCTTCCCCACCGCACCCGCGAAGGCGTCGATCACGCGGCGGATCGGCTCCTGCTTCAGCTTCAGCGCCGCCTGGTTGACGACCAGCCGGGAGCTGATGTCCATGATGCGCTCGACCTCGACCAGGTGGTTGGCCTTGAGGGTGTTGCCGGTGGAGACCAGGTCGACGATGGCATCGGCCAGGCCCGTCAGCGGCGCCAGTTCCATGCTGCCGTACAGCTTGATGAGGTCCACGTGCACGCCCTTGGCCGCGAAGAACTCGCGCGCGATGTTGACGTACTTGGTGGCCACGCGCAGGCGCGAGCCTTGCCGCACCGCGTTGGCATAGTCGAAGTCGGCGCGCACGGCCACGCTCACGCGGCATTTCGCGATGCGCAGGTCCAGCGGCTGGTACAGGCCTGCGCCGCCGCCCCAGTCGGCGCTGTGCTCGATCAGCGTGTCGAGCCCGGTCACGCCGAGGTCCGCGCCGCCGTATTGCACGTAGGTGGGCACATCGCTCGCGCGCACGATCACGACGCGCACCCCGGGCTGGCTGGTCGCCAGGATCAGCTTGCGCGACTTCTCGGGGTCTTCCAGCACCTCGATGCCGGCGGCCTTCAGCAGCGGCAGGGTCTCATCGAAAATGCGCCCCTTGGACAGGGCCAGCGTGATTTGCGGGTTCATTTGACTCGCTCGATATCCGCACCGATGGCGCGCAGCTTCGCTTCCATCCGGTCGTAGCCGCGGTCCAGGTGGTAGATGCGGTCCACGATCGTTTCGCCCTCCGCCACGAGGCCGGCGATCACGAGGCTGGCCGACGCGCGCAGGTCGGTGGCCATCACCATGGCGCCGGAGAGCTTCTCCACGCCTTCGATGACCGCGAACTTGCCGTCGACCTGGATCTTCGCGCCCAGCCGCACCAGCTCGTTCACGTGCATGAAGCGGTTTTCGAAGATGGTCTCCGTGATCTTGGAGGAGCCGTCGGCAATCGCGTTCAGGGCCATGAACTGGGCCTGCATGTCCGTCGGGAAGCCGGGGTACTCGGTGGTGCGAAAGCTCTGGGCGGTAAGCCGCCCCTGCGAATGCAGGTGGATCCCATCCTCCACCGCGGCAACGCTGGCGCCTGCCTCGCGCAACTTGTCGATGACAGCGTCCAGGTGGTCTGCCCGGCCATGCCGCAGGACGACATCGCCGCCGGTTGCGGCCACCGCGCAGAGGAACGTGCCCGCCTCGATCCGGTCGGCAACGACCTGGTGGGTGCAGCCGTGGAGCTTGTCCATGCCCTGGATCACGATCCGGCTGGTGCCGTGGCCTTCGATGCGCGCGCCCATCTTGATGAGCATCTCGGCCAGGTCGGCAATCTCCGGTTCCTGGGCCGCGTTCTCGAGCACCGTCTCGCCCTCGGCGAGCGCGGCCGCCATGAGGAAGTTCTCGGTGCCGGTCACGGTGATCATGTCGGTGCGGATGCTCGCGCCCTTCAGCCGCGCCTGGCCCTTGGGCAGCTTGGCGATCATGTAGCCGTGTTCGACCACGATGTCGGCGCCCATGGCCTGCATGCCCTTGATGTGCTGGTCCACCGGGCGGGAGCCGATCGCACAGCCGCCGGGCAGCGATACGGTGGCCTCGCCGAAGCGGGCCAGCAGAGGACCCAGCGCCAGGACCGAGGCGCGCATGGTCTTGACCAGCTCGTACGGCGCCTCGGGCGAGCTGAGCTTGCCCGCGTCGATGCGCACGTTGCCGTGGTCGTCGCGCTCCACGTTCACACCCATGTTTCGCAGCAGCGTGAGCATGGTGGACACGTCCTGCAGCCGCGGCACGTTCTGCAGCATGACCGGCTCGGCCGTGAGCAGCGCGGCGCAAAGCTCGGGCAGCGCCGCGTTCTTGGCGCCGGAAATCCGCACCTCGCCGTGGAGCTGTCGGCCCCCGCGAATCAAGAGCTTGTCCATGATGGGTTCAGTTGGTTTGGGCCGCCGCCCATTCGGCCGGCGTGAAGGTCTTCATCGAGAGCGCATGCACCTCGTCCGTCCGCATTCTCGCACCCAGCGTCGCGTACACGCGCTGGTGGCGCTGGATCAGGCGCTTGCCTTCGAATTCGGGGGAGACGATCACGGCCTCCCAGTGGCGGCCGTCCCCGGCAACCTGGATGTGTTCGCAGGCGAGGCCGGCGGCGATGAGTGTTTGGAGTTCTTCGGCAGTCATTCAGTTATTCCAGAGCAGGCGCCTCTCCGACGAGACAAGCCATTGGGGGGCCACCGCGGAACCGGCTTTGCCGGGCCGCTGGTGGCGCCCCCTTGAGGGGGAGGCGGCCGCAGGCCGCTTCGGGGGTGGTTTCAATTCAGCCCCTGATTCTGTAGCCAATCCGCAGCAGGTGGATGGCGATGGCGCTGACGGTCAGCATCGCCGTGCCGACGATCCCGAGGCTGAGCCAGGGAGAGACGTCGCTGACCCCGAAAAAACCGTAGCGGAATCCGTCGATCATGTAGAAGAACGGATTGAGGTGGCTCACCTGCTGCCAGCCCGCGGGCAGCGAGTGGATCGAATAGAACACGCCGGACAGGAACGTCATGGGCATGATGACGAAGTTCTGGAAAGCGGCCAGCTGGTCGAACTTCTCCGCCCACAGGCCCGCGATGACGCCCAGCGCGCCCAGGATGCCGGCGCCGAGCACGGCGAAAACGACGATCCAGAGCGGCGCCACGAAGCCGGGCTGGCCGAACCAGGCCGTGACCAGGAACACACCCAGGCCGACGGCCAGGCCGCGCACCACGGAGGAGCCGACGTACGCGAAGAACCAGCTCCAGTGCGACAGCGGGGTGAGCAGCACGAAAACGAGGCTGCCCATGATCTTGCTCTGGATGAGCGAGGAAGAACTGTTGGCGAACGAGTTCTGGAGCACGCTCATCATCACGAGTCCGGGCACGAGGAAGGCCGTGTAGCTCACGGTGTCGTACACCTTCACGTGGTCCTGCAGCACATGGCCGAAGATGAGCATGTACAGCATGGCCGTGAGGACCGGGGCCGCCACGGTCTGGAAGCTCACTTTCCAGAACCGAAGCACCTCCTTGTAGAGCAGCGTGCGCCAGCCGGTCATTCCAGGATCTCCGCCGCCATCTTTTCGCGCACCGCGGCCGACTTCTCGGACATGACGTCGAGGAACACGTCCTCCAGGTCCGCCTTGCGGATTTCCACGTCGTCGACCCGCAAACCTGCCCTGCGGATCACGGCCAAATACTGTTCGATCTCCAGCGCATCATGCGCCGGCAGCTGCACGATTCGCCCTGTGACGCGGGCCTTGTTCTCGAATTCCGGCGGCAATGCCCCATCGAGCTTGAAGCGCAGCACGTTGCTCGATGCCGCCCGGAGCAGTTCGCTGGTGCGCTCCAGGGCCACCACACGGCCCTGCTTGAGCATCGCAATGCGACCGCACAGGGCCTCGGCCTCTTCCAGGTAGTGCGTCGTCAGCAGTACGGTGTGCCCCTGCTTGTTCAGGCGCGCGATGAACTGCCACAGCGTCTGCCGCAGCTCCACGTCCACGCCGGCCGTGGGCTCGTCCAGGACGATCACCGGCGGCTTGTGGACGAGGGCCTGCGCCACCAGCACGCGCCGCTTCATGCCGCCGGAGAGCTGGCGCATGTTCGCGTCGGCCTTGTCGGCCAGGCCCAGGCTGTCCAGCAGTTCGTCGATCCAGGCGCCGTTGTTCTTCACGCCGAAATAGCCGGACTGGATCTGGAGCGCCTCGCGCACGTTGAAGAACGGGTCGAACACGAGTTCCTGCGGCACGACCCCCAATTGGCGGCGCGCCTGCGCGTAATCGGCTTGCACGTCGTGGCCGCGGACCGCAACCCGGCCCGAAGTCGGCCGCGTGAGTCCGGCGAGCACGCTGATGAGGGTGGTCTTGCCCGCGCCGTTGGGGCCCAGGAGCCCGAAGAATTCGCCCTCCTGGATGTCGAAGCTCACGCTGTCCAGCGCCCTGAGGGGGCCGCCGCGAGCGGTGGGATAGACCTTGGTGACGGACTGGAACGAGATCGCGGGCATGGAAGCCTGCGATTTTAGCTTCGGCACCACAAGCTCCCTTCGGGGAGCGGTGGTTAGCCTTACGAAGCGGCCGGCAGCAATTCCGCCACGCCGTACAGCGCCGCCAGTTCGCGCAGGCGGGGCGGCAGGCGCGCCACGCCGAAACTCTTGCCACGCGCCATTGCCTCGCGCCGGCACTCGAGCAGCACTGCCAGGGCCGACGAGTCGAAGTGCGCGAGCGCCCCGGCATCGGCCACCACCGAGGTGCCGGGCTGCGAGCGCAGCCCCTGGGTGAGCATCCGGCAGCAGGCGCCTGCCTGTTCGTGGGTCAGTTCGGCCGGAAGCACCAACACCGGCTAGCCCTTCTTCGCGCTGGCGGCGGCGTTCGACTTGTTGCGTTCGACCAGCGTGGCGATCAGGCCGTCGATGCCCTTGGCGCTGATCTCCTGCGCGAACTGGGTTCGGTAGGTTTCCACCAGCCAGACGCCCAGCACGTTCAGGTTGTAGATCTTCCAGCCCGCGCCCTGGCCGGGCGTCTTTTCGAGCCGGTAGTCCAGCTGGATCGGGTCGCCGCGGCCGCGGATTTCGGTGCGGACCACCACATCCGTGTCCGTCGACGCACTGCGCTGCGGCTTGACGCTCACGGTCTGGTCATCCACCTGCGAAAGTGCGCCCGAGTACGTGCGCACCATCAGGATCTTGAATTCGTCCTGCAGGCGCTTTTGCTGCTCGGGCGTCGCCTGCCGCCAGGCCGGCCCCACGGCCGCGGCCGACATCCGCTGGAAATTCACGTTGGGCATGATCTTGGTATCCACGAGCGCGAGGATCCGGTTGGTGTCCCCGGCCTGGATGGCCTTGTCCGACTTGATCGCGGCCAGCACGTCGTCCGAGAGACGCTTGATCATCGCATCGGGCGCCTCGTCGGCGGCGTGCGCCACGGGGGCAACGCCGGCGAATGCGGCCAGCGCCACGAATGCGGCCGCAACCTGGCCTACAACACGTCTTTTCATCGATTCACCTTTCATGCGGATCAATCCGCAGCTTCATTGGAACGCCGGGCCGGGGCCCGGTTCCGGATTCTTGCCCGGCTTTGAAACCGTCTGAAAACCCTAACGCTTCGCCGGTTCGGCAGGCACGGGCGGTGCCCCGGCCGGCGCGGTTGCCGGTTTCGGTGGCGGTGCCGGTAATGGGGTCGAGGCTGGGGCCGGGCTGCCGTCGGCCTTGGGTTCGGAGCCTTCCGATTCCGCCTCCTTGCCTTCCAGGATCGCGGCGCGACGCCTTTGCAGGTGGGCATCGCGCGTAAAGCTGTACTTGTCCAGCGCCGCGCCCTCGATCAGGCTGCCCACGCGAAGCAGGTTCGAGCGCGCGTCGACGGCCCGCAGCACGTACAGCGAGTTCCGGGTCTCCGCGGGGTCCACCATGTGCAGGGGATCGCCTTTGCGCTCTATCGGCAAAACGAGCGCATCGCGCAGCGTCGACGGCCCCAGCAGGGGCAGGACGAGGTACGGGCCGGCCGGCACGCCCCAACGCCCGAGTGTCTGGCCGAAGTCCTCCTTGTGGCGTTCGATGTTCAGCTCGCTGGCGATATCGAGGATGCCGCCGAGCCCGAGGAACGTATTGACGTTCAGCCGCATGAAGTTCTCTGCCGCGTTCTGGAACTTGAACTGCAGGGCGCTGTTGACGAAATTCCAACCGTCGCCGAGGTTGCCGAAGAAATTGCTCACACCGGTGCGAATCAGCGGGGGGACGCCGTTCTTGTAGACGGTGGCGGCGGGCTTGAGCACCATCGCGTCCACCCCGTCGTTGAACTCCATGACCTTGCGGTTCATCGGCTCCAGCGGATCGCGGGGATTCTTGTTGAACCCGGCGCAGCCGGCGAACACCGGCAGCAGCACGGCCAGCAGGACCATCGCGGCGCGGCGCGGCCACGCGCCCGCGGCCAAAGAGGATTTTGCTGTCGTCATTTCATTTCTTGGGTGTCGTTCCCGGGTTGGAAGCGTCCGCAGCCTTGCTGTAGAGAAATTGCCCGATCAGATTCTCCAGCACCACGGCCGATTGCGTCGCGGTGATCGTCTCGCCTCCTGACAGGTTGGCGGCATCGGCCCCGGGCTCGATGCCGACATACTGCTCTCCCAGCAGGCCGCTGGTGAGGATCTTGAGCGAGCTGTCCTTGGGGAAAGCGTACCGCGATTCGAGCGTGAGCGTCACGCGCGCCTGGAACTGCTTGTCGTCCAGGGCGATCGACTCCACCCGGCCGACCACCACGCCGGCGCTCTTGACGGCGGCACGCGGCTTCAGGCCGCCCACATTGTCGAACTTGGCGACGACGCGGTATTCCGGCTGGAAACTCAGGTTCAGCAGGTTGGCCGCCTTCAGGGCGAGGAACAGGATCGCCAACAGGCCGATGATCACGAAGAGGCCTACCCACACATCATTTCTGGAACGCTGCACGAGGCTCCTCCTAGATACTGAACATCATGACGGTCAGGATGAAATCCAGACCCAGAACCGACAGCGAGGCCATCACGACCGTGCGCGTCGTCGCGCTGGACACCCCCTCGGGTGTCGCCTGCGCCTCGTAGCCCTCCAGCAGGGCAATGAACGTCACGGCCACACCGAACACCAGGCTCTTGATGACGCCGTTGCCGACGTCCTTCCAGACGTCGACGCCGCCCTGCATCTGGCTCCAGAAGGCGCCCGAATCGACGCCGATCAGCAGGACGCCCACCACGTAGCCCCCGAAGATTCCCACGGCGCTGAAAACCGCGGCCAGCAGGGGCATGGCGATGACGCCACCCCAGAACCGCGGCGCGAGGATGCGGCTGATGGGATCCACCGCCATCATTTCCATGGCGGTGATCTGCTCGCCGGCACGCATCAGCCCGATCTCCGCCGTGAGGGATGCTCCCGCGCGTCCTGCGAACAGCAGCGCGGTGATCACCGGGCCGAGCTCGCGCACGAGGCTCAGCGCCACGAGCAGGCCCAGCGCTTCCGACGAGCCGTACCGCTGGAGCGTGTAGTAGCCCTGCAGCCCCAGCACGAAACCGACGAAGAGCCCCGACACCGTGATGATGGCCAGCGAGTAGTTGCCCAGGAAGTGGATCTGGTCGCGCACCAGGCCGAACCGGCGCAGGCTCGCCCCGAACAGCATCGTGAGCCGCAGCAGCAGCCGCGCGCCGTAGCCCCAATCGGCCAGGGTCCTGCGGGTCGCGAAGCCGACGTCGGCGGGACGGTACCAGCTCACTGGATAACCTCCGCCCTGCGGGCTGCGGTGCCATGAGCCTTGGGAGCGGCCCGGCGGCTCATGCAGCCCCTCCGCCGAAGTCCTGCATGACGCTGGGCCCCGGATACTGGAACTGCACCGGGCCATCGCTCAACGCGTGAACGAATTGGTAGACCAACGGATCGGACGACTCCCGCACTTCCCCGGGCGTGCCCTGCGCGGCGATCCGCCCATTGGCCAGGACGATGACCTGGTCGGCCATGTGGAAGGTTTCCGGAATTTCATGCGACACCACCAGGCTGGTGATCCCGAGGGTGTCGTTGAGTTGCCGGATCAGGCGCGCGGCGGTTCCCAGCGAAATCGGGTCCAGCCCGGAAAAAGGCTCGTCGTACATGATCAGGTCGGGGTCGAGCGCGATCGCCCGCGCCAGGGCGACGCGCCGGTTCATCCCGCCGGAGATTTCCGACGGCATCAGGTCGTGGGCGCCGCGCAGGCCGACCGCCTCGAGCTTCATCAGCACGATGTCGCGGATCAATGCCTCCGGCAGGTCGGTGTGTTCGCGCAGCGGAAACGCCACGTTCTCGAAGACGCTCAGGTCGGCGAACAGCGCGCCGAACTGGAACAGCATGCCCATGCGGCGCCGCGCGGCGTACAGACCCGCCTGGTCGAGCTTGCCCACATCGCGGCCGTCGAACAGCAGTTCGCCCTGTTGCGCCCGCACCTGGCCGCCGATCAGGCGCAGCATCGTCGTCTTGCCGCCGCCCGAGGCACCCATCAGCGCCGTGACCTTGCCCCGCGGGATGGTGAGCGAGATGTCGTCCAGCACCACGCGCTCCCCATAGCCGAAGCTGAGGTTGCGGCATACAACGAGGTCCGTGGCGTCGGAATCATTCATCCAGCAGGCAGGGGCCGGGACGAGCCCGGCCGGTAATGACAAAGCATGGAATCATACGGGTTTCCCCGAAGACCCTCCGGCCCCGTTCGCGTATCAGCGCGGCAGATCGCTAAACCCCATCAGGAACTCATCCACGGCGCGCGCGGCCTGCCGTCCCTCGCGGATGGCCCAGACGACCAGCGACTGGCCGCGCCGCATGTCGCCGGCCGCGAACACCTTGGACACGTTGGTCGCGTAGCCGCCGCTGAACTCCGTCGTGGCCTTGGCGTTGCCGCGGGCGTCCTTCTCGACCCGGAAGCCGTCCAGGATGCTGGCGACGGGGCTGACGAAGCCCATGGCGAGCAACACCAGGTCCGCCTTGAGCGTCTGCTCACTGCCGGGGACCTCGACCATCTTGCCGTCCTTCCACTCCACGCGGACCGTCTTGAGCCCCGTGACCTTGCCCTTTTCGCCGACGAATTCCTTGGTGGAGATGGCGAATTCGCGCTCGCAGCCTTCTTCGTGGCTTGAACTCGTGCGCAGTTTGTAAGGCCAGTAAGGCCATGTAAGCGGCTTGTTCTCGTGTTCCGGCGGCTGCGGCATCAGTTCGAACTGCGTCACGCTCGCGGCGCCATGGCGGTTGCTGGTGCCCACGCAGTCCGAGCCCGTGTCGCCGCCCCCGATCACGATCACGTGCTTGCCGTCGGCGCGGATCTGCCCCTTGACCTTGTCGCCGGCGTTCACCTTGTTCTGCAGGGGCAGGAATTCCATGGCGAAATGGATGCCGGCCAGATCCCGGCCCGGCACCGGCAAGTCCCTCGACTGCTCGGCGCCGCCCGTCAGCAGCACCGCGTCGAACTGTTCCTGCAATTCCTCGGGCGAAATCGTTTCCTTCGCCCAGTTGGTCACCTTGCTGCCTTCGGGCAGCCTGCCGACCATCACGCCGGTGCGGATCTGCACGCCTTCGGCCTTCATCTGGTCGACGCGGCGGTCGATATGGATCTTCTCCATCTTGAAGTCCGGAATGCCATAGCGCAGGAGTCCGCCGACACGATCGTTCTTCTCGAACAAGGTCACGTCATGGCCCGCGCGCGCGAGTTGCTGCGCGGCGGCCATGCCGGCGGGGCCCGAGCCGACCACGG
This sequence comes from Ramlibacter sp., assembly GCA_030695945.1. GTDB lineage: Bacteria > Pseudomonadota > Gammaproteobacteria > Burkholderiales > Burkholderiaceae_C > Ramlibacter. Next base: position 50,766 of record JAUYOG010000037.1, read on the forward strand.
CAACCTTCTTTCCCGTTTTGATCTTCGCCGCGCGCGGCCTGACCCAACCGTGCTCCCAGGCGCGGTCGATGATTGCGTGCTCGATCGACTTGATGCCGACCGGTTCGTCGTTCACGTTGAGGACACAGGCTTCCTCGCACGGTGCCGGGCAGATACGGCCGGTGAACTCGGGAAAGTTGTTGGTGGAGTCCAGCACGGCAAAGGCGTTCTGCCAGTCGGCCCGGTACACCAGGTCGTTGAAGTCCGGGATCACGTTGTTGACCGGGCAGCCCGAATTGCAGAACGGCGTGCCGCAGTCCATGCAGCGCGCGCCCTGCACCTTGGCCTGCCCGTCGTCCAGGCCGATGACGAATTCCTTGTAGTGCTTCACGCGCTCGGGGACGGGCTTGTAACCCTCCTCGATGCGCTCGTATTCCATGAAGCCGGTGATTTTTCCCATGTTTCTTCTCCGTCTCTAGGCTCGTTCAGGCCGCGGCGATCGTGTCGTGCTTCATGGCCACGTGCGCGTTGTTGCCGGTGCTGGCGGCTTCCACCTCGCGCTCGTACATCTCGGCCAGGGCGCGCTTGTATTCGTTGGGGAACACCTTGACGAACCGCGTGCGCGAGACCGCCCAGTTGTCCAGCAGTTCGCGGGCGCGCCGGCTCCCGGTCCAGCGGTTGTGCTCTTCCAGCAGCTTCTTGAGCAGCGTCTCGTCGGCCTGGTCCTTGTGCAGGCGCGTCTTGCCGCCTGCCTTCTGCTCCGCGGCCGTGCCCACGCGCTCGAGTGAGACCATCGCCGTGTTGCAGCGGCTGGCGAAGAGCCCGTCCTCGTCGTACACATAGGCGATGCCACCGGACATGCCGGCCGCGAAGTTGCGGCCCGTCCTGCCCAGCACGATCACCGTGCCGCCGGTCATGTACTCGCATCCATGGTCGCCGGTACCTTCCACCACCGCCGTGGCGCCCGACAACCGCACCGCGAAACGCTCGCCTGCCACACCGCTGAAGAAGGCCTCGCCGCTCGTCGCGCCGTACAGCGCCGTGTTGCCGATGATGATGTTGTCCATGGCGACACCGCGGAAGTCGATGCTGGGCCGCACGACGATCCGGCCACCCGAGAGGCCTTTGCCGGTGTAGTCGTTGGCGTCCCCGATGAGGTACAGCGTGATCCCCTTGGCCAGGAACGCGCCGAACGACTGGCCCCCCGTGCCTTCCAGCTGGATGCGGATGCTGTCGTCGGGCAGTCCCTCGGGGTGCACCTTGGTCAGCGCGCCCGAGAGCATCGCGCCCACGGAGCGGTTGACGTTGCGCGCCACTTCGATGAACTGCACCTTCTCGCCCTTGTCGATGGCGGGCCGCGACTTCTCGATGAGGATGCGGTCCAGGCTGCGCTCCAGGCCGTGGTCCTGCGCCTCCTTGTGGAAGCGGGGCACTTCGGCGGGAACGTTGGGCTGCGCGAACAGCCGCGCGAAATCGAGGCCTTTCGCCTTCCAGTGCTCGATGCCCTTTCGGGTATCGAGCAGGTCGGTGCGGCCGATCAGCTCGTCGAACTTGCGGATGCCCAGCTGCGCCATGATCTGGCGCACTTCCTCGGCCACGAAAAAGAAGTAGTTGACGACGTGTTCCGGCTTGCCGGAGAACTTCTTGCGCAACGCCGGGTCCTGCGTCGCCACGCCCACGGGACAGGTGTTCAAGTGGCACTTGCGCATCATGATGCAGCCCTCGACCACCAGCGGGGCCGTGGCGAAGCCGAATTCGTCGGCGCCCAGCAGCGCGCCGATGGCGACGTCGCGCCCGGTCTTCATCTGGCCGTCCGCCTGCACGCGGATGCGGCCGCGCAGCCGGTTGAGCACCAGTGTCTGCTGCGTCTCGGCCAGGCCGATCTCCCATGGGCTGCCCGCGTGCTTGATCGACGACCACGGGGACGCGCCCGTGCCGCCATCATGGCCGGCGATCACGACGTGGTCGCTCTTGCACTTGGCAACGCCCGCGGCGACGGTGCCCACGCCCACCTCGGACACCAGCTTCACGCTGATCGAGGAATGCGGGGCGACGTTCTTCAGGTCGTGGATCAGCTGGGCCAGGTCCTCGATCGAATAGATGTCGTGGTGCGGCGGCGGCGAGATCAGGCCGACGCCCGGCACGGAGTGGCGCAACTTGCCGATGTACTTGGAAACCTTGCCGCCAGGCAGCTGGCCGCCCTCGCCCGGCTTGGCCCCTTGCGCCATCTTGATCTGGATCTGGTCGGCCGAGCCGAGGTATTCGGCCGTGACGCCGAAACGGCCCGAGGCGACCTGCTTGATCCTCGAGCGCAGCGAGTCGCCCTCGTTCAGCGGGTAGTCCACCTCGACCACATCGCGACCGATGATGTCGGCGATGGTCTGGCCCTGCTTGATCGGGATGCCCTTGAGCTCCTGCCGGTAGCGCGCCGGGTCCTCGCCGCCCTCGCCGGTGTTGCTCTTGCCGCCGATGCGGTTCATCGCGACGGCGAGCGTCGTGTGGGCTTCGGTGGAGATCGAACCCAGCGACATCGCGCCGGTGGCGAAGCGCTTCACGATCTCCTTGGCCGGCTCCACGTCGTCGAGCGAGATGGCCTTCGCCGGGTCGATCCTGAACTCGAACAGCCCGCGCAGCGTCATGTGGCGGCGGTTCTGGTCGTTGATCAACTGCGCGTATTCCTTGTAGGTATTCCAGTTGTTGGCGCGCGAAGCATGCTGCAGCTTGGCGATGGCGTCGGGTGTCCACATGTGGTCCTCGCCGCGTACGCGCCACGCATATTCGCCGCCGGCGTCCAGCATGCCCGCCAGCACCGGATCGTTGCCGAAGGCCGCCTTGTGCATGCGGATCGATTCCTGCGCGATCTCGAACACGCCGATGCCCTCGACCCGGCTGGCGGTGCCGGTGAAGTACTTCTCGATGGTGTCGGTGTTCAGGCCGATCGCTTCGAAGAGCTGTGCGCCGCAATAGCTCATGTACGTGCTCACGCCCATCTTGGACATGATCTTGGACAGGCCCTTGCCGATCGCCTTGACGTAGTTGTAGATCGCCTTGTCGGCCGACAGGTCGCCCGGCAGATCCTTGTGGATGGACACCAGGGTCTCCATCGCGAGGTAGGGGTGCACGGCTTCCGCGCCGTAACCGGCCAGCACACCGAAGTGATGCACTTCGCGCGCGGTGCCGGTCTCGACCACGAGGCCGGCCGTGGTGCGCAGGCCTTCGCGCACCAGGTGCTGGTGGATCGAAGAGAGCGCCAGCAGCGCGGGAATCGCGACCTGCGTCGGGCCGACCGCGCGGTCGCTGATGATCAGGATGTTCTTGCCGCCCTTGATCGCGTCCACCGCTTCGGCGTTGAGCGAAGCGAGCTTGGCTTCCACGCCCTCATGGCCCCAGGCCAGCGGGTAGGTGATGTCCAGCGTGTAGCTGCGGAACTTGCCGTAGGTGTGGCTTTCGATGTCGCGCAGCTTCGCCATGTCGGCGAAGTCGAGGATGGGCTGGCTCACTTCCAGCCGCATCGGCGGGTTCACCTGGTTGATGTCCAGCAGGTTCGGCTTCGGGCCGATGAACGACACCAGCGACATCACGATCGCCTCGCGGATCGGGTCGATCGGCGGGTTCGTCACCTGCGCGAACAGCTGCTTGAAGTAGTTGTACAGGGGCTTGTCCTTGGACGAGAGCACGGCGAGCGGGCTGTCGTTGCCCATCGAGCCGATGCCCTCCTCGCCTGCCTGCGCCATCGGCGATATCAGGAACTTGACGTCCTCCTGCGTGTAGCCGAAGGCCTGCTGGCGGTCGAGCAGGTCGACATCGCTGTGGGGCACCTTGCCCGAGGTATCGGACAGGTCGTCCAGCTTGATGCGCAGGTTCTCGATCCACTGCTTGTAGGGTTTGCTGTTCGCGAGGTTGGCCTTGAGCTCCTCGTCGTCGATCATGCGGCCCTGCTCCAGGTCGATCAGGAACATCTTGCCGGGCTGCAGGCGCCACTTGCGCACGATCTTGTTCTCCGGTACCGGCAGCACGCCGGTTTCCGACGCCATGATCACCAGATCGTCGTCGGTCACGCAGTAGCGCGAAGGACGCAAGCCGTTGCGGTCCAGCGTGGCGCCGATCTGGCGGCCGTCGGTGAAGACGATCGATGCCGGGCCGTCCCAGGGCTCGAGCATCGCGGCGTGGTATTCGTAGAAGGCGCGGCGGCGCTCGTCCATTGTGCTGTGCTGCTCCCAGGGCTCGGGGATCATCATCATCACGGCCTGGCTGATCGGGTAGCCGGCCATCGTCAGCAGCTCGAGGCAGTTGTCGAACGTCGCGGTGTCGGACTGGTTGGCAAAGCTGATCGGGTAGAGCTTCCTGAGGTCGGCCCCCAGCACCGGCGAAGACATCACGCCCTCGCGTGCCTTCATCCAGTTGTAGTTGCCCTTGACGGTGTTGATCTCGCCGTTGTGCGCGACATAGCGGTACGGGTGGGCCAGCGGCCACTCCGGGAAGGTGTTGGTGGAGAAGCGCTGGTGCACCAGGCCCAGCGCCGAAACGCAGCGCGGATCCTTCAGGTCCAGGTAGTAGGTGCCGACCTGGTCGGCCAGCAGCAGGCCCTTGTAGACCACTGTGCGGCTGGACATGCTGGGAACGTAATATTCCTTGGTGTACTTCAGCTTCAGGCTCTGGATGGCGGCGCTGGCCGTCTTGCGGATCACGTACAGCTTGCGCTCCAGCGCGTCCTGCACGATCACGTCGTTGCCGCGGCCGATGAAGATCTGGCGAAGGATCGGTTCCTTCTTGCGCACGGCGGGCGACATCGGCATTTCGCGGTCCACGGGGACGTCACGCCAGCCGAGCAGCACCTGGCCCTCGGCCTTCACCGCGCGCTCTAACTCCTGCTCGCAGGCCAGACGCGAGGCGTGCTCCTTGGGCAGGAAGATCATGCCGACGCCGTACTCCCCCGGGGGCGGGAGGTTGACACCCTGCCGGGCCATCTCCTCGCGGTAAAGCGCGTCCGGCAGCTGGATCAGGATACCGGCGCCGTCGCCCATCAGCTTGTCCGCGCCCACGGCGCCGCGGTGGTCCAGGTTCTCGAGGATCTTCAGGCCCTGCTGGACGATGGCATGGCTCTTTTCGCCCTTGATATGGGCGACGAAGCCGACCCCGCAGGCATCGTGTTCGTGGGCGCCCGAGTACAGGCCATGTTCTTGCAAATGGGAAATTTCGGCGGCCGTCGTCATGGGCGCTCCTGCAGTTTTATCGTGGGACCAGAGAATACTGCAGTGCAACAACCTTGCCAACCAAATTAATTGGGGTCAGATTCCAATTAAATTGACACGTCGAGTGTCGCTGATTAAATTGGGGACGGATTAAATTACCCGGGTGGTTCCTTGCCGGATTCGGGTTTAACCAATGGTGGCCTGCCTACCCTTGTCTTGCTGACCCGTCGTGCGGTCCGTCGCTGCAGGTCTGCGACGTAATCCGGCTCGCCCAATGCCCAGCCCCGGAGCGCGGAGTCCGTCAACGCGTGCTGCTGGTGTGCCGAAATACCCGCCCGCACCAAGTCGGCATAGGCTGCATCCCGGGCGAACGGCGTGTTTCCCAGCTCCCAGTACAGCGAATGGGGCGTCACGAGCCGGTCGCTCCCCCGGCCCACATAATGGCTGTGGCTCGACCACGGGTAGTCGGCGGGGTCGCGCACCAACCCGGCACGGACCGGGTTCAGGTCGATGTACACCATGCAGGCCAGCAGGTAACGCTCGGCCTGGATCAGCGTCGACTTATACCGGCCCTCCCACAAGGTGCCGGTCCTGCCCTGCCGCTGGTTGAAGTACCGGACATAGCGACGGCCAACTGCTTGCATCATCGCCGGAATCCCCTCGGCCGTTTCGGGCGTCGCCAGCAGATGGAAGTGGTTACTCATCAGCACATACGCGTGGATAGCCACTCCCGACTTCCCCGCGTGTTCTTCGAGCATGGCCAGCAGGACTTCGTAGTCTGCTGTCGTGGCGAATATCGCTTGCCGGTTGTTGCCTCGCTGGATGATATGGTGGGGATACCCGGGGACGGTCAAGCGCGGGAGGCGGGCCATGTGGGACCTATGGTGGAAAGATCCATCATAAATTGGAATCTGACCCCAATTAGTGGGGGCTAGGCCGGCAGCCCGGGATAGCGCAACGGCTCCAGTCCCTGCAGGCCGAATTCTCCAAGCACCGCCCTCAGCCGCTCGGCGGCGCTGCGTTTGCGCTGGCCGGTGTGCCGCGCGAGGATCAGCTCGTTCTTCAGGCTGTGCTCCCATCCCACCAGTTCCGTGACGGTGACCTGGTAGCCGCTCGCCTCCAGGAAGAGGCAACGCAGCACGTTGGTCAGCTGGCTGCCCAGTTCCCGCGTGTGCAAGGGATGCCGCCACAGCTCCGCCAGCGGCGTGCGGGCCAGCGCCAGCGCCTTGTTCTGGCGCAGGCACCCGGCAATTTCCGCCTGACAGCACGGCACCAGCACCATGAAGCGGGCGTTCTTGCGCAAACCGAACGCAATGGCGTCATCGGTCGCGGTGTCGCACGCGTGAAGCGCGGTGACGACGTCGATACGCTCCGGCAGCACGGCGGCATCGGCCGCTTCGGCCACCGACAGGTTGAGGAACGACATCCGCTCGAACCCCAGCCGCGCGGCCAGCGCCTGCGACCGTTCCACGAGCTCAGGCCGCGTCTCGATCCCGTAGATGTGCCCGTTTCCCCGCTGCTTGAAGAACAAGTCATACAGAATGAAGCCCAGGTATGACTTGCCCGCGCCATGGTCGGCCAGGGTCGCACCCGGATCGGCCGGCAACTCCAGGAGCAGCTTCTCGATGAACTGGTACAGGTGGTAGACCTGCTTGAGCTTGCGTCGCGAGTCCTGGTTGATCCGGCCCTCGCGCGTGAGGATATGCAGCTCCTTCAACAGCTCGGTGGACTGCCCGGGCCGCAACTCCAGCTCGTCGTGCTTCATTTGGACGGCCCCACTTCCAGGGAAGCCCAGCCTTCGGGCCCCAGCCGGCGCAGCGTCTCGATATTGGCCTCGTAGATGGCTTCGGCCTCGGGAAACGCCTCCACTGCGCGCTCGATGCTGTCTTCGCGAAGAAGATGCAGCGTGGGATACGGCGACCGGTTGGTGAAGTTCTCGATGTCGCCGGCTTGCGTCCCCTCGAACTGGTAGCCGGGGTGGAAGCTCGCGAGCTGGATCACGCCCTCCAGCCTCCGCTTGCGGACCAGGCGCTCGGCGAGCGATAGGAAGTCGTTGAAGTCCAGGAAATCCGCCAGGCAACGGGGCGCCATCAGCAACGTGGTTTCGCGCTCACGCGCATCGCAGGCAACGAGCGCGTCGAGTTCCGCGCCCAGGTCGGTGAGCAGCTGACCCGGCTGCGTCGCCTCGCTCACGGCATAGTGAACCTGGCCCTTGACGTGCACCGCCTTCGCGAACGGGCATAGGTTCAGGCCGATCACCGCGCGCTCGAGCCAGTTGCGGGTGTCGCGCACCACTGCTGCGGCCAGGGAGTCCATGGCCTAGACGAACCGGTTGGGCTCGCCCACGATCAGCTTGGCCAGTTCGTCAAGCAGCTCGGCACGGATCCTTGCGGCGGGCCAGGTCGTGTTGAGGATCTCGAATCCGTTGGCGTTCATCAACCGGAAGCCGAGTTCGGCCTTGTCGTGGTCCGGCGTGACCACGACATTGCCGCGAGTCTCCGTGAGGTAGTCGAACTGCAACGCGAGCAAGGTGTTCTTTTCCGGGTGGCGCACTTCCTTGCGCTCGTGCTTGACCGGCCCCATCGCCAGCCGCGCCTCGACGCGCTGCAGGTCCGGCGGGAAATTCACCGACACGGTGCCGCCCACCGGCTGCCCCACTTGCGGCACGATGCGCCAGCCGATCGCGAAGTAATCGAAGGCCTCGCGATCGCGCAGCACCTTCTTGCGCGAGTCCACCCGGAACTCGACCAGTTTCATGGCCGGCCACGGCGTCTTGCCGTCCAGGCTGAACCGGGGCGCTTTCGGCCCGATCACGTTCAGGTGCTTGGCCAGGTCATGGAGGTACTGCAGCGCAAAACGGCAGGCGTCCTCGGTCTGCGCCGTTTTCTCCCCGAAATTGAGCTGATCCTGGCTCTGCTGGCTGCGCAACGCATTCGCCTGGGATTTCAATTGGTTCAGGAAGCTCACGGAGGACTCGATCGATTCAGCATGGTGCGGAGCAACGATTTTACGTTCCGGCGCGCCGCGGGCACCATCCTCAGTTGGTGGGAGACCGCGCGGCGACGCGCCCCAGCAGGAAGGCCAGGCCGAGCCCCGCCAGCGCGCATCCACCGGTGACCAACCAGCTCCATTGCCACCCTCCCGCGCGCGTGGCCATCCATGCGACCAGCGGGGGGCCGGCCAGCTGGCCCGCGGCCGACCATTGCTGCATCCAGCCGACGGTCGTGGACACGGTGCCTTCGCCGGGCGCCACGTGCACGGCCAGGGAGAACAAGGTGCCCGGGATCAGGCCGCCGACCGATGAGAACAGGAGCACCGCGCCGTAGCGCAGCCCGGCCGCGAGCGTCGGGTCCAGGGTGCCCGTGACGTCGGAGAAGGCAACGAAGCTGCCCGCCGCCATCGCCAGGAAGCCCGTATACAGGAGGTATTCGGCCCGACTGCCGCCCTGCAACAGGCGCCCCGATGCGATGTTGCCCACCATGTTCAGCGCGGCGGCGAATCCGGTTGCGATGCCCGCGAGCCCGGGCGCGAGCCCAGCCTGCGTGTACATCGACGGCAGGAACCCGATCACTGCCAGCCATTGCGCCGAATACGCCGCGAAGGCCAGCGAGACAAGCCACGGGCCGCCCGCCGACAAGGTGAGCCGCAGGCGATGCGTCCAGCCCTGCCCGGCTGACGGGTGAAGGCCATCCGGCGGCAAGGCCGCGGCCAGCCACATCGCCATCGACGCCGACAGCGCTGCCAATAGCCACCACCAGCCCGGCCAACCGGCAACCCCGATCACTGCCGGCCCTGCGATCAACGCAACGGCCGTGCCGAAGGGCATGTACGCGCCCCACAGGCCCAGGGTTCGGTTCATGCGCGCCGGCGCTACCAGCCGGCGAATCAGGCTGGGAGCCGGCATGGAGGCCAACAGGAACCCGAAACCCTCGACCGCACGCAACAGCATCAGGCTGGGGACGTCCCCGGCCCAGCCCCCCGTCAGGCTGGCGGCAGACAGGATGGCCAGCCCGGCGATCATGGTGCGTTTCAGGCCCAGCCCGTCGGCGGCAAGCCCCACCGCCAAGCCCAGGCTCATGCCAGCCAGCTGCACCAGCGAAAGCAGGAAGCCCGCCTGCAGCAAGGTGACATCCAGCGCCTGCTGCAACACCGGCAACGCCGGCGGCAACTTGCCGACGTGCAGCGCGGCGCTGACGCCGCCCAGCACCACCAGCAACGCGGGATCGATGCGGGGCATCGACGGTCAGGCCAGCAGCCGGCGCCCGGTCAGGCGCTCGTGTTCGCGCGCGGCGAAGCGATCGGTCATCCCGGCGATGTAGTCCGCCACCGCGCGGGCGACATTCGGCCGGGCGGCGAAATCAGGCGGCATCTGCGCGGGCTGCTCCACGTACGCACCAAAGAGTTCGCGAACCACATCTTTGGCCTGGCCTGTGGTGGCGAGCACCTGCGGATGCCGGTACAGGTTGTTCAGCAGGAAGGCTTTCAGGGCGGACGACCGGGCGGCCATCGCATCGCTGAACTTCACGATCGGTGCGCAGCGGCGCGCATCGTCAGCGGTAGATGGCGCCGCGGCCTTGAGCGCGCCGCGGGTGGCATCGATCACGTCATAGACCTGCGCGCTCAGCATCCGGCGGATGCACTCGTACAGCAGGCGCCGGCCCTGCAGCCCGGGAAATTCCTGCAGCGTCACCCTACGATAGTCCTCGAACAGCGGCACTGCTTCCAACTGCTCCATCGTGATCAGGCCGGAACGGACTCCGTCGTCGATGTCGTGGGCGTTGTACGCGATCTCGTCGGCCAGGTTGCACAGCTGCGCCTCCAGGCTCGGCTGGGTGCGATCCAGGAACCGGCGCGCGACCCCGCCCGGCTCGCCCTGTTCGATTCGCTGCGCATTCGCGCGCGAGCAATGCTTCAGGACGCCCTCGCGTGTTTCAAACGTCAGGTTCAATCCGTCGTAGCGTGGGTACCGCTCTTCCAGCTCGTCGACAACGCGCAGGCTCTGCAGGTTGTGCTCGAAGCCGCCATGGGCGGACATGCAGTCGTTGAGCGCATCCTGGCCCGCGTGGCCGAACGGGGTATGGCCGAGGTCGTGGGCGAGGGCAATGGCCTCGACCAGGTCCTCGTTCAATTCCAGCGCACGCGCGATCGAGCGGGCCAGCTGCGCCACCTCGAGCGAGTGCGTCAGCCGCGTGCGAAAGAGGTCGCCCTCGTGGTTCAGGAAAACCTGCGTCTTGTAGACCAGCCTGCGGAATGCGGTCGAATGCACGATGCGGTCGCGGTCTCGCTGGTATTCGGTCCGCGTGGGCGCGGCTTCCTCCGGGTGGCGACGGCCGCGCGACCGCGCCGGATCGCAGGCGTAGCGGGCGAGGCTCATGTCACGATGGCCGGCAGCAATGCGCGATCACTTCGCGCACCAGTGCGTCGGGCGCGGCGCGCACCGCCGCGCTGCCGGGGCGGTCGATCACGACGAACTTGATCTCGCCGGCCTCCGCCTTCTTGTCCACCCGCATCAGTTCCAGGTAGCGGTCCGCACCCAGAGCCGGCCCCACCACCGGCAACCTGGCCTTGCGCAGCAGCGCCGTCACCCGTTCGACGAAGTCCATGCCGACCAGGCCGAGGCGCTGCGACAGGTGCAGCGCCATCACCATGCCGCAGCCGACCGCCTCGCCGTGCAGCCATTGCCCATAGCCCAGGCCGGATTCGATCGCGTGGCCGAACGTGTGCCCGAAATTGAGGATGGCCCGCAGCCCGGCCTCGCGCTCGTCCTGGCCGACGACCCAGGCCTTGATCTCGCAGCTGCGCCGCACGGCATGGGCCAGTGCGGCGGTTTCCCGCGCCACCAGGCGGTCGATGTTCGACTCCAGCCAATCGAGCAAGGGCATGTCCGCGATGGGTCCGTACTTGATTACCTCGGCCAGCCCCGCGCTGAATTCGCGCGCGGGCAACGTGCCCAGCGTGTCGAGGTCGCAAACCACCAGGCGCGGCTGGTAGAACGCGCCGATCATGTTCTTGCCCAGCGGGTGGTTGATCGCGGTCTTCCCGCCGACGGATGAATCGACCTGCGCGAGCAGCGTCGTGGGCACCTGCACGAACGGGATGCCCCGCATGTAGCTGGCCGCGGCGAATCCGGTCATGTCACCCACGACGCCGCCGCCGAGCGCATACAGCACGGTCTTGCGATCGCTCGCGTTTTCCAGCAGCGCGTCGAAAATGAGGTTCAGGGTCTGCCAGTCCTTGTGCGCCTCGCCGTCCGGCAGCGCGACGACATGGATGGCCTTGTGGCGGCCCGCGAGCGCCTTTTGAAGCCGGGCGGCGTAGAGCGGTGCCACGGTGGTGTTCGTCACGATCAGCGCGTGCGCGGCCGGGGGGGCGCCAGCCCAGGTGGCGGGTTCGTCCAGCAGGCCGGTACCGATGCTGATGGGGTAGCTGCGGTCTCCGAGTTCGATCGGCACCTGGTGCAGGACGGAGGCAGTGGAAGCGGCGGGCATAGCCGCGAGTTTAAGGGCGCGGGGGAATGACTCCGGCCAGCTCGAGCTGCATGAGGATCATGTTGACCAGCGTCGGCACCGACGGGCGGCCGGTCTCAATGGTGAAATGCGCGGTCTCGCCGTAGAGCGGGTCGCGCTCTTCGTAGAGCGTGCGCAGGCGCGCGAGCGGGTCGGCCACCTGCAGCAGCGGCCGGTGTGTGTCGTGCCGCAGCCGCCTGTAGATCTCCTCGGGTGTCGAGCGCAGGTAGATGACGTGGCCGCCGGCGCGCAGCCGCTCCCGATTCGTCGGCCTGAGCACCGCGCCGCCCCCGGTTGCCAGCACGCCGTCGCCCTGCTGAGCCAGGTCACGGATCACTTCTTCCTCGATGTCGCGAAAGGCCGCCTCCCCCTCGCGTTCGAAGAACTCGCGAATCGAGCAGCCGATGCGCTGCTCGATCGCGTGATCCGTGTCGGTAAAGGAAAGGCCCAGCCGCCGGGCGAGTTGCCGGCCCACGGTCGACTTGCCCGAGCCGGGCATCCCGACCAGGGCGAGCTTCACGGGAATACGTCGGTATAGTTTGTTGTCAGCCCGGCAGGCGAAGTCACCTTGATCGTGAACAGGTCGCCGGTTGCGCAGCCTTTGAGTGTCACCTGGTGCAGCGTGACCAGCGACTCCGCAGGATTGTTGGTGGGCGAGATATTCCCAACCGTCGTGCCAATCAGCTTGTCAAGGGCGCACGACAACGGTGCGTTGCCTTCCGTCTTGTCTGCGACCTCGACCGCCACCGTCGTGCCCGACGGCATCGGCAGTTTCGGATGCTCGAAGCTGCCGACCGTGAAATCGAAGCCCGCAGTGCTTATGCCGGGTGAAAGGATCCGGACGTCCGGCGTGCTCGACGAGAACAGGATCACGGCCTGTTGCCTCACTGTCGTGGCAAGGTTGGAGTCGCAGGTGTTGCTTCTCGACGGGAACGGCCAGCCGGCGCCGGTGCACGACGAAGCACCCCCGCGCGGGATCAGGAACTCGCCCGTATCGAACGCGCCATCCTCGTCGTCGTCGCGATACGCGTCACCCACTTGCACCAACGTATCAGTCCCGGCGTCGTAGCGGTTGTTGCCATTCACATCGACATAGTCCTTGGTGCCCGAGGCGTACGCGAGTACCGAGACACGACCGTCGGCCGGGCGGAAATTCTGGCTCATGAAATCGACGGAGCAGGACGAAATGCCATTGACCTTCAGCGTGGAGCAGCTCGAGGCCACCTGTCCCCCTTCCGACGTGAAGTTCACCACGGTGCCGTTTTCGACAGGGTTCCCCTGGCGATCGGCGAGCCTCACGGTCAGGGTGGTGGGAGTCCCGTCCCGGTTCCAGCCTTCGATGTTGAACGTGGAAACGCTCAGGCTCATGAAGCGTTGCGACGGCGGGCCGGACGAAACGCTGAGGTTCTGGGTTTCCGCGAACACGCTCGGATCCGACACGAGGGCCGCCCGCACCTTCACGGGGCCAGGAATCGTGCCGGAGAAGACCGTGACGCTGGCCTCGCCCAGCGAGTCGGTGGTCGTGGTGACCGACGCGGCGGAGCCTGCGCCGTTCAAGCCGACACCTCCAGGGTTCACCTGGATGCTGAACGTCACCGAGACGTTGGGCAACGCCGTCGAGCCCACAAGTGCCTTGAACTTGACCAGCGACTGTTCGAGCGCGCCAGACCCAGCGACGAAAATTTGCGCCGGCGTTGCGGAAACGAAGGTGATGGCGTTCGCCACCGCGGCGGCGACCGTCACGCTTGCGGTCTGCGCGGTGGTTCCCGCGGTGCTCGCCGTCAGCGTCACCGGGCCGCTGCACAACGTACCGTCGGCGTTCACGGCGGTGTACACAGCCGTGGCGACTCCGCTGCCATTCGTTGTCGTGCTGACGCTCGCGCCGCTGCCGTTGATACGGCCGCAAGATGCGGCAAAAGTGATGTTGATTGGCGTGGCGGTCGCGCTTCCATTGATCAATGCCGTCACGCTCATCGACGTGTTGCCCCCCGAGGCCAGGCTCGTGCTGCCCAGAGTGATAGGGGACAGCGCAAGGTTGGTGGAAGAAACGGCAAAGTCCATGCGGCCGGTCACACTTTCGCCGTTGACCGTCGCCTTGGCGGACAGGGTGCCGGCGCCCAGGGCCGTGACCGATGCCGGCGTGACGACCACACGGGCCACCCCGCTCGCATCGGTAAGCGCGGTACTCGGGGACAAGGTGGCAAGCGACGCGTTGCTGAGTTCGAAAGTCACCAGCCGGTTCGCGACGGCCAAGCCGGCGTTGTCAGTCACAGTGGCCTTGGCCGTGTATGTACCGCCCACCGAGATGCCGGTTATCGCGGCATTGGACGCGTCCACGATCGTCACCACGACGGTCGGGGTGGCCGTCGCCGGCGTCGTCGGCGTACCCCCGGTACCCGTCGTCGCCCCCGGACTGCCGCCACCGCCGCCGCAGGCGGTCATCAGTGCGGCGAACAACATGCCGCACAGAATTCTTGTCATTTGCATCATGGCTCTCGGGTCCTCTTCCTGGTTGCGTTTGCTCGTGGCGATCAGCGCGCGGCGGCGCGGTCCGCGATCATTTTGGGAGTGATGAACACCAGCATTTCCTGCTTGTTGGAACTGCGGGTCTTGCTCTTGAACAGGTTGCCCGCGAAGGGGATGTCCCCCAGCAGCGGTACCTTGGCTTCGTTTTCGGATTCGGTCAGCTCGAAGATGCCGCCGATGACCACGGTGCCGCCATTTTCGACGAGCACCTGGGTCTTGATGTGCTTGGTGTTGATGGCAATGCCGGCGGCAGTGGTTTCGCCGCGGCTGTCCTTGGCGATGTCGAGATCCAGGATGATGTTGCCCTCAGGCGTGATCTGCGGCGTCACCTCGAGCTTCAGCGTGGCGCGGCGGAAGCTCACCGACGTGGCGCCGCTGGACGTGGCCTGCTGGTACGGGAATTCCGTGCCCTGCTCGATCAGCGCCTTGGTCTGGTCGGCCGTCACGATGCGCGGGCTGGAAACGAGCTTGCCCTTGCCGTCGGCCTCCAGCGCGGAGAGTTCGAGGTTGAGAAAGCGGTTGGCCGCGGCACTGAACAGCGAGATGGCGAAGGACGAGGCGCTGAAGCCGCCCTGGCCGGAAGCCGGCATGTTCACGAACGTCGTATTGACCGTGTCGAGGCCATTTGCGCTCTCGCCCGTCGTGCCCGAGACCGCGTTGTACGTACCGCCGAGCGCAATCCGGTTATTGCCCCCGCCCACAGCGTATCCCGGGTCGCCGCCGCGGATGCCACGCAGGTCGCTGCCGCCCAGGCGCACGCCGAGCGACTTGCCGAAAGTATCCGAGGCTTCGACGATGCGAGCCTCGATCAGCACCTGGCGCACGGCGATGTCCAGCTTGGTGATCAGGGACTGCACCTGCTCGAGGCGCGAGGCGATGTCGGTGACGAAGATCTGGTTGGTGCGCGGCTCGGCAATCACGCTGCCGCGCGTGCTCAGGATGCGGGCCGCGCCCGTGCCGGCCGTGAGCTGCGCCGCGATGTCCACGGCTTTCGTGTAGTTCAGCTGGAAGGATTGCGTGCGCACCGCCTCCAGGCTCTGGATCGCATTGCGGGATTCGAGGTCCAGCTTCTCCTTGGCGGCGATCTCGTCTTTCGGGGCGATCCACAGCACATTGCCGGATTTGCGCATGCCCAGGCCCTTGGCCTGCAGGACGATGTCCAGCGCCTGGTCCCACGGCACGTCCTTCAGGCGCAGCGTCACGGCCCCCGACACGGAGTCGGACGTCACGATGTTGAAGTTGGTGAAATCGGCGATGACCTGGAGCAGCGAGCGCACCTCGATGTTCTGGAAATTGAGCGACAGCTTCTCTCCGGCGAAGCCCACCCCCTGCGTGAGCTTGTTGGGATCGATCTTCTGTTGCCGCACTTCCACCACGAACTGGTTGTCGCTCTGGTACGCGCTGTGCTCCCACGCGCCGCGCGGCTCGATCACGACACGGACGCGGTCGCCTGCCTGGAAGGTGGTCACGGTCTGGACGGGCGTGCCGAAGTCGGACACGTCCAGCCGGCGGCGCAGGCCCTCGGGCAGCGACGATTTCAGGAATTCGACGACCAGGTTCTGGCCCTGCTGGCGGATGTCGACACCCACCTGGTTGCTGGGGAGGTCCACCACGATCTTGGCCGAGCTGTCGCTGCCGCGCCGGAAGTCCAGGTCGCGGATCGGCTGGGTTTCGACGTTGCGGCTTTCCGCGAATACGGGCGCCGTGGTGCTCGCCGGCCCGGCGACGCCGCCGGATTCGAGCACGACCAGCAGGGACTTGCCCTGCAGTTGCGCCTTGTAGGAGGCCGCGGCCTTGAGATTCAACACGAGGCGCGTCCGGTCACCGGACTGCACGACATTGACGGAGCGCAGGTTGCCCTGGTTGATGTCCACGGTGGAGCGGCCCAGTCCGTTGGTCGCGCCGGGAACATCGAGGGCGATCCGCGCCGGCGCCTGGATGGCAAAGCCGGACGGCACGGCGGTCAGCGGCTGCGAGAAGTCGATGCGTACCACTTCGACGCCACCCTGGATCGAGCTGGTGACGGACTCGACGACCGTCTGCGCTCGCACGGCGGTCGACCACCCCGCGGTGACCACGAGGGCGGCGAAAGCCCATGCCATTCGCCAGGTGATGGGGTTCTTGTTCATTTCGACCTCTCTTGCAATTGCAACGTGGCGCTACGCTCTATCCATTCGCCGGCGGCGTCCTGCACGATCTCGCGCAGCACCACCTCGGTTTCAGCGACCTTGACGATCTTCCCGTAGTTCTGGCCGAGGTAATTGCCCGGCCGCACCTGGTACAGGAGGTTGTCGACGCGGACCAGGGCCACCGGCTTGCCTTCCTTCAACAGGCTTCCCACCATGGCCATGCTGTCCAGCGGGTAACCCTCGAGCGGCTCCTTGCGCCGCGCCAGTTCAGGCGCCACCAGGCCCGCGTTCGAGGTCGACTGGGCGGACTCGCGCTTGAGCGCCTGCGTCAGCTTCTGGTTGCTGAACGGGTCCGTCGCGCCGTCCTGCGTGTACGCCTGCGGCTGGAACTTCTTCGGCTCGGGAATGGGCTGAACCTGGGGCTTGGTCAGCTGGCGCTGCTCGTTCATCCAGGCCTGCAATTCTTCCTGCCCGGACGGCGCGCAGGCCGTGAGCAGGAGCACGATCGAAACTGCCGATGCTGCGGTCTTCGGGGTCATTTCTTCTTGGCTCCGGGAGCCGACTTGCGTTGGGCAGCGACCTCGTCGGTGTCGAGGTAACGGAACGTCTTGGCCGTGGCATCCATCACCAGGGTGCCATCCCGGGCCGGAGTGGGCACCACGCTGATGTTGTTCAATGTCACGATGCGCGAGAGATTGGCGATGTCCGCGGCGAAGGCGCCCACGTCGTGGAATTTGCCCGAGACGCGCAAGGAAATCGGCAATTCCGCGTAGTACTCCTTCACGCCGACCTGGCCGGGCCGGAACAGGTCGAAGTTCAGGCTTCGTCCCAGCCCCGCCTGGTTGATATCCGACAGCAGCGCGTCCATCTCCGCCTTGCTGGGCAGCTGCTTTTCCAGCTGCGTCACGTAGGTCTGGACCTGCTCGCGCTGCTTCTTGAGTGCATCCAGGTTCACCGCCTGTGCGAGTTTCTTCCTGTAGTCCTCGCGCAGCGCCACTTCCTTCTTGCGTTCGGCCTCGAGTTCTTCATCGGAACTGCTCAGCCACGAGAACCACAGGCCCGCGACGATGGCGATCATGAGCGCCATGCACAGCACGACGCGCGGGACCACCGGCCACGAGGCAGGATCGTTCGGGTTCAGGCCCTTGAACTGGCCGACCAGCGCCTGCTGGAGGGCCGCTGTATCGATTTTGGGAGTGGTTGCCATGGTGGTCAGGTCTTGGCGGGCGCGGAGGCGCTCGCGGCCGCGGGGGCCGGCGTGCCACTGGCGGCACCGGATGCGCCGCTGGCGGCGGACGCGGCTTTCTGTGCTTCGCTGGCGCGCAACAGCCTCACACGCATCGTGAAATTGGCGACACGGCGCTGGTCGCGCGGGGTCAGGGCCACGTGGCCGGAGGTGATCTCGATGAGCTCGGGCCGCGTGAGCCACGGGCTGTTGTTGCCCAGGTTGCGCAGCAGTTCGGAAACACGTTCGTTGGATTGCGCCGTGCCCGTGATGGAGACGACCTGGTTGTCCTGCCGAAGGCTGCTCACGTAGACGCCGTCCGGCAACTGCTTGACCAGTTCGTTGAGCAGGTGCACCGGCATGTTGCGGTCCGCCTGCAGGTCTTCCACCGCCTGCTGGCGGGCACGCAGTGCGGCGATTTCCGCCTGGAGGGTGGCGATGTCCTTGATCTGCCCCTCCAGGCGCGTGATCTCGGTCTGAAGGACCTTGTTCTTGTCCTGCTGGCTCGAGATCTGGGCCGCGTACCAGAGGAAAATCCCGCCGGCAATCACGCCGCCGGCCAGCGCCGAAATGCCCAGAGTGGCGTAGAAGGCTTCGCGCTTGCGCTTTCGCGCGGCCTCGCGGTGCGGGAGCAGGTTGATCAGGATCACTGCATGAACCTCCGCATGGCCAGGCCGCAGGAGGTCAGGTACGACGGGGCTTCCCGCCGCATCTTCTTCTCGCGCACCCCTTCGCCCACGTGCATTCCCTCGAAGGGATTCGCCAGGTTGCAGGGGAAGGATGTCTGCATGGTGACGGCGTCCGTCAGCCCCGGCAAGGCCGCCGAGCCGCCGGCCAGCATCACGTAGTCGACGCGGTTGTGCGGCGTGCTGGTGAAGAAGAACTGCATGGCGCGGGCGACTTCCTGGGCCATGCTTTCCACGAATGGCTTGAGCACGCCCGCCTCGTAGTCCTCCGGCAGGTCGCCGTTGCGCTTCTTGCTTTCGGCCTCCTCCGGGGAGAAACCGTACTGGCGCACGATGAGCTGGGTCAGTTGCGCCCCCCCGAAAGCCTGGTCCCGGTCGTAGAGCACCTCGTCGTTGCGGATGACCTGCATGCTGGTCGTGAAGGCGCCCACCTCGAACAGCGCGACCATCGTGTCCACCCCCTCGTTGGGCAACGACTGGATCAGCCGGCCTGCGGCCAGGCGGGAAGCGTAGGACTCGACGTCAATGATCATCGGCTTCAGGCCGGCGGCTTCGGCCAGGCCCTGCCGGTCCTGCACCTTTTCCTTGCGGGAGGCAGCGATCAGCACCTCGACGTCGCCGGACGATGTGCTGCTGGGACCGATGACGCAGAAGTCCAGGCTCACCTCGTCCAGGGAGAAGGGGATGTACTGGTTGGCTTCGGCCTCGACCTGGGCTTCCAGGTCCTGCTCGGTCAGGCCGCCGGGCAGGATGATCTTCTTGGTGATCACCGCGGAGGGCGGCAGCGCCATGGCAACGTTCCGGGTGCGGGTGCCGCTTTTTTTCACCACCCGGCGCATGGCTTGGGCGACCTCGTCGAACTTTTCGACGTTGCCGTCCGTGATCCAGCCTCGCTCCAGGGGCTCGATGGCGCAGCGCTCCAAGACGAGGTTGCCCTCCTTGTCACGCCCGAGCTCAACCAGCTTGACGCTGGATGAGCTGATGTCCAAGCCCAGCAGTGGCGCCGGCTGGCGGCTAAACAACGATCCCAAAGAGATCAATTCCGTCTCCTGAAACGCCGTATTTCAAGGCGTAACAAACTTAAGATTTCACTTCAATGCTAGCCGTAACATCCTTGTCACGCAAAGGATTTTTCCGATTTCCCCCTACCAACCGTTGCCAAAAACCGACGAGTGAACCTGCCATACTGGTAAGTCCCAAGTACCCGATCAAACCAACTGATGACTTTTGGGTCTGACTTGCCAGACCGTCCCTGTCGGCGCCATTTTTATAATGTGGCAACGGGACGCTACGTGGAAACCTGATGCCTTCTGAACCTTCTTCCGGGACGTCCTCGCGCTTCCCCGGCTCCGGCCTGACCGGCTGGAAACGCGCCCTGCTGCGCCTCGTGCTGTGGACTGTCGGCCTGTTCGCGGCCGCCACCGCCTCGCTGGCGATCATCGTCGCGGTTGCGCTGGCAGTCGCCTACCCCAACCTTCCCGACATCTCCGAGTTATCGGACTACCGGCCCAAGCTGCCGCTGCGCGTGTTCTCGGCCGAGGGCGTCCTGATCGGCGAGTACGGCGAGGAGCGCCGCAACCTCACGCCGATCGCCGACATTCCCAAGGTCATGAAGGACGCGGTGCTGGCCATCGAGGACTCCCGCTTCTATTCCCATGGCGGGGTGGACTACCGGGGGCTGCTGCGCGCCGCCCTGGCCAACCTGGGGCGGGTGAAGAGCCAGGGCGCCTCGACCATCACCATGCAGGTGGCACGCAACGTCTACCTGTCGTCCGAGAAGACGTTCACCCGCAAGCTGTATGAAGTGCTGCTCACCTTCAAGCTGGAGCACCAGCTGAGCAAGGACCAGATCCTCGAGATCTATATGAACCAGATCTTCCTGGGCAACCGGGCCTACGGCTTTGCCGCGGCATCCGATGCCTATTACGGCAAGCCGATGAAGGACCTGACCATCGCCGAGGCGGCGATGCTGGCGGGCCTGCCCAAGGCACCCTCCGCCTACAACCCCATCAGCAACCCCACCCGCGCCCGCGCGCGCCAGCTCTACATCATCGAGCGCATGGAAGCCAACGGCTTCATCGACGCCGAGGAGGCCGAAGCCGCGAAAAAGCAGGAGCTGAAGATCCGCAGCGGCGCGGACAACACGCGCGTTCACGCGGAGTACGTGGCCGAAACCGTGCGCCAGCTGGTTTATGCGCAGTACGGCGACGAGGCCTACACGCGAGGCCTGAATGTCTTCACCACCGTGAACGCGGCCCAGCAGGATGCCGCGTACAAGGCGCTGCGCAAGGGCATCATGGACTACGAGCGGCGCCAGATCTACCGGGGCCCCGAGGAGTTCATCGAACTGCCGGCGGACGCCAAGGATGCCGATGACGCGATCGACGACGCCCTGGCCGAGCACCCCGACAACGGCGACGTGATGTCGGCCGTCGTCCTGGAGGCCAACCCCAAGAAGATCGTTGCCGTTCGCCTGAACAGCGAACGGCTGGAAATCACGGGCGAAGGCCTGCGGCCCGCCCAGTCGGGCCTGTCGGAGAAGGCGCCTCCCAAGATCCGCATCCGCCGCGGCGCCGTGATCCGCGTGGCCAGGACGCCCAAGAACACCTGGGAGATCACGCAGCTGCCCGAAGTCGAAGGCGCGTTCGTGGCGATCGATCCGCGCGACGGCGCGATCCGCGCGCTGGTCGGGGGGTTCGACTTCAACAAGAACAAGTTCAACCATGTCACCCAGGCGTGGCGCCAGCCGGGCTCGGGGTTCAAGCCCTTCATCTATTCGGCGGCCCTGGAAAAAGGCTTCACGCCCTCCACCATCGTCAACGACGCGCCGCTCTTCTTCGACGCCGGCGTGACGGGCGGCCAGCCCTGGGAGCCGAAGAACTACGACGGCAAGTTCGAGGGGCCGATACCGTTGCACACGGCGCTGGCCAAGTCCAAGAACATGGTGTCGATTCGCGTGCTGCAGGCGGTGGGCACGCAGAATGCGCAGGACTGGATCGCGCGCTTCGGCTTCGATGCCGACAAGCACCCCCCTTACCTCACCATGGCGCTCGGCGCGGGCGCGGTGACGCCCATGCAGATGGCCACCGGCTACGCCGTGTTCGCCAACGGCGGCTACCGCGTGAACCCGTGGCTGATCACGCGGATCACCGACCAGAAGGGCAAGACCGTGGTGGAAAGCCAGCCGCCCCTGCCCAACGAATCGGTGCGCGCCATCGACGCGCGCAACTCGTTCATCATGGCCCGCCTGCTGCAGGAAGTCGCGCGCTCCGGCACGGCCGCGCGAGCCCAGCGCGAACTCAAGCGCCCCGACCTCTACGGCAAGACCGGGACCACAAACGACTCGATCGACACCTGGTTCGCCGGTTTCCAGCCCACGATCGTGGGCATCGTCTGGATGGGTTACGACACGCCCCGCTCGCTAGGTGACCGGGAAACCGGTGGCGGCCTCTCGCTGCCGGTGTGGATCAACTTCATGGACACCGCCCTCAAGGGCGTGCCCGTGATGGAGCCGACCGCGCCCGAAGGCGTGGTCAATGTCGGCGGCGAGTGGTACTACGAGGAATACGCGCGCGGCGGCGGGGTCAGCAACCTCGGCGGCACTTCCGTGGAGAACGGCACGGCGACACCGGCGCCCGGCATTCCCACATCGCCCGCGGCGCCACGCGCGCCCGAGGACAAGAGCCTGCTGAATTCGGACGGCTTGCCGCCCAACCGCGCGCCCGCCGCGCCGGGGGACGAGCGAAAAAGCATCCTGGACCTGTTCCGGAACTAGAGCCCAAAAACCAGCGGCTGGCCGGCCTGCTCGCCGGCGTAGCGCGTGAGGTTCGCGAAGAACTCGCCGTTGCCCTTGGTGTCCATCCACTTTTCGCCGTCGAATTTGTAGTGGAAGCCGCCGGCCCGGGCGGCCATCCACACCTCGTGGAGCGGTTTCTGCAGGTTGACGATGATCTGGCTGCCGTTGGCGAAGATCAGCGTGACCATCCCGCCGACCCGCTGGTTGTCGATGTCCGCATCCGTTTCGTCGTTGATGCGGTCGCAATACGCTTCGATGCGCCTCAGCAGCGCCTCGGCTCGATCCATGAATTCGGGGTCGGTCATTACAATTTCACCATGCAGCATGTTTACCAAATTCTAGTCAGCCCACTCTCGCGGCGGCTTGTCCTTGCCGCCGGCGTGGTCGCAACGCTGGCCGCATGCGGGCAAAAGGGTCCGTTGTTCCTGCCCTCGGGAGAGGCCTCCGCCGCCAGAGCCACCCTGCCGCAGACGGTCATGCCCGCGCCCCCCACATCAGCGCCCGCCACCACCGGCACCGCTTCACCGATCCGCACGCCATGACCCTGACCTCCCTGCCTGGCCATCCGCATTTCGCATACCGAGGCGACGAACTGTGCGCCGAACGCCTCCCCCTGGGCGATCTCGCCCGCGAGCACGGCACGCCCCTCTTCGTGTATTCCAAGGCGGCGATGCTGTCGGCGCTGGCCGCCTACCAGCGCGGTTTCGCCGGGCGCAAGGCGAAGATTTGCTACGCGATGAAAGCGAATTCCTCTCTCGGCATCCTGCAGGTATTCGCCCAGGCAGGCTGCGGCTTCGACATCGTGTCCGGCGGCGAGCTCGAGCGGGTGTTGGCCGCCGGCGGTGTGGCCGGGGACATCATTTTCTCCGGCGTGGGCAAGACGCGCGCCGAAATGCGCCGCGCGCTGGAAGCGGGCATCGGCTGCTTCAACGTGGAAAGCGAGGCCGAGCTGGAAGTGCTGAGCGCCGTCGCCGTGGCCGCCGGCAAGGTCGCGCCGGTCAGCATCCGCGTGAACCCTGACGTCGACCCCAAGACCCATCCGTACATCTCCACCGGCCTGAAGGGCAACAAGTTCGGCGTCGCCCACGGCCGCACGCTGGCGGCCTACCAGCGTGCGGCTGCGCTGCCCGGGCTGAAGGTGGTCGGTATCGACTGCCACATCGGCTCGCAGATCACCGACGAGGCTCCTTATCTCGACGCGATGGACCGCATCATCGACCTGGTCGAGGCCATCGAAGCGGCGGGCATCCCGCTGCACCACATCGACTTCGGCGGTGGCCTGGGCATCAGCTACAACGGCGACAAGCCGCCGGCCGCGGATGCGCTCTGGCACAAGTTGTTCGCGCGGCTCGACACCCGGGGCTTCGGCGACCGGCAGTTCATGATCGAGCCGGGGCGTTCGCTCATCGGCAATGCCGGCGTTTGCGTGACCGAGGTCCTCTACCTGAAGCCCGGCGAAGGCAAGAACTTCTGCATCGTCGATGCGGCGATGAACGACCTTCCCCGCCCCGCGATGTACCAGGCCTACCACGCGATCGTTCCGGTGAAGCCGCGGCCGGGCGCGCCGCAGACCTGCGACGTCGTCGGGCCGGTGTGCGAAAGCGGCGACTGGATCGGGCGCGACCGCGCACTGGCCGTCGAGCCGGGCGACTTCATGGCGGTGATGTCGGCCGGCGCCTATTGCATGAGCATGGCCAGCAACTACAACACGCGCGGCCGCGCCGCGGAAGTGCTGGTCGAGGGCGACCGGGCCTGGCTTATCCGTGAACGGGAGAGCGCTGCGGATCAGATGCGGTCCGAGCGGCTCGCCTCCTGACCCAGGCCTGCGCGACGCGCCATCCCAGCAGCACGGCGAGGATGGACGCATAGACGGCGACTTCCGCGAAGTTGCGCTTGCCGGCGCGCATCCAGAAGAAGTGCAGGATGCCCAGCCCGGCGATCACGTACACCAGCTTGTGGAGCATCTGCCAGCGCTTGGCCCCCAGGGCTTTCACCGCGCGATTGAACGATGTGGCGGCCAGCGGCGTCAGCAGCAGGAACGCCGTGAAGCCGACCAATATGAAGGGCCGCTTGGCGATGTCCCTGGCGATCTCGCCGAAGTCGAAGCCCATGTCGAACCCGCTGTAACTCAGGAAGTGCAGCACCACGTAGAAATAAACGAACAACCCGAGCATGCGGCGGAAACGCGCCAGCGCGGGCGTGCCGGTGATCACCCGCAGCGGGGTCACGGCAAGCGTGATGCACAGGAAGCGCAGCGTCCAGTCGCCGGTGGAACGGATCAGGTATTCGGCCGGGTTCGCCCCGAGGTTGTTCGTCGCGGCGCCGTACACGAGCCAGGCGAAGGGCAGCAGCGCGAGCGCGAACAGGATCGGCTTGGCGGCCGGGTGCAAGAACAGCGAAGCAGCGGCGGCGCGCTGCGTGGCCTTGGCCGGCAACATCAGAAGTTTTTCTTCAGGTCCATGCCCGCGTACAGCTGGCCCACCTGCGGCTCGTAGCCGTTGAACATCAGTGTCTTGCGCTTTTTTGCAAACAGACCGTCTTCACCGATGCGGCGCTCGGTGGCTTGGCTCCAGCGCGGGTGGTCGACGTTGGGGTTCACGTTGGAATAGAAGCCGTATTCGTTCGCCGCGGCCTTGTTCCATGCGGTCTTCGGTTCCCGGTCGGTGAAGCGGATGCGCACCAGGCTCTTGCCGCTCTTGAAGCCGTATTTCCACGGCACGACCAGCCGCACGGGCGCACCGTTCTGGTTGGGGAGCACTTCACCGTACATGCCGAAGGAGAGCAGCGCCAGCGGGTGCATGGCCTCGTCCATGCGCAGGCCCTCGACATAGGGCCAGTCGAGGACGCTGGAGCCCACGAATGGCATGGTCTTGGGGTCGGCCTGCGAGATGAATTCGACGAACTTCGCATTGCCCAGCGGCTCCACTTTCTCGATCAGCTTGCTCATCGAGTAGCCGACCCAGGGGATGACCATCGACCAGCCCTCGACGCAGCGCAGGCGGTAGATGCGCTCCTCCTGCGCGCCCAGCTTCAGCAGGTCTTCCAGCGCGAACTTGGTGGGTTTCTTCACGAGGCCCTCCACCTCCACGACCCAGGGCGTGGGCTTGAGGGTGTGGGCGTTTTTCGCCGGGTCCGCCTTGTCGGTGCCGAATTCGTAGAAATTGTTGTAGGTCGTCGCGTCCTTGTACTCGGTCACCTTTTCCATGGTCACCGCGCCGGGGACGCCCGACTTCGAACCAGCCAGCGCCGCGCCCTTGCCGGGCCGTTGCGCCTGCTGGGCGAAAGCTTCGCGCGACGCCCACGACGCCAGCACCGTGCCGGCGGCGCCGGACGCCATGAGTTTCAGGATGTCGCGCCGCTCCCTGTACAGCGCGCGCGGCGTGATCTCGCTGGAAGCGGGGTGGATGAAGCCGTCACGTGAGCTCTTGATCAGCATGGTTCTTTCCTTGTGTCTGGCCGTAGGTCTGCGGCGCCCGGCCATTCTTACAAGATTCCACCGGTCGCGCAGCGTTCCCTCCGCGTGACGCGACCATTAAAAAAGGCGGGCGCTCACCGAGCGCCCGCCTTGGAAATGAAAGCCGCTGTGGCTCAGCGCAGGCCGGCGATGTAATCCGCCACGGCGCGGATTTCGCGGTCGTTGAGCTTGGCTGCGATCTGGGCCATCTGCAGGCTGTTCTTGCGGCCGCCATCGCGGAACGCAGTGAGCTGGGCCGACGTGTAGTCGGCGTGCTGGCCGGACAGGCGCGGGTACTGCGCGGGCACGCCGGCGCCGTTCGGGCTGTGGCAGCCGGCGCACGCCGCCACCTGGCGGTCGGCGATGCCGCCGCGGTAGATGCGCTCGCCGAGCGTCACGAGGTCCTTGTCCTTGGCGAACCCGGGCTTGGCCTTTTGCGAGCCGGCCCAGTACGACACGTTCTTCATGTCCGCGTCGGTCAGCTGCGCCGCGAAGCCCTGCATGACGGGGCTGGTGCGCTTGCCGGCCTTGAACTCCTGCAGTTGCTTGACCAGGTATTCCGGGTGCTGTTGCGCCAGCTTGGGGTTGGCGGGCACGGCGGAATTGCCGTCGGCGCCGTGGCAGGCCGCGCAGACCGCCGTGAACTTGGCGCTGCCTTGCGTGAGGTCCGGCTTGGCCGCTGCCGGCGCGGCGGCGGCTGGCGCCGGGGCTTGTGCAAACACGGTCGCGGCGGGAACTGCCAGCAGGGCAGCCATCAACAGGGAGGCAAACGGCTTCATATTCGGGGAGTCGGTTTAGGGGCGCAAAACCTCGTGATTCTACAATGCCCCACTCGGGTTTCCCCGCAAACCATAAGGCACCTCCATGACCCCGGCCCCGGGCCAACCCCAAGACAGCAAGACCGCAGTGGCGGCCGCCACCGGCTGGATGCACACCGCGCGCTTCCTCACGACGGCGCCCAAACTCGAATTCCTGCCCGCGGTGGAGGTGCCGGAGATCGCTTTCGTCGGCCGCTCCAACGCGGGCAAGTCGACCTGCATCAACACCCTCACCCAGCAAAAGCGCCTTGCATTCGCGTCGAAGACTCCCGGCCGCACCCAGAGCATCAACCTGTTCGCCCTGGGCAAGCAGGGGGTGACAGACGCCATCCTCGCCGACCTGCCCGGCTACGGTTACGCGGCCGTGCCCAAGCAGGACAAGCTGCGCTGGCAGCAGGTCATGGCCAATTACCTGGTCACGCGCGAGAACCTCAAGGCCGTGGTGCTGATGTGCGACCCGCGCCATGGCATAACGGAGCTGGACGAAATCCTGCTGGAGGTGATCCGTCCGCGCGTCGAGCAGGGCCTGAAGTTCCTGTTGCTGCTGACCAAGGCCGACAAGCTCAACCGAAGCGAGCAGGCCAAGGCGCTGTCCATCGCGCGACTGCAAGCCGGCGGCGGCGAGGTCAAACTCTTCTCCGCCCTGAAGAAGCAGGGCGTCGAGGAAACCTCGCTCCTGCTGTGGCAGTGGGCGCACCCGGACAGCGAATGAGCGCCGCCGGGCCGCCCCAAGGCGCGAACGCCCCCTCGGGGGGCAGCGCAGAGGCTTCAGCCTCAAGCGTGGGGGCTACTACTATGATCGAAAACTTCCTGCAAGTCCTGCCGAACGGCATCACCCTCAGCTGCCGCGCGGCCGGCGAGCGCGGCCGGCCCGTGCTGATGTTCCTGCACGGCTTTCCGGAAGCGGCCTTCGTTTGGGACGGCATCCTGGAGCACTTCGCACGTCCGGAAAACGGCGGCTACCGCTGCGTGGCGCCGAACCTGCGCGGGTACGAGAAGTCCACCCAGCCCACGCAGGTGAAGGACTACCGGGCCAAGCTGCTGGTGCAGGATGTCGCGGCGCTGATCGCCCTGGAGGGCGCGCCGCTGGAATGCCTCGTGGCGCACGACTGGGGCGGGGCCGTCGCCTGGAACCTGGCCAACCAGCTGCCCCGGCTGATCAGGAAGCTTGCGATCATCAATTCGCCGCACCCCGGCACGTTCCTGCGCGAACTCAAGTCCAACCCCCGGCAGCAGCAGGCCAGCGCGTACATGAATTTCCTGATCCGCCCGGACGCGGAGCAACTGCTGCGCGAGGACGATTACCGGCGCCTGTGGGCCTTCTTCACCAACTGGGGCGGCGCGCCCTGGCTGACCGAGGCGGTGAAGCAGCAATATCGCGAGGTGTGGGACGCGAGCCTGGAGGGCGGCTGCAATTACTACCGGGCGTCGCCCGTGCGCCCGCCCCGGCCGGAAGACCCCGGCGCGGCGGCCATCGACCTGCCGCGTGAGATGCTCACCGTGGAGGTGCCGACGTTCGTGCTCTGGGCCATGGACGACGCGGCCTTGCCGCCGGAACTGATCGATGGCCTGGGCGACTACATCCCGCATTTGCGGCTCGAGAAGGTCGAGGGCGCGAGCCACTGGATCATCCACGAGCGCCCGCAGTTCGTGGCGCAGCGCCTCGCCGATTTCCTCCGGTCGTCCTGAGGTCAGTACACGGGCCGCTCGCCGGCCGGCCGGGTCTTGAAGCGCTTGTGCACCCAGTAGTACTGCCCGGGCATCGTGTCGATGTAGTCCTGCAGGTGCCGGTTCATGCGCGCGGTGTCCGCTGCCATGTCGTCCGACGGGAAACCCGGCCAGGCGGGCCCCACCAGCACTTCATAGCCCGAGCGCGTCATGCGCGTGATCACCGGCACCACCTTGGCGCGCCCGAGCTTCGCGAAGCGCGAAAGCGAGGGCACCGTGGCGGCCTGCACCCCATAGAACGGCACGAAGATCGACTCCTCCGGCCCGAAATTCATGTCCGGCAGCAGGTACAGGGGCGCTCCCTCGCGCAGTGCGGAGACGATGGCCTTGACTCCGTCCGCGCGGCCGAACAGGCGACCGGAGCCGAACCGGCGCCGGCCCGCGAGGATCCATGCGTCCACGACCTTGTTGGCCTGGTCCGTGTAGATGGTCGTGAAGTCGCGTGGCAGTTGCTGCGTGAGCGCCGTCCATCCGGCGTCCAGTCCAACGAAGTGCGGCGCGAAGATCACGGTAGGCTGGCTCCCCCGCAGCTCATCCAGCGCGCCCGTGATCCGCAGGCGCTCGCGCACCGTCGCCGGCTTGCCGTGCCACAGCCAGCTGCGGTCCAGCCAGGCCTGCGCCACGTGGATGAAGATGCTCCGCCCGAGCGCCCGCCGTCGCCGCGCCGTCCACGCCGGGAAACACAGCTCGAGGTTGCGCTGCACCACGCGCCGCCGCGGCACCACGATGAAATAGAGCACCCGGCCGAGCAGCCAGCCCAGCGCCCGCACCCCCACCAGCGGCAGGTGCGCGAGCGCGCGCATGAACAGGACCCCGAGTTGGCTCATTAAGTAACCTCCGCACGGCGTGCTGCGGTGCCATGAGCCTCGGGAGCGGCCCGGCGGCTCATGGGGCGAGCCCCCCCGCCGGCGCCTTGTACCGCGCGTACCCCCACAGGTACTGCTGCGGGCACTCGCGCACGAGCCGCTCCATCTGGGCATTGACCTGCGCCGCGGCGGCTTCGCTGTCGCGCGCGAGCACGCCCGGCCAGGCCCGCACGTGGACGCGGTAGCCCCGGCCCCCCGGCAGCCGCTCGCTCCACGCCAGCAGGACGGTGGCCCCGGTTTGGCGTGCGAGCCGCGCCGAGAGCGTCATCGTGTACGCGTTGCGGCCGAAGAACGGCGCCCAGACCCCCATCTGTTGCGGGGGCACCTGGTCGGGCAGCAGTCCGACCGCCTCGCCCGCCTTGAGGGCCTTGAGCATCTGCTTCACCCCGGCGAGCGTGGTGGGCGCGGTTTCCAGGTTCGCGCGGCCGCGCGCGGTTTCCACCAGCTCGCGCAGCCAGGGCTTTCGCGCCGGCCGGTACAGCACCGTGATGCGTCCAAAGCGCGCGGCATAGCCCTGGGCGGCGGCCTCGAAGCAACCGAGGTGCGGCGTGAGGAAGACGATCCCCCGGCCTTCGGCGCGCGCGGCTTCGATCAATGACGCGCCCTCCCATTCGATCGGGGGGGTCTTTCCGAACCACAGGCGCGGCGCCTCGAAAACCAGCTTGCCCGCCTCGGCCACGGCCGTGCTCACCTGCGCCAGGGCGTAGCCCGCCTGGTGCGCGTTCTCGAGGAAGCGGTGCCTGTAGGTGCCCGACGCCAGGAAAGACAGCCACCCCACCGCGGCGCCCACCGCGTGCAGGACGGGCAGCGGCAGCAGCGCTAGCACGCGAAAAAGGGTCTTCACAAGCGTTTAGAATGGGCCGGTCGCCGAGTTATGAACTACTTGCAGGGCGACGTTAAAAAAGAACTGCTAAAGCGTTCGCCCCAAGCTCCGGCACAAGGCAACGCGCCTTAAAGCAAACGTACGGAGTTTATTCAAATGGCGAACGACTTTCTCTTTACCTCCGAATCCGTGTCCGAGGGCCACCCCGACAAGGTCGCCGACCAGATCTCGGACGCGATCCTGGACGCGATCTTCAAGCAGGACCCGCGCAGCCGCGTCGCGGCCGAAACGCTGACCAACACCGGCCTCGTGGTGCTGGCCGGCGAGATCACGACCAACGCGCACGTGGACTACATCCAGGTCGCGCGCGACACCATCAAGCGCATCGGCTACGACAACACCGAATACGGCATCGACTACAAGGGCTGCGCGGTGCTGGTGGCCTACGACAAGCAGAGCAACGACATCGCGCAGGGCGTGGACCATGCGAGCGACGACCACCTGAACACCGGCGCCGGCGACCAGGGCCTGATGTTCGGCTACGCCTGCGACGAGACGCCCGAGCTCATGCCCGCGCCGATCTACTACGCGCACCGGCTGGTGGAACGGCAGGCGCAGCTGCGCAAGGACGGCCGCCTGCCGTTCCTGCGCCCCGACGCCAAGAGCCAGGTGACGATGCGCTATGTGGACGGCAAGCCCCACAGCATCGACACCGTGGTGCTGTCGTCGCAGCACAGCCCCGAGCAGAGCGACGGCAAGCACATGAAGCCCTCGTTCGTCGAAGCGGTGATCGAGGAGATCATCAAGCCCGTGCTGCCCAAGGAGTGGCTCAAGGACACGCGCTACCTGATCAACCCGACGGGCCGTTTCGTCATCGGCGGGCCCCAGGGCGACTGCGGCCTCACCGGCCGCAAGATCATCGTGGACACCTACGGTGGCGCCTGCCCCCACGGCGGCGGCGCGTTCTCGGGCAAGGACCCGAGCAAGGTGGACCGCTCGGCTGCCTATGCCGCGCGCTACGTCGCCAAGAACATCGTCGCGGCCGGACTGGCGCGCCAGTGCCAGATCCAGGTCGCGTACGCCATCGGCGTCGCCAAGCCGATGAACGTGACCATCTACACCGAAGGCACGGGCGTCATTCCCGACGACCAGCTCGCCTCGCTGGTGCACGACCATTTCGACCTGCGGCCCAAGGGCATCATCCAGATGCTGGACCTGCTGCGCCCGATCTACGAGAAGACCGCCGCCTACGGCCACTTCGGCCGCGAAGAACCGGAATTCACGTGGGAGCGCACCGACCGGGCCGCGCAGCTGCGTGCCGCGGCGGGGCTCAAGTAGGCGCCTTAATCGATCATGGCTTGTTGCCGCTCATGCTCGCCGCGCTTCATCGCGACGTAGGTTGAGCGGTCCATCTCCCGCAGCTGGCGCGGGTAGCGCTCCGTGTTGTTGAACCAGGTCTGGATGCGCTTTTCCACGCGCTGGTCGGGCGGGGATTTCAGCGACGCCAGATAGGCGTCGATCGCCAGGTAGTAGCGCATCACGTTGCGCTCGATCGCGCCGCGCACTCCGCCGATGTAAACCGGCTGTCCGCCGGGGTCCTTCGCGGTCATGGTGAATCCCACCTTGTCCGCTCCCGCGGTCGCCAGGTACGCCTGCATCGCGAATCGCCCCATCGCCCCGAAGCCGTACGAATAGCTCAGGTGCATGAAACTCCGCCCCTTGTCCAGCGGCACGGCGGCCAGGGTGATGCGGTAGTCGCTGGTGCCGACCGGCCCGCTGGCTGCGTTCAGGCGGCTCTCGAAATACTCAGGCGTCGCCGCCACCTGGCGCAGCGCGAAGTCCACGCGGTACGCGTCCTGGACCGGCTGGTCGAATTTGCGGCCGATGCGCACCTGGAGCACCGCGCCGCGGCTGCCTTCCACCGCATGGCAGTACTTGGTGTTGAAAGGCAGGATCAGGATGTCGCACCAGTCGGAAGGATCCTTCAATGCGGTGCTCAAGTCGTTGAAGGGATGTTCCAGCACGGCGTACACCTCGCCGCGCAAGGTGTCGCCGGACTGCGAGGAAACGATGTGCAGGGGACGCTGGAAGTTGTTGTTCTGCAGTTCGTTTCGCAGCTGGTCGTACTTCGCGCGCAATGCGGCGGCGTCTCCGGCCGTCGCGGTCACCGCGGCGGCTCCCAGGACGAACGCGAGTGCCAGCTTGACGAGGCGGCGCCCCGTGGCTGCGGCGGCTTGCCGGAGCGCCTTCATGCGTGGTGCCTCGCGCTGTGCAATTCGGGCGAAGGGCTGCGGCCATGCGCCGCCTGCTCCTCGATCACGCGCTCTACGTCGAATTGGATGCCGCCCATGAACAGGGAGTGCGGCTGCACCGCATAGAGAAAGTGGCCGCGCTGGCCGAGCTCGAGGCACAGCCGCAGCTCGGGTTGCTGCACTTGCTCCCAGGCCCGGATCAGCCGGGTGCGCACCAGGTTGTCGCTGCACTGCAGGAACCGCAGCTTGTGGTGGTTGCGCGCGAGGCTGATGGCATCGAGGTAGGCGGCAGCGCTCTTGTTGCGGGTATGGAAATTCGGGGTGAGGTCGATGCCGAGGGTCAGCACGCGGTCGTCGACTTCGAGCGTGAAGTTGCGCCCCAGCAGGCCATCGCTCGCCTCGCCGTACTTGTACGCGAGGTGCAGGTGCGAGGGGGTCTTGCGCAGGGAATATTTCATGGCCGGCCTGATGCTCCACAGATTGCGCCGGGCGGCACGCCGCAGCTGTAGGACAACGCAGCATTCACCTGTGGGTTGGCCCGGAGCCTCGCCTGCCGGTCGATGGGGCCCTCTCCTACAGCCACTCTCCCGTTTGACTGACTGCCGGTCCACGGGTCCGGCCGAAGATGAGAAATGCACATGCATATTCATCCACACAAGGAGCAGACAATGGCAGCTGAAGACAAAGACCTCAATCGCGACCCCATCACCGACGAGCCGGGCGCCCACCCGGTAGGCACCGGCATCGGGGCAACTGGCGGCGCGGTCGCGGGCGCCGCGGCGGGCTCGATCGGCGGGCCGATCGGCGTTGCCGTGGGCGGCGTGATCGGTGCGGTGGTGGGCGGCCTGGCGGGCAAGGCCGCCGGCGAGGCGATCAACCCGACGGCCGAGGAAGCCTACTGGCGCGAAAACTACTCGCGCGAACCCTACTACGAGAAGGGCCGCACGTTCGACGACTACGCACCGGCCTATCGCCTGGGCCTGACCGGCCGCACGCGGTACCAGGGCGAATGGGAGAGTGCCGAGCCGCAGCTGGCCTCCGAGTGGGACTCGGCCCGCGCGGGTTCCAGCCTCGACTGGAAGCAGGCCCAGCCGGCCAGCCGCGCCGCGTGGGACCGCATCGATTCCAGCAGGATGGACATGACGGACGGCATGCGCACCGGCGGTGCAGCCGCGGCCGTCGGCGCCGCCCAGAGCGCAGGCAACCAGAGCGGTGACCGCGACGACGTGATCGATGCGCTCAACGACCTCGCGGAGTGCTGCAAGGACGGGGAATATGGCTTTCGCTCGTGTGCCGAGCAAGCCAAGCGCGCCGACCTCAAGTCCGTCTTCCTGCAGCGCGCCGACGACTGCCGTGGCGCCGCCCAGGAGCTGTACGAGCAGATCCGTGGGCTCGGGGGCACCGTCGACGAGGGTGGCAGCGCGGCCGGCGCGATGCATCGCGGCTGGGTGGCCGTGAAGGCAACGCTCTCCACGTACGACGACAAGGCCGTCCTGGAAGAGGCCGAGCGCGGCGAGGACAATGCGATGGCCCGTTATCGCAAGGCGTTGAAGCAGCCCCTGCCCGCCGGCGTGAAGCTGATCGTCGAGCGGCAGATGCAGGGTGTGCAGCGCAACCACGACCAGGTCAAGATGCTGCGCGACCAGTTCCGCGCGGCTTGACGCGCGAAAGTGCATGCTGCTGGCAACCGGCAACGGGGGTGAAGCGGCAGGCTCCGAGGCCGGCATCCCTGCCGGCCTCTCTTATTCCAACGACAGCGAACCCGGCATCGCGCGCGTGCGAAAGGGCAAGGGCTTCGCCTACCGCGACCCGCTGGGCCGCTGGCTGCGCGATCCGGTGCAGCTCGCGCGCATCCGCAAGCTTGCGATCCCACCCGCCTACACCTCGGTATGGATCTGCCCTTCCCCGGACGGCCACCTGCAGGCCACGGGGCACGACGCGCGTGGCCGCAAGCAGTACCGCTATCACGAGCTGTGGCGCGCCGAGAGGGACACGGGCAAGTTCGACCGCCTGCTGGCCTTCGCGAAGGTGCTGCCGCGCCTGCGGCGGCAGGTGCGACGGCACCTGGAGGACCGCGCTCATTCGCGTGAACTGGTGCTCGCCACGATCGTCCGGCTGCTGGACACGACGCTCGTGCGGGTGGGGAACGACCAGTACGCCCGCGAGAACGGTTCTTATGGCCTGACCACCTTGCGCAACCGGCATGCGCGCGTCGAAGGCGGGGCCGTGCGCCTGTCGTTTCGCGGCAAGAGCGGCGTGCGCCACGAGGTGGAGATCAAGGACCCGCGGGTGCTCAAGGTCGTGCGGCGCTGCCTGCACCTGCCGGGGCAGGAACTGTTCCAGTACCGAGACGACGCCGGCGAGGTGCGTTGCGTCAGTTCGGGCGACGTGAACGACTTCCTGCACCAGCTGTGCGGTGAGCGTTTCACCGCCAAGGATTTCCGCACGTGGCACGGCAGCGTGCTGGCGCTGGAGACGCTGCGGACCCTGTGCGCGGGCGGCGAGCCGTTCACGCTCAAGCAGGTCCTCGCGCAGGTGGCATCCAGCCTGGGCAACACGCCCGCCGTGTGCCGCAAGGCGTATATCCACCCCGAGGTGCTCGCGCTGTGCACGCAGCGCGCCGGCCAGGTCGACGCCGCGGAAGAGCTCCCCCCGGGCCGGCCGGTAGGGGGGCTGGGCGCAGCGGAACAGCGCCTGCTGGCCTTCCTGCGTCGCACGCCTCGCAAGCCGCGCCAGGCGTGAGCCGGGATCTTCCGCCCCACAAAGGCGGCTTGTCCTACACCCGGCATGCGCGGCCGTTCATATGGTTGATGAAGAAAGGCTGCAGCGCCATGGACGAGCGGTCCCCCAACGCCCTCAAGACCTATCGCGACAAACGCAATTTCGACGCCACCCCGGAACCGGCGGCCGGCGGCGTTCCGAACGAGGAAGCCCGCGCGTTCGTCATCCAGAAGCACTGGGCGACACGGTTGCACTACGACTTTCGCATCGAGTTGGACGGCACGATGAAGAGTTGGGCCGTGCCCAAGGGGCCGAGCTTCGACCCGGCCGACAAGCGGATGGCCATGCACGTCGAGGACCACCCGCTCTCGTACAACGAGTTCGAAGGAACGATCCCGCCAGGCAACTACGGCGCGGGCAAGGTCATCATCTGGGACAAGGGCGTCTGGATCCCGCTGGAGGACCCGCGCAAGGGCTATCGCGACGGCAAGCTCAAGTTCGAATTGCGGGGGCACAAGATGCATGGGCGCTGGACGCTCGTGCGCATGAAAGGCCGCGGCGAGGGCAAGCAGGACCCCTGGCTCCTGATCAAGGAAAAGGACGAATTCGTCCGGCCGGCTGCCGAGTTCAGCGTGGTGGACGAAATGCCGGACAGCGTCAAGGCCCTTGCAGACCGGCCCGCGCCGCAGGGCCTGGTGGCTGCCGATCCCGCGCGGGGCCCGGAATCCGGCCCGCCCGCCGGCGCGCGCAGGGCGGCGCTGCCCGATAGCTTGCAACCCCAACTCGCCACCCTGGTGGACTCGCCGCCGAAAGACGCGGAGAACTGGATCTACGAAATCAAGTTCGACGGCTACCGCATGCTCACGCGTGCCGAGGGCGGCCGCATCCGGCTCGTCACGCGCAACGGCAACGACTGGACAGGCAAGCTGCCCCACCTGGCCGGGGCCCTCGAGTCCATGGACCTACCCGACGGCTGGTACGACGGCGAGATCATCATGCCGGGCGAACGCGTGCCGGCCGACTTCCAGGCCCTGCAGGGTGCGTTCGACAGCGCCCGCACCGCGAACATCGTGTATTACCTGTTCGACATCCCTTATTGCGCGGGCCATGATCTGCGCGACGTCCCGCTGCTGGAGCGGCGCGCCGTGCTGCAGCGGATCGTGGAGCGCCGGCCGCACGAAAAAGTGCGCTTCAGCGCCGTGTTCGACGCGCAGCCCGAAGAAGTGATCGCCTCGGCCTGCCGCCTGGGGCTGGAAGGCGTCATCGCCAAGCGCAAGAACTCGGCGTACGTGCTGCGCCGGTCTTCGGACTGGGTGAAGCTCAAGTGCGGCCAGCGCCAGGAATTCGTCATCGGCGGCTACACCGACCCCAAGGGCTCGCGCACCGGCATCGGCTCGCTGTTGCTGGGCGTGCACGACGCCAAGGGGCAGCTGCAATATGCAGGCAACGTGGGCACGGGCTTCAACGAGAAGACGCTGCGCGAGCTCAAGTCGAGGCTGGACGAGGTAGCGAGCGAAACACGGCCGTTCGCCGCCGACAACGCCATTCCCCGCGGCGCGCACTGGGTCAGGCCCGAACTGGTGTGCGAAGTGGCTTTCGGAGAGTGGACGCGCGACAACAAGGTCCGCCATTCGGTGTTCCACGGCCTGCGCGACGACAAGAAGGCAACAGACATCGTGCGCGAGCAACCAAGGCACTCGGCGCCCGTCGACAAACCCGCCAAAGCCCCAGGCTTGCGTGCGGCGACGCCAGCCGCGCCCAGGGCTGTGGCTGGACCGCCGCCGGACCCGTCCGCGCCCGCCGCTCGCCTGCCTGCCTCCCTGCGCGTGACCCATCCCGACCGGGTGGTCGACACGACATCGGGCCTGACCAAGATCGAGCTGGTGCGCTACTACGCATTGGTCGGGCCGCTGATGATGGTGCACCTCAAGGGCCGGCCCGTGGCGTTGGTGCGCGCGCCCTCCGGCATCGAGGGCGAAATGTTCTTCCAGAAGCGTCTCGAACGCTACCAGATGGCCGGCATCGAGCAGCTCGACCCCGCGGACTACCCCGGTCACCAGGCGATGCTGGTCGTCGGCAAACCCGAAGGCCTGCTATCGGCGGCCCAGATGAATGTCATCGAATTCCACACCTGGAACGGCGTGAAGACCGCGATCGACAAGCCCGACCGCATGACCTTCGACCTCGATCCGGGTGAAGGAGTCGGCTGGGCCGACGTGCGCGAAGCCGCGCACCTGGTACACGCTTTCCTGCAGGAGCTGGGGTTGCCGGCCTTCCTGAAGACCAGCGGCGGCAAGGGACTGCACCTGGTGGTGCCCCTGAAGAAGCAGCTGGACTGGGACACTGTCAAGGATTTCTCGCAGGCCGTGGTGCTGCACCTGGCACGCACCATCCCGCAGCGCTTCGTGGCCAAGAGCGGCGGCAGCAACCGCGTGGGGAAAATCTTCATCGACTACCTGCGCAACGGCTACGGCGCGACAACGGTTTGCGCCTGGTCGGCCCGCGCGCGGCCGGGCCTGGGCATTTCCGTGCCGGTGCGCTGGGACGAGCTGGACGGACTGAAGGGCGGTGCCCACTGGACGGTCCGCTCCGTGCACGCGCGGCTGGACGAAGGCAACGAGCCGTGGGCGGCTTACGAAGGCAGCCGGGTCGGCTTGTCCGCCGCGATGAAGGCGCTGGGTTTCAAGCGGAAGTGATCCGCTCGCAGCGACGACGCTAGGCCTTGGAGGCTGCAACGAGCGGGATGGAAATGCGCAGCCTTTGCCCGCCTTCCCGGCTCACGCTCACGGATTCAGCGGCGGCCAGCGCCTCGACATCGCTCCACTCGATCGGGCGGTAGGCCGGCTCCGGCGAGAACCCCTGCTCCCCGGCGGATGGGCGCAGAGTGAGGGTCAGCACCAGGGCTTCCCGTTGCGCTTGCGTGCCCAGCACGATGTCGGCCGGCGCCGGATTCTCGTCCGTGATGTTGATCAGTGACGCCGTGAGCACGTTGCGGATCGCCGAACGCCTCACGTCGCCGGCCACCGCCTCGGCTTCGTTGCGAAGCGCGTAGCCGCGAAACGTCAGGCTCGTGGTCAACAAGCCCAGGCACTCGCGCACGCCTTCGGCGGCGGTGGTCGTGAGGTCCTCATCGGGGGCCAGCCAGGTGACCACGTCGAGGCAGGAAGTCAAGGCCGCGCGCGCGAAACCGTTGATCTTGTGGGCGCTGTCGTGGACTTCGGCCAGGTCCGGCTCCGCCGCGCGAAGCCGTCGGTCCATCACTTCGTAGATCATGCCGATCGGCTGCAGGTTGACCACGAGGTGATGGCGCATCGACGGCGCCAGCCGGCGCAGCAGCGCATAACGGGCCGCCTCTGCCAGGCTCGAAGGCGGCAGCCCCGCCGCCGGCCGCTCCTGCACATCGTGTGCTGTGTGAGTCATCGTTGGGAGAGTATTTCACACGCTGAGCACTTGTCAATGCGCGGCCCCGCAAACTCGGGGGTCGGCTGCTCGACAGGTATCGGTCCGGGTTCACTGGACGAGCGGCGACGCCGCCTCGTCCAGCGCGACGCCTTCGATGGCGGCGGCCCCGGCGAGCACCTGGAGCAGCTGCCGCAGCGCCGTCACCCAGGCCCGCTGTTTGAGGGACAACACGACAGCGCCGCGGACTTCATCGAACGGGCGGTCGGTTCCGGCGTCGCGCTCCAGCACTTCCACGACGTGAAAGCCGAAGCGGCTGTGCACCAGGCGGGGCAGGACGCCGATTTCCGCGCTGCCGAAGAGCTCACGCGACATCTCGGGTGCCGCGTCGGCAGGGGCGACCCACCCCAACTCGCCGCCGTCCGCGCCGGTCGGGCAGTTGGACAGTTCGCGGGCGGCCTGCGCGAACACTTCCGCGGCCTGGCCGTCGTGGCAGCGCACGTCCAGCAGGCATGCCTCCGCGCGCTGCCGCAGCGCCGCGACGTCCACGCCCGGGGTCACGGCAAAAAGGATGTGGCGCAGCCGAGCCCGTTCGCCCGTGCGCCAGCGGGAAGCCGTGGCCGCATGGTGCCGCCGGCAGGCCTCTTCCGAAGGTTCGGGCACTTTCAGCGCCGTATCCAGCCATCGATCGATGGCGTCGGCAGCGGCCTGGCTGATTGCGCCGGCCACCGGGGCGGGATCGTCGGCCGGCAGGAGGCGGTCCCGGATCGCCGCCTGGCGCATCAACTCGGTGCAGGCGCGCTGGCGCAACTCATCCGGCGGCACGTCCTCGCCCGGTGCGTGCAGGTCGACCCCGTTCACTCGGGCAACCGGTTTCGTGGCCTGGTCCATGGGCTCTCCTATCGGGCTGCGCGCGGGTTGTCCATGGCCCGGCCAATGTCGCGCGAAGGCACCGCGCTGGCCTGGCCCGGTTCGTTGTGCCCCGGCGGCACGTCCAGGCGGCGCGAGCGCACGACCTGGTAGGGGCGAAAGAGGAACCCGGCAGCCGCGAAGCCGCTCCAGATGTGCACCAGCCGGCTGAAGGGAAAGAGCAGGAAGATCGTCATGCCCAGGATCACATGGACCTGGAACGACCAGTGGATCGCCGCGATGGCCGTGGCGTCGACCGGCCGCAACGTGACGATGCGCTGCGCCCAGTCCGAAAGGATCAGCATGACGCTGCCGTCGGCGTGCTGCAGCGATTGCGGCAAGGTGACGAGGCCGAGCACCAGTTGCACCCACAGCACGACCAGCACCGCGATGTCGCTCGGGTGGCTCGTGTAGCGGATGCGCGGGTCGGCCAGGCGCCGGTACAGCAGCATCGTGAGCCCGATGAAACAGATGGCGCCGGCGATACCCCCGGCAGTGACGGCCAGCACCTGCTTGGACGCGGCGCTCAGGAACACGCCATACACCGCGTGCGGCGTGTAGAGGCCCACCAGGTGCCCGAAGAACAGGAACAGGATGCCGATGTGGAAGAGGTTGCTGCCCCAGCGCAGGAGCCGGCCGCGCAGCATCTGCGAGGAGTCGCTCTTCCAGCTGTACTGGTTCTGGTCGAAGCGGATCAGGCTGCCGATCAGGAACACGGCAAAGCAGACGTAGGGATAAACCTGGAACAGGAATCCATGCAGCGTGGTCATCGCGCGGCTCCTTGGAGGGGGTTGTCGGGTTTGCGCACGATGCGCACCGGTTGGGGCTGCCCGGGCCGCGCCTGCCCCTGTGAGGAACAGCCGTCGAACGCCGGCGGCTCGCTCCAGCTCTCGTCGAGTTCCGCCTCGCGGGCGGGCTCGACGGGCTGTGCCTTGCGCCCGGCCAGGTCGAGGAGCGCTCCCAGCACGCTCGCATACGCGCTGCCGCGCTGCCGGAGTGCCGAGAAGATGGCGTTGAGCAGGTGCGCGATTTCGTCGAGGAAGTTCCGTGCCTCGCGCGGCGGCTGGGTCGAGATGAATTCCAGCATCACGGGCAGGTAGTCAGGCAGCTCGTCGGGCGTGAGCAGCAGGCCCGCCTTCGCATACATCTCCCCCAGGTCGATCATCGCGGGCCCGCGGTCGCGGGAATCGCCATGCACGTGCTCGAACAGGTACAGCGACGTGGCCCGGCCCCGGTCGAACAGTTCGACGTAGGCCACCTCGGCGTCGACGGGTTGGCTGTCCGCGAGTTGCTGCATGAGGGCGCGCAGCTCGGCCAGGCGGCCTGCCGTGAGCGCACCATCGGACGCCAGCAGCGCACCCATCTCGCCGAGGTGGGCCCGCAGCGCGGCGTCCGGATACGACAGCAGGGCCGCCAGCACGCGCAACGTGATGGCGCCCTTGCGCCGTGCCGTGCCGCCGGCTTGTCCGGTTGCTGCTGCCATGCTCATACCTCTGCCTTGATCGGGATGGTGCGCTTCTTCTCCTGGCCGAACAGGCTGGCATTGGACACTCCGTCCGAGCAGCCGTTGCCGAAGGAGAAGCCGCATCCGCCGCGCACGTTGAACGCGTTCTCCGCGTATTCGCGGTGCGCGGTCGGGATCACGAACCGGTCCTCGTAGTTGGCGATGGCCATCACGCGGTACATCTCCTCCACGTCCTCCTGGCTGATGCCCACCTGGCGCAGCACGGTGGTGTCCACGCGCTGGTGCACGTGCTTGCCGCGCTGGTAGGCGCGCATGGCCAGCATGCGTTCGAGCGCCCGGATCACCGGTCCCGTGTCGCCGGCGGTCAGCATGTTGGCCAGGTACTTCACCGGGATCCGCAGCTGGCTCACGTCCGGGATCTGACCGCTGGCCTGCAGGTGGCCGGCGTTGGCCGCCGCGCTGATGGGCGACAGCGGCGGCACGTACCAGACCATGGGCAGCGTGCGGTATTCGGGGTGCAGGGGCAGCGCCACCTTCCACTGCACCGCCATCTTGTACACGGGACTCGCCCGGGCCGCTTCGAGCCATTTGTCCGGCACGCCGTCCAGCCGCGCCTGCGCGATGACCTTCGGGTCGTGCGGGTCCAGGAAAATCTTCAGCTGGGCTTCGTAGAGGTCGCGATCCTTCTCCACGCTGGCCGCTTCCTGGATGCGGTCGGCGTCGTACAACAGCACGCCAAGATAACGGATTCTTCCCACGCATGTTTCCGAGCAGACCGTGGGCTGGCCC
Source organism: Ramlibacter sp. (assembly GCA_030695945.1). GTDB lineage: Bacteria > Pseudomonadota > Gammaproteobacteria > Burkholderiales > Burkholderiaceae_C > Ramlibacter. The sequence continues at coordinate 92,029 of JAUYOG010000037.1, forward strand.
GCCTCGATGCGCGGATAGCAGAAGATGCACTTCTCCGCCTTGCCGCTTTTCCAGTTGTAATAGATTTTCTTGTAGGGGCAACCCGAGACGCACATGCGCCAGCCGCGGCACTTGTCCTGGTCGATCAGCACGATACCGTCTTCCTCGCGCTTGTAGATCGAGCCCGAAGGGCACGAGGCGACGCACGAAGGGTTCAGGCAGTGCTCGCACAGCCGCGGCAGGTACATCATGAAGGTGTTCTCGTACTCCGCGTACATGTCCTTCTGGATGTCGTCGAAGTTCCGGTCGCGGCTGCGCTTGGCGAATTCGCCGCCCAGGATCTCCTCCCAGTTCGGGCCCCAGACGATCTTGTCCATCTGGCGGCCGTCGATCAGGCTGCGCGGCCGCGCCGTGGGCGAGGCCTGCATCTCCGGTGCCGACTGCAGGTGCGCGTAGTCGTACGTGAACGGCTCGTAGTAATCGTCGATCTCGGGCAGGTTCGGGTTGGCGAAGATGCGCATCAGCAGCTTCCACTTCGCGCCCTGGCGCGGGTGGATCGATCCGTCGGCATGGCGCACCCAGCCGCCGTTCCACTTGTCCTGGTTCTCCCATTCCTTCGGGTAGCCGATGCCGGGCTTGGTCTCGACGTTGTTGAACCAGGCGTATTCCATGCCCGGTCGGCTGGTCCAGACGTTCTTGCAGGTGACCGAACAGGTGTGGCAGCCGATGCACTTGTCCAGGTTCAGCACCATGCCGATCTGCGCGCGGATCTTCATGCTGTTTCCCCTTGATCGAGGGTCGGGCGGATCAGCTGTTCTGCCACGGGCGTGTCGAGCCAGTCCACCTTGTTCATCTTGCGCACGATCACGAACTCGTCCCGGTTGGTGCCGATCGTGCCGTAATAGTTGAAGCCGTAGCTGAGCTGGGCGTAGCCGCCGATCATGTGCGTCGGCTTGAGCACGACGCGGGTGACGGAGTTGTGGATGCCGCCGCGAACGCCGTTCATCTCCGAGCCCGGCGTGTTCACGATCTTCTCCTGCGCGTGGTACATCATCACCATGCCCGGCTTGACGCGCTGGCTCACCACGGCCCGCGCCGTCAGCGCCCCGTTCACGTTGAACAGCTCGATCCAGTCGTTGTCCTCGATGCCGACCTTTTTCGCATCCTCCTCGCTGATCCACACGATCGGCCCGCCCCGGCTGAGCGTGAGCATGATCAGGGTGTCGGTGTAGGTGGAGTGGATGCCCCATTTCTGGTGGGGCGTGATGAAGTTGAGCGCGATCTCGGGATTGCCGTTGGGCTTCGCGCCGGCAATGGCGGCCGTCGTCTTCAAGTCCACCGGCGGCCGGTAGCTGCACAGGCCCTCGCCGAAGGCCAGCATCCACGGGTGGTCGAGGTAGAAGTGCTGTCGCCCGGTGAGCGTGCGCCAGGGGATCAGCTCGTGCACGTTGGTGTAGCCGGCGTTGTACGACACCTTCTCGCTTTCCAGCCCGCTCCACGTCGGCGACGAGATGATCTTGCGCGGCTGCGCCTGGATGTCGCGGAAGCGGATCTTCTCGTCCTCGCGGTGCAGCGCCAGGTGCGTGTGCTCGCGCCCGGTCTGCTTGGACAAAGCCTCCCAGGCTTTCACCGCCACATGGCCGTTGGTTTCAGGCGCCAGTTGCAGGATCACCTCGCAGGCGTCGATGTCGCTGTGGATGCTGGGCAATCCCTGACTGACGCCCTCGTCCAGCACGGCGCCATTGAGCTGCGCGAGTTGGGTGACCTCGTCCTGCGTGTTCCAGCCGATGCCCTTGCCGCCATTGCCCAGTTTCGACATCAGGGGGCCGAGGGCCGTGAAGCGCTTGTAGGTGTTGGGGTAGTCGCGCTCGACGACCGTCATCTGCGGAGCGGTCTTGCCGGGCACGAGCTCGCATTCGCCGCGCGCCCAATCCGAGACGCCGAAGGGCTGCCCCAGTTCGGCGGGCGAGTCATGGGCGAGGGGCGTCAGCACCAGGTCCTGCTCCACCCCGAGGTGCGCGGGACACAGCTCGCTGAACTTGTGGGCGAAGCCCTTGTAGATGTCCCAATCGCTGCGCGATTGCCAAGCCGGGTCCACCGCCGCGCCCAGCGGGTGGATGAAGGGGTGCATGTCGCTGGTATTGAGGTCGTTCTTCTCGTACCAGGTGGCCGTGGGCAACACAATGTCCGAGTAGAGGCAGGTCGTGCTCATGCGGAAGTCGAGCGTGACCAGCAGGTCCAGCTTGCCTTCGGGCGCCTGGGCGTGCCAGACCACTTCCTCGGGCTTGGCCTCGTCGGCCCCCAGGTCTTTGCCCTGCACCCCGTTGCTCGTGCCCAGCAGGTGCTTGAGGAAGTACTCGTGGCCCTTGCCCGAGGAGCCCAGGATGTTGGAGCGCCAGACGAACATGTTGCGCGGCCAGTTGTCCGGGTGGTCGGGGTCGCCGCAGCTCAGCTTGAGCGAGCCGTCCTTCAGCGCCTTCGCCGCGTATTCCTTCGGGTCTGCGCCCGCGGCCTGCGCGTCGCGCACGACTTGCAGCGGATTGGTCTGCAACTGAGGGGCCGAGGGCAGCCAGCCCATGCGCTCGGCCCGCACGTTGTAGTCGATCATGCTGCCGCCGAATGCCTTCCTGTCGGCCAAGGGCGACAGGATCTCCTCCACGCCGAGTTTTTCGTAGCGCCACTGGTCGGTGTGGGCGTAGAAGAACGAGGTGGAGTTCATCTGGCGCGGCGGCCGAACCCAGTCCAGCGCGAATGCGAGGGGGGTCCAGCCCGTCTGGGGCCTGAGCTTCTCCTGGCCCACGTAGTGCGCCCAGCCACCGCCGGATTGGCCGATGCAGCCGCACATCATCAGCATGTTGATGACGCCGCGGTAATTCATGTCGCTGTGGTACCAGTGGTTCATGGCCGCGCCGATGATGACCATCGAGCGGCCGCGGGTGTCGTGCGCGTTCTGCGCGAACGCCCGCGCCACGGCGATCAGCTGTTCGCGCGGCACGCCGGTGATCTGCTCCTGCCACGCGGGCGTGTAGGGTACGTCGTCGTCGAATGACTTGGCCGCCTGCTCGCCGTCGATGCCGCGCGCGACGCCGTAATTGGCCACCAGCAGGTCGAAGACGGTGGCGACCAGCGCCTTGCCGTCGCGCAGCGCGACCGCCCGGACCGGCACCGTGCGCACCAGCACGTCGCCGGCCTGGTCGTTGGCGGGGAAGTGTTCGCTGGGAATGCCCCCGAAATAGGGAAAGCCGACCCGCGCCGTCTCGCCCGTCCCCGTGCGCCCTTCCAGCAGCGAGAGCTTGAGCCGTACGACCCGGCCCTTCCCCGCCTCCTTGTCTTCCAGGTTCCATTGGCCCTTGTCGGCGCGGCCATCCGGTCCCCAGCGGAAGCCGATCGCCCCCTGCGGCACGACCTCGTGGCCCTCTTCGTCCAGCGCAACGGTTTTCCAGTCCGGGTTGTTGTCCTGCCCCAGGCCGCCGGGGAAGTCCGAGGCGCGCACGTAGCGATCCGGCACGTGCACGACCTGGCCGTTGGGAAGGGTGTGCTCCCGAAGCGTCACCAGCATCGGCATGTCGGTGTAGCGGCGCACGTACTCGTCGAAATACGCGCTGCGCGTGCCACCCTCGGGGAAATAGAACTCCTTGAGGATGACGTGCCCCATGGCCATGGCCACTGCCGCATCCGTGCCCTGCTTGGGATGCATCCAGATGTCGCACAGCTTGGCCACTTCCGAGTAATCGGGCGTGATCGCCACCGTGGCCGTGCCCTTGTAGCGCACCTCGGTGAAGAAGTGCGCATCGGGCGTGCGCGTCTGCGGCACGTTGGAGCCCCAGGCGATGATGTAGCTGGAGTTGTACCAGTCGGCCGACTCCGGCACGTCCGTCTGCTCGCCCCACACCTGCGGGCTCGAGGGCGGCAGGTCGCAATACCAGTCGTAGAACGACATGCACACGCCGCCGATGAGCGAGAGGTAGCGCGTGCCGGCGGCGTAGCTCACCATCGACATCGCCGGGATCGGCGAGAAGCCGATGATGCGGTCCGGCCCGTGGCGCTTGATGGTGTGGATATTGGCCGCTGCAATGATCTCGTTGACTTCGTCCCAGGTCGAGCGCGCGAAGCCGCCCAGGCCGCGAATTTGCTGGTAGTCGCGTCGCTTGGCCTCGTCGCCGACGATCGAGGCCCAGGCCTCCACCGGCGCCAGGGTCTGCCGGGCGGCGCGCCAGGACTTGAGCAGGCGCCCGCGCACCATCGGGTACTTCAGACGGTTGGCGCTGTAGAGGTACCAGCTGTAGCTCGCGCCGCGCGCGCAGCCGCGCGGTTCGTGGTTGGGCATGTCCCAGCGGGTGCGCGGGTAGTCGATCTGCTGGATCTCCCAGGTGACGATGCCACCCTTGACATAGATCTTCCACGAGCATGAGCCGGTGCAGTTCACGCCGTGCGTGCTGCGCACGATCTTGTCGGAGGCCCAGCGGTTGCGATAGGCGTCTTCCCAGGTGCGGTCCTCGCCGGTCACGCGGCCGTGTCCGCCCGAGAAGGTCTCGCGCGGCTGGGAGAAGTACGTCAGGCGATCCAGGAAGTGGCTCATCGAGGGGCGCTCCAGGTTGTTTTTGACGGTGGCATTTCAGCAGGGCGTTTCAGCCCCTTTGCGGGCGTAGAACCACCAGGTGATGGCAATGCACAGCAGGTAAAACGAAATGAAGATGTACAGCGCCGCCTCCGGCCCGCCGGTCAGGGTGATCGACGTGCCGTAGCTCTTGGGGATGAAGAAGCCGCCGTACGCCGCCATCGCCGCCGTGAAGCCGAGCGTGGCAGCGCCTTCGGTGTTGCCTTCCCTGACGGCGTTGGCCCGCGCCTGGGGGTCGCCGGATTTCGCGCGCGCGAGCGCCTGGTTCAGGAAGATGACGGGGATCATCCGGAAGGTCGAGCCGTTGCCGATGCCGGTGGTGAAGAACAGCACCAGGAACATCAGGAAGAAACCCGTGAAGCTGCCGCCCGTCCCACCCTTGGGCAGGAAATACAGGACACCGACGACCGCGCACGCCATGACGACGAAATTCCATAACGTGACGCGCGCGCCGCCCAGCTTGTCGGACAGCCACCCGCCGAACGGCCGCACCACGGCACCGATCAGGGGCCCGAGCCATGCATAGGCCAGCGCGTTCACGCCGGGGAACTGGCTTCTGATCAATAGAGGGAAGCCCGCGGCATAGCCGATGAATGAGCCGAATGTGCCCAGGTAGAGGATGCACATCAGCCAGTTGTGCTTGCGCCGGAAGATGGTGGCCTGCGTCGCGAAGGAAGCCTTGGCGTCCGCGATGTCGTTCATGCCGAACCATGCGGCCAGCGATGCCAGCAGGATCCACGGCACCCAGATAAAGGCGGCGTTCTGGGTCCAAACCTGGACAGGCTGCCCGTTCTTCACGATGGTCTGCGCGTCTCCGCCGAAGATTCCAAAGATGCCTGCCGTCACGACCAGCGGACTCAGGAACTGCACCACCGACACACCGAGATTGCCGAGGCCGGCGTTGACTCCCAATGCCGACCCTTTGCGTTCCTTCGGAAAGAAGAAGCTGATGTTCGCCATGCTCGAACTGAAATTGCCACCGCCAAAGCCGCACAGGAGGGCGAGCACCAGCATGGTCGGATAACTGGTGGTGTTGTCCTGCACGGCAATGCCGATGCCGATAGCGGGAACGAGGAGGCTGGCCGTGGAGATGGCCGTCCAGCGCCGGCCACCCATCACCGGCACGATGAACGAATAGAAAATACGCAGCGTTGCGCCGGAAAGCGCCGGGGCGGCGGCCAGCCAGAAGAGTTGATCGGTCGTGTACTTGAACCCCAGGGCCGGCAGCCCGACAGCCACCACGCTCCAGACCTGCCATACCGCGAACGCGAGGAACAGCGCCGGGACGCTGATCCACAGGTTGAGCTTGGCGATGGCCTCGCCCTCACGCTCCCAGAAGGCCCTGTCCTCGGGCGTCCAGATGGACAGCACACGCCCGTGCTTATCCCCGGAGACACCAGCAGGAGGCGGGTTCTGACGATCGTGCATCACCAGGTTCTTCTTGTCGTGCGTCGGCCAGCGCCGAAGCCGAATGCGCGCGGCCCTCTCGGTCGAAAACGACTCGAATCTATCGCTCGGCTGCGCGCGCGTGTGCGCGACAATGAACTGAATATCGTTACCGGGCGTTTCGCGCGGTCACGCGCGCCCGTGTCACTCCACCGTCACGCTCTTGGCCAAGTTACGCGGTTTGTGTGGTCACCTAACGTCGCAAGCGACATGAGTGCCCACCAAACCGCGCCGCCCGGCTGTGCCGGGCCGTGCCCGTCATTCGACAGTCACGCTCTTTGCAAGATTGCGCGGTTTGTCCACATCGGTTCCGCGGGCGCAGGCGGTGTGATAGGCCAGCAGTTGCAGCGGCACGACGTGCAGCAGCGGACTCAGGGGGCCGTAGTGCTCCGGCATGCGGATCACGTGGATGCCATCCTCGCTCTCGATGCGCGTGTCGGCGTCGGCAAGGACGTACAGCACGCCCCCGCGGGCGCGCACCTCCTGCATGTTGCTCTTGAGCTTCTCCAGCAGCGCATCGTTCGGCGCCACGGTGACGACCGGCATTTCGCTGGTGACGAGCGCGAGCGGGCCGTGCTTGAGTTCGCCCGCCGCGTAGGCCTCTGCGTGGATGTACGTGATCTCCTTGAGCTTGAGCGCGCCCTCCAGGGCGATCGGATAGTGCAGCCCGCGGCCGAGGAACAGCGCGTTCTCCTTGCCGGCGAAATCCTCCGACCAGCTGATCACCTGCGGCTCCAGCGCCAGCACTGCCGACAGCGCCGCCGGCAGGTGGCGCATCGCCTTCAGGTGGGCGGCTTCTTCGGCCTCGGTCAAACGCCCCTTGGCCTGGGCCAGCGCCAGCGTCAGCAGGAACAGGCCGGCGAGCTGGGTGGTGAAGGCCTTGGTCGATGCGACGCCGATTTCGACACCGGCGCGCGTGATGTAGGCCAGCCTGCATTCCCGCACCATGGCCGATGTCGCGACATTGCAGACCGTGAGGGTCTTCGTCATGCCCAATCCCTGCGCATGGCGCAGCGCGGCCAGCGTGTCGGCCGTCTCGCCGGACTGGCTGATCGTCACGACCAGCGTCGCCGGGTTGGGCACGCTCTCGCGGTAGCGGTACTCGCTCGCGATTTCCACCTGCGTCGGGATCTTCGCGATGCCCTCCAGCCAGTACTTGGCGGTGCAGCCGCTGTAATAGCTGGTGCCGCAGGCGAGGATCAGCACGGAATCCACTTCCTTGAAGACGCGAAACGCCCCATCCCCGAACAGCTCGGGCACGATGGCCTGGACGCCTTCGAGCGTGTCCGCCACCGCGCGCGGCTGCTCGAAGATTTCCTTTTGCATGTAGTGGCGATACGGCCCCAGTTCCGCCGCGCCGCTGTGCGCCTGGACGGTCCGGACCGGCCGGGTCACGGGCTTGTGGGTCTTGTCCACCACCCAGTACTTTCCCAGCTGGACGTCGACGACATCGCCCTCTTCCAGGTACACGATCTGGTCGGTCACGCCGGCAAGCGCCATCGCGTCGCTGGCGAGGAAGTTCTCGCCGCCCAGGGCGCCCACCCCCAGGATCAGCGGCGAGCCCGCGCGCGCGCCCACCACGCGATGAGGCTCGTCCTTGCAGAACACCGCGATCGCGTAGGCGCCGTGCAGCTGGCCCACCGCGGCCTTCACGGCGTCGAACAGGTCGCCGTCGTACAGGCTGTCGATCAGGTGGCAGATGACTTCGGTGTCGGTCTGGCTCGCGAACTCATAGCCCTTCGCGCGGAGCCCGGCGCGCAGCTCGTCGTGGTTCTCGATGATGCCGTTGTGCACCAGGGCGATCCGACCGGGCTTGCCGCTGGCATCCTTGCCCGGCCCGTGGCTGAAATGCGGATGGGCGTTGCGAACGGCAGGCGCGCCGTGCGTGGCCCAGCGCGTGTGCGCGATGCCGGTCGTGCCGGTGACGTGGTCCTGGTCCACCTGCGCCAGCAATTCGGCCACTCGATCGGTGCTGCGTGCCCGCTTGAGCCCGCCATCGGCATACACGGCGACGCCGCAGGAGTCATAGCCGCGGTATTCGAGCCGCTGCAAACCCTGCACCAGGATGGGGACGATGTTGCGGGTGGAGACCGCGCCGACGATGCCGCACATGAGGAAGCTCCTTATTGGAGGGGAGACTGTATGAGGGGGACAAAGAAATATGCAGTCTAATTCTGTTTAAATTTGCAGTTAAATTTCATAAATTGCATTTCATGAAATATACTTTCTAAATGATAGAACAAACGGAAGAAATAACACTCGACTCAATCGACTGGGCGTTGCTGGATAAGCTCCAGGACGACGCCTCGCTCAGCAACCAGGACTTGGCGGCACGGGTCCATGTCTCGCCGCCAACCTGCCTGCGCCGCGTCAGGCGGCTGCGCGAGGCCGGCCTGATCGATCGCCAAGTCGCCATCCTGGACACGGCGCGCCTCGCGCCCTTGCTCGGGCACGGACTGCAAGCCATCGTCGAGATCACGCTCGACCGGCAAGGCGAGGAGCAGCAGGCGGCGTTCGAGGCGCGCATCACGGCAGACGATGCCGTGCAGCAGTGCTACCGGGTCTCGCCCGGCCCGGACTTCGTGCTGGTGGTCTATGCGGCCGACATGCCGGGCTACCTGGCGCTGGCGCAACGCCTTTTCACGAGTGACGCGAACGTGCGGAACGTGAAGTCATTCTTTTCAGTGAAGCGCGCCAAGTTCCAGCCGAAGGTCCCGGTGCTGTCGCGCGGATAGGCCTCGCGTCGCGCCGCTACTTCGGCGCCTTCTTCGGCCGCTCCCAATCCGGGATGCTCACCTGCTTGCCGCGCGCGACCGACAGCGCGCCGGCCGGTGTGTCCTTGGTGATCGTGGAGCTGGCACCCACGGTGCCGCCGCGGCCGATGGTGACCGGCGCGACCAGCACGCTGTTGCTGCCGATGTGCACGTCGTCCTCGATCACCGTGCGGTGCTTGTTGGCGCCGTCGTAGTTGGCGGTGATCGAACCGGCGCCGTAGTTGACGCGCTCGCCCACGGTGGCGTCGCCAAGGTATGCAAGGTGGTTGGCCTTCGCGCCGCGTGCCAGCGTCGAATTCTTGATCTCCACGAAGTTGCCCACGTGAACCTCGGGCCCAAGCTGCGCGCCCGGCCGCAGGCGCGCGAACGGTCCGACGAAAGCGCCTTCGCCGATGCGCACCCCCAGTTTTTCGCCGTCGATGTGCGTGAAGGGATGAATCACGGCGCCGGCTTCGATGATGGCGTTCGCGATGACGCAGTTCGCACCGACATTCACGCCCTCGCCCAGTTGCACCTTGCCCTCGAACACGCAGTTGATGTCGATCTCCACATCCTGCGCGACCTCGAGTGCGCCGCGCAGGTCGAAGCGTGCCGGATCCGCGATCCGCACGCCACGCTCCATCAGCGCGCGCGCCTGGCGCAGCTGAAACGCCCGCTCCAGTTCGGCCAGCTGCAACGGGCTGTTGACACCGTCCACCTGCACCTTGTCGGCGGTCTTCACCGCGACGACCTTGGCGCCGTCTTCCACGGCCATCTTCACGATGTCCGTGAGGTAGTACTCCTTCTGCGCGTTGTCGTTGGTCAGGCGCCCCAGCCAGCCCTTGAGCAATGCGTTCGGCACTGCCATGAAGCCGGTGTAGACCTCGCGGATCGCGCGCTCGTCGGCGCTCGCGTCCTTATGTTCCACGATGGCCCGCACGGCGTCCCCGGTGCGCAGGATGCGGCCGTAGCCGGCCGGATCGGGCATCTCCACGCTCAGCAGGGCGAGCCGCCCGCCGGCGCTCGCATCGAGCAAGCCCTGCAAGGTCGCAGGCTCGACCAGCGGGACGTCGCCGTTGAGGATCAGCGTCGTGCCGTCATCGGGCAACAGGGGCACGGCTTGCTGGACGGCATGCCCGGTGCCCAACTGCGGCTCCTGCCGCGCGAAGAGGGGCCCGGGCTTGCCCGGCTGGCGCCAAGCCGCGACCGCCGCCTCCACCTGCGCCGCGCCGTTGCCCGTCACCACGACCACGCGGCGGGCCGAAAGGGTCTCGACACAGCCGAGTACGTGCTGCAACAATGCACGTCCGGCTAAACGGTGCAACACTTTGGGCAAGCGGCTTTTCATCCGCACGCCCTTGCCTGCGGCCATGATGACCACGTCGACAGCTGTCATGGACTTTCCTTCAACCATTCGATGACCCTCGCCTCAAGACTGGGACGCATTATCGGCCTGCTGGGCCTTGCGGCGACGCTCGCCGCCTGCAGCGCCATCAAGCTGGGGTACAACACCCTGGACGACGTCGCCTACTGGTGGCTGGACAGCTACGTGGATTTCAGCGACGAGCAGTCGCCCCGCGCGCGCGAGGACCTGACGCGCCTGCACCAGTGGCACCGCGTCAACGAACTGCCCCGGTTCGCGTCGCTGCTGCAAAGCATGGAACAGCTCGCGCCGGGCAACATCACCGGCGCGCAGGCTTGTACGATTTTTGCGCAGTTCCGGGAACGGCTGGATGCGCTGGCGGCCCGTGCCGAGCCTGCCGTCGTCACGCTGGCGACCGGGCTGACTCCGGAGCAGGTGGCGCACATGGAACGCAAGTACGAGAAGAACAACGCCAATTTCCGCAAGGACTGGCTCCTTCCCGCGCCCGGCGAGCAGGCCCAGAAGCGGTTCGAGCAGTTCCTGGAACGCAGCGAGATGGTCTACGGCAAGCTGGACGAGCCCCAGCGCGCGGTCCTGCGGCGCGAGCTGCAGCATTCGGTGTTCGACCCGAAAAGCCTCCTCGCCGAGCGCCAGCGGCGCCAGCGCGACCTGGTTCAGACGTTGCGGAGGCTCGCCGGCACGCCGATCTCATTGGGAGATGCGCGCACCTTGCTACGCGGCTACCTCGACCGGGTGCGCGATCCGCCGGACCGGGCTGCCCATGCCTACCAGCATGCGCTGATCAACGAAGGCTGCGCCACCTTCGCGGCGCTGCACAACAGCACGAACGCCGCGCAGCGCGAATCGGCCGTGCGCCGGCTCCGTGCCTACCAACGCGACCTGCAGGAGCTCGCCGCGCAACAATGATGGAAGGTCAGCGCTCGCCCTTGGAGTGGGAGCGGCCTTCCTTCTCGGCCTCTTCCAGGTCACGCGCTTCCTGGTCGGAGCGCGGCTTGGCGGCCTCGGCATCCTTCTCGACATCCGCGTCCTTCAGGTATTCCTTGATGTCCTTCTGGTAGTCGCGAGTGGCTTCGTAGCTGCCCTCGCCCATCTGCTGGCCGCCCTGCTGCGCGCCGGGTTTGCGCTGGAACTCGTTCGAGCCGGACTGCTGCTGTTGCGAATCGCTGTCGCGCGCGGGCTGCTGCTGCAGGACGCGCGGCGTGGAATTGCTGGATGCCATCGATAACTCCTGTCTGGGACTGCACATCGCGACTTGGCGAAGTGGCCCCAGCTTAGGAGGCCGAGCACAACGGCTGTGTCGTCCGGCGCGGGGCAGCTCTGTCGGCCGCCACCTACACCCGCAGCCGCTCAGGCTTGCAGCGCCGCCCACATCTCCTTGTCCCGCTCGGCGGTCCAGATACGGGGGTTTTTTATACCCCGCGCCTCGTCGTAGGCGCGGCTCACGTCGAACGGCAGGCAGTGCTCGTAGATGAACACGTGGCCGAAGATCGGGTCCATGCGCTTGCGGGTGTGCTCCATTGCGGCCTTCAGGTCCATGTCGGCGGCGGCGGCCTCCTTGCCGCAGGCATAGAGCGTCTCGACCCAGCGCTTGGTGTAATCGAGGGCCTTGTTCACCTCGGCCAGGCCCTTCATCGCTTCGCCGCGCCCGGGCACGATCGCTTCGGCGCGCAAGGCGCGCAAGGCTTCCAGCGTGGCGGGCCATTCCTCCAGGTGCGCATCGCCCGTGTACACGCCGGCCTCGTATTCGACCAGGTCACCCGAGAACAGCACTTTTTCCTCTTCGACCCACGCCACCGTGTCGCCACGCGTGTGGCCCGGGCCCGGGTGCCAGACCTGCACCTTCACGCCGCCCAGGTCCACGGTGAGCTTGCCGGGCACCTCGCCTTTGACCGGGTTGCCGCCGCCGATCACCATCGTCGGCCAGGTCAGGCCCGGCACGCTCTCGGCGTTGCGGAAAAGGCGCGGGAAGCGCTCCATCTCCGATTGCATGTCTTCCTTGCCGCGCTCGACGATCAGGTCGTACGTCCCCTGGCTGGCGATGACCTCGGTCGCGCCCTCGGCCGCGTAGGCGCTGGCGCCCAGCACGCGCACCGCGTGGTAATGCGTGAGCAGCACGTACTTGATCGGCTTCTCGCTCACCGTGCGGATGCGCGCGATGAGGTCCTGCGCCATCGCGGGCGTCGCGGTGGCGTCGCTCACCATGATGAACTTGTCGCCGATGATGACGCCCGAGTTCGGGTCGCCCTCGGCCGTGTAGGCCCAGCAATGCGCGCTGAGCTGCTCGAACGTGATCTTCTTGTCGGCCAGGTCGGCCTGGCTGGCGAAAGCTTTGGACATCGTGTCTCCTGGGACGGCTTGCGGAGGGGAAACGACGATTTTACCTAACCGTAATCCATTACGGATTGTTGAATCACGCAGGCCCCGCCTGGCGCAGCCAGCCGAGTGCCTGCGTGGCCACCGCGTCCAGGGGCAGGCCGGCGTCGACGCCCAGCACGCCGGGCTCGCCGGCCGGGTCTTCCAGCGCCTCGAATTGGCTGGCCACCAGGCTGGGCGGGTAGAAGTGCCCGCCGCGCGCCTGCACGCGCCGCAACGCCTCGTCCTGCGACAGCTGAAGGTGCACGAATCGCAATCCCGGTACGGCCGCACGCAGCCGGTCCCGGTAGGAGCGCTTGAGAGCAGAGCAAGTCAGCACGGCGCCCGCGGGTTGCCGCGCCAGCTCGAGGGCCAGCCGGTCGAGCCAGCCGGCGCGGTCCTCGTCGCCGAGCGCGAGGCCCCGCTTCATCTTGTCGATATTGCTGGCGGGGTGGAACTCATCGCCTTCGACCAGCGGCAGGCCCAGCGCCTGCGCGATCCGCTCGCCGACGGCCGACTTCCCGCAGCCGGCCACGCCCATGACGACGACGTGCAGGTTCATGGGGCCAGCCCCTTCTCGAGCATGGCGATCACCTCCTCGGCGAACGCGCCGTAGCTCATGGGCCCGCCGGGGCGCAGCCACGTGAACGTCCAGTTGATCATGCCGAACAGCATCATCGTCACCGGGGTCTGGTTGGCCGCGGTCACGCGCGCGGGATACGCACGGCGCAGGAAGCGCGTCATGGCCGACACGACATCCCGCTGGCGGTTCAGGATGAGGTCCCGCTGCGCGTCGCCGAGGAACTTGGTGTCGTACAGCAGCGCGACGTGGCGCGTCGCAGAGCTCTCGTACTCCTCCAGGAAGCCCCGCACCAGTTCGTGCAGCGCGGCGCGGTCGTCGAGGTTGCGGCGTTGCGCGGTGGCCTCGGCCTGCCCGATCATCGCCAGCAGCCGCTGGGTGTAGCGGTCCAGCAGGTCGAACAGGATCGCTTCCTTGCTCTCGTAGTAGTGATAGAGGCGCGCCTTCGACGCCCCGCAGGCGGCCGCGATGTCGTTCATGCTGGCCGCCGGGTAGCTGCGGTCGGCAAAGCATTGGGCGGCCACGTCCAGGATTTCGTCGCGCTTGAGTTCGTGCTGGGAGGACTTGGGCCGGGCCATCCGAGAATTATCGGCTGCGGCACTCGCGATCCGTCAAAACGCGCGGCCATTCGGGGGCCACCGCGGATCCGGCTTTGCCGGGCCGCTGGTGGCGCCCTCTTGACGGGGAGGCGCCGCGGGCGATTCGGGGGTGGGCGTTCGCTTCAGCTCATGGCGCCGTGGGCGCGGCAGGCCCTGGCCTCGGCGTTGAAGGCGCAGTCGGCCAGGGTTTCGCGGCCGCGGCCGGCCACCAGGTCCCAGGCCAGGCCGGCCAGGCCGGCGACCAGACGGCCCGCGGCGCCCGCGCCGAGCGCCAAGGCCAGCCGCAAGTCCGCCAAGGGTTGAACCAGGCGGGCCAGGCGCGGGGCGGCGGCACGCAGCGGCAGCGGATCCCAGCTGAAGTAGGCCGGAAGCCCGCCGTTCAAGGGCTCGACCACCAGCCGCTGGCCCGGGCGCAGCCGCAGCTGGTCGCCCACGCCGACGACGTGGTCCCCGAGCTCGTTCAAGGGGCCGCTGTGCGGCCCGTCGTACGTGGCCCAGAGTTGGCCGTGCGCCACCTTCACGGTTCCGGCCTCGCGGGGCTCCAGCGTGATGGCGCGGCCCGCAGCCAGCTTCCACGTGCCGGGCAGCGCCGGGGCGGACGATGATTGTTGCATTTGCGTGAGCGTTTGCGAGGCCATGACATTCTCCAATCGGGGCAGTTCGGCACTGAATCATCGACGACGCAGACTTGGCAGTCCAATGAAATGCAGCTACGCTATTGATTCCCAATTCGCATCAATGAACGCGTCCCTCCTGACAAGCACTGGCACATGCAGCACTCACAAACACACTTGCGGACGCGGCCGATCTCGGCCGGCCACCTGCGCGCCTTCGAGGCCGTGGCCCGGCACCTGAATTTCCGCGCGGCATCCGAGGAAATGGCGCTGACCCAGTCGGCCGTGAGCCGCCAGATCCAGGCTCTGGAAGAAGAGGTGGGCGTGAGCCTGTTCCTGCGCCACACCCGCGCCGTGGAACTCACCGGCGCCGGCGCCCAGCTGCTGATGGCGGTGTCCCAATCCCTGCCACGCATCGACAATGCCGTGCGGCAGATCCGCCAGAGCGCGGGGCGCCGCTCGGTCCAGCTGACGACTTTCGCGTCCTTTGCCTCGATGTGGCTCATCCCGCGGCTCGAGCAATTCCAGCGGGACAACCCCGAGATCGACATCCGGATCGACGCCTCCGACGTCAGCCTCGACCTCGAGGTCGCCGACGTCGACCTGGCGCTGCGCTACGGCCCGATGGCCCACATGCCCCCGCATGCCATCCGCCTGTTCGGCGAGCAGCTCACGCCGGTGGTCAGTCCCTGGCTGCTCAAGAGCGGCGCCCCTCTGAAAAAGCCTGCCGACCTCACGCAGTTCGCGCTGATCGAAGCCGGCGACGCGCACCAGACCCACCTGGAGTGGCTGACGTGGCGGCGCTGGTTCGACGAACACGGCTTCCCCAAGCTGCAACCCAAGCGCTGGCTGTACTTCAACTACGCCTACCAGATGGTGCAAGCCGCGCTCACGGGCCAGGGCGTCGTGCTCGCAAGGCTGCCGATGGTGGCCGAGAGCCTGGCCAACGGCGACCTGGTCGAGCCGCTGCCGCACGCACGCATGGATTCGCCGATGGCGTATTGGCTGATCATCGGCCCGCGCAGCGCGCAGCGGCCGGAGATCAAGGCTTTCTGCGAGTGGCTGATGGCACAGGCCAAGGCGACGCGCCAGACAGTCGGCGAAGTGCCGGACCCGGACACGATCGACTACGTCGACTAGGGCATGGCGCCCTCTTCCTCCAGCTGCTGCAGCAGGTAGAGCCGCTGGTACAACCCGTCTGCGATCGCCATCAGGTCGGCGTGAGTGCCACGCTCCGCGATGCGCCCGTGGTTGAGGACGACGATCCGGTCGGCGTCGCGGATGGTGGACAGCCGGTGGGCGATGGCAACGATGGTGACCTTGCCCCGCAGGGCCGACAGCGCGCGTTGCACGACCTGCTCGGTTTCCGAGTCGATGTGCGAAGTCGCCTCGTCCAGGAACAGGATACGCGGCTCGCCGGCCAGGGCGCGCGCGATCGCCAGCAGCTGCTTTTGCCCCACCGACAGCCGCGCGCCGCCTTCACCCAGCGGCGTCGCGTAGCCGCGCTCCAGGCCGGCGATGAAGTCGTGCGCATTGGCGGCGCGCGCGGCCGCCTCGACCTGCGCATCGGTCAATGGGCGGCCCATCGCGATGTTCTCGCGTGCGCTGGCGGCCAGCAGGAAGGGCTCCTGCGGCACCAGGCCCACTCTGTCGCGGAAGTGGTCCTCGCCGATCGCCTCGACCGGGGTGCCGTCGATGCGGATGGCACCCGCCGGCGCCGGGTAGAACCTCAGCAACAGCGAGAGCAAGGTGCTCTTGCCGCTGCCCGTGTGGCCGACGATGCCGTGGAAGCTGCCCGGCGCGATGTGCAGGTCGAGGTCGTGCAATACGGGCTGGCCCGGGCGGTAGGCAAAGTCCAGGTGCTCGATGGTGATCGCCCCCTCGGTCACGCGGCCCTGTTCGGCGGCCACCGGCGTCTCGACCTCCTTCAGCAGCACATGCACCCGCGCCGCCCCGACCATCGCCTGCTGCAGCTGCGAGAACTGCATGGTGATCTGGATCAGCGGCTCCACCACGCGGGAGATGTAGCTGATGAACGCGTAGAGCACGCCCACTTCCAGCGCGGAGAGCGCAGCGCCGTTGCCGCGCAGTCCGAACACGAAGATCACCACGGCCAGCAGGATCACGTTCAGCAGGTCGAGCACCGGCCGCAGCAGCCAGGCGTTGGCGCGCAGCTCCCGCTGGCGCGAGTGGTAATGCGCCTCGTTGATCCCGGCGAAGCGCTGGCCGAAGCGCTCGGTGGCATTGCCCGCCTGCAGCACCGCCATGCCGGCAATCGATTCCGCCAGTTGCGCGTTGAGCTCGCTGCGCAGCTCGCGCGTGCGCGTCACGGCGGGCGCCGATAGGCGCTGGTAGAGCGCGACGATCAGCACCACCGCCGGCACCAGCGTGGCGACGATCATCATCAGCCGCCAGTCCAGCCAGAGCATGGCGATCATGGCCCCGGCCAGCACGATCACGCTGTCGAGCATCACGAACAGCACCTGCACGTACAGCATCTTCACGGCCTCGGTGTCGTTGGTGACGCGGCTCACGAGCTGGCCGGTGATCGCGCGGTCGAAGAAGCTCATCGGCAGCCGCAGCACGTGGCCGTAGACGTTCTCCCGGATGCGTTGCACCGACCGCATGGCCAGGCCGGCCAGGCGAGCCAGTTGCAGGTACCGAACGTAGCTCGCCAGCATGCCCGCGACCAGCGCGCCGGCCAGCAGTCCCCCCATCGCGGGCAGGTCGGCGCGGTGCGGCAGCAGGTAGGTATCGAGGAAGAACTTGCCGATCAGCGGACCCAGCGCCTCCAGGCCGGCGGCAAGCACCAGCCAGGCCGTGCCCCACACCAGGTGGCGCCGGTCGGGTGCCGCCGCACGCAGCAGCAGCGTCGCGGCGTCGCCGAGCGTGCGCCGGCGCTGCGTCGGCTCGACGGGCAGCTCCGGCGTGGCGATGGAATCAGCAGGCATCCAGACTCGCTTGAAGTTGCTGGTAGCGCCATTGCCGCGCGTACCAGCCGTTGGCGGCGACCAGCGCCGCGTGCGTGCCCTGCTCGATCACGTGGCCTTCGTGCAACACCAGCGTGGCATCGGCGTCGGCGACGGTGCTCAGGCGGTGGCTCACGATGATCACGGTGCGACCCACGCGCGCCTCGCGCAGGTGCGCCAGGATGCGCGCCTCCGTGTCCGTGTCCACCGCCGACAGCGCGTCGTCCAGCACCAGCAGCGGCGCGTCGACCAGCAGCGCGCGCGCGATCGCCACCCGCTGGCGCTGGCCGCCGGAAAGCGTGACGCCGCGTTCGCCGACCGGCGTGTCGTAGCCCTGGGGCAGGCGCAGGATGTCCTCGTGCACCGCCGCCAGGCGCGCGACGTGCTCGACCTGCCCGCGTGTGGCATCCGGCCGCGCCAGCGCGATGTTCTCCGCCACGGACGCCGAAAAGAGGAAGGGCTCCTGCGGCACCCAGGCGATCGCCGCGCGCAGCGCCGCCAGCGTGTAGTCCCGAAGTTCGACGCCGTTCCAGCGCAGGGTGCCTTCGGCCGGCGCGTGGTGGCGCAGCAGCAGCCGCAGCAGCGTCGATTTGCCGGCGCCGGTCGGGCCCACCAGGCCCAGCGTGCGGCCAGGCGGCAGTTCCAGCGTGACGCCGTCCAGCGCCGGCCGCGGCTGGCCGGGATAGGCGAAGCGCACGTCCTGCGCCGCGAGCGGGCCAGGTGTCAGCTGCGGCACGGTGCCGTGGTCGTCCACGCTCAAGGGCTGGTCCAGGACCGGCTGCAGCCGGCTCCAGGCCGCCTTGCCGCGTTCCAGCAGCGACAGCACCCAGCCGGCCGCGAACATGGGCCAGATCAGCTGGCCGAGGTACAGGCTGAAGCTGGTGAGCTGGCCCACGGTCAGCTGCGCCTGCCACACCAGCCAGCCGCCGTAGCCCAGCGTCAGCACCGTCGCGGCGCTCAATGTGAAGCCGACCGCCGGCTCGTACGCCGCTTCCCAGCGCTGCGCGTCGAAGCTCGCGCCCGAAGCGGCTGCGGCGAGCTTGGAGAATTGCCCCTCGCTGCGGGCCTGCAGGCCCAGCGCGCGAATGGTCCGAACGCCCGAAAGCGTTTCCTGCACGTGGTCGTTCAAGGCACCGAAGCTGTCGAGGGAACGGCGGGACGCCTCGTGCACATGGCGCGAGATCCACCAGAAACTCAGGGCCATCAGGGGAAACGGCAGCAGCGCGAACGCAGCGAGCTGCCAATGCACGCCCAGCGACATCATCGCGACCACCAGCACCAGCGTCAGCGTGCCGTCGAAGCCGGCGAGCATGGCCTCGCCCGCGGCCATCTCCACCGCATCGATGTCGTTGGTGCCCAGCGCCATCAGGTCGCCGGTGCGCCGTCCCTGGAAGAAGTGAGCGCCCTGCAGCGACAGCCGTGCGTACAGCCGTTCCCGCAACTCGACGCCGAGCCGGTACGCGGCCGCATACAGCTTGAGCCGCCAACCGACGCGCAGGAAATACACCACGACCCCCGCCGCCACCAGCCACGCCAGCTCGCGCAGCAGCAGCACGCCGTGCAGCTCGCGCGCGACGAGGCCGTCGACGAGCTGGCCGATCTGCCGCGGGATCCAGACCGTCAGCACCGCGATCCCGGCCAGCATCAGCCCCGACGCCGCATAGGAAGCCCGGTGGCGCCGAAGGAACCGGCCGATCAGCCCGTACAAGGTCATGCCGTCGTGTTGATCGGCCACACCACCCCGTTGTCGTTCAGGATCGCGTCGAGCGGGACGTCGTGCGGCTCCGGCTCGAGGTCATCGATGAAGCCATTGCTGAAGCCCAGTCCCACCGTGTAGGGCCTGGGCTGCAGCGTGGCCAGCGTTCGGTCGTAGAAGCCGCCGCCATAACCCAGGCGAAAGCCCCCCGGCCCGTAACCCACGCACGGCACGAACAGCAAGGTGGGCACGATCACCTCGGTGTCCTTGGGCTTGGGAATGCCGTACGCATCCTCCTCCATGTAACAGCCGGGGAACCATGCGTGGAATTTGAGCGTCTTATGTTGCTTGTCGACCACGGGCAAGCCAATGCGTCGCGGTTGCGGCTCGTCGAGCAGTTCGCCGTCTTCCTTCCAGCGGTGCAGCGCCGGCAGGGGATCGAACTCGCCCTTGATCGGCCAGTACGCGCCGATCACGATGTCCGGGCGGTTGACCAGCCAGATGCGCATGACACGTTGCAGCAGGTCGCAGCGTTCGGCGCGGTCAGGCATGTTCAGCCGCTCTTCGACAAGCTGCTTGCGCAACGCCCTTTTTTCTTGTGACTTGTCCATAATCGCCCAATGAAATTGTTAAGAATTCTGACACTGATCGCGGTATCGGTCGTCGGCCCGGCCCAGGCGCAACCCAAGGGGGACGACCTGATCGTGGAAATGAACCAGGCTTACCGCCAGGGCAACCGCCCCAAACTCGCCCAATTGCTGCCCCAGGCGCGGGGCCACGTCCTCGAGCCGTGGGCGGCGTACTGGGAGTTGAAGAGCCGCCTCGACACGGCCGGCGCGCAGGAAGTGCAGGACTTTTTCGCGCGCTATCCGGGCACGTACCAGGAAGACCGCCTGCGCAACGACTGGTTGCTGCTGCTGGGCCAGCGCCGGGACTGGACGAACTTCGAGGCCGAATACCCGAAGTACCGCATGAACGACGACCGCGAGGTGCGCTGCTACGCGCTGCTCGTGGCGCATGTGCGCGAGGGCGCGGCCGCGCCGGCCACCCATGCCGAGGAAGTGCGCCGCAACTGGTTCGCGCAGCGCGACGCCGACGACGGCTGCACGCTCGCGGCCTCACGTCTGATCGGCGACACGAGCGGCCCGAAGCGCATGACCGTGAACGACGCCTGGCGCAAGGCGCGCCTTGCGGTCGAGGCCAACCGTCCGAGGGCCGCCGCGGCCGCTTTGGAAATCGTGGCGCCGGACTCGCTGCCACAGTTCCAGGAGCTCAACAACAGCCCCGGACGTTACCTGACCAGCCGTGTCGTCGTGGCGTCGAAGGCGCGCAAGGAAATGATGGTGCTTGCGCTGATCAAGCTGGCCGCGACCGACCCCGACAACGCCGCCAGCCAGCTCGATAGCAAATGGGGCCCGCAGCTCACCCCGGAGGAGCGCAACTGGGTCTGGGGCGTCCTGGGCAAGCAGGCGGCGCAGCGCCTGGGCAACAACGCCCTGGACCACTACGCCCAGGTGAGCCGCGACCAGGACCTGACGGATGACATGCTGGCCTGGAAGGCGCGGGCCGCCCTGCGCGCGGCGCGGGGCACCCAGTGGCCGCTGGTCCTGCAGGCCATCAACGCGATGAGCGAGGAGTCCCGGTCCGACGCCACCTGGGTCTACTGGAAGGCCCGCGCGTTGCTCGCCCAGGGTGGCGATACGCGGCGCGAAGAGGCCAGGACGCTGCTGCAGTCGATCGCGTCGGCTCGCGGTTACTACGAACAGCTCGCGCTGGCGCAGCTGGGCCAGCCCAACGCCGTGCCGCCCCGCCCCGCCCCGCTGACGGCGGAGGAGAAGGAAGCCGCCCGCCTGAACGCCGGCCTGAACCGCGCCGCCTACGCGATCGCGCTGGGCATCCGGCCCGAGGGCGTGCGCGAATGGAACTACTCGACCAACCTGGCCAAGCCGGGCGGGATGTCCGAGCGCGAACTGCTGGCGGCCGCCCAGTTCGCCTGCGACCGCGAGGTCTGGGACCGCTGCATCAACACCAGCGAGCGCACGAAGACCGAATTCGACGCCGACCAGCGCTTCCCGATGCCGTTTCGCGAATCGGTGGTCCGTCGCAGCCGCGAGATCAACCTGGACCCTGCCTATGTGTACGGCCTGATGCGCCAGGAAAGCCGTTTCGTGATGGACGCCCGTTCCCACGTGGGCGCGTCGGGCCTGATGCAGGTGATGCCGGCCACCGCGCGCTGGACCGCGCGCAGGATAGGGCTCACGAGCTTCACGCCCGATCAACTCAGCGATCGCGAAACGAACATCGCGATCGGCACCGGCTACCTGAAACTGGTGCTCGACGACTTCGCCGGCTCGATGCCCCTGGCCGCCGCGGCGTACAACGCGGGGCCGGGACGGCCGCGCAACTGGCGCAACGGGCCGGTCATCGAGGCCGCCGCCTGGGCCGAGAACGTGCCGTTCAATGAAACCCGGGACTACGTGAAGAAGGTGCTTGCCAACACCACCGTCTATGCGGCGATCCTCACGGGCCGGCCGCAGTCCCTGAAGGAGCGCCTGGGCCGGGTCGGCCCCCGTGACGCCGCGCAGCCCGAGCCGAACGGCGAATTGCCCTGAGGCCGGCATGGACGCCTGGGACCGGATCAGCGCCACCGTCGTGTCCGAATTCTCGGATGTGCCGGACCTGGAGGCCTTCACCCGCGTCGTGATGCGCCTGCTCATCGCCGCCTTCCTCGGTGGCATGCTGGGCCTGCAGCGAGAGTACCAGGGCAAGGAGGCCGGTGTGCGCACGCACATGCTGGTGGCCATCGGGTCCGCGCTGTTCGTGCTGGTGCCCTTGCAGGCCGGGGCCGACGCGGCTGACCTGAGCCGCGTGATCCAGGGCGTCGTGGCGGGGGTTGGCTTCCTGTGCGCGGGCACCATCCTGAAGGTCTCCGGCACCGGGGACGAGCAGGTGCGGGGGCTGACCACGGCCGCGGGTATCTGGCTCACGGCCGCGATCGGGATCGCGGTCGGGCTGGGCCGCGAGATGACGGGCGTGCTCTGCACGGTGCTGGCGCTGGCCGTGCTGGCCCTGGAGGGACCCTTCCGGCGCATCGCGGGCCGTGGAAGGCGCAACGCCGAAGATGCCTAGCGCATCAATTGTGCGGTTTTTTTGCATCAATCGGCGCCCGGCGTGCCGTTAGCATCGCGGCACCTTCGGAGATATCCCATGCTCAAGCTTCTGATCGGCAACAAGAACTACTCGTCCTGGTCCATGCGGACCTGGGTCCTGCTCAAGCAGGCCGGTATCCCCTTCGAGGAGGTGATGGTCCGCTTCGACTCCTTCGACGACGACTCGAAGTTCAAGGAAACGCTGCGGGCCGTCACACCCGTGGGCCGCGCGCCGGTGCTCATCGACGACGGTTTCGCGGTATGGGACACGCTGGCCATCGCCGAGTACCTGGCCGATAAATTCCCCGAGAAGCAGCTGTGGCCGCAACAGGCCAAGGCGCGGGCCCGCGCCCGCAGCATCTGCACCGAAATGCATTCGGGCTTCACGGCGCTGCGCAGCAACTGCCCCATGAACGTCGAGGCCTGCCTGCCGCAGGTCGGCGCGCTCGCTTGGCGGGACAAGCCCGGCCTGCGGGCTGATGTGCAACGCATCGTCGGCATGTGGACGGAACTGCTCGAGCAGAACAAGGGGCCGATGCTGTTCGGCGAGTTTTCCATTCCGGACGCGTATTTCGCACCGGTGGGCATGCGCATCAAGAACTATGCGCTGCCGGTGCCCGGGCACATCACGGACTACATCCGCCGCGTCTGCGCCCTGCCCGGCGTCAAGGCGTGGATCGACGGGGCGCTGGCCGAGAAGGACTTCCTCGATTTCGAGGAGCCTTACCGAACCTCGCGATGAGCGCCGCCGAGCCGGCGATTCGCCGCCCCAGGCGGTGGGGCGCGGTCCTCACGGCGATGGTCACGCCCTTCGACGCGCAAGGGCGCCTGGACCTCGACGCCGCGCGGCGGCTGGCGCGCTGGCTGGCGAGCCACGGCAACGATGGGCTGGTTGTCGCGGCGACGACCGGCGAAACATCGACCCTGTCCGACGAGGAGCGATGCGACCTGGTCCGCGCGGTGTCGGAAGCTGTGACGCTCCCGGTCATCGCCGGCACCGGCAGCAACGACACCCGGCACAGCATCGAACTCACGCGACAGGCCCGCTCGCTCGGCGCGGCCGGCGTCATCGTCGTCGCGCCCTACTACAGCCGGCCGCCCCAGGCCGGCATCGAGGCGCACTTCCGGGCGGTGGCCGCCGCCACGGACCTGCCCGTGATGATCTACGACGTGCCGCTACGCACCGGGCGCCGCGTGGCGCAGGAGGTGCTGCTGCGGCTCTTCCGCGAGGTGCCCAACATCGTGGCGTTCAAGGACGCCACCGGCGACCCGCCGGCCGCGGCCGCTTTGGTGGCGCAAGCCGGCGAGCACTTCGACCTGTATTCGGGCGACGATGCTTACGCCCTCCCCCTGCTCTCGGTCGGTGCGGTCGGCGTCGTGGGCACGAGCACGCACTGGACCGGCCCGCAGTTCCAGGAAATGATCGCGGCGTTCCAGCGGGGCGAAGTGAACCTGGCGCGCGACATCAATGCCCGCCTGGTGGATTCCTTCACGTTCATCAACAGCGACACCTCCGTCTTCCCGATGTCGATCAAGGCGATGTTGCGCACGCTCGGCCAGGAAGCGGGCGAGTGCCGGCTGCCCCTGCCGCCGGCGCCTCCCGAGGTCGAGCGGGCGGCCCGTGTAGTCTGGGCACGGCTGGCCGACTGACCCACCGGCGGCGGCGAGGGCCGTAAACTTGCGCCATGCAAACCTACATGGTCGGTGGTGCGGTCCGCGATGCCCTCCTGGGGCTGCCCGTCAACGACCATGACTGGGTGGTGGTGGGCGCGACCCCGCAGGAAATGATCAACGGCGGTTACCTGCCGGTCGGCAAGGACTTCCCGGTGTTCCTGCATCCGCAGACGCGCGAGGAGTACGCGCTGGCACGTACCGAGCGCAAGACCGCGCGCGGCTACCACGGCTTCGCGTTCCACGCCGAGCCCAACGTCACGCTGGAGCAGGACCTCGCCCGCCGCGACCTCACGATCAACGCGATCGCGCAGGACGGGCACGGAAACCTCGTCGACCCCTTCGGCGGACAGGCCGACCTGAAGAAGCGCGTGCTGCGCCACGTCACCGTCGCCTTCCGCGAAGACCCGGTGCGCATCCTGCGCGTCGCGCGCTTCGCGGCCCGTTTCGCCGACTTCGGCCTCGCGCCCGAGACCCTGGCCCTGATGCGCGAGATGGTCGAGGCCGGCGAGGCCGACGCGCTGGTGGCCGAGCGCGTGTGGCAGGAGCTCGCGCGCGGCCTGATGGAGGACAAGCCGTCCCGCATGTTCGAAGTGCTGCGCGACTGCGGCGCGCTGGCGCGCCTCTTGCCAGAAGTCGACCGCCTGTGGGGCGTGCCGCAGCGGGCCGATTACCACCCCGAGGTGGATACCGGCGTGCATCTGATGATGGTGATGGACATGAGCGCGCGCCTGAAGGCGCCGTTGCCGGTGCGGTTCGCGTGCCTCACGCACGACCTGGGCAAGGGCACCACGCCCGCCGACATCCTGCCCAAGCACATCGGCCATGAAGAGCGCAGTGCCCGCCTGCTCAAGAAATTATGCGAGCGCCTGCGCGTGCCGACCGAATGCCGCGAGCTCGCGGACGTCGTGGCGCGCGAGCACGGCAACATCCACCGCAGCGAGGAGTTCGGCGCCGCGGCGCTGGTGCGCCTGCTGGAGCGCTGCGACGCGTTCCGCAAGCCCCGGCGCTTCGACCAGGTGCTGCTGGCGTCCGAATGCGATGCGCGCGGCCGGCTGGGCCTGGAGGAAAAGCCCTACCCGCAGCGGCGGCGGCTGCTCGCTGCCCTGGAGGCCGCGCAGTCGGTGCCCACGCACGAGATCGCGACGCAAGCGCAGGAGCGGCAAGTGGACGGCCCGCGCATCGGCGAGCTGATCCACAAGGCGCGGGTGAAAGCCGTGGCGGGGCAGCTGGGCGATGCCGGAGGCTGACTACACCAGCAGTGCCAGCGCCGCGTAGTCGCCCACGCGGTCGGCGAGGCCCGCGCCCACCAGTTCGCAGCCGTCGGTGAGCGCCGGGAGCTTTCCCGTCACCTGCGCCTGCAGCTTCGGCAACAGGTAGGCGCGGTTGTTCCAGAACACACTGCCGCCCAGGCTGATGCGCTGCAGGTCGAGCGTCGCCACCAGGTTGTACAGCATGCGCCCCATCACGCGGCAGAGGTCGTCCACCACCGCTTCGGCGCCATCGTCGCCGTCCCTCGCGCGCTGCATCAGCGCGGCGGCATCGGCGCCGAAGCGGCGCGCGATCGCATTGCCTGCCACGAGCGCCTCGACGTCGCCGATGTTGCCGCAGCCGCACAATGCTTCGCTGTTATCGGAGACGAACATGTGGCCCGCATGGCCGGCGTTGCCGTTCTTGCCGCGCAGGATGCGGCCGCCCACGCACAAGCCCACGCCGATGCCGGTGCTCCATGTGACGTAGGCGCAGTGGTCGAACCCCTGCAAGGCGCCCCACCGGCGCTCGGCCTCCAGCGCGGCGATGCAGTCGTTTTCCACGCGCACCTGCGTGAACCGTTCGCGCAGCGGCGCCTCGAGCAGGGCGGTGTCCCAATCGTTCGGCAGGCCGCGCGCCGGACCTGCGATGCCGCCGCAGATGTTGGGCGCGGCGACTTCCACCAGACCGCCGCGCATTACGAACGGACCACAAGACGACACGCCGGCGCGCTCGACCGATTCCGGCGCGATGCCGGCTTCGGCGCAGGCCTCGTCCACCATGCGCATCACCTGCCGTGCCAGGGCGTCGTTGTGGCCGGTCTTGGCCGTGGGCTCGCTGCGCCGCGCCATGAGTTCCAGCCCGGCGCCGCTGTTCAGGCTCACGGCCACCTTGGTTCCGCCGATGTCGATGCAGGCTTTCATGCGGGGCTCTTCACCTCAGATGAACTTGGCGATCGCGCCGGCGGCGAGGCTGAGGAGGATGGTGGTCGTGAGCGGGATGAACCACTCTCGCCCGAACGCCTTGAAGCGCAGGTCGCCCGGCAGCTTGCCGAAACCCATGCGCTGCAGCAGCGGGGAGAACCAGCTGATGAGCACCAGGGCCAGGAAGATGACGATGATCCAGCGAATCATGGTGCGGCCCATGATACGCAAAGTCCGGCGCGAGCGGCCTTGCGCGCCGTTGACCTCAGCGGTGCTGGCGCTTCGCCAGGATGTCGCTCAGCTCCGGCATGAGCGCCTGCGGCGCTTCGCGGTTGGCCCGCTCCAGCGTTGCCTGGACGGCGGCGGCGACCGCAGTGTCGCAACCCCCGTCGGCCGCCATGGTGTTGTAGTAGCCCAGGTCCTTGCAGGCATTGGCGATGGAAAAGCGCAACCCCGAGACGTCGCGCGCCGTCAGGTAGGGGCGCACCCGCTCGAGCGCGGCGCCGCCGCCACCGCCCTTGCCCAGGACATCCAGGAACACCTCGGGGGCCACGTCGTGATGCGCCGCGCAAGCCGCTGCCTCGGACAGCAGCGTGATGAAGCCCAGCGAGACGAAGTTGTGCAGCAGCTTCATGCTGTGCCCCGCGCCCACCGGCCCCGCGTGCGTGATGTTCTCGGCGAAGCACGACAGCAGCGCCCGGCATTCCTCCAGCAGCGCGGCGTCTCCGCCCACCAGCAGGTTCAGGCGCCCTTCCGCGGCTTCCTTGGGCGTACGAGTCATCGGCGTGTCCAGGAAGCGGCCCCCGGCGCCCTCCACCGCCTTCGCCATGCGCTGCGTGGAAGCGGGCACTGCCGTGGAGCAGTCGATCACGATGGTGCCGGGACGCATGCCCTGCAGCACGCCGCCGTCTCCGGTCAGCACGGCTTCCACCTGCGGCGAACCCGTCAGCACCAGGATGATGATGTCCGACGCGGCGGCGAGATCCGCCGGGCGCTGGAAAGTGCGCGCGCCGGCGGCCTTCAGTGCGTCCAGCGGCTGGTTGCCCGGGTGCTCCAGCACGGCCAGCGGCCAGCCCTTCTTGATCACGTTGCTGGCGATGCCATGGCCCATCATGCCGATGCCGATCATGCCGACGTTCTTTTTCATGCTGTACTCCTGTTTGAAAAGACTCAAAGCGTGTGGGTGCGGTCGCCTTCGCGAAACCCGAGGGCGTCCCAGAAATCGCCGCGGTGGAAGGCGATCACCTTGAAAAGCTCGCCCATCTCGTGCTCGGCAATCAGCCGCTGGCCCGCCACCCGCTGCGCCAGCGGCGCCTCGGCCAGCAGGGGCACGATCCCGCAATTCAGCAGGAACCGCGCCTGCGTGGCGTAACCGAGGGTGGGCAGGCCCGCCTCTTGCGCGGCCAACGCAAGCCCGGTGAAGTTGACATGCGCAGTGATGTCCTTCAGCCCGACATCGCGCAGCGGGTCGGGGTCGGCCAGGTGGCCGCGGTGGCACATCAGCGTGCCCATGTGCCTCTGCGGGTGGTAGTACTCGGATTCGCCGAAGCCGTAATCGATGAAGAAGGCCGCGCCCTGCACGAGGCGGTCGGCCAGTGTGCGCACGAACGCTTCGGCCTGGGGGTGGATCTCCGTGAGGTAGTCGTGCGGGCCTTCGATGTCCACGGGCGGGCGCAGGTCGGTGGGGCGGTCGCTCCATGCCAGTGCCTTGCCCTCCACCGCGACGCCCCGCTCGTGCCACACACCCGCCGTGCGGACGATCAACTTCACGGGCATGGCGTCGAGCACTTCGTTGCCCACGACGACGCCGCTCATCGCCTCGGGCAGCTCGCTCGCCCACTCCACCTTGTCCGCGAAAGCGGCGAGGGTCTCGCGCTGCCGTTCGATCAAGGTCCCGGACAGGTCGACGATCGTGTAACGGCGCACCCGGTCGCCAAGGGCCTGGAGCAGTTGCACCGCCAGTGCACCCGAGCCGGCGCCGAACTCCCAGACATCCTGGGTGCCGGTGGCGGCCAGTGCATCGGCCACCTGGGTGGCGAGCGCCCGGCCGAAGAGCGGCGTCATCTCCGGCGCCGTCACGAAATCGCTGCCCGACGACGGCATCTGCCCGAACTTGCGCGAGGCGTTGGCGTAATAGCCCAGCCCGGGCGCGTACAGCGCCTGCGCCATGAAGCGATCGAACGGCAGCCACCCGCCGGCACGTTGGATCGATGCTTCCAGCAGGGCCTGCAGGGCCCTCGTTAAACTCGTGTTTTCTGTCGTCACCTGAGGATTGTCCCCGAATGAGCGATTCGCCCCGGCCCCGCACCGTGCTGGTCACCGGCTCCGCCAAACGGTTGGGCCGCGAGGTCGCGCTGGCGCTGGCCTCCGCGGGCTGGCAAGTGGCCGTGCATTACCGGGAGTCGTCGGACGACGCGACGCGGACGCTGGAGGATTGCCGCCAGCTGGCGGCCGCCGGCGCGCTCATCGAGAGCTTCCAGGCCGACCTGGGCGACGAGGCGCAGGCCCGCGCCCTTTTGCCGCGCGTGATCGAACGCTTCGGCGACGTGGATGCCCTCGTCAACAACGCATCCCAGTTCGAGCACGACAGCATCAAGAGCTTCAGCTACGAATGCCTGATGGCCCACGCGCGCACCAACACGGGCGCGCCCATCTTGCTCGCGCAGGCGCTGCACCAGCACGTTTGCGCGCGCAGGGAGGCCGACCCGGTCCCGGACGCGGTGGTCGTGAACCTGCTCGACCAGAAGCTGTGGAACCAGAATCCCGATTTCCTCAGCTACACGCTGTCCAAGGCGGGGCTGGAAGCGGCCAACACCATGCTCGCCATCGCACTGGCGCCGCAGGTGCGGGTGGTGGGCGTGGCGCCGGGCCTGACCCTCACCAGCCACCTGCTGTCCGCGGAGAAATTCGACCGCCTGCACCGGCTGTCGCCGCTGGGCCGATCGTCCACCGCGCAGGACGTGGTGGCGGCCGTGAAGTTCGCACTGGACAACGCGTCGATCACCGGCACCACGCTGCTGGTGGACGGCGGACAGCACCTGATGAAGTTCGACCGCGATTTCTCATTAATGTGACCTTGCGGGTCAGATCACGAATTTGCGGAGCAAATTGTGCTCTGACCCCAACTGGACAGGACATGCTCATGTCAAAAGCCGGCACCCAGATCCTCACCCTCGAAGGGCTTCGCTTCACCGCGAACCTGGGCATCCTCGACCACGAGAAGGCCAGCCCCCAGCCGATCCTGGTCGATGCGCAGCTGAACCTGGGCACCCAGCCGCTGCTGCCCCGCGACGACGACATCGGCCACGTGCTGGACTACCGCAAGGTGCGTCGCATCATCATCGACGAGTGCACGGCCGAACACGTGAACCTGCTCGAGACGCTGATCGGCAAGCTCGCCCACCGCCTGATGCAGCTGCCCGGCGTGCTGGGCGTGCGCGTTCGCATCGTCAAGCTGGAGATATTCGAGGACTGCGAAGTCGCGATCCGGGTGGAGACGGGCCTCTGGTGAGGCCCCGGGTTCACATTCGGCACGACTGCCCAATGCGACAATACCGCCCATGAGTGCAGTCTGGACCAACAGCGAAGTCGTTCCCCTGTCGCGGGAGCACCGGATCGAGCGTGAAACCCACAAGCTCGAGAAGCGGCTGTGCCGCCTCGCGGGTCAGGCGATCACCGACTACAACATGATCGGCGAAGGCGACAAGGTCATGGTGTGCCTGTCGGGCGGCAAGGACAGCTACGGCATGCTGGACATTCTGCTCAAGCTGAAGCAGCGCGCGCCCATTTCGTTCGACCTCATCGCCGTGAACCTCGACCAGAAGCAGCCCGGCTTTCCCGAGCACGTGCTGCCCGAGTACCTCACGCGCATCGGGGTGCCCTTCCACATCGAGAACCAGGACACCTACTCCATCGTCAAGGACAAGATCCCGGAGGGCAAGACGATGTGCAGCCTTTGCTCGCGCCTGCGCCGCGGCATCCTGTACCGCGTGGCCGATGAGCTGGGCGCCACCAGGATCGCCCTGGGGCACCACCGCGACGACATGCTGCAAACCTTCTTCCTCAACATGTTCTTCGGCGGCAAGTTGAAGGGCATGCCGCCCAAGCTGGTCAGCGACGACGGCCGCCACATCGTGATCCGCCCGCTCGCGTACGTGCCGGAGAAAGACCTCGTCCGCTGGGCCGAGCACCGGCAGTTCCCCATCATCCCCTGTACCCTCTGCGGCAGCCAGGAGAACCTGCAGCGCAAGCAGGTCGCCGCGATGCTGCGCGAATGGGATCGCAAGCACCCCGGCCGTGTCGACAACATGTTCACGGCGTTACAGAACGTCGTCCCTTCGCACCTGGCGGACGGAACACACTACGACTTCAAGGGTCTCATTGCCAATGGCGTGGCCCGCGAAGACGGCGACAAGGCCTTCGATCCCCCGGAGTTGCCGAGCGCGCTGTCCGTTCCGGGCTTGCAAGTCATCAAGATCTGAGGCCGGCGAGCCTCTCGGAGGTGTGTATGAAAAGCTCGCTGCGGCGGCTCCTGGGCCCGGCCGTGGTAACGGTCACCGTTCTGCTCTCCGGCTGTGCCACCAGCTACGTGCTGGACAACAACGTGCAGTCGTTCTCCAGCCTGGCGGCGTTGCCGGCGCAGCCGACCTACCGGTTCGAGCGGCTGCCGTCCCAGCAGGCGCCTGACCAGGCGGTCCTCGAATCGATGGCCGATCCCGCCCTGAACAAGGCCGGACTCAGGCGCGACGACGCCAACCCACGGTACAGCGTGCAGGTGAGCGCCCGCATACAGCCGGTTCTGTCGCCCTGGGCCGACCCGTGGGACACGTGGGGCTGGGGCGGCTTCGGCCGTCACCACCGCCGGTTCGGTCACGGCTTCGGCTTCGGTACGCGCCTGTCGAGCATGGAATCCCCCTGGTATCACCGCGAAGTTGCAGTCATCATCCGCGAACTTGCCGCAAACCGCGTGGTTTTCGAAAGCCGGGCCGACCACGACGGCCCCTGGTCGAGCAACGCGACGATCTTTCCCCCGATGTTCGAGGCCGCGATGCACGGTTTCCCCAGCCCGCCGGCCGGCCCACGGGTCGTCAATATCACGGTAGCGCCTACGCCTTAACACTCCGGTACGCCTTATGGGTTGGCTTGCAGTCGGGTTGCCACCTAGAATGAAGCGGAATGGAAGCCACCCGCATCATTGCCGTGCGCCATGGAGAGACGGCCTGGAACGTGGACGCGCGTATCCAGGGCCAGCTCGACATCGGGCTGAACGACACCGGCCGCTGGCAGGCGCGCCGGGTCGGCGAAGCGCTTGCCACTGAAGAGATCACCGCCGTCTATTCCAGCGACCTGGGCCGCGCGCACCAGACGGCGCAGTCCATCTCCGAGGTGAAGGGCATCCCCGTGATCGCGGACGAGGGCCTGCGCGAGCGCAGCTTCGGGATCTTCGAAGGCAAGACCTTCGACGAGATCCACGAAACCTGGCCCGATCATGCGCACAACTGGCGCAAACGCATCCCGGAGTGGCAGCCGCCGGACGGCGGCGAGTCGCTGCTCGAGCTGCGCGCGCGGGTGACACGGACGATGCAGGAGCTGGCGGCGCGCCATCCCGGCGAGCAGATCGTGATCGTCGCCCACGGCGGCGTGCTGGACACGCTCTACCGCATCGCGACGGGGCAGGAAGTCAATTCCCCGCGCACCTGGGAGCTGCCCAACGGAGCCATCAACCGGCTGCTGTGGACGCCCGAGGGCTTCACGCTGGTAGGTTGGTCCGACACGCAGCACCTGGCCGATGAACCCGCCGACGAAACCAGTTTCTGAATCGCTCTCGGGGCTGGTCGGCCAGGGCGTCAACGCCATCGACACGCCCGCGCTGGTCGTCGACCTCGACGCGATGAAGCGCAACCTCTCGCGCATGGCCGATTTCGCGCGCAAGCACGGCGTGCGGTGGCGGCCGCACGCCAAGATGCACAAGAGCGCCACGCTCGCCAGGCTTCAGATGGAGGCCGGCGCGGTGGGCGTGTGCGTACAAAAGACCGCCGAGGCCGAAGCCATGGTCGCGGGCGGCATCTACAACGTCTACATCAGCAACGAAGTGGTGGCGGCGTCCAAGCTCGCACGCGTCGCCGCGCTGGCGCACCGGGTCGCGGCCGAGCACGGCCAACTTGCCATCGCGGTGGACAGCATCGAGGGCATCACGCGCCTGGCCCTGGCCATGAACGACGCGCGCACCCTGCGCGGCGGCAACGCCGTGATCGACGTGTTCATCGAGATCGACGTCGGCCAGGGCCGCTGCGGCGTGCCGCCCGGCCAGCCGGCCGTGACGTTGGCCCATGAGATCCGCAAGCACCCCGCCCTTCGCCTGGCCGGACTGCAGGCTTATCACGGCAAGGCCCAGCACTTCCGCTCGGCCCAGGAGCGGCGCGAGGCCATCGCCGTCGTGGTGGACGACGTGCGGTTCACGCGCAAGCTGATCGAGGCCGAGGGCCTCCCGGTGGAGCTGGTGACCGGCGCCGGCACCGGCACCCTGGTGTGCGAGGCCGCCAGCGGCGTGTTCGGCGAACTGCAGGCCGGTTCTTTCCTCTTCATGGACGCCGACTACGCGCAGAACGAGCGAGACCCGGCCCAGCCGAATTTCGAGCACGCCCTGTTCGTCAAGACCCAGGTCATCAGCTCGCACCAGCACCACGCCGTCTGCGACGCCGGCCACAAGAGCCACGCAATCGACTCGGGGCTGCCCAAGGTCCACGCGCTGGACCCCGGCAGCGAGCTGGAGTATGCCAACGGCGGCGACGAGCACGGCATCCTGCGCCCGGCGGGCGGCAACACCAGGGTGCCCGCGATCGGCCGCCTGCTGTGGTTGATCCCCGGCCACTGCGACCCCACGGTGAACCTGCACGACTTCATGGTCGGCGTGACCGGCGGCCTGCGCCAGGGCACGATCGATCGCATCATCAGGGTTGACGCCAGAGGCGCCGTGACCTGATGGCGTGACAATGCCGGCATGTCGCCGTCGCAAGTCATCGTCCTCGCCACCCCGGTCTTCTTTCTCCTGATCGGGATCGAGTTCGCCTGGGGTTGGGCCCGCAAGCGCAACACCTACCGGCTGAACGACGCGGTCAACAGCATCAGCCTGGGCATGCTCAGCGAGATCACCAAGGTGTTCACCCGGCTGCTCCGCGTCGGGATCTACACCGCGGTCTATACCTCGGTGTCGCTCGTGCCCCTCGAGCAGGCCCGCGAGTTCTGGACCACCTGGTATGGCTGGCTGCTGGCCCTGCTGTTCTACGACTTCTGCTACTACTGGCTCCACCGCGCCGGCCACGAAAGCGCGGTCTTCTGGGCCGCGCACGTCGTGCACCACCAGAGCCAGGACTACAACCTCTCAACGGCGCTGCGCCAGACCAGCTCGGGCGCCTTCCTCGGCTGGGTGTTCTACCTGCCGATGGCCATCGCCGGTGTCCCGCCGCTGGTGTTCGGTGTGGTGGCGCTCGTCGACTTGCTCTACCAGTTCTGGGTCCACACAGAGCATGTGCCCAAGCTGGGCTGGTTCGATCGCTGGTTCTGCTCGCCCTCCAATCACCGCGTCCACCATGCCGTCAACGACGGCTACCTCGATCGCAACTACGGCGGCGTGCTGATCATCTGGGACCGGATGTTCGGCAGCTTCAAGGAAGAAGGCGAAAAGTGCTTCTACGGCACGCGCAGCCCCTTGAACAGCTGGGACCCGTTGTGGTCCAACGCCGAGGTGTACTGGGCGCTGGCCAAGGACTCATGGCACGCGCGCAACCGGCTCGACAAGCTGCGCGTGTGGTTCAAGGCGCCGGGCTGGCGGCCGGCGGACGTGGCGGCGCGTTTCCCCAGGCCCGCCTTCGATGTCGCGAGAGTCGAGCGCTACCACCCTCCCGTCGGCGCGTCGGCCAGCTGGTTCGGCGCCATCCAGTTCGTGCTGCTGCTCGGCGGCGTCTCGGTATACCTGTGGAACGCCGACGGCATGCCCATGTCGCAATCGGCCGTCTGGCTGGCCGCCCTGTGCGCGGGCCTGTGGGCTGTCGGCGCGGTGATGCAGGGCCGGCTTACGATCCTCGAAGTGCTCCTGGTGGAAGTCGCGGCGCTGGCCACGGCCACCAGCGCCGCGGGGCTGCCTCAATGGCACATGGTCTTCAAGCCGCTGGTGATGATGCTGGCGATCTATTACGTCGCCGACCCGCTGCACCAGCGCCGCACGCCCACCCGGTTCGATGCGCTGCTGATGGGCGGCCTGGCCTTCTCGCTGGCGGGCGACTGCTTCCTGATGTTCCCGGGCTACTTCATTCCGGGGCTGGTGTCGTTCCTCATCGCGCACCTGTTCTACATCGCCCTGTTCCGCCAGGGCGTCGCCTGGTTCCCCAGCCGGCGCGCGCTGGCCATCACGCTGGGCTTCGGCGTGGCCATGTACGCCTTCCTGTTCAATGGGTTGAACCCGGTCCTGCGGGTCGCCGTGGCAGCGTACGTCGCGGTGATCGCGCTGATGGCCGCGCAAGCCATCGGCCGCGCCACCGTGCTGCGCGACAAGGCTTCCATCGCCGTGGCGGTGGGGGCGGCGTTCTTCATGGCCAGCGATGCCCTGCTGGCGACCAACAAGTTCGCCTTCCCGCTGCCAATGGCGCAATTCTGGGTGCTGGCGACCTATTACGCCGCGCAACTGCTGATCGCGTGCAATGCGCGGCCGTCAGGGGCCGGGCAGGACGCTCACTCGATGAACAACTCGCCCGCGCTCCTGGGCGGCGTCACGCCCAGGTGACGGAACGCCGCCAGCGTGGCCACGCGGCCGCGCGGCGTGCGCTGCAGGAAGCCCTGCTGGATCAGGTAGGGCTCGATCACGTCTTCGATCGTGTCGCGCTCCTCGCCGATACTGGCCGCGATGTTGTCCAGCCCGACCGGCCCGCCGTCGAAGCGGTGGATCACGGCCTCCAGCAGCTTGCGGTCCATGATGTCGAAGCCCTGCGGATCGACGTCGAGCATCTTCAGCGCCAGTTCCGCGATCTCCCGGGTGATCTTTCCGTTCCCCTTCACTTCCGCGTAATCGCGCACGCGGCGCAGCAGGCGGTTCGCGATGCGCGGCGTGCCGCGTGAGCGCTTGGCGATCTCGACGCCGCCCGATTCGTCCATCGGTGCCTTGAGCAGGCCCGCGCTGCGCCTGACGATGCGCGCCAGCTCCTCGGCGCTGTAGAACTCCAGCCGCGCGACGATGCCGAAGCGGTCGCGCAGGGGGTTGGTGAGCATGCCCGCGCGCGTGGTGGCGCCCACCAGCGTGAACGGCTGCAGGTCCAGCTTGATCGAGCGTGCCGCGGGGCCCTCGCCGATCATGATGTCGATCTGGTAGTCCTCCAGCGCCGGGTAGAGGATTTCCTCCACCACCGGCGACAGGCGATGGATCTCGTCGATGAAGAGGACGTCGTTCTTCTCGAGGTTGGTCAGCAGCGCGGCCAGGTCCTTCGGCTTTTCCAGCACCGGGCCGGAGGTCTGTCGCAGGTTCACGCCCAGCTCGTGGGCGATGATGTGCGACAGCGTCGTCTTGCCCAGGCCCGGCGGGCCGAACAGCAGCACATGGTCCATCGCCTCGCCCCGCTTGCGCGCCGCGCCGATGAAGATCTCCAGCTGCTCGCGGGTCTTGGCCTGGCCCACGTACTCGTCCAGCAGTTTGGGGCGCAGGGCCCGCTCGATCGCCTCCTCGTTCGGCGACGTGGGCGCGGCCGACACCACCCGCTCCGGTGGCGGCATGTCGAAGTCGTCTGTCTTGATCGTCACTTGTTCAAAGCCTTCAACGCCAGTTTGATCCCCTCGCTCACGCCCACGTCCTTGGGCAGCGCCTTGAGCGAGGCGGCCGCCTCCTTGTCGCTGTAGCCCAGGGCCACCAGCGCCTGCAGGATATCGGCCTGGGCGTCACTGCCGGGACCGGCGGCGCCGGCGCCGAGGTCGGCGCCGAATTTTCCCTTGAGCTCCAGCAGCAGGCGTTCGGCCGTCTTCTTGCCGATGCCGGGCACCTTGACCAGCCGGCCGGCGTCCTGCGCCGTCACGGCCTGGGCGATGTCCGCCACGCTCATGCCGCTCAGGACCGACAGGGCCGTGCGCGGGCCGACGCCGGAAATCCGGATCAGCTGGCGAAAGGCCTCGCGCTCACCCGCGGTGCCGAAACCGTACAAGAGCTGGGCGTCCTCGCGCACGACCAGGTGGGTGAGCAAGGTGACTTTCTCGCCGACGCCAGGCAGGTTGTAGAAAGTGCTCATCGGCACGTCCACCTCGTAGCCGACGCCATTGCAGTCCACCAGCACCTGCGGCGGGTTCTTGTCGCCTAGCGTTCCGGTCAATTTGCCTATCATTGGGGTCCTGGTCCTCGGGCCGTTGCGGGTTTCACCGGAATTATCAGCTTGATTCTCAAACACACGTTTTCCCCCGCCAGCAATACGCGCCTGGCCCACCTTTGCGGCCCCACCGACGAACACCTGCGCACGATCGAGATCGCGCTGCAGGTCAAGATCGCCCACCGCCACGAGCAATTCCGGATCGACGGCCCCAAGCCCCGGGTGCAGCGCGCGCTGGAAGTACTGCAGGCGCTGTACGAGATCGCGGGGCGGCCGATCTCCCCCGACAAGGTGCAGCTGATGCTGGTCGACGAGTCGCCCCTGTCCGAGGACGAGAGCGGCGCGCAGGTGCTGCAGACCCGCCGCACCGACCTGAAGGCCCGCACGCCCAACCAGAGCGTGTACCTCGAGAACATCGCCCACCACGACATCACGTTCGGCATCGGCCCGGCCGGCACCGGCAAGACCTACCTGGCGGTGGCCTGCGCGGTGGATGCGCTGGAACGCAGCGCCGTACAGCGCATCGTGCTCACGCGGCCCGCCGTCGAAGCCGGCGAGAAGCTCGGCTTCCTGCCGGGCGACCTGTCGCAGAAGGTCGATCCCTACCTGCGCCCGCTCTATGACGCCCTGTACGACCTCATGGGCTTCGACAAGGTGACCAAGGCGTTCGAGCGCAACGCGCTGGAGATCGCGCCACTCGCATTCATGCGCGGCCGCACGCTGAACAACGCCTTCGTGATCCTCGACGAGGCCCAGAACACCACGCCCGAGCAGATGAAGATGTTCCTCACGCGCATCGGCTTCGGCGCCAAGGCCGTGGTCACGGGCGACATCAGCCAGATCGACCTGCCCAAGGGCCAGCTCTCCGGCCTGATCGAGGCCGAGCGCATCCTCAAGCGCGTCAAGGGCATCGCCCACACACGCTTCACCAGCGCCGACGTGGTGCGGCACCCGTTGGTGGCCCGCATCGTCGACGCCTACGACGCCGCGGGCAAGCGCGACAAAGGTTGACGTGCACCTGAAGCTCGACCTCGTCCTGCAGTTCGGCCGCTTTCCCCACGCGCCCGCCCATCGCGCCGTGCTGCGCAAGGCACGCGTGGTTTCGTGGATGGAGCCGGCGCTCAAGCACCCCGCGGAGATCGCCGTGCGCATCGTCGGCGAGGGGGAGGCACAGGCGCTCAACCTGCAATACCGCGGCCGCGACTACGCCACCAACGTGCTGACCTTCGACTATGCGCGCGAGCCCTGGGTCAGTGCCGACCTGGTGCTGTGCGGGCCGGTCGTCGAGCGGGAAGCCCGCGAGCAGGGCAAGACGCTCGAGGAGCACTACGCGCACCTGCTGGTCCACGGCACCTTGCACGCGCAAGGTTACGACCACGAAACCAGCGAGCGCGACGCGCTCGAGATGGAGGCGCTGGAGGTGCTGCTGCTCGGGTCGCTGGGTTTCGCGAATCCCTATTGAATGTCATCCCGGGCTCGACCCGGGATCCATGGGGGCGCGTGAATGCCGGATCAAGTCCTGCATGACAGCTCCTTACCTCACCGTCAGCGGGATCGTCACGGGGCCGTCGTTGACCAGGTGAACCTGCATGGTCGCGGCGAACTCGCCGGTTTGCACGACCGGATGCAACGCTCGGGCCTGCTCCACGAAGTAGTCATAGAGCCTGCGGCCTTCCTCGGGCGCGGCGGCGTTGGTGAAACCAGGGCGGTTGCCACTCGAGGTGTCGGCGGCCAGCGTGAACTGGCTCACCAGCAAAAGGCCGCCGCCCGTATCCTGGACGCTGCGGTTCATCTTGCCGGCTTCGTCGCTGAAGATGCGCAGCTTGAGGATCTTCGCCAGCAGCCTGTCGGCCTGCGCTTCGCTGTCGCCCTGCTCCGCGCACACCAGCACCAGCAGGCCGGGGCCGATCTCGCCGATGGTTGCGCCGGCCACGTCGACGCGCGCCTGGCTCACCCGCTGGATCAGCGCGATCAAATCAGGTCCTTCTCGTCGTCGAAGTGTGCCTCCACGTCGCTCGGCAAGAGCTGGATGGTGGCGCGCAGGCCGGGCACGGCACTCATCAGCGCCTGCTCGACCGACGCACGCACCGCGGCCGCGCGCCCGAGTGTCCAGGCCGCCGGCATGTGCATGTGCAGGTCGACGAAGCGGCGCTGCCCGGAGCGGCGTGTCGAGATGTGGTCGAAGCGGATGGTGTGGTGCGAAAAACTGGCCAGTGTCTTTTCGATGTCGGCCATCACCTCGGGCTCGACGGCCTCGTCCATCAGCCCCTGGGACGACTTCCACATCAGCGCCGCGCCCTCGCGCAGGATGTTCAACGCGACGCCGATGGCCACCGCGGGGTCCAGCCAGTCCCAGCCGCTGAGCGCGACCAGCCCGATCCCCACCACGACGCCCGCCGAAGTCCACACGTCCGTGATGAGGTGGCGTGCATCCGCCTCCAGCGCGATCGAGCGGTGCCTACGGCCCGACTGCAGCATCAGCCAGGCCAGGGCGCCGTTGACGGCGGAACTGAGCACCGACAGGGTCAGGCCCCATCCCAGCTGGTCCAGCGGCTGCGGGTGCAGGATCCGCTGCACGGCCGCCCAGATGATGCCCAGTGCGGCAACGATGATCAGCAAGCCCTCGAAGCCGGAGGAGAAATACTCGGCCTTGTGGTGGCCATAAGGGTGATCCGCATCGGCCGGCCGCACGGCGATCGTCACCATCACCAGCGCGAAGACGGCGCTGGCGAGATTGACCAGCGACTCCATCGCGTCCGACAGCAGGCCGACCGAATCGGTGATCCACCAGGCGAGCGTCTTCAATGCGATGGTGAGCACCGCGACCACGATCGAGGCGCGCAGCAGCAGCTGGGGAGCGATCTCCTGGGGTGCGAAGCGAACCATGCCCGGATTGTGCTGCATGCGGCGGCGGCCGATACCCGTGCAAGAATGCGCCCAATGCGCAAGCCCGTCCGCCGCCTAGCACTCATGACGCGCCGCGCGCTGCGCGCGGCGGCGATGGCCTGCGCTTGCATCGCTGCCGCCACGCCCGGGCCTGCCACGGCGCAGGTCGGCCCGACGCCGGCCGAAGCGGCCGGCTACAAAGGCCTGCATGCCGCGGCCTCCAGCGGCAACGTCGCGGAGATCGGAAAGCTCGCCGCCGCGAAGGCGGACATCAATGCGCGCGATTCGCATGGCCGAACCCCGCTTCATGTGGCCACCTTCGCGAAGCAGCGCGAAGCCATTCGTGCGCTGGCCAAGGCGGGCTCCGGCCTCGGCCTGCTGGAGAACGACCGCTACGACGCCGTCACCATCGCCGCCGTGGCCGACGACGAGGAAACCCTCCGGGTGCTGCTGTCGCTGGGCGCCAGCGCCAAACTAGTGACCAGCCGCTACGACGGGACGGCGCTGATCGCCGCGGCCCACCTCGGCCACGACGGCGTGGTCCGCCAGCTCATCGCGGCGGGCGCCCCGCTGGACCACGTCAACAACCTGCACTGGACCGCCGTCATCGAGGCCATCGTGCTGGGCGACGGCGGCCCGCGCCACCAAGCCACACTGAAGGCCCTCATCGATGCGGGCGCCAACCTGCAGCTGAAGGACCGGCAGGGCAACACCCCACTGCAGCTGGCCCGCTCGCGCGGCCACTCGCAGATGCTGCAGATGCTGGAAAAAGCCGACGCGAAATAGGCGCTGGCGGCAAGCTCAGGCCAGCGTCACCTTGGCGAACTTGCGCTTGCCGACCTGCAGCACGTAGACGCCGGGCTCGAGCTTGAGCGCCTTGTCGCTGACGACGAAGGAATCCACCCGCACGCCACCGCCGTCGATCAGGCGGTTGGCTTCGCTCGTGGAGGGCGCGAGGCCCGCCTGCTTGAGCAGCGCCCCGATGCCCAGCGGGGCGCCGCCCAGCCGCACCTCCGGGATGTTGTCGGGGACGCCACCCTTGCTGCGATTGACGAAGTCCTGCTCCGCCGCGTCCGCCGCCTGCGTGCTGTGGAAACGCGCGGTGATCTCCTTGGCCAGCATCACTTTGGCGTCCTTGGGGTTGCGGCCGGCCGCGATCTCCGCCTTCAGCGCCAGGATGTCGGCCTCGCTGCGGAAGCTCAGGAGCGTGTACCAGCGCCACATCAGGTCGTCGGAAATCGACAGCACCTTGGCGAACATGGTGTTGGCGTCCTCGTTGATGCCGATGTAGTTGTTCTTGCTCTTGGACATCTTCTCGACGCCGTCCAGGCCCTCGAGCAGCGGCATGGTCAGGATGCACTGCGGCTCCTGCCCGTACTCCTGCTGGAGGTGCCGGCCCATCAGCAGGTTGAATGTCTGGTCGGTGCCGCCGAGCTCCAGGTCGCTCTGGAGCGCGACCGAGTCGTAGCCTTGCATCAGCGGGTACAGGAACTCGTGGATGCTGATGGGCGTTTGGGCCTTGAATCGATCGGCGAAGTCGTTGCGCTCCATCATCCGCGCCACGGTGTACCTGGCGGCCAGCTGGATCATGCCGCGCGCGCCGAGCGGCTCGCTCCACTCGCTGTTGTAGCGGATCTCGGTTCGGGCCGGGTCCAGCACCAGGCTGGCCTGCTTGTAATAGGTCTCGGCATTGGCCTTGATCTGCTCGGCCGTGAGCGGCGGGCGGGTCGTATTGCGGCCCGACGGGTCGCCGATGAGCGACGTGAAATCCCCGATCAGGAAGATCACCTGGTGCCCCAGGTCCTGCAATTGCCTCATCTTGTTCAGGACCACCGTGTGTCCGACATGGATGTCTGGCGCTGTAGGATCAAGTCCCAGCTTGATTCGCAGCGGAACGCCGTTTTGCTCCGATTTCGCGAGCTTTTGCAGCCAATCCTCCCGCGGAATCAGTTCTTCGACGCCCCGGAGCGAAATCGCCATCGCCTCCCGAACACGGTCGGTTACCGGATATTTTGTAACGGAGGCTTGATTCATAAGGACTTTTTGGGGATTGGCGCGCCGGGGTGGCTATACTCGCGCCAGATTTCGTGGCTTGCCGATTCTAGTTCCGGCATTTTTCCCCGCTTCGGGCTCGCGCTTGTAAACAGGGGAACCGACCGTCCGGATGTAGGACAAACCTGATCCCCTTGTGAGGACGTATCCATTGAAGAACGGTTTGCTGACCGCCGGTGAAAAGCTGTTGTCCCGTGCGGCCCATGCCCTCGAGCACCACCCCAGACATGTCACTGCCCTGATCGCCGCGCTGTTGCTGGGCGGCGGCGGCGGGGCGTTCGCCGTTGCGTCGCTGGCGCCCGAACCGGCCGATGTGCCCGTGCGCCAGGTGCTCGAATCCGTGGACCCGATGCCGCTGCAGTCGCAGCTCGAGGCCCTGGACGTCCACAGCTTCAAGTTGTTCCGCACCGACAGCACGCGGGTCAGCGACACCGTCGAATCCCTGCTGGCGCGGCTGGGCGTCGATGACCCCCTGGCCGTCGCCTACCTACGGACCGAGCCGACCTTCCGCACGCAGGTGCTCGGCCGCGCCGGCCGCGGTGTCACCGCGGAGGCCACCGACGCCCAGGCGCTGGACAAGCTCAGTGTGCGCTGGGCGCCCACCGACGACGGCACCTTCAAGCGCCTCGTGATCGAGCGCCAGCCGCAGGGCCGCTTCACGTCCCGCATCGAGACCGCGCCGCTGGTGGCCGCCACCCGCATGGGCAGCGCGACGGTGCGCACGTCGCTGTTCGCTGCCGCCGACGAGGGCCGCATCCCCGACAGCGTGATCACGCAGGTCATCGACATCTTCTCCGGCGACATCGACTTCCACCATTCGCTGCACGCCGGGGACCGGTTCAATGTTGTCTACGAGGCCCTGGAGGCGGACGGCGAGCCCATGCGCACGGGCCGCATCCTGTCGGTCGAGTTCGTGAACAAGGGCAAGCTGCACCAGGCCATGTTCTTCCAGGAGCCCGGCGCCAAGGGCGCCTATTACACGCTGGACGGCAAGAGCCTGGAAAGCTCCTACCTCGCCTCGCCAATGGAATTCTCCCGCGTCACGAGCGGCTTCGCGATGCGCTTCCACCCCGTCCTGCACAAATGGCGTGCCCACCTGGGCACCGACTACGGCGCCGTGACCGGCACGCCGGTGCGCACCGTGGGTGACGGCGTGGTGGAGTTCGCGGGCGAGCAGAACGGCTTCGGCAACGTCGTGATCGTCAAGCACAACAACACGGACCAGACCCTGTACGCGCACCTGAGCCGAATCGACGTGCGGCCCGGCCAGGGCGTGACGCAAGGCCAGAAGATCGGCGCCGTCGGCGCCACCGGGTGGGCCACGGGGCCGCACCTGCATTTCGAGTTTCGCGTGAATGGCGTGCACCAGGACCCGAAGCACATCGCCCGCCACAGCGATGCCGTGCCGCTGACCGCTGCCGCAAAGCCGGAGTTCGACCGCCTCGCGCGTTCGATGCGCATGCAACTCGCCGCCGCGGCCTCCGCCGCCGTGGTGGCGCGCGCCGACTGACGATATGGCCCCCACGCTTGTCACTTCGTGTACTGCGCTGCCCCCCGAGGGGGCTTCAGTCGCCTTGGGGCGGCCCGGCGCCGACTGACGTCCGGGGCGCGCGGTGCGTGCTGCGGCTAACATCGCCGCATGAGCGACCTCTACATCGGCCTCATGTCCGGCACGTCGCTCGACGGCGTCGATGGCGTGCTGGCCGATTTTTCCCCCGGCCATTCGCTGGTCAAGGCGCACGCGAGCGCGCCACTGCCCGACGCGCTGCGCGCCGAGCTGCTGGCCTTGAATGCGTCCGGCCCGGATGAACTTCACCGCGCGGCGCTCGCGGCGAACGCCCTGATGCGGGTCTATGCCGCCGTCGTGGCCGAACTGCTTTCCCGCACGGCGGTTCCCTCGGCCACGGTACGAGCCATCGGCGCCCACGGCCAGACCGTGCGGCACCGTCCGCAGGAGTTCGACGGCACCGGCTACACCCTGCAGCTGTGCCAGCCGGCGCTGCTGGCCGAACTGACCGGGATCGATGTCGTCGCCGATTTCCGCAGCCGGGACATCGCAGCGGGCGGCCAAGGCGCGCCGCTGGCGCCCTTTTTCCATCGATCGCTGTTCAGCCGGCAGGGCGAGACGGTCGGCGTGCTCAATGTCGGCGGCATCTCGAACATCACTCTGCTGCGCCCCGGCGGGTCGATGCTGGGTTTCGATTGCGGGCCCGGCAATGCGCTCATGGACGCCTGGTGCGAGCAGCACACCGGGCAGCCCTACGACGATGGCGGTGCCTGGGCCGCAGGAGGAACCGTCCTGGCCCCCTTGCTCCAGGCGATGCTCGCGGAGCCCTACTTCTCCAAGCCACCGCCCAAGAGCACCGGGCGAGACCTTTTCAACAGGGAATGGCTGGGCCGGCAACTGCGAGCCGCCGGCAATGCCGCCCCTGCGGACGTGCAGGCGACGCTGGCCGAACTCACGGCCCGGGCCTGCGCGGGGGACGTGTTGCGCCACGAGCCGGGGCTGGCGCACCTGGTCGTCTGTGGCGGCGGCGCGCTCAATGGGCACCTCATGCGGCGCCTGGCTGCCTTGCTGCCGGGCGCGAAGGTGGCTTCGAGCGCCGACTGGGGCCTGCCCCCGCTGCAGGTCGAGGCCGCGGCCTTCGCCTGGCTGGCCCGCAAAGCCGTGAACCGCGAAGAACTGGAGCTCCAAAGCACAACGGGCGCCAGAGGCGCCCGTGTGCTGGGATGCATCTATCCGGCTTAGTGTTCGCCGGGCGAGAAGCTCGAGCCGCAGCCGCAGGTGCTGGTGGCATTGGGGTTCTTGATGACGAACTGGGCGCCCTGCAGGTCTTCCTTGTAGTCGATCTCGGCGCCGACGAGGTACTGGTAGCTCATCGCGTCGATCAGGAGCGACACGCCGTTCTTGGTCATGACGGTGTCG
Organism: Ramlibacter sp.; assembly: GCA_030695945.1. Lineage (GTDB taxonomy): Bacteria > Pseudomonadota > Gammaproteobacteria > Burkholderiales > Burkholderiaceae_C > Ramlibacter. The sequence goes on from JAUYOG010000037.1 coordinate 136,217, forward strand.
TCATCGTTGGTGACCTCGTCGAACGTGAAGCCGTACTGGAAGCCGGAACAGCCGCCGCCCTGCACGAAGACGCGCAACTTCAGGTCGGGATTGCCTTCCTCGGCGATCAGGTCGGCAACTTTCGCGGCCGCACTGTCGGTGAACAGCAACGGGGCCGGCATTTCGGTCTGGATGGTTTCAGCAACTGCGCTCATGGGGACTCCGGATAGGCGATCTGGTCAAATAGTACTGCAGTTTGCTCGGGAATTCAGCTCAGGGGTTGTTTGCCGCCAGCTTGAGTAAGGGCTTTTCCCCCGCGTCGAGGGGGCGGAGCTGGCCCGTGATCATGGCCCCCTGGTGCATTTCGAGCGCTTTGTAATACACATCGCCTTCGATGCGTGCCTTGGGCTGGAGTTCCAGCAGCTCCCGGGCATGGACGGGGCCGTGCACCGTGCCGTTGATGATCACGTGGTCGGCGTGGACTTCACCCTGGACAATCGCCGACTCGGAAATGACGAGGATGCTGGGCTGCTCGGGGCTGGCGCTGGTGTTGCCGACTACCTCGCCGTCGATCCGCAGCCCTTCGGTGAACTTCATGTTGCCGTCGATCCGGCTGCCCTGGGCTATCAGGCTCTTGATCGGGGGCTGTGCTTTCTTGCCGAACATTCTGGCTCCTCAACGTACGTTCGCTTTACAACTTGATGCTCTGTACGGCTCGGGTGGCCGTTCCTTCCAACACCTTGGCGGATACGTTTTTTACCACGGCGTTGGGCGGCAAGTCGACCATTCCCTCGACCCGGCGGTATTGCCGGAAGGCCAGCGCCTGGGCGCCGCCGGGCAGCGCCATCATCCAGGGCTTGCCGTCCAGCGTGCCGCCCATGCTGACTTCCAGCTTGCCGCGGAACTCCGGCGCGTTCTTGACCGGCTGGATCACGAGGATCTGCCACTTGAGCTGGGCTCCTTGCAGCACCTCGGCCTGCAGGCCCCGGATCGCGACGCCGTGCGCCCCGCCCGTGGGAATGAGTTTCTCGAAGAAGCCCAGGTCGTCGCGCAGGGCGCGGTTTTCGGCCTCCAGCGCCTTGATCTGGGAGGCCAGGCGTTCCTGGGCGGTCTTTTCGGCCGTGATGATGCTGGCCGAGGTGTTGAAGACCGACTGGGCCTTGTCGCGCTCCTCGCGCAGCTTGGACAAGTCGTTGCGCAGGCGCAGCAGTTCTTCCTTGGCGCCGGTATCGAGCCCGGCGATGTCCTTGCCGAACTCGAACGCCCACAGCGCGATGGCGCCGCAAAAGCCCAGGACGATCGCGGCGGCCGCCCAGCGCAGGGGCCAGGGCATGGCGCTGCGCACGGCCATGCGCGGGGCGCTGATCGTCAGGCGGCGGCGAAGCAGTCGAAAGCGCATTGTTGTGTTGTCCTCCTCCAAGCTCAACCATACAGCCGAAAAAAAAGCCGCAGCAAGCGAACTTGTGCGGCTTTGTTTCGGCGGTAACAGCTGAGGTTAGCGCTTGCTGAACTGCTTGCGGCGGCGGGCGGAGTGCAGGCCGACCTTTTTACGTTCCACTTCGCGCGCGTCACGCGTCACGAAGCCGGCTTGCGACAGCGCGGGCTTGAGGGCCGCGTCGTAGTCGATCAGCGCGCGGGTGATGCCGTGGCGGGTCGCGCCGGCCTGGCCCGATTCGCCACCGCCGTGCACGTTGACCTGGATATCGAACGTCTCGACGTGGTTCGTGAGAAACAGGGGCTGCTTCACGATCATGATCGACGTTTCGCGGCCGAAGAACTCCTGGATGTCACGGCCGTTGACCGTGATCTTGCCGGAGCCTTTTTTCAGAAACACGCGGGCGACGCTGGACTTGCGACGGCCGGTGCCATTGTTCCATTCACCGATCATGATCTCGCTCCCACTTGGGCTTCAGGCAATTCCAGCACCTTGGGCTGCTGGGCGGTGTGGGGGTGCTCGGCACCGCCGTACACCTTGAGTTTCTTGATCATCGCGTAGCCGAGCGGGCCTTTGGGCAGCATGCCCTTGACGGCCTTTTCCAGCGCGCGGCCGGGGTGCTTGGCTTGCATGTCGCGGAAGCTGGTCGCGGTGATGCCGCCGGGATAGCCCGAGTGGCGGTAGTACACCTTGTCCTGGTTTTTCGTGCCCGTCACTCGGAGCTGGGCTGCATTGACGACGACGATGAAGTCGCCGGTATCGACGTGAGGCGTGTAAATGGCCTTGTGTTTGCCGCGCAAACGGAGAGCAACTTC
>JAUYOG010000049.1 GCA_030695945.1 Ramlibacter sp.
GGCTTCATCAGCTTCGGCGGGCCGGCCGGGCAGATCGCGATCATGCATCGCGAGCTGGTGGAGCAGAAGCGCTGGATCTCGGAGCGGCGCTTCCTGCATGCGCTCAACTACTGCATGTTGCTGCCCGGGCCGGAGGCGCAGCAGCTGGCCACCTACATCGGCTGGCTGATGCACCGCACCTGGGGCGGCATCGTGGCCGGCGGGCTGTTCGTGCTGCCGTCGCTGTTCATCCTCGTCGCGCTGAGCTGGATCTACGTCGTGTTCGGCCAGGTGAGCTGGGTGGCCGGGATGTTCTACGGCATCAAGCCCGCCGTCGCGGCGATCGTGCTGCAGGCGGTCTGGCGCATCGGCAGCCGCACACTCAAGAGCCCGCGCAGGGTCCCGCTGCTGTGGGCGATCTCGATCCTCAGCTTCGTCGCGATCGCGTTCCTGCACGTGCCGTTCCCCTGGGTGGTTGGTGCGGCCGCGCTCGCCGGCGCGGTCGGCGGCAAGTACGTTCCCGAGCAATTCGCGTCCGACGGCGGGCACGGTGCGGCCGTGGGCCAGGCCCTGGCGCACGCGGATGGCGGGTACCTCATCGACGACACGACCCCGACGCCCGCGCACGCACGCTTTCGCAAGATGCGCCTCGCCGGCATCGTCGCTGTAGGTGCGTTGCTGTGGCTGCTGCCGATGGCCACGCTCGTCACCGCGCGGGGCTGGGACGGCACGCTGGCGCAAATGGGCTGGTTTTTCACCAAGGCGGCGTTGCTGACGTTCGGCGGTGCGTACGCGGTCTTGCCCTACGTGTACCAGGGCGCCGTGGAGCAGTTCCAGTGGCTCAGCGGGCCCCAAATGATCGACGGCCTCGCGCTCGGCGAGACGACACCCGGCCCGCTGATCATGGTGGTCGCGTTCGTCGGCTTCGTCGGCGGCTGGACGCGGCAGGTGCTGGGGCCCGACATGCTGTTCCTGGGCGCGGCGCTCGCGGCCACGGTGGTCACCTGGTTCACCTTCCTGCCGTCGTTCCTGTTCATCCTGGCGGGCGGCCCGTTCGTCGAAGCCACGCACGGCAACCTCAAGTTCACGGCGCCGCTCACCGGCGTGACGGCGGCGGTCGTCGGTGTGATCGGCAGCCTGGCCCTGTTCTTCCTGGCGCATATCGCGTGGCACACGCCGGCAGGAGCCACGTCGCCGCAAGTGGACTGGGCGGCGCTCACCCTCGCCGCGGCTGCGGCGGTGGCGTTGCTGCGATTCAAGATCGGAGTGATCCCTGTTATCGCGGGCTGCGCCTTGGCGGGCTTGCTGGTGCGGATGGCCGGCTGGGCCTAGGCCGTCGCCCAGTTGGCGGCAAAGAGGTTGTTGCGGCCCTCTGCCCGGTTCCTCGGCGGACCAGGACGGGGCCCGGCCGCCTCCGCGAATGTCCCCCGTCGCGGGCTGCGCCGGCGAGCGGGGGACATTCGCTCCACAGAGCGCCCCCTCAGCCGCCGCACACGCAAGCCCTAGGGAAATCTCCCGCCGTTCCCGCGTGGCGGGCTGTATCCTTGTCATACCACTCCTGTTTCTTGTATGACAAACCAGTTTTCCCCAGTGACCAGCGGCGCGCGCCTGTCCGACCAGGTGGCCGAGCAGCTTGCGGCCGAAATCCGCGCCGGCCGCCTCGCGGCGGGGGAGAAATTGCCGGCCGAGGCGCGGCTGGTGGAGCAGTTCCAGGTGAGCCGCACGGTGGTGCGCGAGGCCGTCTCGCGCCTGAAGTCGCTGGGGCTGGTCGATTCGCGTCAGGGCAGCGGGGTCTATGTCTGCGCCCAGGCGCCCTACGCGCCGCTCAACTTCGAGGCGCGCCACACCGCATCGCGCGAGGCGGTGGTGCAGATGGCCGAGGTCCGGCGTGCGCTGGAGGCCGAGGTGGCCGCGCTGGCCGCGCAACGCCGCACGGCCGCCGACGTGAAGCGGCTCAAGCAGTCGGTGCTGGCGCTGGACAAGGCCGTGAAGGCCGGCGGCGACGGCGTCGAGGAGGACCTGCGGTTCCACCAGGCCATCGCCGGCGCGGCGCACAACCCGTTTCTCGTCGGCACGCTCGATTACCTGGCGCAGTTCATGCGCGGCGCGATCGGCGTGACCCGCGCCAATGAGGCGCGGCGCGCCGACTTCGCGGCGCAGGTGCGCGACGAGCATCACGCCGTCGTCCAGGCGATCGAGGCCGGGGACGTGGCCAAGGCGCGCCAGGCGGCCGCGCGCCACATGAACAACGCGATCCGCCGCATCGAGATGGCGGACCCGGCGTTCTGGAGCCAGGAAGGCGCGCGGCTGGCACGCCCGCTGGTCGCCAACAATTAGCCGGACAGCACTGCCGCGGTTGGCAAGGTGCGCGTCAAGTTGTATGATAACCATACCAATTTAAGCGACGCGAGCCATGGACAAACAAGTGGGTGTGATCGGCCTCGGGGCCATGGGCGGCGGGATGGCGCGCTCGCTGCGCCGCGCCGGCCACACGGTGCATGTCTTCGACGTGCGCACGGATGCGGCCCAGGCATTCGCCGCCGAAGGCGGCACCGCGCATGCCAGCGCTGCAGAGCTCGCGGCCCAATGCGACGTCGTGGTTTCGGTCGTCGTCAACGCGGCCCAGACCGACGACCTGCTCTTCGGTGCGGGCGGCGTCGCCGACGCGCTGCGCAAAGGCAGTGTCTTCGTGATGTGCTCGACGGTCGATCCCGGCTGGTCGGCCGCGCTTGAAGGGCGCCTGGCCGAGCGCGGCCTGCTGTACCTCGATGCGCCGATCTCCGGCGGCGCCGCCAAGGCGGCGGCCGGCCAGATCACGATGATGACGGCGGGCCGGCCCGAGGCCTACGACCAATGCGGCGCGCTGCTCGATGCGATGGCGGCCAAGGTCTATCGCCTTGGGGATCGCGCCGGCGCCGGCAGCAAGGTCAAGGTGATCAACCAGCTGCTGGCGGGCGTCCACATCGCCGCCGCGGCCGAGGCGATGGCGCTGGGGCTGCGCGAAGGCGTGGACGCGGCTGCGCTCTACGAGGTGATCACCCACAGCGCGGGCAACAGCTGGATGTTCGAGAACCGCATGGCCCACGTGCTGGCCGGCGACTACACGCCGCTGTCCGCCGTCGACATCTTCGTCAAGGACCTCGGCATCGTGCTCGACCTGGCGCGCGGCAGCAAATTCCCGCTGCCGCTTTCCTCCACCGCGCACCAGATGTTCATGCAGGCATCGACCGCGGGCTTCGCGAAGGAAGACGACAGCGCCGTGATCAAGATCTTCCCCGGCATCGAGCTGCCGGGCCCCAGGACGAACTGAACCCAAGGACACCCAACGACATGAACATCCTCATTACCGGCGGCTGCGGCTTCCTCGGCGCACGGCTCGCGCGCACATTGCTGGCGCAGGGCAGCCTGTCCGTGGCTGGCGAGTCCGCACGACCGATCGAATCGATCACCCTGGCCGACCGCGCGCCGCCGCCCGATGACCTCGCGGCGGACCGGCGCATCCGCTTCGCCGGCGGCGACCTCATCGAACAGGTCGCGAGCGGCGCGCTGCCCGCTGCCGGGACCGATGTCGTGTTCCACCTGGCCGCCGCCGTCAGCGGCGAATGCGAGGCCGACTTCGACCTGGGCATGCACAGCAACCTGGACGCCACGCGCGCGCTGCTCGACGCCTGCCGCAAGCTGGGCACCAAGCCGACCTTCGTGTTCGCCAGTTCACTGGCCGTGTTCGGCAACCTGCCGGGCCAGCCGCTGCCCGAGGTGATCGAGGACTTCACGCTGCCCACGCCCCAAAGCAGCTACGGCATCCAGAAATTCGTCGGCGAGCAGCTGGTGGCCGACTACGCCCGCAAGGGTTTCGTGCGCGGCCGCAGCGTGCGGTTGATGACGGTGAGCGTGCGGCCGGGCAAGCCCAACGGCGCGGCCTCCAGCTTCCTGTCGGGCATGATCCGCGAGCCGCTCGCCGGCGTGCAGGCGGCAGTGCCCGTTCCGCAGGAAACGCCGGTGGCGCTGTCGTCGCCCGCGCGCACCATCGAAGGCGTGATCCGCGCCGCCACCGCTACCGACGCGCAGTGGGGCCCCCTCACGGCGGTGAACCTGCCCGCGTTGCGCACCAGCGTGGGTGAGATGGCGGGCGCGCTGGAGCGCGTGGCGGGCAGGGCCGCCACGGCCCTGCTCGATTGGACGCCCGACCCGGCGATCCTGCGGCTGGTCAAGACCTGGCCGGGCAACGTCGCGTCCGCGCGCGCCAATGGGCTCGGCCTGCAGGCGGACACGGACTTCGAATCGATCGTGCGTGAATACATGCGCGAGAATCCGGGCGCGGTCAAACTGCCGCTGCAGTGATGACGAATCGGATCCTGCTCGGCTGCATCGCCGATGACTTCACGGGGGCCACCGACCTCGCCAACAACCTGGTGCGCGCGGGCATGCGCGTGGTGCAGACCATCGGCGTGCCGGAAGGCCCGCTCGATGCGGCGGCGGACGCGGTGGTGGTGGCGCTGAAGTCGCGCACGATCCCGGCGTTCGAGGCCGTGATCCAGTCGTCGGCCGCGCTGGACTGGCTGCAGTCGCAGGGTGCGCGCCAGATTTACTTCAAGTACTGCTCGACCTTCGACAGCACGGCGCACGGCAACATCGGCCCCGTGACCGAGGCGTTGATGGACGCGCTGGACACGGACTTCACGATCGCAACGCCCGCTTTCCCGGACAACCAGCGCACCGTGTTCAAGGGGCACCTGTTCGTGGGGGACGTGCTGCTGAGCGACTCGGGCATGCGCAACCATCCGCTCACGCCCATGACCGATGCCAACCTGGTGCGGGTGATGCAGGCGCAGTGCCGGCGCAAGGTCGGGCTGGTCGATTACAAGGTTGTCGCGGCCGGCCCGGAGGCGATCACGCGCCGGTTCGCCGAGCTGCGCGCCGAAGGTGTCGGCATCGCGATCGTCGATGCGCTAGGCAACGAGGATTTGCTGCGGCTGGGGCCGGCGCTCAAGGACATGCCGCTGGTCACGGCGGGGTCGGGCGTCGCCATCGCGCTCCCGGCCAACTTCGGGCTCGCCCCCTCCGCGGCGGCGGCCGAGCTGCCGCGCGCGAGCGGCATGAGTGCCATCGTGTCGGGCAGCTGCTCGGTGGCGACGAACCGGCAGGTTCAGGAGTTCATCTCGGCAGGTGGCCGCGCACTGGCGCTCGAGCCGCTGCGAATCGCTGCCGGCGAGCCGGTGGCGCAACAGGCCCTCGCGTGGGCCGAGCCGCTGCTGGCGCAAGGCCCCGTGCTGGTCTATTCGACAGCCGAGGTGCAGGCCGTGAAGGCCGTGCAGGGCCGCCTTGGCGTGGCGCAAGCAGGAGCCCTGGTGGAGCGAGCGCTGGCGGAAGTGGCCCGCGGGCTGGTCGAGGTGGGCGTGCGCCGGCTCGTGGTGGCCGGCGGCGAAACGTCGGGTGCCTGCGTGCAGGCGTTGGGCGTCAGCCAGATGCAGATCGGCCCGCAGATCGACCCGGGCGTGCCCTGGTGCCACGCCCGGACGGCGGCCGGGGCGCCCATCCATCTCGCGCTGAAATCGGGCAACTTCGGCAGCGACGATTTCTTCACCAAGGCCTTCGGGATGCTGGCATGACCGAGTCTCACGCGCGTGAGGAAATCTGCCGCGTCGGCAAGAGCCTGTTCGACCGTGGCTATGCCCATGCCACGGCCGGCAACATCAGTGTGCGGCTGGACGACGGCTACCTGATCACGCCCACCGATGCCTGCCTGGGTTTTCTCGACCCGGCCGCGCTGGCACGGCTAGATCTCGAGGGCCGACAGCTCTCGGGCGAGCGCGCGAGCAAGACGCTCGCATTGCACCGGGCCATCTACGAGTCGGCGCGGCGTTTCGACGCCGGGACAAGCTGTGTCATCCACACCCACAGCACCCACTGCGTCGCGCTCAGTTTGCGCTGCCAGGATCCGGAGCTTCTGCCGCCGATCACGCCGTACTTCGTGATGAAGGTCGGCCACGTGCCGATGCTGCGCTACCAGCGCCCGGGCGCGGGCCCGACTGCCGAGGAGGTGCCGAGGCTGATCGCGCATTACGGCGAGGGCGGCCGCCCGGTGCGTGCCGTGATGCTGCAGCGCCTGGGCCCCAACGTGTGGCACGACACGCCGGCCGCCGCCATGGCGGTGCTGGAAGAACTGGAAGAGACCGCGCGGCTGGTGCTGCTGGCCCAGGGCCCCTGCCCGCCGCTCACCGCCATGCAGGTCGAGGAATTGCGCCTGACCTTCGGCGCCCGCTGGTAAAAGGAACCGCCATGCCCCGCTTCGCCGCCAACCTGTCCATGCTCTACCCGGAGCTCGATTTCCTCGATCGCTTCGAAGCCGCCGCGCGCGACGGCTTCCAGGGTGTCGAGTTCCTGTTCCCCTACGCCTGCGAAGCGCAAGAGCTGGCCGCCCGGCTGAAAGCCAACGGGCTGCAGCAGGTGCTCTTCAACGCGCCGCCCGGCAACTGGGAGGGCGGCGAGCGAGGCACGGCCTGCCTGCCGGGTCGCGACGCCGAATTCCGCGAAGGCCTCGCCCGGGCGCTGTCGTACGCGCAGGCGCTGGCGTGCCCGCGCGTGCACGTGATGGCCGGGCTGGTGCCCGCGGGCACGACGCGCGAAGCGCTGCGGCCCACGTACGTCGCCAACCTTCGCTGGGCCGCGGGCGAGGCGGCGAAGCAGGGCGTGGACGTCCTCATCGAGCCGATCAACACGCGCGACATACCAGGCTTCTTCCTGAACCGCCAGGACCAGGCGCATGACCTGGTCGCGGAGATCGGCGCGGGCAATGTGAAGGTGCAGATGGACCTGTACCACTGCCAGGTGGTCGAAGGTGACGTGGCGATGAAGATCCGCCAGTACCTTCCCACCGGGCGCGTCGGGCACTTCCAGATTGCCGGCGTGCCCGAGCGCCACGAGCCCGATGTCGGGGAGATGAACTACCCGTACCTGTTCGACGTGATCGACCAGGTCGCGGCCGAATGCGGCTGGTCGGGCTGGGTCGGCTGCGAATACCGCCCGCGCCTGGGCGCGCAACCGGGCAGCACATCCAAGGGGCTGGGCTGGTTCGCGCCTTATCGCGATTGAGCCTGCGCGGCTGAGACAATCGGGGCGTGCCCTTCACGCTCGCGCAACCCGTCCACAGCGACCTCGTCGTCAAGAAGAGCCGGTTCATCGGCTGCGTCCAGGCCGTGCCCGACCGCGCGGCGGCGCAGGCCGTCGTAGCAGGCCTGCGCGCCGAGCATCCGGCGGCCACGCATGTGTGCTGGGCCTTTCTCGCCGGCGGCCAGTCGGCCGCCAACGACGACGGCGAGCCCGGCGGCACGGCGGGCCGCCCGATGCTGGAGGTGCTGCGCCGGCAAGACCTGGAAGGCGTGGTGGCCAGCGTCGTGCGCTACTTCGGCGGGGTGAAGCTGGGCGCCGGCGGCCTGGTGCGCGCCTACACCGACGCCATCGCGCAAGCCCTGCTCGCGGCACACAAGGTACCGCTGCAAAAGACGCTGACGCTGCGTTGCACGGTGCCCTACGCGATGGAGGGCATGCTCAGGCGCGAGCTGCAGCTGGCGCACGCGGTGCTCGGCGCCGTGAACCACGGGGACGCGGTCGAATTCGAATTCGACGTCAAGGAAGCGGACGCGCCCGCCTTGGTGGCGCGGCTCAACGAAGCGGGCCAGGGCGTCCTGCGCTGGGCGGATTAGGCGCCCGCTAGACCGTCACGATGTCCTTGCCGTCGAGCACTTGTTCCACCATGGCGGCGGAGTTGCCGACCTTCGACACGGCGCGGCGCAGCTGTTCCTCGCTGCAGCCGAAGCGCTTGCGCCACCAATTGACCTCGCGCGGATCGTCCATGTCGATGAGGCCGCGGTCGGCGGGAACGGTTTCGAAAACATAAGCCATGGCGTTCAGGTCTCCCATGTTCTTGTGGAACTGCCAGGACGCATTTGGCGCCCGCGCAGCCGCCGGGCTTGACCGCCGGAATCGAAACAGGATGTCATCCGCTTCCTACTGTTTGCTATGATTTAGATAGCAAGCCGCCGGATGAGCTCGGTGGCGGCGGCGGGCGCCCGCTCCTTCGCGCCGTTGATGAGGAAGACGAAGGCTTCCTTGGCCGGGCCTTTCTCCACCCAGGCCCGGGCGCCCCGTGCCCATTGGCCGAGCAGCTCGGGCGGATAGCCGGTCGCGCGATCCGGCTCGCTGCGCATCAGCCGGATGTAGGCGAGGTCGCCCTGCTCGTCGGCAATGGCGGGAAACTTGTGCGAGTCGGTGTGCACCGTCGTGCAGCCATAGCGCCGCGCGAGCGGAAGGTACTCGGGCGAGAGGAAGCTTTCATGGCGGACGTCGAGCACGTGGCGCAGCGGCCGGCCGTCCACGGCCCGGGGCAGCAATTTCAGGAAGGCCTCGAAGTCGGCGGCGTCGAACTGCTTGGTCGGCATGAACTGCCACACCAGCGGCCCCAGCTTGTCGCCCAGCTGCGCGATGCCGCTGCCCACGAAGCGCTGGATCGACTCGCCGGCCGTGGCCAGCACCTTGCGGGTGGTGGCGAAGCGATTGGCCTTGAGCGAGAACACGAAGCCGTCGGGCGTCTCGTCGCGCCACTTGGCGAACGTGGCCGGCTTGAAGGTGCTGTAGTAGGTGCCGTTGACCTCGATGGCCGTGAGCTGCCGGCTCGCATAGTGCAGCTCCTGACTGTGGGGCAGGCCCTTGGGAAAGAAGTTGTCGCGCCAGGGCTCGAAAGTCCAGCCGCCGACGCCGACGCGGATGCGCTGCAGGGAGGTGTTCGTGGGCATGCCGCATTCTTGCCCAAGCGCGGCACGGGGCTTGTCAGCAGGCGGCTGGCACAACCGCCGCACCCGGCGTACAGTGGCGGGCTTGCCCGCAGTACCCAAGGATTTCCCATGAACGCACCCATGCACCGTGAAATGCCCGCCGGCACGCTCGACGCCGCGAAAGCCCTCGCCCATGCCACCGACCAGTGGGACCGGGATATCGTCCGGCAGCTGACCGACTACATCGCCATCCCCGCGAAATCGCCCGGCTTCGACAAGGACTGGGCGCAGCACGGCTACATCGACACGGTCGTGCGCAATGCCGCCGCATGGGTCGAGGCGCAAAAGGTCGAGGGCCTCACGCTGGAGGTCGTGCGGCTGCCCGGCCGCACGCCGGTCCTGTTCTTCGAGATCGCGGCGACCAGGCCCGTGTCGTCACAGACCGTGGTCATGTACGGCCACCTGGACAAGCAGCCGGAGTTCACCGGCTGGCGCAGCGACCTCGGGCCCTGGACGCCGAAATACGAGGACGGCAGGCTCTATGGCCGCGGGGGCGCCGACGACGGCTATGCGGTCTATGCCAGCATCGCGGCAGTGCAGGCGCTCAAGGCGCAGAAGGTCGCGCATCCGCGCATCGTCGGCCTCATCGAAACCTCCGAGGAGTCGGGCTCGAACGACCTGCTGCCCTACCTTGATGCGCTGCGCCCGCGGCTGGGCGACGTGGCGCTGGTGATCTGCCTCGATTCAGGCGCCGGCAACTACGACCAGTTGTGGCTCACCACGTCGCTGCGCGGCATGGCCGGCGGCACGCTGAAGGTCGAAGTTCTCACCGAAGGCATTCACTCCGGCGATGCATCGGGCCTCGTGCCGTCGAGCTTCCGGATCATGCGCCAGGTGCTCGACCGCCTGGAAGACAGCAGGAGCGGCCGCCTGCTGCCGGCGAGTTTTCACTGCGAGGTGCCGGCCGAGCGGCTGGCGCAGGCCCGGGCCACGGCGGCGATTCTCGGCGAGGAGGTGTACAGGCGCTTTCCCTGGGCGCATTACGACTGCGGCGGCTCCACCGCCTTCACGCTGCCGACCACGACCGACCCGTTGCAGGCCCTGCTCAACCGTACCTGGGCGCCCACGCTGTCGGTGACAGGCGCCGAGGGGTTCCCCGCGCTGCAGGACGCCGGCAACGTGCTGCGACCGTATACGGCCTTCAAGCTGTCGCTGCGCCTGCCGCCGCTGGTGGATGCGGCGCAGGCCGTGCAGGAGCTCAAGGCGCTGCTCGAGGACAACGCGCCCTACCAGGCGAAGGTCACGTTCGAATCCGCGGGCGCCGCCACGGGCTGGAACGCCCCGGCCACCGAGCCCTGGTTCGAGGATGCGCTGAACGCGGCATCGCAGGCGCATTTCGGCGCGCCCTGCGGCTACATCGGCCAGGGCGGCACGATCCCGCTCATGAACATGCTGAGCACCGGCTTCCCGACCTCGCAGATGATGGTGTGCGGCGTGCTCGGCCCCAAGAGCAACGCGCACGGCCCGAACGAATTCCTGCACGTGCCCTACGCCAAGAAACTCACCGCCGCCGTGGCGCAGGTGATCGCGCAGCTCCCTTGACGATCCCGCGCGAGCCGCGCCATCATCCGCCACCATGAGTGACGCCACCACCGACTCGACGCTCTCACCCTACACCGCCAGCGATGGCGACAACCTCGCGCTGCAGGACTGGCCCCTGCCGGAGGGCCTGGTGCTGCGCGGCGTCGTCATCCTGGTGCACGGGCTCGGCGAACACGCGGGCCGCTACGACCACGTCGCCCGGCGTCTGAACGGCTGGGGCTTCGCCGTGCGGGGATACGACCAGTATGGCCACGGCGAATCGGATGGCGTCCGCGGCGGCCTGCCCGCGACGCCCCGGCTGCTGGACGACCTGGCCGACGTGATCGAAAGCACCCGCGCGCGCATGGAAGCTGGTGTGCCCCTCGTCCTGCTGGGGCACAGCATGGGCGGCCTGGTCGCGGCCTGCCTGGTGGCGCTGCGCAAGCTCCCGATCCAGGGCCTGGTGCTGTCGTCGCCGGCGCTGGATCCGGGGCTGAGCGCATTCCAGAAGCTGCTGCTCGCCACGCTGCCGCGGCTGGCCCCCAACCTCACCGTCGGCAACGGGGTGGATCCCGATTTCGTCTCGCACGACCCCGAGGTCGTGGCGGCTTACCGGGCGGACCCCAAGGTGCACGACCGCATTTCGGGTCGGCTGGCGCGGTTCATCGCGGGCAGCGGGCCGGTGGTGCTGGAGCGCGCCGCGACCTGGACCGTGCCCACCCTGCTGATGTGGGCGGGCGAGGACAAGCTCGTGAACCCGCGAGGCGCCCGCGCCTTCGCGGCCGCGGCGCCGGCCAAGGTGGTGACGGCGCGCTGCTTCGACGGCCTGTTCCACGAGATCTTCAACGAGCTCGATTCCGAACCCGTGTTCGCCACGCTCAAGCAGTGGCTGGACGAGCGCTTCTGAGCTTGAGCCAGAGCCACAGCAAGGCGGCGCCCAGCAGCACCACGGGAACGAGTGAGCCGTAATTCAGCAGCGCCCAGCCGCGCGTCGTGACCAGGACGCCGGACGCGAACGAGCTCACGGCCAGCGTCGCGAAGACGAAGAAGTTCAGCGCGCCCTGGGCGCGGTCCCGCTCCTCGGGGGCGTAGGCGGACAGCGACAGCGTCGTGCTGCCGGTGAACAGGAAGTTCCAGCCCACCCCCAGGAGGAACAGCGCCACCAGGAACTGGTGCAGCGCCACCCCCGACAGGGCCACCAGGATGCAGCCGAGGTTCAGCGCAACGCCCACGCCCATGATGGGCAGGGGCCCGAAGCGCTTGATCAGGTGGCCGGTGAAGAAACCCGGTGCGAACATGCCGATCACGTGCCACTGCAGCACCAGTGCGGCGTCCGAGAACGGCAGCGAGCATTGCTGCATGGCAATCGGCGTGGCCGCCATCAGCAGGTTCATCACGCCGTAGCCCAGCGCGCCGGCCGCGGCGGCCACGATGAAGACGGGCTGCTTCATGATCTGGCCGAGCGGGCGGGCGCCGGCGGCGGCCCCGCGAACTTGCGGCGGCGGGAACTCGATGAAAGCGAGCAGGGCCATGGCCAGCAAGGCGACGACGGCGAGCGCGAGGTAGGCGCCCACGAACGGCACGTCCGACAGCTCGCGGGTGCGGGCGGCCAGGTTCGGGCCGGTCACCGCGCCGAGCAGGCCGCCGGCCATCACCACCGACACGGCTTTCTCGCGTGCCTCGGGCCGGGCCAGTTCGGCGGCGGCGAAGCGGTACAGGTTGGCGTTCGCGTTGTAGTAGCCTGCCACGACGGTGGCGAAGCACAGGAGCCAGAAATTGCGCGTGAACGCCGCGTAGGCGCAGAGCAGCGCCGACAGCAGCGCCACCGCCAGCCCCGCCTGGAACGACGACTTGCGCCCGAAACGCTGCTGCGTGCGGGCCACCGCGGCGGTGGAGATCGCGCCGCCCACCACGTAGCCCATGACGGGCAGGGTGGCCATCCAGCCGAACGGGGCCAGCGCCAGGCCGACCAGGCCGTTAATCGCGATGAAGGTGACGTTGTTGGTGAGGAAGAGGCCCTGGCAGATCGCCAGCAGCCAGAGGTTGCGATTCATCCCCCCATTGTGCGGTGTGCCGCGCAACCCTCAGGCCAACGCAGCCAGGGCGGCGAGGGCCGCCGTCTCCGCGCGCAGGACACGCGCGCCCAGCGTCACCGGCCGGAACCCGGCCGCCAGCGCGGCCTCCTCCTCGGCCTCGCTCCAGCCGCCCTCGGGCCCGGTGAGGAAGACGACGGGCTCGCCATCGCCCCCCGCCTCGCGCAGCGCCACCGCCTGCGGGCGCAGCGACAACAGCAGCCTGGCCGTCCCGGCCGCGCCCCGTGACGCCAGCCACGTGCGCAGGTCCGCCACTTCGTGCACCGCCGGCACCCGGTTGCGACCGCACTGCTCGCATGCCGCCACGGCGATCGCCTGCCAGTGCGCCTGCTTCTTGCCGGCACGCTCGCCCGACAGCCGCAGCACGCTGCGTTCGGCCATCAACGGCTGGACGCTGGCCGCGCCCAGCTCCGTTGCCTTTTCGACCAGCCAGTCCATGCGCTCGTTGGCGGGCATGGCCACCGCGAGGTGGACTTCACGCGCGGCCTCGCGCTCCACGGGGTCGTGCGATTCGACGCGCACGGCGACGTCGCTGCGGCCCATGCGCTCGACGACCGCCTCGAACTCCCCGCCGGCGCCATTGAAGAGGGTGATGCGCGCGCCCGGCTGCAGGCGCAACACCTGCACGTGGCGTGCAGCGCCCGCCGGCAGGTCCAGCGACTGGCCGGCCGCCAGCGGCAGGGGGCAATGGAAACGGGGCATGCGCGATGCGTGCGTCAGACGCGGCCGAAGGCGAAGCCCGCCGCGGGCTGCGTCCCCTCGACCTCGTCGACCAGCCGCAGCAGGGGCGCGAGTTCGCGGTAGCGTCCGGCGGTGTGGCGGATGTAGCCGATGAAGCGCGGCGCGTCGGCGAGGTAGCGCGGCTTGCCGTCGCGCAGCGTGAGCCGCGCGAAGATGCCGGCGACCTTGAGGTGCCGCTGCAGGCCCATCCATTCCACGCCGCGGTAGAACTCGCCGAAGTCCGGATCGACCGGCAGCCCGGCTTTCTGCGCCTTCTGCCAGTAGCGCACCGTGATGTCGAGCACGAACTCCTCGTCCCAGCTGAGGAACGCGTCGCGCATCAGGCAGGCGATGTCATAGGTGATCGGGCCGTACACGGCGTCCTGGAAGTCCAGCACGCCCAAGCGTGTTCCCGTGCCCTTGCCCAGGCGTGCCTCATCCCCCGAGGCCGGCATCATCAGGTTGCGCGGCATGAAGTCGCGGTGGACGTACACGCTCGGGTCCGCCAGGTTGCGCTCGACGATCAACCGGAACATCCCATCCAGTGTCTCGCGAATGGCGCCCTCGACCTTGACGCCGCGGTGCCGCTCCAGGTACCAGTCGGGGAACAGGGCCAGTTCGCGCGCGAGCAGCGGCTGGTCGTAGGCGGGCAGCACGCCCGGGCGCGACGCGGCCTGCCACGCGACCAGGGCGTCGATCGCGCGCAGGTACAGGCCCTGGTTGGCATGGGGCTCCTGGCGGTTCACCACTTCGATCATGGTGCGCGTGCCCAGGTCGTCCAGCAGCATGAATCCCTGCGCTTCGTCCCAGGCCAGCACGCGCGGCACATTCAGGCCCGCGTCGGCCATCAGCTGCGCGACCTTGACGAAGGGCCGGCAGTCTTCCTTGTCCGGCGGCGCGTCCATGATGATCAGGCTGCCGGCCCGGGAATCCACACGAAGGTAGCGGCGGAAACTCGCGTCGGCGGAGGCGATGCGCAGGCTTGCGGGCGCCAGGCCGTGCGCGGCCGAAATGCCGTCCAACCAGCGGTGGAAGGCCGCCTCGCGTTGCGGATCGGCCCAGGCGACGGTAACGGCGGGCGCGCCGGGTGTGTGTGGGGGTTCGCTCATGGATAATCCATTCTACAAATCCAGTCTGCCGGCCGGGCGCATCGCTTTGCCGCCGGCGGTCCACATGCCCTCGATGAAACACAAGGCGTTACGCGCCCGCTTCGCCCTGACACCGATTGCCCTGGTCGTGGGCGCCCTGCTGTACGGCGGCGTGGCGCGCGCGCAGGAGGCACCGCTGCAGCTCAAGCCCAGCCCCGCGCTGCGCGAGGACATCCCGGGCGCCACCCGCGAGCAACTGCCTACCTATATGTCGGGCGACCGCGCGTTCGGGCGCACCGACCTGGAAACCGTGATCGAGGGCGGCGCCCAGCTGCGCCGGGGCGACACCGTGATCCGCGCGGACCGGCTGGAGTACTACCAGCCCGACGACCTGGCCAAGGCGCGCGGCAACGTGCGCATCAACCGCGCGGGCAACACCTTCGAGGGGCCGCTGCTCGAACTCAAGGTCGATGCGTTCGAGGGCTTCTTCAACGAGCCGCGCTACCGGTTCCTCAAGAACAACGCCTACGGCGAGGCCGAGCGGGTGGACTTCATCGACGACAAGCGCGCGATCATCCGCAACGCCACGTACACCACCTGCCAGCGCCGCCCCGGGCCGAGCTGGCTGCCCGACTGGATCATCCGCGCCGCCAGCATCCGCATCGACAACGAAGAGGAAACCGGCCAGGCCAGCGGCGCCGTGCTCAGCTTCATGGGCGTGCCCGTCCTGCCGGTGCCTGAGCTGAGCTTCCCGCTGACCGAGAAGCGCAAGTCCGGCCTGTTGCCGCCCACCATCGGGCTGGACAGCCTGAACGGTGTCGAGCTGATGGTCCCCTATTACTGGAACATCGCGCCGAACCGGGACGCCACCTTTTTTCCCGCGCTGATGACCAAGCGCGGCGTGGACCTGGGCGGCGAGTTCCGCTACCTCGAGCGCGATTACGCCGGCCAGTTCCGCGCGAACTTCATGCCGAACGACCGGTTGCGCGAGCGCGACCGCTGGGGCTACGCGCTCAAGCACGATGGCGCCGTGGGCGCGCGGCTGCCGTTCGGGCCGGTCGGCCTGTCGCTCAACCTCAACCGGGTCAGCGACGACGACTACTGGCGCGACTTCTCCCGGTCGACCGAATCGCTGACGCAGAGGCTGCTGGCCAACGACGGCACGCTGTCCTGGGCGCGGGGCGATTTCTCGGTGACGGCGCGGGCCCTGAAGTGGCAGACCCTGCAGGACGTGAACGCGCCCATCGTGCCGCCGTACGACCGCATGCCGCAGGTGGTGGGCCGCTACGCGCGCAGCAACCTGGCCCTCGGCCTGGAGGCCTACGCCGAAGCCGACTACACCAAGTTCGAGTCGGACCGCACGCTCACCGGCCAGCCCAATGCGCAGCGCAGTTTCGCCGTGGCCCGGATCAGCCGGCCCTGGCAGGCGCCCGGCTGGTTCGTGATCCCCAAGCTGCAGCTGCACGGCACGCAGTACCAGTTCGACGCACCGCTGGGCAATGGCCAGACGACGGCGAGCCGCACGGTGCCCACGGTCAGCCTGGACAGCGGCCTGGTGTTCGAGCGCGACGCCCGCTACTTCGGCCGCAGCTTCCGCCAGACCCTGGAGCCGCGCGCCTTCTACGTTTACACGCCGTTTCGCGACCAGAGCCTGCTGCCCAACTACGATTCGGCCGCGAACGACTTCAACTTCGCGACTATTTACACCGAGAACGCTTTCGGCGGCAACGACCGCATTTCGGACAACAACCTGCTGACCCTGGGCGCCACCACGCGGCTGCTGGATCCCGACACCGGCGCCGAGGCCGCGCGCTTCGGCATCGCGCAGCGGCTGCGCTTCAAGGACCAGCGGGTGACGTTGCCCGGCGAGCAGCCGGTGAGCGAGCGCCTCTCGGACCTGCTGTTCGGCGCCACGATCAACTGGACGCCGCAATGGTCGCTGGATGCGACGGTGCAGTACAACCCCAAGACGCGCCGCTCGATCCGCGAAACCATCGGCGGGCGCTACAGCCCCGGCAATTACCGCGTGGTCAGCGCCGCCTACCGGCTCCAGCGCGGCTCGAGCGAGCAGATCGACGTCGGCTGGCAGTGGCCGCTCAACGACCTGTGGGGCGACAAGGGCGTGGACATGGGACCGGGACAGGGCGAAGGCGAGGGCCGCTGGTACAGCGTGGGGCGGCTGAACTTCAGCCTCCAGGACCGGCGCCTGGTCGATGCCGTCGTCGGCCTGGAGTACGACGCCGGCTGCTGGCTCGGCCGCGTGGTGCTGGAACGGCTGCAAAGCGGCACGACCACGTCGAACAAACGCATCCTGTTCCAGCTCGAATTCGTGGGCTTCACACGGCTGGGTTCCAATGCCCTGCAGACCCTCAAGCAGAATATCCCCCGTTACCAGTTCCTGCGCGAGCAGATCAGCACGCCCAGCCGCTTCAGCAACTACGAGTAGTGAGCAACATGAAACAACGCCCTTATGCCTTCTGGCTGGCCTGCGCGGCCCAGGCCCTGGCGCTGGCGGCGCCCGCCGCGGCCCAAGGCCTGCGCCCGGCCCAGCCGGGCACCGCCCGCCCGCCGGCTCGCGTCGCCCCGAGCGTGCCCCGGCCGGCCGACTACATCGTGGCGATCGTCAATTCGGAGCCGATCACCAACAATGAAGTGCGCATGCGCATGGCGCGCTTCGAGCAGCAGCTCGCGCAACAGGGCCAGGCGCTGCCGCCGCGCGCCGAGTTCGCGCGGCAGGTGCTCGAGCGGCTGATCAGCGAGAAGGCGCAGCTCCAGCTCGCGCGCGAGAACGGGATCAAGGTCGAGGAAGCCACGATCGACATCGGCGAACAGAACCTCGCCCGCCAGAACCGCATCGACGTCGCCGAACTGCGCCGCCGGCTCGCGGCGGAAGGCGTCCCCCTCGCGCAGTTCCGCGAGGAGCTGCGCGACCAGCTGCTGCTCACCCGCCTGCGGGAGCGCGAGCTCGAGTCGAAGGTGCGCGTGAGCGACGTCGAGGTGGACCAGTTCCTGGCGCTGATGCAGAGCGGCAACGATCCGGCGTCGATCGAGATCAACCTGGCGCACATCCTGGTGGCGGTGCCCGAAAACGCCAGCGAAGCGCAGGTCTCCAGCGCGCGAGCGCGGGCGCAGCGCGTCGTCGAGCGCTCCCGCAGCGGCGAGGACTTCGCCAGGCTCGCGCGTGAATTCTCGGACGCACCCGGCGCGGCGACCAACGGCGGTGTCGTCGGGATGCGCACCGCGGACCGCCTGCCGCCGCTGTTCTGGCAGGCTGTCGCGGCCGTGCCGGAAGGTGGCGTGAGCGAGATCGTGCGGTCCGGCGCGGGCTTTCACGTGATCAAGGTGGTCGAGAAGCGCAGGCCCGGCCTGCCGGGGGCCACCGTCGTGCAAAGCCGCGCCCGCCACATCCTGCTGCGCACGAGCCCGCAGCTGAGCGAGGGCGCCGCACTGGCGCGCCTGGCCGACTACAAGAAGCGGGTCGAGGCGGGCCAGGCCGATTTCGCGCAGCTGGCGCGCGAGCACTCGCAGGACGCGAGCGCGGCCAACGGCGGCGACCTGGGCTGGGCGAGCCCGGGCCTGTTCGTGCCGGAATTCGAGGAGGCGATGGCCAGCCTGGCGCCTGGGAAGATCTCCAACCCGGTGGTCTCGCGTTTCGGCGTGCACCTGATCCAGCTGGTCGAGCGCCGGCAGGCGACGCTGTCGCAGCGCGAGCAGCGCGAGGTGGCGCGCAACATGCTGCGCGAGAAGAAGCTGGACGAGTACTACGTCCAGTGGGCCCAGGAGGTGCGCGGCCGCGCGTACGTCGAGTTCCGGGAACCTCCCCAGTAATCAGGTGCCTGTCATTCCGGGCTTGATCCGGAATCCATCGACGCGATGGATTGCGGATCGAGTCCGCAATGACAATCCAAAAATGAAGCACATCCCCCGCAAGCGCTTCGGCCAGCACTTCCTGGCCGACCAGGGGATCATCGATGCGATCGTGCGGGCGATCGACCCGCGCGCGGGCCAGGCGATGGTGGAGATCGGTCCGGGCCTCGCGGCGCTCACGCAGCCGCTGGTCGAGCGGCTGGGCAGGCTCGCCGTGATCGAGCTGGACCGCGACCTGGCGGCGCGCCTGCGCAGCCACCCCCAGTTGCAGGTGACCGAGGCCGACGTGCTCAAGGTCGATTTCGCGCAGCTGGCGCAAACGCTGGGAGGCGGCAGGCTTCGGGTCGTGGGCAACCTGCCCTACAACATCTCCACGCCCATCCTGTTTCACCTGCTGGGCTTCGTGCACTGCATCGAGGACCAGCACTTCATGCTGCAAAAGGAAGTGATCGACCGCATGGTCGCGCGGCCCGCAACGAGCGACTACGGACGCCTGTCGGTGATGCTGCAGTGGCGTTACGAGATGGAGAACGTGCTGTTCGTGCCGCCGGAATCGTTCGACCCGCCCCCGCGCGTGGACAGCGCCGTGGTGCGCATGGTGCCGCGCGTGCAGCCGGCGGCCGTCGACGAAAAGCTTTTGAGCGAGATCGTGCAGGTCGCCTTCAGCCAGCGCCGCAAGATCCTGCGCGCGACCCTGGGCAAGTGGCTGGAACAGAGAAACTTCGCGGGCGAATTCAACGTTCAGCGCCGCGCGGAAGAAGTGCCGGTGGAGGAGTTTCTCGCCCTCGCCCTCACCCCCGCCCTCTCCCAGAGGGAGTAAGGCACGCGTTTCTGCGCGCGGAATAACATGCAGCGCGCCTTCCCAACAAAAAAGCCGGGGTCCCCCCGGCTTTTTTACCTAGCTAGCCACTCGACAAAACACGCAGTGTTTTTCGAGTGATCAAGCCGCCGCGAGCCAGTAACCCGCGTTGAAGGGGCTGCTCATGCGCAGCGCCAGGGGCGAGACGTCCACCAGTTTGTCGGTGGGCATCTTCTCGCCGTTGTCGGTGGAAGGCGGCACGTTGATCGCCTCGGTGCTGCCCGGAGCCTCGTTCGCCCGTTCTGCTTGGCTGGTGTGTGCAGAACGGGCTACAGAAAAGAATAGAAGCACCGGAACGGTATTTTTCGATCCGCCCAGTAGTCCGCGGTGTCGCGGAAGATGTCCAGCAGCTGCTCGCGCGCTTCCTTGTCGAACTTGGCGTTGGCCGGGATCTGCTCGAGCACCACGATGAAGCCGGGCTGCGGGCCCGATTTATGCACCGGGTCCGTCATGCAGTCGTACAGCGCGTCGAAGTTCTTGCCGAAGTGCGCCGGCAGGATGAACTGCTGCGCGATCAGGTCCAGGACGTCCTGCTTGCTCTGGGCGTTGGCCAGGTTGGCGTACAGGAAGTGCTGGCCCAGCGAGCGCGCGGCATCCTGCAGGTCCTGCACGCGGAAGGCGCGGATGGACTGCACGATGTTCGTGCGAACGCCCTTGAGCGCGTTCTCGGTGGTTTCTTTACGAAGTGGCGTATCCATCTCCGTGTCTCTTTCAATAGTCAAAAACTCATCCCGCTTCATTGGGGTTCACTCCACGATCATTCGAAAACTGGCGTAATGGTCAGCGGTGTAAAAACAGGCATGTGGCGCCCGGGCTGGGCCGCCGCACACGATGCGCCGGGCACCCCGGTCGCGCGATCCTGGCGTGGTGACGGTGTACTCGCGCCAGTAGCCGCGCTTTTGCGCGGGCAGCAAGCGCTCGCGATTGCCGAACACCCCACCATCCTTGCCGTACGGGAACGGTCCGCCCTGGCGGATCAGTTCAAAGGTCTCCCGGCCTTGCCTGGGCAGCTCAGCGACATGGATCGTGGCTGACTTGCTTTCGGCGGGGCGGTCCGTTGCGGACCTGGCTTGAACCAGGGAGCCGTTGATCGCTGCTGCCAACAGGAAGCTAGTTAGCGCAAACTTGACAGCCGCGATGCGCGCCATGAACGGACCTTCTTCGGTGACCTTGGACGCCTGCCGGGTCGCCCCGGTATCGCGCCGTTCCGGGCCTTCCCGGAACCTCGTTTTTCTCCGGGTAAACCCGAAAATTCCAGACGGTAGTGTGACTTATCCCGCCCCAAAACGCAAGCGGCTGCCCAATTTTTGGGCAGCCGCCAAGGGCCATTGCCGCCCGGCTACTTGACAAACAAGTTAGTACCAGCTATCTAAATCAGGCTTATCGTGCGGCATTCGCGTCCGCCACCGTGAGCGCGGCCATGTTCACGATGCGGCGGACGGTCGTGCTGGCCGTGAGGATGTGGACGGGTTTGGCCGCCCCCAGGAGCACCGGGCCGATGGCGATGTTGCCGCCAGCCGCAGTTTTGAGCAGATTGTAAGAAATATTGGCTGCATCGATGTTCGGCAGCACCAGAAGGTTGGCGTCCCCGGCCAGGGTGCTGTGCGGCATGATCAGGTTGCGGGCCTGGCCGTCGAGCGCCACGTCGCCGTGCATCTCGCCGTCCACCTCCAGCCAGGGCGCCTGCTCGCGCAGCAGCTCCAGCGTCTGGCGCATCTTCACGGCGCTGGGCTGGTTGCTGGAGCCGAAGTTGGAATGCGACAGCAGCGCCGCCTTGGGCTTCAGGCCGAACCGAAGCATCTCCTCGGCCGCCATCACCGTGATCTCGGCGAGCTGGGCCGCGGTCGGGTCGTAGTTGACGTGCGTGTCCACCAGGAACACCTGCCGGCCGGGCAGCATCAGGCCGTTCATGCACGCATAGGTGCACACGCCGGCACGCTTGCCGATGACCTGGTCGACGTAGTTCAGGTGGATCGCCGTGGTGCCCCACGTGCCGCAGATCATGCCGTCCACCTGATCCTTGTGCAGCAGCATCGAGCCGATCAGCGTGAGGCGCCGGCGCATCTCGATCTTGGCCATCTGCGCCGTGATGCCCTTGCGCTCGGCCATGCGGTGGTAGGTCTGCCAGAAGTCGCGGTAGCGGTGGTCCTGCTCGACGTTGACGATGTCGTAGTCCAGCTCCTCCTTCAGCCGCAAGCCGAACTTTTCGATGCGCTGCGCGATGATCTTGGGCCGCCCGATCAGCGTCGGGCGGACGATGCCTTCGTCGACGACGATCTGCGAGGCGCGCAGCACGCGCTCTTCCTCGCCTTCGCAGAACACCACCCGCTTCCTGGCGGCCACCTTCGCCGCGGCGAAGATGGGCTTCATCGCCGTGCCGGACGCGTAGACGAAGCTCTGCAGCCTTTCGCGGTAGGCGTCCATGTCCTGGATCGGCCGCAACGCGACGCCGCTGTCCGCGGCGGCCTTCGCCACCGCCGGCGCGATCTTCATCATCAGCCGCGGATCGAACGGCTTGGGGATCAGGTACTCGGGGCCGAATGCCAGCTGCTGGCCGGCGTAGGCGGCGGCCACCACCTCGCTCTGCTCGGCCTGGGCCAGGTCGGCGATCGCGTGCACCGCCGCGATCTCCATTTCCACCGTGATCGTGGTCGCGCCGGAATCGAGCGCGCCGCGGAAGATGTACGGAAAGCACAGGACGTTGTTGACCTGGTTCGGGTAGTCGGTGCGGCCGGTCGCCATGATGGCGTCCGCACGGACCTGCTTCACGTCTTCGGGCGAGATTTCCGGGTTGGGGTTGGCCAGCGCCAGGATGATCGGGCTGGCGGCCATCTTGCGGACCATGTCCTGCTTGAGCACGCCCGCGGCCGACAGGCCCAGGAAAATATCCGCGCCTTCGATGACCTCGGTCAAGGTTCGTGCGGATGTCTTCTGGGCGAACGGGAGCTTGTCCTCGTCCATCAGCTCCTTGCGGCCTTCGTACACGACGCCGGCGAGGTCGGTCGCGTAGATGTTCTCGCGCGGCAGGCCCAGCTTGAGCAGCAGGTTCAGGCACGCCAGCGCCGCCGCGCCCGCGCCGGAGGTGACCAGCTTGACGGTCCGGATGTCCTTGCCGACGACCTTCAGGCCGTTGATGATGGCCGCGCCGACGCAGATGGCCGTGCCGTGCTGGTCGTCATGGAACACCGGGATCTTCATGCGGTCGCGCAGCTTGCGCTCCACATAGAAGCAGTCGGGCGCCTTGATGTCCTCCAGGTTGATCCCGCCGAACGTGGGTTCGAGCGCCGCGATGATGTCGACCAGCTTGTCGAGGTCGTGCTTCTCGTTGATCTCGATGTCGAACACGTCGATGCCGGCGAACTTCTTGAACAGGACGGCCTTGCCCTCCATCACCGGCTTGGATGCCAGCGGCCCGATGTCGCCCAGGCCCAGCACGGCCGTGCCGTTGGTGATCACCGCCACCAGGTTGCCGCGGCTGGTGTACTTGAAGGCGTTGTTCGGGTCCTTGACGATCTCCTCGCAGGGCGCTGCCACGCCGGGGGAGTAGGCCAGCGCCAGGTCGTGCTGGTTGATCAGCTGCTTGGTGGCGGCGATGGCGATCTTGCCGGGGGTCGGGAATTCGTGGTATTCGAGGGCGGCCTGGCGCAGTTCCGAGCGTTTCTCGTCGGCGTTGGCCGCGTTGGTGGGGGGCATGGGCTGAAGTCTCCTGGGGCACAGCTTAAGCGCACGGCGTCGCTGTGTCGGTTCTTGGGGCCTGCGATTGTAGACCCGCTTGCGGGAAAACCCTAGTACGCAATTCCGCGTAAACGGCCGCTTCGGCGGCGGTGGCCGGCCGTCAGTAGCGCCGGCGGCTGGGCGGCACGCCCATTCCCTGCTCGTAGGTCTGCCGGTCTTGCAGATAGCAGCCGCAGGCGGTTTCCAGCAGGCCGGGGCGGTCCAACACCGCGATGTGGCCGCGGCTGTTGCTGATGCAGCCGCGCTGCTCCAGCTGGCCGGCGGCGACCGTCACACCGGCACGCCGCGCCCCGAGCATCATCGCCAGCTGGTCGTGCGTGACCGCCAGGTCCTCGGACCACTGACGGTCGCTGTGGCTCAGCAGCCAGCGCGCGAGCCGTTGCTCGAGCGAATGGAAGCGGCAGCAGGCCGCGCTGCGGGCGGTCTGCACCAGCAGCACGTGCAGGTATTTCACCAGGAGCACGTTCAGGCTCTCATGACGGGTCGCCAGGTGCCAGAGCGTCGCCGCCTCCACCCGCCACGCATGGCCCGATCCCTGGATCAGTCCCCTGAGCTCGAACCAGGCCACTTCCTGTCCCGACTCCGGCCCGAACAGGCCTTCGCAGCCGACGGCGCCGATCTCCAGGCTGCGCCGCTTGCCCCCGGGCGCCAGCACGGAGATCGTGCTGTCCACCGGGAAATAGGCATGCCTCAGCCGCCCCTCGGTTTCCTCCAGGGGCAGGGGGGCCGTGAGTTGCACGTATTCGCAATGGGCGAGCAGCGACTGCCGCTCCACGCGGGGCAGGCCGGCCAGCAGGCGGTTACCGAGGGTCTGGTCGATGGTGGTCTCCGAAAGGTAGTGCGACTGGGCGCGCCAGCCGGCAAGCATAGGGTGGCGTGGCGTTTCACAGTGTTCGCCAGCGAACAATGCGGACCATGACCTGCCGGGCCGGACGCGGTGCTCGCGCCGGCGGATCGGGTGCCGGCCGCGGCAACATGGTGCGGCAGCGCACGATGACACGCTCGGCAGGTCGAAAATTTCACGATCGCGAGTAAGGGAGTGTCTGCAATTGCCGCAGCGCGGCGCGCGTCACCTTACTTGCACATGCTTGCAGAATCGGCTCTTACTTACATTAGGAAAGCGGTGACGCGGTTTTATCGCACGTTTGGTCCAATAGCGCCGCGGCATTGGCAGCGAACCGCGGCACCGGCTCATCAGGCGACGCCACCGGTGAAGCGCCGCATGAGGCTCGGTCCTACGAGACGATGTGTTACGCGGCTACGTGTACGGTGGGTGCGGCGATTAGAGTCACTCGCATGCCTTCTTCCTGCAATCCAGCGCCCATGCGCATGTCCGCGCCTGCGACGCTGCTCGCGCAAAGCTCGCTCCTTGCTTCGATGCCCGCCGACGTCCACGAACGGCTGCTGCCCCACTTCAGCCTGGTCGAGCTCGCCGCTGGCCAGGAGCTCGGCACCCGCAACTGCGGGCCGGTGCGCGCCATCTTTCCGCTGGCGGGCGTGCTATCGCTGGTGCAGGAACTCCCGAACGGCGACAGCGGCCAGGTCGCGGTCGTGGGTAGGGAGGGCTTGCTGGGACTGCCCCTGTTCATGGGCGGCGACGGGATGCCCACCCGGGCTGTCGTGCAGTGCGCCGGCTATGGCCTCGCGCTGGGGCGCGAGGAACTGCTGCAGGAGTTCGAGCGCGGAGGCCCCTTCATGCGCCACCTGCTGCGTTACACGCAGGCGCTGATCACGCAGATCTCGCTGCTGGTGCTGTGCAACCGGCACCATTCCATCGAGCAGCAGTTGTGCCGGGTCATCCTGATGAGCCTGGACCGCGTGCACGGCCACGAGGTGCCGTTGACGCAGGAATTCGTGGCCCGGCTCCTCGGCGTGCGGCGCGAGGGCGTCACCGAAGCGTCGGGGCGCCTGCGCGAGGCTGGCGTCGTCGCCTGCCGGCGCGGCGTATTCGCCGTGCAGGACCGCAACGCACTGGAGGCGCGGGCCTGTGGTTGCTATCACGCGGCCCGGCGCGAATACACGCGGCTCTTCCCGGTGAACGAACTCGAAGGTGTTGCCACGACACCGCTGCGGCCCGCGCTGGCGCCCGTGCCGGCGACGGGGTGGCGCCAGCTGGCCGATCTGGGCGGCCAGGCGGCGAGCGCCTGACCCAGTCCGCGCGGCTTCGCGCGCCATTCAAAGCCTCGGGCGGCAGTTATCATCCGCCGACACCCACCGCCGAGGAGCTCACATGGCCCTGATGGACTTCATCAAGAAACAGTTCATTGACATCATCCAGTGGACCGAGGACGGCCAGGGCACGCTGGCATGGCGCTTCCCGATGCGGGACATGGAAATCCAGTACGGCGCCTCGCTCACGGTGCGCGAATCGCAGATGGCGGTGTTCGTCAACGAGGGCAAGGTGGCCGACGTGTTCGGCCCCGGCATGTACAAGCTGACCACGCAGACCATCCCCGTGCTCACCTACCTCAAGAACTGGGACAAGCTGTTCGAGTCCCCGTTCAAGAGCGACGTCTATTTCTTCAGCACGCGCCAGCAGACCGACCAGCGCTGGGGCACGCCCCAGCCGATCACCATCCGCGACAAGGATTTCGGCGCGGTGCGGCTGCGCGCCTTCGGCAACTACGCGTACAGCATCGTGGACCCCAAGGCGTTCCACACCAAGATCTCGGGCACGCGCGAGGCCTACACCGTGGCCGAACTCGACGGCCAGCTGCGCGGCGTCTTTCTGCAGCACATCTCCGATGCGATCGCCGAGAGCGGCATCCCGTTCCTCGACCTCGCGGCCAACCAGATCGAATTCGCCAACGCGCTATCCAAGGAGCTGACGCCCGCCTTCGCCGAACTCGGACTGCGGCTGGACCTGGTGACGGTGCAGAACCTGTCGCTGCCCGAGGAGCTGCAGAAGATCCTTGACCAGCGCATCGGCATGGGCATGGTCGGCAACGACATGGGCAAGTTCATGCAGTACCAGACCGGGCAGGCCATTCCCGAGATGGCGAAGGGCGCGGCCACGGGCGGCGGCGGCATCGCGGGGGATGCGATGGGCCTGGGGGCGGGAATCGCGATGGGCCAGGTGCTGGCGCAGAACCTGCAGAAGGGCCTGCAGGGCGCGCCCGCCGCCGAGGCACCGGCCCCGGCCGCCGCGCCGGTCAAGCCCGACGACGTGATGGCCACGCTGGAAAAGCTCGGCGAGCTCAAGGCCAAGGGCATCCTCACGCAGGAAGAGTTCGACGCCAAGAAGGCGGAACTGCTGAAGAAGTTGGTCTGAGAAAGGTTGTCATCCCGGACCTGATCCGGGATCCATGTTGGCGCGCCAACGTGTGGATTGCGGGTCGGGCCCGCAATGACAGTCCCTGAACGTGGCCAGCACAGACCCCCAGCGAACCTACCGGGCCGCGTGCCCGGGCTGTGGCGCGCCTGTCGAATTCCGCAGCGCTCAATCCGTCTACGCGGTCTGCAGCTTCTGCCGCAGCACCGTGGTGCGCAGCGGGGAGGCCCTCTCGCGCCTGGGCAAGATGGCCGAGCTGTTCGA
This sequence comes from Ramlibacter sp., assembly GCA_030695945.1. GTDB lineage: Bacteria > Pseudomonadota > Gammaproteobacteria > Burkholderiales > Burkholderiaceae_C > Ramlibacter. Next base: position 26,229 of record JAUYOG010000049.1, read on the forward strand.
GGACCACAGCCCGCTGCAATTGATGGCCGCAGGCCAGTGGCAAGGGCGGGCGTTCACGCTGGTCGGCAGGCTGCAATACAAGGGCGAAACCGGCACCTGGACGGAGTGGAACGCGCTCTTCGACGACGGCACGGCCGGCGTGCTGGGCGAAGACAACGGCGCCTACGTCTTCGTCGTGCCTGCAGCGATCCAGCGCGAGGTGCCGCAGCCATCGCAGTTCCGTGTCGGGGCGACCACAGCCGTCGAGGGCAAGCCCTACAACGTGGCATCCAACCAGCAGGTGTGGCTGCTGTCGGCCCAGGGCGAGTTGCCGAAGCTGCCCGCGCTGGGCCAGCCTTTCGCCATGGTGGAGCTGCGCAGCGCGGACGGGGAAGTGCTCTCCATCGACTACGGCTCGCAGCCGCCGCAGATCGCGCGCGGCGGCTCGGTGCGCCTCGAAGACCTGCGCCTTTCGGGACTGCGCGAAGACAGCGCGAAGGAAGAGCAGGGACGGCACTTCTCCTGCCCCCATTGCGGCGCCCCGATGGAGGTGGCGCTCGCTTCGACCAAGAGCATCACCTGCCGCTCGTGCAACAGCCTGATCGAGCTGGACGGCGGCGTCGGCGGGGAGTTGCGCCACGCGTTGCAGGACGAAGCGGCGGAGCCGGTGATCCCGCTGGGCAGCGTGGGCCAGCTGCAGGGCGTGCAATGGCAGGTGGTGGGCTACCAGCACCGCACCGGGCACGAGCCCGGCGACGACGAGGAATTCGGCTGGGACGAGTACCTGCTGTACAACCGCCAGCGCGGCTTCAACTTCCTCGTCGATTCCGAGGAAGGCTGGATCATCGTCAAGCCCACCACCGGCGCACCCGCGCTGTCGCCCGGCGAGCAGTCGGCGACTTACCTGGGCACGAAATACGAGCTCAAGTACAGCTACGACGCGCAGACCCGCTATGTGGCCGGCGAGTTCTACTGGCCGGTGGAGCAGGGCCAGAAAACTTTCAACCGCGATTTCGCCAAGGGCGATACCCTGCTGTCGATGGAGCGCGGTGCCCGGGAGGTGACGTGGTCCAGCGGCAGCAAGATCGCCAGCGACGCGGTTGCCAAGGCGTTCGGGCTCGAGGGCAGGAAGGACCTGCTCAAGCGCGCCGACGCGGGGCCCACCAGCGCTGGCGGCGGCATCGGGTGCGGCACGATCATGCTGATGTTCATCGTCATCCTGATCCTGCTGGCGGTGATCAAGGCCTGCGTGGACGACGACGATACGCGCTCGGGCCTGGCGCGGGGCAGCCGCAGCAGCGGCGGCTCGTTCGGTGGCTACTCCGGCGGCGGTGGGCACAAGTGATTTCACGACAGGTTTATTCAGGAGAACGACATGGGCATTGAGTGGCTGAGACCGGGAGCTTTCTTCGGCTCCATCCTGTACGCGCTGATCGGCGTGGCGATGTTCTGGGTGAGCTTCGTCATCATCGACAAGTTCACGCCGTACAACCTCTGGGAGGAGATCGTCGAGAAGCAGAACGTCGCGCTCGCCATCGTGGTCGGCGCGATGGCCCTGGGGCTCTCCATCATCGTCGCCGCGGCGGTCCACGGATGAGACCATGACGGTGCTGGATGAGGCGCGGGCGCCGATAGGAACAGCGTCACCGCGGCCGGTGGAGGTGGCGCTGCTCGCGTCGGTGTTCGTCGTCGCGGCCTGCGGGCTCGTGTACGAGCTCGCGGCCGGGGCCCTCGCGTCGTACGTCCTGGGCGACTCGGTGCTGCAGTTCTCCACCGTCATAGGCGCCTACCTGTTCGCGATGGGCATCGGCTCGTGGCTGTCGCGCTTCTTCGATCGGCAGTTGCCCGCGCACTTCCTGCGCATCGAGCTGTTGGTGGCGCTGGTCGGGGGCACGATGCCGGCGCTGCTGTTCATGGCCAACGCGTATGTGCCGGGCGCGTTCCGCGCGCTGCTGTACGGCTTGGTGCTGGCCGTGGGCATCCTCGTCGGCCTGGAGATCCCCCTGGTGATGCGCATCCTCAAGCGCAACATCGCGCTCAAGGACCTGGTGTCGCAGGTGCTCACCTTCGACTACCTGGGCGCGCTGGCCGTCTCGGTGGCGTTCCCGTTGCTGCTCGTGCCGCAGCTCGGGCTGGTGCGCACCGGCCTGCTGTTCGGCCTGATGAACGCCGCGGTGGCGCTGTGGGCGCTGTGGCTGTTCCGCCATGAGCTGCGGCGGCTGCGCGCCCATGTCGCCGCGTGCGTGGCCACGTTCGGCGCGCTGTGCGCCGCTTTCGCCGGCGCGCACCAGATCACGACGCTGGCGGAAGACAGGTTCTACCAGGACGCCATCGTGTTCGCGGCCAGCTCGCCCTACCAGCGCATCGTCGTGACGCAGGGCCGCGGCGGCCACCGCCTGTTCCTCAACGGCAACCTGCAGTTTTCCGAGCGCGACGAGTACCGCTACCACGAGGCCCTCGTGCACCCGGCGATGGCCGCGCACGGCGCGCCGCGCAAGGTCGCGGTGCTCGGCGGCGGCGACGGCATGGCGGTGCGCGAGGTGCTGCGCCACCCGGGCGTGGAGAGCGTCACGCTGGTGGAGCTGGACCCGAACATGACGCGGCTCTTTTCGACGCACGAGACGCTGGTGCGCCTGAACGGCGGCGCGCTCGCGTCGCCCAAGCTCCGGATCGTCAACGCCGACGCCTTCCAGTGGCTGCAGCAGACGCGGGAGATGTTCGACGTAGTCGTGGTGGACTTCCCCGACCCCACCAACTTCTCGATCGGCAAGCTCTACACCAGTTCGTTCTACGCGCTGCTGGAGCAACGCCTCGCGGCCAGCGGCTATGCGGTCGTCCAGACCACTTCGCCGCTGGTCGCGCGCGAGAGCTTCTGGACCGTGGTCACGACGCTGGAATCGGTGGGCCTGAAGACCACGCCTTACCACGCGCATGTGCCCAGCTTTGGCGAGTGGGGCTTTGTCATCGCGGCCCGCCGGCCCTGGCGGCCGCCGTCCGAGTTGCCGCAGGGCCTCAAGTTCCTCACGATCGCGGGCCTGCCGCCGCTGTTCGACTTTCCGCGGGACATGGCACGCGTGCCGGCGGAAGTGAACCGCCTGTCCAACCAGGTGCTGGTGACCACTTACGAGCGCGAATGGGGGCAGGTCCACCCATGACGGAAACCGCCCGCCACTCGTCGCTCACGCGCCGTGCATTCATGGCATCCGCGGCGCTGCCGCTTGTCGGCTGCGCACCCGAGCGCGTGATCGTCGGCGGCTTCAACGGGGCCAGCCCCGAGCGGGGCCACCTGCTGCGCAAGCTGCCCTCGTCGGCCACGCCGCCCATCGAGCGCCGCTGCGACGTGCTGATCGCCGGCGGCGGCATCGCGGGGCTGTCGGCGGCCCGCGTGCTGCGGCAGGCCGGGGTCGAGGACTTCGCGCTGCTCGAACTGGAGGACGCCGCCGGCGGCAACAGCCGCGCGGGCAGCGTCGGCGGGATCAAGTGTCCCTTGGGCGCGCACTACCTGCCGGTGCCCGGCGACGGCGCCGGCGAAGTCCGCGACTTCCTGGAGGAGCTCGGCGTCGCCAAACGCGTTGCCGGCCGCTGGACCTACGACGAGCGGCACCTCGCCCACAGCCCGCAGGAGCGGCTGTTCTTCAACGGCCGCTGGCAGGAGGGGCTGCTGCCTGTGCAGGGCGTCTCCGCCCGGACGCTGGAGCAGTACCGCCTCTTTTCGCAGCGCGTGGCCCAGGCGCAGAAGCGCGCCCGGTTCACGCTGCCGGCGCGCGGGCCGGTCGCCGCCAGCCATCGCGCTCTGGATGCGGTCACTTTCGTGTCGTGGCTGGATCGCGAAGGCCTCAACGACGAGCACCTGCGCTGGTATCTCGATTACTGCTGCCGCGACGACTACGGCGCGGGCATCGCCATCGTCTCGGCCTGGGCCGGCCTGCACTACTTCGCGAGCCGCCATGGGTTCCAGGCGCCGGGCGAAGAGGGCGAGCGCGACAGCGTGCTGACCTGGCCCGAAGGCAACGGGTGGCTGGCCGGCCGCCTGGCGCAGCCGCTGGGTGAACGGCTGCAGGCCGGCCGGGTGGTGACGCGGATCGTGCCGCTCAGGCAAGGGGTGGAGGTCCATGCCTGGGATGTCGCCGCCGGCCGGATGGAGCGGTGGCAGGCGGACCAGTGCGTCGTCGCCTTGCCCCTGTTTGTCGCCGCCCGTGTCATGGGTGCGCCGCCGCGGGCGCTGGCGGAGGCGGCCCCGCGCATGCGCTACGCGTCCTGGGCGGTCGCCAACGTCCACATTGATCGCCCGCTGCAGGACCGGGCCGGCGCCCCGGCGTCGTGGGACAACGTCCTGTACGGCGCGGCCGGCCTGGGCTATGTCGACGCGGGGCACCAGGACCTCAATCCGCTGCCCGTGCCCACGGTGCTGACGTGGTACCGCGCCCTGGGTGAACAGGCCGGTGCGCGGCAGCAGCTGCTGGCGCGCACCTGGGAAACCTGGCGCGACGAGGTGCTCGACGAGCTTTCCGTGCCGCACCCGGACTTGCGCGCGCGGACCCTGCGCGTCGACGTCGCGCGCTATGGGCACGCGATGGCCGTCCCCGTGCCCGTCACGCGCGGCAGCACTGCGCTCGCGGCGCTGCGGCGGCCGCAACCGGGCATGTGGCGACGCGTGCACTTCGCGCATGCCGATCTGTCCGGCTATTCGATCTTCGAGGAGGCCTTCACGCACGGGTACCGGGCGGGGCAGGCGGTGCTCGCCGCCGTGGGCATCACGGCCAAGCGGGGTCGCTAGGGCGGCCGGGCTTGCCGTAGTGCGCTCTTGGACCTCGCGGCGAAGCTGCGCGTGCGCGGGCTGCGGCGCGATGGCTACGGCGTTCGGCAGCGGTGCTTCGCACCTTTCGCCGAATCCCCTGCGTCGGGCGACCCCGCGACCCGCGCGAAACAACTCGCCTTCGCTGCGCTCCGGCTCAAACAGGTTTCGCGAGCATGAGACGTACGCCCGGCTCGATCCGCGCGCTGCGCACGCTCTCGTAGCCGTGCTGGGTCGCGGGGTCACCCGCCGCAGGCGCCTGGGCTTTATTCGCGCCGCAGCCCGCCCACGCACAGCTTTGCAGCCACCATCGATGCACGCCACCGGGGGCACGCCACGCTCTCACTGCAACGCCGCGTATAACTGGGCCGCGGCGCGAATAAAGCACAGACGCCCGCGGTGGACGGTCTTGCGGCCCATCGTTTCATGCTCGCGGCACCTGTTTGAGCCGGAGCGCAGCGCAGGCGAGTTGTGCCGCGCGGGCCGCAAGACCGTTCAGCGCGGGGAATCCGGCATAGGTGCGAAGCACCGCAGCCGGACGTCGTAGCCATCGCGCCGCGGCCCAGCCGTGCGCGGCGTTGCCGCGAGGTACCCGCGCTGGATTCTTCGGGAAGCGGGGACGACGAACTTGCGGGGCAGGACGCCTAGCCCCGCATCAGCGCCTCGATCTCGTCGGGATTGACCGGCACGCCGCGCGAGACCAGCTCGCAGCCGCCCTCGTTCACGATTGCGTCATCCTCGATGCGGATGCCGATGTGGTGGAATTGCTCGGGCACGCCCTCGGCCGGCCGCACGTAGATGCCCGGCTCGATCGTCAGCACCATGCCGGGTCGAAGCACGCGGGCCGGCCGGTTCTTGATGATCTCGCCCGAGAGCGGGTCCTTGCGTTCGCTCACTTCGCCGACCTGCGAGGGCTCGACGTAGCTGCCGCAATCGTGCACGTCCATGCCCAGCCAGTGGCCGGTGCGGTGCATGTAGAACTGGAAGTACGCGCGCTTCTCGATCACGTCGTCCAGGCTGCCCACCTTGTTTCTGTCCAGCAGCCCAACGTCGAGCATGCCCTGCGCGAGCACCTTGACCGTGGCGTCGTGCGGATCGGTGAAGCGCGCGCCGGCCTTCGTCGCGTCCACGGCGGCCTGCTGCGAGGCCAGCACCAGCTCGTACAGCGCGCGCTGCGGCCCGCTGAACTTGCCGTTGGCGGGGAAGGTGCGCGTGATGTCGCTGGCATAGCCGTCCAGCTCGCAGCCGGCGTCGATCAGCACCAGTTCGCCATCGCGGATCGGGGCCGAGTCGGCGCGGTAATGCAGCACGCAGGCATTGGCGCCGGCGGCCACGATCGCGCCATAGGCGGAGTACTGCGAGCCGCCCATGCGGAACTCGTGCAGCAGCTCGGCGTCCAGGTGGTATTCGCGCACGTCCTTGCCTTCGCGCAGCATGCGCGCGGCCAGCTTCATGGCGCGCACATGCCCGCGCGCGCTGATCTGCGCGGCGCGCCGCATGATGTCCTGCTCGTGTGCGTCCTTGACCAGGCGCATCTCGTCGAGGACGGCGCACAGGTCGCGCTGCTGCTCGGGGCACAGGGCGCCGTAGCGCACTCGCGCGCGCACCTGGTTCAGCCAGCCGCCCACGCGTGCCTCCAGCCCCTGGTGGATGGCGAACGGGTACCAGACCGCGTCCTTGTTCTCCAGCAGCTTGGGCATCTGGGCGTCGAGTTCCGCCATCGAGTGGGCGTCATCCACGCCGAGGGCCGCGGGCGCGGCTTCCGGACCGAGGCGGAAGCCGTCCCAGATCTCGCGCTCGAGGTCCTTGGGCGCGCAGAACAGCGTGCTCTTGCCGTCACCGGTGATCACCAGGCATGCGTTCGGCTCGGTGAACCCGGTGAGGTAGTAGAAGTAGCTGTCGTGGCGAAAGATGTAGTCGCTGTCGCGGTTGCGCTGGCGCTCGGGCGCGGTGGGAATGACGGCGAGGCCGTCCTTGCCCAGTTGCGTGGCCACGCGGGCGCGGCGTTCTGCGTAGATGGAGTTGCTCATATTGCGTTCAGTTGTGCCAAACGTTGGGGGGTGCCGACATCTGCCCAGGGTCCGGTGTAGATCTCGGCGGTGACTTGCCGATTGTCCATCGCTTCGCGCAACAGCGTCACGAGCTGGACTTTCAGCCCTTGCGGGTTGCCGAACGGCAGCGACGCGAAGAAGGACCGCCGGTAAAGGGCAATGCTGGCGTAGGTATAACGGGCCGGAGCGTCGCGCAATGCCAGGCCCTCGGGCGACAGCCCGAAGTCGCCCAGTGGATGGTGAGGGGGATTGGGGACGAGCCAGAGATGCGCCAGCTTGTCGCCTGCGGCGAAATGTGCATACGCTGCCGGATCGAACCGAAAGCCAGGAACGAAGTTGTCGCTGGCGGTTGCCCAGAAAACTTCGTCCAGCAGCGGCAAGGCTCGCGCGATCCCGCCGGCCGTCTCCAGGGCGCCGCCGAAGTCGCGGCCCTCGCGAGACCACACAATTTCGGGCAGCCCATGCTGTGCATCGAATGCGCTCTCGATCTGCGTACCGAGCCAGGCAGTGTTGATCACCACGCGTTCCACTCCGCCGTCCCGGAGTGCCTCCAGGTGGTACTGGATCAGCGGCTTGCCGCGCACGCGCAGCAAGGGCTTGGGGCAGTCGTCGGTGAGCGGTCGCATCCGCTCGCCGCGCCCGGCCGCCATGATCATGGCCCTGGCGGCCGTCACGCCGCGCCCCTCATGCCTCGCCATCGCCGCGGTCGAGCGAGCGCTGTTCCGTCCACTCGGGCTGGAAACGGTTGATGAGCGCGGCCATCAGGCTGCGCGCCTTGGCCGAATGGTCGCCACTGAAGTTGCAGACATAGACGTCGACGGTGACCGCCCTCTGCTCGGGCCAAGTGTGCAGGCACACGTGCGATTCCGCCAGCAGCACCGTGGCCGTCACGCCGCCGGGCGCGCCGTCGCTGCCGGGAAAGGTGTGGAACAGCTGGTTGACGTTCTGCAGGCCCACCGCCTGCACGGCCTGCACGCACCACTCACCGAGCTGTTGCGCGTCGGTCAGCCATGCCGCTTCGCAGCGGCACTGGTACAGGTCGGCGGTCAGGTGAAGGCCTTGCATGGGACATCACTGTAGACGATGGGAGCGCCGAAACCGGTGCAAAACCCGGCGCGCGACTCAGCAAGTAAAATGTGGGGTTTCCCCTGATAACACCCCCGGAGCAGCCCCTGATGGCCAACGATTCACAGATGGCGAACGCGATTCGTGCGCTCGCCATGGATGCCGTACAACAAGCCAACTCGGGACATCCCGGCGCCCCCATGGGCATGGCCGAAATTGCCGTTGCGCTCTGGGGCCGCCACCTCAAGCACAACCCCCGCAACCCGCACTGGTTCGACCGTGACCGCTTCGTGCTGTCGAACGGCCACGGCTCGATGTTGGTCTACGCGCTGCTGCACCTGACCGGCTACGACCTGCCGCTCGAGGAACTGAAGAACTTCCGCCAGCTGCACAGCAAGACAGCCGGCCACCCCGAGGTCGGCGTCACGCCCGGCGTGGAGACCACCACCGGCCCGCTGGGCCAGGGCATCAGCAACGCGGTGGGCATGGCGCTGGCCGAGAAGCTGCTGGCCGCGGAGTTCAATCGCGAAGGCCATGCGGTGGTAGACCACCACACCTATGCCTTCATCGGCGACGGCTGCCTGATGGAGGGCATCAGCCACGAGGCCTGCGGCCTCGCCGCCGCCTGGAAGCTCAACAAGCTGGTCGCGGTCTACGACGACAACGGCATCTCCATCGACGGACAGGTCGCGCCCTGGTTCGTGGACGACACGCCGGCCCGCTTCAGGGCCTACGGCTGGAACGTCATCGGCCCCGTGGACGGCCACGACGTCGCCGCGATGGATCGCGCCATCGCCGACGCCCGCCGCAGCGCCGACAAGCCGACGCTGGTCGTCGCCAAGACGCAGATCGGCAAGGGCAGCCCCAACCGCGCCAATACGGCCAAGGCCCACGGCGAGGCGCTGGGGCTGGAGGAAGTCAAGCTCACGCGCGAAGCCATGGGCTGGCCGCACGAGCCTTTCGTAGTGCCGCAGGAGGTGTATCGCGACTGGGACGCCAAGGCCAAGGGTGCCGGCGCCGAGGGCGAATGGGACAAGCGCTTCGCCGCCTACCGGGCCGCCCATCCCGAACTGGCGGCCGAATTCACCCGCCGCATGAAGGGCGAGCTGCCGAAGAACTTCGCGCAGGTCGCGGTGGATGCCGCTGTCGGCGCGCACGCGAAGGCCGAAACCGTGGCGTCGCGCAAAGCCTCGCAGCTGGCGCTGGAAGCGTTCACCGCCGCGCTGCCGGAGATGCTCGGTGGTTCGGCGGACCTCACCGGCTCCAACCTCACCAACACCAGGAGCACGGCGCCGCTGCGTTTCGACCTGGCCGGCGACGTCAAGCGCACCGAGGACGGAAAGATCGGGCGCCACATCAACTACGGCGTGCGCGAGTTCGGCATGGCCGCGGTGATGAACGGCATCGCGCTGCATGGCGGCTACATCCCTTACGGCGGCACTTTTCTCACGTTCAGCGATTACAGCCGCAATGCGATCCGCATGGCCGCGCTGATGAAGAAGCGCGTGATCCACGTGTTCACGCACGACTCCATCGGCCTGGGCGAAGACGGTCCCACGCACCAGTCGATCGAGCACGCCGCCAGCCTGCGCCTCATCCCCAACCTGGACGTCTGGCGTCCCTGCGACACCGCGGAAACCGCCGTGGCCTGGGCCGTGGCCTTGCAGAACGTGAGCCGCCCGACAGCGCTGCTGCTCAGCCGCCAGAATCTGCCCTATGCGCCGAAGGCCGGGCTCGAGGACATCAGCAAGGGTGCCTACGTGCTGGCCGATGCCGGCGAAGTGGGCCTGAACAAGAAGCCCCAGGCCGTGATCATCGCCACCGGCTCCGAGGTTCAGCTTGCCCTCAAGGCCCAGGAACTGCTGGCGGCGCAGCAGATCGCCGTGCGCGTGGTGTCCATGCCCAGCACCCAGGCCTTCGACCGCCAGGGCGCGGCCTACAAGAGCCAGGTGCTGCCGGCCGGCGTGCCGCGCGTCGCCGTCGAAATGGGCGTCACCGACTACTGGTGGAAATACGGCTGTGCCGCCGTGGTCGGCATCGACACCTACGGCGAGTCGGCGCCGGCCAACGTCCTGTTCAAGCACTTCGGTTTCACACCCGAAAACCTTGCGGATACGGTAAGGGCCGTTTTGCAGCGCAAGGTTTCGGCGTAGGCTAACAACCATGCGAAGCATTTGTTATGCCGTAGCCAGAACGTCGCCGATACCGTGCGCGCCGTCCTCGCTCGATAATTCCTCAACTTCAGTCGGGAGCAATTCATGACCATCAAGATCGGCATCAACGGTTTCGGGCGCATCGGGCGCAACGTGCTGCGCTCGGCGCTGCAGAACTTCAGCGACATCGAGGTCGTCGCCATCAACGACCTGCTGGAGCCCAACTACCTCGCCTACATGCTGCAGTACGACAGCGTGCACGGCCGCTTCAAGGGTGAAGTTTCGGTCGAGGGCAACACGCTCGTCGTCAACGGCAGGAAGATCCGCCTGACGCAGGAGCGCGACCCGGCCAACCTCAAGTGGAACGAAGTCGGCGCCGACATCGTGATCGAATCGACCGGCCTGTTCCTGGACAAGGCCACGGCCGAGAAGCACCTGACGGCCGGGGCGAAGAAGGTCATCCTTTCCGCGCCCAGCAAGGACGACACGCCGATGTTCGTGTTCGGCGTGAACCACGACAAGTACAAGGGCGAGGCGATCATCTCCAACGCGTCCTGCACCACCAACTGCTTGGCACCCATCGCCAAGGTGCTCAACGACAAGTGGGGCATCAAGCGCGGCCTGATGACCACGGTGCACGCCGCCACCGCGACGCAGAAAACCGTGGACGGCCCGAGCAACAAGGACTGGCGCGGCGGCCGCGGCATCCTGGAAAACATCATCCCGTCCTCGACCGGCGCCGCCAAGGCCGTCGGCGTGGTGATCCCCGAGCTGAACAAGAAGCTCACCGGCATGAGCTTCCGCGTACCCACCTCCGACGTGTCGGTGGTGGACCTGACGGTCGAGCTCGTCAAGGAAGCCAGCTACAAGGAAATCTGCGCCGAGATGAAGGCGCAAAGCGAAGGCGCCCTCAAGGGCATCCTGGGCTACACCGAGGACAAGGTGGTCGCCACCGACTTCCGCGGCGACACCCGCACCTCGATCTTCGACGCCGACGCCGGCATTGCGCTGGACGGCACCTTCGTCAAGATCGTGTCCTGGTACGACAACGAATGGGGCTACTCGAACAAGTGCCTGGAGATGGTGCGGGTCGTGGCGAAGTAAGCCGGCCGCCACGCAGCACTGCAAACGCGCCTTCGGGCGCGTTTTTTCCAGGGGATGCATGAAGCAACGCCATCTCTACCTCCTGCTGTTCAGCGTGCCGGCGCTCATCGGCGCACTGCTGGCGGGGTTCGTCGTGCTGGCGGGTGCGGCCGGTGGCCTGTGGCTCTTCGTGTACGGGGACAATCCCTGGCCGGGCGCCGCGGAAGCTGCGCTGGTTGCCCTGTTTGCCGCGGTCAGCCTGGCCGTCTGGGCTGTTCTCCTGCGCCGCGCTTACCTTGCGGGCGAGCAACACGAGCAAGCGGGCGACCCGCCGAAGGCCGGGCGCCTCGCCATTGCCGCCGCAGGCATCACCGCGCTGCTGCTGATCCTGGTCGGCCTGCACCAATGGAACGTCGGCAACATCGGCCCGAAACCCGGCAGCGTGGTGTGCTCGGATTTTTGCGCATCCCGCGGCTTCGCGGGCAGCAGCATGCCCCCCAGGGACGCGGGGACGCCCACCTGCACCTGCGTCGACGCCGGCGGGCGCGACGCGCTCACCGTGCCCTTGCAAGAGGCCGCCGCGGTGAAGTAGGGTGGGCACCTGTGCCCACCATGGGCACTACGCCGCGGGCAACTTGGCGTGCTGCAGCAGGTAGGCCAGGGCCGGGCCCTGCATCAGCTGGACGTTGTTGCGCTTGGCGAAGGCCAGCGCGTTGGCGCTGAGCTCACCCAGGGTCACGTACAGGCAGCTTTTCGCGTCGCTCGCCCTGGCCGCATCGTGCAGCGCCTTGAGCGCCTCCTCGCCGGGCCGCGCCGCTTTCCAGCGCCGCGCGGCCACCAGCGTCGTGCCGCCGTCGCGCCACAACGAGAAGTCGGCCGCGCCGGTCGCGCGCTCGACCCTGTAGCCCTGCCGGGTGAATCCTTCCTCGAGCAGCGCGGAGAACTCGGGCCAGTTCATCGCAGCCACCGCCTTGAGGATCGCCTCCGAGCGGCCCGCGCTGGGCAGCCGCATCTGCTGCCACAGCGCGATCGCGCCGATGATGGCGAATGGCGCGCCGCCCATCGCTGCGACGATGCGGTAGGGGTCGGGCACCAGCGTGAACGCCACCACCACGAACAGCGCGAAGATCAGGAAGCTGATCCACCAGGGCGACCGCAGCAGTACCGCGAACAGGGAATTGGGAGCCATCTTGAACTTCATGGCTGCCTTTTTAGCAGAGCGGCCGACCGGGCCTGCTACGGCTTCTCTTCGCGCCCGCCCGGATGCCGCGCGAAACGCGGCGTTTCGCGCGCATGCACCGGGGCGTTGTCGGGCCAGGGCCAGCCGCCGAACTGGGTGCGGCGGTAGTCCTGCATGGCCTGCATGATCTCGCCCTGGGTGTTCATCACGAACGGGCCATATTGCGCCACCGGCTCGGCGATCGGCCGGCCCTGCAGCAGCAGAAACTCCGCTTCGGTCTCGCCGTTGGCCAGTTCCACCGGCAGGTCCGCCTGCAGCTCGATGGACACGGGCGCGGCCACGTCCTGCCCGGCGACGCTGACGCGGCCGCCCTTGAAGAAGTACAGCGTGCGGCGCGTGCCTTCGCCCTTCGCGGCGGGCAGCGTCCAGCGCGCGGACGGTTCCATGCGGATCGTCCAGATCGCGACATCGGCCTCGCGCTGCGCCGCCCATGAATCCGGGGGCGGCGGCAGCGGCTCGCCCGCGCCTTCGAGCCGGCCGGCCACGGTGGCGACCTCGGTCGTGCGGCCGGCCTCGTCCTTCAACGACAGGCGCGGGATGTCCTGCGACCAGAACATGGTGAAGTGCGGCGGCACCATCTTGTTCTTCGCCGGCAGGTTCAGCCAGATCTGGAAAAGCTCGAGCGGGTTGGGCTGGTCCTGGCTGAGCAGCGGGAACATCTCCGAATGCACCACGCCGCCGCCGGCCGTGAGCCACTGCGCGTCGCCCTGGCCGAAGCGCGCCGTCGCGCCCAGCGAGTCGGAATGGTCGATCAGGCCCTTGCGCACGACGGTCACGGTCTCGAAGCCGCGGTGCGGATGGCCCGGGAAGCCCGGCACCGTCTCGCCGTGGTACATGCTCCAGCCGTCCTTGCGGCTGAAGTCCTGGCCGATGCTGCGACCGGCCAGCGAGGCCTGCGGCGCCATGTCCGCGTTGCCCTGCGGGTACGCATCGTCGTGGTACGCGCAAAAAAGGAACGGGTCCACGGTCTCCCAGGGAAAACCGAGCGGATTGACGCTGAGGACGGGGTGGGTGGCCATGCGATGCTTTTCGTAGGGTTGAGAAGTTCAACGCATATGGAGATTCTGCAGCCTCTGCAAAAGGCTCGCTGCCAAGACGGACTGGCCCATCGGCAGGACAATCAGCGCGGCTCAGTGGTGATGGCCGTGTTCCCCATGCACGTGCTTGTGCTCGATCTCCTCGGCCGTGGCGGCGCGCACGCCGGCGACCTTCAGCGCGAAGCGCAGGTCCCGGCCGGCCAGCGGGTGGTTGCCGTCCAGGTGCACCGTGTCGCCCTTGATCTTCATGACGTGGAAGACATGGGGTGTGCCGTCTTCGGTGCGGCCCTCGAGCTGGCCGCCCACCTTCACGCCGGGCGGGAATTCCTTCTTCGGGATGGTGCGCACCAGGGATTCGTCGCGCACGCCGAAGGCGTCCTCGGCCTTCAGCTGCAGGTTCACCTGGTCGCCCGGCTGCTTGCCTTCCAGCGCCTCCTCGATCTTCGGCAGCGTGTTTTCGTAGCCGCCGTGCAGGTACACCATCGGCTCCTTGCTCTGCTCGATGAGCTTGCCGTTGGCCTCGGCCACCTTGAACTGCAGCGTCACCACCGTGTCTTTTTCGATTTTCATGGTTTGGGATTCTGCCGCACGAAAGTGCGTACAGTCTGGGCTCTGCCAATTGTCCTTATCCCGATGCCCGACACCCCGATCCCCGACGCTGCGGCGGCCGACTCCCCGGCGCCCGAGGCTGCAACCCCCGCGCCTGAACCCTCCGCCCGGGAAGCCAGGCCCAAGGCCCCAAGGCAGGCGCGTCCCGCGTTTGCCGTGCTGGAACGCCTGTTCCAGCTCTACCCCAGGATGTTCGGCGCCCGCTTCCTGCCGCTCAAGCTGGGCGTGTACCAGGAGCTGCTGGCGCTGCACCCCCAGGAATTCAAGAAGGAAGACCTGAAGGCCGCGCTGGGCCTGCACGCGCGCTCGACCCGCTACCTGGAGAGCGTCGCCGCCGGCCACAAGCGCCACGACCTGGACGGCAAGCCGGTGGAGGACGTCGCGCCTGAGCATGTGCACCACGCGATCATGGAGGTGTTCCGCCGCCGCCAGGCGCGCTCGAAGGAAGACCTGCGGCCCTGGGTGCGTTCGCGGCTGGTGCAGGCGATTGAAGCCTCGGGGCTCGCGCGCGAGGACTACACCGAGCGCGTGAATGCCCGGGACGAGTTGTCGGCCGCCGTGCTCGACGAAGCGTTCGCCGAACTCGCGGAGCAGGCCGCCAAGCGCGAAGCGCTGCGCCGCGCTTTCGAAGCGAGCGGGAAGAGCGTCGCCGAATTCGCCGAGATGTACGGGATGGACCCGGCCGTGGTCAAGAAGACCTTGGGCCCGAAGCCCCCCGCGGCGAGCGCGGCGCCCCCCGTCAACGGGTGAAGCGCGCGGGGCCGCTCAGCCCTCGTCCTTGACCTTGTACTGCGACGCCAGCTGCGCCTGCACCGTGGGTGGCACCGCTTCGTAGTGGCTGAAGGCGATGGTGTAGCGGCCCTGCCCCCCGGTCAGCGCGTTCAGGCGCGACTGGTAGCTCGCCAGCTCGGACAGCGGTGCCTGCGCCACCACGGCCAGGCTGCCGGTGGCGGAGGTCGTGCCGCTGACCTGCCCGCGGCGTGACGCGAGGTCGCCCGTGATGTCGCCGATGTTCTGCTCCGGCGCGGAGATCTCGACGTTGACGATCGGCTCCAGCACGCTGGGGCGCGCCGCCTGGACGGCTGCTTGCACGGCTTTCTTGCCGGCCTGGATGAACGCGATTTCCTTGCTGTCCACCGTGTGGTGCTTGCCGTCGTACACGACCACGCGCAGGTCCACCACCGGGTAGCCCGCGACGACGCCTGCCTCCAGCGCCATGCGCACGCCTTTTTCGACGGCGGGCATGAAGTTGTACGGAATCGCGCCGCCCTTGACCTGGTCCACGAATTCGAACCCACTGCCGCGAGGCAGCGGCTCCACGCGCAGGAACACCTCGCCGAACTGGCCCGCGCCGCCGGTCTGCTTCTTGTGGCGATGGTGGCCCTCGGCCGGCGCCGTGATGGTTTCGCGGTAGGCGATGCGCGGCGGGCGGGTGGTCACTTCGCACTTGTGCACCTCGGTCAGCCGGTCCAGCAGCGTGCGCAGGTGCAGGTCGCCCAGGCCGTAGATCACGCTTTCGTTGGTGGCGGCGACGTGTTCATGGCGCAGGCACGGGTCCTCGCTCACCAGTTTCTGCAGGATGTCGTGCAGGCGCTGCTCGTCGCCGCGCCGCTTGGGCTCGATGGCCAGGCCGTGGACGGGGTACGGGAAATCCAGCGGTTTCAGGTGGATGTGGTCGTCCTCGGGCGAGTCGTGCAACACGGCGTCGAAATGCAGCTCTTCGATCTTGGCGATGGCGCAGATGTCGCCCGGCAGCGCGCGGGTGATTTCCTTGAAATCCTTGCCCTGCAGCGTGAACAGGTGGCCGACCTTGAAGGGGCGGCGCGCATCGCCCACGTACAGCTGGCTGCCCGCGGCCAGCGTGCCCTGGTGCACGCGCAGCACGCCCATCTTGCCGACGTAAGGGTCCTGGGTGATCTTGAAGACATGGGCCAGCACGTGGCGGCCCGGGTCCGGTTCCGCGCGCAGGGGGTTGGCATCCGCGCCCTCGCCGTTGAGGAAGGCCGGCGGGTTGGCCTCCGAGGGGTCGGGCAGCAGCTTCGCGATCACGTCCAGCAGCTCGGGCACGCCGGCGCCGGTGCGGGCCGAGACGAAGCAGATCGGGATCAGGTGGCCTTCGCGCAGCGCCTGCTCCAGCGGGGCATGCAACTCCTGCGGGTCGACGTCGCCGTCGTTGAGGTAGCGCTCGACGAAGGCGGCGTCCACTTCCACGACCTGCTCCACCAGCGCGCGATGCGCCTGGGCCACCGAAGAGAAATCCGTGGCGGGGCTTTCCGCCGCCATGTTGTAGAAGCAGTCGATCACTCGCGCGCCGCGCTCGGCCGGCAGGTTCACCGGCAGGCATTCCTTGCCGAAGGCGGCCTGGATCTGCGCGACCAACGTCTCGAGGTTCACGCCCTGAGCGTCGATCTTGTTGACGACGATGATGCGATCGCGCTCGCGCTGCGCGGCCCATTGCATCATCCGTCCCGCCATCGGCTCGATGCCCGTGGTGGCGCTGATCACCACGGCAGCCGTTTCCACCGCTTCGAGCGCGGGCAGCGATTGGCCGAGGAAATCCGGCGCGCCGGGCGTGTCGATCACATGCGCATGGACGCCCCGGTGCTCGAAATGCACGAGCGACGAGTTGAGCGAGCGTTGCGCCTTCTTCTCGAGCGGGTCGTGGTCGCTGACGGTGGAGCCACGTTCCACGCTGCCGGGCGCGCCGATGGCACCCGCCTTCCAGAGCAGCGCCTCCACCAGGCTGGTCTTGCCGGCAGTCGCCGGACCGACCAGGGCCAGCGTGCGCAGCACGGCGATTTCCGCGGGTGTCGGCATATCCAGTTCTCCTCGAAACAAGGTCGTTGGCAACATGTTAAGCCAGCGCGAGCTCAGCGGTAAATGCGAAACCGCAGCGCTCTCGTTTCTTTTGATTTACATCGAACAGGCGTCGTCCTACACCACGTGAGCGCTCGCTCGCTATCCTGACCGGATGGCACCCGACAAGGACAAACCCGGCAAGGACCGGCATCGCAAGGCCGCCCGCGACGAGTACGAGGTGGCGTACTACACCAAGGAGCTGGGGCGCCCGTTGCAGCGCAAGATGCTGCAGAAGCGCTTCGACGATTTCTCCGACAACACCATCTCCGCGGCAAGCCACGGCGAGGAGCCCTCACCGGAGGGCGGCACCCCGTTGCCGCCCGAGGACCGGGCCGGCTGACCCTGGCAATGCGTCACCGGCCGGCCGGCGGCCAGCGGTCATACAGCGATACCGGCAACCGTTCGCCCCACAGCTCGACGTGGGCAGGCGTGCCCTCGTGCGCCCGGTTTGCGTTGTCACCGCGCATGTAGCCCAGTGCGACGAACGCCCCGGCGAGCGGGCTGTAGCCCGCCGACGAAATCTCGCCCACCGGCTGGCCCTCCAGCAGGATCGTTTCGCCGCCCCAGAGGCACGCATCGCGGTCGGTCAGCACCAGCGTCACCAGTTTCTTGCGCAAGGGTTGGCCGCGCGCCGCGCGCAACGCGGCCTGGCCGATGAAAGCGTGGGGCTTGTCCAGCTTCACGCTGAAGGCGAGCCCTGCCTCCCAAGGTGTCTCGGCGGGCCCCAGTTCCGCGCCCCAGGCCCGCCGCCCCTGCTCGATGCGCAGGGCATCCAGGGCGTAATAGCCGGCGTCGCGCAGGCCCAGGTCGCGGCCGGCCGCCATCAATTCAAGATACACATGCCGCGCCATCTCCACCGGCACGTACAGCTCGAAGCCCGGACCGCCGACATAGCTCATCCTGGCGGCGCGCACGCGCGCGAAACCCAGGTCGATCTCCCGGGTCCAGGAGAACTTGAGGCCCGCGGGCGACAGGTCGTCGGGGCTCACGCGCGCCATCAGCTCGCGTGCCTTCGGCCCCATCACGGAGAGCACGCAGACCATCGCCGAGACATCGGCCAGCACGGCGTGGGCATCGCGTTCCATGTGCCGGCCGATCCAGTCCGCGTCGCGCGTGGCCTGGGCAGACCCGGTGACGATGAGGAAGCGCTCGGCCCCCTGGCGCATCACCGTCAGGTCACTCTCGATGCCGCCTCGCTCGTTGAGCATCGGCGTGTACACCATCTTGCCCACCGGCACGTCCATCTCGTTGGCGCACAGCCGCTGCAGCAGCGCCAGAGCGTCGCGGCCCTGAAGCAGCAGCTTGGAAAAGGAGGTCTGGTCGTAAAGGGCGACCGCTTCCCGCGTGGCCTTCTGTTCCTCGATCATCCAGGGCAGCCAACCGGGCGATTCGAGCGTGTAGGCGGGGCGCGGATGGAATTTCTCCTCCCCCCTCCGGGGGGAGGCAGGGAGGGGGGCAGGCACGCCAACCGATTGCCCCCACCCCAACCCTCCCCCGGAGGGGGAGGGAGAAGCAACAAGCGGCCTGAAATAGTTCACTCGCTCCCAGCCATTCTTGCTGCCGAATTCGGCGCCCTTCGCCGCCAGCAGGTCGTACAGCGGCGAGGTGCGCAGCGGCCGCGCGGTCTCCAGCTCCTGGCGCGGCCAGCGCATGGCGTAATGCAGGCCGAGCGTCTCGGCGGTGCGCTCGGCGAGCGCCTTGCGGTTGCCGGTGAATGCGCCGAACCGTCGGATGTCCACGTCCCAGAGGTCGGTGCTCGGCTCACCCCCCACGATCCATTCGGCCATCAGCCGGCCCGCGCCGCCGCTGTTGGCGATGCCCGCGGAGTTGAAGCCGGCGCAGACGAAGTAATTGCGCAACTCCGGTGCCTCGCCCAAAATGAAGTTGCCGTCGGGCGTGAAGCTCTCCGGCCCGTTCAGCAGCATCTTGATCTCGGCCGTCTCCAGGCAGGGCGTGCGGTGCATGGCGTTGGTCATCAGCACCTCGAACTGGTCCCAGTCTTCGCCGAGCAGCTGGAACTGGAAGGTGCTCGGGATGGGATCCACCTTCCACGGCTTGGCTTTCGGCTCGAAGCCGCCCATCACCAGCCCGCCCACTTCCTCCTTGTAGTAGATGAAGCCGTCCGGATCGCGCATCACCGGCAGCATTGGGTGCACGCCCTCGATCTTTCCCGTGACGATGTAGAAATGTTCCGCCGAATAGAGCGGCACGTTGACGCCCGCCAGGGCGCCGAACTGCCGCGCCCACTGGCCGGCGCAGTTCACCACCACATCGCAGCGCACATCGCCCTGCGCCGTGCGGACGCCCGCCACGCAGCCTCGCTCCACCAGCACGCCGGTCACCTCGACGCCTTCGGCGATTCTCACGCCGCGCTGGCGCGCGCCCTTGGCCAGCGACATGCACAGGTCCGCCGGGTTCGCCTTGCCGTCGCCGGGCAGCCAGAGCGCGCCCTGCAGGTCGTCTGTGCGCATCACGGGGAAGCGCTCGCCGGCTTCGGCCGGTGAAATCTCGTGGCATTCGACGCCGAAGCTGCGCGCCATCGCAAGCTGCTTCTTCAGCACCTTCATCCGCTCGGGCGTGCGCGCCACGTTGACGCTGCCGCATTGCTTCCAGCCGGTCGCCAGACCCGTCTGCGCCTCCAGCGTGGCGTACAGCTCGATGCCGTACTTGCTCATCTGCGTCATGGTGCGGTTGGGCCGCATCTGGCCGACCAGGCCGGCCGCGTGCCAGGTGGTGCCGCTGGTCAGGCGCCCCTGCTCCAGCAGCAGCACGTCGGTGACGCCGAGCTTCGCGAGGTGGTAGGCCGTGGAGCAGCCGACGATGCCGCCGCCGACGATCACGATCCGCGCGCTGGAGGGCGGGTCCATCGGTGTCTCCCCGCTAGCCCATTCTCAGGGCCATCACGCCGGCGACGATCGCTGCCGTGCCGGCTGCGCGCCGCAGGTTGAAGGCTTCCTTGAGGAACCACACGCCGAGCAGCACGGCGAACAGCACCGAGGTCTCGCGCAGCGCGGCCACCGTGGCCACGGGCGCCTTGGTCATCGCCCACAGCGCAATGCCGTACGAGCCCAGCGACGCGGCGGCAGCCAGCGCCGCGACCGGCCAGCGGGCGCGAGCGTAAGGCAGCGCGACGGCCCCGCCGCGCCGCAGGAACACGATCAGCGCGAACGGCCAACCGTCCAGCACGAACAAAGCGACGACGTATTGCAGCGCATTGCCGCTGGCGCGCACGCCGAGCGCGTCGACCACGGTGTAGAGCGCGATCACCACGGCATTCGCCAGCGCAAACCCCACGGCGCGCGGCGAGTCGAGGGCGTGGCGCGAGAGGCCCAGCGCGAGCACGCCGCAGCTCACGCCCACTACGCCCGCCCAGGACAGCGGCGAGAGCGTCTCGCCCAGCATCGTCGCCGCCGACAGCGCCACGAGCAGCGGCGCGGTGCCGCGCATCAGCGGATAGGTCAGGCCCAGGTCGCCGTGCTTGTAGGCGCCCGTGAGGGCGATGTAGTAGCCGATGTGGATCACCACCGAGGCCAGGATGTAGGGCCACGCCACGGCGTCCGGCCAGCCGACGATGAGGACCAGCGGCAGCGCCACCACCGAGCCGACGAGGTGGATGACGGCGGTGTCCAGTGCCTTGTCCCGGCTGGACTTGACCAGCGCGTTCCAGCTGGCATGCAGCAGCGCCCCGAACAGCACGGCCGCGACCACCGGCCAGGTGAGGGTCATGGAGCGGGCTCGCTCGCGGCCAGGGCGCAGCGCCGGGCGCGCTCCAGGAAATGCGCGAGCGGGGGCGTCGCGAGGCCCGCCGTCTTGGCCTGGTCATCCCAGACGCGCAGCCGCACCGCGTCGGCGGCGCCGCGCTGGGCGATGAAGGCCTCGGCCTGCCCTTCGTTGAAGATGCCGCCCTGCAGCCCGAGCGAGCGCTTCGAGTCGTCCGACAGCGCCGCGAAATAGCCGGGGCGCGTCGCGCACAGGTAGCGCTTGGCATCGACGTGCAGCTTGACCGGCTCGATCACCGCTTCGCCGAACAGCCCGCGCAGGAAGGGCAGCGCGCGGTACTGGTGGATGTCGTCCACGCCCTGGAGGCTGGGCGTGTCGCCGAGGTCGTGCAGCAGGTGCCCGAGGTCGTGCAGCAGCGCGGCCGTCACCAGTTCGTCGTCGGCGCCATCGGCCTCGGCCAGCAGCGCGCATTGCAGCGCGTGCTCCAGCTGGGTCACCGCCTCCCCCGCATAGCGCTCGCCGCCGCGTTCGGCGAACAGTTGCCCGATGTCGGCAAAGCTGATCATGAAAGGCGTCTCACGGCCATGGCAGCGAGTAGGTCTTGAGGTGGGTGAAGCTCTTCATGGCTTCCTGCACGCCTTCCTTGTAGCCCAGCCCGGAGTCCTTGATGCCGCCGAACGGCGTGAGCTCGAGCCGGTAGCCCGGCACCTCGCGCACGTTCACAGAGCCGACCTCCAGCTCATTGACGAAGCGCGTGATGTAGTCGAGGCGGTTGGTGCAGACCGAGCTGGACAGGCCGTAGGCCGTTCCGTTCGAGATCGCGATCGCTTGCTCGATGGTGCTGAAACGGATGACGGGCGAGACCGGGCCGAAGGTTTCCTGCTTGACCAGCGTCATGTCCGGGCGGACGTTGTCGAGCACTGTCGGCGAATACAGCGCGCCCTGGCGGCTGTTGCCCACCAGCAGGCGCGCGCCCTGCGACACGGCCTCGTTCACGCGGGACTCGAACAGCGTGGCGGCCGCCTCGTCGATCACGGTGCCCATGTCGTTGGAAGCGTCCTGCGGGTCGCCGTGCTTCCAGGCGCGCGACTTGGCCACCACCTGCTCGGTGAACTCGCCCGCCACGGCTTCGTGTACCAGCATCCGCTTCACGGCGGTGCAGCGCTGGCCGGAGTTCTTGTAGGAGCCCTGCACGGCGAGCGATGAAGCCTCGTCGATGTCGGCATCCTCCATCACGATGATCGGGTCGTTGCCGCCCAGCTCCAGCACCACCCGCCGGTAGCCCGCCTTCGCCGCGATGTACTTGCCGATGGCGACGCCGCCGGTGAAGGTGACGAGGTCCACGCGCGGGTTGGTAATGAGCTCGTCGGCGATCTCGCGCGGATCGCCCGTCACCACGCTGAGCATCTCCGGCGGCAGGCCCGCCTGGTACAGGATGTCGGCGAACAGGATCGCGGAGAACGGCACCTTCTCCGAGGGCTTGAGCACCATGCGGTTATTGGTGGCGATGCTGGGCACCACCTTGTGCGCCACCTGGTTCATCGGGTGGTTGAAAGGGGTGATGGCCGTGATCACGCCCAGCAGCGGCGAGCGCTGCGTATAGACGCGGCGCTTCTTGCCGTGCGGCGTCAGGTCGCAGCTGAAGACCTGGCCGTCGTCCTTGAGCACCTCGTTCGCGCCGAACAGCAGCACGTCGCTCACGCGACCGGCTTCGTAAACGGAGTCCTTCAGGCACAGCCCGGACTCGGCGGTGATCAGGCGCGCGATGTCGTCCAGCCGCTCGCGCACGATCGCCGCCGCTAGGTTCAGGATCGCCGCGCGCTCGTAGCGCGTGAGCTGGCTGCGGAAAGCATGCGCCGACTCGAAGGCTTCGCGCACTTCCTCCAGCGTCGCCTTGGGCACGGCGCCGACGCGCTCCCTCGTGAACGGGTTGAACACGTCGATCGCGCGCTCCCGCCCCGCGCCGACCTTGCGCCCTGCGATCCGCATCGCGTCGAGCCCGTTATCGCGGATGAATTGGCCGATCATGGCTTGTCATTGCGGGCTTGGCCCGCAATCCATGGATCCCGGATCAAGTCCGGGATGACAGGGACCCTACTGCGCATAGTTCAACGCCAGGTCGAAGGCGTCGAAATTGCGCAGGCGGCGGGCTGGGTCCAGCCCCGGCAGCTTGCGGTTGAGCACGAGCGGCACGCGCTGCTCGCTGATGCCACCGTGCGATCGCAGCGGCGCATCCAGGCCGGACAGGTCGTGCCGGCTGGCCGAGGTGCCGATCACCGTGAAGCGCTCCGAGACACAGACCACGTCGCCGATGCGGTCGGCGGGCAGCTCGAACTTCTGCGCCGCCTCCTCGCGCGTCAGCACGACCTCCATGCCACGATGCCGCTGCAGCTGTTGCACGACCGGGCGCGCCGGCACGTCCGCGGGCAGGTAGATCGTGGCGAAGGAGCCCAGCGCACCGTGGTGGACGACATAGGGGTCGGTGATCGGAAGGATGACGCGTGCCTTCGCCGGGCCGAGCTGTGCGTCGCACCAGTCCTGCAGGTAGACGACGTCCGGCGTGCCATCGAGCGCCACCTTGGCGTTCATGCCGTGGTCCGCGGTGAGCGCGATCACGCACCCCATCTCGTCCAGCTGGGAGAGATAGCCGTCCATCATGGCGTAGAACGCATTGGCGCCCGGCGTGCCCGGCGCGTGCTTGTGCTGCACGTAGTCGGTGGTGGAGAGATACATCACGTCGGGGCGGCGCACCTGCATCAGCTTCACGCCGGCGGCGAACACGAACTCCGACAGCTCGGCGCTGTAGACGCTGGGCACTTTCATGCCCACGAAACGGGGCACGTCCTCGATGCCGTTCTCGCTGAGCGTGGCTTCATCGGACTTCTCCGAGGAAAAGCAGATGCCTTCCATGCCGTGCCCGAGCAGGCGGCGCAGCTTGTCCTTCGCCGTGACCACCGCCACGGTGTGGCCGGCATCGGCCAGCGCGGCCAGCAGCGTGGGCGCGCGCAGCCACTTGGGGTCGTTCATCATGACCTCGGTGCCGCTCGCCATGTCGAACAGGTAATTGCCGCAGATGCCATGCACGCTGGGCGGCACGCCCGTCACGATCGACAGGTTGTTCGGATTGGTGAAGCTGGGCACCACGCAATCGGCGATCAGCCCGGCGCCCTGCGCCAGCGTGCGCCTGAGCCAGGGCATGTGGCCGGTGGCGACGGCCTGCGCGAGGTAATCGGGCTCGCAGCCATCGACGCAAACCACGACCGTGGGATGGGTCGGCAGCTGGTAGCTGCGGTCATTGACGTTCAGCACGGCCGGCCTTTGCTTTGAGTGCGGCGCTTTCGCGCTTGCGGGCGCGCTCCTGCCGCCGCAGGTCGTTCTCGATGGTGCGCTCCTTGCTGTCCATGACGTGGTCGAACATCGCCTTGCCGGCGGCTTCCGGGTCGCCGGAGGCGATCGCCTTGATGATCTGGCGGTGCTCGCTGGCCGAGATCGGCAGCAGCCAGCCGTCGGCGAGGTTCAGGCGCCGGAACAGCGAGAGCTCCTTGATGAGCTTGCGGTAGATCGAGGTGAGCTTGCTGTTGCCCGCCATCTCCACCAGCCGGTCGTGGAACCGGAGGTTGAGCAGGTGGTAGTTGTAGGCGTCCTCGGCCTTCACCGCCTTTTCCATCGCGTCGCCCAGGCCCTTGATTTCCTTGAGCTGCGCGGGCGTGATGTTCACGGCCAGCTTGCGCCCCACCAGTTCGTCCATCGCGGCGCGCAAGTCGAAGATCTCCACGGCCTCGTCGATCGGGATGTCGCGCACGAAGACGCCGCGGTTCTTCTCGTTGCGCACGAGCCCGGCTTCCTCGAGCATGCGGAAGGCCTCCCGCACCGGCCCGCGCGACACGCCCATGGCCTGCGCGAGGGTGGCTTCGATCAGCTTGCTGCCGGGCGCGTATTCGCCCTGCAGGATGGCTCGCTCGATCTCCTGCTGCACCACGGTGGTGAGTGAGCTGCTCTGGAGCATCGCGATCGTGGGATGGAACACCGCGGTCATGTGGCCCCCCCGCTTGGCGCCAAGACGCCGGCGCTGCCCCCCGAGGGGATGCGACCTTGCTTGAAGCGGTTCTGCGCTGCGGTCATGCCCCCGATTAGAGCAGCATCGGTGGGATTGTCAACAATCTGCAAAAAACAATTGACAACATAAAAGACGGGGCGTCAAATGAATCCGAAGGCGCGTGCGATGCAGGGGGAAGCAGTCGAGTGTCATCGCGCCGTCACCCGTGGTCAGCAGCATCGAAACCTTTGCCCTTGAGGAGTCCCCATGCGTCCTTCGCTCGCCATCCAGTCCCTCCTGCTTGCAGGCCTCGCGGCCGTCTCGACCGGGGCGTTCGCCCAGAAGACCCAGCTGCTGGTGTACACCGCGCTGGAGACCGACCAGATCAAGGCCTACGCCGACGGCTTCAACAAGGTCCACCCCGACATCGAGATCAAGTGGGTGCGCGATTCCACGGGGGTGATCACGGCCAAGCTGCTCGCCGAGAAGGGCAACCCGCAGGCCGACGTGGTGATGGGCGTCGCCGCCTCCAGCCTCGCGCTGCTGGACAAGCAGGGCATGCTGGTGCCCTACGCGCCGCTGAACCTGGACGCGATCATGAGCCAGTACCGCGACAAGAAGAAGGTGCCGGCCTGGTGGGGCATGGATGTGTGGGGGGCCACCGTGTGCTTCAACACGGTGGAGGCGCAGAAGAAGAACATCCCCAAGCCCGAAACCTGGCAGGACCTGGCCAAGCCCGTCTACAAGGGCCAGGTCGTCATGCCCAATCCCGCCTCCAGCGGCACCGGCTATTTCGACGTGACGGCGTGGCTCACCCTGTTCGGCGACGACAAGGGCAAGGGCGGCGGCTGGAAGTACATGGATGCCCTGCACGAGAACATCGCGCAGTACACGCACTCGGGCTCCAAGCCCTGCAACATGGCGGCGTCCGGTGAATACGTGGCGGGCATCTCGTTCGAATACCGCGGCAACACCAACAAGGCCAAGGGTGCGCCGATCGACCTGGTGTTCCCCAAGGAGGGCCTGGGCTGGGACCTGGAAGCCTTCGCCATCCACAAGGGCACCAAGAAGCTCGACGCCGCCAAGAAGCTGGCCGACTGGGCCTCGAGCAAGGACGCGATGATGCTGTACGGCAAGAACTTTGCGATCACCGCGCAGCCCGGCGTCGCCGCGCCGCTGGCCAACGTCCCCAAGGACTACGAGGCGCGCCTGGTCAAGATGGACTTCAACTGGGCGGCCGAGAACCGCGAGCGCATCCTGACGGAGTGGACCAAGCGCTACAACAGCAAAACCGAGAAGCGCTGACGTGGCTGTCATTGCGGGCTCGACCCGCAATCCATCTTGGCGAGCGGTCCAACATGGATGCCGGGTCGAGCCCGGCATGACAAATCCCAGGTAGTCCGGTGACGCAGCAACTCTCTCTCGAACTGCGCCACATCCGCAAGGAGTTCGGCGCCTTCGCGGCCCTGCAGGACATCAACCTGGCCGTCCGCCAGGGCGAGTTCGTGTGCTTCCTCGGCCCCTCGGGCTGCGGCAAGACGACGCTGCTGCGCATCATCGCCGGGCTCGAGGTGCAGACCTCGGGCGAGGTGTGGCAATCCGGCCCGGGCGGTGCGCTGCGCGACGTCTCGCGGCTGCCGCCGGCGCAGCGCGACTACGGCATCGTGTTCCAGAGCTACGCGCTGTTCCCCAACCTCAGCGTCGCCGACAACGTGGCGTACGGCCTGGTCAACCGCAGGACGCCGCGCGCCGACATCCGCGGGCGGGTGGCGGAGCTGGTCAAGCTGGTGGGCCTGCCCGGCAGTGAGGGCAAGTACCCGGCCCAGCTTTCGGGCGGCCAGCAGCAGCGCATTGCGCTGGCGCGCGCGCTCGCCACTTCGCCCGGCCTGCTGCTGCTGGACGAGCCGCTCTCGGCGCTCGACGCGCTCGAGCGCGTGCGCCTGCGCCAGGAAATCCGCGCGCTGCAGCAAAAGGTGGGCGTGACCACCATCATGGTCACGCACGACCAGGAAGAGGCGCTGTCCGTCGCCGACCGCATCGTGGTGATGAACCATGGCGTCATCGAGCAGGTGGGCACGCCGCTGGATATCTACCGCGAGCCCGCCTCGCCCTTCGTCGCCGATTTCGTGGGCAAGGTCAACGTGCTGCCCGCCCGCGTTGCCGCCGGCGAGTTGCGCTTCGGCAGCCTGTGCATTCCGTGCGAAGGCGCCGACCGAGAAGCGCGCGTCTACCTGCGGCCCGAGGACGTGCTGGCCCGGCCGATCGGCGAGGGCGACGCGCACGTGTTCGACGCGAGCATCGAGAAGATCGAGTTCCTCGGCTCCTATTGCCACGTGAAAGTGGCGTCGCCCGCGCTGGACGGCCACAGGCTCACGGTGTACCTGTCGCTCAATTTCCTTTCCGAGCAATCGCTGCAGGTCGGCTCGCCGCTGCGGCTCAAGCTGCTGCCCGAGCGCATCAAGGTGTTTGATCTGCCGCTGGGCCGCCCCGAGGCAGATCAGCGCCCCTCGGGGGCCGGGGCGTCAGCCCCTGGGGGGGCCTGATCCCATGGCCGCCGTCCTGCAGGCCCCGCGTGCCGCACCGGTCAAGCAGTCCGCGCACTGGACCGACCGCATCGCACACCTGGCCCTGCTGGTGGTGGCGCTCGCGCTGGCGGGCTTCCTCGCGCTGCCGCTGCTCACCATCCTCGTGCAGGCGCTGCAGGGCAGGGACGAGCAGTTCGTAGCCCTCGCCAACTTCATCGAATACGCGAAGACCCCGTCGCTGCTGGACAGCCTGTGGAACAGCGTGTGGGTGTCGGCGGTCGTCACCCTCGTCACGGTGCCGCTGGCTTTCGGCTTCGCGTATGCGCTGGCGCGTTCGTGCATGCCGCTCAAGCCCCTGTTCCGCGGCATCACGCTCATCCCGCTGCTCGCGCCCTCGCTGCTGTCGGCGATTTCGCTGATCTACTGGTTCGGCAACCAGGGCGTGTTCAAGGCCTGGCTGACGAGCATCGGCATCACCGAAATCTACGGCGCACCGGGCATCGTGGTGGCGGAGTGCTTCGCCGTGTTCCCGCACGCGCTGATGATCCTGGTCACCGCGCTCAGCCTCTCGGACGCGCGCCTGTACGAAGCCGCCGACGCGATGGGCACCAGCGCGCAGCGCAAGTTCTTCACCATCACTCTGCCCGGCGCGAAGTACGGCCTGATCTCCGCGGCGCTCGTCACCTTCACCCTCGTGATCACCGATTTCGGCATTCCCAAGGTGATCGGCGGCAGCTTCAACGTGCTGGCCACCGACGTGTTCAAGCTGGTGATCGGGCAGCAGGACTTTTCCAAGGGCGCTGTCGTCGCCATCCTGCTGCTGGCGCCGGCGGTGCTCACGTTCGCGGTCGACGGCTACGTGAGCCGCCGCCAGACCGCGATGCTCACCGCGCGCGCCGTCCCCTACGTTCCCAAGGCCTCGCCCCGGTACGACGCGGCGATGACGCTGTATTGCTCGCTCATCGCCTTCCTCGTGCTGGCGATGCTGGGCATGGCGGTGTTCGCCTCGTTCGCGACGTTCTGGCCCTACAACCTGACGCCCAGCCTGCGCCACTATGTACTGGGGCTCGTGGACGCCGAGGTCAGCGTGGGTTTCGTCAACAGCCTGAAGATGGCCGGCGGCACGGCACTGTTCGGCACCGCGCTGGTGTTCTGCGGCGCCTACCTGTTGGAGAAAACCAAGGGCATGGAGGGCCTGCGCGGCGTGGTGCGGTTGCTGGCAATGCTGCCGATGGCGGTGCCGGGCCTGGTGCTGGGCCTGGGCTACATCTTCTTTTTCAACGAGCCGAAGAATCCCCTCAACGGCCTGTACCACACGGTGACGCTGCTCACGCTGTGCACCATCGTGCACTTCTATACGACCGGCCACCTGACGGCGGTGACGGCGCTCAAGTCGCTCGACGGCGAGTTCGAGGCCGTGAGCGCCTCGCTCAAGGTGCCCTTCTACAAGACGTTCTGGCGCGTGACGCTGCCGATCTGCACGCCCGCGCTGGTGGACATCGCCCGCTACTTCTTCATCAACGCCATGACGACGATCTCGGCCGTGGTGTTCCTGTATTCGCCGGAAACCAAGGTCGCCTCGATCGCGATCCTCAACCTCGACGAGGCGGGCGAGATCGGCGCCGCCGCGGCGATGGCGGTGCTGATCGGCGTCGTGTCGGCCACGGCGACGCTGGCGTTCATGGCGCTCGCGTGGTGGGTCAACCGCCGCACGCAAGCCTGGAAGAAATGATGCCCCCACGCTTTTCACTTCGTGTAATGCGCTGCCCCCCGAGGGGGCGCGTTTCGCCTTGGGGCGGCCCGGCGGCGAAACCTGCAAGATAGGAAGTACCTCATGGACCGCGACAAGATCCTCCTCACGCCGGGCCCGCTGACGACGACCCTGCGCACCAAGCTCGCGATGCTGCGTGACTGGGGCTCGTGGGACAGCGACTTCAACGACGTGACGGCGCGGGTGCGCCGCAGCCTGCTGAAGATCATCCACGGGCAGGACACCCATGTCGTCGTCCCGCTGCAGGGCAGCGGCACCTTCAGCGTGGAAGCCGCCGTCGCCACCGTCGTCCCGCGTGATGGCCATGTGCTGGTGCTGGACAACGGCGCCTACTGCAAGCGCGCCGCGAAGCTGACGTCGATGATGGGGCGCCGTTGCACCGTGATGGCATTCGACGAGGCCGCCCAGGTGTCGCCCGTCGCATTGGAGGTGAAGCTGACCGCCGACGCGAGCGTGACGCATGTCGTGCTCATCCATTGCGAAACGGGCGCGGGCGTATGGAACCCGCTGCAGGAAGTCGCGGACACTTGCGAGAAGTACGGCAAGGGGCTGATCGTCGACGCGATGAGCTCGTTCGGCGCGCTGCCCATCGACGCGCGGGAGACGCGCTTCGACGCGCTGGTCGCCGCCAGCGGCAAATGCCTGGAGGGCGTGCCTGGGATGGGCTTCGTCTTCATCCGCAAGGCGGTGCTTGCCGGATGCGAGGGCCGCAGCCAGTCGCTGGCGATGGACCTGCACGACCAGCACGCCTACATGGAAAGAACCGGCCAGTGGCGCTTCACGCCGCCCACGCATGTGGTCGTCGCGCTGGCCGAGGCCATCGCCCAGTTCGAGGAAGAGGGCGGCCAGCCGGCGCGCCTGGCGCGCTACACGCAGAACTACCGCACTCTCATCCACGGCATGTCGCGCCTGGGGTTCATGCCCTTCCTGGACCCGGCGGTGCAGGCGCCGATCATCGTCACGTTCCATGCGCCGGGCGACTCGCGCTACGAATTCAGGGCGTTCTACGCATTCGCCCGCGAGCGGGGTTTCATCCTGTATCCGGGCAAGCTCACACAGGTCGAAACTTTTCGCGTAGGCTGTATCGGGGCGATCGGCCCCAACGAGATGGAGCAGGCGGTGCAGGCCGTGGCCCTCGCGCTGGAAGACATGGGCATCGCTTCCGGAGAACCCGCGATCTGACCGAAGAAGAACAGGAGTCCCCACCCCCATGGCCACCAAAGTCCACCCCGCCGTCGCGAAGATCCGCAAATCCGGCGCCAGCAAGGTCAAGGTCGCGTGCAGCGACATCGACGGCATCCTGCGCGGCAAGTACCTGCACAAGGACAAGTTCGAGGGCGCTGTCGACAGCGGCTTCGGCTTCTGCGACGTGGTGTTCGGCTGGGACTCCAGCGACAACGTCTACGACAACACCCAGGTCACGGGCTGGCAGCACGGCTTTCCCGATGCGCTGGCGCGGCTGGATCTGGACACGCACCGCAACGTGCCTTGGGATGGCGGTGTCGATTTCTTCCTGGGCGAATTCATCAACACGGACGGCAGCCCCTACCCGGTGTGCCCGCGCCAGACGCTCAAGCGTGTCCTGAAGCGCGCCGGGAAGCTTGGCTTCCAGGTGATGACGGGAATGGAGTACGAGTGGTTCAACTTCCGCGAGACGCCGCAGAGCTGGGCCGCGAAGAAAGGCGTCGGGCCCGAGACGCTGACGCCGGGCATGTTCGGCTATTCGCTGCTGCGCGTGAACGAGAACCGCGAGTTCTTCAACGCCCTGATGGACGAGATGCTGGCGTTCAACGTGCCGATCGAGGGCCTGCACACCGAAACCGGCCCCGGCGTGTACGAGGCGGCGATCGCGTTTTCCGAGGCGCTGGAGCAGGCCGACCGGGCGATCCTGTTCAAGACCGGCGCCAAGGAAATCGGCTCGCGCTTTTCCATCATGCCCAGCTTCATGGCCAAGTGGAGCGCTCAATATCCCGGCTGCAGCGGCCATATCCACCAGAGCCTGTCGGATGGCAAGGCCAACCTCTTCTTCGACGCCAAGTCGCCGCGCAGGATGAGCAAGCTTTTCGAAAGCTACCTTGCCGGCCAGGTGATGTGCCTGATGGAATTCGCGCCCATGTTCTGGCCCACCATCAACAGTTACAAGCGGCTGGTGGATGGCTTCTGGGCGCCGGTCAAGCCGACCTGGGGCATGGACAACCGCACGGCGAGCTTCCGCGTGATCGCGGGCAGCCCCAAGTCCACCCGGCTCGAGACGCGCTGCCCGGGAGCGGACGTCAATCCCTACCTCGCGATGGCGGCCGTGATCGCAGCCGGCCTGTACGGCGTGGAAAAGGGCCTGAAGCTCACCACCCCGCCTATCACCGGCACCAACCAGGGCGCCGAGAACATTTCCCGAGCCCCGCGCACCCTGATCGAAACCACCCGCAACTTCAGCAACTCGAAGATCGCCCGGGATTTCCTGGGCGATACCTTCGTCGAACATTTTGCGGCCACCCGCGATTGGGAATGGCGGCAGTGGCTGGACGGGGTGACGGATTGGGAATTGAAGCGCTATTTCGAAATCATCTGAGCTGCCCGTATGGAGATCCGCCGCCTCGGCCCCGACGATGCTCCCGACTACCGGGCGTTGCGCATGCGCGCGCTGTGGGAGTTCCCCGAAGCCTTCACCTCCAGCTGGCAGGAGGACGAGATGCAGCCGATGCAGGCCTGGGAGGTCCGCCTCGGCGGCGAGCACGCCATGTTCTGGGGCGCCTTCGATGGCGGCGCACTGTGCGGCATGGTCGGGCTGGAGCGCCAGACGCGCTCCAAGAACCGGCACAAAGCCACGGTGGTAGGCATGTACGTCTCGCAGGAGTACTTTGGCACGGGCATGGGCCGCGCGCTGATGGAAGCCCTGCTCGGCGTCGCCCGCGAAGAGGGCGTCGAGCTGCTGGTACTCACCGTGACCGAGGGCAACAGCGTCGCGACGAACTTCTACGGGCAGTTCGGCTTCCGCTCCTTCGGCATCGAGCCGCGCGCCATCAAGGTCGATGGCAGTTACTTTTCCAAGAACCACATGTACCTGGAACTGGAAGCATCATGACCATATCCGGTTTTTCGTTCCCCACCGCCATCCGCTTCGGGCCCGGCGCGCGCAGGGAAGTGGCGCAGCACCTGCTGGGCCAGGGGCTGAAGCGCCCGCTGATCGTGACCGACAAGGCGCTGGCGCAACTGCCGGTGCTGGCCGAATTCAGGACGCACCTGGGGGGGCTCGACGCGGCGGTGTTCGCCGGCGTGTTCGGCAACCCCACCTGCAGCCAGGTGATGGAGGGCGCACGGGCCTTCAAGGCCCACCGCGCCGATTGCGTGATCGGCTTCGGCGGCGGCGCTGCCCTCGACGTCGCCAAGGTGGTGGGCGTGGCCGCCACCCATCCGGGCGACATCCTCGAGTATGTGTGGGACCACCCGACGGTGCGCCCCATCGACGGGCAGCTGCCCTACTTCGTCGCGCTGCCCACCACTTCCGGCACGGGCTCGGAGGTTGGCCGCTCGTCGGTGGTGAGCGAGAACGACACGCACCTCAAGCGCGTGGTCTTCAGCCCGAAGATCCTGGCGAAGGTCGTCTTCGCCGATCCGGAGCTCACGCTGGGCCTGCCCGCGGCCGTCACCGCGGCCACCGGCATGGACGCGCTCACGCACAACATCGAGAGCTACCTCTCGCCCGCCTACCACCCGCTGTGCGACGGCATCGCGCTGGAAGGCACCAGGATCGCCGCCCGCGCGCTCGTCACCGCGGTGCAGGAGCCCGGCAACCTGCAGGCGCGCAGCGACATGATGATGGCTTCGATGATGGGCGCCATCGCGTTCCAGAAGGACCTGGGCGCGGT
The DNA here is from genome assembly GCA_030695945.1 of Ramlibacter sp. Classification (GTDB taxonomy): domain Bacteria; phylum Pseudomonadota; class Gammaproteobacteria; order Burkholderiales; family Burkholderiaceae_C; genus Ramlibacter. The sequence continues at coordinate 59,018 of JAUYOG010000049.1, forward strand.
GCACTCCTGCGCGCACGCGCTTGGCGCCGTCTGCGACCTGCACCACGGCCTGGCCAACGCGCTGATGATCGACACGGTGATGGCGTGGAACCACGCGGCCGCGCCAGAAAAATTCGATGAGCTGGCGCATGTGTGCCGGGTGTCCGGCGGCGGCGGGGAATTCGTGCCGTGGCTGCGCGCGCTCAAGGCCCGCGTCGGCATCACCGGCAAGCTCTCCAAGCACGGCGTGAAACGGGAGCAGCTGCCGCGCCTCGTGGAGATCGCCACGGCCGACATGTGCCACCAGACCAACCCACGGCCCTGCACGACCGCCGACTTCCGGCGCATGTTCGAGGAAGCGATGTAAATGGACCATTCGCAGCGCCTGAAGATCGGCATCTCCGCCTGCTTCATGCACGCGGATCCCGCGCGCCAGCTTTTCACCGGGAAGACCCTGCAATACGTCGAGCAGTCGATCGCGCACTGGGTCATGTCCAGCGGCGCGATGGCCGTGATGATCCCCAGCCCCACCGGCGCGACCCAGCGCGGCGACGTCACGCTCGATCACTACGCGCAGTGGCTGGACGGCCTGGTGCTGCACGGCGGCGCCGACGTGTCGCCGCTGTCCTATGGCGAGAAGCCGATCCAGGACAAGTGGGCCGGCGACCGGATCCGCGACGAGTACGAGATCGACCTGGTCGCCGCCTTCGAGCGGCATGGCAAGCCCGTGTTCGGCGTCTGCCGCGGCCTGCAGCTTCTGAACGTCGCGTATGGCGGCACGCTGTACCAGGACATCGAGACGCAGATCCCCAAGGCGCTGCGGCATCGCGACGCGCAGGTGTACGACAACAACTTCCACGGCGTGGAGTTCGCACCCGGCTCGCGCCTGGCGGCGATGTACCCCAACGACAAGCGTGTGAAGGTCAACAGCATCCACCACCAGGCCATCAAGGACCTGGCGCCCGGCTTCGAGGTCGAGGCGATGAGCCACGAGGACGGCATCGTCGAAGCGATCCGGCGCGGCGACGGCAGCCAATCCTATGTCGCCGCCGTGCAGTGGCACCCCGAGTTCCACCGATCCGACTCCGAGACCATCGACGATGCAGCCCTGCTGGAGGACTTCCTCGCCGCCGCGGCCGCCGCCAGAAAGAAGCTGCAGATCCCATGACGACCCTCTCCATCCACAACCCCGCCAACGGCGAGAAGATCGCCGACGTCCCCGCCGACGACGCCGCTTCGGTCGCAGCCAAGACGGCGCGCGCGCGCGCCGCGCAAGCCGGCTGGGCCGCGCGGCCGCTGGCCGATCGCAAGGAGTGCATCGCGCGCTTTCGCGATGGCGTCGTGCGCGACCTGGAGAAGCTGGCCGTCACCATGACGCGCGAGACCGGCAAGCCGATCAGCATGTCGCGCAACGAGTTGAACGGGCTGCTGGGCCGGCTCGATTTCTTCGTTGGCATGGTCGAGCCCGTCACCGCCACCGAAACCGTGTACGACGAAGGCGGGATGCGCGAGCGCATCGAGCATGTGCCGCTGGGCGTGGTCGGCAACATCTCGGCGTGGAACTACCCTTGGTTCGTCAGCTGCAACGTGATCGTGCCGGCGCTGCTGACCGGCAACGCGGTGCTCTACAAGCCTTCCGAATACGCGACCCTGACCGGCCTGGAGATCGCGCGGCTGCTGCACGAGGCGGGCGTGCCCGAGGACGTGTTCCAGCCGCTGGTGGGCGCGGGCCCGGTCGGCGCCTCGCTGCTGGAGCAGAAGCTGGACGGCCTGTTCTTCACCGGCTCCTACGCCACCGGCACCCGGATCGCGCAAGTGATCGGCCCGCGTTTCGTCAAGCTGCAGCTGGAGCTCGGCGGCAAGGACCCGACCTATGTCTGCGACGACGCCGACCCGAAGACGGCCGCCGAATCGCTGGCCGATGGCGCGATGTACAACACAGGCCAGAGCTGCTGCTCGGTCGAGCGCATCTACGTGCACGAGAAGATCCACGACGCGTTCCTGGCCGCTTTCGTCGAAACGGTGAAGGGCTTCAAGGTGGGCGACCCGATGGACGAGGCCACGTACATCGGCGCGATCACGCGCACGCCGCAGCTGGACGTGCTGGACGCGCAGGTCGCCGACGCGCAGGCCAAGGGCGCGCAGCTGCACACCGGCGGCCAGCGCCTGCGGGGGCCCGGCAACTGGTACGCGCCCACGGTGTTCAGCAACGTCGACCACCGGATGGAGCTGATGCGCGAGGAAAGCTTCGGCCCGATCATCGGCATCCAGAAGGTGGGCGGCGACGAGGAAGCGGTCGCGCTCATGAACGACACGCGCTACGGCCTCACGGCGGGCGTCTACACGCCGGACGTGGCGCGGGCCGAGAGGCTGCTGTCGCGCCTGCATGCCGGCAGCCTCTACTGGAACTGCTGCGACCGCGTCAGCCCGCGCCTGCCGTGGAGCGGTTTCGGCGACTCGGGCATCGGCATCACGCTGTCCACTTACGGCATCGAGGCGTTCACGCGGCCGCGGGCCTGGCACATGCGGACGGCATGACAGCGCCGCGGCTCGTCCTTTTCGACCTGGACCACACCTTGCTGTCGGGCGATAGCGACGTGCTGTGGTGCGACTTCCTGATGGACAAGGGCCTGCTGGAGCGCGCCGCGTTCGCGCAGCGCAACGCCGACATGGATGCGCGCTACCGGGACGGCACCGTCGGCGCGCAGGAGTTCGCGGATTTCTATGTCGGCACGCTGGCGGGCAAGTCGCCGGCGCAGTGGGAGGACCTGCGCCAGGAGTTCCTGGCGACGCAGGTCGCGCCGCGCATCCCGGCCGCCGCGCTGGAACTGGTGAAGCGCCACCGGGATGCCGGCGACCTGGCCGTGATGACCACGGCCACCAACCGCTTCATCACGGAGCTGACGGCGCGGCACTTCGGCATCGGGCACCTGCTCGCCACGGAGCCGGAAATGCGGGACGGCCTGTTCACGGGGCGCTGCAGCGGCATCCTCAACATGCGGGCGGGCAAGGTCGAGCGCTTGCATGAGTGGTTGGGCGCGCGCGGGCAGGGCCTGCGTGAGTTCCACAGCACGGCCTACAGCGATTCCATCAACGACCTGCCGCTGCTGGAAGCCGTGGATGCAGCCGTCGCCGTGGACCCCGATCCGCGCTTGGCGGCGATCGCGCGGGAGCGAGGCTGGCGAGTGCTTCGCTTGCATTGACGCAGCCGCGCGGCGCGGGTTGTAATGATCCTCCAGAAAAACGGAGTTCCCCGATGTCCGCACGCGACGTGATCCCCAGCTCCCTGGCCGAACAGATCGATTCGGCCGCGCAGGCCGTCGAGGCTCGCGTGCTGGCATGGCGCCGCGACCTGCACCAGCACCCCGAACTCGGCAACCGCGAGTTCCGCACCGCCGCCATCGTCGCCGCGCACCTGCGCGAGCTCGGGCTCGACGAAGTGCGCACCGAAGTGGCGCACACCGGCGTCATCGGCGTGCTCAAGGGCGCCCTGCCCGGCCCGACGGTGGCGCTGCGCGCCGACATGGACGGCCTGCCCGTGACCGAGCAGGTGGACGTGCCCTTCGCGTCGAAGGCGCGCACGCAATGGAATGGCGAGGAGGTGGGCGTGATGCACGCCTGCGGCCACGACTGCCACGTCGCGATCCTGATGGGTGTGGCCGAGGTGCTGTCCGGGCTGCGAGGCCAATTGCGCGGCACCGTCAAGTTCATCTTCCAGCCCGCCGAGGAGGGCGCGCCCGAGGGTGAGGAAGGCGGCGCGAAGATGATGATCCAGCAGGGCGCGCTGGAAAAGCCGCTGCCGCAGGCGATCTTCGGCCTGCACGTCACCTCGCGGCTGCCGGTAGGCATCATCGGCTACCGTCCCGGACCGACCATGGCCAGCACGGACCGCTTCTCGATCACCATCCACGGCAAGCAGACGCATGGCGCGGCGCCCTGGCTCGGCGTCGACCCCATCGTCACCGCGGCGCAGGTGGTGCTGGGATTGCAGACCGTCGTCAGCCGCGGCGTGGACATCGCGCGCGAGCCGGCGGTGGTGACGATGGGCATGATCCGCGGCGGCGTGCGCGAGAACATCATCCCGGACGAGGTGGAAATGCGCGGCACCATCCGCTCTTTCGACGAGGACATGCGCGACGACATCCACCAGCGCGTGACGACGCTGGCCGAGTCGATCTCGCGCGGTTCGCGCGCCGGCTGCACCGTCTGCATCAACAAGAACTACCCGGTGACCATCAACGACCCGGCGCTCACCGAGGCCATGGTGCCCACGCTCGAGCGTGTGGCCGGCCCCGGTCGCTGCCAGCTGGTGCCCAAGGTCACGGGCGCCGAGGACTTTTCGTTCTTCCAGCGCGTGATCCCGGGCCTGTTCTTCTTCGTCGGCGTCACGCCCGAGGGTATCGACCCCGCCAAGACCTATTCCAACCATTCTCCGAAGTTCTTCGCCGACGAGCGCGGGCTCGTGGTGGGCGTGCGGGCGCTGGCGCACCTGGCCAGCGACTTCCTGGAGTCGGATGCAACGGCACGCTGAAGGGGCCGGCTCGCTTGTAAGATATCCCTTCCATCGCGGCCTTTGCCGCCCGCCCCCCAGGAAAGACAATAACCATGGCCCTCATCATCGTGATGGAAGACGATGCCAGCACGCGGAGGCTGGTCGCTTCCGTCCTGACGAAGGACGGCCATGACGTGCTGACGGCGGAGGACGGCCGGCAGGGGCTGCAGCTGATGGGGCCGCGCCGGCCGGACCTGATCATCAGCGACGTCCAGATGCCGGGCATGAACGGCTTCCAGATGCTGGCCGCGCTACGCGCCGACCCCGCCAACGCCGACATCCCCGTGATCCTGCTCACCTCGCTGCAGGAGCGCGCGCACATGCGCATCGGCATGACGACCGGGGCCGACGACTACATCACCAAGCCGTTCCGGCCCGGGGAACTGCGCGAGGCCGTCGCGGCCCAGCTGAACAAGCGGGCGGTGCAGGCCAACCTGCAGGCGCTGGCCGTGGACGCGGCGGTGCAGCAGGCCCTCATCGGGCAGAAGAACCACCTGGCGAAACTGTACGAGGAGCGCCTGGCGGCGGAGCTGAGCGAGCGCTGGCCGGAAGGCGACGCGGCCGCGGCCGACGAGCGGCTGGCCAGTGCCACGGTGCTGTTCGTCGACATTCCCAACTACGCCACGGTGGCCGAGAAGCTCGATTCGCAGGAGCTGGCCGAGCTGGTGAAGAAGTTCTACGGCAATGCCAATGACACCGTCCACCTCTTCGGCGCGCGCCACATGCGCTTCGTCGGTGAAGGCCTGCTGGCGATCTTTGCCGCGGACAGCGACACGCGCACCGTCAACCATGGCCTGCGCGCGGCGAAGGCGGCGCTGGGGCTGGTCGAATCCACTCGCGGCATCCACGAATACCTCGAGGCCCGCTATCCGGGCCGCAAGCTGCCGCCCTTCGAGGTCAACGTGGCGTTGCACACGGGGCCGGTGGCACTGGCCGTGTTGCAGGACCCGCTGCATGGCGGGCCGGCGCAGACCCTGCCGGTGGGGGACGCCGTGAGCGCCACCATGCTGCTGCAAAAGCAGGGCCGCGAGCTGGGCTGGCACATCATCGCGAGCGTGGCGGCGCTGCGCCTGATCACCGGCGCCGTCAAGACCGGCTCGCGCGCGTTCGTCCAACTGCCCGGCCGGACGCTGCCGATGGACGCGGTGGAACTCGTGGGCCTGGCCCTGTGAGGCGCGCTCGCGCATGAGGATGTTCTCGCTGCGGCGGATCCTGACGGCCAGCCTGGTGCTGCTGGCGACCGTGCCTGCGCTGCTGGTGTTGTGGATGATGTCGCGCGCGAGCACCGAGGCCGTGGAAGACCTGGCGGGCAAGATCCTCACCCAGGTCGCTGCGCTGGTGCAGTCCGGCACGGAGGCCCACGTGCAGCAGGTGCATGACGTGCTGGACGGACTGTTCCCCGAGCGGATCGCCGGCGCCGAAGTGCAACGCGCACGCAACTGGCTGCGCAACCCGGTGCAATTCGAGGCCATGGCTTTCGCGCTCACCCGCCAGTCGGCCGACGTGCCGGTGGTGCACTTCGCCAACCTGCGCGGCGAGTATTTCGGCCTGGAGAAGTCGGCTGACGGCGCCAGCATCGGCATCCGCAAGCCCGACGGCCTGGGCCGCATGTTCTTCGAGGCGCGCTTCCCCGGCGATCGGGCGCGGCCGCTGGCCTCCGAGATCCGCAATTTCGAGCCGCGCACCACACCCTGGTATGCGGGTGCGCTGTCTGCGAAAGGCCGGGTGTTCACGCCGGTGCAGGTGTCGCCCACCCGCAAGCAGCTGATGGTGAGCCTGTCGCAGCCGGTCTACGACGCCGACGGGGGCGCGGCCGGCGTCTTCGGCGCCGACCTGTACCTGCAGCACCTGGCCGACGTGCTGCGCACGCAGCGCATCAGCTCGCGCGGCGCGGCTTTCCTGGTCGACGAGAAGGGGCTGCTGGTGGCCAGTTCAGCCGGGGATTCCCTTTTCACCGGAACCGACGGCAAGTTCCAGCGCACCAGCCCCGCGGGCAGCCCCAACCCGGTGATCCGCGCGGGTTACGCGGCGCTGCAGGCCATGTGGGCCCGCCGCAGCGAGGACACTGTCGCCACCGACCAGGCGCTGCAGCGCCTGCCCATGGCGGGCGATTCGCTGCTGCTGGTCCAACGCCCGTTCGGCGAGGCCCAGGGTCTGCGCTGGACGCTGGTGGTGGCCGCGCCGGAGAGCGACTTCACCGCGCACATCAACCGCGCATTCAAGGTTTCCTTCGGCGCGATGGTGGCGCTGATCCTGCTGGGCACCGCCATCGCCTTCTTCATCGCCAGGGGCCTCGGCCGCAGTCTGCGGCGCCTGTCCACCGCCGCCGAGCAGATCGGGCGCGGCGAAGTGCCCTTGATCGAAAGCGGCACGCGCATCCATGAGGTGAGCCGGCTGTCGCAGGTGCTGCACGACAGCGCCGGGCAACTGGCCGCTTTCCGGCGGCAGGTGGAGGCCGACGCGCAGGCGCTGCAGGAGGCCAACGAGACGCTGGAAGCGCGCGTGCAGCGCCGTACCGCCGAACTCGCGGCCTCGCGCGAGGAGGCGCTGGCGGCCGCGCGGGCCAAGGCCGCTTTCCTCGCGACCATGAGCCACGAGATCCGCACGCCGCTCAATGGCGTCGTGGGCATGAGCACGCTGCTGGCCGAGACCCCGCTGGACGCGGAACAGCGCGACTACCTGCAGACCATCCGCCTGTCGAGCGACCAGCTGCTGGCGGTGATCAACGACGTGCTGGATTTCTCCAAGATCGAATCGGGCAAGCTGGAGCTGGAGATCGAGCCCGTCAGCGTGCGCGGCGCGGTGGAGGAGGCGTGCGACATCGCGGCCCCGCGCGCGCGGGAGAAGGGGCTGGAGCTGATCATCGACGTGCCCGAGGACGGCCAGGCCAGCGCGGTGCCCGCGGCGATCAAGGGCGACGTGACGCGGCTGCGGCAGGTCCTGATCAACCTCATCAACAACGCCGTCAAGTTCACCGCCAGCGGCGAGGTGGCGGTGCACGCGCGCCAGCTGCGCGCCGACGACGGCCGCGGCAACTGCGTGCTGGAGTTCCGCGTCACCGACAGCGGCATCGGCATCCCGCCCGAGCGCGTGGGCTCCCTGTTCGAGGCCTTCACGCAGGTGGACGCCTCCACCACGCGCAAGTATGGCGGCACCGGCCTGGGCCTGGCCATCTGCAAGCGGCTGGTGGAACTGATGGGCGGCGAGATGGGCGTCGAGAGCGAGCTGGGCAAGGGCTCGACGTTCTGGTTCACGGTGACTGCGCCACCGACGCAGCTCGCGCCGAGCATGAACATCGCCGATGCCGGCCTCCTGGGCGGCAAGCGCGTGCTGGTGATCGACGACCACGCGACCAACGTGCGCGTCCTCACGCGCCAGCTGCAGCTTTGGGGAATGGACGTGGCCAGCGCCGATTCGGGCGCGCAGGGGCTGGCCTGGATGGAGGCGGCGGTGAACCTGCCCCACGTGGTCATCACCGACATGCACATGCCGGAGATGGACGGCGTGGCGGTGGCGCGTGCGCTCAAGGGCGACGGCCGCTGGAAGGACATCCCGATCGTGCTCCTCAGCTCCGGGTTCATGCCGGCCGCCGACGAGAGCGCGCAGCTATTCCAGGCGCGCCTGCTCAAGCCGGCGCGCCAGAACCAGCTGTTCGAGACGCTGGTGCGCTGCATGTCGCCGCAGGGCGAGGCCAGCGACAGGTCGGCGGGCGTGGCGGCAGACACCCGCAAGCATGTCACGCTGCTGGTGGCCGACGACAACGCCGTCAACCTGAAGGTCGCCTGCGCCATGCTGTTCAAGCTGGGCTACGACATCCTCACCGCCACCGACGGGCGCGAGGCCGTCGAAGCCGTGGCGCGCGCCGCCGCGGGCGGGCAACGCGTGGGCGCCATCCTGATGGACGTGAACATGCCGGACGTGGACGGCCTGCAGGCGACGCGCCAGATCCAGGCGGCCTGGGGCGACCAGGCGCCGCCCATCATCGCCCTCACGGCCGCAGCCTCTGCCGAGGACCGCTTGCGCTGCGAAGCCGCGGGGATGGACGATTACCTGACCAAGCCCCTGCACGTGGCCGCACTGGCGCAGGCGCTGGAGCGCTGGGTCGCGCGGGGCCCGGCCGCAGCCGACGCCGACCCGCCCGCCGCCGCACCGCCGCCGGCCGCGCCCGAGGCGCCCCTGATGGACTTCTCGCGGCTGGAGGAATTCAAGGAGTTCGACGACGAGCAGCTGACCATGACGCGCGAGGTCATCGCGCTGTTCATGGCCGACACGCCGCCGCGCCTGGACGCGATCGGCGAGGCCGTGGCGGCGCGGGACGCTGTCGCGCTGTCGCGCGCGGCGCACGCGCTCAAGGGCGGCGCCAGCAACGTCGGCGCCAAGGCGATCCAGCAACACGCCGACGCGCTGGAAGCGGCCGCCAGGGAAGGCATGCCCGACGACGTGGACATGCGCGTCGCGAAGCTGCGCGAGCTGTGGGACGAGACGCGGGGCGCGCTCGCGGCCTGGGGCTAGCTCAACCCCGGCCGGGGAGCCGGTCGAACCCGCCGACCTTGTGCGGGGCCGGCGGCACCATCACCGGCACCTGTTCGTCCCGGCGCTGCCCGCCAGGACGAACAGGTGCCGGTGTTCGGCGTCCGATCAACACGGCACGCCGATGGCCGGCGTGGCTATCATTTGCCCATGACTGAAGCACGGCAAGCCGATTCCTCCGGCCGCCTGCGCCAGCGCCTGGCGCTGCTGCTCGACCACCTCGAGGCCGGCCTGATCGAGCGCGGCCGCGTTGTCCGGCTGGCGTTCCTGGCGGCGCTGGCCGGGGAGCACACCTTGCTGGTCGGACCGCCCGGCACCGCCAAGAGCGAGCTGGCGCGGCGGCTTCACCTGGCCTTCGCCGGGGCGCGCTATTTCGAGCGGCTGCTCACCCGCTTCACGGTGCCCGAGGAGTTGTTCGGCCCGCTGTCCATCTCCGCGCTGGAGCAGGACCGTTACGAGCGCATGACGGCCGGCTTCCTGCCGCAGGCGACGATCGCCTTCATCGACGAGGTGTTCAAGGCCAACAGCGCCATCCTGAACGCGCTGCTCACCCTGCTCAACGAGCGTGAATTCGACAACGGCGCCGGCCGTGAGCGCTGCCCGCTGGTGAGCGTCATCGGCGCCACCAACGAGGTGCCCGCCGACGAAGTGGCCGAGGCCTTCTTCGACCGGTTCCTGATGCGCCTGCCGGTGGGCCCGGTGTCGGCCTCCGGGTTCCGCAGCCTGCTGGAACTCGAGGGTGCCCCGTTGCCGGCGGCCGCCGACGCGCTGGCCGAGGCCGACCTGGCGGCCCTGCACGCCGCCGCCGCCCGTGTGTCGCTGCCCGGTGACGTGGCCGGGTTGCTGGCCGAGTTGCGGGAGATGCTGGCCAGCGAGCAGGTCTACGTGTCGGACCGGCGCTGGGTCAAGGTGGCCTGGCTGCTCAAGGTGGCGGCGGCAAGCGAGGGCCGCACGGCTGTCGCGCCCTGGGACTTGTGGCTGCTGCCCTGGTGCGTGGCGCCGACGCCGGAGCGGCAGGCGGCCATCGACGCATGGCTCACCGGCCGGCTCGGGCTGGAACGAGGCACGGCACCGCCGCTCCTGAGCCGCGTTGTCGAGGCGTTCGAGGCGCAGGCCGCGCTCGAGCAGGAGGCCGAGGACCTCGATTACGACGAGGACGGCCGGCTGCGGTTCAGCGCCGACCTCGACGCCAGCGTCAACGACGCCAAAGGTGCGAGCCAGGCCGTGCGCATGAGCTACCGGCGCAAGCGCCGCTACGGCGCCATCCATATCGGCGCACGTGTGGGACAGGTGGACGAGTTGATCGCGCGCATCGCCGGCTACGCCGAGGCGATCGCGGCCAGCCGTGCCGGGCTTGCCGCCTACAACGGCCAAAGCATCTGGATCGATAGGGAGTTCGCGGCGCGCGCCGATGCGAACCTGGCCGCGACGATCGAAGCCATCGAGGCGCTGCGGCTGCGGGCTGTCGCGGCGCGGCAGGCGTTCAGGGCGCTGCCGCGCCGGGAGGTGGATCCCGGCACCGTGCCCGATCCCGTGACGGTCGCGGCCATGCCGCTGTAGCGGCGCCATACCATGCGCACGTCCCTGGTTTACGAGCGCCTCGAAGCGCCGCTGGCGCCGCTGGAGCGGCTGCCGCGGGGATTGTGGCTGTGGAGCCTGGTCCATTCGCAGGGCCGGCTGGTGCCGCGCCTCGCGGGCATCGAAGAGCTGCGGTCGGCGCTGCTCGAAGGGCACGCCACCGCCAACGCGCAGTGGCCGCCCCAGCCGCTGGCCGACCGCGTCGCGGTGACGCTGGAAACTGCCGACCTGCCGCGCCACTGCAAGGGCGAGCCGGCCCTCACCGAGACGGTGCTGCGCTCGCTTTGCTTCCACCTGGACATGATCGTCGACTACCAGGACCGCGGCGACAGCGAGGACGAGGCCGCTACCCGGGCGATGGAGGCTTTCGCTGCCGACTGGAAGGACCGCTGCGACACGATGGACGAGCTGTCGGCGATCTTCGGCGAGTACGCCGACCTGGTGAAGAACTCGCGCTGGGACATGATGCGCGGGCTGCTGCGCAGCGGCGGCTGGCAGGAAGTGGTGCGCGCCCGGCGTCTCGTCGAAGCGCTGCCCGAGCTCGCTCGGATCGTGCGCCAGCTGGGGCGCGCGCGCGAAACCGACGAGCCAGACGAGTCGAATCACAACGACGTTCGGCTCATGGAGGAACACCTGGAGATGCGCGAGGTCGTTCGAACCGTCCAGGTCCCCGATTACCCGGGCGAGACCCTCGGTGTGCGCCGCTCCGGGCGCGTGGCGCGGATGCTGCCGGCCGAGGCGATGCTGTTGTTGCACCCGCGCCTGCGCCTGGTCTGGCATGCGCGCCATGCCGAACGCACGCTGCTGAGCTACCAGGACGACGACCGCATGCCCGACGTGAAGCACGAACTCGCCCAGGCCTGGCGCCCGAGTTCGCGGCGCGTGTCGAACAAGCGGCGCGAGATGGGGCCGATGCTGATCTGCGTCGACACCTCGGGCTCGATGCAGGGCGGCGCCGAAGCCGTGGCGAAGGCCGTGGTGCTGGAAGCCGTGCGCACGGCCCACGCGCAGAAGCGGGCCTGCTACCTGTTTGCGTTTTCCGGGCCCGAGGAAATCGTGGAAGCCGAGCTCAGCGTGCATTGCGAGGGCATCGAGCGGCTGGCCGGATTCATGGGCCAGACTTTCCGCGGCGGCACCGACATCTCCGGGCCACTGGAGCGAGCGCTGGCCAAGCTGCACGAGAGCAACTGGCAACTGGCGGACCTTCTGATCGCTTCCGACGGGGAGTTCGGCGCCACGCCGGCCGTCGCCGCGCAGATCCGTCGCGCGAAGGAGCAAAGCGGCCTGCGCATCCAGGGCGTGCTCATCGGCGACCGGGAGACCATCGGCTTCCTGCAGATCGCCGACGACATCTACTGGATGCACGACTGGCGCCGCTACGGGGATCGCAACCCCGAGTTGCCGGGCGCCACGCGCAGCCTGACCGCGACCTATTTCGCCGGCGCCCTGCACACGCCCGAGAACCGCGAGCGCACCGTGTCGGGGGCGCAAGCCGCCAAGGCGGTCGCCGGCGGGCCTTCGGCGCCGAAACGATGACATCGAAAGCCACTGTGGACGTTGCACACGAACTCGTCGGCCTGCTCGAACGCTTCGCCGACCGCGTGCCGCTGCCGAAGGTCCGGGCGCTGCACCTGCCGCCCGCCGCGATGGCCAACACCAAGGCCGGTGAGTTCTGCGCCATCGAGCTCGAGGACGGGTCGCTCGGCCTGAGCTACGTGCTGCTCGATGCGTCGACGAAGAATCTTGTGGCCAACGCCGGCGACCCCGGCTTGGGGCTGGAAGGCGCCGACGCGCTGGCGGTGGCCCGGTGGTTCACCGGTGCGCCCGGCGCGCGCCGCGCACTGGGCTTCGCCGCCGTCAACGCGCTCACCCGGTGCCTGTTCGACCGCGCCGGCTTCCGGCCCGGCGCCAGCCCCGATTCCATCGGCATGCTCGATCCGGTCGCGGGCGACCACATCGGCATGATCGGCCTGTTCCCGCCGCTGGTGGACAGCATCGTGCATACGGGCGCACAGCTGACCGTGGTCCAGCTCCGTGCCGACCTGGCCGGCGATCGCGCGGACTACCGCGTGACCGTCGACCGGAACGAGCTGGCGACCTGCAACAAGGTGATCGCCACCAGCACGATGCTGCTCAACGACAGCCTGGACGCCATGCTGTCGGTGTGCGGCAACGCGCGCAGCTTCGCGCTGATCGGCCCCGGTGCCGGCTGCCTGCCGGACCCGCTGTTCGCCCGTGGCGTGACCCTGGTGGGCGGCAGCTGGATCGCCGACCGCGTGGCGTTCCTCTCCGCGCTCGCGGCCAGCGAGTCCTGGACCGCGGCCGCGCGCAAGGTCGCCATCCGGCGCGCGGACTATCCGGGCTTCGAGGTACTGCTGGGGCGGGTGTGAAAAGAGGCACTCGTCGCCCGCGATCACTCCCTTGAAAATCAAGTCATTGCCTTCGGTGAGATCGCCCAATCGCCTACATCTAGAAGCTGTGCCGGATGCCGAACTCGTACCCGCTCGATGAAGTGCCGGCCGCAGTGACAGCGCCCCCCAATGACTGTGCCGCGGAGCCACTGTTGGCGACACGTGCATATGTACCGTACAGCGCGGTGCGTTTCGAAAGGTTATGCACGTACCCCAGCGCCCACTTCTTGCTCGCGGGGTTCGTCGGGGCATCGTTCTTGTAACGTGAAAAGGCGATGCGAATCTGGCCCGCGCCGACCGCAGCGGTACCGCCTACGACATAGCCCGAGCCGGTCAACGCGCCATTCCTGTCATTCGAGTATTGAGCCATCAACTGGGCTACGCCGAAGTCATACCGGCCGCCCAGGTTGTTTTGGCGGACCCTGCCGGAAGAAGCAAACCCGGAGCCGCCAGGAGTAGCGGTCGCATAGCTGGTCTTGCTCACGGCAAAAGCAACGTTAAGCGGACCATTGAGGTAGCCAAGCCGCACGCCCTGGCCCTTTCCGTCATCGCTGGTGGCCGCGCCGGAGCTGTTCTCGCCCATGTAGTACGCCGCCTGGCCGTAGAAGCCTCCGATATTGGCCGGCAGGAAATAGGCAATCGAGTTCGAAGCACGCACGGCCGTAACGCCGGTGATGATCGAGTTGAACGTCTGGCTGGTTCCCATGCCGTTGTTGCCGAAAGGGTCGAAAGTCCCGAGATTCCCGTACTGCGGCGTGAAGTCGCGGCCCAAGCGCACCTCCCCCCAGCTGCCAGCCAGGCTCACCGTCGAGCGGCGGTTGAAGGTGAGGCCCTGGCCCCCGCTCAGGCCGGCAAGGGCGCCGCCGGAGGCCTGGTTATTGACGTTGGTCGGAACGCCACGGCCGTCATCGTTCCCCACACCGACTTCCAGCCAGAACGACGCGGACATTCCGCCGCCCAGGTCTTCCGTGCCACGGAAACCCAGACGCGAGCTGTTGTAGCCGGAGGTGGTCAACTGGGTCTTGCTGGATATGGAGCCTGAGCCATGGGCGAGCGTGGCGTCGACGATGCCGAACAGGGTTACCGACGATTGCGCGAAGGCCGGTCCTGCAGCCAGTGCGGCTGATCCGGCGAATGCCATCAGGGTATTTTTCATCGAAAGAGTTCTCCAAAGTGAGTCATTGGGCTTCGGGGTGCAGTGATGAAATCCAGGTTCTTGCACGCCCTCAATCAAACGCAATTTCCGCAAATGAAAATTGCAATTCATTGCACCAGAGACGCACTTCGCCTCGCAAAGCTTTTTAACTTCGGTTCCGCCCTTACGTCGGGTTTTCGTCAAAGGTTTTTCGCTGGGCAGCCGATATAGCAAGAGAATAGGCCGCTAGCGGGTCATATGCTTGTCATGTGCTTTTCGCCGAACGACCGCCGAGTAGCCAAACAGCGTCTCCAGCATGGGCGCAGAGCGGCACGCCCAATGGCGCCCATACCCGTAGTGCGAAAGGGATCTCCCGATTTCGTTGGAAAAGACAAGCGGTTCGGAGATCGATAGCTGCCCGAATATGTGCCGCTGCGCGCGGCTCCTCTGCACAAGCGAGGTGGATTCGATGGGTGGGCACGCAACGAAGAACTCCAACGTTCGTCGAAGTTCGGATTTCATTTGCGGAGAAGCGGCAGGCGCCAGCCGGCCCTTCGGATTTTCGTAGGACGCACCCGGAATCAGGAGCCCCCACGGCTTGATGTCGCGTTTGGGATTGAAGTTCATCGCCTCGCGCCTCGTGAGATGCAGCACCCGGGCGAGGGATACGCGCGCGCCCAGCTCCGGGTCCATTGTGCTGATCCGCTGAATCATCGATCTCTCCTGGTCCACGGGAAGTTCGGGTATTGGCAATACGAGTGTGTGGAGCAGGTCGCGCGCTGTTGGACAGGATCTCTCCGCGGCGATTCCCAGCCAGGTGATCCCTTCTTCGGCGCTCTCCAGCGAGGCTGCCTCGCCCAAGAGCGCCGCACCGAGCTTTGTTTGCGCCTCCAGGACGCCTGCCAGGGCGGCCTTCTCCAGGAAGAACCTGGCGGTTCCCTTGCTGGAGATCGTGCTGCGGCAATTCAGGACCATCTGCGACAAGTTCAGCCATGCCTGGCATTTGCCGGCGTCCGCAGCTCTAAGAAGCAGGGTGACCGCCTTCTCGAAGTTCCTGCTTCGCACGATCCGCTGGGGCGGGAGTTGCCCATAAGGTAAGCCTGCGAATGCGCAACCCAGACCGTATTGAGCTTCCACCTCGCCCCTGGCGCTGCGAGCCTGCAGGCTGTACTCCACCAGATCGACCGGCAAACTGAGCCTTGTATCCGAATTCGCGGCGAGTTGCACCGTCGAGGAAACGATTTGCGCAAGCTTCTCGTTGAACGGGACGAGGTTCGCCGCGATCGCGATGAACCAGCATGCGTGCTCGACGCTCCGCTCCTTCAAAGCCCGGCGCGCGCCCCAGAAGGCCAGCTCCGGCGCATTGACGACGTGCGGCTGCAACTCCTTCAGAAACCGCGCGACCGTGCCGGGATCATCGAACTGCACGCCGTCCAGAAGGCGGTCGCCGGGCCGGGATCGCCTGATCCATCGCGTGCCTTCGTCACGGCTTTCAGGACGCATCGATAGCAGCGTGCCCCACTTGAGCATCGCCAGGCACGAGCCCAGGGCGGCCGCGTCCCGCAGATGCGCCTGCAACTGCTGGGTCACGACCACATCCAGCGGTACGAGGCCTCCCAGAAGCAGCATGGCCGCCGCGTTCTTTCTGTCGAGCTCCTGTTGCAGATACGCCAAGCCAAGGGTGTAGTTTCGGGAGGCACCGCTCCTTCCGCCGAAGAGGCGTTCTGCCATCGCCAGACAAGCTTCGGCATCGCCACGCCTGGCCGCTTCCCTGAGCTGGGGGTCCACGAGTCTCATGGTCACTGCGGAAGATCTGCCTCGGTCCGGATCAGGAAGCACTGCAAGGGAGGGCACAGCAGGATCCGCCGTCGTCAGCCCTTGAATTTCGCGGCGAGCGTGCTGGTGGCCTTCATCAGCAGGTTGTTGTCCAGGCCAACGGCGACGAAGGTCGCGCCGAGTTCCAGGTAGCGGCGCGCCAGCGCCTCGTCGGTGGTAAGGATGCCGGCGGCCTTGCCCGCTGTCGTTATGCGCTTGATCGCATCGTCAATGGCGGCGTGCACCTTCGGGTGCGTCGGATCGCCGACATGTCCCAGCGAGGCGGAAAGGTCGGCCGGCCCGATGAAGACGCCGTCCACGCCATCGACCGCGGCAATGGCGTCGAGGTTGTCCAGCGCCTGGCGCGTTTCAGCCTGCACCAGCAGGCAGACCTGGGCATTCGCTTCCCGGGAGTAATCCGGATAGCGGCCCCAGCGCGAGCCGCGCGCGCCGCCCATGCCGCGCACTCCGCCGGGCGGATAGCGCATCGAGCGCACTATGTCGGCTGCCTGCTTCGCCGTGTCCACCATCGGTACGAGCAGGGTCTGGATGCCTAGATCGAGGTATTGCTTGATCAGCGACTGCCCAACGTGGCCGTGGCCCATGGGTACGCGCGAGATGGCGTGGACCCCCGGGTAACCCGCTATCACCTGCGCCTGCTGCAGGATGGTGCGCAGGTCGTTGGGCGAGTGCTCGCCGTCGATCAGCAGCCAGTCGAATCCGGCGCCGGCGCAGATCTCGGTGGCGTAGTGGTCGGCCAACCCCAGCCAAAGGCCGATCTGCGGGCGCTTATCGCGCAGCGCCTGCTTGAATGGATTGATGGGTGTTTGCACGTGCCCCTCGGTTATCTAGACAACGAAATTGAACCGGCCCAGCGCGCCGGGCCAGGCGTCGATCCGCAAATTCATCGGCAGGCCCACGAGAAGTGAAGCCGGTCAGCTCAACTCGGAATATTCGAGCTTCAGTTTGCTCAGCACCTCGCAGCCCGAATCGGTGATCAGGATCGAATGGCCGAGCGCCATTGCCGACTCGTTTTTTTCGTCCGAGATCACCGCGTGAAGGAAGAACACCATGCCGGGGACGGCCAGCATCGGATTGTCCGCATAGAGCATCGGCGGATAGTCCATCACGCCTCGCGGAGGAAACGTCGCTCCGAGCGAGTAGCCGGCGGTCCATTGCCGCTGCTCGCGATAGCCCGCGTCGTCGAAGACGCGCCGGTGTTCCTGGTCGATGCGTCCAAGCGGTGCGCCCGGCCTTGCCGCCGCGGTCATTGCGGCCAGCGCCTCCTCGACCAGGCCGAACAGTTTGACGTGCTGTGGCCGTGCGCGGCCGATGGCGACAGTACGGAACATCGCGACGTTGTAGCGGCGGTAGATGCCCGACCACTCCATCGTCAACTGCTCGTCATCGCCCAACTTGCGGCTGCCGGTCGTTCCGCGAACCAGCAGGGCCTTGGGCCCGGAGCCGAGGATGCGGGGGCCGCTGCCGACATCGCCGCCGCCCCGCAGGACAGCCCTGTCGATTGCCGCGACGACGTCGCCTTCGTCGACGCCCGGCCGGGCCGTATCGAGCATCGCCTGCACCGCGTCATCGGCAAGCTCAGCCGCCCGGCGGACGTAGACGAGTTCCGCCGGCGACTTGATCGCGCGCTGCAGCTGGACGATCGACGACGCATCGACCAGATCGCAAAAGCCGGCGAGGGTCGTGCGCAGCAGCTCCCAATTGGCCCCCGTCATCCCGTAGGTGGCAAGCTCGACCCCAAGCCGCTTTCCGCGCAACCCCTTTTCGTCGAGAATCTTCCGCAGCTCCGAGGCAGGGTTCGCGTGTTCCGCGTTGTACCAGAGCCGCACGTCCTCGATCGTCGACGTGCGCCGAGCCTGTTGCAGGTCGGGCCTTCGCGTGAGCAGCGTGATCGGGCTCTCGACAGTCGTCAGGACGGCGCACTGGAAGTGCTTGTACCCGCCGCTGTCGAAACCCGTCAGATAGTAGTGGCTCTCTTGCGCGAAAATCAGGAGCGCATCAAGACCCCGCCGAGCAAGTTCGTCGCGGGTGGCATTGATGCGTGAGCCGAATTCCTCGCGTGTGAAGTGAAGCATGTTGCCTCCGTCATAAGTGACAAATTTCGCCTGTAGCTAGCGGTCTTTCGCGGTCGTCGCGACAAGGTCGTTCACTTGCCAGATCGGTGGGAAACCGGATAGCTCGGCGCTGGAAATGTGGCAGCGGATCGTGTGGTCGCCCACCGCACGCCACGGGGGCGGCGTGGATGCGCAGAGCGCGCCCAGATCGCGCGGGCATCTCGGCTGGAAACAGCAGCCGACGCTCGATTTCGCCAGGACTTCCGGATGGCCGGCGAGCCGCACGCGCCGCACCGAAATGGCCGGATCCGCAACCGGCGCGGCCGAAAGCAACGCCTCGCTATAAGGATGAAACGGAGGCTGCAGTGCGCCGCCGACCGGGCGATTCTCGAGCGCCCGTCCACGGTACATCACGATGACCTCGTCGGCGATTTGCTGCACAAGATTCAGGTCGTGCGAGATGAACAGGTATGCGGTGCCGTGTTCGTCCTGAAGCTCCATCAACAGGTTGACGATGGATGCCTGCACCGAGACGTCGAGGCCGGACGTGATCTCGTCGCAGATCACGATCCGCGGCCGGGCGGAAAACGCGCGCGCAATCGCGACGCGCTGCTTTTCGCCGCCCGACAGTTGGTGCGGATAGCGCGACGCGTAGTGCGCCGGCAAGTGGACGCGGCCGAGCAACTCGGCGATCGTCGAATCGAGATTGGCGCAGGAACCGTAGAGCTTCAGCGGCCGCGCCAGCAAGTCGCCAACCGTCATTCGTGAGTTGAGCGCCTGGTCGGGGTGCTGAAAGATGATCTGGACATCGCGCTTGAACTTCCGGTCGCGAGCGTGGTGCGAATAGTCGACGCCGTCGAAAACTACCTGGCCCTGTGCCGGCAACAGGCCGACGATCGCGCGGGCCAGGGTCGACTTGCCGCAACCGCTTTCACCGACGAGCCCCAGCGTGCGTCCGGGCCGGAGATCGAGATCGATGCCGGCCACGGCGGGAGCGCGCTCGTCGCCGGAGCCCAACAGTCTGCGCCACGCACTTGGACGTCCATGAAAGACCGACAATCCGCGCACGCTGAGCGGCGGCTTCGAAAGTTCCCCCCGTCCGCGCTGGATGGATATCACCTGCTGGGACGCGGCCGCCGTCGCGAGTCGGCGACGGCGCGCGGCGTTGAAGGGGTTGGGAATGCTCGCGAGCAGGCCCTTCGTGTAGGGATGCGAAGGCGCCTCCAGAATCTGTTCGGTCAATCCCTGCTCGACAATGCAGCCCGAGTGGATCACCACGATGCGGTTCGCGAACCGCGAAAGGCTCGCGAGGTCGTGCGTGATGAAGAGTATCGCCGTCCGATACTCGGCCTGGATGTCGCGGATGAGGTCCAGGATCTCGGCGGCGGTCGTGGCGTCGAGCGCCGTCGTCGGTTCATCGAAAACCAGCAGCGCCGGCTTGCTGACGATCGCCATCGCAATGACCGCGCGTTGCTTTTCGCCGCCCGATACCTGGTGCGGGAATCGTGACATCATCGCTTCAGGGTCGCTCAGGCGCACGCGCCGCAAGAGCCTCAGGGCATGCGCGCGGACTTCGGCCGGGTCCTGCGCGCCGCCCGCGATCCGGACGGACTCGATCAGTTGGTCTCCGATCGTCATCGTCGGGTTCAGCGCGGTGCTCGCATCCTGGTAAACAGCGCCGATCCGGCTGCTGCGCAGGCTGCGCAGCGCCTGGTCATCGAGCGCGAGCAAGTCCATGCCGCCGAGAACGACACTGCCACCCTTCACGCGCGCCTGCGGCGCGAGATAGCGCAGTATGGTGTAGGCGAGCGTGCTCTTGCCCGATCCCGATTCTCCGACCAGGCCCACCAGTTCCCCCGGTTCGATGGTCAGCGAGACATTGGACAGCGCGACGTGATCGCCGCCACGCGACCGGTACACAACGGTCACGCCGCGCACGGACAGGCCCGCATGCGTGTCGAGGGGGATCTGCGCCGCCGCCGTCAATTGTCCACCCGCGGATTCAACGCGTCGCGCAGTCCATCCCCGAGCAGGTTGAATCCCACGGCGACGATTGCGATTCCCAGGCCCGGCCACGCGGCCAGCCAGGGGCTGTGTTGCAGGAAGGCGCGCGCCTCGGCGACCATGATCCCCCAGTCGGGCGTGGGCGGCTGCGCGCCGAGCCCCAGATAGCTCAATGTCGCGCCAAGCATGATCGCGAACGCGACGCGGATCGAACTCTCGACGACGATCGGCGCCGCCACGTTGGGCAGGATTTCCCGGAACATGATGAAGCGCGCGGACTCGCCGCGCGCGCGCGCGGCGCTGACGTAGTCCCGCGTGCGTTCCGAGAGTACGACGGAACGCATGATGCGCGCCATGGAGGGCGTGAACGCGATCGCCACCGCGATCATCGCGTTGGTCGCGTTCGGGCCGAGCACTGTCAGGATCAGCAAAGTGAACAGGAGATTCGGCACCGCCATCTTGGCGTCGATCAGCCGCATGACCACTTCGTCGGTCGCGCCGCCGAGATAGCCCGCGATCATCCCGATGCATGCGCCGAGCGCCGTCCCCAGCAGAGTCGCGGTGACGCCGAATATCACCGTCGATCGGGCGCCCCACATCATGCGGCTGAGGATGTCACGGCCGAATTGATCGGTGCCGAGCAGGTATCCGCTCCCCGGGGACGCGAAGCGGTTGCGCGGATGAAATTCGGTCGGGTCGAACGGGGCCAATGCCGGGCCGACGACGGCCAGCAGGAGCGCGCCGAGCACGATGATCGAGCCCGAGAGCCCGAGTGGATTCGCCAGCAGCCGGCGCAGGATGTCACGCATAGATAATCCTCCGATCTATCCACGCGTAAAGCAGATCCGCGGCCAGGCTCGTGAGCGCGTACAGCGTCGCGAGTACCAGCGCCCCAGCCTGGATCATGGGCAGATCGCGGTTTTGAACGGCGAAGATCAGAAGCCGCCCGAGGCCGGGAAAAGCGAAGACTTCCTCCACGACGATGATGCCCCCGATCAGGTAGCCGACGTCGAGGGCGATGATGGTGATCGTCGGCAACATGGCGTTCGGCAGCGCGTGCTTGAGCAGCACGCGCCAGTACGGCAGACCTTTCAGGACTGCGGTTCGAATGTAATCCGTGGCTAGCACATCGATCATTTCCGACCGGACCTGCCTCGCGATGTGGGCTATCAGGACGATCGTCAGCGTGGCCACGGGAAGCAGATAGTGGCTGAGCCAGGGCCATACGCCCGCCGCGATCGACTCGTAGCCGCCCCCGGGAAACCAGCCCAGCTCGGGCCTGGCCAGCGTGATGACGAGCAGGGTCGCTATCACGAATTCAGGCACCGAAACGCCGATGTAGCCAAGCACGCTCAGCGCCAGGTCGCCGAAGCGGCCGCGCCTGACCGCCGCCATGGTGCCCAGCGGGATTGCGATGAAGACGACGACCACCAGTGCCATAGCCGCCAGCGACAGCGAGCGGCCGAAAGCAAGCATCACGGCAGGCAGCACGGGGATGTGGTCCCCCATCGACACGCCCCAGTCGAAGGCGAGAATGCCGCCGATCCATCGGCTGTATTGAACCCACCAGGGATCATGCAGGTGCAACCGGCGTTCCATTGCCGCCAACGTCTCCGGCGTGGCGAACTCCCCCAGGACCATCACCGCCGCGTTGCCCGGCAAGATCTGGGTGATGAAGAAGACGAGCAGCGACACGAGCCACAGGATGAGAATGGCCGAGCCGAAGCGCCGCAACAGGTAGGAGAGTGTCATGGCCGAGCGGGCTGTCGGGTGCTACTTCCCCGCAAGCCAGACCTCCTCGAGGAAGTACTGGCCGCCCCGCGGATGGACGTGATAGTTCATCACATTCTTCGCGCTGGCCGAGAGGAGGTCCTGGAAGAACGGAATCAGGTACGGCACTTCGGAATTGAGCAGCCCTTGCGCTTCGCCGTACAGCCGCGCCCTTTCGGCGGCATCGACAGTGGCGCGCGCGCGCCTGACCAGGTCGTCGAACTTCGGGTTGTTCCAACGCGTGTCGTTCCACGGCGCATCCGTGGTGAACAGCAGCGCGAACATCGCGTCCGGCGTGGGTTGCATGTTCCAGTTCGCCACGTAGAAGTTCGCCTTGCGCCATATCGTCGCGTTGTACACGTCATAAGCGATCGTCTGGACATCGATGTCGAAGCCGGCCGATCGGGCCATCTCTTTGATGGCGACGCCGAGGGCGCTCCGCGCGGCGGGCCTGTTGGCGCAGAACAGCGTGATCTTCAGTCCGTTCGGATAACCGGCCTCCGCGAGCAGACGCTTCGCCTGCGCGGGATCGTATTTCGCCGGCTTGATGTCGCGCGCGAACGGATACTCGGCCGAGATGGGATTGTCGGCACCGACCTTGCCGAAGCCTTGCAGGACAAGCTCCAGCAGGCTCTCCCTGTCGACCGCCATCTGCATCGCCTTGCGCACGCGAAGGTCGTTGAACGGCTTCTGGTCGCAGCGCATCACCAGGTTGAAGAAGCGGCCGGAACGCACGCGCTGAACATTCAGGGCTTTGTTGGCGACCGCGCGCGCGTAATCGGTTTCCGCAAGGCCGAGCAGTATGTCCGATTCGCCGTTCGCGAGCGCTGCATACTCAGCCGCGAGATCCGGATACAGTCTTTGCTCAACGGCGTCGAGATACGGCTTGTCGCCCTTGAAGTAGCGCGCATCCCGCTCGACACGCAGCAGCCGCCCCGGCTCATACTGCGCCAGTTTGAAGGGGCCGGTGCCGTAGTCGCCGGTCTCGAGCAGCTTGAGGTCCTTTTCGACGATATCCGCCGGCACGATCCGCGCGTTATTGTGGGCCAGCGCAACCGGAAGATCGCTGTAGGCATCCTTCAGGATCACCCGGACTTCAAACGGGCCTGACTCGACGACGTCGCTGACCAGGTCAAGCGATGCCCGTGCCGGGGAGCCGGAAGCCGGATCCTTGATGGCGCGGAAGCTGGCAACCACGTCGCGCGGCTTCACTTCGCGATTGACTCCGCGAAACATCGCGCGCGGCCGCAGCTTGAAAGTCCATTCCGTGAGGGCCGCGTTGGAGCGCCATTCCGTTGCGAGATCTGGCAGCGCTTCCATTTTCCGGCCGAGACGGCAAAGACCGGAGTACATCAACTCGCCGGTCATGTAGTCGGAAGTGTTGCTGTGACGCAGCGGATTGAGCGTGTTGATGCGCTGGCTGACGCTGATGCGTAGCGTGCCTCCGCGCGCTGGCGCCTGCGCGTACGAGCACTCGGCGGAGCTCGCGATCATCAGGGCCGTGGCGCTCTTGACGAACGTGCGCCGGCCCGCATTGAGTTCATTGCGTTGCTTGCTAATCCTGGCCATCGGAACCTCCAGTGAATCCGTAGACTTGCTCGGCAGCTTCCGCGCTCACATAGCCGCCCCTCAGATCGGCGTGGACGCGATGGCGGTCACGCTCTCGCGGATGGCCGAAACCGCCTCCGCCCGGCAGCTGGAGGATGACGCTGTCGCCGGCATCGACCTGCTGCAATCCCTTCGCCGCGGCGGGCTTCCCGGAGCGCAGCCGGACTTCGCCCGCCGCGCCGGACAAGCCTCCCACCCGCCCCTTCGCCGCGAAGCGAGTCCGGTCGAACATCGCATTGATCAGAAAAGGGTGATCGTGGGCGGCCTTGAATTCGATCGTCTGCCCGAGGCCGCCCCGGAACTTTCCGGGGCCACCCGAATCGGGTCGTAGCTCCTTGCGCACGAAGAGGAGCGGCACCGTGGCCTCGACCGCTTCGACCGGCATCGTCCTGACACCGGATGGAAACGCGGTCGTGCTCCAGCCATCGCGATCGCGATGGGCGCCGCCGCCTCCGGCGTTGAACGTCACGGTCGCGTAGGGCCGGCCGTCGGTCGCGATCCCCCGGATACTGGGATTCCAGATCAGGCCCGCGCCCTCGGCCGGCACACGGTCCGGGATGAACTCGTACAGCGCATCGAGCACGAGGTCCGGGAGCATGTGACCAATCATGTGCCGCGCCGAGACGGCAGCCGGCCGCTGTGCATTCAGGATGCTTCCCGGGGGCGCGGTCACGATGAGCGGCGCAAGGCTCCCATGATTGCATGGGATGTCCGGGTTGATGATGCAGTTGATGCCGAACGTCGCGTACGCCTTCGTGTAATTCAGAACCACGTTGATGCCGCGCCTCGATTCGGGTGAGCTGCCGCTGAAGTCGAGGCGAATCTCGCGGCCATCGACGGTCAGTGCGAGGCGCAAGTCCACCTCGCCTTCGTAGCCATCCATCCGCAGCGAACGGCGGCAAGTGCCGTCGCGAAGGAGGCCGATCCGCTCTTCGACGACGGCGCGTGTACGACCGATGATCGAGTCGGCGATGCCTTCGAAATCGTCCAGCGCGAACTCATCGAGCAGGCTGATGAGCTGGCGTACGGCCACGTCGTTGCCCGCCATCGACGCGTACAGATCGCCGATGACCTGATCGGGCTCCCGGACGTTGATGCGAATCAGGTGGACGATGAACGCGTCGACCTTTCCGGCATGCACGACCTTGCATGGCGGAATGCAGAGGCCTTCCTCGAACACGTCGTGGCCGTCGGGGCCGAAGCCGAGCCCCCCGATGTCGACGACGTGGATCGTGTTGGCGACCGCGCCGACCGCGCGCCCGCGATGGAACACGGGCGTTACGACGGTGAAATCGTGCAGATGCCCCGAGCACAGCCAGGGATCGTTGCTGAGCAACACGTCTCCAGGCTTTAGGCTGTCCAGCGGAAACAGGTCGAGAAAGTGGACGACTGCCTGCGCCATCGAGTTCACGTGCCCCGGCGTCCCCGTGATCGCCTGGGCGACCATTCTGGCGCGCCGATCGAAGAAGCCCGCGGACAAATCCCCTGCCTCGCGTGTCGTTGTCGAGAACGCGGTTCGAATCAGTGTCTGTGCCTGATCTTCGAGCAGCGCGATGATCCGCTGCCATATCAGGTCGGTGTGAATGCGCTGGAACCCGCTCGACGCGCCCATCGTCATCCCCTTTTCCTCTCGAGGACAAGGTATTTCGACGCATCGACGCTGAACGTGAACTGCGGCGGCACCACGGTCGTGGTATCGGGTTCGGTGATGACTGCGGGACCGTCCGCGCCGGCGCCGGGTGCGAGCGATGCGCGCTCATAAACCGGCCAGGTCACCCAGTCCTGGCGGAGCACGTCGTAGATCCGCCGCTCGCCGGTGCCGCCTGCCGAGACCGGCACGGGCGCGCTTGGCCGCGCTGGCGAGGTGCGCTCAGGCCCCAGGATGGTCACTGAGACCGATGTGACTTCGGCCGCCGCTTCGGGAATGGTGCGGCCATAGACGCGTGCGTACGTTTCGTCGTAGAGGCGCCGTAGCCCGCGCCAGCCGCTGTCGCCTTCGGGGATAACGACCTCGATCTCGTGCCCCTGGCCTTGATAGCGCATGTAGGCGGAACGCCGGCGCCTCACCGGCGTCCCGTCCGGCAGCGCCTTTTTGACGAACGCGGCGGCCTCGGTTTCGGCTTCGTCGGCGATCCTCGCCACATCGGTCAGCGAGTTCTCGTCGAGAAACACGTTGGCTGAGCGCACGATCTCATAGGAGACGGGCGCCTGGAGGAACCCGATCGCCGAGCCGACGCTCGCGCCGACGGGGACGACGATCCGATCGATGCCGAGCCGGTCGGCAAAACGGGCGGCATGCAGCGGGGCCGCGCCTCCGAATGCGATCATGGTTCGGCGGGCGATCTGTGCGCCGCACTCGGTTGCGTGGACACGCGCGGCGGCCGCCATTGTTTCCGCGACGGTTTCGGTCACCGCATAGGCCGCCGCCTCGTCGGAAACATTGGCTCCGCGCGCGACTTTGTCGCCAAGCGCGCGCTTCGCCGCCGCCGCATCCAGCCGCATCGATCCGCCCGCGAAAGCGCCCGGATCGATCTTGCCGAGGACGATGTCGCAGTCGGTCACCGTGGGCTGCGTTCCGCCGCGTGAGTAGCTTGCCGGGCCAGGCTCGGAGCCGGCACTGTCCGGCCCGACGGTAATTCGTCCGAGCCCGTCCAGCCGGG
The DNA here is from genome assembly GCA_030695945.1 of Ramlibacter sp. Lineage (GTDB taxonomy): Bacteria > Pseudomonadota > Gammaproteobacteria > Burkholderiales > Burkholderiaceae_C > Ramlibacter. The sequence continues at coordinate 85,135 of JAUYOG010000049.1, forward strand.
CGATCGATCCGCCCCCCGCGCCGATCTCCACCAGGTCGACCACGGGAATCCTCACCGGCAGGCCGCTGCCGCGCTTGAAGCGGTAGGTCCGCGCAATCTCGAAATTCATCGCGGTCCGCGCGCGGCCGCCGTCGACCATGCAGAACTTGGCTGTCGTTCCACCCAGGTCGAAGGAGAGGACTTCATCGTAGCCGTGGTCGCGTGCAATCGCGGAGGCGAAGATCGCACCGCCGGCGGGACCCGACTCGAGCAGGCGGATGGGGAAACGAGCGGCGGTGTCGACCGTTGCCACGCCGCCGCCGGAAAGAATCATCATCATCGGAACCCGCAGGCCTTTATCCCGCATCTCCCGTTCGAGCTCCAGCAGATAGCGGCTCATCACGGGCTGGATATATGCGTTCGCACAGGTCGTCGACAGCCGCTCGTATTCGCGCATCTGCGGGGAGACTTCGTGGCTTGTCGAGATCCACAGTTCGGGCATTGCCTCGGCGAGGATCTGCGCGGCTCGCCGTTCGGGACCGCCGTCGAGATAGGAATGCAGGAAGCCGATCGCGAGCGCCTCGATGCCTTCATGCGCCAGCTTTGGCGCCAGCGCACGGACGGCCGCCTCGTCGAGCGCGTGCTCGACGCTTCCGTTCGCCCTCAGGCGCTCGGGGACGGTGAAGCGCCATTCCCGTGGCACAAGGGGCGCGGGCTTCATCGCCCGTGTGTCGTACTGGTCGAAGCGGCCTTCGTTGCCCATTTCGAGCACGTCGCGAAAGCCATCGCTGGTGAGCAACGCCGTTCGCGCGCCCTTGCGCTCTATCAGCGCATTCGTCGCCAGGGTCGTGCCGTGAACGAACAGCGAGACGTCATGCAGGTCGACCTGCGCGCGGCGCAACGCCGACGAAACCGCATCCAGCACTCCACGCGCTGGTGCGCCATGCGTGGTCGGGACCTTGACCGGAAACAGCGCGCCGCGGACCTCCAGCGCCACGTCGGTGAACGTGCCTCCGATGTCTACGCCGAGCCGCACGTCATGCGTCATCTGGTTGATCCGTCCGTATTCACGATGTCGACGATAATGCCAGTAACACAAAATACTGTCGATTAAAATCCTTTTCAATCGCAATACTTAGCGTAATGTGCCAATATCCTGCGATGAGCTGCTTTGGCGGCCGCGCTTTTTGAAAGCGCGTGCCTGCGCATTGGAATTCCGTGCCACTGCGCACCAATCCCGGAGAGACCGAACAGGGGAGGACGATGATGAAAGAACCGGAAAGCAAGCCGCGAAAACTCGACCGCGTCGATCGGCGCATCCTGATGCACCTTCAGCGGAATGCGCGGTTGTCGAACAAGGAACTCGCGCAGCTTGTCCACCTTTCTCCCACGCCGTGCCTGCGCCGCGTGGCGCTGCTCGAGCAATCAGGCGTAGTGGCGCGGTACCGTGCGGTCCTCGATCATCCCCGCCTTGGGTACACGGTGCGGGCGTTCATCACGATCAAGCGTACGCGCGACTGCGATCGCGACGAGCTCTGGCGCAAGATCACCGCGATCCCGGAAATCCTCGCGGCGCACGTCGTCAGCGGGGAATTCGACCTTCTGGTGGAGATGATCGCCCACGACATGGACCACTACAGCACGCTGCTGCTCGAAACGATCAACAAGCTGGCGGGTGTGTACGACTCGCGCACCTTGTTTTGCGTCAAGGAGCTGAAGACCAACGGTGATGTCCCCATCACCGAAATCGCCTGAGTCCTGGCTGGGCCCGGCGCATCCGGCCGCGGCGGTTGACCGAATACTCCAATCGGCTTGCGTTCGCCGCTGTCCCCCGGCGATGCTATTCGCGGGTCGCCACCGGCATGATGGAACATTCCGCCAAATGTGGCTGGAGTGGGCTGAATCCGGTTGCGGTGGCCATGCGGATTGAATGATCATCCTGTGCGTCGATCAAGCACAGGAGCCCCCTTCGTGACAGCTCTTCACACGCGTGCCACTGATGCCGAGCCCGCCACGGCGGAGGGCATGTCGGATCGCGCCAGTACACGCGTACGCCGCATCCAGCTTTCGCCCACGATCGCGATCGCGGGCCGCGCCGGCGTGCTGCGCAGCGCAGGCCGTGACGTCATTTCGCTCGCGCTGGGCGAGCTCGACTTCGACACGCCGGCACGCATCGTTGAAGCGGCGCACAAGGCCGCGCTGGAGGGTTTTACCCGCTACACGGCAGCCGATGGCGCGGCGCCGATCAAGGATGCCGTGCGGGAAAAATTTCGGCGCGACCACGGCCTCTCCCGGGGGCGCGACGAGATTCATGTCGCGTCGGGCTGCAAGCAGGTGATCTTCAATGCGCTCGCCGCGACATTGGACCCCGGCGACGAAGTCGTCATCTTTGCTCCTTACTGGGTCTCATACTGCGACCTGGTCGAGTTTTGCGACGGCAAGGCGGTGGTGATACAGACGTCCGGTGACAACGGCTTCTTGCCGGACCCATCCGCATTGCGCCGCGCATTGAGCGCGCGAACACGCTGGGTGTTCATCAACACGCCGAACAATCCTACCGGCGCGATCTACCCGAGCGCCTTGCTCGCGGAGCTCGCCGAGGTGATCCGGAATCACTCGTCGGCAATGGTGCTGTCGGACGAGATCTACGAGCACCTGGCGTTCGACGGCAACGTGCATGTGCCTTTCACGCTCGCGGCGCCGCGCATGCGCGAGCGCACGCTGGTAGCCAGCGGAGTATCCAAGACGTATGCGATGACGGGATGGCGAATCGGCTATGCGGCCGGCCCTACGTGGCTGATCGATGCGATGGCGCGAGTGCAATCACAGACCGCGGGTAATGCCTGCAGCATTGCGCAGGCGGCCGCGGTGGAGGCAATCGCTGGCGATCAGACCCTCATTGGCGACTGGCTCAACACGCTGCAAAGGCGCAGGAACAGAGCGCTCGCCATTCTGGCCAAGACACCTCTGCTGAAGGTGAGCGCGCCTGCCGGCGCGTTCTACATCTTCGCGGATGTCTCGGCATGCCTGGGGCGCCATGCTCCGGATGGCGGCAGGATACTGTCGGATAGCGATCTCGCCGAGCACCTGCTGATGCACGCGAACGTTGCCGCGGTGCCCGGGTGTGCGTTTGGGGCCTCGCCCTTTATCCGCATTTCGTTCGTGATCGAGGAGTCGCTACTTGCACAGGCGTGTGAACGCATTGTCGATGCGTGCAATGCCCTGCAACACCGACAGGCCACTTAGTCCCGGCGGGGCGTCACTTCGCCCTTCCGGCCAGCGGGCCGAAGTAGCCGATGATGCGTTCGATCCTTGCGCCGTCGGGGGCGATGAAAGCGATATCCAGGCTCTCCGGCAACGCAGTGCCATCGGCCTGAACCACATGCCACGCGAACCGGGCGAGGCCATGGTGGATATCGACCTCGCTGGTGCGCACCACGGCCGCGCCGGGGCGGCGCGCCTGAACCTTGGCGATGTGAGCGAGCAGTTCCTGCGCGCCTTCGGCGTGGACGGTCGGATCGGTGTACGTGGCGCCAGGGCTCCACACCGATGCGAGCAGCTCGGCACGGACAGCGGCATCGGGTTCGGACCAGACCTGGCAGTAGCGATCGATGAGGGTGGCGGGATCCATCTTGCAGAAGCTCCTGTAGCGTGGAAAGCGGCTAGCGCACGGCGTGGTCCAGCACAGTGGCCAGGCCGAGCAGGAAATTCCTGTCCGCCTGGAAGGCGGCCTCGATGCCGTCGGCGCATTTCTTGATCGCCTTCAGCAATTCCTGGTCCCTGCCGATCGACATCCAGACCGGACGCGTGATGCGCACCTCGTCCGCCAGCACCCTGAACAGGGAATCGTTGCCTTCGCCCACGAACACCGGGAGCACGGCCAGCCCGGCGCCCGACATCGCGGCGTTGCGCTGCGCGATGACGCTGTTGCTGCAAAAAGAGATGTCGGGTTCGGCGATGATTTCCTGCAGCCACCGCACGGAGTCGATGGTGACCATCTCGTCGATGTAGCCGACGAACCGGTGGCCCGCCAAGTCCCCGACTGTCTTGGGCAGCCCATGGAGCTCCGCATAGCGGCTCGATCCATACAGGTAGATCGCCACTTCGCCGACCTGCCGGCTCACCAGCCCCGGCATCGAGGGGTCGAAGAAGCTCAGGAAGATGTCGGTTTCCTTTCTCAGCAAGTCGACGATGTGCGGGTTGCTGAAAAGCTCGATGCGCAACGAATCCTGGCCCTTGGCGATGGCATGCACCCGACGGGCCAGGTAGCCGCTGGCCAGTCCCTCCATCGTGGCGATGCGGACCGTTCGCACTTCGGGGTCCGAGATGCGTCCCAGTTCCTCCCCCAGCGCCGCCGCATGCACTTCCATCTTGCGGATGTGGTCGAGCAGGTGCTCCGTTTCAGGGCGCGAGCGAATGCCGCGGTTGGATCGGTCGAACAGACGCTGCTCCAGCAGGTATTCGATGTGGCCCAGTCGCCGCGTCACTGTCGAATGATCCAGGCGCAGCACGTTGGCCGCGCGAAGGATGCTGCCCTGGCGAGCCACTTCGAGCACCAGCCTCAAGTCGTCCCACGTCAGCCTGCTGATCTTCGGCATCGTGAAATTCTACGCGTGCACATGCGCACAGCCGTGTGCGTAATTGCCGTGGCCCGCATCCGCCCCAGCCCGGAGGCCGCGCCGACAATGCGTCGAACTCCAGGAGGCCCGCATGAGCATGGCAAGCCCGTTGGCATGTTGCGGCCGCACCTTCTGGACCGAGGCCGGCATCCGCTCAGGCCGCGGAACGCCGCCCCCGCGGCTGGCTGGCGGGCTTCGTATTGGCCATGCCGTTCTTGAAGATCTGGAAGATTTCGTCGGCCAACTCATCGGGAGACCGGGCGCCGTCCGGGCGATACCAGGAGGTCATCCAGTGCAATGCGCCGAACAATGCAAAGGCCGCGATCTTCGGATCGCAAGGCGCGATGGAACCGTCCTTGACACCGTCGGCCACCATCTTGCGCACGGCCCGGTCAATGCGCCGGAACGAAGGAGCAAGCTGATCCCGGCTGTCTTGCTCCAGGGGCGTCGTGCCGGAGAGCACGAGGCACTTGCCGAATTCCCCCGTGAGCACGTGCACGTACTTGCCCAGGAATATTCGCACCTTGTCCAGTCCGTTGACCCCCGTGGCCTCCGCCAGCCCGATGGCGGGATCGATCTGGCCCATGGCGTGATGGAGGATCTGCAGAAGGATGTCGTCCTTGCTCTTCACGTAGTAGTACAGGCTGGGCTTGGTCACGTGCAAGAGCTTCGCCAGATCGTTGAGCGAAGTCGCATAGAAACCCCGCTCGTTGAACAAACGGGCCGCCGTACGAAGGATGGCCACCCTTTTCAGGGCCGACTGCTCCTCCTTGTTCTGGACTTCGTAGCCCCATCTCGGCTTGTCGCCCTTCGCGGGCCTGGCCGGGATGGATGCGGACTTCTTGGCTGGTTTGGAAACTGTCATATCGGTTGATTCTAACCCTAGGGAAACTACTTAATATTTCCCGATTGACAATGTTACCGCCCGGTAAGTAACATCCGCTCCCATCGTCAACCAGGAGACAAAGATGAGACCAGGACTGTTCCGCTGCGCCGGCGTGTCGCTATCGGTCGCGGTGCTGATTGCCGGATGCGGCGGGAGCGACGTGGTGCCGCCCCCCACAGCGCAACAGGCCTGCGCATCCCTGGCAGGTAAGACCATCGCCGGCGCGACGGTCCTGGCTGCGGCCGAGGTCGCCGCCGCCGGCGTGGTTCCGCTGTACTGCAAGGTCTCGGCCAAGATCGAGCCGGCGCTGAACTTCGAAATGCGTATCCCGAACGCCTGGAACGGCAAGCTCTATTACGGAGGCGGAGCCGGCCTCAACGGCGTCATCCCCGGCCTCGAAGGGCCCCCGGGCGCATTCAACCTCGCGGCGCTGAAGAAGGGGTACATCACCGTCAACAGCGATTCCGGACACCAGGGGGATCCTCGCAGCGGGTCCTGGGCGATCGGCAACCCGCAAGCCGTCGCGCTGTACGGCCACTTGTCCGTGCCGACCGTCATGGCGTCGGCGGTGCCGATGATCACGGCGGCTTACGGGATCCAGCCGGGCAAGTCGTACTTCGAAGGTTGCTCCAACGGCGGCCGCGAGGCGCTGATGAACGCGCAACGCTATCCCGACTTGTTCGACGGCATCATCGCCAGGGCGCCCGCACTCGACTTTGTCGGCAGTGTCGGGGCCTGGAACCGTAACCAGAAGGCGTTCTTCGCCCCCGGCGGGCAGCTGACCCACGCCAAGACGGCGCTCCTGTCAAACGCGGTGCTGGCCAGTTGCGACGCGGCGGACGGCGTCATGGACGGGGTCGTGTCCAATCCCTCGGCCTGCACCTTCAACCCGTCGGTGTTGCGCTGCACCGGGGGAGGCGACACCGGTGACACGTGCCTGTCGGATGCGCAGCTGGCGGTGGTCACGTCGTCGATGACGCCGGCCGCCTTCGCGGGCGGAGCCTACTCCAACGCCGGTTGGGCGCTCTCGGGCAACGAGAGTGCGCCTGGCTTCTGGAGCACCAACTGGATGAACGGCAAGACCTCCGGGCAATTCCTCCTGCAGGAAGCGATCATCAAGGGATTGATCGCGGGCGATCTGTCGATCGACTCGCTGGCGTATGACTACGACAGCAACCCGGCGGCGCTCCACTCGGTGGCCGCGGCCATTGATGCGACCAACACGGACTTGCGGCCGTTCAACAGCAGCGGCGGCAAACTGATCATGTGGCACGGAGGCGCCGATGCGGCGATCAGCGCGAGGAACACCGCCAGGTATTACCAGGGCGTGACGGCCGCCGTCGGCGGCCAGGCGAACGTAGACCGCTTCGCGCGCTACTACGCGGCGCCCGGCGTGAACCATTGCGGCGGAGGGCCCGGCGCCGACTCCACCGACCTGCTGGAGGCGCTCGACTCATGGGTTCTCAACGACAAGGCGCCGGACCAGTTGACAGCGTTGAAGCTGGCCCTCGATGGCAGCACCAGCTTCGCGCGCCCCTTGTGCCGGCACCCGCAATACCCCCGCTACACCGGGCCCGCCGGCGATGCGAACGCCGCCAAATTGGCCACCAACTACACCTGCACCACGCCATAGCGAGCTGACCGCGGGACTGCCGGCGAGAAGCGCGTAAAGCGCAGGCGCCGCGCACTCCCACGCTCGAGTACCGAAAAGATGAAACACAACGCAATCGTCGCGGGCGTCGGCATGGTCAAGTTCGCCAAACCAGGGGCGAGCGAGTCCTATGACTCCATGGCAGCCGACGCCGCGCGCAAGGCTCTGGCAGATGCGGGGTTGGACTACGCGGCCATGGAACAGGTGTATGCGGGCTATGTGTACGGCGACTCGACCTGTGGCCAGAAAGCCATGTACCGCGTCGGCATGACGGGCGTGCCCATCGTCAACGTCAACAACAACTGCTCCACAGGCTCCACGGCGTTGTTCCTGGCCCGCCAGGCCGTCGAGAGCGGCGCGGCCGATTGCGTGCTGGCCGTGGGATTCGAGCAGATGCGGCCCGGGGCCCTGGGGTCGGTCTGGAATGACAGGCCAACGCCATTCGACGACTTCGATGCGATCACGGATGAGCTCGCCGCCGAGGTGGATGTGCCATTCGCCCTGAAATACTTCGGCGGTGCCGGCCTGAGCCATATGAAAAAGTATGGAACCAAGCTGTCCGCGTTCGCAAGGATTCGCGCCAAGGCCAGCCGGCACGCCGCCAACAATCCGCTCGCACTGATGCGCGAAGTACTGAGCGAGGAAGACGTGCTGCGGTCCCCCGCCTTATGGCCGGGCGTGATGACGCGCCTGATGGCCTGCCCGCCCACGTGCGGAGCTGCCGCGGCTGTCGTGGTGTCGCCGGGCTACGCCAGGAGGCGTGGCCTGCGAAAGGGCGTGGCCATCGCCGCCCAGGCGATGACCACCGACACCCCGATCACCTTCGAGGCGCGCGACATGATGCAGCTCGTGGGGTACGACATGGCCCGGACCTGCGCCAACCAGGTCTATTCGGCCGCGGGCATCGGCCCGGAGGACATCAAGGTCGTCGAGCTTCACGATTGCTTCGTGCACAACGAGCTGATCAGCTACGAGGCCCTCGGCCTGTGCCCGGAGGGCGGCGCGGAGCAGTTCGTCAGCGACGGCGACAACACCTACGGAGGACGGGTCGTGACCAATCCATCGGGCGGCCTGCTCTCCAAGGGCCACCCGCTCGGTGCCACCGGCCTGGCGCAGTGCTTCGAACTGACGCACCAGCTGCGGGGTACGGCGGGCGCCCGCCAGGTTCCCGGCGTCAAGGTCGCGCTCCAACATAACCTGGGCCTGGGCGGCGCCTGCGTGGTCACGCTCTACCAGGCCTGATGAAACCAAAAAGCATGATAGACCGCAAACACATCGGCCGGTCATTCGCGCCCAGCACGGCCGAAGTCGAGAAGGGCCGCCTGCGTTTTTTCGCCAAGGCGATCGGCGAGTCCAGTCCGCTGTACACCGACGAGGCCGCCGCAAGGAACGCCGGGTACGCATCGCTGCCGGCCCCGCCGTCGTTCCTTTTCACCCTCGAAATGGAGAGACCCGATCCCTTCGCCTGGCTGCGCGAAGTCGGCATGGACCTGACGCGAATCCTGCACGGCGAGCAGTCCTTCAACTATCACCAACCGGTCTGCGCAGGCGACACGCTGACCTTCGAATCGAAGGTCGAGGACATCTACGAAAAGAAGGACGGCGCCCTCTCCTTCGTCGTCAAGGCCGTCAAGGTCACGAACCAACGGGGCCAGCACGTGGCTGACCTGCGCAGCTCCATCGTCCATCGCAATCGCTGAAAACCGCTTTCCATGGAACCCATCGCATACAACACCGTGACCGTCGGCGACGCGCTCCCACCGCTGACGCTGCCGCCGGTCACCCGGACGATGCTCGCACTGTTCGCCGGGGCCTCGGGCGACCACAACCCCATCCACATCGACACCGATTACGCGCGCAAGGCCGGCATGCCCGATGTGTTCGCGCAGGGCATGCTTCCCGCCGCCTACCTCGGCCGCCTGATCACCAACTGGGCGCCGCAGCAGAAGCTGCGGAGTTTCAATATGCGCTTCACCGGCATCACCCATCTGGGCCATCAGCTCACCTGCCGCGGGCGCGTCGCCGAAAAGCTCGAGCGCGACGGGCAGCGTCTCGTGAAGATTGACGTTCAGGCCCTGAACCAGCACGGCGAGACGAAAGTCACCGGAGAGGCGTGGATCGCGCTATGACGAAGCTCGCAGGAAAAGTGGCTCTTGTCACCGGTGCGGGACGCGGGATCGGGCGCGCGATCGCACTCAAGCTGGCCGGCGAAGGGGCTCGGCTCGTCATCAATGACCTGGACGAGGAACCGGCCCAGGAAGTGGCGCGGGAGATTCATGCGTTCGGAGGCGAGGCGATAGTCTGCGCCGGCAGCGTGACGGCCGCGGATTTCGCGGAGCGCTTCACCAGGGCCGCGGTCAACCACTATCGGGGCATCGACATCATCGTCAACAACGCCGGCTACACCTGGGACGCGGTGATCCAGAAGATGACCGACGAGCAGTGGTACGCCATCCTGGACTGTCACCTGACAGCGCCGTTTCGCATTCTTCGCGCCGCCCAGCCGATCATCCGCGAATTGCACAAGGCCGAGGCGGCGCAGGGGCGCCAAGTCTTCCGCAAAGTGGTCAACATCTCCTCTGTCGCGGGTTTGGGCGGCAATGCGGGGCAGACGAACTATGCCGTGGCCAAGGCCGGGATCATCGGCATGACCAAGACGCTCTCCAAGGAGTGGGGCCGGATGCTGGTCAATGTCAACACGGTGGCCTATGGCTTCATCCGGACGCGGCTGACGGATGCGACCGCGGATGCGGCAGCGACAGTGAACATCGAAGGCCGCGAGATCAAGGTCGGCATCAACTCTGCGCTCCTGCAGACCATAGAGGCCGGCGTTCCCCTCGGCCGGGGCGGGACACCGGCAGAGGCGGCCGGCGCGGTCTACCTTTTCTGCATTCCGGAATCCGACTACATCTCGGGGCAAACCATCGTGTGCGGTGGTGGCTTCACGATGGGTTGAGCCGCGCATCCCATTCCATGAACATGCACGATTCCCCGGTCCAGGAAGTCGGCGGCGATGCCGCCGGTTCCCGGCGGTACATTCTCGAGGCGCGCGCCGCGACCCTGCAATTCGGCGGCGTCAAGGCGCTGAAGGACGTGTCCATCGGCGTGGGGGCCGGCGAGCTCGTCGCGCTGATCGGCCCGAACGGCGCGGGCAAGAGCTCCTTCCTCAACGTGCTGTCGGGCTTCTACCGCCCTCAGATCGGCCAGGTGTGCTACCAGGGCGAGGACATCTCCGGCTGGCCGGTGCACCGCATTGCCGCGGCGGGCGTGGCACGCACCTTCCAGGGAACGCACCTGTTACCGCACATGAGCGTGCTGGACAACATCTTGCTGGGCCGCTACAGCCACATGCGCACCAGCCTGCTGCAGGCCTTTGCCTGGTATCCCTTCGCGGTGCGGGAAGAAGTCGCTCACCGCAAGACGGCGGAAGAAATCATCGATTTCCTGGAGATCGAGCACATTCGCCACCAGCCGGTGGGCACGCTCGGATACGGCATGCGCAAGCGTGTGGATCTGGGGCGCGCCCTCGCGATGGAGCCGCAAGTGCTGCTGCTGGACGAGCCGATGGCAGGGATGAACTCCGAAGAGAAGGAAGATCTCGCCCGGTTCATCCTCGACATCCGCGAGTTCAAGAAAACGCCCGTCGTGCTCGTCGAACACGACATGGGCGTGGTGATGGACATCGCCGACAGGGTCGTGGTGCTGAACTTCGGGTCCATGATCGCGGACGGAACACCGGCGCAGGTGCAGCAGGATCCGGGGGTGATCGCCGCGTACCTGGGGAGCAGCCATTGAACGCCGCGACCGCCAACCCGCAGACCCTGCCGCAGTGGCTGCTGCATAACGCGCGGGCACGCGCCGACGTGGTCGGCCACCGCCACAAGTGCCGCGGCATCTGGCAGGAATTCAGCTGGGAGCAGATCCACGAGCGAACGCGCCGCATAGCCTTCGGCCTGCTGACCCTGGGCGTGAAGCGTGGAGACACCGTCGTTCTCATCGGTGAGAACCGGCCGGAAATCTATTGGGGAGAGTGGGCGGCGATGGCCATCGGCGCCAAGACCGTCACGCTCTACCCCGACGCCTCCGAACAGGAGCTTCGCTACATCGCGGAGGACGCCCAGGCCGTGTGCGTCTTCGCCGACGACCAGGAGCAGGTCGACAAGGCTTTGTCGGTGGCGCAGGGCAGCGCAAGGTTGAAGCACATCGTCTACTGGGAGCCCGGCGGCTTGTGGGCCTACGAATCGCCCTTGCTGCGCAGCCTGGACCAGCTGATCGAAGCCGGCGGGCCGCTGCGAGCGGCCCGGCCCGGCCGCGTCGATGAAACCATCGAAGCCGGCGGCGCCGACGAGATTGCGCTCCTCGCGTACACCTCCGGCACGACGGGGCATCCCAAGGGAGTGATGATTACGCACCGCGCGCTGCTCGGCTGCGCCGAGCAGTTCCAGGCGGCGCTGCGCATGAAGGCGCACGGCGAATACCTGTCGTACGTTCCGCTGTCGTGGATCACCGAGCAGTGGGTCGGCGTCGCGCTCGGCATGATGCTGCCGTTGCGCGTCAATTTCGCCGAGCGGCCCGACCAGGTGCAGGAAGCCATCCGCGAGCTGGGGGTGGACATCCTGTTCCTCGGGCCACGCCAGTGGGAAAACCTGGCCGCCGACGTGCACACCCGCATGATCGACGCGGGCCGGCTTCGCCAGGGCATGGTGAAGTGGGGGCTGGGCGTCGGGCGCGCGGTGAACCTGGCGCGTATCGGCAACACGCTGGCGCCGCTTTCCGCCAGGCTGCTCTATCCGCTGGCAGAAGCCCTGGTGCTATCGCCCCTGCGCGACCGGCTGGGCCTGAAGCGGGTGAAGACCGCGATGACAGGCGGCGCCGCCACCTCACCCGACGTGATGCGCCTGTTCGCATCGATGGGCGTGTCGCTGCGCAACATCTATGGCTGCAGCGAGTACGGCCTCATTTCCGCGCACGTCGGCGACAGCTACGATCCCGAATCGGTCGGAACGCCATGCACCGACGCCACGAGCCGCAGCGCGCCGCTCGAATGGCGCATCACGGATCAGGGGGAGCTGCAGCTCAAGGGCGGACTGGGCTTCGCAGGCTACTGGAAGCGGCCCGAGAAGACGGCCGAGAAGTTCGACGGCGAGTGGTTCCGCACAGGCGACGCCGTGGCGCGCTCCCCCGGCGGCTCGCTCATCTACTACGACCGGCTGGAGCACATGAGCGTGCTGGCCACCGGGGACGCCTACCCCAAGCAGTTCATCGAGGTTCGCCTGCGGTTCTCGCCCTATATCAAGGAGGTGCTGGTGATCGGTGACACGCGCCATCGGTTCGTCACGGCGCTGGTCAACATCGACGACGTGGTGTTCTCGCGCTGGGCGGAGCAGAAGAACATCGGCTTCACCACTTTCACCGACCTGTCGCAAAAACCCGAGGTGATCGACCAGGTGGCGCGCGCGATCGGGGAAGTCAATGCCAGTCTGCCGGGCAACGCCAAGGTATTGCGCTTTGCCAACCTGCCCAAGCCGCTGGACGCGGACGAAGGCGAACTCACCCGCACGCGCAAGCTCAAGCGCGAGTTCATCGAGGAGCGCTACCGCGCCCTGGTCGAAGGGCTCTACGCCGATGCACAGGCCGTGGACCTGGCCATTCCCATCAGGTACCAGGACGGTCGCAGCGGCACGCTTCGCACGACGGTTCGAATCGGCCACGCGGCGGCGCCGGGGCTTGCAATGGAGGCGATTGAAACGGCATGAGCGACTTCCTCAATTACGTGATCAACGGTGTGCTGCTGGGCGAGCTTTACGCGCTGCTGGCGCTTGGCTTCGTCGTCATCTACCGCGCGAGCAAGGTGTTCAACTTCGCGCAGGGCGAACTCATGCTGGTGGGGGCGTTCACGGTATGGACGCTGACGCTCGGCGCGGGCTTGCCCACCGGCATCGCCATCCCGCTGGCCTTTGCCTGTTCCATCGCTTATGGCTTCGCGATCGAACGCCTGTTCTTCTCGCGGCTGATCGGCGAGTCGGTGTTCTCCATGGTGATGGTGACCATCGGCCTGGTGATCCTGATTCGCGGCCTGCTCCTGGTCATCTGGGGGTCGGCGGAGCGCCAGTTCCCGGCGCTGCTGCCCGCGACCCCCATCGTTACCACGGATTTCATCCTCCCGACGCCGCTCGTCATCGGCGCGGCCTTCACGGTCGCCCTGGCGCTGGGGTTGTGGTGGTTCTTCAATCGCTCGCGATTCGGCCTGACGCTGACCGCCGTGGCCGAGGATCCGCAAACGGCCATCGCCATGGGCATCTCGGTCAAGCGCGCGACGACTCTGGCCTGGATGCTGGGCGCCGCCATCTCCACCGTCGGCGCCATCGTCTACCTGAACGGCCGCTCGCTCAGCCTGGTATCGGCCGAGATCGGACTGGCGGCACTCCCCGTGGCGTTGTTCGCGGGGCTCGAGTCCATCGTGGGCCTGCTCCTGGCGGGAGCCATCATGGGAATCCTTCAAACGCTGGTGGCCGCGTATGTCGACCCCCTCATAGGCGGCGCAGCCTCAGCCACTGTGCCTTATGCCTTCATGCTGTTGATGCTGTTCGTGCGGCCTACGGGCATGTTCGGCTGGCGCACCATAGAACGCGTTTGAGGCCGCACCGCCATGGACCCCTCAGGTATCTTCTTCACCGGTTACGCGGCCGACCGCTCCCTGGTGCGCACGCGGTGGCAACTCGCGGCGCTCCTGCTCCTGGTCGCGACCCTCTTGCTCTTGCCCCTGTGGGCAAGCGATCGCTGGGTGGGCATCTGCTACTCCATCTTCATCATGGCCATCGCCGTGGTCGGCCTGCAGATCTGCACGGGCTACGCGGGCCAGATCAACCTGGGGCAATCGGCCTTCATGGGAGTCGGCGCATACGCAAGCGCCGTGGCCATCGGCTACTGGCACTGGCCGGTGTTGCCGGCCATTGCCTTCGGCGGTGCCGCGGCGGCGGGGTTCGGCGCACTGTTCGGCTTGTCGGCGGCGCGCATCAAGGGCTTCTACCTGGCCCTGACCACGATCGCGGCGCAGGCGCTGTTCCAGTTCCTGGTGCTGAACCTGCCGGCGGCATGGCTCGGCGGGCCGGGTGGCGTGCACATCGAGAACATCGCCATCCTCGGCGTCAGCCTCGAAAACGACAGGGCCATCTATTACCTGGCTTTCCTCGTCCTGGCGGTGATGCTGTTCGGTGCATTCGGGATCGTGCGCTCGCGCCATGGCCGCGCCTTCGAGGCGGTGCGCGACGACGACGTGGCGGCCGGCATGATGGGGATCGACGTGATGATGGCCAAGATGCGTGCATTCCTGGTCGGCGCTTTCTACGCGGGCGTAGCCGGAAGCCTGTGGGTGGTGGCCCTTCGGCATGTGTCGGTGGAGCAATTCACGCTGTTCAACTCCATCTGGATCATCGCGATGATGATCGTCGGAGGCCTGGGCTCGCTCGTCGGCGCGCTGATCGGCACGGTGCTGATCCAGCTGGCCAAGGAAGGCGTGGTCACTCTGGGGCCGTACCTGATCGAGGTCTTGCCCGCCGTCGGGCAGGACTTCGTGTTCGCCAGCATGAATGTCCTGCTGGGCGGCATCGTCATCCTCTTCCTGTTGTTCGAGCCGAAAGGCCTGATGCACCGGATCAACATCCTCAAGGGCGCCTTCCGCCGCTGGCCCTTTCCTTACTGAGTTCGTTCACGAGTTCGCCGACCATCACCACAGGAGACAAGCATGAATATCACCCGACGAGACGCCGGCATCGCCCTTGCCGGCGCGGCTGCGTACCCCGCGCTCTTCGCGGCGCCGCCCAGGCAAACGACGACGTACCTGATTCCTTCACTGGCCGACTTCTCGGGGCCCTTCGCCACCGTGATGCCCCTGTTCACCGGTGCTCGCGAATCCGTGGGGACCTGGTGGAACGCCGAGATTGGCAGCAGGATCGGGGTGAAGCTGGACATCAAGGCGTATGACACCCGTTACGACACGGCGCAGACGGCCAGCCTGTGGCCGGGCATCCTCGCGGCCAAGCCGTTGATCGGCTTTGCCCTGGGGGGCCCCGACACCGCCGCCTTGCAGCAGCGGCTGCCCAACGACAAGGTCGTGATGATCCTCGGCTCCGCCAGCAACGGGTTCGGGTGGCGGCCCAACCAGTGGATCCTGTCCACGCGGCCGACGTTCGTGCACGAGTTCGCCGGCTTCATCGACTGGTTCCAACGGGTCAGGACCGGCGGCAACCGGCCGGTGAAGATCGCGATGGTGACGACGGAGGCCTCGCCGACTTTTGCCGACATGGGGCGGGGGACGGCGATCTGGGCCAAGGCGAATCCCAAGACGGTGGACCTGGTTGAAGTCGTCTACGTCGAGCCGCAGCCGGCCGACATGACCCTGCAAGTCCGTCGCGTCTTCAACGCGGGGGCTGAAGCCATCATCGCGCCCGCCACGCCGCAGCAGGCGGTTGCGGTCAAGCGCGCCATGCAGGCTCTGGGCCGAAATGTGCCCATCGTATTCAGCATGCACAACTCGCCGACCTTCATGGCAAAGGCCATGGGCGGCATCCAGGGCCTTGAGGGCGATTACGAAGTGCAGTCCGGCGTGATCGCCTCGCCCGATCCATCCGAGCCCAAGAAGTTCTACGACATGCTGACGGCCAAGTACGGTTTGAAGACCGGTTGGTCCGCGATCGTCGGGGCGGGAATATGCCAGGCGCTGTTGCTGGTGCGAGCGGTGGAGGTTGCCGCACGGAAACATGGCGGTGACAAGCTCACCGGAGAAATCATGTATCGGACTCTGATGGAGAACACATTCAGCACGGCGGACCTGTTCGGCTTCTCCAGCGACATCGCCTATTCCATCGCGGCGCCGTTTCCCATCTACAAGCCCAAGGTCAACATCGGGTGGGTCACGGGCGGAAAGATGACCGCGGTGGCCACTGGCGTGCCGATCCCCAAGGTAGAGCGCTGGTAGGCATGAACAGTGCTGCGCAGACCCCCATCCTCGCGGTGGAAAACCTGGAGGTGCTGTACTCCGAGGTCATCCTGGCGCTCAAGGGCGTCAACCTGGAAGTGAAGGCCGGGTGCTGCACTGTCCTGCTGGGCCCCAATGGCGCGGGCAAGAGCACCACGCTCAAGGCAATATCGGGCATCCTGCCGGTCGAGGACGGGGCCGTCTCGGCAGGTGGTGTCCTCATGTCCGGGCAGGACGTCACCGGCACGCCGGCTCAAAAAATGGTGGCCCGCGGCGTCATTCACGTCGTCGAAGGGCGCAAGGTCCTGCGCCACCTCAACGTGGAACAGAACCTCACCATCGGCGGGCATCTCCTTCCGGGCGCGCGCCGGGTGCGCGAGCGGCTGGCTTTCATCTACGAGACGATCCCGCGCCTGGCCGCCCTGCGAACGCGCACGGCCGGTTACCTGTCGGGAGGCGAACAGCAGCAGTTGCTGATCGCGCGCGCCCTCATGAGCGAGCCCAGGTTGATGCTGATCGACGAGCCGTCGCTGGGCCTGGCGCCGCTGATGGTCGCGGAGATCTTCCAGCTGCTGGGCCGGCTGAAGGATCAGGGTATGTCGCTCCTGATCGTCGAGCAGAATGCGCACGCGGCCCTGGGGCTGGCGGACCACGGTTATGTGATGGAGGGTGGCCGCGTGGTGCTGGAGGCGCCCGCGTCCCAGTTGCGCAACAACGAGGACATCCAGGAGTTCTATCTGGGCATGGGCGCTGCCGGCGAGCGCAAGAACTACCGGCACATCAAGCACTACCGGCGCCGCAAGCGCTGGCTGGGCTGACGTCCGGACGGAACCGCAGATGCTGCCCCAACTTCACCGCCATCCCTGGATGGACGAGGAGAGCGACGCATTCCGCGAACAGGTGCGCCGCTACATAGCCGACGAGCTGGCGCCCCACATGAATGGCTGGCGCCGGCAGGGATTCATCCCGCGCGAGGTGTGGCGGCCGTTCGGGCGGCTGGGCTTTCTGATGCCCGAGATTGCCGAAGCTTACGGAGGCGCCGGTGTCTCGCTGGCGTTTCAGCTGGTGGTTCAGGACGAGCTCGCGAAGGCCGAAGTCCCCGCCAACACGGCCGTGCATTCGATTGCCGCCCATTACATCGCCGACTATGGCACCGACGCTCAAAAGGAGCGCTGGTTGCCCAGGCTCGTCAGCGGGGAGATGCTGGCCGGGATCGCGCTGACAGAGCCCGGGTGCGGCTCGGACCTGAAGGCGCTGCGTACGACCGCGAAACGCAACGGGGACGGGTACGTGATTGACGGGGTCAAGACTTTCATCACGAACGGATTCACCGCCAACCTCCTGGTCGTCGCGGTGCGCACGGGCGGCGCCGGCGGCCGAGGCGTTTCCCTCTTCGTCCTGGAAACCGAGAAGCTGCGGGGCTTTGGCGTGGGGCGGCGGCTGGAAAAAATCGGCCAGCATGCTTCGGACACCGCCGAGTTGTTCTTCGACGGCGTCACCGTTCCGAGCGATCACCTGCTGGGCGAAGTGGAGGGAAACGGCTTTCCCCAGGCGATGAGCCAGCTGCCCTACGAACGGCTGCTGCTGTGCGTGCCGGCCGCGGCGATGATCGAGCGCGCGGTCGAACTGACAGTCGAGTACACGCGGCAGCGCAAGGCCTTCGGTCAAGCCCTCGCGGATTTCCAGAATACGCGGTTCAAGCTCGCGGAGTGCGCGACATTGGCCCACGTGGTGCGCAGCTTCGTGAACGATTGCACGCAACGGCTTCTGGACGGGACGCTCGATAACGAGGCCGCCTACATGGCCAAGTGGTGGTGTACCGAGCAACAGGGCCGTGTCGTGGACGAATGCCTGCAGCTGTTTGGCGGCTATGGATACATGGCCGAATACCCGATCGCACGCATGTACGCCGATGCCCGCGTGCAACGAATCTACGGTGGCGCCACGGAGATCATGAAGGAGCTGATCGCGCGAAAGCTGTTCGCTTGAACACGATGCTTCATGGCTGCATGGCTCGCCGCCTGCGCGACTTCCTGGAGGCAAGCCCCTGGCGCGCTTGTCTTACGCACTCGCAGATGGAGCGCGTTCATGGGGAAACAGCCATGCGCGACTTCGCGGCGGGTTCGACTGTCTGCTTTCGGGGCTCTCCCGCGGCGCATTGGCTTGGCGTTGTGGACGGGATGCTGAAAGTCGAGACCGTTGCCGCTGATGGGAGGGCTACGACGTTTGCCGGCATGCCCGCCGGCGCCTGGTTCGGCGAAGGCGCCGCGGTGAAGGGCGGGCCGCGCCCCTACGCGGTCGTTGCTATTCGCCCCAGCAGCGTTGCCTTCACGCCGCGTGAGACATTTCTCTGGCTGATCGACGACAGTCGCGCGTTCGGCCGCTGGGTGATCGACCAGTTGAATGCCCGGCTCGCACACTACGGCGCGCTGATGGAGATCTTTCGCCTGCGCGATCTCACGGCACGCGTCGCGTACTGCGTGTCCGAGCTCTTCAATCCACAGTTGTATCCATACACCGGTCGTGAACTGGCCATCTCGCAGGAAGAGATCGCCCGTCTTTGCGGCCTGGCTCGGCAGAGTACCCATCGTGAGCTGCACACTCTCCAGCAGGCCGGCCTGCTGCGCATCCGGTACGGTGTCATCGAGGTTCTCGACCTGGAGGGCATGAGAAGGTTTTCCGCGCGGGCTGCGCACCGACGAAAACTGGCCGCAAGGTCAATTTCCTTCGATTGACGACCGGCCTCGCCATCGCGACGATTGCCGATCGTATGCAAGCCAGCTCGCACGCCCCGCTCATGCTCCGCGCCTTCCGATGACGAAAATCGCCAGAGTCACGCGCCGGGCCTTCAACGCGAGTCTCGCGTGCTCGATCGGGTTCGGCCAAACGCTGGCCCGGTCCGCGTCCTTGCGATCGGCGGACATCGAATTGGCAGCGCTTGCCGAGGAGTACCACCGTGCCGTTCTCGCGCTCTTCCCCCTGGACGCGACGGAAAATACCGGCGACGCCCGCTACGACGCGGCTTTCGAGATCGACATCTCCCCGGCGCACCGCGAGCGCCAACGAGCTCTGTACAGGAGGACGCTGGACCGTCTTGGGCGCATCGACACTTCGGGCCTCGACCGGGAGGGGAAAGTCACGCACGCCCTGGTTCAGTGGGACGCCGCCGACCGCCTCCGGATGATGGCGTACCCGAGGCACCTGATGCCTCTCAACCAGCTGAACTGCATGCCCGTCCGCTTGGCGCAGTGGTCGAGCGGCAATGGATCGCAGCCACTCCGGACAAGCGCGAACTACGAGAATTTCCTCAAGCGCCTGCAGCGCTTGCCGGCCTGGATCGATCAGGCCATCTCCAATATGCGAGAAGGCATCCGCGGGCATGTCGTGTTGCCGCGCCCGGTTGTCGAACGCATCCTTGCGCAGCTCGACGCGCTGGTGCTTGTTGACTTGCCCGCGAGCCCCTATCTGGCCGGTGTCGGCGCATTTCCGCCCGGCGTGCCGCAGGCCGACCGCCCGGGCCTTCGCGAGGCGTACCGGAAGACCGTTCGCGACGCGATCGCTCCAGCCAACACCCGGCTGCGGGACTTCATGCGGGGAGAGTATCTCCAGGCAGCCCGGCTGACAGGCGGATTGAGCGGGATGGCGGGCGGGGCGGGGTGGTACCGCCTGCTCGTGCAGTCCTCCACGACAACCGACCTGAGGCCAGAGCAGATTCACGAAATCGGGCTGCGCGAAGTGGCCCGAATTGGTGCGGAGCTGGAGAAGGTGAAGGCCGACTTTGGCTTTTCCGGCAACCTGGCGGCGTTTTTTCAGTCACTCGCAACGCGAGCGGAGCTGACACCCTTTCAGTCGGACAGCGAGGTTCTTGCCGCCTACACGTCCATCAATGATCGCGTCAAGGAGCGCTTGCCCAAGTTCTTCGAGCGTGCGCCGCGCGCGCCCCTTGAGATCCGCGCAGTGGAGCACCTGCGGCGCAACGCGGTTTCGTCGCACTACGTTTCACCGGCGCTGGACGGAAGCCGGCCGGGCGTTTTCTTCGCCGCTTTTCCCGATGCGAGGAAAGTCAGCATATCGCGACTGGCCGCGCTGTTCCTTCACGAGGGCCAACCGGGGCACCACTACCAGGTCGCACTGCAGCAGGAGACGGCCCGCACGGACTTTCGGCGCACCTACTGGAACGACGCGTACGGCGAAGGCTGGGCACTGTATGCGGAGAGCCTGGGGGAGGAACTGGGCCTGTACGGCGATGCCGCCTCGCGGCTGGGGCGCTTGCAGCAGGAGATGATGCGCGCACTCCGGCTGGTGATCGACACGGGCATCCATGCACAAGGCTGGACACGCGAGCGGGCGATCTCGTTCGCCCGTGAAAACGACGGCTCCAGCGAGGATGAAGCCAGTCGCGCGGTGGATCGCTACCTGGCATGGCCGGGGCAGGCGCTGGCCTACAAGATCGGCGAGCTCAAGATGCTCGAGCTTCGCGAACGCGCGCGCGCGCGACTCGGCTCCCGGTTCGACCTGCGGGCATTCCATACCCAGGTACTGGAAGATGGCTGCCTGCCCCTGCACCTGCTCGAGGCGAAGGTCAGCCGATGGCTCGCAGGGTAGCTCCGGCCTTGAAGTCGTGAGACCCCAAGGAGGTCTCCAGCCAATCCGCGAAGAGCTGGGCGGCCGGGGCGAGATCGCACTCGGCCCCGCAGATCAGGTAATACGAATTGGGCGACACGACGCTCAGCCGTCCGATCCTCACCAGGCGGCCCGTGCGCAGCGCATCCATCGCGAGGAGCGACCTTGCCAGTGCAACGCCCTGACCGGCCTCCGCCGCCTGGAGCAACAGGCCGGAGTCGTCAAAGCGGGCGCCGAAGCGAAATCCATTCGCGGCCAAACCGGCCTCGGCCAGCCAGGGACGCCATGACTCATGGGTATCGCGCAAGAGGGGGTACGTATTGGTCAACGCGGTCCTTGGCCGCTTACCCCAAAGGGAGGGCGCGGCGACCGGGAACAACTCCTCCGTGCGAAGATGCCGGGCCGAAACATGGGGCCAGGGGCCCGGTCCATAACGAAGGGCGACTTCCGCGCCTGAGGTGGGGTTCACCAGCTCCTGGGTGGCCGCAATGCGCAAGTCGATCCCCGGGTGGCGTTGCATGAATTCGCCGACCCTGGCCATGAGCCACCTGCTTGCCAGCGATGGCAGCACATTCAACGACAGCCGTCGGCCGGCCACGCCTCGAATCTCCAGTGTCGCCGCACTCAATGCGTCCAGCGCCGGCCGAATGGAAGCGAGGTATTGCTGGCCAGAGGGTGTGAGCTGGGTGGAACGCTTGCCGCGGTCGACCAACGACACGCCCAGAAACTCCTCCAGCGCCTTCAACTGGTGGCTGATCGCGCCGTGGGTGACGTTGAGTGACTCGGCGGCGCGCCGGAGGTTGCGCTCTCGAGCCACGGCATCGAAGGCGCGCAGTGCTGGTAGAGGCGGAATCAAGAGGCCCATCGAAGGTGGATTTAATCACGGCCGGGCTGCTGCCGGCCCGGCGCAGCCGGCTCTCCGCGTGATCTCAGGCGCTGCGGGCCGGGCGCAGACTGGCGACGATTCTTCCGCCGAAAAGGTTGATAAGAACCCCTGCAAGGACCAGCGAACCCGCAACCAGTTTCCATGCGGGGAAGCTTTCGCCGAGCACAGCGGCCGAGAACACGGCGGCCAGGGGGGGAACCAACAGGGAGAACGGCGCGACTGTCGACGCGGGGTGCCGGGCCATCAGCCAGGCCCAGGCGGAGTAACCGATGTGCGTGCTGGCATAAACGATGTAGGCCATGGATGCAGCCGCGGGCCAGGATACGCCGCTCAGAGCGTGGCCGATGCGGTCCGGACCTTCCACAAGCAATGAAAGTGCAGCCAGCGGGAGGGGCGCGACCAGGCTTGACCAGACCACAAGGGCCACCATGTCGACTTTTCCCATGGCCTTGCCCACCAGATTGCCCGCGCCCCAGCAGCACGCGCCCAGTAACACGCACACAAAACCCGGCAAGCTGACATCCCCTCCGGCGTTCGCCGCGATGATGGCCAATCCGGCCACCGCAACCGCGGCGCCGGCGAGCTGGACGCGGCTCACGCGCTCCCCGTGGATGATGGCGGCAAGGCCGATCGTGACGAATACGGTCAGCTGCAGCCCGATCGCCGCAAGCGAAGCCGAGACGCCGAGCGCCATTCCCAGGAACACCAGGCCAAACTGCAGCGCGAACACCAGCAAGCCATAGAAGGCGACGAGCCGGAATGGCGCCGCCGGGCGGCGGATGAAGAACACAAAAGGCACCGCGGCCAGGGCGAAACGAATCGCGGCCATCAATATGGGGGGAAAATCCACCAACGCGACCTTGATCGCCACGAAATTGAATGCCCATATGGCGACGACGAACAAAGCGATGAAGAGGTGGCTGACTGGCATGGGTTCCAAGGACACGTTCGCCATATCGTGTCCACCCTGATGCTGTCGGTCAATCGAAATTGGCTGGCAGACTGGTTAGTTCTGCTCACATGTGCGGCCCGCGGGCCGCATCCCACCTGGGCGCGAATTCATGGCACGCCCCTCTGCAAGAACCGCTTCAGTTGTTCGAAGTAGGCCTCGGGCTCCTCCGCCCAAGGTCGATGCGAACTCTCCTCGAATATGCTGACATGGGCGACACCAAGGGGGAACGCGTCTCGAATCTCGTAGGCGACGGCGGGAGGGCTGACCGGGTCGAAGCGCCCGGCAGTGATCAAGGACGGAACACGAGTTTTCGCCAACAGCGGCCTGGCATCCATCGATGCCATCGCGCCCCCGACCCGCCACTCGGGATCGTCTCCGATGATTTCACAATAGACCGACATCCGGTGCTGGTCACCTGGCGCATCGCTGAAGAGTTTGCGCATCTTCCTCGCCGCCTGGTTGCGCCAGTAGAGGCTCGAGATTCCGTGTCCGTACAACTCCTGATACTCCTCGGCGCAACTCCGAACGCCGGTCGCCCGCATGCTCTCGATGCGTGCCCAGGTCTCCGGAAACTGGTTCTGGATGAAACGATTGACGTTGTCGATGTTTCGCTGCCACGCGACCGCTCCGTGCCCTGAGCTGGAAATGACCAGATGGGACAGGCGTTCGGGGTAGCGTGCCGCGTAGAGAAGTGCCGGGTAGCCGCCATAGGAGTGGCCGAGCAGGGCTATCCGCTCGAAACCGAGGGCAACGCGCAGGCTTTCGACATCCTGAACATCCCGCTCGGGAGAATGCCGCACACCGACCGGCAACTGTGCGGACGACCTTCCCCGGCCGATATTGTCGAAATAGACCACGGTGTGACTGGCGGCGAGTCGGTCGAACTCGGGTCGCAGCGACGTATGGGACGACCCCGGGCCCCCGGCTATCAAAAGGATGGGCGGACCCGCCCCCAAAACTTCATAGTGGATGCGGCCGTGTGGCGTCGCAACCTCCCCGGCATGCGCCGAAACCTGGGCTTGGGCATCGACCAGCGCGATACAAGTGAACAACAAGGTGCCGACTCGAATCAACCCGGCAATCCGCTGCGCCGCCCTTTGCCGCAGGGGAGCGGGCCTGGCCCTTACGTTCGTGAGGTCGTCGCGGAGAGGGGCCATTCGTATTGTCGGGATTGTCACTGCGCCGAGATTAGGGTGCGCCTTGCAACCGCGAAAGTGGCATGATCGCCGTTTTTATGGCGACAGCTGCCAGATCCATCCAGCGCGACACTCCCTTGCGGGTCTCGATACTCGTCTATGAGGGGTGTTCCGCGTTTGTTGCCACGGGACTGAGCGAGGCCCTGGAGCTCGCCGTGCTGCTTGAGTCACAGAAGCATGCCCGAAACAAGCCACTGCTGCAGGTCGGATGGCAGGCCGCTCATGGAGGCGCCGTTGCCGTTTCGCCGCGGGTCACGATTCGTGCGGACACCACGTCGAGCACGCACGGACCCCACGTCCTCATCGTGCCGCCGCTTTTTCACACTTCCCCAGACGACTTCGCCTCGCGCCTGTCAGGGCTCGATTCCGCGGTCCGTTTGGTCAGAAGACATGTCGAGCAAGGAGGCGTGGTGGCGAGCGCCTGCAGTGGGGCCGGAGTGTTGGCCGCCGCAGGGGCCCTCGAAGGCAGGTCGGCGACCGGTTGCTGGTGGCTCGAAAGCGTACTGCGATCGCGATTCCCCAACGTGCGGTGGCAAATGACGGAGACGTTGGTCCGAGATGGCGATGTCCTGACGGCCGGAGCGGGCCTGGCCTATACCCGCCTGGTGTTCGAACTCCTGGAGAGGTCGGGCGGGCGCGATCTGGCGCTGTTGACCGCACGTTTTCTCGGCATCGAACGCAATGGCGAGAGCCGACAGCCGTTCGCACAACTGCTTCCCCTGCAGCATTCGGAGGACGCCATGGTCGGAGCCTTCGAGCGCCACGTCCGCGCTCATGCCGCCTCCCGCGAACTGCACATCGATCAGATTTCGCGAGCGCTCAATGTCAGCACGCGGACTCTCTTCCGGAGAGTGCGGGCTGTCACGGGCGAATCGCCTTTTCGCATCATCCAGCTCACCCGTCTGGAAAAAGCCAAGAGCTTGCTGGCGGACACACAGCTCTCGGTGGATGACATTTGCGAGCGATGTGGATGGGAAGATGCAGCCTCCTTCCGGAAGCTGTTCAGCCGAGAAATCGGGATGAGTCCCACGGGATGGCGGGAGGCGTTCGGACTCCGGGCCGGCCGGGTGAATACAGTATCTGCGAGGACCCGATCCCGGCGAAGTGCCTGATCGCCGCTTTGTGCGGGTACGAGGCTCGCGTGGCGGTGTTCGCCATCATCGTGGCAGCCGAACCGCTTGCACGCGAATGGCGGCGCACCTAATCTCGAACGATGGCCACGTTCTGCATTCATTACGAGCCGGGTCCGAACTGGATACCGGGACTGCCCACCAAATCCCAGCACTTGCTGGAACACGGACGCTACCTGCACGAACTTCTGGAGCGCGGCCAACTCCTGCAAGCCGGCCCGTTTCCCGAACGGGGCGGCATGGCGTTGGTCGAGTGCGGCGACGAGGCAACTGCTCTGGTCATCGCGGCCCAGGATCCGGCGGTGTCCAGCGGCGTGATGGTGGCCCGCGTCCACGCATGGCGGGTGCTGTTCGACCAAGCCTCCGGCCGCAGCCCGTTCAGTGGGCGGTGAGGTCGGGGCCGGGGCCAGGACGCTCGGCGCCCGAGATGGGGAAAGACGACAGCGTCTCCCAACTCGACCTGACCATCACGGCCCTGTGCGATTCGAAACGGCGCGCGATGTTGGAAAGATTGTTCGCGGGACCTGCGTCGGCGTCGCAACTCGCGCTTTGGCTTGGGCTGTCCCTGCCAGGCGCGATGAAGCACTTGTCGGTGCTGGAGCGCGGGAGGCTCGTCACGTCCGTGAAGATCGGTCGAGTGCGCTCCTACCGGGCTTGCAGTTCGGCGCTGGCGACCGTCGATTGCTGGTTGTCGCGCTGTAAAGGTGCCGTCTCGCACGCGAACTCGTGTTCGGCCCCATGACACTCCCGGCGCGAGACCAGTGTTCACGGCCGCACAGCCCTGTGCGCAATTACGGTGGCCGCGCCTCTCGAAAAGACGGGGCGACTTCCCGACAATGACCGGAACTCATGGAGGCCTGCATGGACACGGAAGACAAACGGCGGCACGGTGGCCCCGCGCAACGATCGCGTGCCCGCGTGGCCGCGGTTCTCGGCCTGGGCCTGGCCGGCTGGCCCCTGCTCTCACGCAGCCAGGCCTATCCCGCTAAACCCATCAAGCTGGTCGTGACCGCCGGAGCCGGGGGAATCAACGACACGCTCGCCCGCATGATCTCCGTTCCCCTCGGCGATGCGCTGGGTCAGCCCGTGATCGTGGAAAACAAGGCCGGCGCCGGTGGAATGGTCGGCGCCGGCATCGTCGCCAACGCCCCGCCGGACGGCTACACGTTGATGATCGCGGCCAGCAGCGTGTTCTCCACGAACAAGCACCTGATGCCCCACCTGACGTTCGATCCGGACAAGAAGTTCGTGCCCATCGCGCAGGTGGCGCGCACCCACAACGTGGTCGTCGTGTCGCCCGCGCTGAAGGTGGACTCCATCCAGGGCCTGATCCGCTACGGCCGCGAAAACCCGGGCCGGCTGAACTACGCTTCGGCCGGCATCGGCGGGTCGCTGCACCTGGCGGCGGAGCTCTTCGCGCATATGGCCGGGATCCAGATGAAGCACATTCCCTACAAGGCCAGCCCGCCCGCGCACGCGGACCTGCTGGCTGGCCAGATCGACGTCATCTTCGACGGAATCATCGTCGCCAAATCGCTGATCGATTCGGGCAAGGTGAAGGCCCTGGCGGTGACCAGCAAGGAACGGACACCGCAGTTCCCCGATGTCCCAACTGTTCACGAGTCCGGCTTGCCGGGCTACGAGGTGTACGGCTGGTTCGGCCTCGCCGCTCCTGCGGCGACGCCCGGCCACGTCGTGGAGCGGCTCAACCGGGAAGTCGTGCGTGTGTTGCGCATGCCGGCGGTGCGCGACCAGATGCTTCTGCAGGGCGCGCAGCCCGTTGGGGACTCGCGTTCGCAGTTCCAGGCGTTCATTCGCAGCGAGAGCGACAAGTGGGGCAAGGTGATACGCGCCGCGAACATCAAGATGGACTGAAAAATGCAGCCAGCCCGAGCCGCGCCCGGCCCCATCGGCGTGATGCCGGGGGTGTTCCTTCGCTTCGAACCCACTGCAGACCCCGTGCCCCTGGTCGTGGACGTCTCGCGCAGCGGGCGCGAGTATCCCCAGGAGTTCCGCTCGCCGCTGCCGTTCAGCGTCCTGCACGAGAACGTGTCCATGCATCTCGAGAAGCTGTGGGGCGGGGCGCCCGATGTGGGCGGCACGATGCTGTACTGCTGCTTTCCCAATACCTGGATCGACGTCAACCGCAGCCTTCAGGACATGGACCCGGGTGCCGTGCAGGACGGCTGGCCGGCGCCGCTCAAGCCCACGAACCGCACGCTCAAGGGCCTGGGCCTCATCAAGACGCGCTCGCGCTACGGCGAGCTGCTGCAGGAGCGGCCGCTCCTGCGCGCCGAGGTGGAGACGCGCCTGCGCGATTACTACGAGCCCTATCACGCGGAGCTGCTGCGCATCATCGAGGCGACGCACGCGCGGTTCGGGCGCGTGCGCCACATGTCGGTCCATTGCATGCCGCCGGTCGGCGGGCCTGCGGACGACGATGCGGGCGCGCGCCGCCCCGATTTCTGCCTCGGCAACCTGGACGGGGTCACGTGCTCGGCGGACCTCACCGGCGCGCTGCGGGACTGGATCGGGGAAATGGGATACACGGTGACCGTGAACGAGCCATTCCGCGGCAATGAAACGATACGGCGGCACGGCAACCCCCAGGCGGGCGTCGAATCGATCCAGGTGGAGCTGAACAAGAAGCTGTTCGTCGACAACAGCACCTTCCGGCCGACCGAGGGGCTCGAGCCGCTGCAGCACGATCTGGTCACGCTCATGCACAGGTTCGCGGCGTGGCGCCGGTAGCGGTTCGCGGGGTCACGGCCGCACAGCCTTGTGCGCAAATGCCGGGGCCGCGAGCCTCCTCAATTGCAGGCCTTTTGTCCACAATCTGGCCTTCCTATTGAGGAGACAATCAATGAATACTGCAACCGCGTTGGGAGATCGCGCCCTCGTTCCGGACGGGCGCCTGAGCCGGCAACAGAAGATCGGCTTCCTGGGGTGCTGGCTGGGCTGGGTGATGGACGGCGTCGACTCGTTCATCTTCGCGCTGGTCTTCGTGCCGTCGATGAAGGAACTGCTTCCCGCCTCGGGCATCGAGGCCAGCGCGGGCAACATCGCGTTCACGGGCTCCATCATGTTCGCGCTGTTCCTCATCGGATGGGGCATGGCGTTCATCTGGGGCCCCATCGGCGACAAGTTCGGCCGCGCCCGGACCCTCGCGATGACGATCGTCGTGTATTCGGTCTTCACGGCAGCGGCCGCCTTCGCGCAGGACGTCTACCAGCTGGCGGCGTTCCGGTTCCTCGCGGGCATCGGCGTGGGCGGCGAATGGGCGCTGGCGGGAACATTCGTCGCTGAGACATTCCCCGAGAACAAGCGGGCCAAGGCCGGCGGATGGCTGCAGACCGGCTACTACGTCGGCTTCTTCATCGCATCGGCGCTCAACTTCACCGTTGGCGCGGAATACGGATGGCGCGCGATGTTCCTGTGCGGGCTGGCGCCGGTCGTCCTGGCCCTGGCCGTGCGGATGGCGGTCAAGGAACCCCACAAGTGGGAAAGCAAGCTGCCCGAGGCCAAGCGTGCCAAGCCGCTGCGCGAGATCTTCGGCGAGCAGTTCCGCCAGAGGACCATCGTGCTGACCTCGCTGCTCACGTGCTCGATCATCGGGCTGTGGGCCGGCGCGGTGTACGCGCCCGCCGCGCTGACCCAGTTGGCAACCAAGGCGGGCTACACCGGGCAGGAGGTTCCGAAGCTGATCTCGTACTCCAGCATGCTGTTCTCCTTCATGACGATCTGCGGCTGCCTCGCGGTGCCATTCTTCGCTGAGAAGCTGGGGCGCAGGCGGGCAACAGCGCTGTTCTTCTTCGGGATGGCCGCCTCGATCCTGGTCGCGTTCGGCTACTTCTTCTACCGGCAGGACGCCCTCGTGCCATTCATCGTCACCATGGCATTCGTCGGCTTCTTCGGCGGGAACTTCGCGATCTACAGCATCTGGATTCCCGAGCAATATCCGACGCGCGTGCGGGCCACCGCCTTCGCCTGGGCCATCTCGTTCGGCCGGTTCATCGGCGCGGGCGTCAACTTCCTGCTCGGCTGGGCCATCAGCCAGACGGGCACGCTGGGCGCACCGGTGGCAATGACGTCGTTGGCTTTCATCATCGGCATCTTCATCCTTCCCTGGGCGCTCGAGACCAAGGACAAGGGCTTGCCGGATTGAAAAAGGAGCATTCCATGGACAGCAAACAAGCCATCAGCACGCTGAATTTCGTCGCAGGCAAATGGGAGAACGCGGAATCCGGCGAGATCCGCCGGTTCAATCCCGCGAACCTGCACGAGCTCGTGGCGACCGCGCCCGACTCATCCGCGCGGACGGCCGCCCGCGCCATCGAGGGCGTCACGCGCGCCGCCGACGGCTGGCGCAGCCTCACGGCGCCCGAGCGCGGCAAAATCGTCCTTCGCGCCGCCCGCATCCTGGAGACGCGCAAGGAGGAAGTCGCCCAGCTCATCACGTGGGAGCAAGGCAAGGTGATCGCCGAGTCGCGGGCCGAGGTGACCCGCGCGATCAACATCATGGAATACGCGGCCGGCATGGGGCGGCGGCTGGGAGGCAGCACGCTGCCGAGCGAGGCCGACGGCGTGTTCGCGTACACGACGCGGCTGCCCATCGGCACCGTCGCGCTGATCAGCCCCTGGAACTTCCCCGTCGCCATCCCCTGCTGGAAGATCGCGCCCGCGTTTGTCTGTGGCTGCCCCATCGTGCTCAAGCCGTCACCGTTCACGCCGGCGTGCGCGACACGCATCGTGGAGATCTTCCTCGAGGCCGGCGTGCCGCCCGAGGCGATCTCGCTCGTCCATGGCGGCCCTGCCGTCGGCGAGCAACTGGTCGATCACCCGATGGTCGCCGGCATCTCGTTCACGGGGTCCACGAAGGTAGGCACGGGAATCCACGCCAGCGCGGCGCGCCGGCTCGCCAAGACCCAACTCGAGATGGGCGGCAAGAACCCGCAGGTCGTGCTGCGCGACGCGGATATCGACCAGGCCGTCGAAGGCTGTATCGTCGGCGCGCTGGACGTGAGCGGCCAGCGTTGCACCTGCACCAGCCGGGTCATTGTGGAGGAGGCCGTGGCCGACGCCTTCACCGCCCGCTTCGTCGCCCGGATGGCGGCGATCCGGGTGGGGCCCGGGCATCTGGCGGAGGTCGACATGGGGCCGCTGGTCGACCGCACGCGCGCCGAACAGGTAGCCGCCTTCGTGGACCGCGCGCGCGGCGACGGAGCCAACGTGCTCGTCGGGGGTGCCCCGCCGGCCGGCCTGGAGCAAGGGTGCTTCTATGCGCCCACGGTCATCGACAACATCGACCCGCGACTGGAGATCGCGCGCGAGGAAGTCTTCGGGCCGGTCGTGGGCGTCATTCGCGTCAATGACTTCCAGCAGGCGCTGCAGGTTGCGAACTCCGTGGACTATGGGTTGTCGGCGTCGATCTACACCAGGGACATCGCACGCATCTTCTCGTTCGTGCAAAGGATAGAAGCGGGAATGATCCACGTCAACCGCCCGACGCTGGGCGGCTATTCGCACTTTCCGTTCGGGGGGCTCAAGCATTCCAGCCACGGCCCTCGCGAGATCGGCGACGACACGATCGGCTTCTATACCGGCCTGAGAAGCGTGTACATCAACCACGAGTGAGCCCGGATGAACGCCCGAACCCTCGGCCAATCGGAAAACCACGACACGCTCGCGGCGCGCAATGCGCGCCTTGCGCCCGGTGACGTGGTCAGCGTGCGCATCCGGCGGTCCGAGGAACAGGACGGAGCGCACCGTTTCGAAACCTATGAGGTTCCTTACGAGAAGTCCATGCGGGTACTGGATGCGTTGAACTGGATCTCCGAGAACCGCGCGCCCGATCTCGCCTACCGTTGGCTGTGCGGGTCGAAGATGTGCGGCACGTGCGGCGTCCGCATGAACGGGCGGGAGGTGCTTGCCTGTTGGGAGGCGGTGGAGCCGTCGATGATGATCGAGCCGCTGCGCAACCTGCCCGTGGTGCGGGACCTGGTCGTGGACCGAGCGCCGTTCGAGGCGAAGGTGGCGGCGTTCGAGCCCTGGCTGGAGCGCAAGGAGCCCTACCCCGGCTTCCCCGAACCGCTGAAGCACGGGCAGATGAACAATGCTTCCAAGGCGCTGGACTGCATCGGCTGCATGTGCTGCTACTCGGCATGCCCCGTGATCGGCCTGGGCGATGCCACGGACTTCGCGGGCCCGGCGCCGCTGGTGCAGCTGGCCCAGACCGCGCTGGATACGCGCAACGGCGAGGACAAGGTGCGCCGCTCGCTCTCGGCCACCGGCATCTTCAACTGCGTCTCCTGCTACAAGTGCGAGGAAGTCTGCCCCGCCCGCATCCCGATCGTCACGCGGATCATCGAACCACTGAAGGCGCGCACGGCCCAACTGTGCCCGGGGGGCGCGCCACACGCCTCGGCCTTCCGTGCGATCGTGGCGCGGCGCGGCCGGATCGACCCGAGCGCCCTGGTGCTGAGCGTGCAGGGGCTGCGGGCGCTGGGCAACCTGCCGCGGGTGCTGCGCCTGCTGTTGCGCGGAAAGATCAACCCCATCAAGACGTTCTTCGGGGCGAAGGGCGCGGCCGCGGACGCGGCCCACCGGATTCTCGGCATGAAAGGCGGCGGACGATGAAGTTCGCGTATTACCCCGGATGCTCGGCGCGCAGCACGTGCGCCGAGCTGAACGAAGCAACCCACCTGGTGGCGTCGAAGCTCGGGCTCGACCTGGTCACTCTGGAGTCGGCAACCTGCACCGGCGCGCGCGAGCTGCGCGCGGTCGACCCCGTGGGGTTCTACGCCCTGAACGTACGCATCCTGGCGCTGGCCGAACAGCTGGGCGCGCCGCTCATGACGGTCTGCAACACCTGCACGCTGAACCTGCTCGACGCGGACGACGCCTTTCGCGGCGACGAAGAACTGGCGCGGCAGGTCAACCTGCGGCTGGCCGAGGAGGGGCTCAGCTACCGCGGCAATACGCGCATCAGCCATTTTCTCTGGGTGCTCCACGAGGACATCGGCGAGGCCCGCCTGCGCGAGCTCATCGTGAAACCCCTGACCGGGATGAGCGTGGGCGCGTTCTATGGGTGCCACATCACCCGTCCCCCGGCCCGGTACGGCTACGTGGATTCGCGCAACAACACGGCGCTCGAGCGCATGTCGGAAATCCTGGGGTGCCAGCCCATCGACTACAGCGGGCGGAACGAATGCTGCGGCTTCCACACCGCGGCCCACGACGAGCAGGTGGCGATCAAGCTGACCGGCAAGCACATCCTCGCGGCCAAGGACGCCGGCGCGAGCGCGATGGTGACACCGTGCCCCTTGTGCCACACCGTGCTCGACGGCTTCCAGCGGGAGATCGCCCGCGATGTCGGGCGGCCGCTGGACATGCCCATCCTGCACCTGCCGCAACTGGTCGGCCTGGCATTGGGCCTCAGTCCGGCCGCGTTGCGGATCGACCGTCACATGGTCCCCGCTCCCCTGCTGTCCGCGCCTGCCGGAAAGAAGCGGTTCTTCAGGTTGTTTCCCGCCTCGTAGGCCACTTGCAGATGCGAAATTTCACAACGGACGTCGTGATCGTCGGCGGCGGCGCGGCGGGCTGCTACGCGGCGCTCGAGCTCGCTAAGCACAAGATCGAGTCCACGATCGTCTGCAAGGGGCTGGTCGGCAAGAGCGGCGCCTCGATATTCGCCGGCAACCTCGTGCTGTCGGGGGAACTGCTCGGCAACACGCCGGACAACGCGCGGAACACGGCGGAGTTCCTGATCAAGTACCACAACCAGTTCCTCATCGACCAGGAGTGGGCGAGGCGCTGCGGACAGTGGATCGCCAATGTCTACTACCCCGAGCTCGAAGAGGCGGGCCTGTACTTCCGGCGCGACGACGCGGGGGAGGTCGTGACGAGTCCCGGCCTGATCAGGAGCGTCGCGGCCAACGTCCAGGGCAACTCGGGTGTGCCTTTCATGGACTTGCGGCGAAAGCAGGTGAGCAAGGCGGGTGTGCGCCGCATCGAGGAGGCCGCCGTCACCGCCGTCCTGCGAAGGCCGGACGGCAGCGCTTGCGGCGTGTTCGCGGTCGATTGCCTGACGGGCGAGTACATCGTCGTGAGTGCGCGCGCGGTGATCCTTGCCACGGGGTACTCGGACCGGCTCCACACCCGGTCGACCGGGACGCGCGAGATGTCGGCCGACGGCATCGCGATGGCGCGCCGGGCCGGCGCGAAGTTCGTCAACCTGGAGATGCAGTGGTGGCACACGAACGATGTCGCCCACCCGCCGAGCTGGCAGCGCGTGCAGATCTACCCCAACCCCATGCTCGGCTCCGACAAGTCGGCCCGGATGGTGAACGCGGCCGGCGAGGAGTTCTTCAACCAGCAGGTCGACGCCCCCATGGCCTACGGCCCCTACACCGTCCAGCTGAAGGCGTTGGTCAGGCAGGTGCGTGCCGGCAAGGCCTCATACGAGGGTGGGTATTTCGCGGGCTTCGACCACGCCAGGACGTCGGAGGTCGACGCCTACACGACGTATGCCAAGCCGTTCCGCCAACTGGGATTGGACCCTCAGGACACGCTGCTCGAGACGGCCGTGACCGCGCACTACCGGCAAGGTGGGGTGCACGTGGATACCGCGACGATGCAGTCCTCGGTCGAAGGCCTGTTCGTGGCCGGCGGCCTGGGCGGCCACAGCAACGGGCTGATCGCGTTGGCCACGTTCGATGGCAAGACCGCGGCCGAAGGCGTGGCGGCGTCGTTGGACCGGCTGCCGCCCGCAAGCCCGTCGCGCGAGCAGGTGGACGCCGAGCGCGACCGCCTCGAGCGCCTGCTCGATGGCGCGCCCGACGGTGTATCCCCGGTGGCCGTGAAGGAGCAGGTGCGGCGCGTCATGTGGGAGAACGTCGGCGTGGAGAAGGACGCGGTGGGCATGCGCCGGGCGCTGGACGAGCTGCGGCGCATCCGCCAGGAGGTGCTGCCGGCCCTAACGTTGCGAAGCGGCTCGCGCCGGGCGAACTACGAGTGGTTGGACGCCATGGACGTGCACAACATGGTCGATGCGGCCGAACTCATCGTGCTGTCCTCACTGCAGCGCGAGGAGAGCCGGGGGCCATTTATCCGCACGGACTATCCCGAAACCGACAACGAGAACTGGCTTGCCGAGAACATCCTGTGCGTCGAGGACGGCAGCTTCCGGTTCGAGCGCAAGCCGTACCCGCTGCCATTCTTCCAGCCCGGATTTGCGCACCGCGACAACATGGCGGTGGAATGGTGAGCCGGCCGCGGTCGCCCCGAGCCTGACGCGGCCTCAGCCCATGCGCGAAAGATGGCGCCCACGGCGCTGTCCGGAAATGTCCGCGCATAAAACTGCGCGGCTTCCAGGGCAGTGCGGTCGTACCATCGACAGATGGTGTTCTTGCTGATCACCTGGTGCTCCAACTCGTGGCAAGGGAGTGAACCCGGGCGATGAAGACGCTGGGCATCGCCTGCGATTGTCGTTGCCCGGACGGCGCACCCTGACCTCGCGCCGCCTCAATCGGCCGTGATCTTCGCCG
Organism: Ramlibacter sp.; assembly: GCA_030695945.1. Taxonomy (GTDB): domain Bacteria; phylum Pseudomonadota; class Gammaproteobacteria; order Burkholderiales; family Burkholderiaceae_C; genus Ramlibacter. Next base: position 119,579 of record JAUYOG010000049.1, read on the forward strand.
CCTGGATCGTCTTGGCCCAGAACGCTGTTTCGCGGTCCACCAACGCCTGCAGGCTGGCTGGCGAGAGATAGCGCAGGTCGATGCCCGCGGTCGCAGCGCGGGTCTTCGTTTCGGGCAGCTCGAGCGCTTGCTGGATCGACGCCGTCAGCTTGTTGACCACGTCGGGCGGGGTGCCGGCGGGCGCGAAAATCGCCACCCAGGCTTCGAGCTCGAAGCCCGTGAGGCCCGCTTCCGCGGTGGTCGGCACCTGCGGCACGCCGGGATGGCGCACCTTGCTCGTGACCGCAAGCCCCTTGAGCTTGCCGGCCTGGATGTGGCCCATCACCGACGGCGGCGTGGTCATGAACATCTGCACCTGGCCCGACAGCACGTCGGAGATCGCGGCGCCGGAGCCACGGTACGGGATGTGGACCATGCTCGTGCCGGTCTGCGTCTTGAACATCTCGGTGCCGACGTGCGACAGCGAGCCATTGCCTTGCGACGCATAACTCACCTTGCCAGGGTTGCTCTTGAGATACGCGACGAACTCCTTGAGGTTGGCCGCGGGGACCGACGGGTGCACCGCGATGAGGTTGGTGGCCGCCGTGATCAGTGCGACGGGCGCAAAGTCCTTCTGCGCCCACGGCATCTTGGGAAACAGGGACGGATTGCCCACGTGGTATGCCGAGTACGAGACGAGCAGCGTGTAGCCGTCGGGCGCGGAACGCGCCACGTGGCCGTAAGCGACGTTGCCGCTGGCGCCGCCGCGGTTGTCGATCACGACCGATTGGCCGAGGATGCGCGAAAGTGGCTCGCCCAGCAGCCGGGCGGAGCCATCGACCAGCCCGCCAGGCGGATTCGGCACGATCAGCGTGATCGGCTTCTGGGGGAACGCCTGCGCACTCGCGATGCTGCCGATGCCGGCCAGGGCCAACGCGACGGCCATCTGGCCAAGCGCCGTTCTTCTCGATGTCATGACTGTCTCCGTTTATTTCCTGAGCATAGGGCAAGCCGGGGCTGAAGGGCGGTTCTACGTCGTTTGACCCCTCCGGGGGCTTGCGGACCGGGTGCCAGCCCGTCAAAGCCAGGTCGCTCCCTCCGGAACGCGGATCTCGGTCTGCGGATCGCCATGACTCACCATCGCACCGATGGCGATGCTGAGCAGCGAAATGAAGATGCTCGCGAAAAACGCGGTCCAGAAGCCCGACACCCGGAAGCCCCTGACCAGCCGCGCGACCAGCAGGATCATCAGGGCGTTGATCACCAGCAGGAAGAAGCCGAAGGTCAGGAGCGTCAACGGCAGGGTGAGCACGATCAGCAGCGGCTTGACGATGGCATTGGCGAACCCCAGCAGCAGGGCCGAAATCACCAGCGACGACGTGTCGGTGAATTTCAATCCCTTGAAGAGGTGGCTGGCCAGCCACAGCGACAACGCCGTGATGGCCCAGTGAAGCAGAAACTGCGCGAGGTTCTGGAGCATGTCAGGCGTCCGGCCCGGCATTGCCCTGGCGCTTGGTCGCGATCAGCGACTTCACTTGCGAGATCGACGATCGCGCGCGGCCCGCCTCGGGCTCCCGCAGCGGTTCCACCTCACGCATGGAGGCCAGGCTACGCTGCGCCAGCGCCTGGTAGGCGCGCGTGCCTTCGAGCTTCCAGGCGATCTCTTCTTCCTTCAGCGTGCGGATCACCTTGGCGGGAACGCCGGCGACGAGGCTGCGGCCGGGCACCTGCATGCCCGCTGGCACCAGCGCGCAGGCGGCGACGATCGACTGCGCGCCCACTTCCGCTTCGTCCATGACGACGGCATTCATGCCCACCAGCGCGTCACGCCGGACGATGCAGCTGTGCAGGACGGCGCCGTGGCCGATGTGCCCGTTCTCCTCCACCACGGTATCCTGCTTGGGAAAACCATGGATGACGCAGGTATCCTGCACATTGGCGCCGGCCTGCAGCACGATGCGGCCGAAATCGCCCCGCAGCGAGGCGCACGGCCCGACATAGCAGTTCGGGCCGACGATGACGTCGCCGATGAGGACGGCGGTGGGGTGGACGAACGCGCTCGGGTCGATCACGGGCACGATGCCGTCGAGTGAGTAGCAGGGCATGAAGGTTCCTGGCTGGGTTTGCAGGTACAGGGGCGTCACATCTCGCTGATCCGCCGCCCGAACGCCTCGACCTTCTTCCAGTCGGTGAAATCGACGTCGGTGTCCAGGGCCGTCGGGCCCTTGGTCAGCCACATGATGAAGCGGATGATCATCCGGTCCCGCCAGCCGTAACGCGCGTAGACGATGCGCCCGGCGAACACCGCCAGTTCCTTCGGGCGCCAGGCACTGAGCTTGAGAAACTTCAGCATGTAGGGGTTGGTCTCGGGCGCATTCTTCTCCGGCTTGCGCGCCACCACGTTGACGGTGAAGAACGCGTTCGGCCTCGCATCCAGCGCCTGCCTGTGCGTCTGCGCGAAGCGATAGACCTGCGGCGTGTGCTTGCCATAGCGGATGCGCGCGCCCACCACGACCTTGTCGTAGGCCGCGATATCGATGCCCGGATCCTCGTCGACGCACTTCATCGTCACGCGATGGCCGCCTTGCTCGACCACCTCGCCGAGGTGCCGGCAGATCGCCAGCGTGTGGCCATCGGTGGTGGAGTAGAGGATGAGGACGTGCGCCATGTGGTGGAGAGCAACCTGGCCCCAGCTTAGCTGCGGCCCCTCTCACGGCGCTTGACGTGCGGCAAGGGACGCCTATTTGGACGGGGGCCGCCCGTACTTCGCGGTGAAGGTCGCCTTGCCGAGCGAGTTGGCGTTCACCATGAAACCGGCCAGCGCCGCCGTGGCATCGGGCGGGATCTCCAGCTTCTGCGTGCCCAGCGCGTACACGGTGAACACGTAGCGGTGCGGCGGATCGCCCTCGGGCGGGCACACGCCGCCCCAGCCGTTGATGCCGTAGTCGATCCGCACCTGGCTCGCGCCGCCCGGCAGGTTCGCGCCGCCGACGGCGCCGGCGTCGGGCTTGAGTTCGGTCACGCTGGCGGGAATGTTGACCACGAACCAGTGCCACCAGCCGGAGCCCGTCGGCGCGTCCGGGTCGTACACCGTGACGGCGTAGCTCTTCGTGCCTGGAGGGGCGCCGCTCCACTTCAGCGCCGGCGACTTGTTCTCGCCCGAGCAGCCGAAGCCGTCGAACTCGAACCGCTTGTCGATCGTCGCGTCGTCCTGGATCTCGGGACTCATGAGGGTGAAGCTCATCCTGTACTCCTTTGCTGTTCCTCGATGGGAATGAGCATGATGCTACGACAGCCGGGGTTTTGCCATCCCGGCCGGTGCAGGAGAATCGGCCTCGCATATGGGCCTCACATTTGCGCGTCCGGAAACGGCTAGCGCAAGCGCCGCGAAAGCGGCACGATGGCGGCTCAATTCGCCCAGCCCATGACTGCCGCACTGCCCCGCTCCTTCACCGCCCTGGCCGGTTCCAACCTTGCCGCCCAATCTGCCGAACAACTGAGCCTGGCCGCCGTGCCGCTGGTGGCCGTGCTGGCGCTGGGCGCGGGGCCGGGCGAGATCGGCACGCTGGCCGCGGTCCAGACCTTGCCCTTCCTGCTGCTGTCGATTCCGCTCGGCGTGCTGGCCGACCGCGTGTCGCGGCGGCGGTTGATGGCCTGGGCCGAAGGGCTGCGCGCACTGTCGCTCATTGCCTTGATCGCGATGGTGGCGACGGGCCAGCTTTCCATCGCCGGGCTGGCGATCCTCGGCTTCGCCGGTGCGGTGGGAACGGTGGGCTTCAGCGTCGCGGCGCCTGCACTGGTGCCGGCGCTGGTGCCGCGTGAGCTGCTCGGCCGCGCCAACGGCAGGCTCGAGCTGGCGCGCAGCGCCGCGTATGCGGGCGGGCCCGCGCTGGCCGGCGCACTGGTGGCATGGGCCGGGGCGTCGGCCGCCTTCGTCATCGCCGCCGTGCTGTCGGCCGCGGCAGTCGCGCTGCTCTGGGGTCTCACCGAGCCCGTGCGCGCGGCGGCACCGGCACGCCATCCGTTGCTCGAGATCAAGGACGGCGCGCAGTTCGTCTGGCGCCAGGCGTACCTGCGGCCGATGCTGCTGACGGGCGTCGCCTGGAACATCTCCTGGTTCGTCCTGCAGGCCGCGTACGTGCCCTATGCGGTGCGCGCGCTGGGCCTGGGCGCCCAGGCAGTCGGCGTGACGCTGGCCGGCTACGGCGCCGGGATGGTGGTGGGCGCGCTGCTCGCGTCGCGCGTGGTCGGCGCGATGCCGTTCGGCCGGGCCATCCAGCTAGGCCCCATCGTGTCGGTGCTGGCCGCGGCCGCGATGGTCGCGACGCTCGTCATGCCCACGGGCGTGCTGGCCGCCTTGTCGTTCTTCCTCTTCGGCGTAGGCCCGATCGTCTGGACCATCACCTCCACCACGCTGCGCCAGAGCATCACCCCCGACCGCATGCTGGGCCGCGTGTCCTCGGTGTTCCTCACCGTGAACGCCGGCGCGCGGCCGGTCGGTGCAGCACTCGGTGGCCTGGTCGGCGCGGCGTGGGGCGAGCCCGCCTGCCTGTGGCTGGCGCTGGCGGGGTTCGTGCTGCAAGCGTGGATCATCCTCGCGTCGAGCCTGAACGGGCTGCGCGGCCTGCCGGCGCCTGCACACTAAATTCTTCGCGCGTTGCCGCCCGTCGGTCACGGCGACCCCGGGAGGAAGGCGTTCGACTTCTCGAGCATGGAGGGCTTCCTCCCGGCGAGGTTGCCGGTTTCAGCTTCATCGACGTGACCGCGATCGGCCGCGGCGGCAAGTTCATGCACTGACCGGTGGCGGGCCTCAGGAGGCAGTGGCCCGGTCGGGCGCGGGGCTGTCGGCGACGCCCAGCGCCCGTCGCATGGCGTCTTCGTAAGCAGGCCAGTCCCCGGCAGATGTTTCGATCGCGAGCTTGTCCGCGTCGAGCGCGGTGAACAGGTGGTCCGTGAGGCGCCGATAGTCTTGGTAGAGCGCGACCAGCCCCTCGAGGCCGGACAGGTTGCGGCGCCGCGCGTAGGGGAAAGCGAGCTTCCAGTCGAGCTGGGACTGGAGCCATTCCTCACCGCGCTGCGCGCCGACGGTGCGGATGGCGCGCCCCACATCGGCCTGGTACAGGTAGACGACCAGCGGCGAGACCGGCCGGACTGCCCTCGCCACGGCGGCCAGGTGGCCCCTGATGAAGGCATCGCCCGCCTCCATCAGGAACAGGTGGGTGACGTCGCCGTGGAACAGCTGTCCATCCAGCGTCGTCACCACCGTGCCCGATTCGATGCTCGCCGCGACGAAGGCCTGCCACTTGGCGAGATTCCGGCTCGCGAGCTCGTCGACCGACACGTCGAGCCAGGGCTGGAACCAGTGTTCGAGCTCGTCCGTGGCGCGCAGTGGGTGCGGGAACTTCTTTTCGGTCAGCGGCCGTGCGGGGCGGCCCGAATCGTTCAAGCAGGCGGCCAGGCTGCGGGCCGCGGTCGACTTGCCGGAACCCATGATGCCTTCGACGATGACGAGGCGGCGCTGCATACGCTGTCTCGACGCCCGATCACTGCGCCGCGCGGACGAACTGCTTGGGGTCGTAGAAGAACTGTTCCTGCACGATCTTCTCGCCTTCCCAGCGCTGGTAGGCGAGCTCCTCGATCCGGCCGACGCTGTCGTCCTTCCAGGTGAACTCGAAGATCCAGCGGATCACCACGTGGTCGCCGTTGACGAAGACGGGGCGAACGCAGGACGAACGCACGGACTTCGCGCGAGCAAGCGCGGCAGCCTCGTGCGCGACGAGGTTGTCCCGCCCCACGCGGGGCGCGGCCATGTTCTCCTGCATCGATGCGTTCGGTGCATAGAACTCCTGGATGGCCTCCACGTGGGCGTTGCTCTCCACTCGGGCGATGAAGCTGTCAAGGGTGGCGGGGGATGGCATGGTGGTGTTCCTCGTTCAGGACGACAGGTGGTTGCCGACGATGCCGGCGAGCTCGAACATCGTCACCTGCGGCCTGCCGAATACCGGCAGCAGCTTGGCGTCGGCATTGATCGCGCGTTTGTTCGTGGCGTCCTGCAGGCCGTTGGCCTTGATGTAGTCCCACAATTTCTTGATGACTTCGGTGCGCGCCACCGGTTCGGCGCCGATCACCGCGGCCAGCTCGGCGCTCGGCTTCAGTCCGGCGCCGGGCTTGCGCGGCGCCTTGGGCGCGGCCACCTTCTTCGCCGGCGCGATCTTCTTGGCGGGCACTTTCTTCGCCGCCGTCTTGGCCGCGTACTTAGCCGCCGGCTCCTTGGCCGCCGGCGTCTTGCCCGCCGCCGTCTTGCGCGGCGGGAACTTCGACGGCGCGAACTCGAAAGTCACCTTGCCCTCGTCCTTGTTCCAGGCCAGGAAGGCCTTGAACGCGCGGCGCGTGCGCATGGACACGAACTTGTCCAGCAGGTCGGTCTTGCCGGTTTCCAGCAGCTTGCTCATCTGCTCGCGCGCGACCGGCTGCTGCAGGATCACCTGGCCGGTCTTGAAGTCGCAGGTCGGCGTGGGTTGCTCCGTGGTGGGCACCGACTTCTCGCACACGTAGTTCTTGCCGTGTTCGAAGACGCGACCGCCGCATTTCGGGCACTTGCCCAGCGGCTGCTGCGCGCTGAAGTCGACGATCTCGCCGGTTTCCGCGCCGTTCTTGTCGTCGCCGAAATCGAACTCCAGCTTCCAGTTCTTCTCCTCGTCGTTGTACTTCAGGACGATCTCGGACGTGAAGGGCCAGCCCGCCTTCGAGCGGAAGCCCTCCAGCGGGCCGATCTTCTTGTCGCGCAGCAGCTGCTCGACCTCGGCCGCGTCGAAGGTGCGCCCGGCCGGCGTCTTGCCGAACGAGAAGCCGCAGGCGTCGTCCCCCGTGCCGCTCTTGCCTGTGCAGGTGAAGCGGCGGTAGTTTTCCTTGACCACGCCGCCGCAGTTCGGGCACGGCGTCGCGAGCGTCGCGTAGTCGCCGGGCACGGTGTCCCGGTCGTACTCCTTGGCCTTCTTGACGATGTGCTTGGTCATCTCGCCGATCTCGCGCATGAACGCGTCGCGGGAGAGCTTGCCGTGCTCCATCTGCGCCAGCTTGTATTCCCACTCGCCGGTGAGCTCGGGCTTGGAGAGTTCCTCCACGCCCAGGCCGCGCAGCAGTGTCATCAGCTGGAACGCCTTGGCCGTGGGGATCAGCTCGCGCCCCTCGCGGAACATGTACTTCTCGTTGATCAGGCCTTCGATGATGGACGCGCGGGTGGCCGGCGTGCCCAGGCCCTTCTCCTGCATCGCCTCGCGCAGCTCATCGTCTTCCACCAGCTTGCCCGCGCCTTCCATCGCGCCGAGCAGTGTGGCTTCCGAGTAGCGAGCCGGGGGCCGGGTCTTCAGCCCCTTGGGCTCCACCACTTCGGCCCGCACCATCTCGCCGGGCTTGACCGGCACCAGCGCCTGGCCCTTGTCGCCTTCCTTGGCGTCGGTCACTTCGGCGGCGGCTTCCTTGCCCCAGATCGCGAGCCAGCCGGGCTTGACCAGCACCTTGCCCTCGGTCTTGAAGCTGTGGCCGACCGCCTGCGAGATGCGCGTCGTGACCATGAACTCGGCGCTCGGGAAGAATACCGACAGGAAGCGCCTGACCACCAGGTCGTACAGCTTCTGCTCGGCCTCCGACAGGCCGCTGGGTGCCTGCAGCGTCGGGATGATGGCAAAGTGGTCGCTGACCTTGGCGTTGTCGAAGATGCGCTTGATCGGCTTGACGTAGCCCTCGTCGACCGCCTGCTGGGCGAACGGCGCGAGGTGGCGCATGCCGCTCGTGGCCAGCATGCCCATCGTGTTGTGCACCACGGCCACATAGTCTTCCGGCAGGTGGCGCGAATCGGTACGTGGATAAGTCAACGCCTTGTGGCGCTCGTACAGGCTCTGCGCCAGCGCCAGCGTCGTCTTGGCGGAATAGCCGAAGCGGCCGTTGGCCTCGCGCTGCAGCGTCGTGAGGTCGAACAGCGCGGGCGAGGCCTGCGTGGTCGGCTTGGATTCTTCGGTGACCGTCGCGGCCTTGCCGCGCACCGCGTCGGCGATCGCCTGCGCTTCTTTCTGCGACCAGACGCGGTCGGCCTTGATCTCGGCGTCGTCGGCGTTCTTGCGCCATTTCGGGTCGAACCACTTGGCGTTGTACTCGCCCGCTTCCGCCAGGAACGTGGCGTGGATTTCCCAGTAGTCGCGGCTCACGAACTTGCGGATCTGCTCCTCGCGCTCCACCACCACGGCCAGCGTCGGCGTCTGCACCCGCCCCACGGTGGTGAGGAAGAAGCCCCCGTCGCGCGAGTTGAACGCGGTCATCGCCCGCGTGCCGTTGATGCCGACCAGCCAGTCGGCCTCGGAGCGCGAGCGCGCCGCATCCGCCAGGCCCGCCATCTGCTTGTCGCTGCGCAATGAATCGAAGCCGTCCCGGATGGCCTGCGGCGTCATCGACTGCAGCCACAGCCGCTTGACCGGCTTGCCCAGTGGCTTGCCGCCGCCGGCGAACTGCTCGATCAGCCGGAAGATGAGCTCGCCCTCGCGTCCTGCGTCGCAGGCGTTGACGAGGTCGGTGACGTCCTTGCGCTTGGCGAGCTTCACCACCGCGTTCAGTCGCGACTTGGTCTTGTCCACCGGCTTCAGGTCGAAGTACGGCGGGATCACCGGCAGGTGCGCGAAGCTCCACTTGCCGCGCTTGACGTCGAACTCCTCGGGCGCCTGGATCTCGACCAGGTGGCCGACGGCGCTGGTCACGACGTACTTCTCGCTCTCGAAATGCTCGTCGTGCTTGTCGAACTTGCCGGCCACGGGCGTCAGCGCCCGCACGATGTCCTGTGCAACCGACGGCTTCTCGGCAATTACCAAAGTCTTAGTCATGCTCGCTCATCAATCTTTGTGTTCCCTGGCTTTCGGTCACGATGGCCTCCAGCCTCCTTACAATCGGCGCTTCCCGCGCGCGTACGCGCACGCGCCCGCGCGTACGTGCATATTCAAATTAACAGAGTTTTCGTGATGGCAGAAAAAGCAGTCAATGGCAGGGTTACCGAGGCGGCGCCGCAGGCAGTGCCCACCCCCGGGGCGAAGCGGGGCGCCAGCGCCTTTGCCAGCCGCAGGATCCAGGTGCGCCGCTCCGGCGTGCACGGCAAGGGCGTCTTTGCCCTGCAGGACATCGCGGAGGGCGAAACCATCATTGAATATGTCGGCCAGATCATCACCTGGAAGGAAGCCCAGCGCCGCCACCCGCACGACCCGAAGGACCCGAACCATACGTTCTACTTCCATGTCGACGAAAAGCGCGTGATCGACGCCAAGGTGGGCGGCAACTCCTCGCGCTGGATCAACCACTCCTGCGACCCGAATTGCGAGGCCGACGAGGAGGAGGGCCGCGTGTTCATCAAGGCCTTGCGCAACATCAGGGCCGGGGAAGAGCTCAATTACGACTACGGCCTGATCATCGACGAGCGCTACACGCCCAAGCTCAAGGCCGAATACCCCTGCTGGTGCGGCGCCGCCAATTGCCGCGGCACGCTGCTGGCGCCCAAGCGCAGGCAGCGGTGAAGCCTTGAGCACCGCCGGGCCGCCCCAAGGTGCGAAGGCCCCCTCGGGGGGCAGCGCCGCGGCTTGGGCCGCAAGCGTGCGGGCCATTTCCGAGGCGGTCTCGCCGGCCCTTCCGGGCTTCACCGTGGAAGTCCTGCCGGAGGTCGACTCCACGAACACCGAGCTGATGCGCCGGGCGCGGGCCGGCCTGCTCGAGCCCGTGCTGCTGGTGGCCGAGCGGCAAACGGCCGGCCGCGGGCGCCTCGGCCGGGCCTGGTCCAGCCAGGCCGGCGACTCATTGACCTTCTCGCTCGGCTTGCCGCTGGCGCCGCAAGACTGGTCGGGGCTGTCGCTGGCCGTGGGCGTGAGCCTGGCCGAGAGCCTCGATCCGCGCCTTCAGCTGAAGTGGCCGAACGACCTCTGGCTGGATGACCGCAAACTCGCCGGGATCCTGATCGAGACGGCCAGCTTCGGCGAGGGGCCCCAGGCCCGGCGTTACGCGGTCGTGGGCGTGGGCATCAACATCGCGCGCCGGGACGCGGCGGGCCTGTCGACTCCGCCGGCCTGGTTGCAGGAACTGATGCCGGGGATCGCCGCCGGCGAGGTGCTACGCCGCGTCGCCGCGCCCCTGGTACAGGCAGTGCAGGCGTTCGAAACCTTCGGATTCGCCCCGTTCCAGGCCCGCTTCAACGCGCGCGACGCCCTGCGCGACCGTGCCGTGGCGCTGTCCGACGGCACCGCCGGCACCGCCCATGGCACGACCGAGCGCGGCGCCTTGCTGGTGCACACGGCTGGGGGCATGAACACCGTCACAAGCTCCGAAGTGAGCGTACGCCCCGCCGACTGAATATGGCCCCCACGCTTGTCACTTCGTGTACTTCCGGCTCGCGGAGCGTCCGTGCGCGCAGCTGTGCAGCGCAGCGAGCCGACGACGGGCCTACGCTATGCACGTTCCGAGGCATTGCGCTGCGGCCCGTCCCCCCCGAGGGGGCTTCAGTCGCCTTGGGGCGGCCCGGCGCCGCCTGAGTATGCTGCGCCTGGCCGTCCTCGTCCTGCTCCTGGCCAACGCCGCGTATTTTGCGTGGTCGCAGAACCTGCTCGCGCCCTGGGGGATCGCGCCCGCGCAGCAGTCCGAACCGCAGCGGATGGAGCGGCAGATCAAGCCCCAGGCGCTGCGCATCCTGGCACCGGACGAAGCCCGCCGCATGGAAGTGACGGGTGCCGGGCCACGGTCGCCCGAGTGCCTGCAAGCCGGGCCGCTCGACGACAGCCAGCTGGCCAGTCTCAAGCAGGCCCTGGAGCCGTGGCCCGCCGGCTCCTGGACGCTGGAGCCGGCGGTCGAGCCGGCCCGCTGGATCGTCTACATGGGCAAGTACCCCACCGCCGACAACGCCGGCCGCAAGAAGGCCGAGCTACGGCAGATGGGCGTGTCGTTCGAGGCCCTGTCGGACCCGGCCCTGGAGCCGGGCCTGTCGCTGGGCGGCTTCGCGAGCGAGGCCGAGGCGGCCCGCCAGCTCGAATCGCTGACGCAGCGCGGCGTGCGCACCGCCAAGGTGGTGCAGGAGCGGGCGGAATTGCGCGGGCAGGTGCTCAAGCTGCCCGCCGTGGACGACGCCCTGCGTGCGCGCATGGATGAACTGAAGGCGGGGCTGGGCGGCAGGAGCCTGCGCCCCTGCCGCTGAAACCCGACAAGGAACCGATCGATGACCCTCAAGCTGTACTTCGCGCCCGGCGCATGCTCCTTCGTCCCTCACACCCTGCTCGAGACGGCCGGCGAGCCGTTCGAGCCGGTGCTGGTCAAGCTGCACAAGGGCGAGAACCTCACGCCCGAATACAAGGCCATCAACCCGAAGGCGCAGGTGCCGGTGCTGGTCGACGGCGGCGAGACGATCACCCAGATCGTCGCGATCATTTGCCACCTCGATGCGCGCTTCCCGCAATGCAATTTCCTGCCGCGCGAGCCGCTGGCCCGCACCCGCGCGCTGGAGACGCTGTGCTGGATGAACAACACCGTGCACCCGACGTTCACGCATGTGTTCATGCCGTACAAGTTCACCGACAACAAGGAAGCCCAGGCCGAGATCAAGGCCTTCAACGCGAAGGCGTACGGGCCGATGCTGGGCGAGATCGAGGCGATGGCCGCGAAGGCCGCCGGCGAGGGCCGGCCTTACCTCGGCGCCGAACACTTCGGGCCGCTCGACGCGTATGCGCTGACCTTGCTGCGCTGGGGCGGCTTCGCGGGCCATGACCCGCAAGGCTACCCGGCGCTTTGGTCCCTGGTGCAGCGCGTGGCCCTGCTGCCCGCGGTGGCCCGCGCGATGGAGCGCGAGCGCCTGCAGCTGAACGTTTACAAGGCGGCTTGAGCGGCAGCCTCGTTGGCGGCGTTGTCTTCCTCGTCCAGCACGAAGCGCACGCTGACCCGCGTGCCCGGCGGCACGTGGCCGGGGTGCGCATCCTCGAGCGTGATCTCGGCGTGGTGCTGGCGCGCGATCTCCAGCACGATCGGCAGGCCCAGGCCCGAGCCGTCCACGTTGGTGCCCAGCGCGCGATAGAAGGGCTGCAGCACCAGGTCGCGCTCCGCCACCGGGATGCCGGGGCCGGAATCCTCGACCTGCAGGACCAGGACATGGCCGAACGGATCCGCCAATACACGCGCCGTGATGACGCCCGGATGCTCGGCGCTGGAGGGTGTGTAGCTGATCGCGTTGTCCAGCAGGTTGCGGATCATCTCCTTGAGCAGCGTGGGATTGCCCTGCAGCGTGACGCCCGGCGCCCCGGGGCTGGCGCCGTCGTAGCCCAGGTCCACATGCCGGTCCATCGTGCGCGGCACGGAGTCCTGCACTACCTCCATCGTCAGCTGCGCCAGGTCGCAGGGCTGGCGCGCGAAGGTCTGGCCGCTGCTCTCGGCCCGCGCCAGGGCGAGCAGCTGGTTGACGGTGTGGGTGGCCCGGATGCTCGAGCGGCCGATCTGCTTGAGCGACTGCTTGAGTTCCTCGGCATTGAAGGCCTCGCGCTGCGCGAGGTCGGCCTGCATGCGCAGCCCCGCGAGCGGGGTCTTCAGCTGGTGCGCGGCATCGGCGAGGAAGCGCTTTTGCGTTGCGATCGAATCCTTCAGGCGCGTCAGCAGGTCGTTCACCGATGACACCAGCGGCGCCACTTCGAGCGGCACCGTGGTGTCGTCCAGCGGGCTCAGGTCGTCGGGCTTGCGCGCCCGGATGCGCTCTTCCAGCTGCGACAGCGGCTTGATGCCGCGCACGAGCGCGAGCCACACCAGCAGCACCGCCATCGGCAGGATCACGAACTGCGGCAGCATCACGCCCTTGATGATCTCGGTGGCCAGGACCGAGCGCTTCTCGCGCGTCTCGGCCACCTGCACCAGCGAGGGCTGCGCGCCCGGCAGGTCCAGCCGCACCCAGGTGTAGGCGACGCGCACGTCCAGCCCGCGCATCTCGTCATCGCGCAGCCGCACTTCGCCGATCAGCGGCGTCTCGTCCTCCGGGGGGTGGGGGAAGTCGCGCTCGCCGGAGAGGAACTCGTTCTGCGGTCCCAGCACCTGGTAGTACACCTGGTCGGAATCGTCGGCGCGCAGGATTTCCCGCGCCGGCTGCGGCAGGTTGAACACCGCGCGGTGGTTCTGCACCGTGACCAGCTGCGCCAGTGCCTGCACGTTGAACTCCAAGGCACGGTCGAAGGGCTTGCCGGCAATGTTCTGCGCCACCAGCCAGGTCAGCGCCAGGCTGACCGGCCACAGCAGCAGCAGCGGCGTGAGCATCCAGTCCAGGATCTCGCCGAACAGCGAGCGCTGTTCACGCTGGAATATCTTCAAGGATGCGACTCCCGCCCGGTGCCGGCTAGCCGGGAATCTTCTCGAGGCAGTAACCCAGGCCGCGCACGGTCGCGATCCGGATCGGGCCCTTCTCGATTTTCTTGCGCAGGCGGTGGATGTAGACCTCGATCGCGTTGTTGCTGACCTCCTCGCCCCATTCGCACAGGCGTTCGACCAGCTGGTCCTTGCTCACCAGCCGGCCGGCGCGCTGCAGCAGCACTTCCAGCAGGCCCAGCTCGCGCGCGGACAGCTCAATCATCTTGCCATCGATGGTGGCGACACGACCGGCCTGGTCGTACACCAGCGGCCCATGCTTGATGGTGCTGCTGGTACCGCCCATGCCGCGCCGCGTGAGGGCGCGCACGCGCGCCTCCAGCTCCTGCAGGCTGAAGGGCTTGGCCATGTAGTCGTCGGCGCCATAGTCCAGGCCCTTCACCCGCTCCTCGACACCGTCGGCCGCGGTGAGGATCAGCACCGGCAGCGACGAGCCCCGGCCGCGCAGCTTGCGCAGCACTTCGAGCCCGTGCATCTTGGGCAGGCCCAGGTCGAGGATCAGGAGGTCGAACTCGTTGTTGGTCATGAGCGCGGCGTCGGCCTCGCTGCCGCTGGCGACATGGTCTACGGCGGCGCCCGAGGCACGCAAAGTCCGCAGCAGGCCGTCCGCCAGCACCTGGTCGTCTTCGGCAATCAGAATCCGCATCGCTGTCTCCTGTTCGGCGCCGTCGACATGCAACGGGGGCGCTCTCGGTCAAATTCTAGGCTTGCACTCGCTACGGGGCACTGACGAACGCGCGCGCGGGTTTCAGGCCGATGGTCCAGCATAAGCCTCCAGGCCGATCATGACCACCGTGGCCACCGGATGGCCCACCTCGGCGCGGAACTCCGCTTCCGCCTGCGCGACCGCTTCCCTGAACGCCTGCAGCCAGGCCAGGCCGGTGGGTGTGAAGCGCACCCGGCGCGCGCGGGCATCCAGCGGATCGGCCTCTCGCGTCACGAGGCCCCAGGCCTCGCACTGGTCCACCAGGTCGCCCATCGCCTGCTTGCTCATGCCGGCGCGTTGCGCGAGCTCGGTGAGGCGCGAGCCTTGGAGTGCCAGGTGGCGCGTCACGTGCACGTGGGCAGCGCTCACCTGTGCCCGCGCGGCGAGGTTGGACAGGGCGAGCGGCACGTCGATGTTGTGCGCCATCAGGCTGAGCACGCGCTCGTCGAAGCGGCGGGCGGCGTGTCCCAGCAGTCGGCCCAGGTGGGTGAGGCGCCAGCTGTCGTCGGCTGTTGCAGCGATTTCGGCCATGCGCATATCGTAAGGCAAACTGACGAAAAAACTCGTTTACTTCATTCGACCTCGGACGTTAAAGTACTGGTCAAGCATCCAGCCTGTGAATACGACCACTGGATGAGACACCTCAACCTGTTGATTCTCAAGGAGATTTTTTAAATGGATGCTCAAGTCAAGGGAACCCGTATTGCCGCCGACAGCGAAAAGTCCAAGGCACTGCAAGCCGCGCTGGCCCAGATCGACAAGCAATTCGGCAAGGGCACGATCATGCGCCTGGGCGAAGGCGAGAAGCTGGAGGACATCCAGGTGGTGTCCACCGGGTCCCTGGGCCTGGACATCGCGCTGGGCGTCGGCGGCCTCCCGCGCGGCCGCGTGATTGAGATTTATGGCCCGGAATCGTCGGGCAAGACCACCCTGACGCTGCAGGTCATCGCCGAGATGCAGCGGCAGGCCGGCCAGTGCGCCTTCATCGACGCCGAGCATGCGCTGGACGTGCAGTACGCCCAGAAGCTGGGCGTCAACCTGTCCGACCTGCTGATCAGCCAGCCCGACACCGGAGAGCAGGCCCTGGAAATCTGCGACAGCCTGGTGCGCTCCGGCGCGGTGGACCTGATCGTGATCGACTCGGTCGCCGCGCTCACGCCCAAGGCCGAAATCGAGGGCGAGATGGGCGACTCCCTGCCCGGCCTGCAGGCCCGCCTGATGAGCCAGGCGCTGCGCAAGCTCACCGCAACCATCAAGACGCCCAACTGCATGGTCATCTACATCACCCAGATCCGCAAGAAGATCGGCGTGATGTTCGGCAGCCCCGAGACGACGACCGGCGGCAACGCGCTGAAGTTCTACGCCTCCGTGCGCCTGGACATCCGCCGCACCGGCACCATCAAGAAGGGCGAGGAGTCGATCGGCAACGAGACCAAGGTCAAGGTCGTGAAGAACAAGGTCGCGCCCCCGTTCAAGACGGCGGAGTTCGACATCCTGTTCGGCGAGGGCATCAGCCGCCACGGCGAGATCATCGACATGGGCGTCAACGCGCGCATCCTGGAGAAATCCGGCGCCTGGTACGCCTACAACGGCGAGAAGATCGGCCAGGGCCGCGACAACGCGCGCGAGTTCCTGCGCGAGAACCCCGAGCTGGCGCGCGAGATCGAGAACAAGGTGCGCGAGTCGCTGAACATCCCGCTGCTGCCGGCGGACGTCGAAGCCGAGTAAAGCCGGATGCAGCGGCCGCAGCTTTCCCTCAAAGGGCGGGCCCTGCGCCTGCTCAGCGGCCGCGAGCAGTCGCGCAGCGAGCTGGAGCGCAAGCTCGCGGGCCACGAGGAAGAACCCGGCCAGCTGCGCCGAGTCCTCGACGAGTTGCAGGCCAAGGGGTTCATCGACCACCGCCGCGTCGCGGAGTCGGTGATCCACAGGCGCAGCGCCAAGCTCGGCGCCGCGCGGATCCGGCAGGAGCTCCAGGCCAAGGGGCTGGACGCTGAACTCGTCGCCCAGGCGATCGACGGCCTGCGCGACACCGAGCTTCAGCGCGCGCGCGAGGTGTGGGGCAAGAAATTCGGCGCGCCGCCGGCGGACGCGGCCGAGCGCGGCAAGCAGGCGCGCTTTCTCGCCGCGCGGGGCTTCGATGGCGAGGTGATTCGAAAACTGCTGTCGGACCGGGTGCGCTGATCAGCTGCCACCCGGAGCCGACGGGCCCATCGCCGCAACCCATGACGGAAAGACGATCGGCCCCGGGGGCTCGCCGCGAGTGGCCGGCTGCAGCCTCTTCACCGTCCTTCGCAGGTTATCGACCTCCTGCTTGACGCCGCCGCGTGTCAGGGCGCTCCCTTCGAAAGACAGTTGCCGGTAGAGATCGCCGCTCAGCCACTTCTGCGCGAAATACAGCGCGTCCCGGGCCTTGACCCGCTCGATCTCCGCGCTGGCCTCCCGGCCGGACGTTCCCAGCGAATGCTCGACCAACGCGCCGGGCACCAGGAAGACCTTCCAGCCGCGAGCGCGCGCCGAGAAGGAAAAGTCAGAGTCGGAGCAGATGAAGCGCATGTTCCGGTCGAAGAGGCCGACCTCCCTGACCACACTCGTGCGGATCATCATGCAGGCTCCGTTGGCCCAGTAGGTTTCGGCTGGCTGCACGTAACGGGCCAAATCATCGCAGCGGTGCACGCCGAACGGAAACGCCTGCAGCGAGCCGCCCCACGTGACCGTCCGTCCGTCCTGCGCTACCTGCAGCGGGCAAGCGATGCCGCAGTCGGGGTGCGCGTCCATGAACGCCACCAGCTGGCGTATGCAATCCCTGTGCAGGTACGCATCCTGGTTCAGCACCAGGACGTAATCGATATCGGGACGATAGCAGTACTTGCTCAGACCCTCGTTCACCGCGGCGGTGAACAGGATGTTGTCGTTCGTGTTGTCGCGCACGAATGTCTCGCATCGCGCATGGGTCTGATCCCCGATGGCCGCGAGGCACTTTTCGAGTTTCTCCCGTTCCTTGAAGAAGGGGATGACAACGGGGACCAGGCTCATGGGCGCTCTCCGCGGGATTTTTTCGTAATATGCCTCAAGCGCCCGTTACGAGGCCCTCGTCCGTTCGGCGACAATCCGCCGCATGGGATGGTTCACATGGTTTGACAGCCGGCAGGCCGAATCGTTTGCACGCGACCTGGCCGCATTCGTTCTGGACGAACTCGCCGGCATGCTCCAGGCGCGGGACGCCAAATTCAAGGCAAAGGCCGAGAAGACCCTCATGAAGGCAGCTCGCCGGCTGCAGGACTTCAAGGCCCGCGACAAACTCAACTTCTATACGCGCTCGAAGCTCGCCAACACTTTCCTCTGGGCGTTGAAGGATGGCGGATGTCCCGCTGCGTACGCCGACGAGTTGACCGAGTGGCTGACGCTTCGCCTGTGAGCCGCGGATGCTAGGGGCTTTCAGGAAGTTCATCGGGCTGGGGCCGCCGCAGGACCGCGCGTCCGGCGGGGCCGCCGCAACGGCTGCGGTGGCGGACTCCGCTGCGGTCCAGCGTCTGCGCCTGGAGGGCAATGCGCATCTGGGAGAGGGCAGGATCGATGAGGCGGCCACGTGCTACGCGCGCGCCACGCAGCTCGATCCGCACGATGCGGCGTCGCACCTGAACCTCGGTTATGCACGGCTGGAGCAGGGCCAGCCAGCGCCAGCGCTGGAAAGCCTCGCCCGCGCCGCTGCTCTGGATTCCGCGTCGGCCGATGCGCCGTACCTGATGGGGCGAGCCCACAGGGAGCTGGGGAGGCTTCCCGAGGCCATTGCCCACCTCGAGCGGGCCCTCGCGTTGAACCCGGCTTTGTCCCATGCCAGGGCCGACCTGGTTGCAATCCACCTGGAGTCGGCGCGCCAGCTGCACGCTGCCCAATCCCTGGACGAGGCGCTGCAGGCCTGCGATCGCGCCCTTGCCCTCGAGCCCGACCAGGCCACCACCCTGCATGGCCGCGCCGTCGTTCTGGTCGACCAGCGCCGTTTCGCCGAGGCGCTCCAGTGCATGGACCAGGCGCTGGCCGCCGGCGCGCCGCCGGACGGCGCTGCGCGGGCTGCCTTGCTGCAAACCCGTGCCATCGCGCTGGAAGGTGCGTGCCGGCACGAGGAGGCCCATGCGGCCGCCCGAAGTGCCGTCGATGCCGACCCGTCGGATGCCGAAGGCTGGCGCCTGCTCGCGGCCACTCTGCTGAGTCTCGGCCGTCACGGCGACGCCCTGGCGATTTATGAGGAGGCCTTCGCGCTGCACCCCGAACATGCCCACCTGCGCTGGGACGAGGCCCTGTGCCGCTTGCTGACCGGTGATTTCGACAAGGGGTGGAAGCGACACGAGTGGCGGTTGCGCAGCGCCACGTACTCGGTGGTCGATGCCGCAACCCGGTCGACCGCCCCACGCTGGGATGCAAGTGCGTCGCTCGCCGGGCGCCGTATCCTGGTGCACGCCGAGCAGGGCCTGGGCGACGCGATCCAGTTCGTGCGGTACGTGCCCCTGCTCCTGGAGCGCGGGGCCGATGTCCTGGTGCAGGTGCCCCAGGTCCTGGTGCGCCTGATGCGGGGGCTGGTGACGCCGAGCCCGGCGGGTGGAAAGTTCACGGTGATCGGCTCCGACGACGACGTGCCGCTCCACGACCTGCGCTGTTCGCTGCTCAGTCTGCCCGCCGCGTTCGGCACTGCTGCGGACAGCATCCCGGCGGATGTGCCCTATCTTGCTGCGGATGCGGCGTTGCGCGAGTCCTGGCGCGCGCGGCTCCTGGCGCAGGAAGAGCCCGGGCGCCCGCGCCGCTTGAGGGCCGGGCTGGTCTGGTCGGGCAACCCTCGCCATCACAACGACCACAACCGGTCGATCCCACTCGCCCAGCTGGCGAAGGCCCTGCCGACCTCGATCGACTGGATCGCCTTGCAGCCCAGCGCATCGGAGGCGGACCGGCGCTCGATGACGCAGGTGCCCGGCCTGCGTGACCTGGGCGCCGCGCTGGGCGATTTCGCCGACACTGCCGCCTTGATCGAGAACCTCGACCTCGTGGTGACTGTCGACACGAGCGTGGCCCATCTGGCGGGAGCGCTCGGCCGGCCCGTCTGGGTGCTGTTGCCGCATAACCCCGATTGGCGCTGGCTGCTCGGCCGCGACGATTCGCCGTGGTATCCGACCTGCCGGCTCTTCCGCCAGGATGCGCCGGGCCGCTGGGACGACGCCATCGGCCGGCTGCGCCAGGCGTTGCTGGACCGGTCCGCCGGGGGCTGAAAAACCGCGCCCCGGCCGCGTCAGATTCCCAGCATCAACTTCAGGTTCTGCACGGCGGCGCCGCTGGCGCCCTTGCCCAGGTTGTCGAGGCGGGCGACCAGCACGGCATGGTGGTAGTCCATGTTCGAATAGACCCGCAGTTCCATCCTGTTGGTGTCGTTCAGGGCCAGGGGGTCGAGCTTGCCGTCGGCAGTGGGGGGCTCCACGCTCACCCACTCGCTGTCGGCATAGTGCTTCGCGAGCGCGTCGTGCAGGTCGGCGGGCTTCGGGTGGCCAGGCAGCAGGTCCAGGTGCAGCGGCAGTTGCACCAGCATGCCTTGCTTGAAGTTGCCCACCGCCGGGATGAAGATCGGCCGGCGCGTGAGGCCGGTGTATTTCATGATCTCCGGCAGGTGCTTGTGCTTCAGGCCGAGCGCATAGACCTCGTACGCCGGGGCCGTCCCCTTCTCGTACGCCTCGATCAGGGAGCGGCCGCCGCCCGAGTAGCCGCTGACCGAAGGCAGCGAGAGCGGGAAGTCGCGCGGGATCAGCCCGGCATCCACCAGCGGGCGGATCAGGGCGATCGCGCCCGTGGAGTAACAACCGGGGTTGCTCACGCGGGCGGCCCCGGCCACGGCTTCGCGCTGCCCCGGCGCCAGCTCGGGAAAGCCGAATACCCAGCCTTCGGCCGTGCGATGGGCCGTGGAGGCATCGATGACGCGCGGCCCCCGGCCGTTGGTCCGTGTGAGTTCGTCGATGACCGCAACCGATTCCCGGGCGGCGTCGTCATGCAGGCACAGGATGACCAGGTCCACGCCGGCCATCAATTCGCGCTTGGCGACCGCATCCTTGCGTAACTCGGGCGCGATGCTGACGAGCTCGACTTGCGGCATCTTCGCCAGCCGCTCGCGGATCTGCAGGCCGGTGGTTCCGGCTTCGCCGTCAATAAAGATTCTGGACATCTTTCTTCCTGTGGAAACCGCGTATGCCACTGTAAGGCAGACGGAGGGTTTGGTGCATTGCAGCATGATACAGTTGACAGCTGCTCCGTGCAGCCGGCCGTCCGTAGGCCGCCGCCCTGTCGCTGGGCACCACCCCACCCGTTCCTCGAGAGACACCTCAATGAAGATTCACGAGTACCAAGGCAAGGAAATCTTGCGCAGTTTCGGCGTGCCTGTGCCCCGCGGCATCCCGGCGTTCACGGTCCAGGAGGCAGTCGAAGCCGCCCAGAAGCTGGGTGGCCCGGTCTGGGTGGTCAAAGCCCAGATCCACGCCGGGGGCCGGGGCAAGGGAGGCGGGGTGAAAGTCGCCAAGAGCGTCGACGACGTCAAGCGCCTGGCCGGCGAGATCCTGGGCATGCAGCTCAAGACCCACCAGACCGGTCCCGAAGGCCAGAAGGTGCGCAGGCTGTATATCGAAGACGGCGCCGACATCCAGAAGGAATACTACGTGTCGGTCGTGACCGACCGGGCCTCGCAGAAGGTGGCGTTCATCGCTTCCAGCGAAGGCGGCATGGACATCGAGGAAGTGGCGCATTCGACGCCCGAGAAGATCATCAAGGTGTTCGTCGACCCGCTGGCGGGCCTGACCGACGCGCAGGCCGGCGAGATCGCCGATGGCATCGGCATCCCCGCGGGCTCCACGGCCCAGGCTAAGGATGTCTTCCAGAAGCTCTACAAGTGCTACATGGACACCGACGCGTCGCTGGTAGAAATCAACCCGCTGAATCGGGACGGCAAGGGCAACATCGTCGCGCTGGACGCCAAGTTCAACTTCGACGCCAACGCCCTGTTCCGCCATCCGGACATCGTCGCGCTGCGCGACCTGGACGAGGAAGACCCGGCCGAAGTCGAGGCCAGCAAGTTCGACCTGGCCTACATCAGCCTGGACGGCAACATCGGCTGCCTGGTGAACGGCGCCGGCCTGGCGATGGCGACCATGGACACCATCAAGCTGTTCGGCGCGGAGCCGGCGAACTTCCTGGACGTCGGCGGCGGCGCCACCCCCGAGAAGGTCACCGAGGCGTTCAAGATCATGCTGAAGAACAAGAAGGTCAAGGCCATCCTGGTCAACATCTTCGGCGGCATCATGAAGTGCGACACCATCGCGACCGGCATCGTCACGGCCTGCAAGGCGGTGAACCTGCAGGTGCCCCTGGTCGTGCGCATGAAGGGCACGAACGAGGAGCTCGGCAAGAAGCTGCTGGCCGAATCGGGCCTGCCGATCATCAGCGCCGACACCATGGCGGAAGCGGCGCAAAAAGTGGTGGCGGCCGTAAAGTAAGGAACAGACATGTCGATCTACATCAACAAAGACACCAAGGTCATCACCCAGGGCATCACGGGCAAGACCGGCCAGTTCCACACCGAAAAGTGCCAGGAATACGCCAATGGCAAGAACTGCTTCGTCGCGGGCGTGAACCCCAAGAAGGCCGGCGAGAAGATCTTCGACATCCCGATTTTCGCTTCGGTCACGGACGCCAAGGCGCAGACAGGCGCGACCGTCTCCGTGATCTACGTGCCGCCCGCAGGCGCGGCGGCCGCCATCTGGGAAGCCGTCGAGGCCGACCTGGACCTCGCGATCTGTATCACCGAAGGCATCCCCGTCAAGGACATGCTGGAAGTGCGAAACCGCATGAAGGCCAAGGAAGCGGCCGGCGGCAAGAAGACGCTGCTGCTCGGCCCCAACTGCCCGGGCCTGATCACGCCCGACGAAATCAAGATCGGCATCATGCCCGGCCACATCCATCGCAAGGGCCGCATCGGCGTGGTCTCGCGATCAGGCACGCTGACGTATGAAGCCGTGGCCCAGCTCACCGAAATCGGCCTGGGCCAGTCCAGCGCCGTGGGCATCGGCGGCGACCCGATCAACGGCCTGAAGCACATCGACGTGATGCAGGCCTTCAACGACGACCCCGATACCGACGCCGTCATCATGATCGGCGAGATCGGCGGACCGGACGAGGCGGATGCCGCGCGCTGGTGCAAGGCCAACATGAAGAAGCCGATCGTGGGCTTCATCGCCGGCGTCACGGCACCTGCGGGCAAGCGCATGGGCCATGCCGGCGCGCTGATCTCCGGCGGCGCGGACACCGCCGACGCGAAGCTCGCCGTGATGGAAGAATGCGGCTTCAAGGTCACGCGCAACCCGTCCGAAATGGCCAAACTGCTCAAGGCGCTGCTCTAGGCGAGTGTTGCGGTTATCCACAACTGCGAACCGATTGTCCTGGGGGACAATCGGTTTCTCGCTTCAAGCACCCTGTTTTTCAAAACTCCCGCATGGAAGACTTCCTCGCCGCCTCGTTCTGGATCGCCGTAGGCCAGATCATCCTGATCGACATCCTGCTGGGGGGCGACAACGCCGTGGTGATCGCACTGGCCTGCCGCGGCCTGCCGCCCAAACAGCGCCGGCTGGGCATCATCTACGGCACCATGGGCGCCATCGTGCTGCGGGTGATCCTGATCGCCTTCGCGCTGGCCCTGCTCGCCATTCCCTATCTCAAGGTGGTTGGCGGCCTCCTGCTCATCTGGATCGGCGTCAAGCTGCTGGTGCCGCAGGACGAGGACGGACATACCAACATCAGCACCAGCGACAAGCTCTGGGGAGCCGTCAAGACGGTGATCATCGCCGACCTGGTGATGAGCGTGGACAACGTGCTGGCGATCGCCGGCGCCGCCGAGACGGCAGGCAAGCATCAGCTTCCGCTGGTGATCTTCGGCTTGCTCGTCAGCATCCCGATCATCGTCGCCGGCAGCCAGCTGGTGCTCAAGCTGATGGACCGGTTCCCGATCATCATCACGCTCGGGGCGATGCTCCTGGGCTGGATCGCCGGCCAGATGGCCTACACCGACCCGGCGGTGAAGGCGTTCGTGCCTGCCGACAAGACCTGGGAGTACGCGGCCGCAGCCGCGGGGGCACTCCTCGTATTGGCCATCAGCAAGCTGCTGCAGGCCCGCCGCACGACCGGCCCGGGCACCGCCTAGCGCCCGGCCCTGGGGCCGGCGCCAATTGCAACAAACTGTAGGCAAGGCGTGACAAAGTCCCTTGTCCGGTGCTGTAGCGTCTGTTAACGTCCAGCCGGAGGCCTGCACCCCTTTCCTGGCGTCGCGGGTGCGTGGAATGCTGCGGATATCCGCAGTGTTTGAACAGAGTTTCTCTGGACGGGGGCGGGCAGTGAGCACATCTTCATCGGCAAAACGTGGCCAGTTCTGGCGCGCGGACTGGTTCGTCGCCGTCCTGGTCGTGCTTGTCGTGGTCATCCTGAACCAGGCGACCGACTCCATAGGCACGCTCGAGCGCCGCTTCTACGATTTCGGCAGCACCAGCAGCGGGCGCCAGCCGTCAGACCGCATCGCGGTGATCGCGATCGACGACCAGAGCATCGCCAACATCGGCCGCTGGCCCTGGCCGCGCGACGTCCATGCGCAGCTGATCGACCAGCTGGCCGGCGCCAAGGCCAAGACCATCGTCTACACGACGTTCTTCTTCGAGCCGCAGACCGACCGCGGCCTGGTGTTCATCCGCAAGATCAAGGAAGCGCTGGGCCCGGTGCCCGAGGGCGCCGGCGGCCAGGCCGAGCAGCTGGCCAAGGTGATCGCCGAAGCCGAGAAGGCCATGGACACCGATGGCATGCTGGCCGCCAGCATGGCCAAGGCGGGCAACGTGCTGGTGCCGTCCGTCTACCAGCTCGGCGAGCCCCAGGGCAATGCCGACAAGCCGCTGCCCGCGTACGTGGCCAGGAGCACGATTCCCGAGAGCACCGGTTTCTCCGTGCCCGCCGTGCGCGGGCAATACCCCATCGAGCTGATCGGTAGCGCGGCCGCCGGCATCGGCCACTTGAACCAGTGGAACGATGTCGATGGCGCGGTTCGTGACGACCCGCTGCTGGTCAACTACTACGGCAAGGCGGTGCCGTCGATGGCGCTGCTGGCCGCCGCGAAGAGCCTGAACCTCGCGCCCGCCGACATCAAGCTCAACGCGGGCGAATCCGTGCAGATCGGCAAGCTGCGCGTCAAGACCGACGAGATCGCCCGCATGCTTCCGCAGTTCTACAAGGGCAAGGACGGCAAGCCCGCGTTCGCGGTGG
Source organism: Ramlibacter sp. (assembly GCA_030695945.1). Classification (GTDB taxonomy): domain Bacteria; phylum Pseudomonadota; class Gammaproteobacteria; order Burkholderiales; family Burkholderiaceae_C; genus Ramlibacter. Next base: position 143,994 of record JAUYOG010000049.1, read on the forward strand.
ACTCTTTCTACGACGTGCTGAGCGGCAAGATCCCGCCGGCCAAGTACACCGACAAGATCGTCCTGATCGGCGCGACCGCCGCGGGCGTCGGCACCATCTTCGCGGCGCCCGGCTATCCCGGCCTGTCGCCCGCCGAAATGATCGCGCACACGACGTCCAGCATCCTGGGCGAGCACTTCATCGTCCAGCCCGCTTGGTCGAACTGGGCGGCGCTCGGGGTGTTCCTCCTGGTGGCGGGCTACCTGGTTGCGCTGCTGCCCCGCTTGTCGGCCGGCATGGGCGCGGCGATCACGACGGGGCTTTTCGTCCTGCTGCTCGGCAGCGAGTTCGTGATGCTGTCCAGCGCATCGCTGTGGCTGAAGTTCATGTTCCCCGCAGTACTGCTCGTCATCGGCCACCTCGCGCTGACCACCAAGCGCTTCCTCGTCACCGAGGCCGGCAAGCTCAAGTCCGACGGCGAATCGGCCGAGACCAACCGCATGATGGGCCTGGCGCTGCAGGGCCAGGGGCAGCTCGACGCCGCCTTCGACCGCTTCAGCCGCGTGCCCATGGGCGACGAGGTGATGTCCAACCTGTACAACCTGGCGCTGGATTTCGAACGCAAGCGCCAGTTCAACAAGGCCCAGTCCGTGTACGAGCACATGGCGGCCCACAACAAGAACTACAAGGACCTCCAGTCCAAGCTCAACCGGGCCAAGAACCTGTCCGAAACGGTCATCCTCGGCGGCGGCGCGCATCCCGGGGGCACCATGCTGTTGGACGGCGGTGCCGTTGAAAAGCCCATGCTGGGCCGCTACCAGGTGGAAAAGGAACTAGGCAAGGGCGCCATGGGTGTGGTGTACCTCGGCAAGGACCCGAAGATCGGCCGCGTCGTGGCGATCAAGACGATGGCCCTGTCGCAAGAGTTCGAAGGCGAGGAGCTGGCCGACGCCCGCGAGCGCTTCTTCCGCGAGGCCGAGACGGCGGGGCGCCTGCAGCACCAGAACATCGTCACGATATTCGACGCCGGCGAGGAGCACGACCTCGCCTATATCGCCATGGAGTTCCTCAAGGGCAAGGACCTGGTCGATTTCTGCAAGGACGGCCAGCTGCTGCCCATGCCCAAGGTGCTGTCCATCGTGGCGCGCGTGGCAGAAGCCCTGGCGTACGCGCACAAGCAGAACGTGGTGCACCGCGACATCAAGCCGGCGAACATCATGTACGAGTTCGACAGCGACACGGTCAAGGTCACCGATTTCGGCATTGCCCGCATCACGGACTCGAGCAAGACCAAGACCGGCCTGGTACTGGGCACGCCCAGCTTCATGTCGCCCGAGCAGATCGCCGGCAAGAAGGTGGACGGCCGCTCCGACCTGTATTCGCTCGGCGTGATGCTGTTCCAGATGCTCACCGGCGTGCTGCCTTTCCGAGGCGATTCGATGGCCGAACTGATGTACAAGATCGCCAACGAGGAGGCGCCGGACATCCGCATCGTCCGCAAGGAGATCTCCGAGCGGCTGGCCAATGTCGTGGCTCTCGCGCTGAGCAAGCGTCCGGAGACGCGTTACCAGAACGGCGACCAGTTCGCGGCGGACCTGAAGTCGGTCTTGGCCGAGATGAACGGCGAGCCGGCGCCGGCCGCAGTGGCACGGCCGCCGCCGCCGGGGGTGGTGATGCGGCCGGACGACGAGGTCAACGTCGCCGCCGCGGACAAGACGGTCGCGTTCGCAGCCGCATCGCCGGCGGCGGTGTACGAGGCTACCGTCGTCGGGGTGCCGCCCGTGCCCGACGCGCCCGGCTATGATCCGACGCAGAAAAAGGATGGGGACGATCCGGCCTTCGCCAAGACCGACGTGTTCCGCAAGCCGGACACGGGCGGGGGCCCTGGCAGCGCATGAACGACCCGGAGACTTGACCCGGCAATCTATGAACTACGAGTTTTGCATACGCACCGATCCGGGTCTCGCGCGCGAGAACAACGAGGACTCCGTCACTTTCGATGAACCCGTCCGGCTTGGCATCCTGGCCGACGGGATGGGCGGCTACAACGCCGGCGAGGTCGCCAGCGGCATGGCGACCACGTTCATCAAGTCGGAACTCGGGCGCTGGCTGTCGCAGGCCGGCCGCCACGCCAACGCCCGCGAGGTGCGCCGGGCGATGGAGATTTGCGTTGACAACGCCAACCGGTCGATCTTCAATGCCGCCAACTCCAACCCGCAGTACAGCGGCATGGGCACGACGCTCGTCGTGGGTGTGTTCCAGGAAGGGCGGCTGATGCTGGGCCACATCGGCGATTCACGCTGCTACCGGCTGCGCGGCGAGGAGTTCGCCCAGATCACGAAGGACCATTCGCTGCTGCAGGAGCAGATGGATGCCGGCCTGATCACGCCGGAACAGGCGGCGACATCCAGCAACAAGAACCTGGTGACCCGTGCCCTCGGCGTGGAGGACGCGGTGTTGCTGGAAGTCAACGAACACAGGGTCGAACCCGGCGATATCTACCTGATGTGCTCGGACGGCCTGTCGGACATGGTGGATGATGAGGGGATCGCCAGGATCCTGGGCGGCGAGCCCCCGCTGGAGCAGAAAGTGGCGCAGTTGATCGACGCAGCCAACGCCAATGGGGGGCGGGACAACATCTCCGTCCTGGTGGCACAAGCCAGCACCGCATCGAAAAAACGCGGCTTGATTTCCAGATTGCTGGGAAAATAGTCTTTGGTATTAGTTTTCCCATAATGAGCTACATAGACAGGAGCGGACCATGCCGAAAATGATCGTTTCGATCGACGGTGTTGTCATCAAGGAAGTGCAGTTGACCAAGGACCGGACGACCCTGGGTCGCCGGCCTTACAACGACATCGTGATCGACAACCTGGCGGTCAGCGGCGAGCATGCTGTGCTGCAGATGACCGGCAACGAGGTCTACCTGGAAGACCTGAACAGCACGAACGGCACTTACGTGAATGGCAAGGCCGTGAAAAAGCAGTTGTTGCAGAACAGCGATACGGTCGAGATCGGCAAGTACAAGATCAAGTACATCAACGAGGTGGCGGGGCCGACCTTCGAGAAAACGATGATCCTCAAGGCCGGCGCCTTGCCGCCGATGCCGCCCCCGCCCGCCCCGGCGCAAGCGGGTGCCGCCCCGGCCTCCGCCGCGCAGGCCGCCGACCTGGGGCAGCCCAGCGCCGCGATCAAGGTGCTGTCGGGCGCGGCCGCGGGCCGCGAGGTGCCCCTGGTGAAAGTGGTGACCACCATCGGCAAGCCCGGCGTGGCCGTCGCCGCGATCACCAAGCGCCCTCACGGGTTCGTGGTGGCGCATGTGGAAGGTGCGAACAAGCCCACCCTCAATGGCGCCGCGATCGGGTCGGAGCCGGTCACGCTCAAGCACGGCGACCTGCTCGAGCTGGCCGGCACGCAGATGCAGTTCGTGCAGGCCTGACAGCGGCGCGTGCAACTGCCGGCCGCACCGCACGGGAGGGACCGCACCTGATGGGCCTGCTCTCCAGACATTGGCCGCGCATCGCCGTCACGCTGATCCCGCTGGTTTTTGCGTTGCTCCACGCAAGCGGCATCCTCACCATCGGGGTGCTGCAGCGGCTCGACGACATCATCTATGACGCCCGGCTGCGCGCGACCATGCCGCGCACCCTGGACGATCGCATCGTCATCGTCGACATCGACGAGAAGAGCCTGGCGGAGATCGGCCACTGGCCCTGGGGCCGGCATCGGCTCGCCGAACTGGTCGATCAGCTGTTCGACGGCCACAAGGTGGGGCTGGTCGGCTTCGACGTGGTGTTCGCGGAAGCCGACGAGAGCTCCGGGCTCAAGCGCCTCAAGCAACTGGCGCAGGCGGAACTGAAGGACCAGCCCGGCTTCGCCGAGCGGCTGGGCCAGATCCAGGGCTCCCTCGACTACGACGCGCTGTTCGCCAAGTCGCTGCAGAAGCGGCCGGTCGTCCTCGGCTACGTCTTCACGGGCACGGAGGGCAGCAACATCGGCGTGCTGCCAGCTCCCGCGATGCAGAAGGAGGCACTGCATGGCCGCCCGATCCGGTTCGTGAGCTGGAAGGGCCATATCTCCAACATCGAGCTGCTCGGGCAGGCCGCGCCGATGGCAGGTTCGATCAACTCCATACCGGACGGCGACGGCGTCGTGCGTTACGTGCCGCTGGTTGCGGAGTATCAGGGGCAGTTCTACGAGTCGCTGTCGCTGGCGATGTACCGCATGCTGGTCGGCCTGCCGAGCGTCGCGCCGGGGTTTCCGCGCGACCGCTTCCTCTCGCGCAATTACCAGGGTCTCGAAAGCATCCAGCTGCGCCGGGGCGACGGCGTCCGGGCCATCCCGGTGGACGACCGCGTCGCCAGCTTGGTCCCGTTCCGCGGGCCGGGGGGCGTCAGCGGCGGCTCCTTCAAGTATGTCTCCGCGGCCGACGTGCTGGCCAAGCGGATCCCGCCGGGCAGCCTGAAAGACAAGATCGTTCTGGTCGGAACCACGGCGCAGGGGCTGCTGGACTTGCGGGTCACGCCCGTCGGAGAGGTCTACCCCGGGGTCGAGGTGCACGCCAACGTGATCTCCGGCCTGCTGGACGGCAATACGTTCGTGCGGCCCGATTACGCGATCGGCTACGACGTCGTCATCCTGCTGCTGGCGGGCTTGGCGCTGGCGTTCACGCTGCCGCTGCTGTCGGCCACCCGTGCCGTCATGGTGAGCGCAGGCGTCGTCGCCGCCATCGTCGGCCTGAATTTCTGGCTGTACTCGGGGCACGGCCTGGTGCTGCCGCTGGCCGCGGCCCTGGTCATGGCGCTGATGGCTTTCGCGCTGAACATGAGTTATGGCTATTTCGTCGAGAGCCGCAGCAAGCGCGAGCTGGCGAACCTGTTCGGCACCTACGTGCCGCCGGAGCTGGTCGACGAGATGGTGAAGGACCCCGACGCCTACAGCATGAAGGCGTCGAACAAGGAGCTCACGGTGATGTTCTGCGACATGCGGGGCTTCACGAAAATGTCCGAAACCATGGAGCCAACCCGGCTCCAGGAGTTGCTCAACTCGGTCTTCAACCGGCTCACCGACATCATCCGGGGCAACCGCGGCACGATCGACAAGTACATGGGCGACTGCGTGATGGCGTTCTGGGGGGCCCCGGTGGACACGCCGAACCATGCCCACCTGGCGGCCAAGACCGCGATGGAGATGGCCCATTCCGTTCGCAAAATCAATGAGGAGCACCGGGCCAAGGGTATTCCCGAGATCGGCATCGGCATCGGCCTGAACACGGGGACGATGTGCGTCGGCGACATGGGCTCCGACATCCGGCGTGCCTACACCGTGATCGGCGATTCGGTCAACCTGGGCTCGCGGCTGGAGGGCCTGTCCAAGGCCTACGGCGTGGACATCGTGGTGAGCGAAAGCACCCGCAAGCTGGCGCCGGAATTCGCCTGGCAGGAACTCGACCGCGTTCGCGTCAAAGGCAAGGCGCAGGCGGTCGCCATCTTCTGGCCGGTCGCGCCGGCCGACCGGCTGGAAAAACCGTACCAGGACGAACTCAAGACCTGGGCGGCTTTCCTGCGGGCGTACCGCGCGCAGGATTGGGACCAGTGCGACGTCCTGATGCTGAACCTGCAGCGGATGAATGCCAAAAAATACCTTTACGAATTGTATTCAGAGCGTGTAGCCTCAATGAGAATGCTGCCCTTCGATCCCGAATGGGACGGCGCGACCAATTTCGAAACCAAATAGGGATCCTGATGAAGGTGCGGGTGCTCGGTTGTTCCGGAGCGATCTCGAAGGACTGTCGCACGACGTCCTTCCTGATCGACTCGGACTTGCTCGTCGACGCCGGCACCGGCGTGGGCGACCTGACGCTGGCCGAGATGAAGTGCATCGACCATGTGCTGCTCACCCACTCGCACCTGGACCACGTGGCGGCGCTGCCGCTGATGATCGACGCGATCGCGTCGCAGCTCACCAAGCCGGTCCAGATCCACGCGCTGCCGGGGACGATCGCCGCCCTCAAGGCGCATGTATTCAACAATGTCATCTGGCCGGACTTCAGCCGCATCCCGACGCCGCAGGCCCCGTTCATCAGCTTCCACGAAATCCAGGTCGGCCAGACGCTGGACATCACGGGCAAGCGCATCGAAGTGCTGCCCGCGGTGCACACGGTACCGGCCGTGGGCTATGCCGTCACTTCGGGCAAGGGCTGCTGGATCTTCACCGGCGACACCGAGCGCAACCCGGCCTTCTGGCGCCGGATCAACCAGATGAACGTGGCGGCGCTGGTGATCGAAACGGCCTTCAGCAACCGCGAGAAGGATCTCGCCAAGCGCAGCCTGCACCTGTCGCCCCATGCCCTGGCCGAGGAGCTCGACTGCATCGACAAGGGCAAGTCGTTCCCCATCTACATCACCCATACCAAGCCGGCCGAGACCGAGCTGATCATGACGGAGATCCAGAAGTTCGACCAGACGCAGCCGTTCGGGCCCAACGTCACGCACGACATCCGCTGGCTGCGCGCGGGACAGGAGTTCGATCTATGAACGGGGATGCGACATGAATGCGGTGCTCAGGCCGGAACACCGGGACTCGCAGGCGTTCTTCGATTCCCAGATGCTGCCGCCGGACCAGCGCGGCGTCTCGTTCGAGGCCCTGTTCTACCGCCAGCTGCAGCTGGTCACGACGAAGATCCACGAGACGGAGAACGTCGACCAGATCATGCTCGAGGCCAGCCAGGACATCTGCAAGCTGTTCAACGCCGACCGGCTCACGCTCTATGCCGTCAACGAGGACCGGTCCGCCATCGTCTCCAAGATCAAGACGGGCCTGAACACCAGCAAGGACCTGAAGCTGCCCATCAGCGCGCAGAGCATCGCCGGCTACGCGGCCTACAGCAAGCAGCTGGTGAACATCGCCGACGTGTACGACGACGAGGGACTCAAGCGCATCCACCCCACCTTGAGCTTCCTGAAAGAGGTGGACAAGCGCTCCGGCTACCGCACCAAGCAAATGATGGTGGTGCCGATCCTGGACGGGGACACGCTGCACGGCGTGCTGCAGGTGATCAACAACAAGAGCGACCAGCCTTTCGGCGAACTGGAAGTGGAAGGCGCGACGCAGCTTTGCAAGACGCTTGCCACCGCGATCCGGCAGCGGATGCAAAGGGCCGACGAAGGCCAGCGCCGCCGCGCCACCAAATACGACGGCCTGGTGGCCGACGGCGTGATGACGGCCGAAGAGCTCCAGAGCTGCATCCAGAAAGCGCGCGAGGAAGCCAAGCCGGTCGAGCACATGCTGATGGCGAGCTTCCAGATCCGGCCCGCGCAAATCGGCCCGTCCCTGGCCAAGTTCTTCGGCGTGCCGTACGAGCCGTTCAATGCGGGCCGCATCCGCGTCGAGGCCTTGCAGGGTCCGCTCAAGCGCGACTTCGTCGAGGAGCAGGGCTGGATCCCGTTGGAGGAGTCGCCCGAGGGCCTGGTCATCATGTGCACGGACCCCGAGGCGGTACGCGGCTCGCGCATCGTGCCGCAGGTGTTCCCGCGCCATTCCAAGTACTCCTACCGGGTCACGACCCAGACCGAGTTCGAGGAGACGCTTGCGCAGCTCTATGGCGCCGACGAGGGCGGCACCATCGACGAGTTGCTGGCGGACCTGAGCGCCCCGATGGACGACGAGGGTGGCGAGGACGGGGACGCGGTTTCCGCCGCGGCCGACAACGAGCTGGTGAAGTTCGTCAACAAGGTCATCGTCGACGCCTACAACCAGAAGGTCTCGGACATCCACATCGAGCCATTGCCGGGCAAGCAGAAGACGGGCATCCGCTTTCGCATCGACGGCAGCCTGCAGCCCTACATCGAGGTCCCTTCACATTTCCGCCAGGCGCTGGTCACGCGCCTGAAGATCATGTGCGACCTGGACATCTCTGAAAAGCGCAAGCCCCAGGACGGCAAGATCAAGTTCAAGAAGTTCGGCCCGATCGACATCGAACTGCGGGTGGCCACCATTCCTTCGGCCGGCGGCGTCGAGGACGTCGTGATGCGCATTCTGGCCGCCGGCGAGCCGATCCCGCTGGAGAAGCTGGGCCTCACGCCGCACAACAAGGAGCGGCTGGAAAAGACGGTGAGCAAGCCGTACGGCCTGTTCTACGTGTGCGGCCCCACCGGCTCGGGCAAGACGACCACGCTGCACTCGATCCTGAAATTCCTCAACAAGCCGGATACGAAGATCTGGACGGCGGAGGACCCGGTCGAGATCACGCAGAAGGGCTTGCGCCAGGTGCAGGTGAACAAGAAGGCGGGAATCGATTTCCCCTTGATCATGCGCGCCTTTCTGCGGGCCGACCCGGACATCATCATGGTCGGGGAGTCGCGCGACAAGGAAACGGTCTCGATGGGCGTGGAGGCCTCGCTGACCGGCCACCTCGTGTTCTCCACGCTGCATACGAACTCCGCACCCGAATCGATCATCCGCCTGCTGGACATGGGCATGGACCCGTTCAACTTCGCCGATGCGCTGCTGGGCGTCCTCGCGCAGCGCCTGGCCAAGAAGCTCTGTGACTGCAAGACCGAGTACTTTCCCGACGCCGACGAGGTCAAGTTGTTCGTCACCGAATACGCGGAGGAACTGCGGCATTCCAGCGCGTGGAAGGCCGACTACGCCGGCGAGGCGAAAAAGCTCTACGACAGCTGGGTCAAGGCCTACGGTCATGACGGCCGGCTCAAGTTCTACAAGGCCAGCGGCTGCGAAAAGTGCAACAAGACCGGTTACAAAGGGCGCCTCGGCCTGCACGAACTGCTGGTCGCGGACGACCACATGAAGCGGCTGATCCAGGAGCGCGCGCGCGTCGCGGAACTCTTCGCCGCTTCGGTGGAGACAGGGATGCGCACGCTCAAGATGGACGGGATGGAAAAGATCATGCTGGGCATGACCGACCTGAAGCAGGTGCGGTCGGTCTGCATCAAATAGGCAGTAAGTCTGCACGGATCGACAAAAATGTCGGCGCCGCAGGGGGGTGAGGCCGGTTTTGGACAGGTTGCCCTGCGGTAAATTCGAGGAAACTGAACACTTTTATATTGCATTTGGGCTGGCACAGCACTTGCACTACTGTCGAGCTTCTTTTTTTCTAATTCATTCTGGAGGTTCCAATGAAGCGTCACCTGCAACAGGGTTTCACCCTGATCGAACTGATGATCGTGGTCGCGATCATTGGTATCCTGGCCGCCGTGGCCCTGCCCGCGTACCAGGACTACACCAAACGCGCGAAGATGTCGGAAGTGATCCTGGCGGCCTCGGCTTGCCGTACGACCATCACCGAGGTCTATCAGTCCGGTTCCCAGACCACGGTGAGCGCGGACAACTGGGGCTGCGAGAGCACGACTTCCACATCCAAGTACGTGACCAGTGTGCGCACTGACGGCAATGGCGCAATTTCCGTGACAGCGCAAAACATCGATCAGACGAACATCGACGGCAAGGTCGTGACCCTGTTCCCCGCTGGCGCCGATAACGCGCCGCTGACGTACGCTGGTACGGCCCAGACCATCAACCGCTGGATCTGCGGCGGCGCGGGCACCACGATCGTGGCCAAGTACCTGCCGGGTTCCTGCCGCGGCTCCTGATAGCTGGCGATCCGCAAAGAGAGGGGCTTCGCGCCCCTCTTTTTTTTACTCGCGATTGAACGCGGCGCGTGCCGGCGGCTCAAAGTTTTCCCTCTATGATTTCCGGCGGCTTCGGCCATGATGCGAAATCCCAACCCCAATCTGCCTCCCGTGGACCTCACCATCCTGATGCCTTGCCTGAACGAGGCGAGAACCGTGGCGGCCTGCGTGCGGGACGCCCGCGCATACCTTGAGCAGGCGGCCATCGACGGCGAGGTGCTCGTGGCCGACAACGGCTCCACGGATGGCTCGACAGCGATCGCCGAGGCTGCCGGCGCCCGCGTTATCCACGTGCCGCAGAAAGGTTACGGTGCCGCGCTGATGGGCGGCATCAACGAAGCGCAGGGGCGCTATGTGATCATGGGCGACGCCGACTCGAGCTACGATTTTTCGCGGCTGGGTGCCTTCGTCGCGCAGTTGCGAGCCGGCGCGGACCTGGTGATGGGCAACCGCTTCAAGGGCGGTATCGAGCCCGGCGCGATGCCAGCGCTGCACCGGTATCTCGGCAACCCCGTGCTTAGCTTTGTCGGGCGGCTGTTCTTTCGTGTGCCGATCCATGATTTCCACTGCGGGCTGCGCGGCTTTTCGCGGCAGGCGATCCTGAAGCTCGGCCTGGTCACACCGGGAATGGAATTCGCCAGCGAGATGGTCGCCAAGGCCGCGCTGGGCAACCTGCGGGTCGAGGAAGTGCCGACCACCTTGCGGCCCGACGGCCGCGATCGCCCGCCGCACCTGCGGACGTGGCGCGACGGGTGGCGTCACCTGCGCTTCCTCCTGCTCTTTTGCCCCCGTTGGCTTTTTCTCTACCCGGGTCTCCTGCTGCTGACCGTTGGCGTCGCCGCATTCGCGCTGCTCCAGCGCGGGCCCTTGAGCTTCATCTCGGTCGGCCTCGACGTGCACTCCTTGCTGTACATGGCGGGCGCGATGATCCTGGGCATGCAACTGATCCAGTTGGCACTGCTCACGAAATGGATGGCTGTGCTGGCCGGCATCGCGCCGGAACCGGCGTGGTTGAAGCGCCTCGAACGCTTCCTGAACCTCGAGTTGGGCCTGCTGGCCAGCCTGCTCCTGCTGGCGGCCGGCGTGTTCTGGTCCGTGCGGCTTGTGTATCAATGGGGCGCCGGCGGCTTCGGCGCGCTGGACCCCACCCAGATGATGCGCGATGCAATCCCTGCGGTGACGTTGATGATCGTCGGGGTGCAGGCAGCGGCCGGCACCCTGTTCGCCGGCGCGCTGCATTCCTGCTGGCGCTCGGTCCACGGGCATCTGCGCCGTGGTTGACGCCGCGTCGCAGTGGCGGTTCCAACCGCTCAAGTGGGAACTCCCGGGCGTCCTTCTGGTGACCTGGCTGGCGCTCGCCTCGATTCCCCTGGGTCTCGGCGCCATCGGCATCAGTTGGGATGCGCTGAATCACCACATCTACCTGGGGTGGACGGCGGACCAGCCGCGGTTCGACCGTGATTTTCTGGCTGCCTCCTACCAGGCCTTCCAGTTTCCATACCTTTACTGGCCGGTGTACAAGCTGTCCGGGAGCGGCATCTCCGGCGCGGGGGCCGGGGTTGTCCTGGCCTCCTTGTACTGGCTGGCCGTCCCGGCGGTCTGGATGATGGCGCGGGTTTGCATCCCGGGGGGGCATTGGTTCGATGCGGCGATGCGCTTCGCCGCCGTGGTCCTGGCTTTCCTGTCCGGCGTCGTGTTGTCGATGTTCGATTCGACCTCGAACGACCTGTTGGCGGCGGTTCCCTTGGTTTGGGCGATGGCATTCGCGCTGGAGCCCTTGGACACCCAACGTCCCCACGTGCTGGCGGCGCGCTCCTGGATCTTGCTATCCGGCTTGCTGGCCGGGGTTTCGATTGCCTGCAAGCTGAGCAACGGGCCACTGGCCGTCCTCTTGCCGATGCTGTGGATATTGCCTTCCGCGCCTATGCGGACGAGGCTGGCCAACGCGGCGCTGGGAGGTGTCGCGATGGTGGGTGGGTTCTTCATCGCCTACGGGTATTGGGGGCGGCTGCTGTGGCTGCACTTCGGCAACCCGATCTATCCTTTCTACGACCCGCTGTTCGCGCCCGTGCGCGCGCTGCTGGGCTGGCAGCCATGATCCGCTTCCTTCCGGACACGTGGCGCGACGCACTGCTGCGGCCGATCGCCATGGCGTCGCCCGACGCGAACGTCTACGTCGAGATCGCCGCGCCCGACATCCGCTTCGCCGCTGTCGTGGTCCTGGCCGTCCTGACGCTGATCGTGCGGCGGCGCTTCGGCTGGCCGGTCTCGCCGCTGCTGATCCTCCTCGCGTGGGTGGCCGCGGCTTTTGCCGTCTGGCTCGCCACGACCGGCAATGGCCGCTACTTCATCCCGGTTCTGTTGGCCGCCGGGCCCTTGTGCATCGGCTTCGTTTGCAGGCTGCCGGGCACGCGGGCGTTCAAGGGTGCCCTGGCCCTGGGTCTCGTGGCCGTGCAGGGCCTGATGCTCTACGAGAACGAGCCTTGGAAGTGGTGGGGCCTTTCCACGTGGGCCGAGCCGCCGTTCTTCGACGTGGCGCTCGACCAGGAAGCGCTGTCCGTTCCCGCGACCTATGTCACGATCACCAACATCTCCTATTCGTTGGTTGCCCCCCGGTTTCCGGCGGCTTCGCGCTGGGTGAATATTTCCAGCCTTCCCAGCGCACTGGATGGCTCGCCGGACATCAAGAAGATGCAGGCGGTGCTGGCGAGCTCGAAATCCCTCAAGCTCCTGATTCCCTCGCGTCCCAAGTACATGACCGAGCAGCTGTTGCCCAACGAGGAACTGCGCGCGACGATCAACGGAATGTTGCGCATGCAGCGGCTTGCGCTGGCGGAGCCGTCGGATTGCCGCCTGTTGCCTTCGCGTGGGCTCGCCAGCGAAGCGCTGAAGGACCTGTCCAAGTTCGGCCCGGAAGTGATCGGCAAGTTCGGCTTCTGGATCTGCTCGCTGCAGTACCCCGTGGCGCTGCAATCCCTGGAAGTGCGCCTGGACCCGGAGGTGCGCGACACCTTTTCGGCCATCGAGAAGCGTTGCCCCCGATTCTTCCAGACCGGCCAAACCTCGGCGTCCAGGCTGTCGGACGGCTGGATTCGGGTGTATCCCCAATCCGACATGAAGGTCTACGTCATGGACAACGGCGAGGTCCACTACAAGTATTGGCGCGCCATGAACCCCGTCCTCGTGGGGCGCAAGCAGGACGTGCTGCGCGGCGACTTCACGCTGGACTGCGATGCCATCCGGGGTCGGGCGGGATTGCCGTGGGAACGGGAAATCTGAGCGTCGCAAGGAAGCGTTGAAGTGTCCCGTCAACTCCGACACAACATCACGGCCCTGTTCACGCTGCAGGCTGCAACCTATGCGTTGCCTCTGATCAGCCTGCCGTACCTCACGCGAGTTCTGGGCACGGAGAACTTCGGCCGCATGGCGTTCGCGATGGCGGTGATCCAGTATTTCACGGTTCTCACGGATTACGGCTTCAACCTCAGCGCCACGCAGCGCGTGGCGATCGTGAAGGACGACGAAGCTGAATTGTCGAAGATACTGAGCGCAGTCGTTGCGCTGAAATTCATGCTGTGCCTTGCCGGCGCCCTGGGCCTCACCGTGCTGCTGTACTTTGTGCCGGTGCTCAGTCAGGACTGGCGGCTCTATGCACTGGCCTACCTCGCGGTTCTCGGGCATGCGCTTTTTCCGGTGTGGTTGTTCCAGGGCATGGAGCGGATGACGGCGGTCACCGCCTGCTCCATCGCTGCCCAGCTGCTCTCCTTGCTGGCCTTGTTCGCGTGGGTCCAGGATGCGGATCACTACCGCACTGCGGCGGCGCTGCAAGCGGCGGCGCCGCTGGCCGCCGGCGTGCTCGCATGGATCATTCTCTGGCGTGCCGGGAATCTGAGGCTGCGCTGGCCGGGGCGGCGTTACCTCGCGCAAACCCTCCAGGAAGGATGGCACGTCTTCATTTCGACCGCGGCCATCAGCCTCTACACGACCACCAATATCGTGGTGCTGGGCCTGCTCACGAACCCGCAGACCGTTGCGTACTTCGCCGTCGCCGACAAGTTGATCAAGGCCGTTCATGGACTGACCTCGCCGCTCTCGCAGGCCGTCTACCCGCATGTCGCGCGGCTGGGGGCCCAGTCGCGAGATGCCGCCCTCGCGTTCATCGGCCGCCTCCTGCGCTGGCAGTCCCTGGCTACTCTTGCGTTTTCCTGCGGACTGTTCGTTCTCGCGGATTTCATCGTCCGTATCCTGTTCGGGCCCGGTTTCGAGGAGAGCATGCCCGTTGTCCAATGGATGGCCCTGCTGCCTTTCGTCGTGGGACTGTCGAACGTGTTCGGCGTTCAGACGATGCTGAACTTCGGATTGAAGCGCTCCTTCAGCCGGATCCTGCTGGGCTCGGGCCTGATCAACCTGGCGCTGCTGGTGCCGCTGGCGAGCCACTATGGGGCGCAAGGCGCGGCTGCCAGCGTCCTGATGACGGAACTCGTCGTCGTGGTGCTGATGGGACTGTCGCTGGCTCGCGAAGGCCTCTTGTCCAGGCTGCTGTACCGGAGCGCCGCATGAGCATTCTTGTCGTGGGCGCGGGCTTCGCCGGGGCGGTTTGCGCGCGTGAGCTGGCGGACGCCGGACAGCAGGTGCTCGTGATCGACCGGCGGGGACATGTCGCCGGCAATGCGCATGACAGGCGGGATGCCAGTGGCATCCTCGTTCATTTGTATGGGCCCCATATTTTTCACACCAACTCGGCTCGGGTGGTCGAGTGGCTGTCACGGTTCACCAGCTGGCGCCCTTATGAGCACCGGGTTCTCGCCCAGGTTGGCGACCAGCAGTTGCCTGTGCCGATCAACAGGACAACCATCAACCGCCTGTATGGACTGGAACTCGACGAGGCCGGCGTCGCAAGCTATCTCGCGGGCGTGAGGGAGGCGCGCATCGAGATCCGGACCAGCGAGGACGCGGTGCTTTCGAGCGTCGGCCGCGACCTGTGCGACAGGTTCTTTCGCAACTACACGCGCAAGCAATGGGGAATGGACCTGTCGGAGCTGAGTGCAGGCGTGGCGGCGCGAATACCCGTTCGCACGAACGACGACGACCGGTATTTCACCGACACCTTTCAGGCCATGCCGGCTGAAGGCTATTCGCGGATGTTCGAGCGGATGTTGGACCATCCCGCGATCAGCGTCAGCCTGGGCACGCAACTCTCGGATCTCTCCCCCTCGGAGCGGCCCGCCCACATGATCTACACCGGCCCCATCGATGCATATTTTGGGTACCGCTTCGGGAAGCTGCCGTATCGCTCGCTGCGTTTCGAGCACCAACACCTTCCCGGCGTTCAACAGTGGCAGAGTGTCGGGACGGTGAACTACCCGAACGATTACGATTACACACGCATCACGGAGTTCAAGCACCTGACCGGCCAGGAACACACAGGCACCTCGATCGTCCGCGAATTTCCGCAGGACGAAGGCGATCCGTACTACCCCGTGCCCCGTCCCGACAACGAGGCCCTGTACCAGCGCTACAAGGAGCTTGCCGACGCCGAGCGGGACGTGACGTTCGTGGGCCGGCTCGCGCAGTATCGTTACTACAATATGGACCAGGTCGTGGCCGCCGCGCTGCTGGCGAGCCGGAACTGCCTGGATGCAAGGGTTGGCTGACGCGCTCGCCGCAGGGCCCGGCTTCAGGCCGATCACCGAAGACCGCATCTTCGTGCTGTGCCCCAACAACCTCGTGACGGGCGGCTCGGAGTTGCTGCACCAGTTAGTGGACGCACTGGTGAGCGAGGGCCGCCGTGCGTTCATCGCCTACACGCCTCTGGGCGCTGCCTGGGCCACGCCGGCCGAGTACCAGCGTTACAGATGCCCGGTAGCGTCGCAGGTGCCGGACGAGCCGGGCGCGGCGGTCGTCGTCCCCGAAGTCAGTACCTCCATGTTGTCCGGCTTTCGGCGCGCCCGCCACGTCATCTGGTGGCTTAGCGTGGACAATTACCGGGGCGCCCTGGGCACGCCGGCCGGATGGAAATTCATGTTGCGTCGCGTGTTGTTCTCCGACATCCCCGCGCCCCGCGCTGCGGCGCACCTGTTCCAGTCGGCGTATGCGCGCGAGTATGTGCAGCGACGGTTCAAGGTGGGCGGGGCGATGCTCTCCGATTACCTTGCCCCGGAATACTTCTCGGCGCCGCGGGCCGGCAGCAGGCGCAACGCGGTCGCATTCAACCCGAAGAAGGGGTATGGCTACACGGCGCGGCTGATCCAGGCCTGCCCGGACATCGAGTTCGTCCGGCTCGAAGGCATGACGCGGCAGCAGCTGCGGGACGCGCTGGACAGTTGCAGCGTGTACATCGATTTCGGTGTGCACCCGGGCAAGGACCGCATTCCGCGGGAAGCCGCCGTCCGCGGTGCCGTCGTGATCGTCGCCAGGAGCGGCGCCGCCAAGTCCCCGGAGGACGTCCGCCTCGAGGACTGCTACAAGTTCGCGCCCTCCAGTTCTTCCCTTGCCGCGGTGGCTCGGCTGATCCGGGACGTGTTCGAGAATTACGGCCGCCATCACGAGGCGCAGGCGGCGTACCGTCGCGCCATTGCCGGCGAAGCCGAGCTCTTTCGCCGCCAGGTGCGTCACGTGTTCGGCGTGCGTTCCGTCGCCGTGGATCGCTGATGGTGACGCACGACGGGCCCCAAGGCAAGGTGGGCGGGCGGACCGCGAGGGTGCTGGCGGCTGTCATCACCTACAACCCGGAGGGCACCCTGCCTGCGCACCTGCAAGCCTTGCGATCGCAGTGCGACACGCTCGTGGTCATCGACAACGGATCATCCAACCTCGACTTCGTACGCGAAGCGAGCGCCGCGACGGGGAGCCGTCTGGCATGCAATGGCGCCAATCTCGGCGTTGCCGCGGCCTTGACCCAGGCCGCCAGCATGGCGGTGGAACAGGGAGCCGAGTGGCTGGCCACCTTCGACCAAGACAGCCTGTGCCCTCTCAGCGCGTTCACCGGCCTGCTCGACGTCTACGATCGGCATCCCGAGCGGGAGCGGATCGGCGTGCTGGCGCTTTCACACTGCGACCGCGCCACCGGCCGCGATTACCACCATCCCCTGGACATCCTCGCCGACGGAGGTGAGTGGCGCACTCTGCGCAGCACGATCACTTCCGGCAGCCTGGTCCGCGTCAGCCTGTTCCCGCAAATCGGGTTCTTCGACGACACACTCTTCATCGACGCCGTTGATCATGAGTTCTGCCTGCGGGCGCGCAAGCAAGGGTGGCTCGTGGTGGAGAGCAGGCGGCATGTCCTGGAGCATTCCATCGGCAACGCGACCGAACACCGGCTGCTGGGCCGGCGGATCGTCTGCACACACCATTCGCCGCAGCGGCGCTACTACATGACGCGCAACCAGCTGGAAGTGTGCGCGCGCAACGTGCTGGTCGATCCCGCCTGGGCGGCCAAGGGCATTCTCCAGTTCGTCGCCGGCAGCCTCGCGGCCCTGCTCTATGAAACCGACAAGCGGGCCAAGCTGGGCGCCATGCTGCAAGGTATGTGGCACTTCGCCCGGCGCCGTTTCGGCCCCAGGCCCTGATCACTCCCGGGCGGGTAGCAGCCCGCGCCCCAGCGCGAGCTCGGCCAGCACCAGGACGCGCAGCAGGACGTCGTCCACGAACGCCTGCCGATAGCGTGTGGGCTGGAGGACCAGCCTCGCGACCGCTGCGGCGCTGCGCGGATCGAACACGCGGTCCAGGAGCCGCCGCTGCTCGGGCGCCAGTTTGTCGGCATGCACCGAGCGGAAGTTCTCGATCTGGCTGAACATGATGTGGACCCAGCTCTTGCGGCGGATGAACTGCAGGTTCACGAGATAGCGCCGCACGCCCGAGCCCCGGCCCACGACATTGCCCCCGTGCTGGCGGTACAGCACCGTGGGGACGGGATCGGCGATGACGGTGCCGAACGCGGAAATCACCAGGTACATCCACCAGTCGTGGAAGTGGATGGCGGCTGGATCACCCAGCCGGAGAACGAGGCCGAGCGCCGCGCGGTTCAGGGCAACGGTGCATCCGGTCACGATGTTCTCGGCCAGCGCGTTGGCGAACGACGGCCCGCGCGGCCATGGCGACGAGATGCCGAGCGGCCGCAGTGCCTCGTCGACCAGTTCCAGCCGGGAACAGTAAAGCGTCGGGCCCTCGCGGCCGCACATCTGCTGGGCCGCCCGGTCGATCCTGCCGGGCAGCCAGACATCGTCCTGGTCCGAGAGCATCACCAGATCGGCCTCGGCCGGCAGCATTTCGAGCAATGCGAAAAAGCTGCGCGCAAAGCCGATGTTCGTTCCCCGCACGAGCGAGATGCGCGGATCGGCGATCGACTCGATCCGCTCCGTCGTCCGGTCCGTCGAACCGTCGTCGCGCACGAAGAGGCGGCCGTCGGGCGGCAGCTGGCCGAGGATGGAATGCACCTGCTCGGCGACGAAGCGCTCGCCCTGGTAGGTGGACATCGCCACGACGACGCGCGCGGGCCTGTCCCCGGAGAAATCCGGAGGGCGAAGGCCGGTGTCCCGGACGGTTTGCGGTACGCTATCTTGATGCACGAGTATGTTGATTATGTTGGAGACGCCGCGAGCGGTCCCGCGACGTGAACGCCGAGTTCCCGTGGGCCGGGCGGCACATCCCGTGGCTGGCCTGCTTCGCCGCCCTGCTCCTGCCCTGGGTCAATCCCTTCTCCGCCGGTCCCTCGTCGTCGGTGCAGCCCTGGCTGGTGAGCGCGCTGTGCGTGGCCGTCGCATTCGCCATCCAGCCGCCGGGGCGGCTCGCCCCGCCGATGGTGCTGGCGCTGGCGGGACTCGCCGCATGGGCGTCGGCGCGCAGCGGCCTCACGCCGGAAACCGTGGCATTGGCCGTCGCCTGCCTCCTGATTCTCATGGCCGCCGGAACCGCCGCCGGCGGGGCGCACCGCCCCGAATTCATTGACGCGGTGGCGCTGGCCTGGCTGCTGGCCGCGGCCCTGAGCACGGCGATCGCGCTGTGCCAGTACTTCGGTGTGGCCGAGGCCCTGGCCCCCTGGGTCAACGCGTCCGCCACCGGCGAGGCCTTCGCGAACCTGCGCCAGCGCAATCAGTTCGCCTCCCTTACCGCGATCGGCATGGCCTCGCTGTTCTGGCTCTTTCCCGGCAAGCTGGGGCGCTGGACGGCGCTGGCCGCGATCGCCTGGCTGGCCGTGGGCAACGCGTCCACCACGTCGCGCACGGGCCTGACGCAGATGATCCTTTTGGGAGCGTTGGCGTGCCTGTGGCCGGGCGCGCGCCGCCAGCGCGCGCTGTTGTGGCTAGGCGGGTTGGCGGCCTACGCCTTGGC
Source organism: Ramlibacter sp. (assembly GCA_030695945.1). Taxonomy (GTDB): domain Bacteria; phylum Pseudomonadota; class Gammaproteobacteria; order Burkholderiales; family Burkholderiaceae_C; genus Ramlibacter. The sequence goes on from JAUYOG010000049.1 coordinate 162,953, forward strand.
CGCGCTGGCGCTGCCCTGGCTGCTGGAACTCCTGACGGGCGAGCCCGGCAACCGCCTGTGGGAGCGCGTGGCGTCGGTCGAGACCTGCAGCAGCCGCACCGTGCTGTGGTCGAACGTGCTTCACCTGGTCGGCCAGCGGCCCTGGGCCGGCTGGGGCTGGGGCGAGCTCGATTACGCCCATTTCGCCACGCTCTACGAAGGCGCCCGCTTTTGCGACATTCTCGACAACGCGCACAACCTGCCCTTGCACCTGGCCGTGGAGCTGGGCATCCCAGCCGCCGTGCTGCTGTGCGGCGGCCTGGTGTGGGCTGCCGTGCGTGCGCGCCCCTGGTCCGAGGCGCAGCCCGCGCGCCAGATGGCCTGGGCGGTGCTGGCGGTGATCGGCGTCCACAGCCTGCTTGAATACCCGCTGTGGTATGGGCCCTTCCAGATCGCGTTCGGCCTGGGCCTGGGGCTGCTGTGGCCGGTGGCGGCGCAAGCAAGCCAGGCCGCGACGGGCGCCGAGCCGTCCCGGCCCCGCCTGGCGAGCGCGGCGGCGGCTGCCTGTGTGGCCGCCGCCTGCGCCTACGCAGCCTGGGATTACCGCCGCGTGAGCCAGATCTACCTCCCGCCCGAAGCGCGCACGCCTGCGATGCGCGACGATCCCCTGCCCGAAATCCGCCGCTCGTGGCTGTTCGGGAACCAGGCGCGCTTCGCCGAGCTGACGATCACCCCGCTGACCCGCGAGAACGCGGCCTGGACGTTCGACAACGCCCGCGAATTGCTGCACTACTCGCCCGAGCCGCGGGTGATCGAAAAACTGATCGAGAGCGCCACGGTGCTGGGGCGGGAGCACGAGATGCTGCTGGACCTGGCGCGCTTTCGCGCGGCCTTCCCGGAGGCTTACTCGAAATGGTCGAAAGCGCGAACCGGTGGGGACGCGGCCCAGCCGGATCAGCCGGCGACGTAGTGCCCCGACTTGCCGCCCTGCTTTTCCAGCAGGCGCACACCGGTGATCGTCATGCCGCGGTCCACGGCCTTGCACATGTCGTAGATGGTGAGCAGGGCGACCTGCACGGCGGTGAGGGCCTCCATCTCGACGCCGGTCGGCCCCACGGTTTCGGCGGTGGCCGTGCACGCGATTGCGCCCTGGCCGTCCGCGCCGGGCCGCTCCACCAGGAAATCGATCGCCACGCGCGTGAGCGCCAGTGGATGGCACAACGGGATGAGCTCGCTGGTTTTCTTGGCGGCCTGGATCCCGGCGATGCGCGCGATGCCCAACACGTCGCCCTTCCTGGCCGTGCCGGCTTCTATGATGGCGAGCGTGGCGGGCAACATCTCGATGCGCCCGCCGGCCACGGCGACGCGGCGAGTGGCGGGCTTCTCGCCCACATCCACCATGTGGGCCTGGCCTTGTGCGTCGAAATGCGTCAACGAGCTCATGATGTCCTTGCCTGTGCGCGCGTAACAAAACGATTTACGCCCGATTCACGTTTCTCCATCATCATACGCACATGACCCTCTGGAAAGATCGGCTGCGGGCCTCGGGCGTGCACCTGGGCGCCAGCGTCGTGGTCGCCGGCCTGGCGGCCCTGCTGGTGTTCGGCCTCTGGTATCCCTACCCGTACCGGGAGATTTCCGGCGGGCGCGACCTGTTTCTGCTGGTGGTCGCCGTCGACGTGGTCATCGGCCCCTTGATCACGCTCATGGTGTTCGACCGCCGCAAGCCCTGGGGCGAATTGCGCCGCGACCTCGCGGTCGTCGCGACGCTCCAGATGGCGGCGCTCGGTTACGGGACATGGACAGTTGCAGTGGCTCGGCCGGTGCACCTCGTTTTCGAGCTCGACCGGTTTCGCGTCGTCCATGGCGTGGACGTGCCGGAAGAACTGCTGGGGCGCGAGCCGCCCACCGTGCAGGCCCTGCCCTGGACTGGCCCGACGCTGATTGCAGTCCGGCCATTTCGCGATGCGGCCGAAAATCTCGAGGTGACGACGGCGGCGCTCGGTGGCGTCCACATCGGCGCGCGGCCGGACCTCTGGCAGGCGTACGATGCAGCGAAACCGCGCGTGCTGCAGGCAGCGCGGCCGGTCAGCGAACTCAGGAAGCGCTTCGGCGTCCACGCGCCGGCCATCGATGCCGTGCTGAAATCTTCGCAGCGCACGCCCGATTCGGTGGCTTACCTGCCGGTGGTGGGCCGCAGGTCCTTCTGGACCGCTTTTGTCGATCCGGTGTCCGCCGACGTCATTGCCTTCCTTCCATTGGATTCATTTTGAATAAAGATCGCTTCACTTCCGCTCGCGGTGGACCGTGGCCTTGGCGACGCTTCGTTTGCGCGGTGACGGCTGCCTGCGTCCTGGCGGCGCCCGCGGGCGCCCAGCTGCCCACGCTGGGCGACGGCAGCGACATGAACGTGGCCACCGAGCGCAAACTGGGCGAGCGCGTCGCGCGCGAGCTGTACCGCGACCCCGACTACATCGACGACCCGGTGCTCGACGAGTATGTTCTCGAGATCTGGACGCGCCTGCTCGCCGCGGCGCGCACTCGCGGCGAGCTCACGGCCGAGCTCGACGGCAGCTTCGCCTGGCAGGTGCTGCTCGGCAAGGATCGCGTGATCAACGCCTTCGCCGTACCGGGCGGCTGGATGGGGGTCCAGCTGGGGCTGATCAACGTCACCGCCACGCGCGACGAGCTCGCTGCGGTGCTGGCTCACGAGCTCAGCCATGTCACCCAACGCCACCATTCGCGCCTGATGACGCAGCAGAACCAGCAGGCTCCCTGGCTCATCGGCGCGATGATCCTGGCCGCCCTGGCGGCCAGCAAGAATCCGGAGGCGGCGAACGCGATGGTGGCGGGCGGGCAGGCGATGGCGATGCAGAACCAGCTGAACTTTTCGCGCGACATGGAGCGCGAAGCCGACCGCGTGGGCTTCGGCGTGATGACCCAGGCCGGGTTCGCGCCCCAGGGCTTCGTCGCCATGTTCGAGAAACTGCAGCAGGCCGCCCGGCTGAACGACAACGGCAACTTCCCCTACCTGCGCACCCACCCGATGACCACCGAACGCATCGCCGAGGGCCAGTCGCGCCAGCAGCTCGCCGAGCGGGCGGCCGCGGCGCCGGGGCCGGACCTCGTTCACGCCATGATGGTGGGCCGCTCGCGGGTGCTCTCCAATCCCGGAGTGGACAACCTGCGGGCCTACGCAGGGGAGGCGGATGGCGCCGCGGGTGCCGACCGCGCGCGGCAGGCCGGGCTGCTCTATGCGGGCGCGCTGGCCGGCACGAGGCTGCGCGAGCCGGCGACCGCCTCCCGGCTGGTCGCCAAACTCGTGGCAATCACTTCGGGCGACGCGCGCGCGTCCCGGCTCGCCAGCTTGCTGGCCGCCGAAGTGGCGCTCTCGGGAGGCGACGCGGCACGCGCCGCCTCGCTGGTGGATGCCGCGGCCGCCGGGCGGCCGGAAGTGATGCTGTCCTCGCAGGCGCGCTTGCGCAGCGGGCGCGCCGGCGATGCGGCACAGCGCTTGCAGACGTGGGTGGCGCTGCACCCGCGCGACGCCGAGGCCTGGCAGCTGCTGGCCTCGGCCTATACGGCACAGAATCAGGGGCTTCGGGCGATCCGGGCGGAAGCGGAGTCGCATGTCGCCCGGCTCGACTACCAGGCGGCGATCGACCGGTTCAAGGCGGCGCAGGACCTCGCGCGCAAGTCGGGCGCCGCCGGCGACCACATCGAGGCATCGATCATCGACACCCGCGCGCGGCAGGTGGCGCTACTTCTTCGCGAACAGGCTCTCGAGCGCTGATTCGATCACCACGCCCAGCACGGTGTAGATCAGCGAGCCGACCAGCGCCGCGACAAACCCCTGGACGTGGAACCCGTCGAGCACGCCCGCCGCGGCCCAGAACATCAGCGCGTTGATGACGAACAGGAAAAGGCCGAGCGTGACCACGGTGACGGGCAGCGTCAGCACGACCAGGATCGGGCGAACGATCGCATTGAGCAGTCCGATCACCAGGGCGGCGATCATCGCCGCCCCGAAGGTCCTGACCTCGACACCGCTGTAGATGTAGGCGACCAACAGCAGCGCCGCGGCGCTGAGCAGCCATTTGGCAAGAAGCTTCAACATCGCGGCAGCATACACCGGGAGCGCACCAGGGCACCAGCGCCCCGGGGCGCTATCATGCCCCTCCCCTTGACGCTCCTGCCATGGCCGGAATCCACATCACCGACATCGAAGCCGCCATCAACTTCTGGCGTGAAAGTAAGCCCTCGCCCGATGGGGTGACGCTGGCGCCCGAACTGAGGGCGCTGGCGGAGGTGTACGCGCTGATGGTCTTCCATCATGAGGACGAGGCCGCGGAGGAGGGCTTTCCGCCGGTCGCCCTGGCCGCCTGGAAAACCTGGTACGACACGACGCCGGATACGCCCTGCATCGCCATCTGTTCCACCAGCCAGGGCGACGCGCAGTGCAAGGGCTGCGGGCGCACGTTCGGCGAAGTGCAGCACTGGACCGAGATGACGCCGGCGGAAAAGCGCGCCACGTGGCGCCGCATCACCTTGCAGGGCGATGCATGGCGCTTCAACAAGTACGCCGAGCGCGCTGCCGAGGGACCGCCCCCGGTCCCTTCGACCTGAGGCCTGTGCGATGCTGAGGCTGACCCGGGCGCCCAATATCGCGATCGCGGCGTTCTGGGTCGACGCGCTGCGCCAGGCCGGCATCGAGGCATCGGTGCAACGCTATTACCTCGGTGCCGCGGCGGGCGAGCTGCCGCCCGACCAGTGCCTGCCCGAAGTGTGGCTGACGCATGACGACCAGGAGGTCGAGGCCCGGGCGTTCCTGCAGGGCCTGTTGCACGTGCCGCAGCGACGGTGGGTCTGCCTGTGCGGAGAGACGGTGGAGGGCGGCTTCGAGCAATGCTGGAACTGCGGCCGGCCCATGCCGGGCTGAGCGCGCGGCGCGCCGCACTACTTCAGGCGCACCGGTTCGATGTCCACGTTGTGGCGGCCGTCGCCCAGCATGAGCGCGCCTTCCTGGATCGTGGCCTGCAACTGCATGCTGCGCTGCGCGAGCGCGGCCAGCGACTGCGACGCCGCCGGCGGCACGCGCCAGACACTGAGGTTCTGCAGCCGTGCCACCTTGTTCTCGATGCCGCGCCACCAGATGTCGGCGGCATAAGAGAAGCAGTACACGCTGACCTTGTCGGCCTTGCCGCAGGCTTTGGACAAGGGCTTGTCCTCGGGCTGGCCGACCTCGACCCACAGCCGCGTGCGTCCGGTGAAGTCGCGCAGCGAAACGTCGGGGTCTTCGGGGTTGGACAACCCGGCGCCGAAGGCCAGGACTCCGTCGCCGTTGCATTCGCTTTGCAGGAGATGGGCGTTCAGCGCCAGCGCGACCAGGCGCACCATCATGCGCTCGTCGGTCTCGCTCGGGTGCCGCGCCAGCGTCAACTGGTGGTCGGCGTAGTAGGCGTGGTCGATGTCGGCGATCGCGAGGTTCGCCTTGAAGATGGTGGACTTCAGAGCCAACGGAACCGCCGACAGGCCGCCCTTAGGCGGTTCAGCCCCCTCGGGGGGCAGCGAAGCGTGGGGGTCATATCTTCAGCAACGCTTCGCGAGTTCGGCGGCCTTGCCGATGTAGGTGCCGGGCGTGAGCGCCAGCAGGCGGTCTTTCTCGGCAGCGGGAATCTCCAGCGAGCGGATCAGCGCGTGCAGGTCTTCCGCGCGGACGGTCTTGCCGCGCGTGACGTCCTTCAGCTTTTCGTAGGCGCCCTGAACGCCGAAGCGGCGCATCACGGTCTGGATGGGTTCGGCCAGCACCTCCCACGCGCTGTCGAGGTCGGCGGCGAGCGCTTCCTCGTTGAGTTCGAGCTTGGCCAGGCCGATGCCCAGCGAGTGGTAGGCCAGCGCGGCATAGCCCAGCGCGACGCCCATGTTGCGCAGCACGGTGGAATCGGTGAGGTCGCGCTGCCAGCGCGAAACCGGGAGCTTCTCGGACAGGTGGCGCAGCAGCGCATTGGCCAGGCCCAGGTTGCCTTCCGCGTTCTCGAAGTCGATGGGGTTGACTTTGTGCGGCATGGTGGACGAGCCGATCTCGCCTTCGCGCAGCCGCTGCTTGAAGTAACCCAGGCTCACGTAGCCCCATACGTCGCGCGACCAGTCGACCAGGATTGTGTTGGCGCGCGCCACGGCGTCGAACAGTTCGGCCATGTAGTCGTGCGGCTCGATCTGGATGCTGTAGGGCTGGAACGCGAGGCCCAGGCCGAGCGGCTCGGGGGTCTCCACCACCTTGCGGCTGAACGCCTCCCAGTCGAAGTCCGGCCAGGCGGACATGTGCGCGTTGTAGTTGCCCACGGCGCCGTTCATCTTGGCCAGCAGCCGGACGCCGGCGATCTTTTCGCGCGCGGCCGCCAGGCGCATCACCACGTTCGCCACTTCCTTGCCGACGGTGGTCGGGCTCGCCGTCTGCCCGTGCGTGCGGCTGAGCATGGGCACTTCGGCGTAGGCATGCGCCATCGCGCGCAGTTTGGCGATCACCGCGTCGAGCGCGGGCAGGATCACCTGGTCGCGCCCGCCCTTGAGCTGCAGCGCGTGGCTGGTGTTGTTGATGTCCTCGCTGGTGCAGGCGAAGTGGACGAACTCGCTGGCCGCCTTGAGTTCGGGTCGGGCCTCGAACTTCGACTTGATCCAGTACTCGACGGCCTTGACGTCGTGATTGGTCGTCTTCTCGATTTCCTTGATCGCCACGGCGTCCGCTTCGGAGAAATTCTTCACCAGCCCGAGCAGGTAGGTGCGCGCGCCCGGCGACAGCGGCTTGAATTCGGCAAAGCCCGCGTCCGACAGTGCGATGAACCAGCACACTTCGACCTGCACGCGCTTGTGCATGTAGCCCTGTTCGCTCATCAGCGGGCGCAGTGGCGCCAGGCGGCCCGCATAGCGACCGTCCAGCGGCGACAGCGCGGATATGGTTGAAGGCGTCATGCCCGGATTGTAGGGGCCGCCCCGGGGGCACCGCCCCCGGGGCACGCTTGTCGTGCGGCTGCCACAAAAAAGCAGCGGGGCGAGCGCAAAACACCATGGTTACGAGGCTGTCCGCGCGGCGTGCAGGGGGTTTCACGGGCGCTGGCTAAAATGAATGGACCGCGATAACTCGAACATCCCCAAGAGAGCATTCATGAAACTGATCGGATCCACATCCAGCCCTTACGTGCGCAAGGTGCGCATCGTCATGGCCGAAAAAAAGCTGGACTACGATTTCGTGAACGAGGATGTGTGGGCTGCCGAAACCACCATCGGCCAGTCCAATCCGCTCGGCAAGGTGCCTTGCCTGGTGATGGAAGGCGGCGAGGCGCTGTTCGATTCGCGCGTCATCGTCGAATACCTGGACACCCTGTCGCCGGTGGGCAAGCTGATCCCGGCGATGGGCCGTGAGCGCGCCGAGGTCAAGACCTGGGAGGCGTTGGCCGATGGCGTGCTGGACGCGTCGATCCTCGCGCGGCTGGAGGCGAACTGGGCCGGCCGCATCAAGGGCCAGCGCAGCCAGGCCTGGATCGACCGCCAGATGGCCAAGGTGCATGGAAGCGTGAAAGCGATGAGCCAGGGGCTGGGCGAGAAGCCCTTCTGCGCCGGCATCTACCTGAGCCTGGCCGACATCGCCGTGGGCTGCGCGCTGGGCTACCTGGACTTCCGCTTCCCCGACATCGACTGGCGCGGCAGCTACCCCAACCTGAACAAGCTGCAGGAGAAACTGATGCAGCGCCAGAGCTTCATCGACAGCAAGCCCGCCTGACGGCGAAAAACCCCGCAGGGGCACTTGGCTGCACGAAACAACGTGCAGTGCAGCCCTCCATGAAAAAAACCCGGCTCAGCCGGGTTTTTTCATCTGACCAGAACACATCCAAAACGCGCAGCGTTTTGGATGTGAATGAACAAAATTGCCGCGAAGCGCCCCGAAACGAAGGAGGGAGGGAGGGAGGAGGAGAAGAGTCGCTCCAGGATTCCATCCGGGCTAACTGCTCCCGGAAGGCTTCGCAGCAAAAAAAGGAATTCCTTGCCCTACCTCGTGCTGGGTAGAGTGGGGACGCATGCGCCCGGTTCCAGTCCGGCGGCGCGCCGCGAGGTAAATTTTTGTGAACCTGGACGCGGCCGGCGCCCGGTTCGCGCTACCGGGCGCCCAGTTGTTTCTCGATGTCTCGAACGAGTTCGGCGTCGTCGGGTTTCGTCATGCTGGTGTAGCTGGCGATGACCCTGCCGTCGCGGCCAACCAGGTATTTATGAAAGTTCCACAGGGGCTGCCGTCCCGTGGCCTGCGCGAGCTGCCGGTACAGCCCGTTCGCCTGCGCACCCCTCACGGTGCTCTTGGCGAACATCGGGAACTTCACGCCGTAGGTGTTCTCGCAGAAATCGGCGATCTGCTTGTTGTCCCCACCTTCCTGCGCGAAGTCGTTGGACGGGAAGCCCAGCACCACGAGGCCGCGGTCACGGTACCTGGCGTACAGCGCCTCCAGGCCTTGGTACTGGGGCGTGAAGCCGCAATAGCTCGCGGTGTTGACCACCAGGAGGACTTTCCCGCTGTACTGGCACAGCGACTGCGGCTTTTCATCCTGCAGCCGCGGGAACTGGTGGTTGAGGGTGACCGGGCAGGCTGGTGCGTCGGCGGCGTGTGCGGGCGCGGCCGTGACAAAGGCACCCAGGAGGGCCGTCGCCGCCATGAGGCTGAAAGTTTTCAACATGAGTGTCCTCGAACTGCGAATCATGCGCAATTGTCAATCTGTTTTCAGATGGCCGCTTAAAATGTGGGCAGTTACGAAAGATGTCCATGCTCTATCCCGAACTGTTCAAGCAACTCGAATCCGTCCGCTGGGACATGGACAAGGACATTCCCTGGGACAAATTCGACGCCAGCAAGCTTTCCGACGAACAGGCCCAGACGATCAAGATGAACGCCATCACCGAGTGGTCGGCGCTGCCGGCCACCGAGATGTTCCTGCGGGACAACCGCGACGACAGCGATTTCTCGGCTTTCATGTCGATCTGGTTCTTCGAGGAGCAGAAGCACTCCCTGGTGCTCATGGAGTACCTCAAGCGGTTCCGCCCCGACCTGGTCCCGACCGAGCAGGAGCTGCACGAGGTGCGCTTCGAGTTCGAACCCGCCCCCGCGCTCGAGACGCTGATGCTGCACTTCTGCGGCGAGATCCGGCTGAACCACTGGTACCGCCGCGCGAGCGAGTGGCACACCGAGCCGGTGATCAAGCACATCTACACCACGCTGTCGCAGGACGAGGCGCGCCACGGCGGCGCGTACCTGCGTTATATGAAGCGCGCGATCAACAATTTCGGCAACGAAGCCAAGGCCGCATTCAGCAAGATCGGCGTGCTGATGGCGAGCGCCCGGCGCACCGCGCAGGCGCTGCACCCGACCAACCTGCACGTGAACAAGGCGCTGTTCCCGCGCGACACCATCCAGAGCCGGCTGCCCAACCCCGAGTGGCTCGAGCAATGGCTGGACAAGCAGATCAACTTCGACGCCGTCTGGGAAAGCAAGGTCGTCGAGCGCATCCTGCACAACATGAGCCTGCTGATGGACCGCAGCTTCAAGAGCGTGCAGGAGCTCAATCGCTTCCGCAAGGAAGTCGCCGCGTTGCTGGTCCAGAACGGCGGCACCGGCGGGACTGCGCCGAGCGCGGCGTGACGCCCCCGGCCTTCCTCGGCAAGATCGTCCCCCGTGCCGACGCGGCCGCCCGCGTCGCCGCCCTGCCGCAGCCGGTGGTCTTCACCAACGGCGTCTTCGACGTGCTGCACCGCGGGCACGTGACGTACCTGGCGCAGGCGCGTGAACTGGGCGCCAGCCTGGTGGTCGCGTTGAACACCGATGCTTCCGCCCGCCGCCTCGGCAAGGGCCCGGACCGCCCGTTGAACAACGAGCGCGATCGCGCCGCCGTGCTCGCCGCCCTCGAGTCCGTGGGCCTGGTCACCTGGTTCGACGAGGACACGCCGCTCGAGCTCATCGCGCAACTCAAGCCAGCCGTCCTGGTCAAGGGCGGCGACTACGACATGGGCAAGCTCGCCGAGACGGCGGTGGTCCAGGGCTACGGTGGCAAGGCCGTGGCGATTCCGTTCGTGGCCGGCTACTCCACGACCGATCTGGTCCGCAGGATCCGCCAGTCCTAGCCCGCGCGGCCCTCCGGCCCGGCGGGCGGCGGCGGCTCGGGCGGCAAGTCCGGCTTGTGCCGCAGCTTGCGCGCCATGCGCCGGATGAAGTGCTCCAGGTCGTCCATGTAGGTGAACACCACCGGCACCACCAGCAAGCTGAGCACCGTGGACGTGATCAGACCGCCGATCACGGCGATCGACATCGGCGAGCGGAAGCTCGGGTCCGCGATGCCGATGCCCACCGCGATCGGGAGCATGCCGGCGCCCATGGCGATCGTCGTCATGATGATCGGCCGCGCGCGCTTGTGGCAGGCATCCAGCAATGCGTCGAACCGGCTCATGCCATGGTCGCGGCGCGCCACGATCGCGTACTCCACCAGCAGGATCGAGTTCTTGGTGGCGATGCCCATCAGCATGATCAGACCGATCAGCGACGGCATCGAGAAACTCTTTTGCGCCAGCAGCAGGCCGACGAAAGCGCCGCCCAGGGCCAATGGCAGTGCGGCCAGGATCGTGACGGGGTGCAGGAAGTCCTTGAACAGCAGCACCAGCACGATGTAGATGCACAGCACGCCGGTCAGCATGGCCAGGCCGAAGCTCGCGAACAGCTCGCCCATCACTTCGGCGTCGCCCACTTCCACCACCTTCACCCCCGGCGGCAGGTTGCGGATGGAGGGCAGCTGCTGCACTGTCGTGGCCACGTCGCCCAGCGGCAACCCGGACAGCTCGATCTCGAAGTTCACGTTGCGCGAGCGGTCGTAGCGGTCGATCACGGCGGGCCCGCCGGTCATCTCCAGCGTCGCGACCTGGCCCAGCATCACCGGCCCGCGCGTGCCCGGAACGGCGAGCCGCTCCAGCAGGCCCAGGTCCTTGCGCGCGCCCTCCTCCAGCTTCACCACGATCGGCACCTGCCGCTGCGACAGGTTCAACTTGGGCAAGGCGATGTCGTAATCGCCCGCCGTCGCAATGCGCAGCGTCTCGGCGATGGCCGTGCTGGTCACGCCCAGGTCGGCGGCCTTCGCGAAGTCGGGCCGCACCACGATCTCCGGGCGGATCAGGCTGGCCGTGGAGGCCACGCTGCCCAGGCCGGGAATGGTGCGCAAGTCCTTCTCCACCGCCCGCGCCGCTTCGGCCAGCGCCTGCGGGTCTTCGCCGGTGAGCACCAGGATGTACTTCTCGCCCGAGCCGCCCAGGCCGACCTTGCTGCGCACGCCGGGCAGCGGCTCGAGCGCCGCGCGGATGCGGTTCTCGATGCCCTGCTTGCGAGGGCGGTCGCCGCGGTCGGCCAGCAGGATGGTGAGCGTGGCCTTGCGGGCCTCGGCCGCACCCGAGGGCGCGAACGGGTCGGTACCCGCCGTGCCGCCGCCGATGGTGGTGTACACGCTCTTGACGTGCTGCACGCCCATGACCATCAGGCGCGCCTGCTCCGCGGCCGCCTTGGTCTGCTCCAGCGTCGAGCCCGGCGCGAGCTCCAGGTACACCTGGGTCTGCGAGTTGTCGTCGGGCGGGATGAAGCCCGTGGGCAGCAGCGGGATCAGCGCCACCGAGCCGACGAAGAACAGGATCGCGAGCACGATCGTCGTGACGCGGTGCCGCATGCTGCGGTTCACCCACCGCATGTAGATCTGCAGCCAGCGCGGCTCCTTGTGCGCTGTCACGATGGGCTTGAGCATGTAGGCCGCCATCATCGGCGTCAGCACCCGGGCCACCACGAGCGACGCAAACACCGCCAGCGACGCCGTCCAGCCGAACTGCTTGAAGAACTTGCCGGCGATGCCGCTCATGAACGCGGTGGGCAGGAACACCGCGATCAGCGTGAACGTGGTCGCGATCACGGCCAGCCCGATCTCGTCGGCGGCTTCCATCGCCGCCTGGTACGGCGTCTTGCCCATGCGCAGGTGGCGCACGATGTTCTCGACTTCCACGATCGCGTCGTCCACCAGGATGCCGACCACCAGCGACATCGCGAGCAGCGTCACCACGTTCACGGAGAACCCGAGCAGGTACATGCCGATGAAGGCCGGGATGACCGACATCGGCAGTGCAACCGCGGAGACGAACGTCGCGCGCCAGTCGCGCAGGAACAGCCACACCACGAGCACGGCCAGGATGGCACCCTCGTACAGCAGGTGCAGCGAGCCCTCGTACTCCTCCTGCACCGGCGTGACGAAGTCGAAGGCCTGCACCAGCTCCACGTCCGGGCGCTGCTGCTTGAGTTCCGCCAGAGCCTTGTGGACGGCGGCACCGACGGCGACCTCGCTCTCGCCGCGACTGCGCGATACCTCGAAGCCCACCACCGGCTTGCCGTTGAGCAGGGCCGCGGCGCGCGGCTCGGCGGTGGTGTCGCTGATGGTGGCGACGTCGCTCAGCTTGATGCTGCGGCTGGTGCCGCCAGCCCCGCTGATCGCGATTTCCAGCTCGCCGATCTCGCGCGCGGTCTTCACCGTGGCCAGCGTGCGCACCGGCTGTTCGGCGCCGCCGACATCGGTGCGGCCACCCGCGCTCTCGGTCTGCACCTGGCGCAGCTGGCGCGAAATCTCGGCCGCAGTCGCCCCCAGGGCCTGCAGCCGCCCGGGGTCGAGCGCGACGCGGATCTCGCGGCTGACGCCGCCCACGCGGTTCACGGCGCCGACACCGCGCACCGCGAGCAGCTTGCGCGAGATGTCGTTATCCACGAACCACGACAGGGCTTCCTCGTCCATCCGGGGCGAGGAGACGGTGAAGGCCAGCACCGGCTGGCTCGCCAGATCCATCTTGGTGACGATGGGCTCGCGCACGTCCGCGGGCAGCTCGCTGCGCACGCGGGACACCGCGGAGCGCACGTCGTCGACCGCTTCCTGCACCGGCTTTTCGAGGCGGAACTCGGCGGTGATGGTCACCGCGCCGTCCTGCACCTTGGTGTAGATGTGTTTCAGGCCCTGAAGCGTGGCGATCGCGTTCTCGAGCTTGCGCGCGACGTCGGTTTCCATCTGCGCCGGCGCGGCGCCGGGCAGCGACGCGGTGACGCTGATCGTGGGCAGGTCGATGTCGGGGAAGTTCTGCACCTTCATCGCGTTGAAGGAGAGGATGCCGCCAAAGCAAAGCAGCACGAACAGCATCACGGCCGGGATGGGGTTGCGGATCGACCAGGAGGAGACGTTGAGCATGGCGGGTGCTTCCTCCTCAGCGGCCGTTGACCGGGGCCGCGGCGCTCGCGGGCCGGGCGGCCGCGGCGGGCGCATCGGCGACGCGCACCAGGTCGCCGTCGTTCAGGAAACCCGCGCCGGCCGCCACGACGCGAGCGTCGGTGGCAAGCCCGTTCACGATTTCGATCCGGTCGCCCACCACGCGTCCGGTCTGCACCTTTACCTGGCTCACGCGGCTGTCGGGATTCACGCGGTACACGTAGCTGAAGCCGTCGCGCACGACCACCGCCGCCTGCGGCAGGGTGAGCGCGGGCGTCGCGCCCAGGTCGAACTCGCCGCGGGCGAACATGCCGGCCCGCGCGCTTGCCGGCATGCCGGGCAGCGGTGTGACATCCACATAGACCAGCGCCGAGCGGGTCTGCGGATCCACCGTCGGGCCAATCGTGCGCACCCGGCCGGCCAGGCGCGCGCCGCTGGCGGCCGTGACCAGGGCGGTGGTGCCGGTCGTGATGCGGCCCAGCTCCTGCGACGTCACTTCGGCGCGCCACTCCAGGCGGCCCTGGCGGATCAGGCGGAACAGTTCCGTGCCGTTGCCGACCACGGCGCCGACGGTCGCGGCACGCGCGGAGATGATGCCGGCGTCCGGCGCGCGCACCTGGGTCTGGCTCACGCGCACCTGCTGCGCCTGCAGCACGGCACGCGCCGCCTCGAGCTTCGCCTTGGCGGTCTTTTCGGCCGTGAAGTACTGGTTGATCTGCGAGGCGCTGAGGGCGCCGGTGGTCTGCAGGGTGCGCGCCCGCTCCGCGTTGGCGGCGGCATCCGCCGCCGCGGCCTCGGCCTCGGCCACGCTGGCGCGGAATTGCGCCAGCTCGGCCTGCGGCGTGCCTTCCGCGAACGTGGCCAGGACCTGGCCCTTGCGCACGCGGTCGCCCACGTTGACGTGCACCTGCGCGATGCGCTGCCCCGGGGCTTCGGCGCCGACGATGGCCTCCTGCCAGGCCACGAGGTTGCCGTTGGCCGCCAGCCTGACCGGCAGGCTCGCGCGCTGCGGCTGCGCCGTCGTCACCGTGAGCGCGGGCCGCACCACGGTCTCCTTCTTGTCCTGCGCGTGGCTCTGGCCGAGCATGGAGAACGTCGCGGCGCCCGCCACCAGCACCGCAAGGGCAATGGCCGCCAGGGCCGCCGGTTTGAGTTCGATCTTTTTCATTGTTCTGTGGGAGTGGGTTGTCATCGTTGCGCTGCCGTGGCCGTGCCGGGCCTCGCCCAGCCGCCGCCCATGGCGCGGTACAGCGCGATCCAGGCGGCGACGCGTTCGCGCTGCAGCGCGACCCAGGCCGTCTCCGCCGCCAGCGAGGTGCGGCGCGCGTCCTCCAGTTCGACCAGGCTGGCCAGCCCGCTTCGATAGCGCGCTTCGGTGGCCGCGAAGGAGGCCCGGTAGCCTTCCATCGCCACGCGTGCGTCGTCGTTGCGCAGCCGCGCGCTTTCCAGGTTCACGAGCGCCTCCTCCACTTCCCTCACCGCCTGTCGCACGCGCGCAGCGTAGAGCGCGGCCGCTTCCTCATACCGGGCCTGCGCGGCATCGACGTTCGCGGCGCGGCGCCCGCCGTCGAAGATCGGCAAGGTGACGGCCAGCGGGCCGATCGACCAGGTCTGCAAGTCCGTGGTGACGCCGCCGGTGCGTACGCTGCCCGCGGCGATCGAGCCGGAGAGCGTGAGCCGGGGAAAGCGCTCGGCGCGCGCGCTGCCCACTTCGGCGCTCGCGGCCGCGACTTCGCGCTCGGCCCGGAACACATCGGGGCGCTGCACCAGCACCTGCGCCGGGACCGAGGCCACCGTCAGGGCGCCGGCGCGGGCGGGGTCGGTCCAGCCGGCGCCGAGCCTCCCGCGCAGCCGCGGCTCGGGCATCGCGGTGAGCGCGACGAGCGCCTTGACCTCGAGGTCGCACAGCGCGCGCTGCTGCGTCGCGCGGGCCGATGCCTCGGCAGCGCTCGCCCGCGCCAACGCGGAGGTGGCGGGTGCGGTGAAGCCGGCGCGTGCGCTCAGCTCCGACAGGCGCGAGGTTTCGGCGCGCGACTTCGCGTCGTTGGCCGCCACGGCCAACTGCTGCTCGCAGGTGCGCAACGTCATGTAGCTGTTCGCGGTTTCGGCCGCGACGGACACGCGTGCCTCGTGCCAGCCGGCGCGCGCGCCCTCCAGCCGGGCCTGCGCCGCGTCGGCCGCGGCACGGGTGCCGCCGAACAGGTCGATCTCCCAGGCCGTCTGCAGCCCGGCCTGCACCGTGGTGGCGAGCGGCGCGGGCGGCTGGGAATTACCACGCTGCGCGGCCGCCGAGGCGTCCAGCGTCGGCAGCAGGGCCGCGCCCGCCGCGACGCGTGTGGCCTGGGCCTGCCGGATGCGCGAGGCGGCGGAGGCGACGGTGGGGTTGGCCGCCTGCGCGGCCTCGACCAGCTCGATCAGCAGCGGGTCGTCGAACTGCGCCCACCAGGCGCTGAGGTCGGCGAGTGTTCCGTTGTGGGGCAGCGGCGCGTACCACTGCGGCGGGGCTGCTGCGGCGACGTGCTCCGGCGGGCGCTGGACGGCGGCGCAGCCTGCGAGCCAGAGCGCCGCGGCGCCCGCGGCGACGAGTCGGGGTTTCTTCATGGGTCCTTCCCGGGTCGGGGGTTGCGACGTACGCGGCGCGGGCCTTCATGCGGCCTTTTGCCGTAATGCGCAACCCGCAAGACTACCATCGCGCGGGTTCGCGACACCGATCGGGTTACCGACTGAAACGCCCTGCTGACGGGGCGACTGACAGATTCAGCCGAAGACCGAACGCCACAGCGCGAGCACGGCCTGCCGCTCGGTCTCGAGGGCGCCGTTGGCGACGTGCGTGGGCTCCTCGTTCAGGCGGGCCTTGTGCTGCACCCGCCGCAGTTCGCGGTAGGCGCCGGCAGCGGCCTGGCCGACGCCCGGCGGCAGCAGGCCGCAGGCCTCGGCGCGCTGCAGCAGCGCGATGTTGCCGACGTTCGGGATCAGCTCGGGGTGTTGCGCTGATTGCGACAACACCAGGAACTGGACCGCGAACTCCGCATCCACCATGCCTCCAGGGCTGTGCTTGACGTCGAATGCGCCCGCCTTCACGGGACGCGCCGACCGGACCTTTTCGCGCATGGCCATGATCTCGGCGCGCAGGGCCACGATGTCGCGCGGCGCGGTGATGACGGCCTGCCGCACCACGTCGAAACGCTCGCGCAAGGAATCCTCGCCGAGCACGAAGCGCGCACGCGTCATGGCCTGGTGCTCCCAGGTCCATGCCGTGTTGCTGCCGCGGCCCTGCTGGTAATCGGCGTAGGCCTCGAAGGTGGTGATCAGCAGGCCCGAGCTGCCGTTGGGGCGCAGCGCGGTGTCGATCTCGAACAGGTCGCCTTCGGCCGTCTTGGTGGACAGCCAGTTGATCAACTTGCGCACGAAGGCGGCATAGGCATCGGGCGCCGCCTCATGCTCGTCCTCGTCCTCGTACACGAACACGATGTCGAGATCGCTGCCGTAGCCCAGCTCCTTGCCGCCGAGCTTGCCGTAGCCGATGATCGCGAATCGTGGCGTGTCGCGGTGGCGGTTTTTCAGGCGCTGCCAGCACCAGCGGGTGGTCACTCGCAGCACGGAGTCGGCCAGCGCGCTGAGGTCATCGGCGACCTGCTCCACCGTCAGCAGGCCCTCGACGTCGCGCGCGAGCGTGCGGAACACTTCGGCGTGATGGGCCCGGCGCAGCAGGTTCAGCAGCGACTCGTCGTCGTCCTCGCCGGTGATCTGCAGCGAGCGCCGGCGCTGCTCCAGTTCGCCCTCGAAATCGGCCGCGGCGAAGCGCTCCGACACCAGCTGGTCGCTGGCCAGTTCGTCGATGACGCCCGGGTGCTGCAGCAGGTAGCGCGCGGGCCACCGGGCCGCGCCCAGCAGGCGCAGCAGCCGCTCGTGCACGCCGGGGCGCTCCAGCAGCAGCGCCAGGTAGCTTTCCCGCCGCAGCAGCGGCTCGACCCAGTCGGCCATGCGCAGCGCGGATTCCTCGCTCACGCGCCCCTCCTCCAGCCACTGGCCGGTGCGCGCGACCAGCCGCGAGAGGCGAGCGCGCGCGTCCTCCCGCAGGGCCATGACGCGCGGGTTGCGCGACCAGGCGGCCACGCGTTCGCGCAGTTTCGGCGGCAGCTGCTCCTGGACGGCTTCGAGATCGGGCGCGGACGCGCGCGCGGCTTTCGGCCCATTGCAGCCCTTGCACTCGCCGCCGGCGCCGCCCAGCAGCGTGTCGAATTCCTGTGCGACCAGTTCGCGGTGCGCATCGAGTTCGTGCAGGAAAGGGCAGCAGTCGGCAAAGCCCATCGTGCGCGCGATCCAGCCGAGGTCGCCATCGTCCTCGTCCTTGCACCCCATCGGCAGCACGTGGGTCTGCTGGTCGTCCAGGTATTGGATGCGGTGCTCCACCCGCCGCAGGAATTCGTAGGCGCGAGCCAGGGCGTCGGCTGTGGCCTGGGGCATCAGCCCGGCGGCCGCCACCCGCTGCAGCGCCTGCAGTGTGGGCCGCGTGCGCAGCTCCGGGTAATGGCCGCCGCGAACCACCTGCAGCAGCTGCACGGTGAACTCGATCTCGCGGATGCCGCCGCGCGAGAGCTTGACATCGTTGGCGCGCTCGGGGCGACCGGCGCTGCGCTTGGCCGCGTGCTCGCGGATCTGTTTGTGCAATACCCGCAGTGCGTCGAACACGCTGTAGTCCAGATAGCGGCGGAACACGAACGGCAGCACGGCGGAGCGCAGCCCCTGCGCCGTGCCGCTGTCGATGCAGGAACGCGGCGCGACCACGCGGCTCTTGAGCCAGGCGAAACGCTCCCATTCCCGGCCTTGCACCTGGAAGTAATCCTCCAGCCCGCCGAGTGACACCGCCGGCGGTCCCGAGTTGCCGTTGGGGCGCAGCGCGGTGTCGACGCGGAAGACGAAGCCGTGTTCGGTGGGCTCGCCGATGAGGCCGTACATGGCCTTCACGACCTTGGTGAAATACTCGTGGTTGCTGATGCGCCCGCGCCCGCCGTCCCCGCCCGCCGTCTCGCCGTCCTCGTCATAGACATAGACCAGGTCGATGTCGCTGGACACATTGAGTTCACGTGCGCCGAACTTGCCCATGCCGACGACCCAGAGTTCCGCCCGCTGGCCGTCGGCCCGCAGCGGCGCGCCATGCTGGGCGTCAAGGTCGCGCTGGGCTTGCCCGCAGGCGATGTCCAGCGCGAATTCGGCCAGCCAGGTCACCGCGCCGGTGACCACGGCCAGCGGCGCCTGCCGGTCGCAGTCCAGCACCATCAGGCGCTCCATGACCAGCTGGCGCAGGATGCGCAGCGCGGTTGCGACGTCATCCCCGCGGGAGCGCAAGGCGGCGTACGCGCCGGCCATCATCGGCAGGTCGGGCGCGCCGGCGGGCAGGAGGGAAAGTTCGGCGGCATAACGCCGGCGCAGGCGCTGGGCGAAGCGCGAGTGGGCGGACGGCGGCTCGTTGGCGGCCACTGTGTCCACTGCGGGCGCGGACGCGCCGTTGTCCGACAGCGCGGCTCCTGTTTGCACAGAACCCAATCGACCGCCGGGGGTCATAATTCTTGCCACTCCGAAGTTTTCATGAACGACTGCCCGCCGTCTCCGTCACGTCCGCTGAAGGCTTATGCCTTCGTCGCGAAAGGGTTGTTGTGGCTTCTCATGACCGCCTGGCTGGTGCTGGCGCTGGCCTGGGGAGCGCTGCATGGCTGGATTGTGCCCCGAATCGGTGAGCTTCGCCCCGACCTGGAAATCGAAGCCGGGCGGGTCCTGGGGGTACCCGTGCGCATCGGCAGCATCGCCGCCCGCAGCGAGGGGCTGATCCCCTCCTTCGAGCTCATCGATGTCGTTCTGCTGGACTCGCAGGGGCGGCCCGCGTTGCGGCTGCCGCGGGTGCTGGCGGCGCTCACGCCCCGTTCGTTGTGGAACCTCGGGTTCGAGCAGCTTTATATCGACCGGCCCGAGCTCGATGTGCGCCGGGCCGCCGACGGCAGGATCTACGTCGGCGGGCTCGACTTTTCGCGCAGCAGCGACAACGACGGCAAGGCCGCCGACTGGTTCTTCGAGCAGACCGAGTTCGTCATCCGCAACGGCACCGTGCGCTGGACCGACGAGATGCGCGCGGCCGCGCCGCTCGCCCTGGACCAGGTGGACTTCGTGATGCGCAATGGTGGCCGGCGCCACGCGCTGCGGCTGGATGCGACGCCGCCGCCTGCCTGGGGCGAGCGCTTCAGCCTGCGCGGCCAGTTCCGCCAGCCGCTGCTGTCCACGCGCCATGGCCGCTGGCAGGACTGGGAGGGGCAGGTGCATGCCGATTTCACCCGCGTGGACATGTCGCAGCTGCAACGCCATGCGAACCTGGGCGTCGAGGTGGCCCAGGGCCACGGCGCCGTGCGCGCCTGGGCGGACGTGGCGCGCGGGCAACTGGCGGGCGGCGTGGCCGACGTCGTCCTGGCCGACGTGAGCACGACGCTCGGCCCATCGCTCGCGCCCCTGGCGCTGCGCACGGTATCGGGGCGCATCGGCGGCAAGCGCCTGGGCAACGGCGGCTTCGAGTTCGAGACGCAGGCCCTGCAGTTCGAAACCCGGGAAGGCCAGCGCTGGCCGGGCGGCAATGTGTTCGTCGCCTGGACGCCTGCCGAAGGCCAGCGGCCCGCACAGGGCGAGATCCGGGCGGACAAGCTGGACCTGAACGCACTGTCGCAGGTCGCCAGCCGGCTGCCGCTGGGCGCCGCGACCCACTCCGCCCTGGCGGGCTACGCGCCCAAGGGGCTGGTCGAAACGCTGCAGGCCAAGTGGCAGGGCCCGCTCGACGCCTTAAAGGCTTACCAGGCCCGCGGGCGCGCGGTGCGCCTGGAGATTGCTGCCCGCGCCGGCGAGGCGGCGCCGGGCTCGCCACCGGCCGCGCGTTCACCCGGCGTGCGCGGCGCGTCGGTGGATTTCGACCTGAGCCAGGCCGGCGGCAAGGGCAAGTTCGCGGTGACCAAGGGCGCCATCGACGTGCCCGGGGTGTTCGAGGACCCTGTCGTCACGATCGATGCGCTGTCTGCGGACGTGCAGTGGCAAATCAATGGCCAGGCCATTGCCACCACCGTCAGCAACCTCAAGTTCACGAATGCCGATGCGCAGGGGGAAGGCCAGGGCACGTGGCGCACCGGCGAGGGCGGCGCGCGCTTCCCCGGCGTGCTGGACCTGCAGGCGAGCATCAGCCGCGCTGACGGCGCCCGGGTGTACCGATACCTGCCGCTGGGCGTTTCCAAGGCGGCGCGCGACTACGTGCGGGAGTCGGTGGTGCAGGGCGCGGCCTCGGACGCGAAATTCCGCGTCAGGGGCAACCTCAAGGACTTCCCCTTCGCCGACCCGAAGCAAGGCGAGTTCCGCGTGACCGCGGACGTGCGCAACGCGACCTATGCCTACGTCCCGCGCAGCGCCGTGAAGGGCACGGCCACCTGGCCCGCCCTGACGCAGCTGTCGGGCGAGCTGCTGTTCCTGGGCAACGGCATGCAGGTCAGGAACGCGGTGGGGCGATTTGCCGGGGCGCCGGGGTTGCAGGTGAAGGCGCAGGCCCAGATCCCCGATTTCCGCACGACGACGGTGGCGGTCACCGGCGAAGTGCGCGGTCCGCTGGGCCAGTCCCTGGGCGTGGTCGACACCTCGCCGCTGGCGGCAATGACGAACCATGCGCTGGCCAAGGCCACCGCCACCGGCAACGCCGATCTGCGCCTGCAGCTGGACCTGCCGATCGCCACGCTCGAGAAGTCCAGGGTGCAGGGCAGCGTCACGCTGGCGGGCAACGACATCCAGATCACGCCGGACAGCCCGCTTCTCTCACGCGCGCGCGGCGCCGTGACCTTTACCGAGCGCGGCTTTGCGCTGGTGGGCGCGCAGGCCCGGGCACTGGGCGGCGACATGCGGCTCGAAGGCGGCACCCGCAGCGTGCCGGCCGCCTCCCCGGGCACCAACGATGTCACGATGGTGCTGCGGGCGCAGGGCACGGCCACTGCCGAGGGACTTCGGCAGGCCAAGGAAATCGGCTTCGTGTCGCGCCTGGCGAGGGACGCCACTGGCAGCGCGGCGTACACGGTGACCCTGGCGGTGCGCCGGGGCGAGCCGGAGATCGGTGTGTCGACCAACCTGCAGGGGATGGCCCTCAATCTGCCCGCGCCGCTGGCCAAGGCGGCGGAGGCCGCGCTGCCGGTGCGCTACGAGAGCGCCCTGGTGCGCGAGCCGGCGGCCGTCCCGCCCGGCAGTCCGGCGCGGCTGTACGACCAGCTGACCCTGGAGATCGGCCGCATCGCCTCGGTGGTCTATGTGCGCGACCTGTCGGGGCCGGAGCCGCGCGTCGTGCGCGGGGCCATCGCGGTCGGCCTGGCGCCGGGCGAAACGGCGGCGCTGCCCGAGCAGGGCGTCAGCGCCAACATCAACCTCGCGACAGTCAATGTCGATGCATGGGAAAGCGTGCTGGGCCAGGCGGCCGGCGGCGGCGCCGGGTCGCTGCGCGCCACGGCCGCCGGCGCGGCGCAGGGCTACCTTCCGACGGTCCTGGCGGTGCGGGCCAGGGAACTCATGGCCGAGGGCCGAACCTTGCACAACGTCGTGGTGGGCGGATCGCGAGAGGGCCTCGTGTGGCGTGCCAACGTCGATGCCAACGAGCTCAATGGTTACGTTGAATTTCGCCAGTCCTCGTCGGGCCTGGGCGGCGGCCGGCTGCATGCGCGCCTCGCGCGGCTGTCCATCGCCGCGTCGGCAGCCAGGGAGGTCGAGGCCCTGCTGGACGAGCAGCCCGACAACCTGCCGGCGCTGGACGTCGTGGTGGAGGACTTCGAGCTGCGCGGCAAGAAACTCGGGCGCCTGGAAATCGAAGCCGTCAATCGCGGCGCCACTACCGTGGCGCGCGAAGGCGGCGTTCGCGAATGGCGCCTGAGCAAGCTCAACCTCACGATGCCCGAGGCGGTGTTCACCGCCAACGGCAACTGGGCCGGCCTCAATGCGCAGCCGGCGCCCGCGGCGGTGCGGCCCGGGCAACGACCCGCGCCCGAGCGGCGCCGCACCGTCATGAGCTTCAAGCTCGACATCGCCGATTCGGGCCAACTGCTGGCGCGGTTCGGCATGAAAGACGTGGTGCGCCGAGGCAAGGGCCGCATGGAGGGCCAGATCGCATGGCTCGGCTCGCCGTTGACGCTGGATTACCCTTCCATGAACGGAAACTTCTACATCAATGTGGAAAGCGGCCAGTTCCTCAAGGCCGACCCGGGCCTCGCCAAGCTGCTGGGCGTGTTGAGCCTGCAGTCGCTGCCGCGCCGGCTGGCGCTCGACTTCCGCGACGTGTTCACCGAAGGGTTCGCCTTCGATTTCCTGCGCGGCGACGTCACCGTCCAGCAGGGTATCGCCGCCACCAACAACCTGCAGATGAAGGGCGTGAACGCGGCCGTGCTGATGGAAGGCAAGGCCGATATCGCACGCGAAACGCAGGACATCAAGGTGGTGGTCGTGCCCGAGATCAACGCCGGCACCGCCTCGCTCGTCGCCACCGTGATCAACCCGGCCATCGGGCTGGGCACCTTCCTCGCGCAAATGTTCCTGCGCCAGCCGCTGATCCGTGCGGCCACGCAGGAGTTCCGTATCGACGGCACCTGGAGCGACCCGCGCGTCACCCGGGTCGACCGCCGGGCCGCGGCCGAAAGTCGCGCCGACCCGGCTTCGGAAGCACGTGTGGGAAGGACCAACTGACATGAAAGCCGCCGCAATCCAGATGGTGTCCGGGGTCTCGCTGCCGGCCAATCTTGCCGAGGCGCGCTCGCTCCTCGAGCAGGCGGCGCAGGCCGGGGCGGAGCTGGCCGTCCTGCCCGAGTACTTCTGCCTCATGGGCCACCAGGACAGTGACAAGCTGGCGGCGCGGGAGAGCTTCGGCGAAGGGGAGGTCCAGCGCTTCCTGGCGCAGGCCGCGCGCGAACTGGGGCTGTGGATCGTGGGCGGCACGCTGCCGCTGGTGGCCGCGGATGCGGCGCATGTGCGCAATACCAGCATGGTGTTCTCGCCCGCGGGCGAACACGTGGCCCGCTACGACAAGATCCATCTCTTCAAGTTCGACAACGGGCGCGAGCGCTACGACGAGTCGCGCGTGATCGAAAGCGGCACCGACATCGTGGCGTTCGAGCTGCCCAGCCGCGACGGCCACACATGGCGCGTCGGCATGTCGGTCTGCTACGACCTGCGCTTCCCCGAGCTGTACCGAGCGCTGCACGCCGACGTGCTGCTGGTGCCCAGCGCCTTCACTTACGTGACGGGGCAGGCGCACTGGGAGCTGCTGCTGCGCGCCCGGGCCATCGAGAACCTCGCGTACGTGGTGGCGCCCGCGCAGGGCGGCACGCACGAGAACGGGCGGCGCACCTGGGGCCACAGCATGGTGGTGGACCCGTGGGGCCTCGTCATGGCGCAGCGGCCCGAGGGCGCGGGCCTCGTCGTAGCCGATCTCGACGCGGCACGCCAGGCGCGGCTGCGCGAGCAATTGCCCGCCTTGGAGCACCGAATTTTATGAGCGGGGGCGCCGCCTCGACCGGCATGCCGCCCCGTCATGTCTCGATGTACCTGCGGTGGTCACTGTGGGCCCTGCTGATCGCGCTGGTCGCCGCGTTGCTGGTGACCCTCGTGTGGCTGGCCGGCCGCTACGAGGCGAGCCAGGTGCAGACCAAGCTGGAGCGCGACACGGCGGACGCCCTGGGCGACATCCGCTCGGCGCTCACGCGCAACGTGCAGAGCCTGCAGGCGCTCCAGTCGGGCAACCCGACTCGCGCCGCCTGGAACGATCGTGCCTCGCAGCTGCTGCGCGAGCACCGCGAGTGGATCCGCCTGGAATGGCGCGATGCGGCGCTGGGGACGTTGACGTCCATGGACACGCCCTATCGCGCGTCGCCGTTCGCGCGCCTGGGCCGGGCCAATGCGCACGCCGATGTGGCGCTGGCCTGCGCGAACGCCCGCCGGTTCAGCGGCCCGGCCTACTCCAGCAGCTACTTCCTGCCCCAGTCCGACGGCCTGGGCGTGGAAGTGATGGAGCTGTGCCTGCCGCAGGTGACGGCCGGCCAGACCACGGGCTACGTGGTGGCGACCTATGCGCTCGGCGAGATCCTGGCCGGCCTGGTCGGGCCGCAGCTGATGCGCAGCCAGGAGATCTCGTTCACGGAAGCCGACGGCACGCGTCTCGCCCTGCATGGCACGGCGCGGCGCGGAAGCCGAGTCTTCACCTCGCAGCAGCTGCTGGACCTGCCCGGCAACACGATGGTGCTGCGCATGGACAGCTGGCGCGGCGCGCCCGACCTGTTCCCGAACGTGCTCACGGCGCTGGTCACCGCGATGTCGATAGCGCTCGTGGTCGTGTTGGTCCTGCTGGCCAAGGACATGCGCCGGCGCCTGCGCGCCGAGCAGGACCTCGCCGATGCGCTGGCCTTCCGCAAGGCGATGGAAGACTCGTTGGTCACCGGCCTGCGAGCCCGCGACCTGCAGGGGCGCATCACCTACGTCAATCCGGCGTTCTGCGCCATGGTGGGGTTCTCGCCGGAGGAACTCCTTGGCAACACGATGCCGGCGCCCTATTGGCCGCCCGAGCTGGCCGGCGAATACCGCAAGCGCCAGGAAATCCGGCTGGCCGGCCAGCAGGCGCCGCCGCGCGAAGGCTACGAGTCGGTGTTCATGCGCAAGGACGGCTCGCGCTTTCCCGTCCTGATCATCGAGGCGCCCCTGATCAACCACCACGGCGTGCAGACCGGCTGGATGAGCGCCTTCCTCGACATCAGCGAGCAGCGGCGCGTCGAGGAAATCTCGCGCGCCAGCCAGGAGCGCATGCAGGCGACGGCGCGGCTGGCCACGGTGGGCGAAATGGCATCGCTGCTGTCCCACGAACTCAACCAGCCGCTGGCGGCGATCTCCAGTTACGCCACGGGCACCATCAACCTCTTGAAGGCGCGGCCGGCGCTGCAGGCGGCCGCCGGGCCGGGCGACGCGGAGGTCGCGCAGGCCAGCGCACTCGCCGACATCGAAGGCGCCATGCGCCGCATCGCCGAGCAGGCCGAGCGGGCCGGCAAGGTGATCAAGAGCGTGCACGATTTCGTGCGCCGGCGCGACAAGGAGCGCGAACCGGTGGAGCCGCAGGAACTGCTCGACGCGATCATGCCGCTGGTGAGCCTGCAGGCGCGCAAGCTCGGCGTGCGGGTGGAGACGCGGCTCAGGCGCGGTCTGCCCGCCGTGCTGTGCGACCGCACCATGGTCGAACAGGTGCTGCTCAATCTCGCACGCAACGCCATGCAGGCGATGGACCAGGCCCACGTGGCCGACCCCTGCCTGGTGATCGAGGTGCGCCGTACGGGCGCGGCTGCCCAGGCCGGCGCCGGCAAGGGCTGGCTGGAGTTCTCGGTCGCCGACCAGGGGCCGGGGATCCCGGAGCCGATCCAGCGCAAGCTCTTCACCCCGTTCTTCACCACCAAGGACGAAGGCATGGGCCTGGGACTGTCGATGTGCCGCACGGTGGTCGAACAGCATGGGGGATTCCTCGGGTTCGAGTCCAACCGGCCGCAAGGTACGATTTTCAGGTTCACCCTCCCGGTGGATCCCGCCAGCCCCGAGCGCCCCGCCTGATGCAGCCTTCCCTCAACGCCACCGTGTTCATCGTCGACGACGACGCGAGCGTGCGCGATGCGCTGGCGTGGCTGCTGCGTTCGCGTCACCTCCTGAGCGAAACCTATGCCGCGGGCGAGGAGTTCGTGGCCATGCTGGAGGCGGGCTATGCGCCGGCCCAGCCCGCGTGCCTGCTGCTGGATGTGCGCATGCCGGGCATGAGCGGGCTCGCCCTCTTCGACAAGCTGGCCGAGCGCGGCCTGGTGGAAGTGATGCCGGTGATCTTCCTGACCGGCCATGCCGACGTGCCCACGGCCGTGGACATGGTCAAGCGCGGCGCCTTCGACTTCTGCGAAAAGCCCTTCTCGGACAACGCGCTCGTCGACCGCGTCGAGCAGGCGTTGCGGCGATCCGATGAAGTGCTGGTGGCGCGGCGCGAGAGGAAGCTCGTGCAGGGCCGCCTCGCCGAGCTCACGGAACGTGAGCTCGACGTGATGCGGCTCGTGGTCGAGGGGCTGCCGAACAAGTTGATCGCCGACCAGCTCGACATCAGCGTCCGGACCGTGGAAGTGCACCGCGCGCGGGTCTTCGACAAGATGGACGTGAAGTCGGCCGTCGAGCTGGCCAACGTGCTGCGCGGGCCCTAGGCCTTCTTGTCCTTGTCTTCGTCGCGCACGAGCTCGCCCTTCTTGCGGCCCGAAAACATGGTCCACCACACGATCGCGACCAGCAGCACCAGCGCCAACAGCGCTTCGAGCAGAATCATCAGCATGAACCGTTTCCTTGGGATTGTGGCCATTGTAGGAATGCTGGCGGCCTGCGGCAGCGTGCCGCTGCCGCCCGCGGACGAGATCCCGCCCGCGCGCCCCGGCGTGTCCGCGGCGCCCGGCGACTTTGGCCCGCTGCCCCCGCCGATCACCCAGGGCAAGAGCCGCTGGCAGCCCGTGCGCTGGGCGGAACTGCCTGGCTTTGCCGACGATTCGCTGCATGAAGCCTGGAACGCCTGGCTCAAGAGCTGCGAGCGCCCGGGCCCCGCATTCGCGCCGTTGTGCGGCGAGGTACGCCGACTGTCCATCGCCACGCCCGCCGGCCAGCGCGAGTGGATGATGCAGCGGCTCCAGCCGTACCGGGTCGAACCGCTGCAAGCTGGGTCGGAAGCGCTCCTCACCGGCTACTACGAACCCGTGCTCGACGCCAGCCGCCAGCCGTCGGCCCGCCATGCCGTCCCCCTGTACCGGCCACCCTTGAACCTGGCCAGCCGCAAGCCCTGGTACAGCCGCCAGGAGATCGACACGCTGCCCGAGGCGCGGGCCGCGCTGCGCGGGCGCGAGATCGCCTACCTGGCCGACCCGCTCGACGCCCTGTCGCTTCAGATCCAGGGTTCCGGGCGCGTGCGCATCGCCGAGCCCGACGGCAGCGTGCGCATGGTGCGGCTCGCATTCGCCGCCACCAACGACCAGCCCTACCGCAGTGTCGGCGGCTGGTTGCTGCAGCAGGGGCTGCTGCGCGACGCGTCGTGGCCCGGCATCAAGGCCTGGGCGGCGCAGAACCCGCAGCGCGTGGGCGAGATGCTGTGGAGCAACCCGCGGGTTGTTTTTTTCCGCGAGGAGCCGATGAGCGAGCTCGACGCGGCTTTCGGCCCCCGCGGGGCGCAAGGGGTGCCGCTGACGCCCGGCCGTTCGATCGCGGTCGACAAGGAAAGCATCCCTTATGGCACGCCGGTCTGGCTGGCCTCGACCGGGCCCGTGACGAGCCTGCAGCGCCTGGTGCTGGCCCAGGACACCGGCAGCGCGATCGTCGGCGCGGTGCGCGCCGACTTCTTCACGGGCTGGGGCCCCGAGGCCGGCGAACTGGCGGGGCGGCTCAAGCAGCCGCTGCGGTTGTGGGTGCTGTGGCCCCGCTGAGCTGCCCTGGCACCGCCGCCCCACAAGAACCCGTCCTCGCCGCACAATGGCCGCCCTGCGTGGCGTTCAAGGACAAGAAAAATGACAATGACAATGGCGAAATTGATGGTGGCAACGGCGGCTTTGTGCCTGGGCGGCTGCACCACGGTGGGCGTACCCCCGTCGCCGTCTCCCCCGCCTGGCGCTGCTCCCGCCGCGCCGCAGGCGTCCGCGACGCGTTACCGTTGCGATCAGGGCATCGCGTTCGCCGTGCGCTTCACGGATGACACGGCCCTGGTGGATGCGGGCCCGCGCGGCAGCGACGTGCTGCTGCGCGACGCAGGCGGTGCGACGCCGCAGCAGACGGTCTACAGCAATGCCCGCATGCGCGCGGAGTTCGGCCTGGGTGCCAGCGGACGCGAGGCGATGCTGCGCTATGCGTCGCCGCCGCTGGCCGCGCATTGCATCCAGGAGTGACGCTCAGGCCTGGGCCGGGGATGCGCCCAGGTGCGCCAGTGGGAGGCGGCTGCTGGCCTTGACCTCGCCCAGCGAGAAGCTGGTGTGCAGGTCCTTCACGTTGGGCAGGTTGATCAGCACTTTGCGGGCGAACTGCGAAAAGGTGTCCAGGTCGCGCGACACGACCTGCAACTCGAACGTGCCGGCGCCGCTGATGTAGTGGCACGAGACGATTTCCGGGATCTGGCGGATCGCCTCCTCCATCTCGCGCGTGAGCTCGCCGGTGTTCCGGTTGGCGTCCAGCCGCACGAACGCCAGCACGCCCAGGCCGATCTTGTGCCGGTCGATCTCGGCGCGGTAACCCTTGATATAGCCGGCCTCCTCCAGCGCCCGCACCCGCCGCCAGCAGGGCGCTGCCGACAGGCCGACGCGCTGGGCGAGTTCGGCATTGGAGAGCCGGCCGTCGGCCTGCAATTCGTTGAGGATGGCGATGTCGAACTTATCGAGTGTTTCCATGATCTGCCGTTTAAAGCAAGAATCTTTCTCATCCTACCAATTTTCGGGCATAGAAAGCAAAGACTTATCTGAGGCACGGGCATACACTTTGCAGTCCACTAGAGGCGCCAGCCTACCCGGCGCAGCCGCCTGTGCTTCCCTGGCCCACAAGGCCGCCCCAACCCTCGAATCGCTGGAGACAAGACGTCCATGAACGCCCCGCTGCCCGAACACATCCGCAAGGCCCTGGAAACCGTCACGCTCGACGACAAGTATTCGCTCGACTACGGGCGCGCTTTCATGAGTGGCGTGCAGGCGCTGGTGAAGCTGCCGATGCTGCAGCGGCTGCGCGACGCGCAAGCGGGCAAGAACACGGCGGGTTTCATCAGCGGCTACCGCGGCTCGCCGCTCGGCGGCTATGACCAGGCGCTGTGGAAGGCCGGCAAGTACCTCAAGGCGCAGAACATCGTGTTCCAGCCCGGCGTCAACGAGGAACTCGCGGCCACGGCGATCTGGGGCACGCAGCAGCTCGGCTTCGCGCCGGCGGGCACGCAGAAGTTCGACGGCGTGTTCGGCATCTGGTACGGCAAGGGGCCCGGCGTGGACCGCAGCGCCGACGTCTTCAAGCACGCCAACATGGCGGGTACGACCCCCTGGGGCGGCGTGATCGCCGTGGCCGGCGACGACCACGTCGCCAAGAGCTCGACCGCCGCGCATCAGAGCGACCACATCTTCAAGGCCTGCGGCTTCCCGACGTTCTTTCCGGCCAGCGTGCAGGAGATCCTCGATCTTGGCGTGCACGCATTCGCGTTGAGCCGCTACGCCGGCGTCTGGTCCGGCATGAAGACGATCCAGGAGATCGTCGAATCCGCGGCCACGGCGATGATCGACCCCGAGCGTGTCGACATCAGGATCCCCACCGACTTCCAGATGCCGCCCGGCGGCGTGCACATCCGCTGGCCGGATACGGCGCTGGAGCAGGAAGCGCGCCTCTTCGACTACAAGTGGTACGCCGCGCTCGCGTACATCCGCGCCAACCGCCTGAACTACAACGCGATCGAGGGCCCGAACGACCGCTTCGGCCTGATCGCGAGCGGCAAGGCCTACAACGACACACGCCAGGCGCTGATCGACCTGGGGCTGGACGACGACGCCTGCCGCCAGCTCGGCATCCGCCTGCACAAGGTCGGCGTGGTCTGGCCGCTGGAGGCGCAGGGCACGCGCGAGTTCGCGCTGGGCCTGCGCGAGATCCTGGTGGTCGAGGAGAAGCGCCAGGTCATCGAGTACCAGCTGAAGGAAGAGCTCTACAACTGGCGCCCGGACGTGCGGCCGGTGGTGGTCGGCAAGTTCAGCGACGCCGGCGGCGAGATGTCGGGCGGCGAATGGTCGCAGCCCAACCCGATCGGCGACACGCTGCTGCGCGCCAACGCGGATCTGTCGCCGGCGCTGATCGCCCGCGCGATCGCGCAGCGGCTGAAGAAGCTGGGCGTGGACGGTGACATGGGTGCGCGCATCGATGCGCAGCTGGCGATCCTCGAGGCCAAGGAACGCTCGATGCAGGTGCTCGAGGTGAAGGGCGACCGCGCGCCGTGGTTCTGTTCGGGCTGCCCGCACAACACTTCCACCGTCGTGCCCGAAGGCTCGCGGGCGATGGCCGGTATCGGCTGCCATTTCATGGCCACCTGGATGGACCGTTCCACCATCGGCTTCACGCAGATGGGCGGCGAAGGTGTGCCCTGGGTGGGCCAGCAGCCGTTCTCGACCGAGAAGCATGTTTTCGCCAACCTCGGTGACGGCACCTATTTCCACAGCGGCCTGCTGGCGATCCGCCAGTCGATCGCCGCCGGCGTGAACATCACCTACAAGGTCCTCTACAACGACGCGGTGGCGATGACGGGCGGCCAGCAGGTCGGCGAGCGGCCGGAAGGCCATTCCGTGATCCAGATTGCCCACAGCCTGATGGCCGAGGGCGTGACGCGCGAGGTCATCGTCACCGACGAGCCAGAGAAGTACACGGTGGCCAAGCTGCCGCCGGGTGTCGAGGTGCACCACCGCGACGAGCTGGACCGCATCCAGCGCGAACTCCGCGAGATCGCCGGCACCACGGCGATCATCTATGACCAGACCTGCGCCACCGAGAAGCGCCGCCGCCGCAAGCGCGGCACGATGGTGGACCCGGCGGTTCGCGTGATGATCAACGACCTGGTGTGCGAGGGCTGCGGCGACTGCAGCGTCAAGAGCAACTGCCTGTCGGTCGAGCCGCTGGAAACCGAGTTCGGCCGCAAGCGCACGATCAACCAGAGTACCTGCAACAAGGACACCAGTTGCCTCAAGGGCTTCTGCCCGAGCTTCGTCACCGTCGAGGGCGGACAGCTGAAGAAGAAGGCGAAGGATAGGGCGGTTTCCCCGTTCGACCTGGGCGTCTTGCCGGAACCGCAACTGCCCCTCACGCACGGCGCCTATGGCATCGTGGTCGCGGGTGTCGGCGGCACCGGCGTCATCACCATCGGCCAGCTGCTGGGCATGGCGGGCCACATCGAGGGCAAGGGCATCGTGACGCAGGACTCCGCGGGCCTGGCCCAGAAGGGCGGCGCCACCTGGAGCCACATCCTCATCGGCGAGCGGCAGGATGACATCCGCACGACGCGCGTGAGCATGGCGGCGGCTGACCTCGTCATCGGCTGCGATCCCATCGTTTCCGCCGGCAAGGAAACCGTGCTGCGCATGCGCGAGGGCCGCACCCGCGTGGCGCTCAATTCCCACAGCACGCCGACGGCCGCATTCGTGAAGAACTCCGAATGGGCCAATCCCTCGGACGCCTGCGTCGGCGAGATCGCCAAGGCCGTCGGGCCGGACGCGGTCGGGGCTTTCAATGCCGATGTGGCCGCGACCAAGCTGATGGGCGACAGCATCTACACCAACCCCATGATGCTGGGCTACGCGTGGCAAAAGGGCTGGATCCCGCTGGGCCGCGAGGCGCTGATGCGGGCTATCGAGCTCAATGCCGTGGCCGTGGACAACAACAAGGCCGCGTTCGAGTGGGGCCGTCGCGCCGCGCACGACTGGGCGTCGGTCGAAAAACTGCTGGCGCCGGCGCAGGTCATCGAATTCAAGAAGCGCGAAACGCTGGAGGGCCTGGTGGCCCGCCGCGCCGAGTTCCTCACGGACTACCAGAACGCCGGCTACGCGCGCGCGTACCGGGAGTTCGTCGAGAAGGTCCGGCAGGCCGAAGCGGCCCTGGGCAAGACCGCGCTGGCCGAGGCCGTCGCCCGTACGCTGTTCAAGCTCATGGCCTACAAGGACGAGTACGAAGTGGCCCGGCTGCACGCGGAAACCGGGTTTCACGAGAAAATCGCGGCGATGTTCGAGGGCGACTACACGGTGAACTACCACCTGGCTCCGCCGCTGACGGCCAAGCGCAACGAGAAGGGCGAGCTGCAGAAGCGCAAGTTCGGGCCGGCCATGCACACCGCGTTTCGCTTTTTGTCGAAACTGAAGGGCCTGCGCGGCACTCCGTTTGACATTTTTGGCAGGACCGAGGAGCGGCGGACGGAACGCGCCCTGATCGCGGAGTACCGCCGCAGCATCGAACAGGTCCTGGCGAAGCTCTCCGCG
The DNA here is from genome assembly GCA_030695945.1 of Ramlibacter sp. Taxonomy (GTDB): domain Bacteria; phylum Pseudomonadota; class Gammaproteobacteria; order Burkholderiales; family Burkholderiaceae_C; genus Ramlibacter. Next base: position 195,297 of record JAUYOG010000049.1, read on the forward strand.
GACAACCACGCCCTGGCGCTGGAGATCGCCCGGGTCCCGGAACAGATCAAGGGCTTCGGCCACGTCAAGGAGCGCAACCTGGCGGCGGTGCGGCCGCGCTGGGACCAGCTGATGAGGCAGTGGGAGCTGCCCCAGGCCGAACGGGCGGCCGCATAGGCCTGTACCGAGGCGAGTTACAACTTATTACTCGCCCTCCCGCGGCATACAATCGAACACTTTCCGCGCTGCGGCACATTAGTGTGCCGGCTTGATCGCGGGCGTTTCGTCAAAGATCACCCATCCTGGAGCCGCTGTGTTCATTTCTTCCGCCTTTGCCCAGACCGCCTCCGGCGGCGACATGCAATCTTCCCTGATGAGCATGCTGCCGCTGGTGCTGATGTTTGTGGTCCTGTACTTCGTGATGATCCGGCCGCAGATGAAGCGCCAGAAAGAGCATCGCTCCATGATCGAGGCGCTGGCCAAGGGCGACGAGGTCGCGACGGCCGGGGGCGTGATCGGCAAAGTGACGAAACTGGGCGATGTCTACCTCGGCGTGGAAATTGCTGCCGGGGTGGAAGTCCAGGTCCAGCGTAGCGCGGTCGTGCAGGTCCTGCCCAAGGGAACAGTCAAGTAAGGTCGAGTGTTCAGTGTCGAGGGATCGAGCGACGACAGTCTTCGCCGATTCCGGAACGCTCGACGCCTGACGCCCATCGCCCCACCAAATGAATAGATACCCGGTCTGGAAGTACGCGATCATCGTGGTCGCCCTGCTCATTGGCGCGATCTACACGCTGCCCAATTTCTTCGGCGAAGCGCCTGCGGTCCAGGTGTCGAGCGGCAAGGCCACCGTCAAGGTGGACGCCGCCACCCAGACCCGCGTCGAGCAGGCACTCGCGGCCGCCGGCATCAAGCCCGTTGCCGTGACGCTGGACCCCAACTCGGTGAAGGTCAGGCTGGACAGCACCGACACCCAGCTCAAGGCCAAGGACGCCATCCAGAGGGCGCTGGTGCCGGATCCGACCGACCCGACCTACGTCGTCGCCCTGAACCTGCTGTCGGGCTCGCCCCAGTGGCTGTCGGCGCTGCGCGCGGCGCCCATGTACCTGGGCCTGGACCTGCGCGGCGGCGTGCACTTCATGCTGCAGGTGGACATGCAGGCGGCGCTGACCAAGAAGGCCGAGGCGCTGGCCGGCGACCTGCGCACGCTGCTGCGCGAAAAAAGCATTCGCCACGCGGGCATCAACCGCAACGGCCAGGCCATTGAAGTGCGGTTCCGCGACACGCAGACCCTGGGTGCCGCGAAGACCGTGCTGGCCGACCAGTTCACGGACCTGCAGGTCGTCGACGTTCCCGAGGGCGCTGAGTTCAAGCTCACGGCGACCATCAAGCCCGAAGCGGCCCGCCGCATCCAGGACCAGGCGCTCAAGCAGAATATGGTGACGCTGCACAACCGGATCAACGAGCTCGGCGTGGCCGAGCCGGTGATCCAGCAGCAGGGGCTGGACCGCATCGTCGTGCAGCTGCCCGGCGTGCAGGACACGGCCAAGGCCAAGGACATCCTGGGCCGCACCGCGACGCTGGAAGTGCGCATGGTCGACGAGAGCAGCGACGCGCGCCAGGCGGAACTGGGCACCGGCCCCGTCCCGTTCGGCACCGAGCGCTACCTCGAGCGCACCGGCCAGGCCGTGGTCGTCAAGAAGCAGGTGGTCCTCACCGGCGACAACCTGACCGACGCCCAGCCGGGCTTCGACAACCAGACCCAGGAGGCGGCGGTGCACCTGACGCTGGACGCCAAGGGCTCGCGCATCTTCAAGGACGTGACGCGCGAGAACGTCGGCAAGCGCATGGCCATCCTGCTGTTCGAGAAGGGCAAGGGCGAAGTGGTGACGGCACCGGTGATCCGCAGCGAGATCGGCGGCGGGCGCGTGCAGATTTCCGGCCGCATGACCACGACCGAGGCCAACGACGTCGCGCTGCTGCTGCGCGCGGGGTCGCTGGCCGCGCCGATGGAGATCATCGAGGAACTCACGATCGGCCCGACGCTGGGCGCCGAGAACATCGCCAAGGGCTTCAACAGCGTGGCCTGGGGCTTCCTCGCGATCTGCGCCTTCATGGCCGTCTATTACATGCTGTTCGGCCTGTTCTCCGGGCTGGCGCTGGCCGTGAACCTGCTGCTGCTGGTGGCCGTGCTGTCCATGCTTCAGGCGACGCTGACGCTGCCGGGCATGGCGGCCATGGCGCTGGCGCTCGGCATGGCGATCGACTCCAACGTGCTGATCAACGAGCGTGTGCGCGAGGAGCTGCGCAACGGCGCTTCGGCGCAGGCTGCGATCAACGCCGGCTACGAGCGCGCCTGGGGCACGATCTTCGACTCCAACATCACGACGCTGATCGCGGGCCTGGCGCTGCTGGCGTTCGGCTCCGGCCCCGTGCGGGGTTTCGCGGTGGTGCATTGCATCGGCATCCTCACCTCGATGTTCTCGGCCGTGTTCTTCTCCCGCGGCCTGGTCAACCTCTGGTATGGCCGCAAGAAGAAGCTGAAGACTGTTTCGATCGGCACCGTATGGCGTCCGGACGGCGATAGCGCTATAACCAAAGCCGAATAAGGGACCGACATCCATGGAGTTCTTCAAGATCCGCCGCGATATCCCGTTCATGGAGAACGCGTTGATCTTCAACGTGATTTCGTTCCTGACCTTCGCGGCCGCGGTGTTCTTCCTGTTCAGCCGCGGGCTGCACCTGTCCGTGGAATTCACCGGCGGCACCGTGATGGAGGTGAGCTACTCACAGCCCGCCGACGTCGAGAAGGTGCGTGCCACCGTCGCCGGACTCGGGTTCGCCGACGTGCAGGTGCAGAACTTCGGCACCTCGCGCGACGTGATCATCCGCCTGCCCGCGCAGAAAGGCGTGAGCTCCGCGCAGCAAAGCGAGAAGGTGCTGTCCTCCCTCAAGTCGCAGGACGCGACGGTGACGCTGCGCCGCACCGAGTTCGTGGGGCCCCAGGTCGGCGAGGAGCTGGCGACCGACGGCCTCAAGGCGCTTGCCATGGTGGTCGCCGGCATCATGATCTACCTGGCGTTCCGCTTCGAATGGAAGTTCGCGGTGGCGGCCATCATCGCGAACCTGCACGACGTGGTGATCATCCTGGGCTTCTTCGCGTTCTTCCAGTGGGAGTTCTCGCTGGCGGTGCTCGCGGCGGTGCTGGCGGTGCTGGGCTACTCCGTGAACGAGTCGGTCGTGATCTTCGACCGGATCCGCGAGAACTTCCGCCGCTACCGCAAGATGAACACGGTGCAGATCATCGACAACGCGATCACCTCCACCATCAGCCGCACCATCATCACCCACGGCTCGACGCAGGTGATGGTGCTGTCGATGCTGCTGTTCGGCGGGGCCACGCTGCATTACTTCGCAATGGCCCTGACCATCGGGATCTTGTTCGGCATCTACTCGTCGGTCTTCGTCGCCGCCGCGATCGCGATGTGGCTGGGCATCAAGCGCGAGGACCTCGTCAAATCGTCCCTGGCCAAGAAGGACGAAGACCCCAACGACCCCAACGCGGGCGCCACCGTCTGAGGCGGGAGCCGAGGTGAACGCGCCGCAACTGCCACCTGCCACCGGGGCGCGGCTCGCGCGCCAGGCGCGCGAGCAGTTCGTGACCCGGGCCCAGGCGGCCATCACGCCGATGGTGCAGGCCATCCGCAGCCGGCTCGGCGAGCTGGTGGAAACCAGTGCGAGCTCCCGCGAGATGCAGGAGCGCCGCGACGCCATGATGGATTTCGACCGCAAGGGCCAGGCCTGGGCCCAAGGCACGGTCAAGGCCTGGCAGAAGGCGGTGGTCCCGGCCACGGCGACGGCGCGCGTCCGGCTGGAAACGGGCAACCTGGAGCTGATCGGCGACGACGTCATGGAGCGCAAGATCCTGTCGTCGCGGCTCGCCCTGGCGATCCAGGAAAAGGCCACGTGGGAGCTCAACGACCTGCGGCTGCGGATGCAGTACCTGGAAGGAGGCGAGGAACTCGCGGGCACCGACGTGCTCCGCCCGGAGGCGCTGTCGCAATTGCTCGTGGAGCAGTGGGGCGGCGCGGAGCTGTCCGCCGAAACCTTTGCCTTGATCCAGGACGTGATCCAGCGCCACATCCTCCAGCACGTGCCGGAGGCCTACAAGCTGACCAATGAATTCCTCGTGGGCCAGGGCGTGATGCGCGACATCGACCTGAGCTCCCGCGTGCGGCGAGGCGTGTCCGCGCCGGGCGGGCGCAAGCCCGAAGCGCATCACGACGCCGCAGCGAACAGCCCCGACGGCGGCGGCTGGTCCGGCGCCGGGCCCGGCCCGGGGCACGGTCATGGAGGCGGCCAGGGAGGGTCTCCGGGTTCCGCTGGCGGCGGCGGCGGCGGTGGCGGTGGTCGCAGCGGCGGTGGCCACGGCGGCGGCGGCGCCCAGGATGGCCGCATGGGTTACGGCTCCCGCGGAATGGGCGAAGCCGGCGGCGACGCTGGCATGGGCGGCGCGCAGGGCGGCGCCGGCGGGCAGCCATACGGGTCGCAAGGTTCCGGGCAGCCGTACGGGGACATGGGGCAGGGCGGGGGTGCCGGAGGGCAAGGCGGCGTGCACGACGAGACCAGGCTCATGACGTCCAGCCCGCCGCTCGCGCGTGCCAGGGCGCGGGCTTCGGGCGTGCTCGGCCAGCTCAAGCGGCTGCTCACGGACCGGGTTGCCGGGTTTGACAATCCGCCGACCCGACCATCGCCGGCGCTGGCCGCGGCCCTGTCGAAACAGGCGGCGGAAGTGCAGGTGACGCAGGCGCAGGGCGCCGCGACCGCGCAGGACATGGTCGTTTACGACGACGCGGCCGTGCAGCAGGTTGCGGTGGATTTGCGGCGGCGCACCGGTGAGCTCAAGAAAAAGGCCGAGACGTCCAACGAGAAGGCCATTATCGAGATCGTGGCGCTGATGTTCCAGAGCATCCTCGCCGAAGAGCGGATTCCGGCGGCCGTGCGCGTCTGGTTCGCCCGGCTGCAGATGCCGGTGCTGCGCGTCGCCATCGGCGAGCCGGAATTCTTCGGATCGCTCGACCACCCGGCGCGCCAGCTGATCGACCGCATGGGGTCCTGCGTGATGGGGTTCGACGCCGCCACGATCGGCGGCAGCGCGCTCGAGGTCGAGATCAAGCGCGTCGTCCAGGTGATCGAGCAGTACCCGGAGACCGGCCGGCGCGTGTTCCAGCTTGTCTACGACGAGTTCCAGAAATTCCTCTCGCGCTTCCTCACGGACAGCGCGCCGACCCAGCGCGTGGTCAGCGTGGCGCAGCAGGTCGAGCAGAAGGAGACGCTCGCGATCCAGTACACGATCGAGATGCGCAGCATGCTGGCCGACTTGCCGGTGCGCGAGGAGATCCGCGAGTTCCTGTTCAAGATCTGGGCGGAGGTGCTGGCGCTGTCGGCGGTGCGCAACGGCCCCCAGCATGAGGTCACCCTCGCGCTCAAGGCCTCGGCGTCGGAACTGGTCTGGGCAGCGAGCGCCAAGCCCAACCGCCAGGAGCGCGCCAAGGTGATCCAGGACCTGCCCCGCCTGCTGCAGCGGCTGCGCCAGGGCATGACGCTGGTGGGTATCCAGGGCAAGGCCCAGGAAGGTCACATCAAGGTGATCGGCGACACGCTGGCCGATGCGTTCCTCTCCAAGACGGAAGCCATCCCGCATGCGCAGATCGAAGCGATGGCCAAGCGGCTCGCGCACCTGGAGGATTTCGTCGCCAATGACCCGGCCACCGACTTGCCGCTGGACGCCGAGAGCATCGAGATGATGCTGGGCATCGATGCTTCCAGCATCGAGGTCGTCTCGGACGGCGGCTCGCGCCCGAGCGCAGCGATGCTGGCATGGGCGTCCGAGCTGCAGCTGGGCAACTGGTTCGCGCTCGACCACAACGGAAAATCGGCGCAAGTGCAATACGTGTGGCGCAGCGATCGCAAGCAACTGCACCTGTTCGCCGCGCCGGGCGGCCGCAGCTACCTGATCCAGGCGCGGCGCCTGGCCGCCTACCTCCAGGCGGGCTTGCTGCTGCCGGCGGAAGAGGAGGCGCTCACCGTGCGCGCCACGCGCGATGCGCTGGCCAAGCTGGACGCGAACCCCGAACGCCTTCTGCAGTAGGCACCAGGAACAAGGCCCGCATCGCGGGCCTTGTCATCTGTCCTGGCCGCTCAATGCGGCAACCGTCCGTCCGCCGGGTCACAGAGCTCGTCGAGGACCAGCGCGTCCGGCTCCTCGCCGAAGCTCCAGTACACCATCAGCACGATGATCTTGAGATCGTCGAGCGAGACCGGGTCGCCGGGCGCGGCCATGGCCCGGTCCAGGACGATCTCGCGCATCGGCGCCGGCAGCACGCCCGAGGACTCGAGGAAGGACACGAAGCCCAGGCATTGCGCGCCGAGGTGATCCTGTTCGGCGACGGAGAAGACGCGCATGCTCGATCTCGATTGAGGCGCCGCCGGGCTGGTGGTCTGGTCGGGCGTTGCCAGCGCGCCCCGCGAACTCCGCGCGGCGAGGTTCAGTCCATCCAGCCAGACCAGTGCATCGTGGATCTCGTCGGGCTCGAAGCCATGCGCGCTGAGCTTGCGCCCCAACTGCTCCAGCTCGGGACACGCATCGCCGCGCCAATAGTGTTCGTACACGAAAACGAGCACTTCAAACATGGTTCCAATATAGCCCAGAACCCCGGCGGCGATGGCAACGTGGATCAACGCGGTGTTGCGCGCAGACCTCATGCCCCCGCGTGACTCAACCGGCGGCGACGCGCTGGAACAGGCCGCCGGGCAGGCGAGCGACCTCGCCATCCAGCTCGAACTCAAGCAGGCGCGCCTGCAGGTCGGCCGGCGCAATGCCGGTGCGTGCGACGAGTGCGTCCAGACTCACCGGGTCGAAGCCCAGGGCGGTGAGCAGGGCGTCCTCAGGCTCCTCGTCCCGGGCGGCCGCGGCGTCCGGATGACGCGCGGTGCCTGTGAGCTTGTGGCCCTCCGGCAAAGGCAGTTCTTCCAGCACGTCCTGCGCCGACTCCACCAGCTTGGCCCCCTGTTTGAGCAGCCAGTGGCAACCGCGCGACTGGGGGGAATGGATCGACCCGGGGATCGCGAATACCTCTCGGCCTTGTTCCGCCGCCTGCCGCGCGGTGATGAGCGATCCGGACCTCAGTGCCGCCTCCACCACCACCGTGCCCTGGCTCAGCGCCGAGATGATCCGGTTGCGTCTCGGGAAGTTCGGCGCGAGCGGCGGGGTTCCCAGCGGGTATTCGCTCACCAGCAGCCCGCGCTCGGCGATGCGCCGCGCAAGTTCCAGGTGCTGGCGCGGATAGACACGGTCCAGGCCTGTGCCCACCACGGCGATCGTGGCGAGCTGGCCGGGGGCCGCGCCCTCGAGCGCGCCCTCATGGGCCGCGCCGTCCACGCCCAGCGCGAGGCCGGACACGACGGTGAGGCCGGCCTGCGCGAAGCTGCGCGAAAACTGCCGGGCATTGCCCAGGCCCTGCGGTGTCGGGTTGCGGCTGCCCACTACGGCGATGCCGACGGGCCATGCCGGCGGGATCCGGCCCGCCACATAGAGCATGAGCGGCGGGTCTTCAGTTTGCAGCAGCCCCGGCGGGTAGGCGCTGTCGGCCAGCGTCAGCACCTGCCGGGCACCCGGCTTCTCCGCTGCTTCCAGCCAGCGCCAGGTGGCGTCCACCTGGGCGGCGAGTTGCTCGGGCTGCTTGCCCAGTGCGGTTGCCAGCGCCGGCGAGACAACCTGCTCCAGCGAGTGGGGCGGCTGCTCGAACACGACCTTGGGCAAGCCGAATGCCGCAAGCAGCCGGCGTGCGGCGGTGTTGCCGATCTCGGGGGTGAGGGCCAGGCGCAGCCATGCGGCCAGCTCGGCTCGCTGCATCGAAGGCCCCGGCTACCGTGGGTTGGCGACGGCGTCGCCGATCTTGACCGTGTCGTTGATCTCGAGGATCAGCGCGTACGAGAGCTTCTCGAAGGGCCGGAACACCATCAGCAGCCCGTTGCGCTCGTTGGGCAGCTTGATGTTCGTGCGCTCGCCCGGCTGGGAGCGGTCGACCTTGCGCTCGCCGTCCTTCAGGATCGCCAGCACCTGCCCGCGTTCGATGCCGTCCGCGGTTCCCCGGTTGATCACGACGACCTGGCTCTGGCCGGCGATGGAGACCGCGTTGCCGTAGACGGAAACGATGGTGCCGCTCACGGGGCCGCTGGGCGCATGCGGCACGTAACTCAGGAACTCACGCGGCGGCTCGGGCAGGAGCCGGTCCCCGACGCGCATTTCTTCCTTGGCCGAAAGGATGTCGATCGTCGCCGGGACGATGGTGTTCTCGTCCTTGCCGTTGACGGCCCGCACCATCTGCGTCGATTCGCTTCGCACCAGCGCGGCCTTGCCGAGGTACATGGCTTCGTAGCCGAGGATGGCCTGGGTGACCGGGTCCTTCAGCGGCTTGGCGTTGCGGAAGACGCGATAGTCGTCGTCACGGCCGGCGACCCGCTGCTTCAGCGGCGTGGCGGCCAAGCCCCGTGCGTAGGCGCGGTCGCCGCGCGTGATGAGCACGCGGTTTTCGGGCGCGGCCACGATGCGCGGGGCCTGCAGCAGCGCGGCCTCGTCGATGATCACGGGCTCGGCCAGGAAAGGCTCGATCAGGTGCGTCTGCAGGGTCGGGATCGAGGTGTCCGCCAGAGGCTGGATGCGCGTGCGGGGGGAGACGCGGATCGTGTCGGCCGGCGGCGTGCCGCCGTCGGCTCGCAGGCGCAGCAGGGCACGCCCGTCGATCTTTTCCAGCACCAAGTGCTGGCCCGGGTAGATTCGGTGCGGATTGCGCACCTGCTCCATGTTCATGCCCCAGAGTTCCGGCCAGCGCCACGGCGTCCTGAGGAACAGCCCGGAAATCGCCCACAGCGTATCGCCGCGCTTCACGGTGTACTCATCCGGCGCATTCGGGGCCAGCTCCGACAGGGGCACGCCCATCTGCGCCACCTGCTCGGCCGTCGACCGCTGGCCCGGGGTGATCGGGTAGTTCTGGGCCCATGCCGGCGCGCCCATCAGGACGGCGGCGGCTACCGCGAGCGCTGTCCAGGCATGCTGGCGAGCGGGTTTGGCAGGGGCCGTCATCGAAATTTTGCGGTGTTGGTGCATTGCGGGCTGCGGCTGCCGGCCTGGTGACAGGCAGTCGAAAGTCTTGACAAAGTACTGGCGATTCTGCGCTCAAGCCCTTGATTGGGCAACGTTTATGGCGTTCGGGCTGTGCCGGAAAAGCCAAAAGTAGCGAAAATAGCGACACCTGCGCTTTTTCCCGCCGGGCCGCCCCAAGGGAAAAAAGCCCCCTCGGGGGCCAGCGAAGCGTGGGGGCTCACAATATTTCTCTATGGCCCTTCTTCCCATTCTTTGTTACCCCGATCCCCGGCTGCACACCGTTGCCAAGCCGGTGCAGGACGTGGACGCGCGCATCAAGGCCCTGGTCGCCGACATGCTCGAAACGATGTACGACGCCAACGGCATCGGGCTGGCGGCCACCCAGGTCGACGTCCACGAGCGCCTGGTCGTCATCGACATCTCCGAGCAACGCAACCAGCCCCTGGTGCTGATCAACCCGGAGATCACCTGGGCCAGCCCCGACAGGCAGGTCAGCGACGAAGGCTGCCTGTCGGTGCCCGGCATCTATGACGGCGTCGAGCGCTCGGCCGCCATCAAGGTGACGGCGCTGGACGGAGAGGGCCGTTCGCGCAAACTCGAGGCGCAGGGCATCCTGGCCGTCTGCATCCAGCACGAGATGGACCACCTGCTGGGCAAGGTGTTCGTGGAGTACCTTTCCCCGCTCAAGCGCAACCGCATCAAGACCAAGATGCTCAAGGCGCGCCGGGAAACCGAACGCGCCTGAGCCGCTCCGAGGCAATCCCCCATGCGAAAGCTGCTCCTTGCCGGTCTCGCCTCCTTGCTGGTTGGCTGCGCGGGGAGCCCGTTCGCCGGATATGACATCCCGGCCGGCGCCCCCCGGGACGCCGTGATCGCGCGCATGGGCCAGCCTCACCGGGTGGTCCGCCTGGCCGGCGGCGAGCGGCTGCAATACTCGCTGCAGCCCTACGGCCAGTTCGCGTGGATGGTCGACCTGGACACCACGGGCCGCGTGACCCAGGCGCGACAGGTGCTGACCGAAGGCAACTTCCACCGCATCGAGCCGGGTAAATGGACCCGCGAGGACGTGGAGCGCGAATTCGGCCGGCCCGCGTGGGTGGACGGCGTCGCCAGCTGGAACGGCCCGGTCATGACCTACCGCTGGCGCGATATTGCCAACAGCGACATGTTCTACTACGTCTACCTGGATCCGCAGGGCGTGGTCCGGCGCGCGCACCCGGGCATGGAATTCATCAACACCCCCGACGACAGGCGCTAACTTCAACAAAGTGAAAGTCATCTTCGCGGGCACGCCCGAATTCGCCCGCGCGGCGCTCCAGAGGCTGCACGCTGCGGGCTTCCGCGTCCCCCTGGTCCTGACCCAGCCGGACCGGCCGGCCGGCCGCGGCATGAAACTGCACGCCTCGCCGGTCAAGCTTTTCGCGCAGGAAAACGGCGTCCCGGTCGCGCAGCCGCGCAGCCTGCGGCTGGACGGCAAATACCCGGAAGATGCGTCGGCCGCGAAGCAGGCGATCGAAGCCGCGCAGGCCGACGTGATGGTCGTCGCCGCGTACGGCCTGATCCTGCCGCAATGGGTGCTCGATGCGCCGCGCCTGGGGTGCCTCAACATCCATGCCTCTTTGCTGCCGCGCTGGCGCGGCGCCGCGCCGATCCATCGGGCGATCGAGGCCGGTGACGCGCAGACCGGAGTGACCATCATGCAGATGGACGCCGGGCTGGACACCGGCGCCATGCTGCTGCGCGAAGCCGTGCCCATCGCCGCCGATGACACGACGGCGTCGCTGCACGACAAGCTCGCCGCACTGGGCGCCCGTTTGGTCGTCGAGGCGCTGGAGCTGGCAGCCTGCGGCGGCCTGAAGCCCGTGGCGCAGCCCGAAGCGGGCGTCACCTACGCGCACAAGATCGAGAAGGCCGAGGCGGCGATCGACTGGTCGCAGCCCGCCGAGGCGATCGCGCGGCGAATCCGCGCCTTCGACCCCTTCCCGGGCGCCTGCGGCGTGGTGGCGGGCGAGGTGGTCAAGCTGTGGGCGGCCGCTGCAGTCGCCGCCCCGGCGGGCGCCGGCGTGCCCGGCCTGATCGAGGCCGTCGCGCCGGACGGGCTCCACGTGCGTTGTGGCAGCGGCACCCTGCGCGTCACGCAATTGCAGCGCGCCGGCGGAAAACGCCTGCCTGTGGCAGACTTCCTGCGCGGCTTCGAGTTGAAGCCCGGCATGGTGTTCGAGTCCCGCCCGTCCTGATCCTTTCCCCGTGTTCTTCCTGCCTTCGATCCATCACCACGCGGCGTTCCGCGAAGGCGCCCGCGAAATGGTGCCGCTCGCCACCGGCATCGGCGCCTGGGGCCTGATGACGGGCGTCGCCATGGTGAAGTCGGGCATGAGCGTTGTCGAAGCGCTGGCCATGACCTTCCTCGTGTACGCGGGCAGTTCCCAGCTCGCTTCCATCCCGCTCATCGTCGCGGGTGCGCCCGCATGGGTGATCCTGGCCACGGGCTTCTGCGTGAACCTGCGCTTCGTCGTCTTCAGCCTGCACCTGCGGCCCTACCTGATGCACATGCCTCGCTGGCGGCGGCTGGCACACGGCTACCTCACGGCCGACATGACGTACGCGATGTTCACGAGCCGCTTCCCGCAGCCGGGCCAAACCGTGGCCGAGCGCGCCGAGCAGGAGTCCTACCTGGCGGGCAATTACTTCGCCACCTGGACCAGCTGGATGCTGCCGAGCGTCGCGGGCATCGCCCTCGCAAACCTCATCCCCACTTCCTGGGGCCTGGGCTTTGCCGGCGTGCTGTGCCTGATCGGCATCCTGTGCTCGCTGGCCAACACGCCGCTGAGCCTGCTGTCGGCGTTGATCGCAGGCACCGCGGCGGTGGCTGCCTACGCCCTGCCGCTGAAGCTCAACATCGTCATTGCGATCGCGGCCGCGGTACTGGCCAGCTTCTGGCTCGAAAAACGCGCTCCGGCGGCGTGGCGACAGACTGCATGAATGCCGCCACCGACCTCTGGACCCTCGCCGTCATCTGCGGCCTCGCCGGTGTCACCGTGCTCACGCGCTGCTTCTTCTTCATCCTGGACCGGCCCTGGGCGCTGCCGCAATGGGCGCATCGCGCCCTGCAGTACGCGCCGGTGGCCGCGCTGGCCGGCGTGGTCGCGCCGGAAGTGCTGGTCGCGGGCGGCCATCTCGTGTCGACCTGGCAGGATGCGCGCCTCTTCGCCGCCCCGGCCGGTGCCCTCGTGTATTTCTGGCGGCGCAGCGTGCTGATGACGATTGCCGTCGGCATGGCCGTGTACCTGCCGCTGCACCTCGGACTTGGCTGGTAACTCTGCGGTCACGCGGGCTTCTAAAATGAGTAGTTTTGCCCGAAGCGAGCCCGCCATGAACGTCCTGCGATTTTCCGATCTTTGTGCCCAAGGCAAGGCGCGCGGCCAGCGCGTCTTCATCCGCGCCGACCTCAACGTGCCGCAGGACGACGCCGGCCACATCACCGAGGACACCCGCATCCGGGCCTCGGTGCCCTGCATCCGCATGGCGCTGGACGCCGGCGCGGCGGTGATGGTGACGTCCCACCTCGGGCGCCCGACGGAGGGCGAGTTCAAGCCCGAGGATTCGCTGGCCCCCGTGGCCACGCGCCTGGGCGAATTGCTGGGGCGCGAGGTTCCGCTCCAACGCGACTGGGTGGGCGGCGTCGACGTGCAGCCCGGCCAGGTGGTCTTGCTGGAGAACTGCCGCGTGAACAAGGGCGAGAAGAAGAACGATCCGGCGCTGGCGCAGAAGATGGCGGCGCTGTGCGACATCTTCGTGAATGATGCCTTCGGCACGGCGCACCGCGCCGAAGGCACGACCTACGGCATCGCCCAATATGCGAAGGTGGCTTGCGCAGGGCCGTTGCTCGCGGCCGAGATCGACGCGATCACGAAGGCGCTGGCTCACCCGAAGCGGCCGCTGGTAGCCATCGTCGCCGGCTCCAAGGTTTCCACGAAGCTCACGATCCTGAAGTCGCTTTCGCGCAACGTCGACCAGCTCATCGTCGGCGGCGGCATCGCCAACACCTTCATGCTGGCCGCGGGGCTGAAGATCGGCAAGTCCCTGGCCGAGGCCGATCTCGTGGACGAGGCCAAGGCCGTGATCGAAGCCATGAAGGCGCGGGGCGCGGAAGTGCCGATCCCGACCGACGTGGTGACGGCCAAGACGTTTGCGGCCGACGCGCCCGCAACGACCAAGGCCGCCACCGACGTGGCCGACGACGACCTGATCCTGGACATCGGCCCGCAGACCGCGGCCAGGCTCGCTGCGCAGCTGAAGTCGGCGGGCACCATCGTCTGGAACGGGCCGGTCGGCGTGTTCGAGTTCGACGCATTCGCCAAGGGAACGGAAGCCATCGCCCGGGCGATCGCGGAGTCCAGCGCCTTCAGCATCGCGGGCGGCGGCGACACGCTCGCGGCCATCGCCAAGTACGGCATCGAGAAGGACGTGGGCTACATCTCCACTGGTGGCGGCGCCTTCCTGGAGGTGCTGGAAGGCAAGACCCTGCCGGCGTTCGAGATCCTGCAAAAGAGGGCGAACGGCTGAAGCGCTTGACGCGGGGGCTTTAAGAAAACGCTAAGCCCCGGCCCCGACCATGGCAGCCAAGGAGTTGCCATGAGACGTCACATCTTCGTTCCCTGCTGGGTCGCAGCCTTCGGTGCCGCGGCCTTCCTCATCCCCTTCGCGCATGCCGCTGAGCCTGCGCACCTGCTGGCCGGCTACAGCGCCCAGGCCGGCGCGAGCGCGTCGCCAGCGCGCGGGCAGGCTCTGTTCACCACCCGGCAGGGCCGCGACTGGAGCTGCGCAACCTGCCATGGGGCGCTGCCGGTGCATGCCGGCAAGCACGCGTCGACCGGCAAGGCGATCGCGGCGCTGGCGCCCGCTTTCAACGCCGAACGATTCACCGATCCGGCGAAAACCGAGAAATGGTTTCGCCGCAACTGCAACGACGTGATCGGCCGCGAATGCAGCGCAGGCGAGAAAGCCGACGTGCTCGCCTGGCTGCTCACCCTGAAGCACTAGGAGGCGGCCATGTTTCACCGGATCGGAACACTCGCCGTGATCGCCATCGCCGGCACGGCCTGGGCCGGGGACCACGAACGCGCGCTGCGCGCAGCCCCGCTCCCCCTGTACACGCAGGAGTGCGCGTCCTGCCACGTTGCCTATCCGCCCGGCCTGTTGCCGTCCGCGTCCTGGCAACGGCTCATGGGCAACCTGCCGCGCCACTACGGCACCGACGCCTCGCTCGACGCGACGTCGCTGACGGAGCTCTCCGCCTGGCTCGCCGCGAACGCGGGCAGTTACCGACGGGTGCGCGAAGAGCCCCCGCAAGACCGGATCACCCGGTCGGCGTGGTTCCTGCGCAAGCACGACGAAGTGCCCGCACGCGCCTGGAAACTGCCCGCCGTGAAAAGCCCGTCCAACTGCAGCGCCTGCCACACGCGGGCCGATCAAGGAGATTTCGATGAACACGACGTCCGCATCCCGCGCTGAAGCGCCTGCAATGCAAGCGGCGCAGGCCAGGGTCCTGGTCTGGGACCTGCCGGTGCGCGTCTTCCACTGGCTGATGGTGGCGAGCTTCGCCGGTGCCTGGCTCACCGCCGAGAGCGAGCGCTGGCGCCAGGTCCACGTGACGCTGGGCTACACGATGGCGGGGCTGGTTGCCTTTCGCATCCTGTGGGGCCTCGTCGGCTCGAAGCCGGCCCGTTTTTCGAATTTCGTGCGGGGTCCGGCCAGGGCGGCGCGCTACGTCATCTCCATCTTGCGCGGCGAAGCCGAGCACCACACCGGGCACAACCCGGCCGGCGCGCTCGCCATCGTGGCCCTGTTGCTGATGGCGGCCGGTGTCACGGCCAGCGGCTGGGCCCACTTCAACGAGATCGGCGGTCATGCGATGGAGGAAGTGCACGAGGCGGCCGCCAACATCATGATCGCCCTGGTCGGCGCGCACCTGGTGGGCGTCGTCGTGGGCAGCTGGGTGCATCGCGAGAACCTGATGCGTGCCATGGTCACCGGCCTCAAGTCGGGCAGGCAGCGGGAAGGCGCGCGCCGCGCCTGGCGCGGCGTCGGTATCGCCCTGCTCGCTGCCGTGCTCGGGTTCTGGGCGCTGCAATGGCAGGCCGGGCCCGATGCCGCCCTCGCATCGACCAGCACCGGTGCGCAGCGCGGCCACGACGATGACGACGATTGAGCCACGGGCACGAGCGACCATAATTCCCCGATGCGCATCCTGCTGGCCGAAGACGATCCGCTGCTGGGGGACGGCTTGCGGGCCGGCCTGCGGCAGTCGGGCTTCCAGGTGGACTGGGTGCGCGACGGCGTCGCGGCCGAACGGGAGTTGCGCGCTGAGCCCTACGCCGCCGCGGTCCTGGACCTGGGCCTGCCGCTGAAGGACGGGATGGCGGTGCTGGCATCCATCCGTCGCGAGGGCGTGAAGACCCCCGTATTGGTGCTGACGGCCCGCGACGCCGTTCCCGATCGCATCCGCGGGCTGGACCTGGGCGCCGACGACTATGTGGTCAAGCCGGTCGATCTCCACGAACTCGCTGCGCGGCTGCGTGCCCTGGTGCGTCGGGCGCATGGCCAGCCCGAGGAACGCCTTTTCGCATTGGACGTGGCGCTCGATCCGGCGTCGCGCACTGTGCAGCGCGGCGGGGAGCCCGTCACGCTGCCCGCGCGCGAGTTCGACCTGCTCCATGCGCTGATGCTCAACGCCGGGCGCGTCCTCTCGCGCGAGCAGCTCGAGCAGCACCTCTACAGCTGGGGCCGGGAAGTCGAAAGCAACGCCGTGGAGGTGCATGTCCACCACCTGCGCCGCAAGCTGGGCAACGGCCTGATCCAGACCGTGCGCGGCGTCGGCTACATCGTGCCGCGCGAAAGCGCCGCGCCATGAGGGCGTTGCCCCGGTCCCTGCAGGGCCGCCTGCTGGTGCTGGTGCTGGGCGTCGTCACGGCGGTGTGGCTCGGCGCAGCGGTGCTGACCTGGCGCGACGCGCGGCATGAACTGGACGAATTGCTCGATGGGCACCTGGCGCAGGCCGCCGCCCTCCTGGTCGTGCAGCAGGCCCGTGAGGTGGACGACGACCGGGCGGCCGATGCGCCGGTGCTTCACAAGTACGCGCCCAAGGTGGCGTTCCAGGTCTTTCACGAAGGCCGGCTTGCGCTGCGGTCGGCGAACGCGCCCGCGCTGCCGATGGCGGAGGCGGGCCGGCGCTTCAAGACGGGCTTTCGCACCGTGGAGATCGACGGCGTCGCATGGCGGGTCTTCGCCGCCCACGGAGCCGAACGCGACGTCCAGGTCTATGTGAGCGAGCAGGTGGCCTCGCGCGGCGCGATCCTGTGGGCCGTGCTGCGCAGCGCGGTCTGGCCGATGCTGCTGGCGCTGCCGCTGCTGGCGCTGGCGGCATGGTGGGCCATCTACGGCGGGATGGCGCCGCTGCGGCGGCTGGGCCGCGCGCTGGCCGAGCGCCGGCCGCAGGCCCTGCAACCCGTGGTCCTGCCTGACGCGCCGTCGGAGATGGAGCCGCTGGTGGCCGCACTCAACGGCTTGTTCGAGCGCATCTCCGGCCTGATGGACGCCGAGCGGCGCTTCACTGCCGATGCCGCCCACGAACTGCGCACGCCGATCGCGGCGATCCGCGCGCAGGCGCAGGTCGCGCTGGGCGAAGCCGACGCCGCGCAACGCCGCCATGCGCTCGAGGCGACGCTGGAGGGCTGTGACCGCGCGACGCGCCTGGTGGAGCAGATGCTGACGCTGTCGCGGCTGGAGACCGGCGCCGCGCCCGCGCCGGAACGGCTGGACCTCGGCGCCGTCGCGAGGCTGGTCGCCGCCGAAGCGGCGCCGCGTGCCATCGCCAGGGGGCAGGTGATCGAAGTATCGGCCGGCACGCCTTGCCCCGTGATGGGCGACGCGACCCTCGCCGGCGTGTTAGTGCGCAACCTCGTCGACAACGCGATCCGCTACAGCCCCGCGCGCGCCAAAGTGAAACTCTCGGTGAGCCGCACCGATGGCTTCGTGGTCCTGAAGGTGGAGGACAGCGGCCCCGGGCTCGCGCCGGAGAACGCAGGCCGCTTGGGCGAACGCTTCTTCCGCGTCGTCGGCACGGGCGTCAGCGGCAGCGGCCTGGGCTGGTCGATCGTGCGCCGCATCGCCGCGGTGCATGGCGCCCGCGTGAACGTCGGCAGCTCACGCGACCTCGGTGGCTTGCTGGTGGCCATCGAATGGCCTGCCGCGCCGGCTTGATCGCGGCCTTTTTTTCGGGCGAAGCTGATTTGCTCGCAAGTCACGCCTTTGGTAACGGGCATGTAACTGCTTCCGTGTGAAAATTGGGAACTAAGTTACAGGAGACTCCATGGCCCGTCGCGCCACCAAGATCGTTGCCACCCTCGGGCCTGCCTCGAGCGACCCCGCGCTCCTCGAGCAGATGATCCGCGCCGGCGTCAACGTCGTGCGCCTGAATTTCAGCCACGGCAAAGCCCAGGACCACATCGATCGCGCGGCGCTGGTGCGCTCCGCATCGCAGCGCGCCGGCCGCGAGGTGGCCATCATGGCCGACCTGCAGGGGCCGAAGATCCGCGTGGGCAAGTTCGCCGAGGGCAAGGTCTTCCTCGAGCCGGGCATGAAGTTCATCCTCGACGCGTCGCGCGCCGAGCCGGGCGACCTGAAGGGCGTGGGGCTGGACTACAAGGAGCTGCCGCGCGACGTGAAGGCCGGCGACCTGCTCCTGCTCAATGACGGCCTCATCGTGCTCGTCGTCGATTCGGTCAAGGGCGAGCAGGTGCGAACCACCGTCAAGCTCGGGGGCGAGCTGTCGAACAACAAGGGGATCAACAAGCAGGGCGGCGGCCTCACCGCGCCGGCGCTGACGGCCAAGGACATGGAGGACATCCGCACCGCCATGGCCTTCCAGGCCGACTACGTGGCCGTGAGCTTCCCCAAGAACGCCACCGACATGGAGATGGCGCGCCAGCTGTGCAACGTGGCGGGCGCGGACTATCGCCACCGTCCGGGCCTGATCGCCAAGATCGAGCGGGCCGAAGCGATCCCGAACCTCGAATCGATCCTGAAGGCGAGCGACGGCATCATGGTGGCGCGCGGCGACCTCGCGGTGGAGGTCGGCAACGCGGCGGTGCCGGCGCTGCAGAAACGCATGATCCGCATGGCCCGCGAGCACGACAAGGTGGTGATCACCGCGACCCAGATGATGGAGTCGATGATCACCAACCCCGTGCCCACGCGCGCCGAAGTCAGCGACGTCGCCAACGCGGTGCTGGACGGGACCGACGCGGTGATGCTGAGTGCCGAAACGGCGGCCGGCAAGTATCCGCTGGAAACCATCGTCGAGATGGCCAACATCTGCCTCGAAGCGGAGAAAGCGGAGGACGTCAAGCTCGACGCCGACTTCACGGGCATGAGTTTTTCGCGCATCGACCAGTCGATCGCGATGGGTGCGTTGTTCACGGCGCACCATCTGAGCTGCAAGGCGATCGTCGCGCTGACCGACTCGGGCTCGACGCCCCTGTGGATGAGCCGGCACCGCATCCACATCCCGATCTACGCGCTCACGCCCAAGCTGGTGACCCAGCGCAAGATGGCGCTCTACCGCAACGTGCGGCCGCTGCTGATGGACCAGAGCGCGGAGCGCGACACGGCACTGGGCGAGGCCGAAGCCCACCTGAAGAAGCGCGGCATCGTGTCGAGCGGCGACATCTATGCCATCACGGCGGGCGAGCCCATGGGCGCCCCCGGCGGCACCAACATGCTGAAGATCTGCCGCGCCTCCTGAGAGGGCCCTGACACGCGGGGCAGCGAGTAAAATTCGAGGGGAGTTACCACGCGGTTACAGCCCATCCGTGGCGCCGCGTCGCCCGTTTTTCATTGACCGGACCACTACCATGCCCCTCGTTTCCATGCGCGAACTGCTGGACCATGCCGCCGAAAACGGCTATGGCATCCCGGCCTTCAACGTCAACAACCTCGAGCAAGTCCAGGCCGTCATGGAGGCGGCCAAGGAAACCGGCGCGCCGGTGATCCTGCAGGCGAGCGCCGGCGCCCGCAAGTACGCGGGCGAGCCCTTCATCAAGCACCTGATCCAGGCCGCGCTGGAGGCCTACCCGTCCATCCCGCTGGTCATGCACCAGGACCACGGGCAGAGCCCCGATGTCTGCAAGGGCGCGATCGACCTGGGCTTCTCGTCCGTGATGATGGACGGCTCGCTGGAAGGTGACGGCAAGACCATCGCCAGCTACGACTACAACGTCGACGTCACCCGCAAGGTGGTCGACATGGCGCACAAGGTCGGGGTCACCGTCGAGGGAGAGCTCGGCTGCCTGGGCAGCCTCGAGACCATGCGCGGCGACAAGGAAGACGGCCACGGCACCGAGTCGACCATGACGCGCGAGCAGCTGCTCACCGACCCGGAGCAGGCCGCCGACTTCGTCAAGAAGACGCAGCTGGATGCCCTGGCGATCGCGATCGGCACCAGCCACGGCGCGTACAAGTTCACGCGCAAGCCCACCGGCGATATCCTGGCGATCGATCGCATCAAGGAGATCAACCGCCGCATCCCCAACACCCACCTGGTGATGCACGGTTCGTCGAGCGTGCCGCAGGAGCTGCTGGCGATCATCCGCCAGTACGGCGGCAACATGAAGGAAACCTACGGCGTGCCGGTCGAGGAGATCCAGCATGCCATCAAGTTCGGCGTGCGCAAGATCAACATCGACACCGACATCCGCCTCGCGATGACCGGCGCGGTGCGCAAGTTCCTGGCCGAAAACCCCGAAAAGTTCGACATGCGCGACTGGATGAAGCCGGCGCGCGAAGCCGCCAAGCAGATCTGCAAGCAGCGATACATCCAGTTCGGCTGCGAAGGCCAGGCCGGCAAGATCAAGGGCGCGCCGCTGCAGGCGGTGGCGACGAAGTACGCCAAGGGCGAGCTGTCGCAAGTCGTGAACTGAGGCCGGGGGCTGCACAGGCGGCCTTGCGATAATCGGGGGCCCGTTGGCTTTCAACGGGCCTTTTGCATTGCCTGCCCATGACCTCCGCTCTCCACACCTCCGCCCTCACTTCCTTGCCGCTGCTCGCACGCGGCAAGGTGCGAGACAACTACGCCGTCGGCAACGACCGCATCCTCATGGTCGCGAGCGACCGGCTTTCCGCGTTCGATGTGATCATGGGCGAGCCGATTCCCGGCAAGGGCGAGCTGCTCACTCAGATGGCGCTGTACTGGTTCGGCAAGCTCGGCCACCTGTGCCCCAACCATCTCACCGGCCAGGCGCCGGAGAGCGTGGTGACCCCCCCGGAGGTGCCGCAGGTCAGGGGCCGCTCGATGCTGGTCAAGCGGCTCAAGCCCATCCCGGTCGAGGCCGTGGTGCGCGGCTATCTCGCGGGCAGCGGCTGGAAGGAATACCAGGAGTCGCAGTCGGTCTGCGGTGTCAAGTTGCCCGCGGGCCTGAAGAATGCCGGCAAGCTGCCCGAGCCGATCTTCACGCCGGCGGCCAAGGCGGAAGCCGGGCATCACGACGAGAACATCAGCTTCGAGCGCGTGGTGCAGATGATCGGCCCCCAGCTGGCCGCGAAGATCCGCGACATCAGCATCGCCATCTACAAGGAAGCCGCCGCCATCGCCCTGCCCAAGGGCCTGATCATTGCCGACACCAAGTTCGAATTCGGCCTGGACGAAGCGGGCACGCTGGTCCTGATGGATGAGGTGCTCACCCCCGACTCTTCGCGCTATTGGCCGGTGGAAGGCTATGACGCGGCGTACCGGGCCGGCGCCAACCCGCCCAGCTACGACAAGCAGTTCGTGCGCGACTGGCTGGAGCAGGTGCGCATCAACGGCAAGCCCTGGGACAAGACGCCCCCGGCGCCCCGGCTGCCGCAGGACGTGATCGAGAAGACCGCGGCCAAGTACCGCGAGGCCTTGCAGCGCCTCGCCGCCTGACGCCACCTTCCGGCGTTCCCACACACCGTTGCGTTTTTTCGGCCCGCGGGCCCGCGCGCGGGGCCGTGGTTGGCTATGCTGGGGCATCCCCTACGTCCGGAGAAACCGCATGACTTCCCTTCGCATTGCATTGGCCTGTGGCTTGGCCCTGGCCGCCGCCAGCTCTTCCTTTGCACAGGGTGCCGGCGACAACAGCTGCATCGTGGCCGGCCGCCTGAACGACGAGGCGCGCTGGGCCCCGCGCATGGCAGGCGTCGAATTGCTGGGGCAGGATGGGCGCGTGCTGACATCGGCCGACAAGCAGGCCCTCGCGACCGTGAAGCAGGTGCGGCTGTCCGCGCCGGCGCTGCTGTCGCGCTGCGACGGAAACGCCCAGCTGCCAGCGGGCCCGGAATCCCCGGGCGCCAAGGGGCCGGTGCCGGCCGTGGGGCCGGGCACCGTCGCGGTCGAATCCGTGAGTTATCCGAAAATGCGCCGCGGCGGCGAGCTGGTCGAGCTCAAGCTCACCGTGCCTGCCGAGCGGGTGACGATGGTGACGCGCTAAGCGCGCTCAACTCAATACGACGCTGGAAAGGCGGCGCCGATAGGTCGCGACCGTCGGGTCGTCCGGCGGGATCTGCCCGTCGGCCACCTTGGGCTTGGGCGGCTCGATGATGTCGAGGATGGCGATGTACGTCTTGCGCGCGAGGTCCTCGTTCCACGTCTTGTCGCGCATCAGGATCTCCAGCAACTCGTCCATCGCCTCGGTCCACGCTGCGCGGGCCATCAGCAGGCGGGCGCGCGCAAGACGCGCATCGAAGTCACGCTTGTTGCCGGCAATGCGCGCCTCTGCTTCGGCTTGCGCCTGCTTGAGGTCCGGCTTGCCCTCGGCGAAGTCCAGCGCGTCGATCAGCCTCTGCAGCGAGTCGAAGCGGCGGACCAGCGAGGTCTTGGCGATCACGGGCGCGAACGCCACCTTCGCGTCGTCGGTGCGGCCGGCCAGCAGCAGTGCCTTCACATACTCGAAGCGTGCGTCGTCGTTGGCCGGATCGGTGGCCACCGCATGCTGCAAGCGCTCCAGGTGGGCGGCCGGGTCGGCATCCGGCAGGGGCTCGTCGGGCGCTTCCTCCTCCTCGGGCTCTGGCCCGGCCGCGGGCACGTGCTTGTCCAGGAACTCCTTGATCTTGCCTTCGGGCAGCGCGCCCATGAAGCCGTCGACAGGCTGGCCGTTCATCAGCAGGATGCAGGTGGGGATGCTGCGGATGCCGAACGCGGCGGCCAGCTGCTGCTCCTGGTCGGAGTCGATCTTGACCAGCTTGAAGCGCCCGGCGTAATCGCCTTCGAGCTTTTCCAGCAGCGGCCCCACGACCTTGCAGGGGCCGCACCAGGGCGCCCAGAAGTCCACCAGCACGGGCTGGGTCATCGAGGCGGCGATGACCTCGGATTCGAAGTTTTCAAGGGTGACGTCGATCATGGGCGGGCAACTTTGTGTGAAACCTTAAAATTCAACCTTTAGGAGCGCGAATTGAGCCCAATACAGGTCGGCGTGGTCATGGGGTCCAGCAGTGACTGGGATACCTTGCAGCACGCAGTAGCGATTCTCCAGGAATTCGGAGTCGCCCACGAAGCGCGGGTCGTTTCCGCGCACCGGATGCCCGACGACATGTTCGCCTACGCGCAGGGCGCGGCCTCCCGGGGCCTGAAGGCCATCATTGCCGGCGCCGGCGGCGCCGCCCATCTGCCGGGCATGCTCGCGGCCAAGACGGCCGTGCCGGTGCTGGGCGTTCCCGTGCCGAGCAAGCACCTGCTGGGCGTCGATTCGCTGCACAGCATCGTCCAGATGCCCAAGGGCATTCCCGTTGCCACCTTCGCCATCGGCGCGGCCGGTGCGGCCAATGCCGCCTTGTTTGCCGTTGCGATGCTGGCCAACGAGGACGCGGCGTTGCGCACGAAACTCGACGCCTACCGGGCCGCGCAGACGCAGGCAGCCCGCAACATGACGCTGCCGCCGACATGACGGCGCCCGTCATCCTGCCGGGCGCCACGCTGGGCGTCATGGGCGGCGGCCAGCTCGGCCGCATGTTCGTGCACGCCGCCCAGCGCATGGGCTACTTCACCGCGGTGCTCGACCCCGACCCCGCCAGCCCGGCCGGGCTGGTGAGCCATTACCACGTCCAGACCGACTACCTGGACCAGCAGGGCCTGGCCCAGCTGATGCAGCGCTGCGCGGCGATCACCACCGAATTCGAGAACGTGCCCGCGCCGGCCCTGGTCACCCTGGGTGCGCATCGCCCGGTCGCGCCGGCCGCCGACGCGGTCGCCATCGCGCAGGACCGGGCCCAGGAGAAGGCGCATTTCACGCGCTGCGGCGTCGCCTGTGCGCCGTACGGCGTGATCGAGACCGCGGAACAACTGCGTTCGACGCCCGATGAACTGCTGCCCGGCGTGCTGAAGACGGCGCGTCTGGGTTACGACGGCAAGGGCCAGGTGCGAGTCAAGACGCGCGAGGAACTCGCCGTCGCATGGGACGAGCTGCGCAACGTGCCCTGCGTACTCGAGAAACTGCTGCCGCTCGCGGCGGAATGCTCGGTCATCGTCGCGCGCGGCCGGGACGGACAGGTCGTGAACCTGCCGCCCCAGCTCAACCTGCATCGGGACGGCATCCTGGCGGTGACCGAGGTCCACGAAGCGGCCCTGCCGGCCGCGCAGGCCCGGCGGCTGGTCGAGGCGACCCGCGCCATCGCCGAGGGGCTGGGCTACGTGGGCGTGTTGTGCGTGGAGTTCTTCGTGCTGGCCGACGGCTCCCTGGTGGTCAACGAGATGGCACCGCGGCCGCACAACAGCGGCCACTACAGCATGGACGCCTGCGACGTGTCCCAGTTCGAGCTGCAGGTGCGCGCGCTGGCCGGCCTGCCGCTGGTGCAGCCGCGGCAGCACAGTGGCGCCGTGATGCTCAACCTCCTGGGCGACCTGTGGTTTGCGGCCGGCGACGCCGAACGGACGCCGCCGTGGGGCGATGTACTGGCCCTGCCCGGCGCGCACCTCCACCTGTACGGAAAGCTCAGCGCCCGCAAGGGACGCAAGATGGGCCACCTGACGATCACCGGCCCCGATGTGCCGGCCGTGCGCGCCACGGCGCTGAAGGCGGCGGCGTTGCTGGGCATCCAGGCCTTCTGACCTCCCTGGGCCATGATCGTCGACGGCGCCTCACCCGAAGCCATCGCGCAGGCCGCGCGGCTGCTCGCCGCGGGCGAGCTCGTCGCCTTTCCGACGGAGACCGTCTACGGCTTGGGCGCCGATGCGGGCAGCGACGAGGCCGTGGCGAAGATCTTCGCGGCGAAAGGCCGGCCGAGCGACCACCCGCTGATCGTGCACGTGCCGGATGCATCGGCGGTGGACCGGTTTGCCTCCGATGTCCCCCCGTTCGCGCAGGAACTCATGCGTGTCTTCTGGCCCGGCCCGCTCACGCTGATCCTGCCACGGCGGGAAGGTGTGGCCGCCGCAGCGGCCGGCGGACAGGCATCGATCGGCCTGCGCTGCCCGGCGCACCCGGTGGCGCATGCGCTGCTGGTCGCCTGCGCAGGTGCGTCGCCGCCGGTGTCCGGGCTTGCGGGGCCCAGCGCCAACAAGTTCGGCCGCGTCAGCCCCACCACGGCCGAGCATGTGCACGCCGAATTCGGTGATCCACTGCTGGTGCTCGATGGCGGCCCCTGCCGTGTCGGCATCGAATCGACGATCGTGGACTGCACCCGCGGCGTGCCGGTACTGCTGCGCCCGGGTGTGCTCACGCGCGAGCAGGTCGAGGCGGCCTGCGGGCAGCGCCTGCGCCTGCCGGCCGACCTGGAGGACAACACCCCCAGGGCCTCCGGGACGCTGGAGTCGCACTACGCGCCGAGGGCGCGGGTGCGCCTGATGGACGCCCGCTCCCTGCAGACCGCGCTGGACCTGCTCGGGCCCGATGCCAAGGGCATTGCGATCTATTCGCGCGTCATCGTGCAGACGCGCTCGCCGCAGGTGATCCGGCGGCGGATGCCCGACGACGCCCAGGAAACGGCCCGCCAGCTGTTTGCCGTCCTGCGTGATTTCGATTCCCAGGGCGTGGGGCTGATCTGGGTCGAAACGCCGCCCGACGAGCCGTCATGGGAAGGCGTGCGCGACCGGTTACAAAGGGCGTCGGCCGGGTGACCGGGCATCGCTCGTTAAACTACCGCCAGTTCCAATTGGAGATTTTCATGCTTTGTCACTGGATTCGCCGCGGCCTGCTGGCGCTGGCGTCCGCTTCCGTGCTCCTCCTCGCCGCTTGCGGTTCGGGCAGCATCGAATCGCAGCTGCAGCCCTCGCGCGTCGTGGTGTTCGGGGATGGTTTCAGCGATGTCGGCCAGACGGGCAAGCGCTACACCGTCAACGACAACGGGGTCAACGTGTGGACGCAGTCGCTGGCGGCGAGCTTCGGCATCACGCTGGTCCCGGCAGTGTCCGGCGGGACCGCCTACGCCACCCTCAACGCGCGCGTCATCAGCAAGCCGGACGCGGTCGGCAATGGCGCCACGCCCACGGTCGCGGAGCAGATCGACACCTTCATCGCGGGCAACACCTTCACCGCCAATGACCTGGTGGTCGTGAGTGGCGGCATCTCCGACATCATCGCGGAGATGGCGCAGCTCAACGCCGGCGCGCAAACCAGCGAGCAGATGCTGGCCGACGTCCGGCAGGCCGGCCGTGACCTGGGCGCGCAGGTGCACCGGCTGGTCCAGGCCGGCGCGACCCACGTCGTGGTTGCCGGCACGTATGACCTGGGCAAGTCGCCCTGGGCCACGGCGACGTCCCAGTCCAGCCTGTTGTCCGAAGCCAGCACCAAGTTCAACACCGAATTGCTGGTTTCCATCGTCGACCTGGGGGCCACCACGTTGTATGTGGACGCCGCCCTGCTGTACAACCTGATGTACTACAACCCCGGCCTGTATTCGATGTCGAATTCGCTCGACCCGGTGTGCAACTCGGTCGACGCGGGGGCGGGCATCGGCATCGGCGCCGGCCAGGTCAACTCGGCGCTGTGCACGACGAGCACGCTCGTCGACCCCAACTACGGGCTCTACCTGTTCGCGGATCGCGTCTATCCCGCCGCCGGTCACGTCAAGTTCGGGGACTACGCGTATTCGCGGGTTCGGGCGCGCTGGTAATCTGCGCGAAGCAAGAAAAAAAGGCGCCCTGCTGGGCGCCTTTTTCGTGGGCCGGAAACGAAGCGTCAGATCCAGCCGGCTGCGCGCATCTGGGCGAGCACGAAAGCGGCCTGCAGCTGGTAGCCCAGCGGCGTCGGGTGCACGCTGTCCGCGAAGACGTATGTGCTGGTATCGGCCGCCACGGTGCTGGCGCTGGTGCAGGCGATGGACGAACCGGCCAGGGGGTTCGCGGGCGACGTCGTGCTGCAGGCCGGCGTGGTCACGTTCGTGATGCCGTACTTCGCCGGGTTCGTGTACTGGTCGCGCCCCTGGGTGTACATGTCGACGTAGAGCGCGCTGGTTCCATTCAGGCCCGCCTGAAGCTGGCTGTTGAAGGTGGTGACCAGGGTGTTGACCAGGCCGCGCGTCTGGGCGTCCAGCGTCATCGCAAAGGGCGTCTGCGCCACGTCGGGCAGGTTGACGACGAGCACGTAGCGGGCGCCCTTGGCCAGCACCTGCGTCTTTACCAGCGTCGCCAGTTCGGCGCCGGCCTGGCCCATGCCCGACAGGGCGGCGTTTATCGCCGCGTCCGTCGCGGCGGCGCCGCCGGCCATGACGGCGGCCTGGACCGCCTGCGGCCAGCCCGCCGCGGCGGCGGCGCCCGCTGCCGCTGCCCCGCCGGTGGCGGCGTTCGCGATGCCGTTGAAGTGCATGAACAGGTCGTTGCCGCCGGCCATGACCGTGACCAGTTCGCGGCCGGAGAAGCTGCCCACCTTGGCCAGGTGGGTATTCATTTGCGTCGCGACCGGCATCGCCATCAGGCCCAGGTTCACCTGGTTGAAGGGCGCCGCTTGCAACGCGGCCGCGTTGGGGCCAAAGGGATTGCTTACGCGCGCGCTGCCTTGGGCGTAGTTGAAGCATTCCGCATGGTTGGCGACGGGCGCGCCGGTGAGGCCCGGGATGTTCGTGAGCAGGCCGGTCTGCGCGGCGCAAGGTACGCCGGTGCGGACGCTCGCGGCGACCAGTTCGGTCCAGTTGAGGGCCGTTGCGCTGTTGACCGTCCACTTGCCCCCGCCAACTGCGGCAATGGTGCCTACCTTGTAGGTGCCCACGTCGCTCAGGCTGTCGCCGAAGGACACCGTGGAATCGACTTCGATGCCGCCATTGCCGCCGCCGCACGACGCCAGCACGAGGGCTGCGGCAAGCGCGGCCAGTTTCAGTTTCAGATTCAAGTCGGGCTCCCGGGTTAAGAAAAGGACGATCGTTCTTTTTCAGCGGGCGATGGTAGGGGCGCGGCGTGTCGCGGCCCAGCGGGAAACCCCCAAGAAATTCTGGTGAGGGCTCCCCAGTCGTTACCTAGCGGTAGCGCAGCTTCATGGCGAGGATCGCGAGCGCCAGTGCCAGCGTGATGGTATTGGCGACCACGATGGGCCAGGCGTCGAGCATCCAACCGTAGGCCAGCCACAGGGCGACGCCGCAGGCGAACACGGAGTACATGCCCAGCGAGATGCCCGTGACGTCGCGCGTCCTGAAAGTAAGCCAGGCCTGCGGCACGAAGCTGCAGGTGGTGAGGAAGGCCGCGAGGTAGCCAACGAGTTCGGGCAAGGCCATCGTGTTGCTGCGTTAAATCAGAGGTCGCGGGCCACCCACTCGACCAAAGCCTCGATCGCAGGGCGCGCGGCCTGTGCCTGGGGATGATTGGCAATCGCGACCAGGACATAGCGCTTGCCGCCCGCGCCGTGGACGTATCCGGCCATGCCGGACACGTCGCGCAGGCTCCCCGTCTTGAGGTGCGCGAGGCCCGTGCCCTTGCCGCGCGCGCGGCGCATCGTGCCGTCCACGCCGGCCAGCGGCAACGAAGCCGCCAGGTCGGGCATCAAGGGCGAAGCCCACGCCACCTGCAGCAGGCGGCCCAGCCCCTGTGCCGTGACGCGTTCTTCCCGCGACAGGCCCGAGCCGTTCACGAACACCGGGGCCTCGCCGGGCCCGATGCGCTCGAGCCACCAGCGGCGCAAGACCTCGCGCGAGCCCTCGAATGTCCCGACGCCGTTGCGTTGCAGGCTGAGCGTCAGGAACAGCTGCTGCGCCATGACGTTGTTGCTGAACTTGTTGATGTCGCGCACCACCTCGGCCAGGGCGGGCGACTGGATCTCGAAGACGGGGGCGAGCGCCGCAGGCACCCGGCCCTCCCGCACCTGGCCGGCGAGCGCGCCGCCCATCTGCTGCCACGCGCCTGCGACCGCGCGGGCCGAATAGCTGCGGGGGTCGGCGTAGGCGACCGGCCAGGTCCGTTCCCCACACGAAGCCGGGTATGCACCGGCAAGGCGGATGCGGGCCGGGTCACCGAAGTCGGCCTTGAGACCGCCCCGCCAGTCGCCGCATTCGCCGGGCGACAGCGGCACGGCGGCCGGCACCTGCAGGCCGGCCATCGCCGGTTCGACATGGACCTGTGCCTGCCCTCCCTGGGGCGTGAACGTCATCGCCAGCGCCTTGAAGTTCAGCAGCAGCGCATCGGGCGCCGCGTTGTACGGGCGCAGCGGTTCCCCGTCGAAGGCGCCTGGGTCTGCCGCCGGGGTTTCGAACGCACTGCGATCCAGGACGATGTCGCCGCTGATCGATCGGATCCCCAGGCCCTGCACGCGCCGCAGCAACAGCCACAGGCGTTCGGCCACCAGCTTGGGGTCGCCCTGGCCCCGGATGTAGAGGTTCCCGTGGAGCGTGCCGCCCTGCACGGCCCCATCGACATAGACCGGCGTTGACCAGGTGAACGCGGGACCGAGCAGTTCCAGCCCCGCAAAGGTCGTCGCCAGCTTGGCGACCGACGCCGGGTTCACCGGCGCCCCGGCGCGATGGCTCAGCCGCGGCGGCGCGCGGCCGTCGGTGTCGGCAACCCACACTGACAGGGCGTCGCGCGGCAGCTTCGCACGCGCCAGCGCGGCTTCGACTTCGGGCGGCAGGCCCTGCGCCAGCGATGACCCCGTGGCCAAGGCGAGCAGCGAGCAGGCAAGCCGGTGCCGAGCCGCCTCAAACCGGCTGCGGCCCCTCGGGGGGCAGGGCTTCAGCCCGTGGGGGCCCAGTAGGCGGCGAAGCAGCATGCGGGCATTATCGGGGCCTCGATAATGACGGGTCGTCCCGAAAGCCCCCACGATTGAACCTCCTTGCCTTCGACACCAGCACCGAAGTCCTCTCCATCGCCGTTCGGCGTGGCGCAGCGCCGCCCCTCCTGCATGAAGGCGCCGGCGGGGCGCAAGCTTCGGCAAGCCTGATCCCCGCGATCCTGGCGATGCTCGAACGCGCCGGCCTGTGCCTGCAGGAACTCGACGCAATCGTGTTCGGCCGCGGGCCGGGGTCCTTCACCGGCTTGCGCACCGCATGCTCGGTGGCACAAGGCCTGGCCTTCGGTAGCGGCACGCCGGTGCTGCCGGTGGATACATTGCTGGCGGTGGCCGAGGAGGCGCGCATGGCAGCGGGATTCGAGCGCGTCGTCTCGGTGCTCGACGCGCGCATGGACGAGGTCTATTCGGCAGCGTACGTGCACGACAACGGCCGCTGGCAGCGAGAAGGCGACTTCTCGCTCGGGCCCCCCCAATCCGTGGGCCTGCCGGCCGGCTGGGCGATGGCCGGCAACGTATTCGCCGCGTACGGCAACAGGCTGCCCGCAGGCAGCCCGCGTGCCGTGGCGCTACCGGCGGCCGCCGCACTGCTGAGGCTGGCTCCGGCGCTGCTGGCTGCAGGCCTCGCCGTTCCTGCCGCCCAGGCCCTGCCGCTCTACATTCGCGATAAAGTGGCGCAGACGACGGCGGAACGCGCGGCGATTCGCGCCGCCCAACCCCCACGACCATGAGCGCAGTATTCAAGACCGTCGAAGCGCAGTTCGAGCCCCTGACCGAGGCCCGGCTCGACGAGGTCGTGGCCATCGAGGCCTCGGCCTACGAGCACCCCTGGACGCGGGGCAACTTCGTCGATTCGCTGCGTTCGGGCTACCAGGCGCAGTTGCTCGGCGCCAACGGCACCGTGCTCGGTTACTTCGTCGCGATGATGGGCGTGGATGAAGTGCACCTGCTCAACATCACCGTCGCACCCGCCTTCCAGGGCCAGGGCTGGGGCCGCGTGCTGCTCGACGCGCTGGCCCTCTGGGCCCGCGGGCAGGGTGCGCAGTGGCTGTGGCTGGAAGTTCGGGCCGGCAACACACGTGCCCAGCGCATTTACGAGCACCACGGCTACCGCCGCGTCGGTGAACGCAAGGGCTATTACCCGGCGAGCCTCGGCCGGCGCGAGGACGCGGTCGTCATGAGCATGAAGCTATGAGCCGCCGCGCCCCTCTCAAGACGATGGCACCGCAGCATGCGGTGCGCAGGTGACCCAATGAGCCTGGACCTCGACTCGCGCCGGCGCGCCATGTTGGCCGAGATGGGCTTGAAGCTTTTCGAGCCTCCGGGCGTTCCCGGCGGCGATGAAGCGGCCTCGCATGAGCCTGCCCGGCCGGCGGGGCTCAAGCCGGCGACGGGCGGGGCCGTCCATGTGCCCGCCCCCATGTCGATAGCGCGGGAGGCTGCGCCGGAGTCGGTCTCTTCGCGCCCCGGCGTCGGGCTGATGGGGTGGGACGCGCTGGAGCAGGCCGTGGCGGCCTGCCGCGCTTGCCGGTTGTGCGAGGGCCGCCGCAATGCGGTGTTCGGTGTCGGCGACCGCCAGGCCGACTGGCTGATCGTCGGCGAGGCGCCCGGCGAGAACGAGGACCTGCAGGGCGAGCCCTTCGTCGGGCAGGACGGCAAGCTGCTGGACAACATGCTCAAGGCGCTGGGACTGGACCGGCACCACAAGGTCTACATCGCGAACGCGCTCAAGTGCCGTCCGCCGGGCAACCGCAATCCCGAGCCGCAGGAGGTGGCGCTGTGCGAGCCCTTCCTGCGCCGGCAGGTGGAGTTGCTGCAGCCGAAGATCATCCTGGCGATGGGCCGTTTTGCGGTCCAGTCGTTGCTCGGAAGCGCCGACCCGATCGGCAAGCTGCGCGGGCGGGCCCACCAGTACATGGGCGTGCCGGTGATCGTCACATTCCACCCGGCGTACCTGTTGCGCAACCTGCCGGACAAGGCCAAGGCGTGGGCGGACCTGTGCCTCGCGCAGGAAGTGATGCGCGCTCAGCCGGCTGCAGGCGCGCCGGCCGGGCGGTAGGCCCGGGGTTCGACCACGCGCGCGGCGTAGTCGATGCCGCTGAACGCGGCGTAGTCGGCCAGGGAGCGATCGTTCCCGAGGGCATACACGCCGAGCGCAGCCCCCTCGACGAGCGCCGCCAGCCGGCCGCGCGAGCGCTGCTCCAGCGCCCACCAGTTCTGGGGCCGCCGCGCATCCAGCGAGTCGTCCCAGTGCATGGGCCGCGGCGGCGCCCCGGAGTCCGCGTTGTTGTACAGGTGGTAGACCGGCAGCCCGGGGGTGTGGAAGATGTCCCAGCCGTGCGTGAAGAGCCGCGCCGCCAGCGCCTGCTCTTCCCCGTGGAAGTAGAACCAGGGGTCGTACGGAAACTCCTGCGCGAACCTGCCCGGCGCGAATACGCAGCCGGCGCCAAGGTGATAGCCGGGGACCGGCTCGTCGGAATCCAATGGGTGGGCCTCGAAGCCCAGCACCGGATGCTCGGGCTCGAAACCGGTGCCGGGCTTGACCACGTGGGCCAGGACCTTTCCGGTCGCCGGGCGTCGCACCGGCTGGCCGCCCTCGAACACGAACGCGTTCGGGTAGGCCGACAGCACCACGCCCTTGCGCCCCGGCAACAGGCGCAGCGCCTGCCCCATCAGACGCTCGTCCCATCCCGGGTCGAAGTCCATGTGGGAATCGATCTGGAAAAACCATTCCTCCCCGTCGTACAGCGACATCGCGATGGCCCGCGCCCAGCAGGGGCCGCGCGCGTACAGCGGCTCCAGTCGGATATAGCTCAGGCGTGCCGGCGACAGATCCGCAGCCGAGGGCGCAGGCGCGCCGGCCGGGCTCTGGTCCACCACCCCGAAATGCAGATTGTCCGGCCAGCGCGCCGTTGCGATGGCGCGAGCCACCGTGAAGCCCAGGATCGGGTCGCAATAAGAGGCAATGCTGAGGAAGATGCGCATGACTAGACCGACATGGTAACCACGGCCCCATCGCGCGCTCATTGCTCGGGGAATTGCATCTCGCGAGTCCTGGTGCCCCGGGCGAGGGGAGAGCGGGGCTCTGGGTACACAAGTGCGCCGAATGTCGCAGGGTGCTCGTTTTTCACGGCCTTTCGTGTTGCGTGAGCTGTAACGCTGTGCTACCGTTGAAAGCATCTTTTGGTCTGAGAGGCCCGGTGGCGGGCATGGCGGACGAGCCTGAGGGGCGCGACCTTCCGCGTGAAAGACACTCCGTGAACAAGCCAGCCAAACCACATTCGCCAGGCGTCATGTCCAACGGGCCCGTAACGACCGCCTTGCGGGGTCGCCGCCGCTTGCCGGCGCACAGCCCGGCCGTTGCCGGCTTCCGCCCTGCGGGAATGGCGTTGGCCGTTGCCGCAGCGTTCATGGGAGCGGGCCAGGCGCTGGCGCAGCCCACCGGCGCGCAGGTCATCTCCGGGCAGGCCGGTATCGTGCGGCAGGGCAGCAACCTGGTGGTGACCACGCAGAACGCGGCGGGCACCAACCGCTCGGCGATCAACTGGCAAAGCTTCTCGATTCCCGCGGGCAGCGCCACGCGCTTTGACCAGCCCAGCGCCGCGAGCCTGTCGATCAACCGGGTCGTGGGCAACAACCCCTCGGCCATCTTCGGCACGCTCTCGTCCAATGGCCGGCTGGTGCTGGTCAACCCGGCGGGCATCGCGGTGGGCATGGGCGCGGTGGTGGACACGGCCGGCTTCACCGCGTCGACCTTGCGCATGAGCGATGCGGACGCGCTGGCCGGGCGGCTGCTGTTCGGCGGCGACGGCCTGCCTGCGGGCGCCTTGAGCGTGGACGGGCGCATCCTGGCCAGAAGCGGGGACGTGGTGCTGATCGCGCCGAACGTGCATGTAGGCGCACAGGCGCTGGTGCAGGCCCCCGGTGGGGCGACGCTGCTGGCGGCAGGGCAGAAGGTGGAGCTGACGGGCCGGGGGCTGGAAGGCATCCGGCTGGAGCTGCAGGCGCCCAGCGACCAGGCGGTCAACCTGGGCACGCTGCAAGGCGACGCGGTGGGCATCTTTGCCGGCCAGCTCAGACATACCGGCCTGATCCAGGCCACCGGCATCAGCGCCGAGGGCGGCAAGGTAGTGCTCAAGGCGCAGGACACGGCGGACATCGCCGGCCAGATCATGGCCACCAGGGGCGGCAACGGCGGGCAGGTACATGCCACGGCGGGGAAGGTCATGCTCAGGAGCGGGGCCGTCATCGACGTCAGCGGCAGCGAAGGCGGCGGCGAAGCGCTGATCGGCGGGGGCTGGCAGGGCAGGGACAGCCGGGTCGCCAACGCGCAGCAAACGACGGTGGAGGCCGGCGCGCTGATCAGGGCCGATGCCATCGACCGCGGCAACGGCGGTACGGTGGTGGCGTGGTCGGATGGCGCCACGCGCGTGCACGGCAGCATCTCGGCGCGCGGCGGCGCGAACGGCGGCGACGGCGGCAATGCCGAGGCCTCGGGCAAGCAATTCCTCGACTTCACCGGCGTGGCCGACCTGCGCGCCCCCGGCGGCGCCGCCGGGACGCTGCTGCTCGATCCGGGCGACATCACGATCCAGGCCTCGGGAAGCAATACCGGGATCACCCCGTCGGGCTCGACTACCTACGGCTCGGACGGGGGCGGCTCGATCCTGACGACTGCGACGCTTCAGAACCAGCTGAACAACTTCGGCCACGTGAAGGTCACCACCACGACGGGTACCTCGGGCACCGGCGTGATCACGGTTGCGGACCCGGTCACGTGGACGACCGGCAACACCCTCGGCCTCGAGTCGTCCAGCGGTATTCTCGTCAACGCCGCAATCACCGGCGGGAGCGGCAGCGTGCTGGCGCTGCGCGGCGAGAACGGCAGCGTCACGCAGGGCGCCGGGGGTGCGATCAGCGTGACAGAGCTATGGGCCCAGACACTTGGCGGGGCCATCACGCTCACCAACAGCGGCAATTCGGTTTCGAAATTCTCGGCTTACAGCGGTTCCGGCGCCATTGCTTTAGCCAACAGCGGTAGCCTCACGATCGGGACAGTGGATGCCGGATACGTGAACATGGGCTCCATTGCCGGCGTCCGGAGCAACAACAACCAGGCGATTTCGTTGTCCGTTTCTACCGGTTCCCTGACTTTGGCTGACACCACCAACGGCGTCGATTCCGGTACGGGGCCGACCACGCTTCAGGCGTCCGGGGGCTCCGTGCTGCAGGCTGCCGGCGCGAAGATCACTGCCAATTCGCTCAACGTCACTGCGGCCACCGACATCAGCCTCAGCGCGGGCGCCAACAACGTCTCGTCGTTCTCCGCCACGCAGACCAGCGCAGGCGGCGGCTTCATCGCCTTCGTCAACAACCCGACCGGCCAGTGGACCCTGGGCAATGTTACCCAGAACACGACCTCTGCGTATTCCGTCGATATCGCCTCGGCGGCCTCGCAGGACGTCCTCCTCACGGGCACCGTCACGTCCGGATCCGCGTCCAGCCTCGGCGTGAGAACAGGCGGAGCCGTCGTGCAGAGCGGCGGCCTGCTGCGATCGGACCGCATCTACCTGCAGTCCAGCGCCAGCGCGATCGGCTCGATCGGCGGCACCGCCTTCACGCCGCTGCAAACCCAGTCGCTCACGACGTCGACTGTCTTCGACATCGGAGCCGTGAGCGGCGGTGTCAACGGGGTCTACATCAACCATTCCGGCAACGCCACGATCGGCACGGCCGTCACCGGCTTGAACGGCCCCGTCGTCGTCAAGGCGACGGGCAACCTGCAGGTGACACCCAGTCTCAACACCGGCCTGGGTTCCCTGTCCCTGGGCGCGGGCGGCATGCTCACGGTGTCGAGCAACCTCACGGGCAAGAACATCACGCTGACGGCCGACCGCATGACGTTGCAGGGCGGCGCGGGATCAGTCGACGGCGGGACGGGCACCATCCTGGTCAAACCCACGACGGCGACGACGTGGGGCCTCGACCTCGGGTCGACGACGGACGCGGCCGCGAACACGCTGGAACTCTCGGCCACCGAGCTGAACGCCTTCGCCGGCACGGGCGCCTTGCGCCTGGGGGCGATGGCCGCGGGCAACGTCAACATCAGCGCTGCGATTGCGCCTGCGTACGCCGGTACGGTAACGCTCGAGTCCGGCGGCAACATCACGCAAAGCGCGGCCGGCACCATCGCGGCGGCCAAGCTCGGTCTGAAGGCCAGCGGCGCCGTCAAGCTGGACACCGCGACCAATTCCGTGACGAACGTCGCGGCTTCGGTCGGGAATGGCAGCGGCACCAACACCTTCGCGCTCAAGACCAGCGGCGCGCTGAACGTCGGCTCCGGCATCGACGGCCTTACGGGTATCTCGGTCGTTGCTCCTGCGGGCGGCTACAGCTCCGCCAGCCCCAACGGTTTCATTGCGCTGATCGCCGGCGGCGCACTGACGCAGGCCCCGGGAGCCACGCTCGCGGGCCTGGCCGTGTATGCCGAGGGCACCAGCGTCACGCTGACCGAATCGAACGTGACGGGCGTGATCGCAGGCAAGGCCACCGGCAGCGCGACCGGGTCCGTATTCAGGTACAAGAGCAGCAACGGAATCAACCTCGACGCGCTGCCGAGCGGCACGGGCGTGCAGAATGCGCTCGGCCCGGACGCCGTCGCCATCCAACTCGAAGGAACGGGCGTTTCGCAAACCAGCGGCGGGTCCGTCACGGCGGCGGGGGGCCTGAAGCTCGTCACCTCCGGCACGGTCTCGCTGACGAATTCGGGCAACAACGTCAGCGCGTTCACCGCGACCGGCGCAAGCTCAGTGGGCTACCGCAACTCCGGGGCGCTGACCGTAGGCATCGCGGGCACGGGCATCGGCGCTTCGGGTGGCGTTGACATTCGCAGCGCGGACGCGCTCACGGTGTCGGCGGACGTCGTATCCGGGACTGGCGTCACGCTCCAGGCCAATGGCGCCGGGAAGAACCTCAGCATCGGTGCCACGGTGAACAGCGGAAGCGGTGCGGGCTCGCTGGTTGCGAGCAACGACATCCTTTTCAACGGGGCCACGCTGACGGGCAGCGGCACGACCAATCTCACCGCCGCTGCGGCGAAGGTGACGGGCGGCACGACGACGCTCGGCACCAACCTGACCGGCACGATGTTCGATGTGTATGGAACGCTCGACGTTGCCGCCAACGTTTCGGTCAATTCGCTGGGCGTGGGAAGCGGGGGCTTGCTGACCGGCTCGAGCGACGTGACGGCGAACCAGTTGCTGTTCTGGGTCGGCGGTTCGATGGCGGGCACCGGCAAGACGATCCTTGCATCCGCGGGCCAAGGCGTGCTGGGCGGCGCGGTCGCGCTGAGCCGTCCGTTGGTGAACAACGGGATCATCACGTGGTCCGCCACCGGCAACGTGGCTGTGTCGGAAGGCGCGAGTGTGGCCAACAACGCCGGGGCGATCATCGACCTGCAGAACACCGGCGGTTTCAGCGGCACCGGCGGTGGCTCCTTCTCCAATGCGGGGCGGCTCCAGAAGAGCGTGAGCACCGGCACGAGCAGTGTGAGCGGCCTGAGCTTCACGAACACCGGGGCCGTGGAGGTGTACGCCGGTACGCTGCAGTTCGGCAACGCCGTGTTCTCGAGCAATGCCGGGCAAATCTGGCTGGCCACCAGCGCGACCTCCCTGAACAACTCCAACTCGACACTGGCGAACACAACGGCGGGCCTGATTCACGGCCACGGGACGCTGGACCTGGGCACCGGCACATTGAACAACGATGGCGCGATCAAGCCGGGCACGCTAGGGACCATCGGTACGCTCACGGTGCTGGCTGGCGGCGGAACCAACCACGGCGCGACGGCTAACCTCTACGTGGACATCACGTCCAGCGCCAACCACGACGTGCTGGCGACCAATGGCAACGTGGTGTTCAACCCGGCATCGAACGTTGTCGTGAACAATGTCGCGCCTGCGTACTCGCCCGGCGACGCGTTCGATGTGGTGACCAGCAGCGGCGGCACGATCACAGGCACGCCACTGGTTACGGCCGGTTTCTCCGCGGCCCCCTCGCCTGCCGCCCTCTTGGTGACGGCTACCCCGGCCCCGACCGCCGCCCCGACCCCGGCTCCGACCCCGGCTCCGACACCAGCGCCGACACCGGCGCCGACACCAGCACCGACCCCGGCTCCGACACCCGCGCCGACACCCGCGCCGACACCTGCGCCGACACCTGCGCCGACCCCGGCGCCGACACCAGCGCCGACACCAGCGCCGACCCCGGCTCCGACCCCGGCTCCGACCCCAGCGCCGACACCGGCTCCGACACCTGCGCCGACACCAGCGCCGACACCGGCTCCGACACCAGCACCGACCCCTGCGCCGACCCCGGCTCCGACACCAGCGCCGACACCAGCGCCGACCCCGGCTCCGACCCCGGCTCCGACCCCGGCTCCGACCCCAGCGCCGACACCGGCTCCGACACCCGCGCCGACACCCGCGCCAGCACCGGCCCCCGCCAGTGAAATTACGACCGTGGAGCGCATCGTCGAACTGCTGCGCAACAGCAACCGCTCGGAAGAAGCAGCGATTGCACTGATCGCCGAAGTGGTCGCCGAGATCGGCACCAATCCCCTCACGACATTCGTTTCACTCCTGGTGACGGAAGAGAAATTGCAGGCGAAGGAGGAAAAGAAGACCCTGACGGCCGATTTCGTGGACAACAGCCAGTGCAAGCGCTAGCTGTTGAGTTGCGACAGGTTTCGCGCCAAGGCAAGAGCCTGATAGCCCAAGGCTGAATGCGGCCTGCGGGGCACCGCCGGCGCAAATGCTAAAAGCGCGGCAGGTCCGGGTGCGAGAGCCGTCCGCCGCGCACCAGCATCTTCCCGTACTCGGCGCAGCGGTTGAGCGTCGGGATCACCTTGCCGGGGTTGAGCAGCCCCTTGGGGTCGAACGCGCGCTTGAGCGCGAACATCTGCTCGCATTCCGCCGGGCTGAACTGCACGCACATGGAATTGAGCTTCTCCACGCCGACGCCGTGCTCGCCCGTGACGGTGCCCCCCATCGCCACGCTGGTCTCCAGGATGTCGGCGCCGAACAGTTCGGCCCGGTGCAGCTGCCCGGCGTCGTTGGCGTCGAACAGGATCAGCGGATGCAGGTTGCCGTCGCCCGCATGGAAAACGTTCGCGCAGCGCAGGGCGTACTTCTTCTCCATCTCCTGGATCGCGAGCAGGATGTCCGCCAGGCGCTTGCGCGGGATCGTCGAATCCATGCACATGTAATCCGGGCTCAGGCGCCCCGACGCGGGAAAGGCGTTCTTGCGGCCGCTCCAGAACTTCAGGCGCTCGGCCTCGTCGCGGCTCACGGCGATTGCCGTGGCACCGGCGCCGCTCAGCACATGGCTCATGCGGCCGATTTCTTCCTCCACTTCTTCGGGTGTGCCGTCGCTTTCGCAAAGCAGGATCGCTTCGGCCGTGAGGTCGTAGCCGGCATGGACGAAATCCTCCACCGCAGCCGTCATCGGCTTGTCCATCATCTCCAGTCCGGCCGGGATGATGCCTGCGGCGATCACGGCCGCCACCGCGTCGCCGGCCTTGCGGATGTCGTCGAAGCTCGCCATGATGCAGCGCGCCAGCAGCGGCTTGGGCACCAGCTTGACGGTGACTTCGGTCGCCACGGCCAGCATACCCTCGCTGCCGATGATGACGCTCAGCAGGTCGAACCCGGGGCAGTCCAGCGCATCGCCGCCGAATTCCACCGGCTCGCCCGCCGCGGTGAAGCCCCGCACTTTCTGAACGTTGTGCAGCGTGAGCCCGTATTTCAGGCAATGCACCCCGCCGGAGTTTTCTGCCACATTGCCGCCGATGGTGCAGGCGATCTGGCTGGACGGATCCGGCGCGTAGTACAGCCCGTACGCAGCGGCCGCCTCGCTGATCGCGAGGTTGCGCACGCCGCACTGCACCGTGGCCGTGCGCGACAGCGGGTCGAGCTTCAGGATGCGGTTGAAGCGGGCCAGCGAGAGCGTCACCCCCATCGCGTTCGGCATCGCACCGCCGGACAGGCCCGTGCCGGCGCCCCGAGCCACCACGGGCACATCCAGCGCATGGCAGGCCCGCAGCACCGCCTGGACCTGGGCTTCGTTTTCCGGCAATGCGACGACAAGGGGGCGCTGGCGGTAGGCCGTCAGGCCGTCGCATTCGTAAGGCGTGGTGTCTTCGGTGTGCCAGAGCAGGGAAGCGGCGGGCAGAACAGCCTGCAGGGCCCCTACTACCTGGGACTGGCGTTCGGCGCGTTCGAGGACGCCGGGCTCGGGAGTCGCATTCATGGCATGCACTTTAGGCCAGGCCGGCCCCGGCGGGCTGAGCTTTTTGCATGGCGGGAGTGAAAAAAGCCGGCTCCGGGGCACCCCCCAGCGGCCGGCCGCTAGGCGGCGTCCGAGCCCAAGATAGGAAACTTCCGACCCGTCGCCATGCGCTATGTCAATTCGGGGCGTAACTGCCGCTGGCACGATGACATGGCAGATGCGGATTGCCGCAGCTTTTTGAAAGAGGGACCCTGGCTATGACTACCTGGATGAGCAACGCGGCTTTCGGCCTGTTTTTCGTTCTCGCCGCAACCGGCATTTTCTTCTTCGTGTGCACGCGCGGCGCGCTGATCGTGCGCGAGTTCGCCGGATGGGCCCACGAGAGCTCGCACGTGTACCCGATCTACTCCAACATGCGCCTGATCAAGATGGTGGACTATCAACCCATCATCTCGGCGATCCTGTTGTTCCAGTACCCGCACCTGGTTACCAAGATCGTGGAAGGCCTCAAGGCCACCGACCTGCGCAACAAGAAGGTGCTGGTCACCTCCTGCGCCTTCGGCAACGTGATTCCGCGGGTGGTTGAGGCGTCGCTGCAATCGGGAGCCGATCGCATCCTCATCGCCGACATCATCAAGAACGAACTGGTGCACGCGAAAAGCAAGCTGGGCGAGTACGCCGGCAAGATCCAGTACATCGAGGACAACGCCACGGACATGAAGAGCCAGGAGGGCTCGGTGGACGCCAACGTCATGTTCTTCCTGCTGCACGAGCTGCCGCATGAGCTCAAGTCCAAGGCGCTGAGCGAAGCGGGCCGCATGCTCAAGCCCGGCGGCAAGCTCTACCTGGGCGAGTTCCACAAGCCCGAGCTGTGGGTGCTGCGCGCCCTGAGCTGGACGTACTTCAAGGTGTTCGAACCGCTCGGCCTGGCGCTGTGGGATTCGCACGACCCGATGCTGCTGCTCGAGGAAATGGGCGGCTGGAAAGCCGAGCGCACCACGTTCTTCTTCGGCAACTTCCAGATCGTGACCGCGACCAAACTTTGACCCGCGCGTGGCCCCAGGCCGTCGCCTGAGGCCTCGCCAACCGCCCGGCCCTCAGCCGAGGCTCTTTCTCAGCCACTCGGAGAAGGCGGCGCATTCCCAACGATCCATCGTGCCGGTGCGCCAGCAGAGGTAGTGGGCATGGGGACTGGGAACGTTGCGCTCGGAGATGCGCTCGAGCATCCCGTTGTCCAGCCAGGGCTGGCCCAGTTTCAGCCGCACCAGTGCGATACCCAGCCCTTGCGCCGCGGCGTCGCACATCAGCCCGATGTCGTTGAAGGAAGACCCTTCGGCAGGCTCGCCCGAGTCCACGCCGTGGGCCAGGAACCAGGTGCGCCAGGGCTCCAGCGGGCTCTTGATCAGCTTGGCAGCCAGCAGGTCCTCGACGGTGTCGAACGGTCCGTTGGCGCGGATGTAGCCAGGTGCGGCCAACGGCGTGACCTCGTCGGTCATCAGGCAGACGTGCTCCACATCGGCGTAGCGGCCGGTGCCGAAGCGGATCATCAGGTCCGCATCCTCGGCCACCACGTCCAGCAGCGGAATCGAGACCTGCAGCGTCAGGTCGATTTCCGGGTACGCATCGATGAAGCCGCGCAGGCGCGGCATCAGGATCGAGCGGGAGAACGTCGGGGTCACCGCCACCCGCAGCTTGCGCTTGCCCTGCGCGCTGTCCTGGCCAGGGAAGCGCTCCAGGCTCGACAGCCCTTCGCGGACATGGGCGAGGTACTCGCTGCCATCGGTGGTCAGCGAAAAGTCCGCGCGGCCGAACAGCTTCGTGCCGATGATCTGCTCGAGCTGCCTGACGCGATGGCTCACCGCGCTGGGCGTCACGCACAGCTCCTCCGCGGCCAGCGTCACCGAACGCAGCCGCGCCAATGCCTCGAACGTCAGCAGGCACTGGATGGGCGGGATGCGGGCTGCCATGGCATCACTTGAAGATGACGGTCTTGTGCCCGTTGATCAGCACGCGGTGCTCGCTGTGCCATTTCACCGCGCGCGCCAGCACCTGGCTCTCGGTGTCGCGGCCTTGCGCGGTGAGGTCTTCCACGGTGGCGCTGTGGTCCACGCGCGCCACGTCCTGCTCGATGATCGGGCCCTCGTCGAGGTCGGCCGTCACGTAATGGGCCGTCGCGCCGATCAGTTTTACGCCGCGGTCGTGCGCCTGGTAGTACGGCCTGGCGCCCTTGAAGCTGGGCAGGAACGAGTGGTGGATGTTGATCGCGCGGCCCGCGAGCTTGCCGCACAGGTCGTTGGACAGGATCTGCATGTACCGCGCCAGCACCACGAGCTCCGCGCCCTCTGACTCGACGATCTCGAACTGCCGCGACTCGGCCTGGGCTTTGGTGGCCGCAGTGACCGGGATATGGTGGAACGGCACGTTGTAGCCGGCCGCGAGCTGGTAGA
The DNA here is from genome assembly GCA_030695945.1 of Ramlibacter sp. Lineage (GTDB taxonomy): Bacteria > Pseudomonadota > Gammaproteobacteria > Burkholderiales > Burkholderiaceae_C > Ramlibacter. Next base: position 237,389 of record JAUYOG010000049.1, read on the forward strand.
AGTCGCGGTGGTTGGAGATGATGGCGGCGACCTCCAGCCGCAGCAGCCCGCTCTTCCACCGGAACAGCAGGTCGTTCAGGCAGTGGCCCTCCTTGCTGACCATGATCACGGTGCGCATCGGCTCCGTGGTGGCGTGAAGCTTCCACGCCATCCTGAAAGGCTCGGCGAAGAACCTGAGCTGCACTTTCAGGTCCTCGAACGTCAGCTGGTCGCAGGCGAACTGGACCCGCATGAAAAAGAGGCCCGTGTCGTGGTCGTTGTACTGCGCGGCCTCCTCGATGTTGCCCCCGCGCTCCAGCAGGAAGCCGGAAACGGCGTGCACGATGCCCGGCCGGTCCGGGCAGGAAAGGGTCAGGATATAAGCTCGATTCATACGGGGTGAATTGTCGCAGGCCGGCCCCCGGGGATGCGCGAGGCGCGCCGCAGTGCCAAAATGGCCCCTGCTGTATCCGAACGGAGCACCCCATGGCCTACAACGACTTCTCCATGGACAACCACTGGTTGCCCTTCACCCCCAACCGGCAGTTCCGCAAGGACCCACGCGTCTTCGTGGGCGCCGACGGCATGCACTTCACCACCCACGACGGCAAGAAGATCGTCGACGGCATCTCCAGCCTGTGGTGCGTGGGCGCCGGCCACAACCGCAAGCCGATCAACGAGGCGATCAAGAAGCAGCTGGACACGCTGGACTACGCCACTGCTTTCCAGGCCTCCAACGACCAGGCCTTCAAGGCCGCCGAAATGATCGCGGCGATGGCGCCTGGCGACCTGAACAAGGTGCTGTTCTGCAACTCGGGCTCCGAGGCGGCGGACACCTCGCTGAAGGTGGCGCTGGCCTACCACCGCGCGCGCGGCGAGGGCCACCGCAATGTCTTCATCGGCCGCGAGAAGGGCTACCACGGCGTCGGCTTCGGCGGCATGAGCGTGGGCGGCATCCCGGCCAACCGCAAGGTCTACGGCAGCGCGTTCCTGCCGCGGGTGGACCACATGCGCTTCATCCACGACCCGGTGAACAACGCGTTCATCCACAACAAGGAGCCGGTGTGGCAGGAGGACATCCTGCTCGAGCTGGAAAACCGCATCCTGCCGCTGCACGACCCGAGCAACGTGGCCGCCATCATCGTCGAGCCGGTCGCGGGGAGCGCCGGCTGGTACCTGCCGCCGCAGGGCTACCTCAAGCGCCTGCGCGAGATCTGCGACAAGCACGGCATCCTGCTGATTTTCGACGAGGTGATCACTGGCTTCGGCCGCATGGGCACCAACTTCGCCGCCGACTACTACGGCGTGGTGCCGGACATGCTGAATTTCGCCAAGTGCGTCACCAACGGCGTGATCCCGCTGGGTGGCGTGATCTGCCGCGACAAGCTGTACGACGCGATGATGAAGACCGAGGCGCCCGAGCACGTGGTCGAGTTCTTCCACGGATACACCTATTCCGGCCATCCGGTCGCCTGCGCCGCGGCGATCGCCACGCTCAACGTGTACAAGCAGGAGAACCTGTTCCAGCGCGCCGGCGAAATGGGCAAGGTGCTGGGCGACGCGTTCCACAGCACCTTCAAGGGCCTGCCCAACGTGATCGGCATCCGCAGCCTGGGGCTGGCCGCCGCGGTGGAGCTGGCGCCCATTGCCGGCACGCCGGGCAAACGGGCCTTCGATATCTTCCTCGACTGCTTCCACAACGGCGCGCTGGTGCGCCCGGCCGGCGACGTTCTGGTAATCGCACCGCCCTACATCGTCGAGAAGTCCCACCTCGACCAGCTCGTCAACACCCTGGCCGATTCGATCCGCAAGAATGCCTGACCGGGGTCAGCGTTGCATGGATTGCCAGATCGTGTACAGGCTGAAAATCAGCAGTAGCGCGACGATCCAGAGCCCGTAGCGACCCTGCCCGGGCTGCCGCTCGGCGAGCTTGAGCGGCGGCACCCCCAGGTTCGCCTCGGGCGGCAATTCGCTCGCCTCGCGCTCGAGGATCGCCTCGATCTGTTCGGTCGACAAGGGTGCAGCGAGGTCGTCCTGCGGCCCTGGGGCCTCGCGCGCTGTCGCGGGCCGGGGCGGTGCGATGGGCTGTGGCGGGGCGATCGGCCGCGGCACGGCGGCCGGCTGTGCCGGCAGGGGCGCGGCCGTTCCGGGTGCCGGGGTTTCCAGCCGCCGGAGCAGCGCCCGCAGCACGTTGTCCAGGGGGCCCGCGAAATCGATCCGCGCGGCGAATTGCCGCGATTTCTCCGCGCGCCGCCGCTGTTCGTCTTCGGCAGCGAGCAGTTGGCGGCACGCGTCGACGAGGCGGTCGTACGGCGCGAACAGGATGCCCGAACCGGACCAGTCGCTGGCCGCCGAGAACAAGGAAGACTCGCACACGACCGGCACGCCGGCGGCCACGGGCTGCAGGATGCGCGCCACCGGAAACAGCCCGGTTTCGTAATAGTGGACGTGCAGGACCAGCCGCGCGCGGCGGATGGCCGGCGTGAGTTCGTCCGCGTAGGCGCCTGCGACGACCTCCACACGCAGGCCGGCCTCTTCCAGGCGGTGCAGCAAAGCCGTGCGCCTTTCGTTGGGTGAGCCGAAGAACAGCACGTCCACGGATTTCTCCGCGGGCAAGTCGGGGCGGAACGCCAGCGAAGGCCCCGGCACGATGGGCAGCTCCAGCACTGACTGGGCGGGACCGTTCACGCGGCGCAGGAAATCGACATTCCGGCTGTGGTAATCGAGCACTATCCACTGGCGCAGCCAGTTCAGGTACTCCGCGCCCGCGATGCTCGATGAGCTGCCCAGCTGTTCGAAATTGAAGACCATGGTCTTGCGCGGGTCGAGCTGCCCGAGGGGTGCATTGAATGGCGGGACGGCGCCCAGCACGATGCACACCGTCTGCGGGTTGGCAATGTTCACGCGGTGGTTGGACTGCAGACCCGCCGCGCGGAGCGAATCGCACAGGCACAGTGCCACTTCGGTGAAGGCAAATGGCCGCGGCGCATGCGGATTGAGCTCGACAACGTCGATGGTGAGCTCGCGCGCCCCACCAGGCGGCCGCGCCATGCCGGAGACCGGGTCGGCCGGGGAGTTCACGGGTGCGAGCGGCGCTGGAACTGTTCACGCAGTTCCGCGCAGTAGTCTTTCTTGGGGGGGCGTTCGGGCAGCCGCTCGGAGCTCGTGCGCACGCCCGGGGGAAGGTGCTGCGGCACGCCCGAAGCGGGGTCGATGTGCCGGGCGCCCGCCAGCAGCACGACGGTCTTGCCCGGCGCCACGGCCCCGGCGATCGCCTGGGCCATGGTGCGGTCGCGGGCGAGCTGCACGCGCGCCATGGGGCCGACCTGGCTTTCGGGCAGCAGGCCGCAGTGCCCTGCGCGAACCGCGTCGTGCTGTGTCTTCAGGACGCCGGGCGCAACCGATGTATCGAGCGAGGCGTCCGCCATGGCGGTGCGCGATTGAGAGCGGGGCAGGTTCGCGCCGATCACCGGGACCCCGGCCCTCACCGCAGTCATCACGGCCGGGCCGTAGGCCGGCCAGGGCCAGCCGGCTTCATCCCACGCCAGCGCGGACCTCACCTCGGCTTCGGAGGCATCTCGTGGCACGCCGGCGGTGGAGCGTCCCACATTCGCCATTTCGAGGGCGACGGCGGCGAGCGCCCCGCGCCCGGCCAGCGTCCCGATCGCCCGCTGGTGCATCTCCTGGTGTTCGGGCGCATCGTGCTGTTCGCCGAGCAGGATGACGTCCGCCGGCAGCAGGTCGGCCACGCGGGCCTCGATGCCCGGCATCGCCACCGGCGTTGTACACGCGGCCAGCAACAGCAGCACGATGGCGTGGATTCGACAGCCCATGCAACGATACTAAGCCACCGCACGCCAGCATCAACAGCTTTCGGCCGCATGACATCGACATTTCCCGCCCGCGTTGCGCTCACCCTCTTGCTGGCCTGGGCTGCCGCGCTGCTATGCCAGTGGCTGCGGACGCCGCTGCCCTGGATGATCGGGCCGCTGCTGGCCACCGCGGTGGCGTCTGTGCTGGGGCAGCCCACCCGCAGTTTCGCTCCCTTTCGCAACGCCGGCCAGTCCATCATCGGCATGGCGCTGGGGTTGTACTTCACGCCGCAGGTCACGGCGCTGGTCGCCGGCCTCTGGTGGGCCATCGCGCTGGCGATCGTCTGGGCGCTCGGGCTGGGCTGGGCGTTCGGCCGCTGGCTGCATCGCGGCCACGCGGCCCGCATCGGCGGCACGGACCGCGAACAGCGGGCCACCAGCTATTTCGCGGGGGCCATCGGCGGCGCTTCAGAAATGACGCTGCTGGCCGAACGCGAAGGCGGACGCACGGACCTGGTCGCCGCCGCGCACAGCCTGCGGTTGCTGATCGTGACGCTGGTGGTGCCGTTCGCCTTCAGCCTGGCCGGTCTGCACGGGCTGGATCCGACGCTGCCCGGGCCGCGCCAGGTTCAGTGGACAGGCCTCGCGATGCTGGTGGCGGCGTCGGCGGCGGGCGCATGGCTCATGCAACGGACCGGCCGTGCAAACCCTTGGTTCATCGGGGCCCTCCTGGTCGCCATGGGCCTGACCATGGGCGGCGTCGAGCTGTCCGGGATGCCCCAGTGGATGACCAATGCGGCACAACTGCTGATCGGAGTCAGCCTGGGCGTGCGCTTCTCGGCCGGGTTCGTGCACACGGCGCCCCGTTGGCTTGGTTCGGTGGCGATGGGCACGCTGGCGATGATCGCGCTGTGCGCCGTGGTGGCCATGCTGCTGTCGATGGGCACAGGGCTGCACTGGGCGACGCTGATCCTCGGGACCTCGCCGGGCGGCATCGCCGAGATGGCGATCACCGCGAAAGTGCTTCAGTTGGGGGTGCCGGTGGTGACTGCTTTCCAGGTGTGCCGGCTGGTGGCGGTGCTGGTGTTGGTGGAGCCGTTGTATCGATGGGGCTTCCTGCGCTGACGGCCCGTGGCCCCCGGCGCGGGGCGCGTCTCAGTGCATGACCAGTGGGTTCTGCGCCAGCTCGGCGTAGCCGTCCAGGGTTTCCTCGACTTCTTCCTGAGTGGGTGTGTTCAATTGCCAGGCATTGATTTGACGCTGGAACGCCTCCGCCCATGAACCGTCGAGGTAGACCTCCTTGTTGGAGCGCTTGTCGACGATCTCGAATCCGTGGCGCGCGATGCGGGGGGCCGGTTCCCCTTCAACGGGTTCATTGGCCTGCATGTGCACGACGACGAACGAGTCGGAGTCATAGAGCATTTGCATGGTACTTAATCCTTCTGCCTGGTTATCTGGCAACGTTTGGCCCGGTTTCAAGATGACGGGGCAAACGCTGGACGGCCTCCCATGGTCGAAGAGTAGGCACCGCGCCGCTCACCCCCTGTCGGTGGAGGACCACTGCTGGTCGACCGAATCGCCGTTCGGCTGTGTCAGACGCAGGCGCACGGGCACGTAATCCATGCCGGGAGCGAGCCACAGTTCTACCTTGACGTCGAACTCCTTGCGCGGGGCTCGGGTCAGCTTGAACGCCGCCACCGGGCCGCCGGGCAGGTCGAGCTGCTCCTCGCCCTCGACGGTGAACACCCACGGCTCCGCCTCTCGAGTGCCGGCGGTCTGGATCATGATGCTGGTGGCGGGTGGGAACTTCGCCGGGGCGCCGGCGACCAGCGCCGCGAGCTGAAGCAGGACGCTCAAACGATCCTGCGCGCCTGGCAGCAGTGGCGCGTCCGGCCGGTTGCTGCTGAAGCTCAGCCGCCCTTGTTCACGGTCGAAATGCGTGGCCTCCTCGCCGCGGCCCTTGTCCGAAAACCGCTGCGGCGCCAAACCCCCGGCCGTGATCCGTCCGGTGCTGTGTTGCGTGCGAGCCCGCACCAGGGGCGCGCTGAACTCCAGCCTCGCCTCGTAGTTCTGGCCGTCCTGGCGCCAGCTCAGCTCGCCCTGTCCTTTCAGGGCCAAGCCGCCCCGCTGCAGCTCTACCTTGTAATGGAGACGCACCGAGCCGGGGATGGCGACCGCGACGGTCGAGGCTGTCTCAGGCGTGGGGACCCCCGCCGGCGCGGGAGCAGGGGCGGGTACAGTGGCGGGCGCGCCTGTGTCCACGGCCTGCAGAGCCACCGGCCCTGCAGCTCCCAGCTTGGCCGCCGTGGGCGCAACGGGCGCCGCGCTGGCAACGGGAGGCTGGGTGGCCGCGGGCAGCGGGGCGGCGACAGTTCGGGTGAGGAAGGGTCGTGCGGGCGTGACAGCGGATTGCACCGCTTCGCGCGGTGGCCGCAACAGCAGCGCATGAGCCGCCAGCACGGCCACTGTCAACACCAGCAGGGGCCTGAATGGCGCCATGCTCAGGTCCGGTAGCCGAGATCGCTCGACAGCTGGCGTGCCGCGGCACGCAATGGCCGGTCGACGGCGCCGCCCCAGGCCGGGTCGAAGGTGCCGCTGGGCCCGAGCGCGACGATCCCGAGCACGATGTGCCCGTCGGAATCGAACACCGGCGCGCAGAACCCGACGATGCCGGGCAGCAAGGTATCGACCACGCGGGCCGCGCCGCGCTGGCGCACTTCATCGAGCAGCGCCCGCGCTTCAGTGAGGGTCCCCGGCACGTCGCCGCGGCCCTGCTTCTGGGCGCGCGCTATTTCTTCCTTGAGCAGCGGCGTGATCGCTTCCTTCGACAGCCAGGCGGCGAAACAGCGGCCGGTGGCGGACGACAGCAGCGGCATCACGTCGCCGAGCCGCAGGTTCACCGTGACCGCCTGCGGCGATTCTTCCCAATGCACGATGGTCGGGCCGTGGTTGCCCCACACGGCCAAGGCCAGGGTGTGGCCGCCGATCTGTTCCATGAGGCCGACGATGCGCTCGCGGGCGAGCTTGACGGCATCGAGGCGTGACAGCGACGCCAGGCCGAGCTTGAGTGCCGCGGGGCCCAGGTCGTAGCGCGTGCTGCCGGCGTCCTGCACCACCAGCTGCAGCCGCTGGAAGCTCACGAGGTAGCGGTGCGCCTTGGCCGCGCTCATGCCGGCCGCGGCCGCGAGGTCGCGCAGCATGAGCGGGCCGGGACCCTTCGACAGGACCTCCAGCAGCGCGAAGCCGACCTCGACGGACTGGATCCCGGCGCGCTCCTTCATGCCCGCCGTCTTCCTGTAGAATTACGATTAGGTAAATTCATTTCACAATGCGTAACGTCTTCCGACTGTAGCGCATCCAACTCCCGGGGGCAAACAGCGATGAAGCTCGCCACTTATAAAGACGGTTCGCGCGACGGCCAGCTCGTCGTGGTTTCGCGCGACCTCGGCACGGCGCATTATGCGACCGGCATCGCCGACCGCATGCAGCAGGTGCTGGACGATTGGGGCTTCCTGTCGCCGCAATTGCATGACTTGTACGAGACGCTCAACGGTGGCAAGGCGCGCCACGCGTTCCCCTTCGATCCGGCGCAATGCATGGCGCCGCTGCCGCGCGCCTACCAGTGGGCCGACGGATCGGCCTACATCAACCATGTGGAGCTGGTGCGCCTCGCGCGCAACGCCGAAGTCCCGGCCAACTACTACACCGAGCCGCTGATGTACCAGGGTGGCAGCGACGATTTCCTGGGGCCGACGGACGACGTGATCGTGCCCAAGGAGGAATACGGCATCGACTTCGAGGCCGAGGTGGCGGTGGTGACCGGCGACGTGCCCATGACGGCCACGCCCGAGCAGGCGCTGGAAGGCATCCGCCTGGTGATGATCGCCAACGACGTGTCGCTGCGGCACCTGATCCCCGACGAACTGGCCAAGGGCTTCGGATTTTTCCAGAGCAAGCCCGCTACCGCGTTCGGCCCGGTGGCCGTGACGCTCGACGAGTTCGGCGACGCGTGGGACAAGGGCCGCCTGCACCTGACGCTGCAGAGTGTCTGGAACGGCCGCACCGTGGGCATGTGCGACGCCGGCAAGGAGATGACCTTCCACTTCGGCCAGCTGATCGCCCACGTCTGCAAGACGCGCAACGTGCGCGCCGGCAGCATCGTCGGCTCTGGCACGGTGAGCAACCGCGCCATCGAGGCCAACGGCAAGAAGGAGTGGACCAAGGGCTACAGCTGCATCGCCGAGAAGCGCGCGATCGAGACGATCCAGGACGGCAAGCCGGCCACCGACTACATGAAGTTCGGCGACACGATCCGGATCGAGATGAAGGGCCGCGACGGCCAGAGCGTCTTCGGCGCCATCGACCAGAAAATCGCGCCGCTCAAACGCTGAGGGGCGCGATCATGGAAGACCGCTTCGGCCTCTCGCGTTTCGTGCAGGCCCAGGCTGCGGTGTATCCGCAGGTGGTGGCGGAACTGCGCGCGGGCCGCAAGCGCAGCCACTGGATGTGGTTCGTCTTTCCCCAGATCGAAGGCCTCGGCCACAGCGCCATGGCGCAACGTTATGCCGTCGGTTCCCTGGACGAAGCGCGCGCCCATCTGGAACATCCCGTCCTGGGCGCCAGGCTGCGTGAATGCAGCGCGCTGGTGCTGGCCGTGCCGGCCAAGACAGCGCACGAAATCTTCGGCTCACCCGACGACCTCAAGTTCCACTCCTCGATGACCCTGTTCCATCGGGCCGCGCCCGCCGAGCCCGTGTTCGGCGAATGCCTGCGGAAGTATTTCGCCGGGCAGGAAGACACGTCCACCCTGGCCCGGCTATAGCCGAAGCCAGGGCGTCCCGGTTTCTTCGGCCTGGGCCTTGGCCAGCGTTTCCAGGAAGGTGTCGCACCACCAGTGAACGTCGAAACGCCGCATGGTCTTGATCAGCGCTTCGTGCCGCTCCCGCCGCTCTTCCAGGGGCATCTGCAGCGCCAGGTGGATGGCGCTGGCGGTGGCTTCCGTGTCGTAAGGGTTCACCAGCAGCGCCTCCGGCATCTGCTCGGCGGCACCGGCGAAGCGCGAGAGCACCAGCACGCCCGGGTCCTGCGGGTCCTGGGCCACCACGAATTCCTTGGCCACCAGGTTCATGCCGTCGCGCAGTGGCGTGACCAGCGCGACCCGGCTCGCGCGGTACAGCCCGGGCAGGCGCGCCCGCGCCACCGTGCGGTGCATGTAGCGCACGGGCATCCAGTCCAGCTCGCCGAAGTTGCCGTTGATCGAGCCGCACAGGCTTTCCAGCTCGTGAAGGATGTCGCCGTAGGCACTGACGTCTTCCCGGCTGGGCGACGCGATCTGGATCAGCGTCGCGCTCCGGTGCGTCTCCGGGTTGCGCGTCAGCAATTCGCGAAAGGCGCGCATGCGCTGGGGCAGGCCCTTCGAGTAGTCGAGCCGGTCCACGCCCACCAGCAGCTTGCGTCGCGAATACTCGCGACGCATCCGCTCGTACATGTCACGGCCCTCCGGCGCGTTGGTGAGGGCGGTGAACTCCTCGACGTCGATGCCGATCGGAAAGGCGCCGGCCTGCACGGTGCGGTTGAACGCGCGCCATCGGCCTTCGCCCAGGTTCTGGGCATGGGCTTCGGTCTGCACGTAGCTGCAGAAATGCGAATGGTCGGCATTGCTCTGGAAGCCCACCAGGTCGTAGGCGAACAGCGCCCGGATCAGCCAGTCATGTCCGGGGATCGCGGCCAGGATCAGCGGCGGCGGCAGCGGGATATGCAGGAAGAAGCCGATGCGCTGGTTGCAGCCCAGAGCGCGCAGTTCGGCGGCCAGCGGGATCAGGTGGTAATCGTGCACCCAGATGATGTCGTCTTCGCGCAGCAGCGGCGCGAGCTTGCGGGCGAACAGCTGGTTGACGCGCCGGTAGCCGGCGATGTAGCCGGCGTCGAAATCCGCGAGGTCGAGCCGGTAGTGGAAAACGGGCCATAAAACGCCGTTGGAATAGCCGAGGTAGTAGGCGTCGTGGTCCTCGCGGTTCAGGTCCAGCGTGACCAGCTTCACCGGGCCGGCCTGGTGGGTGTGCAGCGGGGGGTCTCGATGCGTGCCTTCCCCCGACGGTTCGATGATCTTGCCGCTCCAGCCGAACCACAGTCCACCGGTGTTGTTGAGGACTTCGGCGAGTGCCACCGCCAGTCCTCCAGCGGAGGTCTTGCGCGGATCCGCAACGCGGTTGGAGACGACGACCAGGCGGGACATGGGCGCGCCTAGATGACGGTGTCCCACGGCGCGGAAAGCCGCACCGCCGCATTGATCAGGCCGACCATCGAGTACGTCTGCGGGAAGTTGCCCCACATCTCGCCCGTGACCGGGTGCGTGTCCTCGGACAGCAGGCCGAGCGGATTGCGGCTGGCGAGCATCACCTCGAAGATCTCGCGCGCCTGCCCCTTGCGACCGATCCGGGCCAGCGCATCGATGCGCCAGAAGGTGCAGATGTTGAACGCCGTCTCCGGCTTGCCGAAATCGTCGGGGGCTTCGTAGCGGCGCATGTAGGGGCCGTCGCACAGCGATTGCTCCAGCGCGTCCACCGTCGCGACGAAGCGGGCGTCATGCGGGTCGATGAAGCCGACTTCCGCCATCAACAGCGCGCTGGCGTCCAGGTCGCGCCCGCCGAAGCTTTCGGCGAACGCCTGCCGCTTGTCGTTCCAGGCTTCGCGCAGGATCCGGTCCCGGATCACGTCGGCACGCTCGCGCCACAGCCGGATCCGGTCGGGCAGGTTCAGGGCCGACGCGACCTTGGCGAGCCGGTCGCATGCCGCCCAGCTCATGAGCGCGGACGACGTATGGATCCGCGCCCGCGTGCGCAGCTCCCACATGCCCGCATCGGGCTGGTCGTAGACGCGGAAAGCCTGCTCGCCGACCGCCTCCAGGTAGCCGAACTCCACCTTGCCCGCGCGCCGGAACAGCCGATGGTCGTGGAACGACTGAGAGGCCCCCAGGATGATGTTGCCGTAGACGTCGTGCTGGAAATGCTCCTGCGCCTGGTTGCCCACGCGCACCGGCCCCTGGCCGCGGTAGCCCGGCAGGTGGCCGAGGATCGCTTCGGGCAGGTGCTCTTCCTGCCCGATGCCGTACAGCGGCTGGATGTGGCCGCCGCGCGAGCGCACCACGATGTTGTTGAGCCAGCGCAGGTAGTCTTCCATCGTGCCGACTTCGGACAGGCTGTTGAGCGCGCGCACCACGAAGAAGGCGTCGCGCAGCCAGCAGTAGCGGTAATCCCAGTTGCGCCCGCTGTCCGGCGCCTCCGGGATGCTGGTCGTCATCGCGGCGACGATGGCGCCCGTGTCCTCGAACAGCGACAGCTTGAGCGTGATGGCCGCGCGGATCACCGCTTCCTGCCATTCCAGCGGGATGGCCAGGCGGCGCACCCAGGTGCGCCAGTAGCCCTCGGTCTCCTGCTCGAACAGGCGCGCGGTTTCGTCGATGCCGCCCATCAGCGTCTCGTCGGGGCCGAGGATGAAGTTCATCTGCCGGTCGGCCACGAAGAAGGTCTCCGACAGGAGGTAGTTGAGCGGCGCGTCGGTGGTCAGTCGTACGGCCTGCGCCGCCCCGACGTAGCGCACGTTGTGGCTGCCTTGGGTGACCGTGGGCGCGTGCCGGCCCCAGTCGAAGCGCGGCCGCATCACGACGCGGATGCGCGGCGTGCCGGACAGCACCTTGATGCGCCGGACCAGGGTCAGCGGCCGGAACATGCGGTCGCGGCTGGTGAACCGGGGCGCGAAGTCGGTGATCTCGACGCCTTGCCCCTGCTGGTCGTACAGCCGCGTGCGCAGTATCGCAGTGTTGGGCTTGTAGTCCTGCTCGCTGCGGGCGAAGTTCTCGATCTCGAAGGCCCAGACACTGCCGCCCTCGCCCGGGTCCAGCAGCGCGTTGAAGACCGGGTCGCCATCGAAGCGCGGCAGGCAGCACCAGACGATGCGCCCGCGCTCGTCGATCAGCGCGCTGTAGGCGCAATTGCCGATGACGCCGAGATTGAGGGAAGGCGCGGCCGGTGGCGAGGCGACGTTCATGCAGGGACCTTTCCGGCCTTCGCGGCCACGGCGGCTTGCAGTTGGTAGCGCAGCGCGGCGGGGGAAGCCAGGCGCTGCCAGGCGACGGTGGCGCCTTCGCCTACCTTCACGCCCAGGCCGTGCATGCGCTGCACCGTCGAGAACCCGACTTCATCGGTGAAGTCGTCGCCCACGAATACGGGCGTGCGGCCGGCGAACGGGGCCTCCCGCATGAAGTCTTCGATCGCATGGCCCTTGCTGGCCCCGCCGGGCTTGGCTTCGGCGACCATCTTGCCCCGCAGCAGCGTGAGCCCCGGCGACGCCTCGACTGCGGCCTGCATGGCTTCGAGGCAAAGGCGCTCGAGGTCGGGCGCCTGGCGATAGTGCAGGGCCACGGATCCGCGCTTGTTTTCGATCCGCAAGGCCGGGTATTGCGCGGCCAGTGCCGTCGCCGCCTCTTCCACTCGCTGCAATGGATGGGTGGACAGCAGGGTCATGGCGCCGTCCGCGCCGCGCCGCTCGGCGCCATGCACACCCGCCGCCGGAAGTTTCAGCGGATGCAGGAAGGCGTCGATCTGTTCAATGGGACGACCCGAGATCAGCGCCAGAGCGCCACCCAGGTAGGTGTTGATGGCGCCCAGCGTGCCGACCAGGCCGGACGGCACGATCACGGCCTCGGGCTGGGGCGCCAGGTCGACCAGGCTGCCGTCGAAATCGAGAAACAGCGCACATGAGGGGCAGAGGATGTCCACAAGATTCATCGTGGTTCACCCTAACAGGGCCAGCGGTCGAGCACTAGGCGGGCCGAACGCTTACCGGTGTAGGACCAGGCCTACCTGCTGATCGGAAAGTCAGCCGCCCGGGCGGCGAATTGCGGGTCGAATAAGCTCGCCTTACCTGCCACCTCAACGCCACCCCGACATGGACTACTCCCACTACACCACCCTGGCCATTACCCGCCGCGGCCCGGCCGACACGGTGCTCGACATCCAGATGCGCGCGCTCAACGGCAAGTTACCCACCGCAGGCCATGACGGCCACCGCGAACTCGCGCAGATCTGGCGCGATGTCGGCGCCGACGATACCGTGCGCTGCGCCGTGCTGCGCGGCGAAGGGCTGGGGTTTTCCGGCGGCGGGGACCTGGCGCTGGTGCAGGACATGGCGAGCGACTTCGAGGTGCGCTCGCGGGTCTGGAAAGAGGCGCGGGACCTGGTCTACAACGTGATCAATTGCGACAAGCCCATCGTGAGCGCGCTGCATGGGCCGGCCGTCGGCGCCGGGCTGGTGGCCGGGCTGCTGGCCGACATCTCCGTGGCGGCGAAGGGCGCGAAGATCGTCGACGGCCACACCCGGCTGGGCGTGGCCGCCGGCGATCATGCGGCCATCGTGTGGCCATTGCTGTGCGGCATGGCCAAGGCCAAGTACTACCTGATGCTGTGCGAGGCCGTGACGGGAGAAGAGGCCGAGCGCATCGGGCTGGTGTCGCTGGCCGTCGAGGAGGCCCAGCTGCTGCCGAAGGCCTACGAGATCGCCGACCGGCTGGCACAGGGCTCGCAAAGCGCGATCCGGTGGACCAAGTATTCCCTGAACAACTGGCTGCGGCAGGCGGGCCCGTCGTTCGACACCTCGCTGGCCCTTGAATTCATGGGGTTCGCCGGGCCCGACGTGAAGGAAGGCATCGCCTCCCTGCGCGAACGCCGCGCCCCCAGGTTCTAGGGGGAAAGCGCCCGCGGGATAATGTGCCTGTCATGAAAAAAACCGCTTCCCTCCTCGCCGCCCTTTTGCTCGGCTCTGCCGTTTTCGCCGCCCCGGCCCTGCCCAAGGTGGAGGGCGCCTGGATTCGAAGCACCGTACAGGGCCAGCCCGGCACCGGCGCGTTCATGAAGCTCACGCCGAGCCAGGCCACCCAACTGGTGGGCGCTTCGACGCCGGTGGCCGGTACCGCCGAGGTGCATGAGATGAAAATGGAAGGCGATGTGATGAAGATGCGCGCCGTGCCCCGGCTGGACTTGCCGGCCGGCCGCGCGACCGAGCTCAAGCCCGGCGGCTACCACATCATGCTGATGGATTTGAAGCAGCCGCTGGCGGCGGGCAGCAGCGTACCGCTGACGTTGATCTTCCGCGACGCCAAGGGCGTCGAAGGCAAGCTGGAGCTGAAGGTGCCGGTCGCGGCGAAGGCGCCGGGCGCCGCCGCGCCGATGGATGGGCACAAACACTGATACCGGCGGCGTCGCCAGCCGCAAGCGCTTGGGGTAAGCTGTGCGCACAACACCACGAGCGGAGCGCGGCCATGAGCGACAACGAGAATTTCGGCTTCGGCAAGTTCGTTCCCGGGTTCGACTTCCTGCAGAACCTCGCCAAGGGCGCGTCGCAGACGTTGCCGCAGATGCCCAACCTGTCGAACTGGGTGGCCCCGACGCTGAATCTCGAGGAGCTCGAAAAGCGCATCGGTGAACTCAAGGCCGTGCACTTCTGGCTGGACCAGAACTCCAAGGCACTGGGCGCCACGATCCAGGCGCTGGAAGTCCAGAAGATGACGCTGGCCACTCTCAAGGGCATGAACTTCAACATGGGCGACGTCGCCAACGCGCTCAAGCTCAAGGCCGCCGACACCGTGTTCACCGGCGTGCAGAAGGTCGGCGAAAAGGCGGCCGAGACGGCCAAGTCGATTTCCGGCGCCGCTTCCGGGGCTGCGGCCAGGGGCAGGGCGGCGCGCAAGACGTCCCGGTCCAGCCCGCCGGCGACCGGCGTCGTCGACCCGCTCCAGTGGTGGGGCGCGCTGACGCAGCAGTTCCAGCAGATCGCCGCGGGTGCGATGAAGGACGCCGCCGCCCAGACTGCCGTTTCGACTGCAAGGAACATGGCGAGCGGCGTGGCCAAGGAGGCGATGAAGACGGCCACCGGCATGGCCAAGGCCGCCGCCAAGCGGCCCGCCAAGAAGGCGGCGCGCTGATCGATTTCCACGGGGCGGCCGTGAAGCTCTTTCCATTCGGACACGCAACCCACCCACAGTGGCAGATGGCCGCGGGCCTGGTGCTGGCGCAGTTGCGCGCGCAGATGGCGCTTCGCGATTACGCACAGGCCCCGACGCTCGCGCTGCTGTACATCACCGACCACTATGCACCTGCGGCGCAGGACATCCTGGACCACCTGGGCGCCGAGCTGCCGGAAATCACCGACTGGTCCGGCACGGTGGGCGTGGGCATCGCGTCCTCGAATGTCGAATACTTCGACGAGCCCGCGCTCGCCGTGATGCTGTGCGAGCTGCCCCCCGACCAGTACCGCGTGTTCTCAGGGGTTGCGCCGCTGGCGGTCGGGGACGGCATGGGCTTCGAGCCGCATACGGCGCTGGTGCATGCCGACGCCGGCACGCCGGACGTGGCGGAACTCATCGCGGAGATGGCATCGCGCACCGCCACCGGCTACCTGTTCGGCGGGCTCGCGTCCAGCCGAACGGAATCCGTCCAGTTCGCCGTCGGCGGCAACGGCAACATCAAGGGCCATGGCGCGGCCGGCGGCGTCTTCCGCGGCGGGCTGTCCGGCGTGGCCTTCGGCGAAGGCATCGCTTTGGTGTCGCGCGTGACGCAGGGCTGCCAGCCGGTCGCTGCGCAGCGCGTGATCACCGCCGCCGAAGGCAACGTGATCACCGAGCTGGACGGGGAGCCGGCGCTCGACGTGCTGTTGCGGGACACCGGCATCTCGCTGGACCGGCCACAGGAAGCGATGACGGCGCTGCGCGCGACGCTGGTCGGCCTCACCGAGCAGGGGGGCGACGCCGTGGGCCGCACCGGGAACTTCGGCGCGGACGTCGTCGTGCGGCACATCATCGGACTCGATCCGGCGCGCCGCGGCGTCGCCGTCGCCGATCACGTGTCGGCGGGAATGCGCATGGCCTTCTGCCAGCGCAACGCCCAGGCCGCGCGTGCCGACCTGATGCGCATCTGCGCGGAAATCCGCGAGGAGCTGGAACCCGAGGAAATGCCGTTGCCCGTGGCCGCCGCACTCTCGGCGCCCGAGGCACAGGCCGCGCCGAATCCGCAGCGGCGCATCGCCGGCGCGATCTACGTGAGCTGCGCGGGCCGCGGCGGACCGCATTTCGGCGGCCCCAGCGCCGAGCTGCAGATCGTTCGGCGGGCGCTGGGTGACGTGCCGTTGGTGGGCTTCTTCGCCGGCGGCGAGATCGCGCGCAATCACCTGTACGGCTACACCGGCGTGCTGACCGTGT
The DNA here is from genome assembly GCA_030695945.1 of Ramlibacter sp. GTDB lineage: Bacteria > Pseudomonadota > Gammaproteobacteria > Burkholderiales > Burkholderiaceae_C > Ramlibacter. The sequence goes on from JAUYOG010000049.1 coordinate 253,430, forward strand.
TCCGATAACCCATGGCCGGCACCTCTTCGCACCGGGTCCCGGATATCTGGCAGGGCTTTGGCTGGGCCCTGGAACCGGGGGCGCCGGGCGGCGGCACGTCCCGCGCGCGGCTCGCGTGGCGCGCGCTGCGTGCGACGCTGGCGCACGCCAAGCCGCTGCGCCGCTGGATGGGCGTGGTGTTCGAGCTGCACGCGCGATCCATCGTGCGTGACCTGCAGGGCGAATACCTGCGCGCGATCCGGCCCTATGTGCACCGCGGCACGGGTTTCGCCGATCGCGTGGTCCACCTCACCGACCATTACGACTGGCTCGAGACCGCGTTCCACGCTAAGGCCTTCGAGAAGATCGCGTCGGGTGAGGCCCTGGTTTTGGCCGAACTCGCGCCGCCACGCGGCTATGACTTCATGCGACTGCAGCTGCGGCAGGCCGCGCCGCAGAGCCCCGAGGGGGAGCTGCTGCTCACCCTCAGCCTGCAGCGATCGGCGGAGCTGCAGCACAAACCGCAACCCATGGACGCCGGTGTGCTGGCGTTCAGCCGCTTCCGCATCGACGGCACCGCATGCCTGGTGATCGGCGGCGTGCGTGGGCAGCGCCACCCGGTGCTGCGGGCGAGCCCGATGGAAATCAGCCAGGCGCTGCAGGGCTGGAAACCGGCCGTGCTCATGGTGCGGGTCGCGCAGGAGCTCGCGCGCTTCTGGGACCTGCGCATCGTCGGCCTGCATCCGGCCGCGCACCGGCTGCACGGCTGGTCGTACCAGTGGACACAACGTTCACGCGACGCGGGCCAGCGCGTCTATGCCAGCCTGGATGCGTTGTGGGAGCACTTCGAGGCGACCAAGGGCCCGCCGGGCTGGGTGGTCGTGCCCCTCAACTCGGACGAGAAGCTGGCCGCCACCGCGCTCTCGCCGGAAAAGCGCGCGCGCCAGACGCAGCGTGCCGACTACTGGATCCGCACGCGCAACCTGCTTCGGGTCCAGTTCAAGCAGCTGCTGCATCGCCCGGACCGCGAAGCGCAGCTCTCGCGCGTGACGCAGGCCATGGACCGCGACAGCATGGCCGGCGATGATCTGGACTTCCAGCAGAGCGAAGACATGGTCCCGTCGCGCGTCCTGCAGACCGGACCGGGCAACCTGCTGTAGCTCGGGTCGGCGCACGCCGGCCTGGATTGAGAGGAGAAGAAGAATGAGCAAATCCCTTCGCCTGTCCGAAAAGTGGTTTCGCCGCGGCCTCTGGCTGGTCGCGCTGGTCTTCGCCGGGTTCTTGATCGGGCTCGGCGGCACCGTGGTGGGGGACCTGCCGAAGGTCGAAAGGCAGCTGGAGGTCGATGACTTCCTGGACCGACCGGCAGCCGACCGTTTGCGCGAGGGCATCAAGGGGTCGCAACGCGCAGCGACGGAGGCGCGGTCGGCGCTGGAGCAGGCCCGCCTGAAGCACCGCGTCGCGCAATCGGACACGCACAGCGCCCGCGAGACGTTCAACAACTGGCTGGCGACACGCCGCGCGACGCAGTTGTCCGACCAGGACCCGGAGCTGGTCACCCGCACCAAGGCGCTGGACGGGCTGCGGCAGGCCGAGCGTGACGCGCAGGCGAAGGTGGAACAGCAGGAACAGCTCGCGCTGAACGCGCGGCAGGCCCGGGCCCAGGCGCAGCGGCAACTGCAGGAGATGGAGCGCGCCGCGCAGGACAAGCTCAACGCGGAATACCGCCGCGTCGAGTTGCGGGTCTTCCTGTACCGGCTGGCGCTGACCTTGCCGCTGCTCGTCGCCGCCGGCTGGCTGTTCAAGACCAAGCGCCACGCCACCTACTGGCCGTTTGTCTGGGGCTTCATCTTCTTCGCGCTATTCGCCTTCTTCGTCGAGCTCGTGCCTTACCTGCCGAGCTACGGCGGCTACGTGCGCTACATCGTGGGCATCGTGATCACCGTCCTGGTCGGGCGGCAGGCGATCGTTTCGTTGAACCGCTACCTGGAGCGGCAGAAAGCGGCCGAGCAACTGCCGGACGCGCAGCGCCGCGTGGAATTGAGCTACGACACGGCGCTCGCGCGGCTGGCCAAGGGCGTGTGCCCGGGGTGCGAGCGGCCGGTGGACTTGAAAAACGAGAAGAACGACTTCTGCCCGCACTGCGGCATAGGCCTGTTCGACCATTGCAGCCGCTGCAATTCGCGCAAGGGCGCGTTCCAGAAGTTCTGCCACGCGTGTGGCGCGGGCGCGGGCGCAGTCCCCGGCCTTACACGCCCCGTGCCCGATCCTGCCTGAAGCGCTGCGCGTGCGCGCCGAAGTTCCCGGCGTCGAGCGCTTCGCGGATTTCACGCATCAGGTTCAGGTAGTAGTGCAGGTTGTGGATGCTGGCCAGCATGGGAGCCAGCATCTCGCCGCAGCGCTCCAGGTGGTGCAGGTAGGCGCGCGAGAAGCCGCCCGAGACCGTTCCATCCGCGGCCGTGCTCCCCTTGCACGCATAGCAGGTGCACGTCTCGTCCAGCGGCCGCTCGTCGGCGCGGTGGCGGGCATTTCGGATCTTCAGGTCGCCGAAGCGCGTGAACAGGTGGCCGTTGCGCGCATTGCGCGTGGGCATCACGCAGTCGAACATGTCCACGCCCTGCGCCACGCCTTCGACGAGGTCTTCCGGCGTGCCCACGCCCATCAGGTAGCGCGGCTTGTTCGCGGGCAGCCGGTGCGGCGTGTGCGCCATGATGCGCAGCATCTCGTGCTTGGGCTCGCCGACGCTCACGCCGCCAACGGCGTAGCCGGGGAATTCCATCTCCACCAGCGCCGCCAGCGATTCCTCGCGCAGGTGCTCGTACATGCCGCCCTGCACGATGCCGAACAGCGCGTTGGGGTTTTCAAGCCGCCCGAATTCCGTCTTGCAGCGCAGGGCCCAGCGCCGGCTCAACTCCATCGAGAAACGCGCTTCGGCCTCGGTCGTGATGTGGCCCTTGGTGTCGTAGGGCGTGCACTCGTCGAACTGCATCACGATGTCGCTGTTCAGCAGCGTCTGGATCTGCATCGAGACTTCGGGCGTGAGGAACAGCTTGTCGCCGTTCACGGGCGAGGCGAACTTGACGCCCTCCTCGCCGATCTTGCGCATCTCGCCCAGGCTCCACACCTGGAAGCCGCCCGAGTCGGTGAGGATGGGCTTGTCCCATCGCTCGAAGCGGTGCAGGCCGCCGAACTGTTGGAGGACGTCGAGCCCGGGCCGCATCCACAGGTGAAAGGTGTTGCCCAGGATGATCTGTGCGCCCATTTCCTCGAGCGAGCGCGGGGTCACGCCCTTGACGGTGCCGTAGGTGCCCACGGGCATGAAGATTGGCGTCTGCACGACGCCGTGATTCAACGTGAGGCGGCCGCGGCGCGCGTGGCCATCGGTCTTGAGGAGTTCGAAGGAAAGCATGGGTGTCAGGCGGCCTTGGCCAGGAGCATTGCATCGCCATAACTGAAGAAGCGGTAGCGCTGGGCGATGGCGTGGCGGTACAGGTCCATGATGCGATCGTAGCCCGCGAAGGCGCTCACGAGCATCAGGAGTGTCGAGCGGGGCAAGTGGAAGTTGGTGACGAGCCGGTCGACGACGCGGAAGGGGAAGCCGGGCGTGATGAAAATGGCCGTGTCCCCGCTGGCCCGGCCGGTCGATGCCCAGGATTCGAGCGTGCGCACGGTGGTGGTGCCCACGGCGACTACGCGGCCGCCGCGCTCCCGCGTGTCGGCAATCGCCCGCTGCGTCTGCAGCGGCACCTCGTACCACTCGCTGTGCATCTGGTGCTGCGCGATGTCATCGACCTTCACCGGCTGGAAAGTGCCCGCACCGACGTGCAGCGTGACGCTGGCGCGCTGCACGCCGCGCGTGTCGAGTCGTGCGAGCAATGCCTCGTCGAAGTGCAGGGCGGCCGTGGGCGCGGCCACGGCGCCCGGGTTCTTCGCGAACACCGTCTGGTAGCGCCGGGCGTCCTCGGCGGTGTCGCCATGTTCGATATAGGGCGGCAAGGGCACATGGCCATGCTGCTCCATCAGGGCATACGGCTCGGCGCTCAGGCGGAAGCGAAACAACGGGCCGCTCTCGTCCGGCCAGCGGCCCTGCAATGTGGCGCTGAAACCGCCTTGCATGGCCAGCGTGGTCCCGAAGGGCGGCTTCTTGCTGACTTTCATGTGCGCAACCACATCCTGGCCGTGCAGGACGCGCTCGATCAGCAATTCGACCTTGCCGCCGGTGGGCTTCTCGCCGAACAGCCGGGCCTTCACAACCTTGGTGTCGTTGAACACCAGCAGGTCGCCGGGTTCCAGGAGGTCGGGCAGGTCGCGAAAGATGCGGTCCACGGCTTGCGGCCCGGTGCCATCCAGCAACCGCGAGGCGCTGCGTTCGGGCGCCGGGTGCTGGGCGATCAGTTCGGGGGGTAGGGCGAAATCGAAATCGCCGACGGTGAATGTGCGCATGCGCTTGAGGGCCGGACGGACCCGTTCCAAGGAGAAGGCAGAATTGTCCCATGCCCGAAGCCAAGGCCATGTCCGAGCCGCAGAAAGCCCTCGTCAAGATGGGCCTGGCACGCGACATCGATCTCGCCTTGCACTTGCCCATGCGCTACGAGGACGAAACCAGCATCGTCCGGCTGCGTGATTGCCGGGAGGGCGACACCGCGCAGATCGAAGCCACGGTGACGGCCAGCGAGATCGGGTACCGGCCGCGCCGCCAGCTGCTGGTGACCGTGGACGACGGCAGCGACACCTGCATGCTGCGCTTCTTCAGCTTCTACCCGTCCCAGCAGAAAGCGCTGGCCGTGGGCACGCGGGTTCGGGTGCGTGGGGAGCTCAAGGGCGGATTCCTCGGTTGGCAGATGGTGCATCCGACGTTCAAGCCGGCGGGCGGGGAGCTACCCTCCGCCCTGACGCCCGTCTATTCCACGGTGGCGGGCCTGCCCCAGGCGTACCTGCGCAAAGCGGTGCTCGGTGGCCTGGGGCGCGCGGATTTGTCAGACACCTTCCCCCCGGGTGTCACCGAAACGCTGCGGCCTGTCGTATGGAGTTTGCGTGAGGCGCTGGCATTCCTGCACCAGCCTGCGCCGGACGTGCCGCTGGCCACTCTCGAGGATCGCGGCCACCCGGCGTGGCAGCGGTTAAAGGCGGAGGAGTTGCTCGCGCAGCAGCTCTCGCAGCTGCAAAGCATGCGGGAGCGTGAAGTTCTTCGCTCGCCGGCTCTGGCGGCGAAACCGGGGGGCTTGCACGAGCAACTGCTCGCGGCCCTGCCGTTCCAGCTCACCGCGGCGCAGCGGCGCGTGGGCGAGGAGATCGCCCGCGACCTCGGGCGCGGCGTGCCGATGCACCGGTTACTGCAGGGCGACGTCGGCTCCGGCAAAACCGTGGTTGCGGCGCTGGCGGCGGCGATCGCCATCGACGCCGGCTGGCAGGGTGCGTTGATGGCGCCGACCGAGATCCTCGCCGAGCAGCACTTTCGCAAGCTGATCGGCTGGCTGGAACCCTTGTTCGCGCCCCGCGGCTTGCGAGTGGCCTGGCTGACCGGCAGCCAGAAGAAGAAGGAGCGCGCCGAAATGCTGGCGCTGGTGGCCAGCGGCGAGGCGGCATTGGTTGTGGGCACTCATGCCGTCATCCAGGACCAGGTGCAGTTTCGCAACCTGGGGCTGGCGATCATCGACGAGCAGCACCGATTCGGCGTCGCGCAGCGGCTCGCTCTGCGCGACAAGATGAAGGAGACCGGCCAGGAGCCGCACCTGCTGATGATGTCGGCAACGCCCATTCCCCGCACGCTGGCGATGAGCTACTACGCCGACCTGGATGTCTCCACCATCGACGAACTGCCGCCCGGCCGCACGCCCGTCGTCACCAAGCTGATCGCGGACAGCCGGCGCGACGAGGTGACCGAACGCATCCGCTCGCAGGTTGCGCAAGGCCGGCAGGTGTACTGGGTCTGCCCCCTGATCGAGGAAAGCGAGGCGCTGGACCTGACCAACGCCACCGCGACCCACGAGGCGCTCAGCGCCGCCCTGCCCGGCGTGATGGTCGGGCTGCTGCATTCCCGGATGCCTCCGGCGGAGAAGAAGGCCGTGATGTCGCTGTTCACGGGCGGGCAGATGGGCGTCCTGGTGTCCACGACGGTCATCGAGGTCGGCGTGGACGTGCCCAACGCCTCGCTGATGGTGATCGAGCACGCGGAGCGGTTCGGCCTCTCGCAGCTGCACCAGCTGCGCGGCCGGGTCGGGCGAGGGGCGGCCGCGTCGGCCTGTGTGCTGCTGTACTCGGCCGGGGAGGGCGGACGACTGGGCGAGACGGCCCGCGCGCGGCTCAAGGCCATGGTGGACACCGCCGACGGCTTTGAGATCGCCCGGCGCGACCTGGAAATCCGCGGGCCCGGCGAGTTCCTGGGCGCCCGCCAGTCGGGCGCGCCGCTGCTGCGCTTCGCAGACCTGGCCACCGACATCCAGCTGCTGGAATGGGCGCGCGGGCTCGCGCCCCTGATGCTCGATCGCCACCCCGAACTGGCGCGAAAGCACACCGCCCGCTGGTTGGGAGGAAAATCGGAATACCTCAAGGCTTGACCAAGAAACACCAACCATGACGCTCACAGAGCTCAAGTACATCGTCGCCGTGGCCCGGGAGAAGCACTTCGGCAAGGCCGCCGAAGCCTGCTTCGTCTCCCAGCCGACGCTGTCGGTGGCGATCAAGAAGCTCGAGGACGAGCTGGAGGTCAAGCTGTTCGAGCGCAGCGCGAACGAAGTGACGGTGACGCCACTGGGCGAAGACATCGTGCGCCAGGCCCAGAGCGTGCTGGAGCAGGCAGCGAGCATCAAGGAGATCGCCAAGCGCGGAAAGGACCCGCTGGCCGGGCCGCTGAAACTGGGCGTGATCTACACGATCGGCCCGTACTTGCTGCCGGACCTGGTGCGCCAGGCGATCTCCCGAACGCCGCAGATGCCGCTCATGCTGCAGGAAAACTTCACCGTCAAGCTGCTGGAGATGCTGCGCACGGGCGACATCGATTGCGCGATCATGGCGGAGCCGTTTCCCGACACCGGCCTGGCGGTGGCCCAGCTCTACGACGAGCCGTTCCTCGCGGCGGTGCCCAGCAACCATCCGCTGGCCGCCAGGAAAACGGTCACCTCGGAAGAGCTCAAGAGCGAAACCATGCTGCTGCTGGGGGCCGGTCACTGCTTTCGAGACCACGTGCTGGAGGTGTGTCCGGAATTCGCGCGCTTTTCCAGCGACGCCGAAGGCATCCGCAAGAGCTTCGAAGGCTCGTCGCTCGAAACGATCAAGCACATGGTGGCCGCCGGCATGGGCGTAACGCTGGTGCCGCGGCTGTCGGTGCCCAAGGAGGCGCTGGAGGTGCGGCCCAAGCGGCGCAAGGAAGACCAGGCGTTCGTCAAATACATCCCGTTCGACGGCGACCCGCCGACGCGCCGCGTCGTGCTGGCATGGCGCCGCAGTTTCACCCGCTACGAAGCGATCGCCGCGCTGCGCAATGCCGTCTATGCCTGCGAGCTGCCTGGCGTGAAGCGGCTGTCCTAGTCCCGTTCTTCCGATCCAGCAAAGATGAACAAGCTGTACCAGCCCGGTATCTTCGAGCCCATTCCCGCCGTTGCGCGCTACGTCGTTTTCTCGCTGGCCGACCCGGGCGCAGACGCGCAGGCCATCAAGGACGCACTCTTGCGGCTGTCGCCGCTGGCGGACGGCAGCGACGTCGTGCTGGGCCTCGGGCCGTCGCTGGTGGCCGTGCTCGGCGCGCAAGTGCCGGGCCTGCACGAATTCCCCGACTTCTCCGGGCATGGCGTCAAGGTCCCGTCGACACCCGGAACCTTGTGGTGCTGGGTGAGGGGCGACGACCTCGGCGACCTGCTGCACCTGACCCGCAAGGTCCAGAAGGCCCTGGCGCCGCAATTCGCGGTGCGTCACGTCGTCGACGCGTTCCGGCACGCGCTCGGCGACAGCGGCCACGGGCGCGACCTGACCGGCTTCGAGGACGGCACGGAAAACCCGGTCGGCGAAGCGGCGCAGGAAGCCGCGTTCGTCCATGGCCAGGGCGAAGGGCTCGACGGCTCGAGCTTCGTGGCGGTGCAGCAGTGGGTCCACGACCTCGACGCCTTCGAGGCATTGGCGGACGACGAGCGCGACCATCACATCGGCCGGCGGCTGTCGGACAACGAGGAGATCGAGGATTCGCCGGTGTCGGCGCACGTGAAGCGCACCGCGCAGGAAAGCTTCGACCCACCGGCGTTCATGCTGCGCCGCTCCATGCCGTGGATGATGAGCATGCAGGCGGGCCTGATGTTCGTGGCCTTCGGCCAATCGCTCTACGCTTTCGAGGCGCAGATGAGGCGCATGGCTGGCCAGGACGATGGCATCACCGACGCGATGTTCCGGTTTTCGCGGCCGGTGAACGGCGCCTGTTTCTGGTGCCCGCCGATGCGCAGCGGCAAGCTGGACCTGCGCCGGGTTGGCCTCTGAGGCGCCAGTGATGCGCGAAAAGCTGGGCCTCTACCTCGACCTGATCCGCTGGAACCGCCCGGCGGGCTGGTTGCTGCTGCTGTGGCCCACGCTCAGCGCGCTGTGGATCGCGGCCCAGGGTTTCCCGGGCTGGCACCTGCTGGCGGTCTTCACGCTGGGCACGATCCTGATGCGCAGCGCCGGCTGTTGCGCGAATGACGTGGCCGACCGGGAGTTCGACCGGCACGTGAAGCGCACGGCGCAGCGCCCCGTGACGCGCGGCGCGATTTCGGTACGGGAGGCGCTCCTGCTGGGCGCCGTGCTGGCGCTGGCTGCATTCGGCCTCGTGCTGACGACCAATGCGGTGACAATCGCGTGGTCCTTCGCGGCGTTGGCGATCACGCTCGTGTATCCGTATGCCAAGCGGTTCGTGTCCATCCCGCAAGCGGTGCTGGGTATCGCATTCAGCTTCGGCATCCCGATGGCATTCGCCGCGGTGCAGTCGCGGGTGCCGCTGGTGGCGTGGGTCCTGCTGCTGGGCAACCTGTTCTGGGTGCTGGCCTACGACACCGAATACGCCATGGTCGACCGCGACGACGACGTGAAGATCGGCATGAAGACATCGGCCATCACGCTAGGCACTGCGGACGTGCCGGTGATCATGCTGTGCTATTTCGCGTATCTCTGCATCTGGGCGGTGACGATGGCAGGGCGCATTCCGCTGGCGGTCGTCCTGGTCACGACGGGGGCCGGCGCCGCCCAGGCGCTGTGGCACTACTCGCTGATCCGCACCCGTGAGCGGGAAGGCTGTTTCAAGGCCTTCCGGGTGAACCATTGGCTCGGGTTCACGATGTTTGCCGGCGTCGCCGCCGGCTATGCATTCAGGTAATCAGGCGCCGAACTCGTCGCCCAGTTCCGCGGCGCGGCGCTGCGCAGCGTGCAGCGCCTTCATGAAAAGTGCCTGCACCTGGTCCTGCTCCATCGAGGTGATCGCCGCATGGGTCGTCCCGCCCTTGGACGTGACGCGTTGGCGCAGCACTTCTGGGGGGTCGCCGGACGCCTGGGCGAGCGCGGCGGCGCCGGCGAACGTCCCTACCGAGAGCCGGTACGCCTGCTCGCGCGACAGTCCCATCTCGACACCGGCACGGGTCATGGCTTCCAGGAAGAAGAAGACGTAAGCCGGCCCCGATCCGGAAAGGGCCGTGACGGCGTCCAGGAGCGCCTCTTCATCCACCCAGAGCGATGCGCCCGTGGTGGCAATCACCTGCTCCACGCGCGCCTTGTCGGCGGCGGAAACGCCGGGCCGGGCATAGAGCGCCGTCATGCCCTTGCCGATGAGCGCCGGCGTGTTCGGCATCGATCGCACGATGCGTTGCGTCCCCAGCCACTGCGCAATGCTGTCGGACCGGATGCCCGCGGCGACGCTCAGGTGCAGCGCGCTCCCGGTTGGGCCGCGGGCGGCGCCGGCTGCGTCCTTGAAGGTTTGTGGCTTCACGGCCCAGACCACGAGCGCGGCCCGTGCCAAGGCCGGGCCCGGCTGTTCGCGGGCCTCGATCCCGAACTGGGCACGCAGCTTGCGGCGGGCCTCCTCGTAGGGCTCGACCACTTCGATTTGCGCGGCGGGAAGCCCTTCGCGGATCAGGCCGCCGATGATGGCGCTGGCCATATTGCCGCCGCCGATGAAGGCGATGGGCGCCGATGCCCCCATGTCGATGGTGCTTGTCATGCCGCCAGTCTATCGCCGCCTGCGCCGCGGCGCGCGCAGGGCGCTGTCGGTGAAAATGGGACGCATGAATCGAGAGTCCCTGGTTTCGCAGCTAGCCCGTCCCGTCACCTACGACGTGGCGATCATCGGGGGCGGCGCCACGGGACTGGGCGTCGCGCTGGACGCTGCGGCGAGGGGCTTTTCGGTTGTGCTGGTCGAGGCGCATGACTTCGCCAAGGGAACGTCGTCGCGCGCCACCAAACTGGTTCATGGCGGCGTGCGCTACCTGGCCCAGGGCAATATTGCCCTGGTTCGGGAGGCGCTTCATGAGCGCACGACGCTCCTGCACAACGCGCCCCACCTGGCGCAGCCGCTTCCCTTCGTCATGCCGTCGTATCGCATCTGGGAGACGCCCTTCTATGGCGCCGGCCTCAAGATGTATGACGCCCTGGCGGGCAGAGCAGGCTTGGGCCCCACCGAGTTCCTGAGCCGGGAGCAGACCCTGGCCTGCCTGCCCACCGCCCGCGCACAGGGGTTGAAGGGCGGGGTCAAGTACTGGGATGGGCAGTTCGACGATGCCCGGCTGGCGCTGGCGCTGGCCCGCACCGCCGCTTCCCGGGGCGCGCTCGTGGTCAACTATTGCGCGGCGACCGGGTTGCGCCACGAGAACGGGAAGGTCGTCGGGCTCGAATGCCGCGACAGCGAGACGGGGATTGCGTACGCGCTGAACGCCCGGTGCGTGATCAATGCGGCCGGCGTGTGGGTGGACCAGTTCCGCCAGCAGGACGGCGAGGCGATCGGCCGCCCGGTGCAGCCGATGGTCGCGCCGAGCCAGGGCGTGCACATCGTGGTGGACCGTGAATTCCTGCCAGGAGACCACGCCTTGATGGTGCCCAAGACGGCGGATGGCCGGGTCTTGTTCGGTGTGCCCTGGCTGGGCAAGATCATCCTGGGCACCACCGACACGCCGCGCCAGGACCTCCCGGCCGAGCCGCGTCCTTTCAAGGAAGAGCTGCAATTCATCCTCGAGGAATCCGGCCGCTACCTGAACCGCGCGCCGACGACGGCCGACATCCGCAGCATGTGGGTGGGGCTGCGCCCATTGGTGAGGCCCCAGGGTGACGACGGGGAGGACACCAAAGGACTGAGCCGGGAACACACGGTGCTGGTCAGCCGCAGTGGTCTGGTCACGGTGACGGGCGGCAAATGGACCACTTACCGCGCCATGGCCGAAGATGTTCTGGCAAAGTGCATGCAAAGTCGGCTTCTGGAAAGAGCCAGGTCGGGAGTGACCACCAACTTGATATTGATCGGTGGTGACCCGGGCCGCCAGCAGCCTCGGATGAGCGAGCCCCAGGGCCTGCACTCGTATGGGAGCGAGGCCGCCGCCGTGGCCGCGCTGCCGGGGGCCGATCGCGAACTGGGCGCAGGCCTCACCGAGGCCATGGTCCGGTTTGCCGCCCGGACAGAATATGCCCGCACCGTCGAGGACGTCCTGGCCCGCCGTTGCCGCCTGCTGTTCCTCGATGCCGCGCTCGCCGGCACGCTGGCGGCGGCGGTGGGGACCCTGCTCGAGAAGGAAACCGGGGTCGATCCCCAGGTGAAAGCCTTCAAGGACCTGGCGCGCCTGTACCTCACGCTGCCGGATTGAGCCCAACTGTTGACAGCATCCCCCGGGTTTGCCATAATCGCGGGCTGCGCTTTAAAAGGCGCAGAAAAGACATGTGCCTTGCGGGGCGCTAACCGCCTAAGCGAAGGCGCCGTGAGTGGTTCAGGGCGCCGACGACAGGCCCAAGACTGACCTGGTGGCAAGCCACTGGGTACAAGTTGGGAATATTTGAAATGATCCAGACAGAATCCCGGCTCGAAGTCGCCGACAACACCGGTGCGAAGTCCGTTCTTTGCATCAAGGTGCTCGGCGGTTCCAAGCGTCGCTACGCAAGCGTTGGCGACATCATCAAGGTGAGCATCAAGGAATGTGCTCCGCGTGGCCGCGTCAAGAAGGGCGAGGTCTACAGCGCCGTGGTGGTTCGCACCGCCAAGGGCATCCGCCGCTCCGACGGCTCCCTGGTCAAGTTCGACGGCAATGCCGCCGTGCTGCTCAACAACAAGCTGGAGCCCATCGGCACCCGCATCTTCGGCCCGGTGACGCGCGAGCTGCGTACCGAGAAGTTCATGAAGATCGTGTCCCTGGCTCCCGAAGTTCTGTAAAGAAGGACGCGTCATGAACAAGATTCGCAAAGGCGACGAAGTCATCGTGCTCGCGGGCCGTGACAAGGGCAAGCGCGGCAAAGTGGTGCTGCGCAAGGACGACGACCACGTGGTCGTCGAAGGCATCAACCTGGTGAAGAAGCACACCAAGCCGAACCCGATGAAGGGCGCGACCGGCGGCATCGTCGAAAAGACGATGCCGATCCACCAGTCCAACGTGGCGATCTTCAATGCCGCCACGGGCAAGGCTGATCGTGTGGGCATCAAGGTGGACGGCGACAAGCGCGTTCGCGTCTTCAAGTCCAGCGGCGAAGAAATCAAGGCGGCATGACCATGGCACGACTGCAACAACACTATCGCGAGAAGGTGGTCCCCGAGCTGACCGCCAAGTTTGGCTACAAGTCGCCCATGCAGGTGCCGCGCCTGACCAAGATCACCCTGAACATGGGTGTCTCGGAGGCCGTTGCCGACAAGAAGGTCATGGATAACGCCGTGGCCGACCTCACGAAGATCGCCGGCCAGAAGCCGGTCGTGACCAAGGCCAAGAAGGCCATCGCCGGTTTCAAGATCCGCGAAGGCCAGGCCATCGGCACGATGGTGACGCTGCGCGGCGTGCGCATGTATGAGTTCCTGGATCGTTTCGTTACCGTGGCCCTGCCGCGCGTGCGCGACTTCCGCGGCATTTCCGGCCGCGCTTTCGACGGCCGTGGCAACTACAACATCGGCGTGAAAGAGCAGATCATTTTCCCCGAGATCGAATACGACAAGGTCGATGCCTTGCGCGGTCTCAATATCAGCATCACGACGACGGCCAAGACCGATGAAGAGTGCAAGGCGCTCCTGGCCGGCTTCCGTTTCCCGTTCAAGAACTGAGGTTCCCAGTGGCAAAAATGGCTTTGATCGAGCGCGAGCTCAAGCGAGACAAACTGGTCGCCAAGTACGCGGCGAAGCACGCGGAGCTGAAGGCGATCGCCAACGACTTCAAGAAGAGCGACGAAGAGCGCGCGGCTGCCCGCCTGGCGCTGCAAAAGCTCCCCCGCAACGCCAACCCGACCCGCCAGCGCAACCGCTGCGCGATCACCGGCCGTCCGCGTGGCACGTTCAAGCAGTTCGGCCTGGCACGCGCCAAGATCCGCGAGATGGCCTTCACCGGCGACATCCCGGGGATGATCAAGGCCAGCTGGTAACCGGCAGGAGAGACAAATATGAGCATGAGTGATCCCATCGCCGACCTGCTGACCCGCATCCGCAACGCGCAGATGGTGGCCAAGGCTACGGTGTCGGTCCCGTCTTCCAAGGTGAAGGTGGCCATTGCCCAGGTCCTGAAGGACGAGGGCTACATCGACGGCTTCCAGGTCAAGACCGAAGCCGGCAAGAGCGAACTCGAAATCGCCCTGAAGTACTACGCCGGCCGTCCGGTGATCGAGCGCATCGAGCGCGTGAGCCGTCCCGGCCTGCGCGTGTACAAGGGTGTGGGCGCGATCCCCCAGGTCCAGAACGGTCTGGGCGTGGCGATCGTCACGACGCCCAAGGGCGTGATGACCGACCGCAAGGCCCGCGCGACCGGTGTCGGTGGCGAAGTCCTCTGCTACGTCGCCTAAGGGAAGGAATCTACAAATGTCCCGAGTCGGAAAAATGCCGGTCGCCGTCCCGCAAGGCGTGGATGTGCAGATCAAGGATGACCAGATCAGCGTCAAGGGCACGGGCGGCACGCTGTCGCTGACCCAGAACGCCCTGGTCAAGGTGACCAGTGAAGGCGGCAAGCTGAGTTTCGTTCCCGCGAACGATTCGCGCGAAGCCAACGCCATGAGCGGCACGATGCGCCAGCTGGTGAACAACATGGTGCTCGGCGTCACCAAGGGCTTCGAGAAAAAGCTGTCGCTGGTAGGCGTGGGCTACAAGGCCCAGGCCCAGGGCGCGAAGCTGAATTTGACGGTGGGCTATTCGCACCCCGTGAACAAGGACATGCCCGCGGGCATCACGGTCGCCACCCCGACCCCGACGGAAGTCGTGATCAAGGGTGCCGACCGCCAACGCGTGGGCCAGGTGGCCGCTGAGATTCGTGCGATCCGCCCGCCCGAGCCCTACAAGGGCAAAGGCATCCGCTACGCGGACGAGAAGATCACGATCAAAGAGACCAAGAAGAAATAAGGAGCTGCAGCATGTTGACCAAGAAAGAGCAGCGTCTGCGCCGGGCCCGTCAAACCCGGATCCGCATTGCAACGCAAGGTGTCGCCCGCCTCACGGTGAACCGCACCAACCTGCACATCTACGCCTCGCTGATCTCCGGCGACGGCAGCAAGGTGTTGGCCACGGCCTCCACCGCGCAAGCCGACTTGCGCAAGTCGCTCGGCGGCTCGGGCAAGGGCGGCAACACCGCAGCTGCCCAGCAGGTGGGCAAGCTGATCGCCGAGAAGGCCAAGGCTGCCGGCGTCGACAAAGTGGCATTCGACCGCGCAGGTTTTGCGTACCACGGCCGCGTCAAGGCGCTGGCCGATGCCGCACGCGAAGCCGGCCTGCAGTTCTAACGGACACGGAAACACATCATGGCAAGAGTTCAGGCAAAAACCCAAGGTGACGGTCCCGAAGACGGGATGCGCGAGAAGATGATCGCGGTCAACCGCGTGACCAAGGTGGTGAAGGGCGGCCGTATTCTCGGTTTCGCGGCACTCACCGTGGTCGGCGACGGCGACGGCCGCGTCGGCATGGGCAAGGGCAAGTCCAAGGAAGTGCCTGCCGCCGTGCAGAAGGCGATGGAAGAGTCGCGCCGCAACATGACCAAGGTCTCGCTCAAGAACGGCTCCATTCACCACACGGTATTCGGCCAGCATGGCGCAGCCCGCGTGATGATGTCCCCGGCGCCCCGTGGTACCGGCATCATTGCCGGCGGCCCGATGCGCGCCGTGTTTGAAGTGATGGGCATCACCGACATCGTGGCCAAGAGCCACGGTTCAACCAACCCCTACAACATGGTTCGCGCCACGTTCGACGCGCTCAAGAAGGCCACGACCCCGTCGGAAGTGGCGGCCAAGCGCGGCAAGTCGGTCGAAGAGATCTTCACCGCGTGACCGGAGCAAAGCAAATGGCAACCCAACAGAAAACCGTCAAGGTCCAGCTGGTCCGCAGCCCGATCGGCACGAAGCAATCGCACCGCGACACGGTGCGTGGCCTGGGCCTGCGCAAGCTGAACAGCGTGAGCGAACTGCAGGACACCCCCGCGGTCCGCGGCATGATCAACAAGATCGATTACCTGGTCAAGATCGTCTGACCGGCTGAAAGAACGATATGGAACTCAACGGCATCAAGCCCGCAGCGGGCGCAAAACACGCGAAGCGCCGCGTCGGTCGCGGCATCGGCTCGGGCCTGGGCAAGACTGCGGGCCGCGGCCACAAGGGCCAGAAGTCCCGCGCGGGCGGCTATCACAAGGTCGGCTTCGAGGGCGGCCAGATGCCGCTGCAACGGCGCCTGCCCAAGCGCGGCTTCAAGTCGCGCACCAGCAAGTACAACGCCGAAGTGACCCTGGCCGCGCTTGAGCGCCTGGGCGCTGCGGAGGTGGACCTGCTTTCGCTCAAGCAAGCCGGCCTGGTCGGCGAGCTGATCAAGGTCGTCAAGGTCATCAAGTCAGGCGAGCTGAAGAAGGCCGTCAAGCTGACGGGCATCGGCGCCACCGCCGGCGCCAAGGCTGCCATCGAGGCGGCCGGCGGCAGCGTGGCCTGAATTGAAAGAACCGAAGGACTGTCATAGTGGCAACTAGCGCTGCACAAATTGCGAAGACCGGCAAGTACGGCGACCTGCGTCGCCGGCTCGTCTTCCTGCTGCTCGCGCTTGTGGTGTACCGCATCGGCGCGCACATTCCCGTGCCCGGCATCAACCCGGACCAGCTCGCGCAGCTGTTCAAGGGCCAGCAGGGCGGCATCCTGAGCCTGTTCAACATGTTCTCGGGCGGCGCGCTGTCGCGCTTCACCGTGTTCGCGCTGGGCATCATGCCGTACATCTCGGCCTCGATCATCATGCAGCTGCTCACCTACGTCGTGCCGACGTTCGAGCAGCTGAAGAAAGAGGGCGAAGCCGGACGCCGCAAGATCACGCAGTACACCCGCTACGGCACGCTGGGGCTGGCGCTGTTCCAGTCGCTGGGCATCGCCATGGCGCTGGAAGGCTCCGCTGGCCTGGTGATGAACCCGGGTTTCGGCTTCCGCATGACGGCCGTCATCAGCCTCACGGCAGGCACGATGTTCCTGATGTGGCTGGGCGAGCAGATCACCGAGCGCGGCCTCGGCAACGGTATTTCGATCCTGATCTTCGCCGGCATCGCGGCGGGCCTGCCCAGCGCGATCGGCGGTTTGCTGGAGCTTGTCCGCACCGGCGCCATGAGCATCCTGGTGGCCGTGTTCATCGTGGCGCTCGTCGCCCTCGTGACGTACTTCGTCGTGTTCGTCGAGCGCGGCCAACGCAAGATCCTGGTGAACTACGCGCGCCGGCAGGTCGGCAACAAGGTGTACGGCGGCCAGTCGTCGCACCTGCCGCTCAAGCTGAACATGGCTGGGGTGATCCCGCCGATCTTCGCGTCGTCGATCATCCTGCTTCCCGCCACGGTGGTGAGCTGGTTCTCGACCGGCGATTCCATGCGCTGGCTGAAGGACATCGCCGGCACGCTGTCGCCCGGCCAGCCGATCTACGTGATGCTGTATGCCAGCGCGATTATCTTTTTCTGCTTCTTCTATACGGCGCTGGTCTTCAACAGCCGCGAGACCGCCGACAACCTGAAGAAGAGCGGCGCGTTCATCCCCGGCATCCGACCGGGCGAGCAGACGGCGCGCTATATCGACAAGATCCTGGTCCGGTTGACGCTGGCCGGCGCGGTGTACATCACCTTCGTGTGCCTGCTGCCGGAATTCCTGATCCTCAAGTACAACGTGCCGTTCTATTTCGGCGGCACCTCCCTGTTGATCATCGTGGTCGTGACGATGGACTTCATGGCTCAGGTACAGAACTATTTGATGTCGCAGCAATATGAATCGCTGCTGAAGAAAGCTAATTTCAAGACCTCGCTCGGCGGCTGACGAACGACATGGCAAAAGACGATGTCATCCAGATGCAGGGTGAGGTTGTGGAGAACCTGCCGAACGCGACGTTTCGCGTGAAGCTGGAAAACGGGCACGTGGTGCTCGGGCATATTTCGGGAAAGATGCGGATGCACTACATCCGCATCCTCCCTGGTGACAAGGTCACTGTGGAATTGACGCCCTACGACTTGTCGCGGGCACGGATTGTGTTTCGCGCCAAGTAAGAACTGGCAGAAAGTTTTAGGAGAACGACATGAGAGTTTCGGCTTCGGTCAAGAAAATTTGCCGCAACT
Organism: Ramlibacter sp.; assembly: GCA_030695945.1. Taxonomy (GTDB): domain Bacteria; phylum Pseudomonadota; class Gammaproteobacteria; order Burkholderiales; family Burkholderiaceae_C; genus Ramlibacter. Next base: position 271,126 of record JAUYOG010000049.1, read on the forward strand.
GCAAGATCATCCGCCGCAAGGGCATTGTTCGCGTGATCTGCACGGATCCGCGCCACAAGCAGCGCCAGGGCTGATTAGAGAGTTATAGGAAAGACGCACATGGCACGTATCGCTGGCATCAACATTCCGCCGCATCAGCACGCCGAAATCGGCCTGACGGCGATTTTCGGCATTGGCCGCACCCGCGCTCGCAAGATCTGCGAAGCCACCGGCATTCCGTATTCGAAGAAGGTGAAAGACTTGACCGACAGCGATCTGGAAAAGATCCGCGACCAGATCGGCCAGTTCACCATCGAAGGCGACCTGCGCCGCGAAACGACCATGAACATCAAGCGTTTGATGGACATCGGTTGCTACCGGGGCTTTCGCCACCGCCGCGGCCTGCCGATGCGCGGCCAACGCACGCGTACCAACGCCCGCACCCGCAAGGGTCCGCGCAAGGCCGCTCAGGCCCTCAAGAAATAATCGGGAAAGAGATAAGTCATGGCAAAAGCTCCCGCCAGTAACGCCGCCCAGCGCGTGCGCAAGAAGGTCCGCAAGAACGTGTCCGACGGCGTCTGCCACGTGCACGCGTCCTTCAACAACACGATCATCACGATCACCGACCGCCAGGGCAACGCCCTGTCGTGGGCGTCCTCGGGCGGCCAGGGCTTCAAGGGCTCGCGCAAGTCGACGCCTTTCGCGGCCCAGGTGGCCTCCGAAGTTGCCGGCCGCGCCGCGATCGAGCAAGGCATCAAGAACCTCGACGTCGAGATCAAGGGCCCCGGCCCGGGTCGCGAGTCGTCGGTGCGAGCGCTGGCCGCGCTGGGCATCCGCATCACGTCGATCGCCGACGTGACCCCGGTTCCCCACAACGGCTGCCGCCCGCAGAAGCGCCGCAGGATTTAAGGAGAGAACACGGCATCCCTCCGGGACGCCGTGAACTTCTGTTTTTTTTCAAAGCCCACCGCCGGCGGCGCACGCGCTACCGGCTCCCGCGGGAATAGCCCGCGGCAGATGTAGACAAAGGAAGCAAAGTGGCACGTTACCTCGGCCCCAAGGCCAAACTCTCACGCCGTGAAGGCACGGACCTGTTCCTCAAGAGCGCCCGCCGCTCGCTGGCGGACAAGGCCAAGTTCGACTCCAAGCCCGGCCAGCACGGCCGCACTTCCGGCCAGCGCACGTCCGATTTCGGCCTGCAACTGCGCGAGAAGCAGAAGGTCAAGCGCATGTACGGCATCCTGGAGCGCCAGTTCCGCCGTTACTTCGAAGAAGCCGATCGCCGCAAGGGCAACACCGGCGCCAACCTGCTGTTCATCCTCGAGTCCCGCCTGGACAACGTGGTGTACCGCATGGGCTTCGGCTCCACCCGCGCCGAGGCGCGCCAGCTGGTGAGCCACAAGGCCATCACGGTGAATGGCAATCCGGTCAACATTCCTTCGTACCTGGTCAAGACCGGCGACGTCATCGCCGTGCGTGACAAGTCCAAGAAGCAGAACCGCATCGTCGAAGCGCTGCAGCTGGCGCATCAAGTCGGGATTCCGGCCTGGGTAGAAGTGAACGCCGACAAGGCCGAGGGCACCTTCAAGAAGGTTCCGGACCGTGACGAATTCGCCGCCGACATCAACGAATCGCTGATCGTCGAGCTGTACTCGAGGTAAACAGGGAGCTACGAGGCTTAGCGCAGCCTCGTCCTTGTGTTTTTTTGTTCCCTGCGCGTGGGGCACCGCGCGCAGGGCACTTCACCAGCCTTACCGGTGTAACGAGCCGGGGGTATTGAGAGGAAGTCCTGCATGCAAACCAACCTGCTGAAACCCAAAGCCATCAACGTGGAACAGCTTGGCACCAACCGTGCCAAGGTGACGCTGGAGCCGTTCGAGCGCGGCTACGGCCATACCCTGGGCAACGCGCTTCGCCGCGTGCTCCTGTCGTCGATGGTGGGTTATGCGGCAACCGAAGTCACCATCGCCGGTGTCCTGCACGAGTACTCGTCGATCGACGGCGTCCAGGAAGACGTGGTCAGCATCCTGCTGAACCTGAAGGGCGTGGTCTTCAAGCTGCACAACCGCGACGAGGTGACCCTCTCGCTGCGCAAGGACGGCGAAGGCGTCGTCACGGCCGCGGACATCCAGACGCCGCATGACGTCGAAATCATCAACCCCGACCATGTGATCGCCCACCTGTCGCAAGGCGGCAAGATCGACATGCAGATCAAGGTTGAAAAGGGCCGCGGCTATGTGCCGGGCACGATGCGCCGCTACGCCGACGAGCCGACCAAGTCGATCGGCCGGATCGTGCTGGACGCCTCGTTCTCGCCCGTCAAGCGCGTGAGCTACACCGTCGAAAGCGCCCGCGTCGAGCAGCGCACCGACCTGGACAAACTGGTCGTCGAGATCGAGACCAACGGCGCGATCACTGCCGAAGACGCCGTGCGCGCCTCGGCCAAGATCCTGGTGGAACAACTGGCTGTGTTCGCGCAGCTCGAGGGCAGCGAACTGGCCGCCTTCGACCAGCCGGTCCAGCGCAGCTCACAGCAGTTCGACCCGATCCTGCTGCGTCCTGTCGACGAGCTCGAGCTCACCGTGCGTTCGGCCAACTGCCTGAAGGCCGAGAACATCTATTACATCGGTGACCTGATCCAGCGCACCGAGAATGAGCTGCTCAAGACTCCCAACCTGGGCCGCAAGTCGCTGAACGAAATCAAGGAAGTGCTCGCCTCGCGCGGCCTGACCTTGGGCATGAAACTGGAAAGCTGGCCCCCCGCCGGCCTGGACAAGAGGTAAAGGCTGAAGGACAAGGCTGCCGCGTGCGGTTGCCTTGTTATCTCCTTCGCGAAGCACCTTCAGTACCTGATACGGCTGAGGGATTAATAAGGAAAGGAACACACCATGCGTCACGGCCACGGCCTTCGTAAACTCAACCGCACGAGCGAGCACCGCCTCGCCATGCTGCGCAACATGATGAATTCGCTTCTGGAACACGAAGTCATCAAGACCACGGTCCCCAAGGCCAAGGAACTGCGCCGCGTCGTCGAACCCATGATCACGCTCGCCAAGGAGCCGACTGTCGCCAACAAGCGGCTCGCCTTCGACCGCCTGCGCGACCGCGACATCGTGACCAAGCTCTTCGGCGAACTCGGCCCGCGCTACCAGGCGCGCCCGGGCGGCTACACCCGCATCCTGAAGATGGGCTTCCGTGTCGGAGACAATGCGCCGATGGCGCTCGTCGAACTGGTCGACCGGCCCGAGCCGGCAGCGGAAACCGAAGCCCCTGCAGCGGAATAAGCGCAGCGTTCGGATATAATTTCTCTCTTGACGCGCGGTGGAGCAGCCTGGTAGCTCGTTGGGCTCATAACCCAAAGGTCGCAAGTTCAAATCTTGCCCGCGCAACCAACACGATAGCGGTTTCCGCTCACGACAACGCCCACTTCCCGGTGGGCGTTTTTTTTCGTCGGCTCGTTGCAGCCGCCGGCGAAAAGCGGTGCAATGAGTGATTCACGAAACGCACGGCCTGCGATCATCTGAAGGAGGCAACGACATGTCACTCATCGGTGTCTTCGGCGGCATGGGCCCTTCGGCGACAGTGGACTTCATGGACAAGCTGGTCCAGCTGACCCCGGCCAGCCGCGACCAGGAGCACCTGCCCGTCGTGGTGGCAAACTTTCCCCACATCCCCGATCGTTCGCGCGCCATCCTCGGGCAAGGTTCTGATCCTCTCCCGCAACTGCTCAAGGGGATCACTTTCCTCAACGAAGCCGGCGTGGGCGTCATTGCCATTCCGTGCAACTCTTCGCACCACTGGTACGAGCAGATGAGCCGTGCCAGCGCAGCGCACGTGCTGCACATCGCACGCAGTTGCGTTGCTGCCCTCCAGGAGGGGTCGGAACGGGTAGCCATCTTCGCGACGCGCGGAACGCTTGTCTCCGGCTTCTACCAGCGCGAATTAAGGGCGCGGGGAATCGATTTCCTCGCGCACGATGTGCAAGCCCTGCAGGCTTCGGTGGACGACTGCATTCGCGAAGTGAAGGCCGGGAAAGCCAGCGCCGGTGGGGCCAGCCTGGACAGGGCGCTCCGTCGCGCGCGGGAGCACGGCGCGACCGCGGTGATCATGGGATGCACGGAACTCCCGATCGCCGCCCGCCATGCGACCTCCCACGGCCTGCGCCTTGTGGACAGTTCGCTGGAGCTGGCGCGAGCCACCGTGAACTACGCGCTGGAGCGCGGCTGGAACAGGCCAGGGTGGGAGGTCTGAAGCAGGAGGGCGTGGCGGCTCGCGCGGGGTTACCGCTGCGGGCACTGGGCAAAAATGAAAATCTGGTGCGGCTGGCGGGGATCGAACCCACGACCCTTGGCTTCGGAGGCCAATACTCTATCCACTGAGCTACAGCCGCATCGATGGTTGACGCGAGCGTGCATTATCCCTGAAGCGGCAAGTCCCCGTCGCGCGCCGGCCGGGCTGGGGTTCGGACACGACCCGCTGGCTATAATCAAAGGTTGATTTTCACGCCCCGAACAATTTGAGGACGCCATGAGCGACAGCACGCAGGAAGAAGCCCACACCGGCCCGATCAAGACCCCGAAACAGCTGCTTCTTGCTGTCCTGTTTGCATTCGTCGTTCCCGTGATCATCATCATCGGGCTCGTGGCCTATGTGGTTGCCGAGAACAAGCCGGCCGGCAGCACCCAGGCGGAAAGCCAAGCGCTGGGCGGAGTGACGGCGCAGGACATGGAGAAGGGTGTGGCCGAGCGCATCCGCAAGGTCGGCCTCGTCGAAATCCGCGATGCCAACCGTCCGCTCAAGGGCGGCGAGGAAGTCTTCAAGGCGCAGTGCACCGCCTGCCACACGCCCGGTGCGGCGGGTGCCCCGAAGGTGGGCGATGCGCCGGCCTGGGCCGCGCGCATCCGTACCGGCTTCGATGCGCTGGTGCAATCGGCGCTCAAGGGCAAGGGCGCCATGCCGGCTCAAGGCGGCGGCGACTTCAACGACACGGAGATCGCACGGGCCGTTGCCTACATGGCCAACACCAGCGGAGCAAAATTCGCGGAGCCGAGCGCGCCGGCGGCTGCGGCGCCGACAGCTGCTGCGTCGGCCGCGGCGACCGTCCAGACGGCGGCTCCCGCCGCCGCATTCCCTGCATCCGCCGCAGCTGCGGCACCGGTCGCGGTTGCCGCGCCTGCGGCTGCACCGCAAACCGCGGCCGCAGGAGCCGGCGGCGAGGCCCTGTACAAGCAGGCTTGCTTTGCCTGCCACGCCACCGGGGCCGCGAATGCGCCCAAGCTCGGCGACAAGGCAGCGTGGGCGCCGCGCATCAAGCAGGGCATGCCGACGATGATGCAGTCGGCCCTCAAGGGCAAGGGTGCCATGCCGCCGAAGGGTGGGTCCACGGCGCCGGATGACCAAGTGCAGGCAGCCGTGGAGTACATGGTGAACGCGTCGAAGTAATGCGCGCGTGCATCCAGAAGGCCGGTCGCTGACCGGCCTTTTCTTTGTATTTCAGGAGACCGCGGCAGACTGCCGTACAGCAGCCGGACTGCACACATACCCGAAGCTCACCGGCAATTCGGCGGCAAGCATTTCCTCGGGCGTCCACAAGCCCTGTTCGATCGCCTCGGCAGCCTGACCGACATCGAGCGTGTGCACGAGCCCGAAGCCCAGATCGCAATCCAGGTAGAGGCGCCCGCTTTCGTCCATGATGCAGCGTCGAGGTACGGCGACCCGGCCCGTGTGCGCTGCCACGCTATGGTCCGGCCCCAGCCGCCACACCAACGGCGCCACTTCGAGTTCCACATACACGCGTTGGGGGCCGTTCTGGAAATACCACTGCCCGTGGGCATCGCGGTCGTAGTTGCGGTGGATGAAGTCCACCAGCTTCTCGTGCCGCAGCAGCGAGCCCTTGCTCTGCGGGAACGGCCCGGCGGCCTGGGCGCGATCATCGCGCATGTACCAGTTGCCACGCGCGTCCAGGCCCAGCCATCCATAGCAATGCGGCACATTGGGCCACTTGGCGATGGCCTGGCGGACGATGTCATCCATGATGGAATCCATTATCGGCCGCCCAGGCTCGGGACGGGGGAGACTGCCAGGCAGGCAGCGGGCAAGCTCAGCGGTACGCCGCACAAATAAAAAGGCGCCGCGGTCGGCGGCGCCTTGTGAACGGCATCTCGCGGGACGCCTGAAACGGAATCTATTCGGTATTCTGGGGTTGTCTCCTCGGTCCCTCGCCCTCGCGGGCCCTTCACGCCCGCATGCGAGTGGTCGCACTCTAGTCCCCGCACCGCCCCGGTGCATCGGGACTTTCCCGCCCCGGTGACGTCCCCCCGCGCGGGATCATGCTAGGACACGCGCTCGGGTGTGGCTTCGCTGAGGATCCACCCCGCGGCCTTCTCGGCGATCATCAGCGCAGGCGAGTTGGTATTGCCGCTGGTGATGGTCGGCATGACGCCCGCGTCCACCACGCGCAGGCCGCCGATTCCCCACACTCGCAGGCGCGAGTCGAGCACGGCCATGGGGTCGTCGGCGCGTCCCATCTTCGTGGTGCCCACCGGATGGAAGATGGTGGTCGCGATGTCGCCGGCCAGCCGCGCCAGTTCCTCGTCGCTCTGGTACTGAACGCCCGGTTTCCACTCCTGCGGCTGGTACTTTGCCAGCGCGGGCTGCGCGACGATGCGGCGCGTGATGCGCAGCGAGTCGGCGGCGACCTTGCGGTCTTCGGGCGTGCTCAGGTAATTGGGCGCGATCGCGGGCGCGTCCTCGAACTTGTTGCTGCGGATTCGAACGCTCCCGCGGCTGGTGGGGTTGAGGTTGCAGACGCTTGCCGTGAAGGCGTTGAAGGCGTGCAGCGGCTCACCGAAGGCATCCAGGCTGAGCGGCTGGACGTGATACTCGATATTGGGATAAGGGAAGTCGGGCGAGCTGCGCGTGAAGGCGCCGAGCTGCGAAGGCGCCATGCTCATCGGGCCGCTGCGCTTGAGGCCGTACTCCAGCCCGATCTTCAGCTTGCCCCACCAGCTGTTGGCCAGCGTGTTCAGCGTCGTCACCCCGTCGACCTTGAACACCGCGCGAATCTGCAGGTGGTCCTGCAGGTTCTCGCCGACGCCGGGCAACTCGTGCAGCACCGGGATGCCAAGTTGCGTGAGCAAGCCCGCCGGCCCGATGCCGGAGAGTTGCAGGATCTGCGGCGAGCCGATGCTCCCGGCGCTGAGGATCACCTCCCGCGCGGCAGTGACGGTGACCATTTCGTTGCCGGTCCACACGTGCGCGCCGGTGCAGCGCTTGCTGCCGTCCGGCTGATGCTCGATGACCAGGCGCACCACCTGGGCCGAAGTCCACATCTCGAAATTGGGCCGCCCGTAGCAGATCGGCCGCAGGAAAGCCTTGGCCGTGTTCCAGCGCCAGCCGTTCTTCTGGTTCACCTGGAAGTAGCCCACGCCCTCGTTGTCGCCGCGGTTGAAGTCCTCGGTGTGCGGAATGCCGGACTCCTGCGCCGCCTGCGCGAACGCGTCCAGGATGTCCCAGCGCAGACGCTGGCGCTCCACGCGCCATTCACCGCCGGCTCCGTGCGCCGCATCCGCGCCCTTGTAATAGTCTTCATGCTTTTTGAAGTCAGGCAGGCAATCCTGCCAGCTCCAGCCGGCGTCGCCGGTGGCCTGGGCCCAGCTGTCGTAATCGCGGGCCTGGCCACGCATGTAGATCATGCCGTTGATGCTGGAGCAGCCCCCCAGCGTCTTGCCGCGCGGGTAGCGCAGTTGCCGCCCGTTCAGGCCCGCGTCGGGCTCGGTCTTGTACAGCCAGTCGGTGCGCGCATTGCCGATGCAATAGAGGTAGCCGACCGGGATGTGGATCCAGTGGTAGTCGTCCTTGCGCCCCGCTTCGAGCAGCAGGACGCGCTTCGAGGGATCGGCGGAGAGCCGGTTGGCCAGCAGGCAGCCGGCGGTGCCGGCCCCGATGATCACGTAGTCGAAGTAGGTGTCGCTCATCCGTTGAGCTTACTGCGCCGCGCTTACTTGGCCGTTGGCATCACGAACTCGGCGCCCTTGCCGATGCTCTCCGGCCAGCGCTGCATGATGGACTTTTGCTTGGTGTAGAAGCGCACGCCTTCCTCGCCGTAGGCATGCATGTCGCCGAACAGGCTCTTCTTCCAGCCGCCGAAACCATGCCACGCCATCGGCACGGGGATCGGCACGTTGATGCCCACCATGCCCACCTGCACCCGGCGGCTGAACTCGCGCGCCACGTTGCCGTCGCTCGTGAAGCAGGAAACGCCGTTGCCGTACTCGTGCGAGTTGACCAGGTCCACCGCCGCTGCGAGATCCTTCACGCGCACGCAGCCCAACACCGGGCCGAAGATTTCTTCCTTGTAGATCTTCATGTCGGGCGTCACGTTGTCGAACAGTGTGCCGCCGATCCAGAAGCCGTTGTCGCAGCCCGCGCCGGCTTTCGCGGCCTGGAACTTGCGGCCGTCGACCACCAGCTTGGCGCCTTCGCTCTCGCCCTGGCCGATGTAGCCGGTGATGCGGCTCGCCGCGGCGGCGCTGACGATGGGGCCCATCTCGGCATCGAGCTCGGTGCCGTTCTTGATCTTCAGCTGCTGGGTGCGCTCGGCCAGCAGCGGCATGATGCGGTCGGCCGCGTCGCCCACCAGCACGCCGAGCGAAATCGCCATGCAGCGCTCGCCGGCGGAGCCGAAGGCCGAGCCGATCAGCGCGTCGACGACCTGGTTCATATCGGCATCGGGCATCACCACCATGTGGTTCTTGGCGCCGCCCAGCGCCTGCACCCGCTTGCCGTGGCGGGCGCCGGTTTCGTAGATCTTCTGCGCGATGGCCGTGGAGCCGACGAAGGAGATCGCCTTCACGCCGGGGTGTTCGAGCAGCGCATCGACCGCGTCCTTGTCGCCCTGAACGACGTTGAACACGCCGTCGGGCAGCCCCGCTTCCTTCAGCAGGCGCGCCATCATCAGCGAGGCGGACGGGTCGAGCGGGCTGGGCTTGAGGATGAAGCAGTTGCCCGCGGCGATCGCCACCGGGTACATCCACATGGGCACCATCACCGGGAAGTTGAACGGCGTGATGCCGGCCACCACGCCCAGGGGCTGGCGCATCGTCCAGTTGTCCATGCCGGTGGACACCTGGTCGGTGTAGTCGCCCTTGAGCAGCTGCGGGATGCCGCAGGCGAACTCGATGATGTCGATGCCGCGGGACACTTCGCCCTGCGCATCCGTGAACACCTTGCCATGCTCGGCGGTGATTGCATGGGCCAACGCGTCGCGATCCCGGTTCACCAGCTCCAGGAACTTGAACATCACCCGCGCGCGGCGGATCGGCGGCGTGTCCGCCCAGGCGGGGAAGGCCGCCTCGGCGGCCGCGACGGCGGCGCCGACTTCGGCAGTGTTGGCCAAGGCGACCTTGCCCGTGACGGCGCCCGTGGCGGGGTTGAAGACGTCGGCGCGGCGGCCGCTCTGGCCCGGCACGGCCCGGCCGGCAATCCAGTGTTCGATCGATGCGGTGGCGGCCTGGGCCAGGGACTTGTCGGGGGCGTTCATGCGGGTGGCTTTCTCGAAGAAGGGGACGGGGAAGCATTCCAGTCTATGCCTGCGCCGGTCCTTTGCAAATAGCCGGAACGTGATTACATTGTTCATTCAATTGAACAGTTGGATGCCATGGCCACCCTCGCCACCCCCGTGTTTTCAGACCTGCACCTGCTCACGGTGCTGGCCCAGACTCGCAGCTACACCCAAGCCGCGCGCCGCCTGGGCGTCTCGAAGGCGTCGGTGAGCATGCGCATTGCCGAGCTCGAGCGGGCGGCGGGCGTGCCACTGGTGCGGCGCACCACACGCTCGGTCGGTCTGACCGAGGCGGGCCAGCAGCTGGTGGATGAAACGCAGGGGGCGTTCACCCGCATCGAGCAGAGCTTTTCCGGGATCAAGGACCTGGCCGGCACGCCGCGCGGCCTCGTTCGCGTCACAGCGCCGGTCGCGCTGGGACGGCAGCACATCGCGCCGGCGCTGGCAGGGTTCCTAACGTCCTTCCCCGACATCCGGCTCGAGCTCGACCTCACGGACCGATTCGTCAACCTGGCGCAAGAGGGCTTCGACCTGGCGATCCGCCACACGCAAGCGCCGCCAGACACGCACGTGGCCTGGGTTCTGTGCGAAACGCGGTCGCTGCTGGTCGCCAGCAGCGAGTACTTGCGCCGCCGCGGCACTCCGGCGCATCCCAATGATCTCGCGGCGCACCAGTGCCTGTTGTATCTGCGCGATGCGGCGGGGCAGAGCTGGTCGTTCGAGCGCGAGACCGGCCGCAAAGGCGCCGAACGGGTGAGCGTGCCGGTGACCGGGCCCCTGCGCGCCAACAACAGCGAAGTACTGCGTGAGGGCGTGCTGGGCGGGCTCGGCATCGGCCTGCTGCCGGATTTCACCGCCGCGCAGCACCTGGGCCCGCATCAGCTGGTGCGTGTGCTACCCCAATGGCAGCCGCGCGGGTTTTTCGGTGAGCGGCTGTACGCCATCCGGCCCTGGGCGCCCCAGGTACCGCGCGCGGTGCAATGCTTCGTGGACCACCTGCGCCAGTCGCTGGCGCGAGGCTTCCTGCCGGCTTAGACCTGCCAGTCCGCCGGTACCTTGACCGGCATGGACAAAAGGATCTGCGCCATCCCCTTGCCCAGCGGGTCATTGCGCAGCGACGCCATGCCGCCGCCATCGAGCGCCCGCGTGCACACGAAGTTCAGGGCATGAATGCCGGGCACATCGAAGCGCGTCACGGTTCCCTGGACCCTATGCGCCAGCCACTGCGCCACCCTTGCTTCGGTGAGCTGTTCGCGCAGCAGCGGCAGCCACTCCGGCTGGCGCGCGATGATCCCGATGTTGGAGGTGTCGCCCTTGTCGCCGCTGCGGGCCCATGCCGCGCGGATCAGGGGCACCTCGACCATCGGGCCGCCAACCGGCTCAGCCCGAATGGAAAAGGGCCCCAGAGATGCCGGCACCGCGGCCTGGCCCGTAGGCACCGTCACGGGCGTGACCTGATCGCCCAATGCCACTGCCGGCGCGGCCCGGCGCTTGTCCAGCAGGAACGCGAACTGCTTGATCGCGGGCGAGGGCTTGGGCCGGCCGTCCGCTCCGGTGGTGCCGGGCGACCAGGACGTGCCGGCCGGCGCGATCTCGCGCGCAAACAGCTCCAGCGCCGCTTTCTGCGGGTGCATCACCGCCACGCGCAACACCGCCTCCCGCACGTCGGAGGTGCGCGCACCCGGGCCGAAATTGGCCTCTTCCGATCCGAGGACTTCGATGAGCGTGCGCGTGAAGTCCGCAAGCCCTTGCTGGGCGAAGAGCTCGCGGGTCCGCTCGAGGATCGCCTCGCCGGTGCGGCGGGCCTTGCGGGCCGCTTCGAGCCCCACGATGGTCAGTTGCGCGCTGCAACGAAAGCCGTCCATGTAGGTGACTGACACCTTGTATGCCGGGCCGGGCGCAATGCCGCGCGCGCCCTGGACGCGCACGCGATGCTCGCCCGCCGCCTCCAGCGTGACCTGGCTGAAGTCGCAGGTGACGTCCGGAAGCAGGTAGCGCCGGGGGTCCCCGATTTCGTAGAGCATCTGCTCGGCGATCACGGCGGGGTTGACCAAGCCTCCCGTGCCCGGGGGCTTGGTGGCGATGAAGCTGCCGTCGGGATGGCATTCGACGACCGGGTAGCCGATGTGCGCCCAGTCCGGCACGCTCTCCCAGTCGGTGTGCAGGCCGCCCGTGGCCTGGCAGCCGCACTCGATGATGTGCCCGGCCAGGCTGCCCTGGGCCAGCCGGTCGTAATCGGCAGCATCCCACTCGAATTCATGCATCAGGGCGCCCAGCGTCACCGCGCTGTCCACGCAGCGGCCGGTGATCACCACCTGGGCGCCGTCCGCCAGCGCCTGCCGCACCGGCAGCGCACCCAGGTAGGCGTTGGCGGTGAGGAGCCGGGCGGGCAGTCCAGCGCCGCTTTGCAGCTCGGTCACCGCCTCTTGCCGCAACTGCGGCACCAGCGGCATGACGTCGTCGCCCTGGACCACGGCGATCCGTAGGTTGAGCCCCTGTTCGGCCGCCAGCGCGGAGATCGCCTGGGCGCAGGCCTGCGGATTCACCCCGCCGGCGTTGCTGATCACCTTGATGCCCTGAGCCGCCACGTCCTTGAGGATGGCCTTCATCGTCACGGTCACGAAATCCGTCGCGTAGCCGAGGGCCGGGTCTTTGGCGCGCGCCGCCGCGAGGATCGACATGGTCAGCTCGGCCAGGTAATCGAAGACCAGGTAATCGACCTGTCCCAGTTTCACCAGCTGCGGCGCGCCGACGCTGCTGTCGCCCCAGAAGCCCGATGCGCCGCCGATGCGAACGACCTTGCTCACGTGGCGTGCTCCCGCATCACTTGCCCTTCCATTCGGGGGGGCGCTTTTGCTGGAAGGCCTGCTGGCCTTCCTTCGCGTCCTCGGTGAGTGTGAACAACGCGATCTGGCTTTCGGTGAAAGAGACCGACTCCTCGAAGGCCATGGTTTCGATCTTCTTCATGGTGTAGAGCCCGCGCCGGATGGCGGCGGGCGACTTGTCCAGCAGGCGCTTCAGCAGCCAGTCGAGCCGGCCGTCCAGGTCGTCATCGACGTAGTTCACCAACCCATATTCGAGCGCCTGCGCGGCCGTCAGCGGCTCGCCGGTGATGCACATCTCGGCCAGCTTGCGCCGGGGCACCAGGTGCTGCAAGACCGACAGCACCTGGGCCGGGAACACGCCGACCTTGACCTCGGGCAGGCCGAACACCGCGTGGCTGGACGCCACCGCCATGTCGCACATCGACAGCAGGCCCATCCCGCCCGCCATGCAGGCGCCGTTGACGCGGGCGATGAGCGGCACCGTGCTGGCCTTGGCGCGCCGCAGCAGCTGGGCCAGGTGCGCATAGGGCTCGGAATAGTCCGTGGTGAAGGCCTTGGCCGACTGCAGGTCGGCGCCGGCGCAGAACGCCTTGGTGCCGGCGCCGGTGACGACCACCGCCCGCAGCGAACGATCGGACTGCGCCTCGTTCAACGCCTGGCCCATGCCGGCCAGCACGGCGTGGCTCATGGCGTTGCGGCGCTGCTCGCGCTGGATGGTCAGCCACAGCGCCGGCCCGCGGCGTTCGACCAGCAGTTCGGGGGTGGCAGCGGGGTTCTCGCTCATCCGGATTTCCTTGACGTTGGTGCTTTATACCCGCCACACGCTTTCTGGCCAGTCGCTGCGGCGCCAGGAGGGCGATCGAAGCCCGGCCGTTTCCTACAGGCAGCGCGCGGCTCTGCAGTTAGGATGGTGGCTCAACCCTGGATGCACCCGCCTTCATGCCGGATTTCACGCCTCGCATCGAGCAGCAGACTGCGCCGGAAGGCGTGCGCCTGCGTTTGCTGGGCCAGTGGACGGCGGCGCAGTTCGCGCAGCCGCGGCTGCTGAAAGGCCTGCGGGCCGCCCTGGCAGGGTCTTCGGCCCGGCAGGCGTGGGACTTGAGCCAGGCCGAGCAGCTGGACCACGTGGGTGCGCAGATGCTGTGGGACCAGTGGGGCCGGCAATGGCCCGCGAACCTGGAACTGCTGCCCGCGCAGAAGGCCGTGCTGGAACGCGTCGCGCAATTCACCGTCGCACCCCCGCAGCCAAAGAAGGCCACCTGGATGGGCAGCTATCTGGCGCTGGGGGAATGGGTCCTGTACGCGGGCGACCACCTCAAATCGTTCGTGCGGCTGGTCGGCCAATTGGCCTTGAACATGGGCACGCTGGCGCGCGCTCCGCACGAAGGCCCATGGCGCGACCTCACCGGCCACATCTACCGCATCGGCGCAACCGCCCTGCCGATTACGGCGCTCGTCGGCTTCCTCATCGGGGTGGTGCTGGCGTACCTGACGTCGCAGCAGCTGCGCCAGTTCGGCGCGGATGCTTACATCGTGAACATCCTGGGCATCGCGCTGATCCGCGAGCTCGGCCCCATGCTGGCCGCCATCCTGATCGCCGGGCGTTCGGGCTCGGCCATCACGGCGCAGATCGGCGTCATGCGCGTCACCGACGAGCTCGACGCGATGCGCGTGATGGGCATCTCGCACAGCTTCCGGCTGGTCATGCCGCGAGCGATGGCCCTGGCGGTCGTGATGCCTCTGATCAGCGTGTGGACGACGCTGTGCGCGCTCGCCGGCGGAATGCTGGCGGCGGACGTTTCGCTGGGCATCACGCCGACCTTCTTCCTCAACGCGCTGCCTCAGGCGGTGAGCATCGGCAACCTGGGACTGGCCACCAGCAAGTCTGTGGTGTTCGGCGTGCTGATCGCGCTGATCGGCTGCCACTTCGGCCTGCGCGTGCAGCCCAATACCCAGAGCCTGGGCGAGGGCACGACGGCCTCGGTGGTCAGCTCGATCACGGTCGTGATCCTGGTGGACGCGCTGTTCGCCGTGCTGTTCAAGGAAGTGGGGATCTGATGGCGGAAGAACTCGCCGAAGCCGTGCTTCCCGCCAGCGGCGCGCCCATGGTGGACATCCGCAAGCTGTGGTCGGTATTCGAAACGCCCGAGAAACGCTTCGTCGTGCACCAGGACCTGGACCTCACGGTGCAGCGCGGCGAAGTGCTGTCCATCGTCGGCGGCTCGGGCAGCGGCAAGACTGTTTTGCTGCGCCAGATCCTCGGGCTGGAAACGCCCACCAAGGGCGAGATCTTCGTGCTCGGCCAGCCGGTGGGCCAGCTGGGACGCAGGGGCGCTGCCAGCCGCATCGGCATGCTGTTCCAGCACGGCGCGCTGTTCTCGGCGTTCAGCGTGCTGGAGAACATCGCGTTCCCGTTGCGCGAGCTCAGGACCTTGCCGTCCGCGCTGGTGCGGGAGGCCGCAATGGTCAAGCTGCAGATGGTGGGCCTGAAACCCGAGGACGCGGACAAGATGCCCGCGGACCTGTCGGGCGGGATGATCAAACGCGCGGCGCTGGCCCGGGCCCTGATCATGGACCCGCCGCTGCTGCTGCTCGACGAGCCCACGGCCGGCCTCGACCCGGACAGCTCCGACGGGTTCGTGACGCTGCTGCGGTCGCTGCACCGGGAGCTCGAGCTCACCGTGATCATGGTCACCCACGACCTCGACACGCTGTTCGAGCTGTCCACGCGCATCGCGGTGCTGGCCGACCGGCACGTCATCGTCGCGGCCGCGCCCAAGGACGTGATCGCGTTCCAGCACCCCTTCATCCACGATTTTTTCCTCGGCGAACGGGGCCAGCGGGCGATGGAACTGCTGCGCGAGTACCCGTTTGCGGTGTAAAAAGGAAGTCTTATGGAAAACAAGGCCCATGCGATGGCAGCCGGCATCTTCGTGGTGGCGATCACGATCCTGCTGGTCGGGCTCGCGGCATGGCTCACGCGTGACACCGGCGAGCGCGACCCCTACGAAATTTCGACCCGGGAGACGATCACCGGGTTGCAGGCCCAGGCCGCGGTGCGCTATCGCGGCGTCGAGGTCGGCAAGGTTGCGCAGATCGGCTTCGATCCCAAGGTGCAGGGCAACGTGCTGATGCGGCTCGAGATCGACCGTGACGCGCCGGTCACGAAGGACACATTCGCCACCCTGGGGTTCCAGGGTGTCACCGGGCTGGCCTTCGTGCAATTGGACGACACCGGCAAGCCCGCGCCCCGGCTGCAGCCCGAGGACGGGCACCCGCCGCGCATCCCGCTTCGGCCGGGTCTGTTGTCCAAGCTGATGGACAAGGGCGAGATCATCCTCGACCGCGTGGAAGAGGCCACCGGCCGAATGAACAAGTTGCTGGGCGACGAGAACCAGAAGCGGTTCTCGAACGCGCTGGACAATCTGGGCTCGGCGGCGGCCGATGCCGGCCAGCTCGCCAAGCGCCTCGATTCGACGGTCGCGACCCGCGTGGACCCCGCGATCGCTTCAGTGCAAAAGAGCGCTGAGCAGGTGGGCCGGACGGCGGCCGATTTCAGCCAGACGGCCAAGCGCCTGAATCAGAAGGACGGACCCATGGATCGATTGGCAGAAGGCACGGAGGCGCTCTCGCATGCCGCCGACTCGTTCAACTCCGCGACCTTGCCGCGCATCAATCGTGTCACCGAGGAAACCTCGCGCGCGGTCCGGCAGCTGGGGCGCACCGCCAACACCATCAACGACAACCCGCAATCGCTGATCTTCGGCTCCGGCTCGGTGGTGCCCGGGCCGGGTGAACCGGGGTTCACGGCACCCGGAGGCCGCCCATGATGCGCCGCGCCCTCGCCTGGGGTGCGTTCGTGCTCGCCGCCACGCTGGCCGGCTGCTCCGCCATCCCCGACAAGCCGGTGCGCGCGACGCTCTACGATTTCGGCCCGGCACAGGGCGGCAACCCCGGCGCCGACCTGCCGTCCTCGCTGCCCGCGCTGGTGCTGGCCGACGTGGAAACCACCGGTGCGCTGGATGGCAGCGCAGTCCTTTATCGCCTGGGCTACGCCGACGATCACCAGCTGCGGCCGTATTCGCAGGCCCGGTGGAGCGCGCCTCCGCCACAACTCATCCGCCAGCGCCTGCGCCAGCGGCTGGGCCGCGAGCGCGCCGTGCTCGACCTGGGGGAGAGCGCCGGACTGGCGCGCAACGGCGGCAACGCGCCGCGTGTGTTGCGCATGGGCCTGGAAGAGTTCTCGCACCTGTTCGAGTCCGAGTCGCAGAGCTGGGGCTTGTTGCGCCTGCGCGTGACCTTGATGGACAACACCGTCGCCGGCGAGCAGCTGCTGGCCCAGCGTACCTTCGTCGTGCGCAAGCCCGCGCCCACCGCCGATGCCCCCGGGGGCGTGCGGGCGCTCACGGCAGCCACCGATGCGGTGGCCGAAGAAATCGCGCAGTG
This sequence comes from Ramlibacter sp., assembly GCA_030695945.1. Taxonomy (GTDB): domain Bacteria; phylum Pseudomonadota; class Gammaproteobacteria; order Burkholderiales; family Burkholderiaceae_C; genus Ramlibacter. Next base: position 287,938 of record JAUYOG010000049.1, read on the forward strand.
GATGCAGGGCCTGCGCTGAAGACACCGATGGCAGCACTCTCCCTGGAAGAGCAGCTCAAGGCCCGCGGCCTCGAGCTGCTGGGCGCCTGCGAGGGCCTGTCGCAACGGCCGGACCTGTTGAAGCAGTGTGCGTTGCTGAGCGACTTCACGATGACCGAAGCCGACCTGCTCGGTGTGAGCATGTTGCTCGTGCGGGCGCAGCCCGGCCAACTGCTGATCGCCGAAGACGAGGCCAGCGACTGGATGATGGTGCTGTTGCGCGGCACGGTGGATGTGGGCAAGCGCAAGGTCGGCGCCGGCTCCGACGAGCAGGAGCCGGGCGATACCACGCGCCTTGCCGTGCTGCGAGAAGGCGCGGCCATTGGCGAGATGTCGATGTTCGATGGCGAGCCGCGCTACGCGAGTTGCTGGGCGCTCAGCGAAATCGAAGCGGCGGTACTCAGCCGCCCGGCGGTCGGCCGGCTGATCAAGGCCCATCCCGCCGTCGGGGCGAAGCTGCTGGTCAAGCTCACCCAGTTGCTGGCGCAACGCCTGCGCAACACCAGCAGCCAGCTGGTCAAGGCACTCCAGCGGGAGCGGGCTGCAGCGGCCCCGGGACCCTAGCGGCCCAGGCCCGGGAACAGCTTGAGCAGGCCCAGGGCCATCACCTCCACCGCGAGGGCGGCGAGGATCAACCCCATGAGCCGCGTCATCACGTTGATCCCGGTCTTGCCCAGAAAGCGGGCGATCGGCTCGGCCAACGCGAAGCACAGCGCCGTGGCGAGCCCGATCACCACGCCGTAGCCGATCAGCGCCGACATCTGCAGGAAGTTCTGCGCGCGCTCGGCGTAGATGACGACCGTGGAGATGGTCGCCGGGCCTGTGAGCAACGGGATCGTCAACGGCACGACGGCGATGCTCGCGCCCATCGCGGCCTTCTCGGCGCCATCCTCGAACTCGTGGGTGTGCGCCTTGGCCTCTGCCGGCTGCGCATTCAGCATGTTCATCGAGCTGATCAAAAGGAGCATGCCGCCGCCGACCTGGAAGCTGGCCAGCGAAATGCCGAAGAACTCAAGGATCTGCAGGCCCAGCAGGGCGCTGCTGGCGATCACCACGAAGGCGCTGAAGGCGGCCGTGTAGACGGTGCGGCGCCGCTGGGCCCGGGTGAACCCCTGCGTGTAATGAATGAAGAAGGGCACGATGGCCAGCGGGTTCACCACCGCCAGCAGGGTCACCAGGGGCTTGAAGTCCATCCTATCCCTTGGCGAGCGTTGCTTCGAGCTGCGCGATCTCGTCAGGCGTCGCCGGATGGCGTCGCCCGAACATGCCGTAGCCCTCCATCTGCAGGACCTTCTCGCCGTTCTGGTTGAACATCTCCCAGCTGGAGCGCACGAGGCCGGTGTCGGTGCGCGTGCGCAGCGGGCGGGATTCGAGGATCGTGTGCTGCAGGCGCAGGGTGTCGCCGGGGTACACGGGCTTGAGCCAGCGCAGGTTCTCCACGCCCGGCGAGCCCATGCTGGACGACCCGGTGAGGAGGTTTTCCACCGTCAGTTTCATGGCGAGCGAGCAGGTATGCCAGCCGCTGGCGCACAGGTTGCCGAAAATCGAACGCCGGCCCGCGGCCTCGTCGAGGTGGAAGGGCTGCGGATCGAACTGCTCCGCGAATTCCTTGATCTCCTCGGCCGACACGGTCACCGAGCCCAGGTCGCGGACGCTGCCGGGCGCCAGGTCTTCCCAGAAGCATTTGATAAGGCTCATCAGCGGCCTCCGGAAACTTCGATCAATGACATGGTGGTGTAGCTGGCCTCGGCCGACAGGAGCCAGACGATGGCTTGCGCCACTTCCAGCGCGGTTCCGCCGCGCTGCATCGGGACCTGGTGGGCCAGCTGCTTCACGCGATCGGGGATGCCGCCCGAGGCATGGATTTCCGTTTCGATCAATCCGGGCCGGACGGCGTTGACGCGGATGCCCTCCGCAGCCACCTCCTTGGCCAGGCCGATCGTGAATGCGTCGATCGCGCCCTTGGCCGCGGCGTAGTCCACGTACTGCCCGGGGGCGCCCAGGCGCGACGCGGCGCTGGACACGTTGACGATGGCGCCGCCGCTGCCGCCGTGGCGTGTGCTCATGCGGTGGATCGCCTCGCGGGCGCAGACGAACGAGCCGAGAACGTTGATGTCGAACATGCGCTTCAGACGCGCGACACTCATCTCCTCGACCCGTGCCGCGACGTCCACGACACCCGCGTTGTTGACGAGCGCCGTCAGCCGGCCCAGCTGGGCGTCGATGACCTCGAACATCGCGAGCACCTGGCCTTCATCGGCCACGTCGGCTTGCACGGCAACCGCCTTGCCCCCTGCCGAACGTATCCGGCGCACGACTTCATCGGCGGCGGCCGCCTGCGCCGCGTAATTGACCGCGACCGCATAGCCCCTGGCCGCTGCCAGCAGCGCCGTTTCCGCGCCGATGCCGCGGCTTGCCCCGGTAACCAGTAGCACTTGTTCCAAATCCCGCTCCTTGGCGCCAACCGGCGGTAAGCTTGCACGTTTGCCGGACCCCCATTACAGCAAAAGGAGATGCCCATGGGCAATTTCATCGACCTGAAGGCCGCGGACGGCTTCGTGTTCCCGGCCTATGTGGCGCAGCCGGCCGACGCGCCCAAGGGCGGAATCGTAGTGGTGCAGGAGATCTTCGGCGTGAATTCGCATATCCGCTCGGTGGCGGACGGCTACGCCGCCCAGGGCTACCTGGCGGTGGCGCCTTCCACGTTCCATCGGGTCAAGCCCGGCGTGGACCTCGGCTACAGCGCCGACGACATGGCCGCGGGCATGGCGCTCAAGGCGGCCGTGGAAGCGCTCCCGGCGCCCGGTGTGATGCAGGACATCCAGGCGGCGATCCGACACGCCGCGCAAGCCGGCAAGGTGGGTATCGTCGGCTACTGCTGGGGCGGCCTGCTTACCTGGCGCGCCGCGTGCATGCTGGAGGGACTGGGTGCGGCCGTGCCGTATTACGGCGGCGGCATGACGACGCCCGACGAAGCCGGGCGCGTGCCGAAGGTGCCCCTCACGGCGCACTTCGGCGACCAGGACCGCTGGATCTCGCTGGAAAGCGTCGAGGCGTTCAAACGGGCCCACCCCGAGGTCGAGGTGCACGTCTATCACGCCAACCACGGGTTCAATTGCGACCAGCGGGCCTCTTATGACGAGGCCTCGGCCACGCTGGCACGGGAGCGCACGTTGGCTTTTTTCGGCAAGCACCTGGGCTGAAGTGGAAACTCACTCCCGAAACGCCTTTGCCGCGTGCCGGCTGCTGGCCGCCATGGCGTGCACCGCCCTTTTCGGCGTTGCGCAGGCGGCGGAATACACAGGCCCGCTGTTCGACGCGCACCTGCATTACAACGACGAGGCGCAGTTGCCGCACCCGCTGCCCGATGTGCTGGCGCGGATGCAGCGCAGCGGCGTGAAGGCGATCGTCGCCAATTCGCGGCCCAATGACGGCACCCAGGCGCTGGCCTCGTCGCCGCTGACGCGGCAAGCGGGCGTGACGGTGGTGCCCTTCGTCCGGCTCTACCGCAATCGCGCCGACTACGACAACTGGTTTCGCGACGAATCGATCTACGACATGGTCCAGGCCGAGCTGGCGCGCGGCACGTCGTCCGGCCCGTTCCGCGGGATCGGCGAATTCCATCTCTATGACAGCGGCAACGCGAACGGACCCGTCGCGAAGAAGCTCATGGCGCTGGCCGAGGACAAGAACCTCGCGGTGCTGGCGCACGTGGACGACGTGGCGATCGACCTGCTGATGGCGAACACGCCGTCCAAGGGCCGGAAGGTGCGGTTGATCTGGGCGCACACGGGTATCGGCGGCTCGTCCGCTGCGCGCGTGGACCAGCTGTTCGCGAGGTACCCGCTGCTGATGGGCGAGCTGTCGTACCGGCCCGGCCTCACCTGCGACGCCGGCCCGCCGGCCGCCGGGCCGTCCCAAGCCGGGCGAGCCCCCTCGGGGGGCAGCGAGCCAAACGAAGTGCGGGAGCGTGGGGGCGCACGTCTTTGCCCTGAATGGCGCGACCTGCTGCTGAAATACCCGACGCGCTTCATGATCGGCTCCGACACCTGGGTCAACCAGCGCTGGCAGTACTACGAGGAGCTGATGAAGGGCTACCGCGTGTGGCTGGGCGATTTGCCGGCGGGCGCCGCGCGCCAGATCGGATGGGAAAATGGCGCCGCCCTCTTCGGCTTGAAATAAAAAGACACTTCGACCCTCATGATCCAGCTGCATTACTACCCCAGCACCGCGTCCATGGTGCCGCACATCCTGCTCGAGGAGATCGGCTTGCCCTACGAGCGCGTGCTGGTCGACCGCGCCGTCGGCGCGCACAAGGCGCCGGCCTACCTGAAGCTCAATCCCAACGGCCTGATCCCGGTGCTCACCGACGGCGAGCTCGTGCTCTACGAAACCGCCGCGATCGCGCTGCACCTTTGCGACACGCATCCCCAGGCACAGCTGGCGCCGGCGGTGGGCAGCGTGGAACGGGCGCACTTCTACAAATGGCTGGTGTGGTGCACCAACACCCTGCAGGCCACCCTGATCGTCTACTTCTACCCCGAGCGCTGGATGGACGAGGGCAATGAGGAGGGCGTCGCGCAACTGAAGGCGCACGCCGAGCGCAAGGTCGGCGGCCTGCTCGACCAGCTCGACGCCGAGCTCGCACGGCACGCAGGCCCCTGGTTCGCGGGCGCCGTGTTCTCGGCGCTCGATCCGTACGTGTTCACGCTGTGCCGCTGGACGCGCTATTTCAAGTCGTCGCCAGCTCGCGAGCGGCAACACTTGGGCCCTTACCTGCAACGCATGCTCGCGCGCCCCGCGGTCCAGCGCGTGATTGCCAACGAGAAGCTGGCCGCGCCCTTCGTCTAGGTCGGGTCTCTGCGGGGTGGCGGCTCGCCCGCCTCCTCGCGATAAGCCTCCTCGATCTGCTCGACCAGCGTGTCGGGCCGGGTCGCTTCCTCGAGCGCTCGCACCTGTGGATCGTCACCCACATGCGCGCCCACCTTCCTGGCAATGCGCTCCAGCATTTGCAGCGCCTTCGTGTTTTCCTGTTCGGCCAGCAGGTTGATCTGCAGGTCCAGCTGGTTGCGCCGCTCGGCCACGCGCATGTCGTAGTTCTGGCTGATCAGGATGAAGGTGGACAGGAAGATCGCCTCGAGCGACACGACGAGCGTGAGGAAGGTGAAGGGGTAGGGGTCGAAGGCGTTGAACCAGGGCAACGAGTTGTAGCCGATCCAGCTCGCGAATACCGCGATGTGGATCCACACGAAGGTGATGCTGCCGCAAAACCGCGCGATAGCGGCCGCCGCGCGGTCGGCGCCGGTGCGCCGGGCCATTGCGGCCTCCTCGAGCTCGCGCATGGCCTTGACGTTCTGCCGCGTGACGTCGCTTCCCGTCTCGGAACTGCGGTAGGTCGAACTGCCCTTGGTGTTGTGGGAATGGGCGTGGTGAGGGCTGCTCATGGCGCTGCCTTGGGAACTACCGCCCGACGCGCGCAAGGTAGCGCTTGCGCCAGAAGACGACCAGCACCGTGAGCGCCACCGCGGCCATCAGGCCCAGCATGACCCACATTGCCTGCGCGGAGTGGATCAGCGGCAGGAACTCGAAATTCATGCCGAAGAAGCCGGTGATGAAGTTCAGCGGCAGGAACACGGCCGTCAGCGCCGTGAGCACCCGCATGATTTCGTTGGTACGGTGGCTGAGTGCCGAGAAGTGGATCTGCACCGCCGTCTCCGCGCCGTGCTCCATGCGGCGCACGTGATGCACCACGCGCTGGATGTGTTCGATCACGTCGCGCGCGCGGGCGAGCAGGCCGTCGCGCTCGGCCTGGGGCATCGAGGGCGCGGGCTGTTCCTGCTGCGTATCGAGCCACTCCTGCATGGCGTCATTCTGTTCCTCGCACAGGTCCTCGAGCATGTGCAGCGCCGTCCGCGCCGACATCAGTGCACCCCAGTCGGCGCCGCGCGGGCGCGGCCCCAGCAGCACCTGCTGCCAGCGATCCAGTTCGCTGCCGAGATCCTTGCGCAGCTCCAGGTAGCTGTCGACCATCATGTTCAGCATGCGCAGCATCAGGTCCGAGGATCCGGTGGGAAGGCGGCTGCGCGCGGCGGCGCTCAATCCTTCGGCTTGCAGCGCGTCCGACAGGAAGCGCTGGATGAAGGTGTCGGCCGCGAAACAGCCCGCCGGGTGCACCGTGATCAGGAGCCGGTCGAACACCACGAAGCCCACGGCGCGGGTGCGGATCCGGCTGAAGGCCGCCAGCATGCCGGGCGCTGCGTCAGCTTCGTGCCCTTCGGTGCGAACCTCTGCTTCTGTGGCCAGCCGGCGGAAGATGACGAGGTCGTAGACCGAGGTGTAGTCGTAGTGCGACGGGTGGGAGCGATTGCCCAGGTCTTTGAGGTGCAGGTCCAGCACCGCCGAGCCGCCCAGCGACTGCGCCGCCTGCTGCAGCACGGCGGTTTCGCTCTGCAGTGACTCCCGCTCGAGGTAGATCCACACGAAACCGGACCGCGGCGCCGCAGTCGGGACCTGCTCGAGGAATCGGAGGGTGCCAGCCGCGAACTCGACGATGTGCATGCGCGGATTTTGCGTCAGCTGCGCAGCTTGCGGGCGGCATCCATCGCGAAATAGGTCAGCACCCCGTCGGCGCCCGCCCGCTTGAAGGCAAGCAGGCTTTCCATCATCACGGCGTCGTGGTCGAGCCATCCGTTCTGCGCGGCCGCCTTGAGCATCGCATACTCGCCGCTCACCTGGTAGGCAAAGGTCGGCATGCGGAACTCGTCCTTCACCCGTCGCACCACGTCCAGGTAGGGCATGCCGGGTTTGACCATCACCATGTCCGCGCCCTCGGCGATGTCCATCGCCACTTCGCGCAACGCCTCGTCGGTGTTGCCGGGGTCCATCTGGTAGACCTTCTTGTTGCTCTTGCCGAGGTTGGAGGCAGAGCCCACCGCGTCGCGGAACGGGCCGTAGAACGCGCTCGCGTACTTGGCGCTGTACGCCATGATGCGCGTGTGGATGTGGCGATTCGACTCCAGCGCCGCGCGGATTGCACCGATCCGCCCGTCCATCATGTCGCTCGGCGCGACGATGTCGACGCCGGCCTCGGCCTGCGTCAGCGCCTGGCGCACCAGCACCTCCACCGTTTCGTCGTTGAGGATGTACCCGGTCTCGTCCAGCAAGCCGTCCTGTCCGTGGCTGGTGAAAGGGTCCAGCGCGACGTCGGTCATCACACCCAGGCCGGGGAACCGTGCCTTGAGTTCGCGAACGGCCCGCGGCACCAGGCCTTTGGCGTTCCACGCCTCCTTGCCATCTTCGGTTTTGAGGCTCGCGTCGATGACCGGGAACAGGGCCATCACGGGGATGCCGAGCTTCACGCACTCTTCGGCGACGGGCAGCAACAGGTCGACGCTGAGGCGCTCCACGCCCGGCATCGAGGGCACCCCCTCGCGGCGCCGCGCCCCATCCAGCACGAAAACCGGATAGATCAGGTCATGGGCCGTGAGGTTGTTCTCGCGCACGAGGTTGCGGGTGAACTCGTCGCGGCGCAGGCGGCGCGGTCGGCCTTGGGGGTACGGGGCGTGCTGTGTCATGCGGGAAATTGTCCTCCATTCAGGGGCGTGGGCTGAAGTCGGGCGCACCCATGCGCCCGGTGGAGTGTGCGCTAGGTGAACTCGCATCATTGATTTGCATGATGCGTCTCGGTCCGGCCAAGTAAAAGCCGGACCGCGCCCTTGAAAGGGTCCGGGGGGTTTGTTAAATTACGGCTGGGCGGTTCGCCGCTCCCCGCTTTTCCTCCCTGAGCGGGTGCCTTAATGTGTGACAGCAAAAAGGCTTACCACCCCGGCCTTGAGCCGGGGTTTTTTTGGGGCCCCACTACACTTGCGCCCATGCTTTGGGTCAAGTCCCTTCACATCGTTTTCATCGCAAGCTGGTTCGCCGGGCTCTTCTACCTGCCGCGCATCTTCGTCAACCTGGCGATGGTGCCGGCGGGGTCGAACGCGGAGCGCGAGCGGTTGTTGTTGATGGCCCGCAAGCTGCTGCGCTTCAGTACGGTGATCGCGGTGCCGGCGCTGGGGCTGGGCCTGTGGCTCTGGCTGGGCTATGGAATCGGGCGAGGCACGGGAGCGGGCTGGCTGACCGCCAAGCTGCTTGTGGTGGCGCTTGCCATCGCGTACCACGGGGCTTGCGCGCCGCTGCTGCGGCACTTCGAGGCAGGGCTGAACCGGCACTCCCATGTCTGGTACCGCTGGTTCAACGAGGTCCCGATCCTGTTGATGCTGGTGGCCGTGGTGCTGGCCGTGGTCAAACCCTTCTGAGGGCGTCCGGGGATGCACAAGACCTCCGCGTGGCCCCTGTCCCAGGCCTATGCGGCGCTGATCGTCTATGCCAGCCTGTACCCGTTTTCGGGCTGGCGTGACCAGGGCATCGCGCCATGGGAGTTCCTGTGGAGTTCGCTGCCCCGGTACTGGACCGGCTTCGACGTGGCGGCGAATGTGGCGGGCTACGTGCCGCTCGGGTTCCTGCTGGCCCTGAGTTTCCTGCGCCGCGGCAGGCAGCGCCGTTCCCCGCCCACCAACCTGGCGGCCATCATGGTCGCGGTGCTCACGGCGGCGGTGCTGGCGCTGTGGATGGAGGCGCTGCAAACTTACCTGCCGTCGCGCGTGCCATCGAACGTGGATTTCGGGCTCAACGTTGCCGGCGCCCTGCTCGGCGCCGTCGTGGCGGGCGGGCTGGAACTGGCGGGCGCGATCGACCGCTGGAGCCGGTTTCGCGTCCGCTGGTTCGTGGAAGACGCCCGCGGGGCACTGGTGTTGCTGGCGCTGTGGCCCTTCGCACTGCTGTTCCCGGCCGCGGTCCCGCTGGGCCTGGGCCAGGTGTTCGAGCGCGTCGAAACGGCCCTGGCGGACTGGTTGCTCGACACGCCTTTCCTGGAATGGCTCCCGGTGCGCGACGTCGAGCTGCAGCCGCTGGTGCCCGTCACGGAACTGGTGTGCGTGGCCCTGGGGGCACTGGTGCCCTGCCTGCTGGGGTACTCGATCATTCGCTCGACGGGCCGCCGGGCGCTGTTCGCCGTCGCCGCTGTCGGCATGGGCATCGGCGCCACCGCGCTTTCGGCGGCGCTGAGTTGGGGGCCTTCTCACGCATGGGCCTGGTTGAGCCTGCCCGTATCGGTCGGCCTCGCGGCGGCGCTCGTGCTGGCGCTGTCGTTCCTGCCCATTGCTGCCCGGGGCTGCGCCGCGCTGGTGCTGGTGGCGCTGGTGGTGCATCTGAGCTTGCTGAACCAGGCGCCCGCCAGCGCCTACTTCGCGCATACGCTGCAGACGTGGGAGCAGGGACGTTTCATCCGGTTCAACGGCCTGGCCCAATGGCTGGGATGGCTCTGGCCTTATGCCGCACTGGCCTATGTCATGGTTCGCGTTTCGCGCGGGGATCCGCAAAATAGAATGGCGGCATGACCGAGACGAACCAGTCGTATTACGAGCGCCACATCTTTTTCTGCCTGAACCAGCGGGATAACGGCGAGGCCTCGTGCGCGCAGCACCATGCGCGGGAGGCCTATGACCGCTGCAAGGCGCAGGTGAAGGCCCTGGGGCTGGCCGGCCCCGGACAGGTGCGCGTGAACCAGGCCGGGTGCATGAACCGCTGCGCCGCCGGACCGGTGGCCGTGGTCTACCCCGAGGCCGTCTGGTACACGTACGTGGACGAACACGACATCGACGAGATCGTGGAGTCCCACCTCAAGAACGGCCGCGTCGTGGAGCGCCTGCTGACGCCGCCTCATCTCGGTCGATAGCTTGCGGATGAATTCACTGACCCGCCGTTTCCGGGTGGCCGGACCCGCCGGCACGATGGAAGTCTTGCGCGATGAGCCCGCCGCCGGGCATTCGATTCGCGGCACCGCAGTGATCGCGCATCCGCACCCGCTGTTCGGCGGGACGATGGACAACAAGGTGGTGCAGACGCTGGCGCGCGCTTTCGTCCAGTCCGGCTGGGTGGCGCTGCGCTTCAACTTTCGCGGCGTGGGCGCAAGCGAGGGCGCGCACGACGAGGGCCGCGGCGAGACGCAGGACATGCTGGCCCTGGTCGCCGACCAGGCCGGCGAAGGCCCGCTCGCGCTCGCGGGCTTCTCGTTCGGGTCCTTCGTCGCTGCGCGCGCGGTCGAATCGCTGTGGGGCACGCGCGCCATCGAGAAGATTGTGCTGGTGGGCACCGCGGCTTCGCGCTTCGAGGTGGCCGCCCTGCCGCACGAGGCCCATGACAGGGCCCTCGTCGTGCACGGCGAGCAGGATGACACGGTGCCGCTGGCGGCGGTGTTGGATTGGGCGCGGCCCCAGTCACTTCCCGTTACGGTGGTTCCCGGGGGCGGCCATTTCTTTCACGGACAATTGCCGCTCCTGAAAAGCCTGGTGCTGCGGCACCTCCGTTCCTGAACCGGTATCCATGAAAAAAACCCTGCGCGCGCTGCTGGCGCCTTTTCTCTTCCTTCTGTCCTTTGCCGCCGCGGCCCAGGTGCCGCAACCTCCGGAAATCGCGGCGCGCAGCTACATGCTGCTCGACGTGTCGGCCAACCAGGTGCTGGCCGCCCGCGACATCGACGTCCCGGTGGAGCCGGCGTCGCTGACCAAGCTCATGACCCAGTACCTGGTCTTCGATGCGCTGCGCAGCAAGAAGATCGACTTGAAGCAGGGGCTGCCGGTCAGCCCCAGGGCCTGGAAGATGCCGGGCTCCCGCATGTTCATCGACCCCAGCATGCAGGTCCCCGTGGACGATCTGATCAAGGGCATGATCGTGCAGTCGGGCAACGACGCGACGGTCGCCCTCGCCGAAGGCGTGGGCGGCACCGCCGAGCGCTTTGTCCAGCTCATGAACGACCAAGCCAAGGCGTTCGGGATGAAAGGGACGGCTTACAAGAACCCCGAAGGCCTGACCGAGGCCGGCCACATCACCACGGCGCGGGACCTGAGCATCTTGTCGACCCGCCTGATGCAGGACTTCCCGGAATACATGCACTACTACGCGATCAAGAAGTATCGCTACGAGGGCACGCCGACGGCCAACGACACCAATCGCAACATGCTGCTGTTCCGGGACCCGACGGTCGATGGCCTGAAAACCGGCCACACGGCCGCGGCCGGCTACTGCCTGATCGCCACCGCCAAGCGCGACTTCCCGAACATGGGCGCGCGCCGCCTCCTGGTGATCGTCCTGGGCGCCAGCAGCGAGACTGCCCGCGCCAACGAAGCGCAGAAGCTCCTCAACTGGGGCTATACCGCGTACGAGGGCATCAAGCTGTTCGATGCGAACCAGGCTGTCGTCACGCCCCAGGTTTGGAAGGGCGCGCAGAAGACGGCCAAGCTCGGCCGCCCCGAAGCGGTGGTGGTGGCGGTGCCCGCGGGCACCGCCTCGCGGGTCAAGACGCAGGTCGCGCGGCCCGACCCCCTGATTGCGCCACTCACCAAGGGGCAGTCGGTCGGGACGCTGAAAATCAGTTCGGGTGACCAACAGCTGCTGGAGGTGCCGCTCGTGGCGCTGGAGTCGGTCGAGCAGGCAGGGGTGTTCAGCCGCGCCTGGGATGCGGTCCGTCTCTGGATCAAGTGACGGGGTGATCCAGCCGGCGCGTCATGAGCGCCAGGTCGAGCCACCGCTCGAACTTGTAGCCGGCTTCCTTCAGCACGCCGGCCGGCTCGAAGCCCAGCCGCCGGTGCATCTCGATGCTGCCGGTGTTGGCCGCGTCGATCGCTCCGACCATGAGGTGCAGGCCCTGCCCCGTGGCATGCGCCAGCAGGCTTTTCAACAGCTCGCTGGCAATGCCACGCCGGCGGAACGATTCGTGCACATAGACCGAATGCTCCACGGTGAAACGGTAACCTGCCCACGCGCGAAACGTCCCGTAGCTCGCGAAAGCCACGGCGGTTCCCCCGCCGTCATCGGCGACCAGCACCGGAAAGCCGCCGGCCTGCTTGGCCGCGAACCATTGGGCTTGGGCTTCGGGAGATCGGGGCTCGTAGTCATAGCTGGCCGTGGTGTGAAGCACTGCCTCGTTGTAGATCGAGCGCAGCGGCTCAAGGTCGGACCGGACGGCGGGGCGGATCTGGAAGGGGACTTGAGCCATCATGGTGTCCTTGGATGCTCCAGGACCACCAGGTAGCGGCACGGGTGATCGCCGGTGTTGTGAAAACTGATGGGTCCGGATGGCGCCATGAAGAGCGCGTCGCCGGGCTCGAGGCCGATCTCCTGGCCGCCGTGCGCCACGCGCAGGCCGCCCGTGAGTGCCACGATATGCTGGGCGTACCGCGGCGCCGAATCGAGTGTGTAGTCCACGCGGACGCTCGCGGGGAGCTCGACTTCCACGACTTCGACCGCCGAGCCGGCCGAACGGGAGGAAACGATTTCCCGCAGGAATCCCGTCCCCGGGTCGCGCCAGCTCGGCCGTTGCGCCTTGCGAGTGAGCACGCCACGCCGTTCCTTTGGTCCGAGGAGGTCCGAAACCGGCACGTCCAGCGCGACACCCAGGCGGCTCAGCAGCGCGGCGGTGGCGCTGGTTTGCCGACGCTCGATCTTGGAGATCATGGCGCGGCTGACGCCGCTCCTGGCGGCCAACGCTTCCAGCGTCCAACCGTGCCGGGTGCGAAGCTGCTTCACGCGATCGGCGATCTGGGCATCGATATCCATCATGGGAAACAACATTCTACTATAGTGGATAGTCTCCTGTTCGTCGCCTCGGTGTCCAGGGCCGTGCGTTGAGCGATTTCGCCACACGGGATATACTCGAGGGCTTTCCCGCAATTTGGGGCGGGATGCTTTTTCTTTTTTATCGACGTTTAGGGACGTTCAATGCCAACCATCAATCAACTCGTGCGTCAGGGGCGGGAGGTCGAAAAGACCAAATCCAAGAGCCCCGCGATGCAGAACAGCCCCCAGCGCCGGGGCGTGTGCACGCGTGTGTACACAACGACGCCGAAGAAGCCGAACTCGGCCCTTCGTAAAGTCGCCAAGGTCCGCCTGACCAACGGCTTCGAAGTCATTTCCTACATCGGCGGCGAAGGCCACAACCTGCAGGAGCACTCGGTGGTGCTCGTGCGCGGCGGCCGTGTCAAGGATCTGCCGGGCGTGCGTTACCACATCGTGCGCGGTTCGCTCGACCTGCAAGGCGTGAAAGACCGCAAGCAGTCGCGCTCGAAGTACGGCGCGAAGAGGCCGAAGAAAGCCTAACGGCCTCGGCCCGAAGTAGTCGGTAGTTATATCGGTGTGTGTTCGGCCCTGGCAGGCTGGATGTGCGTAGTGACCCGAAGCGCGGAATTGTCCGTGTGGGTCGAGTAAGCGAAGGCCTGATGGCTTTCCGGGCCCCCGCAAGGGACAAGCCAGCTGAAGCAAATTGAAGAGGTGAAAAAATGCCACGTCGTCGCGAAGTCCCCAAACGTGAAATCCTGCCGGATCCCAAGTACGGCAATGTCGAGCTCGCCAAGTTCATGAACGTCATCATGCAAGGCGGCAAGAAAGCGGTCGCCGAGCGCATCATCTATGGCGCGCTCGAGCAGATCGAGAAGAAGAACCCGGGGAAGGACCCGGTGGAAGCCTTCACCATGGCGATCAACAACGTGAAGCCCATGGTCGAGGTGAAGTCCCGCCGCGTCGGCGGCGCCAATTACCAGGTGCCGGTCGAAGTGCGGCCGGTGCGTCGCCTGGCGCTGGCGATGCGCTGGCTCAAGGAAGCCGCCAAGAAGCGCGGCGAGAAGTCCATGGCGATGCGCCTGGCAAACGAACTCATGGAAGCCACGGAAGGCCGCGGCGGCGCCATGAAGAAGCGCGACGAAGTGCACCGCATGGCAGAGGCGAACAAGGCCTTCAGCCACTTCCGCTTCTAAGAACCGTCCCCATCTGGAGGTTCGGGCCCGCCACGAGCGGGCCTGCGCCCTTTAACGAAAGATCATCATGGCCCGCAAAACGCCTATCGAGCGCTACCGAAACATCGGTATTTCGGCGCACATCGACGCCGGCAAGACAACCACCACCGAGCGCATCCTGTTTTATACGGGTGTGAACCACAAGATCGGCGAAGTGCACGACGGCGCTGCCACCATGGACTGGATGGAGCAGGAGCAGGAGCGTGGCATCACGATCACGTCCGCGGCCACCACCTGCTTCTGGAAGGGCATGGACCTGTCGTTCCCCGAGCACCGCATCAACATCATCGATACCCCCGGCCACGTGGACTTCACCATCGAGGTGGAGCGTTCCATGCGCGTGCTGGACGGTGCCTGCATGGTGTACTGCGCCGTGGGCGGCGTGCAGCCGCAGTCCGAAACCGTGTGGCGCCAGGCCAACAAGTACAAGGTGCCGCGCCTGGCGTTCGTCAACAAGATGGACCGCACCGGCGCCAACTTCTTCAAGGTCTATGACCAGATGAAGCTGCGCCTGAAGGCCAACCCCGTCCCCATCGTGATCCCGATCGGCGCCGAAGAAAACTTCACCGGCGTGGTCGACCTGCGCAAGATGAAGGCCATCTACTGGGATGAAGCCTCCCAGGGCATGAAGTTCAACTACGACGAAATCCCGGCCGAGCTGCTTGCGCTGGCCAAGGAATGGCGCGAGAAGATGGTCGAGGCCGCGGCCGAGGCCAGCGAAGAGCTGATGAACAAGTACCTGGAAGAAGGCGATCTGTCCGAAGACGAGATCACCCTGGGCCTGCGCACCCGCACCATCGCCAGTGAGATCCAGCCGATGCTGTGCGGCACGGCGTTCAAGAACAAGGGCGTGCAGCGGATGCTGGACGCCGTGATCGAACTCATGCCGTCGCCGGTGGACATCCCCCCCGTCAAGGGCATGGACGACGACGAGAAGCCTGTCACCCGCAGGGCCGACGACAGCGAGAAGTTTTCCGCGCTCGCGTTCAAGCTGATGACCGACCCGTTCGTGGGTCAGCTGACGTTCGTTCGCGTGTATTCAGGCGTGCTGTCCAAGGGCGACAGCGTCTACAACCCCATCCGCGGCAAGAAAGAGCGTATCGGCCGCATCGTGCAGATGCACGCGAACAACCGCCTCGAAGTCGACGAGATCCGGGCCGGCGACATCGCCGCCTGCGTGGGCCTGAAGGACGTGACCACGGGCGAAACCCTGTGCGACCCGGCATCCATCGTGATGCTGGAGCGCATGGTGTTCCCGGAGCCCGTGATCGCGCAGGCCGTGGAGCCCAAGACCAAGATGGACCAGGAAAAGATGGGCATCGCGCTCAGCCGCCTGGCCCAGGAAGATCCGTCTTTCCGCGTCAAGACCGACGAGGAATCGGGCCAGACCATCATCGCCGGCATGGGCGAGCTGCACCTGGAAATCATCGTCGACCGCATGAAGCGTGAATTCGGTGTGGAGGCCAACGTGGGCAAGCCGCAGGTGGCTTACCGCGAAACCATCCGCAAGACGGTGGAAGACAGCGAAGGCAAGTTCGTTCGCCAGTCCGGCGGCAAGGGCCAGTATGGCCACGTCGTGCTCAAGATCGAGCCGAACGAAGCCGGCAAGGGCTTCGAGTTCGTCGATGCCATCAAGGGCGGCGTGGTGCCGCGCGAGTACATCCCCGCCGTGGAAAAGGGCGTCGTCGAAGCACTGACGGCCGGCGTTCTCGCGGGCTATCCGGTGGTGGACGTGAAGGTCACGCTGCACTTCGGCTCCTACCACGACGTGGATTCGAACGAAAACGCGTTCAAGATGGCCGCGATCTTCGGTTTCAAGGAAGGCTGCCGCAAGGCCGGCCCCGTCATCCTCGAGCCGATGATGTCGGTGGAAGTGGAAACCCCCGAGGACTACGCCGGCAACGTGATGGGCGACCTGTCGTCGCGCCGTGGCATGGTGCAGGGCATGGAAGACATGGTCGGTGGCGGCAAGGTCATCAAGGCCGAGGTTCCGCTGTCGGAGATGTTCGGCTATTCGACCACGCTGCGTTCGATGTCGCAGGGCCGCGCCACCTACACGATGGAGTTCAAGCACTACAGCGAAGCTCCCCGCAACGTGGCCGAGGCGATCGTCGCGGCGCGCGCCAAGTAATTTTTCGCTGTCTGCGACCGTGTGCCCCCCGTTACCCGTGGCGGGGGAATCAGCAACACGGTGCAGACGTTAAACCCGACACGGGCATGCTCTTTGGAGATTTGAAATGGCAAAAGGAAAATTCGAGCGGACCAAGCCGCACATCAACGTTGGCACGATTGGTCACGTGGACCACGGCAAGACCACGTTGACGGCTGCGATCACCTCGGTGCTGGCGGCGAAGTTCGGCGGCGAGGCCAAGGCCT
>JAUYOG010000051.1 GCA_030695945.1 Ramlibacter sp.
GCGCAGCACGCGCAGCTCGCCGCCATCGGCCCCACGCTCTCGCCCACCGACCCGATCAACATCCAGTTCACCTCGGGCACCACCGGCTTTCCCAAGGGCGCCACGCTGACCCACCGCAACATCCTGAACAACGGCTTCTTCGTCGGCGAGGCGATCCGGCTCACGCCCGACGACCGCCTGTGCATCCCCGTGCCGCTGTACCACTGCTTCGGCATGGTGATGGGCAATCTGGCCTGCGTCACGCACGGCTGCGCCATGGTGTACCCGTCCGAAGCCTTCGACCCGGCAGCCGTGCTGCAGGCGGTGCAGACCGAGCGCTGCACCGCGCTCTACGGCGTGCCCACCATGTTCATCGCGGTGCTCGACCACCCGCAGTTCGCCGCCACCGACCTGAGCAGCCTGCGCACCGGCATCATGGCCGGCTCGCCCTGCCCGATCGAGGTGATGAAGCGCGTGCAGTCGCAGATGAACATGCGCGAGGTGACCATCGCCTACGGCATGACCGAGACCTCGCCCGTGTCCACGCAAAGCGCGGTGGACGACCCGGTGGACCGGCGCGTCTCCACCGTGGGCCGGGTGCAGCCGCACCTGGAGGTGCAGATCGTCGGCACCGAAGGACAGGCCGTGGCGCGCGGCGTGGTGGGCGAGCTGTGCACGCGCGGCTACTCGGTGATGAAGAGCTACTGGGGCGACCCGGAGAAGACGGCCGAGGCGATCGACGCCGAGGGCTGGATGCACACCGGTGACCTCGCCACCATGGACACCGAGGGCTACGTCAACATCGTCGGCCGCCTGAAGGACATGGTGATCCGGGGTGGCGAGAACGTGTACCCGCGCGAGATCGAGGAGTTCTACTACCGCCACCCGCAGGTGCAGGACGTGCAGGTGGTCGGCGTGCCCGACCCGCGGTACGGCGAGGTGCTCTGCGCCTGCGTGGTGCTCAAGCCCGGCCAGCAGGCCACGGCGCAGGCGCTGCAGGACTTCGCGCGCGGCCAGATCGCGCACTACAAGGTGCCGGCCTACATCGAATTCGTCGATGCCTTTCCGATGACCATCACCGGCAAAATCCAGAAGTTCCTGCTGCGCGAGGCGATGGTGAAGAAGCTGGGCCTGCGCGAAGTCGCCACGGCCTGAAGCGCCGACGAAAAAAAAGGCCCACGACGTGGGCCTTTTTTCAAACCGTGTGACGAATCACATCTTCTTCTTGCAATCCGCGTGCGCTTCGTTTTCCTTCTTGGTGCAATCCACCTTCTTGTCATCCATCTTGCCGCCAGCGTGGCTGGCTGCGAAGGCGGGGGCCGACAACAGGACGAATGCGGACACGATGGCAGAGATCAGAGTTTTCATAAATCACCTTTGGGATGCAGAGACTACAGGGCACGACACACAATGGAGAAACGTCCACTGGGTCGGCGGCAAGGATATCG
>JAUYOG010000061.1 GCA_030695945.1 Ramlibacter sp.
ACACCTGCTCGTCTACTTGGCCCTCGCAGCATCGCTGCTGGCGGCCTGCGCGCTGCGCCCAAGCGAGCGCGAGATGAACTACCTGGCCTCGGCCCTGACCAAGGTGTCGGCAGCCGTGGACGCCACAGTGCGCTTTCGACCCCCGCCGACGGCCGCTTCGGAGGCCGACATGCTGCAGGCCTCGACCGCCCACGACCCAGGCCTGCTCAAGCCCTTCGCCGATTACACCTTGAGGGTGCAGCGATCTGGCCGCGCCTCAGTGGTCCTGGTATGCGACCGCGCCGCCAAGACGGCGCTCCTGGAGGACGCGGGCTGCACGGCCAAGCTGGACGAACATCGCTGGTCCGCGGCCACCGCGCAGCGCTGCGAATTCACGCTGGACCTAAGCACTGTCTGCGGACGGTAAACCAAGCAAGGGAGAGAGTCATGGCCAAGAACATCGTCATCTTCTCGGACGGCACCGGCCAGGCCGGCGGCCTGAAGCCGGACCAGAACGTCAGCAACATCTACAAGCTGTACCGGGCCTGCCGCTCCGACCCGGAAAGCGACATCGACCCCGCCACGCAGATCGGGTTCTATGACGCGGGGCTCGGCACGGAAGCCGATGGCGGCCCCATCCCGTTCAGGCCGCTGCAGACCATCCGCAAGTTCTATAGCGGGGCGACTGGCACGGGTCTGATGCGCAACGTGGCCGACTGCTACGAGGCGATCCTGAAGCACTACGAACCGGGCGACCGCATCTACCTGTTTGGTTTCAGCCGCGGTGCTTACACCGCGCGCTGTGTGGGCGGTGTGCTGGGCCTGTGCGGCGTGCCCACGCGCGGCGAGGACGGCGGTCCTCTCCCCAGGTACGGCCAGGCGCTGCGCGCCATCGCCGATGAGGCCGTGCAGGATATCTACGAGCACGGCGCCGGTCGCGGCAAGGATGAGCACACCCAGCAACGCAAGGAGAAGGCGCGCCGCTTCCGCGAGAAGTACGCCAGCAACGACGAGCAGGGCAACGCCAACACGGTGCCGTACTTCATTGGCGTCTTCGACACCGTTGCATCCCTGGGTGCGCCCCTGCCGCGCCGCATCCTCATGCTGGCCGGATTGGCTTGCGCCACAGCCTTCGGAGCGTTCCTCGCGGCGAGCATCGGCAACGCGATCTTCGGCTTGCCGACGAAGGCGACGGCTTGGACCTTGCTCGGCCTGGGCGCGCTGATGATGGGCGTGGACTATGTGCAGTCGCACTACAAGTCGATCAGCGACTACCCGCGGCCGGGAGAGTCCGACTGGCACTTCACCACCTGGCGGTTCAAGTTCTATGACGAGAATCTGAACCCCCGTGTCCAGTTCGCCCGCCATGCCCTGGCCATCGACGAGACGCGCAAGGACTTTGCGCGCGTGAAGTGGGCCTCCCCCGATGACTGGCCGGCGCGACCGGGGGAGCCGGAGTGGCTGCGCCAAGTCTGGTTCGCCGGCAACCACTCCGACATCGGCGGAAGCTATGCCCAGGATGAGTCGCGGCTGTCCGATATCGCCCTGGACTGGATGGTCAAGCAGACTCAGGAACCCTCGCACAAGCTGCTGGTCGACTTCAACCGGCTTAAGCTATTCCCCGACCCCTTGGGGATGCAGCACTGCGAAGTGAAGTCCATGCGCGACTCGTTTCCGGCATGGCTGCACCGCAAGTGGCGGCCGGTCTGGTCGCAGAAACTGCGGGAGATCAACCCCGAGGCACCGTTGCATCCGTCAGTGCTGATCCGATTCGACGCGACCTATGGTGTGTCGTTCTACGGCGTGCGCACACCGTACCGCCCGGCAAACCTGACCACCCACCAGAAAGGGGCGACGTTCTACGCGACCACGCCCGAGGCCGCGGTAGCCGCTGCGCCCACGAACGTGCCACCGGGATCGGCTTAGGGAGACGGGGATATGGCACTGATCGAAGCCTGCGCAGCCATGGCGCTGCTCTATGCGCTGCTTTCCATCGTCGCATCGGCCGCGAAGGAAGCGGTCGAAACCTGGGCGCAGAAGCGAAAAGATGATTTCCGCGGCGCGATGCGCGACCTTTTGCAAGACGAGGGCGCCAAGCGGTTCCTAGAGCACGCGCGCATCAGGGCGCTCACGTCCACCATCGGCCCACCCGACCCGGACAACAA
>JAUYOG010000001.1 GCA_030695945.1 Ramlibacter sp.
CGAGGCAATACACTCTCTGTCTTGAACTTGGATCATAAGCTGGTTATGATATCTGCATGGCTTCACTCAGAGAGTACCTGCGGCGAATCGGCCGGCGTGGCGGGCTCAAGAGCCGGCGCGCGCTGCCCTCGGAAACGGCCCGTGACATGGTGCGCGTGCGCGAGGCGCGGCGCGCCTTTCGCCGGTTCCGCGCCACCTGCTTCTGGTCGTATCGGCCGGACCTGGCCATCGGGATAGCGGACGTTCCGTGGGTCGCCGAGCAACTGATGAAGCACGGCGACCGCGAGGCGTGGCGGGTGGGCGCGCGGCTGTGCCGCTAACCCCGTTCCAGCGGGTGCTGCTTGCCGACCTGGCGGCGACGCCGAACGACGATCGGTACCTGGCCGGCGGCGCGGCCATGCACTTCGCGCCCAACTCGACGCGCTACAGCGACGATCTCGACTTTTTTCACGATTCGGAGGCGCGTGTGGCGGCCGCCTTCACGGCCGACCGGGCCCGGCTGGAACAGCTCGGATACGAGATACGGCTCGCGCTGAGCCTCCCCGGGTTTGTCCGCGCCACCGTGACGCGGGGTGCGGACACCACCCGGGTGGACTGGGCCCATGATTCGGCCTGGCGCTTTATGCCGCTGGTGCGCGATCCGCTGGGCGGCCTCCTGCTCCATCCGGTCGACCTGGCCGTCAACAAGGTCCTCGCGCTGGCCGGCCGGGACGAGCCACGCGACTTCGTCGACATGCTGTTCGTCCACCGGAGCGTCCTGCCTCTGGCGGGACTCTGTTGGGCCGCCCCCGGCAAGGACCCGGGCTTCACACCGCTGTCACTGCTGGAGCTCTTGAAGCGGCGCGGGAAGTACCATCCCGAAGACTTCTCCCGATTGCGGTTAGCCGCGCCGTTCGACCTGGTGCAGGCCAAGGAGATCTGGCTGGCCGCCCTGGCCGCCGCCGAATCGTTCGTGCGAGCGCGTCCGGCCGAGGAGCTCGGATGCCTGTACTATTCGCGCGGCGACCAACGCTTTGTGGTGCCGCCCGCCGCCGGGGAGGGCGCGCTCGCAGCCGAAGCCGTGACGGCGCACTTCGGGACGCCGGGGGGCGTGCTCCCGCAGGTAAGCGAAGAGCCAGGCGGTTTGCCGCCTGCGGGCCAGGGGTGACCGGCAGCGCTCGGACCGCAGCGATGACGCCGCCCTCGTCGCCGAGGTCCACGCTGCCCACGGTACCAGGCTTCAGGACAGGCGCACGAGCTGGGGCAGGTGGTCGAAATGCCGGTCGCGGGCGTACAGCGCCAGATCGTGCTGGAGGACCAGGGCTGCGTTCCACATATCGTTGGTCGGAATCGGCGT
>JAUYOG010000058.1 GCA_030695945.1 Ramlibacter sp.
GGGTGGATTCTAATTCCTAGTGCAACAGTTGAGTGAAGGCATGCGCTGGGCTGTGCCAGTTCAGCACCTTGCGCGGTCGATCGTTGAAGAGCGCTTGGACATGCTTGATTTCACGCCGGGTGAGCTTCGTGAAGTCGGTCCCTTTAGGGAAGAACTGCCGGATCAGGCCGTTGGTGTTCTCGTTGGTCCCCCGCTCCCAGGGGCTGTGGGGATGCGCGAAGTAGACCTGCATCTGGGTCTCGCGCGTGAACAGGGCGTGCTCCCGCATCTCCTGGCCCTGGTCGTAGGTGAGCGACCGGCGCACCTGCTGGGGCAGCGTGCGCAACTCCCGGGCAAACGCCTGGCGGACCGTCGTGGCGTCTCTGGCCGTCAGGGGGACCAGGAGCGTGAAGCGGGTGGTGCGCTCCACCAGCGTGCCGAGGGCCGAGGCATTCCGCCGGCCCACGAGCAGGTCGCCTTCCCAGTGGCCGGGCACGGTGCGGGTGGCGACCTCGGCCGGGCGCTCCGTGATACTCAAGAACTCCTGGATCGGCCGCGTCGAGCGACGCGGTGTGTCCCGGGGCCGGCGGACGTGATGCCGGTGGCGCAAGGCGCGAATGAGCGCGTGCTTCAACGCCCCCTGGGGCAGGACGTAGAGGTACGTGTAGAGGGTTTCGTGGGAGATCCGCATGGTCGCCTCGGTAGGATACCGCTGGATCAGCCCCTTGGCAATCTGGACCGGCGACCAGCCCTGGACGAGGAGCGCGAGGACGGCCTGTCGCAGCCGGGGGTGCGCGACCAGCTTCCGCGGCCGGCGCGGCTGGTGGCTCAGGCGCCAGGCCCGCTGCTGCGCCACGACCGCCCGGTAGGTCAGGGGCGCGGCGCGATTCCGGGTGAGCTCCCGACTCAGACTGCTGGGGGCGCGCCCCACGGTCCGGGCGATCGCTCGCAGGCTCGTCCCGGTGGCGAGCCACCGACTGAGCTCTTCACGTTCCATGAGCGTCAACCGCTGGTACGGCGCCATGTGCAACCTCCTTGTTCCTGGGTGGACCAGGATACCAGGTGTTGCACTAGGACCTTGAACCCAAGC
>JAUYOG010000021.1 GCA_030695945.1 Ramlibacter sp.
GAAGAGCTGTCCCGGGTGGGTTTCATCAAGACTGCCCAGCGCCTGGGCTTCAGCCTGGACGAGATCGCCGATCTCCTTAAGCTGGAGGACGGATCGAGTTGCGCGCAGGCGCGGCAGAAGGCCCAAGCGAAACTCGCCGACGTCAGAGCCAAGCTGGCGGACCTGCACCGAATGGAGGATACCCTCGCGGGCTTGATCAAACTGTGCGGGACAGCGAAGGGCAAAGTTCGTTGCCCGTTGATTGCCGCATTGAGGAGGTCGCCGGCGATTCGGACACCCGTCTGAGCGCGCTGGCTCCAACGGTGAAGTCCGCGGTCGCGAGTAGCACGGCTGACAATTGGCGGAGAAGGCGCAACGCACGTCGGCATTTGAGAGAACAAAATCACCCCGCGAAACCACCGCCGCGCTGCAGTTGATCAGCGTGCCCGCGGAGCACATCGCGATCAGCATTTGATGGCGAAGTGATCCTTCGCCGTCGCCTTCAGGTTGTTCCGCGTCGCCAAAGTCACCGTAGTCCTAGTATTCGTAGTCGAAGGCAGCCCACAGGCCGGTCAGTTTGCACTTTGCTACAGTCCGCCTTGATCCAACGTCGGAGAAATGATGCACGCCGCTGTCTCACTATTGATCGACCACTGGAAAGCAGACCCGCACGGGACATTCAACACCTGGTTCCTGTGGGAAGAACGGCTTAAGAATTTCCGATCCATTCGCCGCGGCATTGGTCAGGTGGTGCGGGATATCGAGTCCGGAACCTTTGGCAACGTCTACCGCGGATCTTCCCTCGAGACCGTTGTGGGATCTGTGGCCGAACAGCGGCAGATCTTCAGGGGGGCCGACCACGCATTCCTCTGGAAACCCAAGCTGCGCATCCCCGACATTTACGAGAACTTGGCCAACCAGCGGGCGTTCGCGCGCCTGCTCAACGCCTGTGACTGCTGCGACACTGCATCGGAAGTGGTGGAGGCGATTCGCAAGATCGACGCCCTGGCGATCAAAGGCCTCGGCCCGGCGGTCGCCAACTTGCTCTACTTCATTCACCCCACCTTGGTTTGTCCATTCAACACGGCAATCGTCAAGGGCTTCAACGCTGTCACGGGCAGCAACGTGAAGCTGGGACGGTGGGACCACTACCTGTCCATGCGCGAAGGCATGATTCGCGTCAACGACGCGCACCGGCAAAAGCTCTCGAACGATCTTGGAGCGGTCGCCGGCCTGATGTTCGATGTGGGAAGTGGCCGCTACGCCGCCCCTCCTCGGCTCCAAGATCCCGGAGTGTTCGCGCAATGGGAGGCCGACCTGCTGCGCGTGCGCGAAGAGTCGGCCGCCGCGCAAAGGCAATGGGCGATCAATCGCAACAGCGATGTCACTCATACGGATATCCAGGGCTCATTGCGCGACTTGGGCAAGTCGCTGGGATTTGACGTCTGGATTGCCGCCAACGACCGAGGCCGTGTGTTCGGAACGGGCCTTCTGGGCGACGGCTGCCTGCAACAACTCCCGCCGGGGGTTGAACAGGGTTCGGACTCGATTCGCCTGATTGACGTGGTCTGGATGGAGCGGGAAAGCAGCCGGGTAGCCGCAGCGTTTGAGGTTGAACACTCGACCTCGATTTACTCTGGAATCGTGCGCATGCTTGATCTTGCTTTAGGAACCCAGGTAGCCGGGCAAAGCACACTCTTCCTTGTCGCTCCAGACAACCGGCGCGACGAGGTCGCGCAGCAACTCAAGAGGCCCGCGTTCTCGAGAGTGTCCGAACTGGGGATACGGTACCTCCCCTATAGCCAACTCAAGGCGCACCAAGAAGCCATTGGCAGGTTCGGCTCCAGTATCAAGCCGCTGCTCGAAATATCACAGCTGCTCTGACCGCCAACGAGCCACCAGACACTGGCTGCCGGAAACAAATCCACCTGCCTGCCGGATCGCCGCGGACGGTCGGCAACCGGGGGCGCCTCAAGTTGAACGATCGCGCCAGGCAGCTGCACTCAGGAGACGCCTAACGGTCGCCTTCGCCCTATTTTTTCATCTTGTCCATCTGGTGTCCGCGCTTGGCCAGAAACTTGTCGATCTTGGCGATTTCCTTTCTTTGCGAGGAGATCACATTTCTGGCCATGCTCTTCATCTCAGGCTCCTTGCCGGCCTTCAACTCCATCTCAGCCATGCTGATGGCACCCTGATGGTGCATTCGCATCATCATCGCGAAGTCGACATCCTGATCGCCAGACATTTGCATCGACGACATCTTGTCGTTCATGTCCTTCATCATGCCCTTCATGTCGCCCGGCGCCATGGCAGCGCCCTGCATCGGCGCACTCGGCATGGCGGCACTGCCCGCCTTCGCCGGTTGGGCATGCGCCGCCGGTAGCGCCAGCATCATGGCCAGCACAATGGCGGCGATGCCGCGTCCGGATTTGATGGTCGGTATTGAGATCATGATAATTCCTTGTTCTGGGTAAAGGCGAAACGGGGTCAGGCGATCGCAGCCATCTTTCGGCACTGCTGCGCGCACTCCCTACAGGCAAGCGCGCAGTCCTGGCAATGCTGGACCTTGTGCGTGGCACACTCGTCGCCGCAGGCTTGGCAGACGTCAACGCACAGGGCGCAGATCGCTTTGGCGTGCTCGCTGCCGCGGGACATGGCCGCCGCAGCGAGCACACAGATTTCGGCGCAATCGACGTCGAATGCGATGCATCGAGCCATCGCCTTCACGTTCGGCTCCTGCAGGCAGGATGCTGCGCAGTGATTGCAGGCAACTGCGCAGGCGTTGCACGCCTCGATACAGGCGTTGAATTTTTGGTGGGGCATTTTTTAAGCTCCAGAGTTCGGGTTAGCGGGCGATCGCGGCAATGGCGCGCGCCCCGTCTGATCCCGCCACCGATGTGCCGGGCTGCTGCCCCTCATCCCTGGACGCCGCTTCGCCGAAGCACGTCCCAACTCACTTGTCGGAGAACGATCCCGCGCGGCGTTGTTCACCGTCTTCGGGATTTCCTCGCGCGACGCGGCGGTCGTGGCCTCGGCTTCCCGATGCCCTTGCGCTTGTCGCGCCATATCAAAAAGAAGACCACTGCAAACAGCACCAGTGCGCCCACTGCGCCACCGACG
Organism: Ramlibacter sp.; assembly: GCA_030695945.1. GTDB lineage: Bacteria > Pseudomonadota > Gammaproteobacteria > Burkholderiales > Burkholderiaceae_C > Ramlibacter. Next base: position 3,100 of record JAUYOG010000021.1, read on the forward strand.
ACTACGGTGCTCAGCGTCTCGTGCGAGGCGCTTTGTATCTTGAAGAGCTCGTGCGTCACGGCGTCTCGCTCGGGCTGCCTACTTCATGGGCTGAATCTCGCTGATCTTCAGCTTTCCGCCGTCATTCGAAGCGGCGAAACGCACCTTATCGCCGGGCGCCACCTTGTCCAGCATTGCCGCGTCGTCCACTTGGAACACCATGGTCATGGGCGGCATGTCTAGGCTCTTGATCTCGCCGTGCTTGAGCGTGATCTTCTTGTTCTCCCTATCGACCTTGCGTACTTCGCCTTCCGCCATTTCGGTCGCTTTGACCGGTGCGGGGGCGGCCGACTGGGCAGCGCTGCCCAAGGACAGCGCCAGTGCGGCACTCAGGGCCGCGATGTTGATAAGTTGCTTGAGAACTTTCATGACTTCCTTCCTTCGTAATGCTGAAAGACCGTGGCACGCCCGGCCTTGCCCAGCGATAGCACGTTGAACGTCAGTTCGAATGCATCCGGCTCTTCCTTGAGCAGACGACGGGTGCCGCGTACCGGCGCATGCCTCTCACCGCGTTTGACCACGGTCTCAGTGCTTGTGACCGACGCCATGTCCATTATTCGCCACCATCGCAGCGACCTTGATCTTGCCGACCATGCCAGCTTGATAGTGGCCCGCGATCAGGCAGGCGAAGTCGAAGTCCCCGGCCCGGTTGAAGGTCCAGACAAGCTCGCCCACTTTGCCGGGCGCGACGTGCGACATGTAGGGCTCGTCATGTTCCATACCTGGAAACTTCATCATCAGGGCGGCATGCTCATCGAGTGTCTTCTTGGTGCCGATCACGATCTCATGCATCATCTGACCGCTGTTCTTGACGACGAACCTGACCGTCTCGCCCTGCTTGACCTCGATCTTGTCCGGTGTGAATCGCATGTTGTCGCTCATCACGAGCTCGACGGTGCGTTTGGCGGCCTTCGCATCGCCGGCGATGCCCCAATCCTTCTGTTCCTTCGTGACCGGCCCGACCTTCTTCTGCGGATGGGTTTCGCCTTCGTGAGCGACGGCTCCCAGCGAGGCAGAGACCATCGCTGCAGCCAGCAGTGCGTGTAAATATTTCATGAATGAATCCTTCTTGAACTTATGGCGGGATCGCCGGGTTAATGGCCGGTGTGGCCGCTTGGTTTACGGATCTGGACTTCGACGTCCTTCTTTGTTCTGGACTTGGCCGGCATCGAGCCCGAGCCTTCGGACTGGAAGCGGGCCGGGGCTGGGAGTTCCCCCTTGAGCTCGTACGCCACCGTGCCGGCGGGATGCTTGAACCATCCTGTGTTCTTGTAGTCGCCGGGCTTTTGATCAGCCCGAACCTTCACCACGGTGAACATGCCCCCCATCTCGACCGAGCCGAACGGGCCCTGCCCGGTCATCATGGGCACGGTGTTGTCAGGCAGCGGCATCTCCATTTCCGCCATGTCGGCCATGCCGCGCTCGCCCATAACCATGTAGTCCGGCACCACGTTGGTGATGTCCTTGACGACCTTGCGGTGGTCGACGCCGATCATGGTCGGCACGTTGTGGCCCATTGCGTTCATCGTGTGATGGCTCTTGTGGCAGTGGAAGGCCCAGTCGCCCTCCTCGTCCGCCACGAATTCGATCTGGCGCATCTGGCCCACGGCGACATCGGTTGTCACCTCGTACCAGCGTGTGCTCTTGGGCGTCGGCCCGCCATCCGTCCCAGTCACCAGGAACTCGTGTCCGTGCAGATGAATAGGGTGATTCGTCATCGTCAGGTTGCCCATGCGGATGCGCACTTTGTCGTTCTTGCGCACGTTGAACGAGTCGATACCCGGGAAGATGCGGCTGTTGAAGGTCCACAAGTTGAAGTCGAGCATCGTCATGATCTTGGGCGTGTAGGCCCCCGGGTCGATGTCGTAGGCGTTGAGCAGGAAGACGAAGTCGCGGTCGACCGGGTCGATGAGCGGATGCCTGCCTTTGGGATGTGTGACCCAAAATCCCATCATCCCCATGGCCATTTGCGTCATTTCGTCGGCGTGCGGGTGGTACATGAAGGTGCCGGGCCGGCGCGCCACGAACTCATAGACGAAGGTCTTGCCGGGCTCGATCGCCTTCTGCGTCAGGCCGCCGACACCGTCCATTCCGTTCGGCAGGCGCTGGCCATGCCAGTGAATGCTGGTGTGCTCGGGCAATTTGTTGGTAACGAAGATGCGGACACGGTCGCCTTCGACCACTTCGATGGTGGGGCCGGGCGACTGGCCGTTGTATCCCCACAGGTGTGCCTTGAAGCCAGGCGCCATCTCACGCACCACGGGTTCAGCCACCAGGTGGAATTCCTTGACCCCGTTGTTCATGCGCCAAGGCAACGTCCAGCCGTTGAGCGTGACCACGGGGTTGTACGGCCGGCCGCTGGCGGGTGCGAGCGGCGCCATGGTGTCCGGCCTGGTCTGTAGCACCGGCTCCGGCAGGGCCGCCATGGCGACCTTGCTGACCGACGCCGCGGCAACGGCGCCGGTGATCGCGCCCGCACCGGTGAGGAAGTTTCGTCTGTTTGTCATTTGTGATTCCGTTGGTTCGCGCAACTCAGTGCGCCGCGGCGTCTGCGCCACCTGTCGATACGGGCGTGCCGGGAGTGATGCCGCCAGCTGTGGCGCCGGCGATTGGCTTGCCAATGACGGAAGAAGACAGGGCCGCGTCGGCCAGCCAGAACTGCTGCTCCGAGTTGATTGCGGCCATCACGCTGGCGATCTGCACACGCGTATCCGCTAACAGCTCGAATACGCCGATCAACATGCCGTTGTAGCGCAGCACGTTCTCCTCGGCCATGGTCTTGCGCAGCGGCACGATCTCGTCGCGGTAATGGCGGGCCAGGTCGTAAGCCGTGCGATAGGCGGAGTAGCTCACCCTAAGGTGGGAGGAGGCGGCACGCACGACACCGTCGTACCTGTGAGCCGCGGCCAGGGACCGGGCGTTCAGCGAGGCGCGCTGCGCGTCGCCAAAGTCAAAGATCGGCAATGTGATCTCGAGCTCGTACCCCTTGCGGTTGCTTCGCTCACCGCTGTGGTTGTCGAACACGGTATCGCGCCGACCACCGATCTCCACGTCCACGAAGCTGGTGAGCAGATTCAACCCCTGGGCTCTGCCGGCCAGATCGACCTGTGTCCGGGCCAATTGGACATCGAGACGCTGCGCTGTGGCGGCTGCGCTCACTTCCGCCGGCGCCCGGGGCGTCTTCGGCAGGTCCGGTAGCCGGTCGGGGAGCTTCAGCTGAGCGGCTTGCGCGTCGGTCAAGCCCAATTGGCGAACCAGGTCTTCGCGCGCCGCGGTTGCCGCATGCTGGATGGAGGCGAGCTGCGCAACCGCGTCGGCATAAAACACCTGTTCTCGTGCGCGCTGCAGCTTGGTGAAATTGCCAACCTGTTGCAGCCGTTTCGCCAACTCGGCGCCGGCTTCCGCCGCCTTGCTCACTTGCTGGGCGTATTGCAGCGTCTGCCGTGCAGCGACCGCACGCACCCAGGACTGGCGCACCTGGCTGACTCTCTCGACCACTTCGGTCGACAGCTGCAGCTGGGCCTGCTGCGCTTGGCTGCGGGCGACATTCTGGCGGGCTGGCAAAGTCAGAAGGTCGATCAATCCCACCGAAAGCAACCGGCCCAGCTCGAGTTCGTCGACGGAGCGGATGCGCTCGAAGCTGAAGATGGGATTCGCGATGCGACCGGCTTGGGCCGCGACCGCGAGATCGGCGGAGCTTTGCGCCAGCAGTTCCTGGACGGCCGGGCTGTTGGCAAGGGCCACTTGCACGGCTTCGGCTTGTCCCAGGGGCTGGGCGAGCAGACTCTCCGTCAAGGCACTGGCGGCCTGGCGTTGCGGCTCGGTCTTTCGCAGTTCCAGCTTGCCGCCGGTGAAGGACGGATATGCCAGGTTGGTTTGCTGGGCGGCCTCGTCAATGCTTACCGCCGCGCAGCCTCCCAGCCCCAGCGCCAGCGCGGTTACACCCAGGAGATTCAATTTCTTCATTGTTTCGCCTTGGGCTGAGGAGCGTGGTGTGCCCCGTGCGGATCGGCCTCAGCCTTGTCGGGCGCCGCAGCCGCAGCCTCTTTGGCGTACGCGCGCCATCCCCCAACCTGTCGGACCGTCTCGTTGGCCTCTTTCCAAGGAGTCTGCTTTTCGTCGGAAAACGGTCGATAGCCGTCCATCGCGGAGCGGAAAGCAGCGGATGCCGATGCCTGCGGCACCGGGGCCGCCGACGGCCCCGTAGGGGAGCTGCCCTGGGCGAACAGCGTGCTTGCGGCCAATAGCGGAACCGCTGCCAGCCAGGACCTGGCCGAAATTGAATGCATAAAAACCTCGTGTCTTGGGATACGACAGCCATAACCGCGCGGGCGATACGCGGCGAACAGGCAGGGGCGATGGAGGGCGCGAGCCGCGTTGCGGCTCGCGGAGGCCTAGGCGCGAGGCGGTTTGTCGAGGACCTGGGCCGGCCTCGAATGCATCAGCACGAACGGCTCCAACAATGCGGTCTGTGGCGCCGAGGGAACCGCCACAAGCCGGGGCATTTCGGCAATTGCCACACTGTGGCAGCAGAAGGCGCAGACGCCGCACTTGTGGGGCACCGGCGCCGCCGTCTGGTCAGCATCATCCCCCGTCTTCTGCTCGGCTTGCGTCGCATGGCTGTGCTCTGCCTGAGCTTGTTGCCCATCCTCGTGGTCATGCTGCACGGTCGCGGTCTGGACACCGCCCCCATGCACGCCAGGGCCGCACATCAGCGCCGACGCGGCAGCCAATCCCTGTAGCGGAATGGCGACCATGACGAGCCAGGCAAGCAGAAGGCGAAAACGACGCATAAGCAAACTATTCTATCGACTGTGGCTCGGTATGTGTGTTCAGGAGATTCGCTCCCATCAGTGGTACGGATACCACCCTGAGGGCTCGCTGTGCCCAGCTCCGACAGAGCTCCGGGACGGTCAGGAATGATCCGGACAGCCGAAAGTCTTCGCTAGAGACAACCCCTGATCTCGCAAGCATATGAGGCGGGATATGACAGCAGCCCGACCGTAACATTACAAATTCGTAAGGAAATCAGTCCGCAACTGCGAAAGAAAGGCCTGCGCACGATCCGATTTGCGGGCGCCTGGCACAAAGAAGTCCGCGACCGCCAGGTCGTCGACCACCTTGCCGGCATCCATGAAGACGACGCGGTGGCCGACGCGGCGGGCAAAGCCCATCTCATGGGTGACGCACATCATGGTCATGCCTTCGCGAGATCGGTCATGACGTCGAGCAGTTCGCCCACCATCTCAGGGTCCAGGGCGGAGGTGGGCTCATCGAAGAGCATCACGATCGGATCCATGCAGAGCGAGCGGGCAATGGCGACGCGTTGCTGCTGGCCGCCGGAAAGCTGGCCGGGATGCTTGTCCTTGTGCGCGAGCAACCCTACCCGTTCCAGGAAGTGATGGGCCTTCGCGACGGCTTCTTGTCACCCAGCCGGCCATCAGCCAGTCGCTCAAGCGCCTGGAAACCGAGGCGGGTTTCGAGCTCTTCCAGCGGCTGCGGGGCAGGCTGCAGCCCACTCCCGAAGCGAAGGCGCTGCTGGTCGAGGTCGAACGCGTGTTCGTGGGGCTGGGAGAGATCGAGCACCGCATCAAGAGCCTGCGGGAGTTCGGAGTCAATCAGCTGGAGCTGGCCTGCTACCCGGCGTTCGCGCTCGGCTTCATGCCGCGTTGCCTCAAGCAGTTGATGTCGGCCTCGGCCAAGGGGCCGCGTCCGCAGGTCTCGCTGCAAGTCCTCAGCTCCAGCGAAGTGAGGGACCGGGTGGTATCGGGCCTCGCCGATTTCGGCTTGATGGCCGATTAAGTTTCACTGGAGGGCCTGGAGCCCACCACACTTGCCAAATTTCCCGGCGTCGTCGTGATGAAGAAGGGCCATCCGCTTGCCCGGCATAAGCAGATCCGCCCGGAGCAGTTGGCGGAACTACCCTTTCTCGCACTGAATCCCGAGGATGCGCCCCGGCGGCGGCTTGAGTCGAAGCTGGCGGAGCACGGCGTCACCCTGTCGGTGTCCATCCACACCCCCTACGCGGCGAGCGTGTACGAGATGGCTTTGCACGGACTGGGCGTGGGCGTGGTGAACCCGATCACGGCGCTGGACTACGCCGATCGCGGCCTGGTGGTTCGCAGGTTGAGTGTGGACGTGACGTTAATCATGCCTGCTGGCGATACCGGCCAGTCAGGTGCTCTCAGGAACGGCCAAGAAGTTCCTGTCGATGATGCGAGCGCAGTTGCAAGCCGACGAGCAACGGTTGCGAGAGTATTTGAAGGTCGGGTAAGCCTCGAGTCCACGTTCGGCGGATTACAGATTTGTAATCTCCCTGTAGGGTTCCCGATAGGCAGAGTGACTAGGCTACTTAGTGCGCCGGGGTGGTTGTCAGTCAACCCCCCAGCAATTTGGAATGACCCCCTCGGACAAAGTCGAACCGAAAGGTTCTTCATTAGTCCCTTTGCCACGGCGGCCTTCAACCCCGTGGCGTTTTCTAAACCGCAGGACGAGAGAATGAAACGGTTCGCAGCTCTGTTGATGGTATTGGGCTCTCTCCTGCTCACCGCTTGCGCGAGTGACGGAGCGTATAGCAATCAGGCCAGCCCACGAGGGCGCACTTCGCATCAGCACTAGGGCCAGTCAGGGCTGACCCGGCGCTGTCTATCAGCCGCCCGCACGCGAGCGCCCTACAGGACTCCAGATGTATTTCAGCGGCCGGTGGGTGCCGATGCACCTGATGAATACGATCTTCATCCTCTGGCTGATTGCATGCGCGCTCGTGATCGGACTCATCCTGTACCTTAACCATCGCGCCAAGAAAAATTCTGATCCCAAGCCGCCACTCGACGGGATGCGCCTCAGGCGGCGAAAGCGGAAGCGTTGAGACCACATGCCCCGGGCGCGATGCGCGCGCGGGGGGGTGTGCTTTCGGCTATTGCGGCCGCTTACTGTCGGCCAGATCCTTAGCGAGGCGATCACCGGCAGTAACCCGCCGGCGAGGCCGCGACTTGCCGCCCTCCAAATGGCCAAGGGACAGGCCCGATACGCAGGCCGGCCCGTTCAAAGTTTTCAAGGACGCTGCGAGCGTTAGATGCTGCTCGTCGGGCCGGACCGCGAGGGATTCCGCCACCAGCGCCGCGCATAGTGTGACTTGTCCTGATCAACTGCAGCAGCCGCGGGCGCAATCACAGTCGGTGATCGAAGCAAGGTGCACATAACGAAAACGTAATTGTTGCGTCAGGATTCTGTCGTGCAGCACTTCCTACAGTAGGAACCGTGATGCAGGTGTTGCATCGCGAGCTCCGACGAGGGGCTCCATAGGTCTTTTATAGGAGTAAACCATGTCTATCCGCCAAACTGCCCTTGCCCTGATCATTGCGGCTGCGGCCGTTCCCGCATTCGCGCAGACGGGAGGCACCTGGATCAACGGCGAAATCGGCTTCGCGCCCGATCCGCCGAAGAGCCAGTTGACGCGCGAGCAGGTGAAACAGGAACTCGCCAGTTTCCTCCGCCAAGGCGGCCGGGTTTCGGCAGGCGAGATGCTGGCCTTCATCCCCGCGGGCAGCGCCGTAACCGCCGCGAGTACCGCGAGCACCGCGACGCTTGGCAACGCGCCGGCTTCCGGCCCTGCCACGATTACCGAGCCGTTCGTGAACGGCGGCCCGAACTGATTCGATCGGCGTCAGGTTGTGGCCAGCTGCGGCTTTCCGAACCAGACCACCAGCGGCGACAGAACGACCCACGTTGAACTCGCGCCGCCTGGTCACGCCGTTCAAATGCAGACCAGTCGCTCCTCGAACATTGAAGTGGCCTTGGTGTAGTTCACCCGTCCCTGGTATGCACGACATACAGGTACAGGAGCCCGATCGGAGCGATGAACAGAGCGAAGAACCAGCAGAGCAACATCGTCAGAAACTTGCAGAACAGAAGCACACCCGAATTGACGTAGAAGACGTTTTCGCCAAGAAAGAACTGCACGATACTCTCATAGACGAATCGGGCGTAGGGGTATAGGAGGGTGTTGGCGGCGACTAGGGCGCTCGTGGGCAAAAGCGGAGGTGGATACAGGTTGTCGCGCAAGCCGAAATATGTCAGGACGGGGAACATCAGCCCGAAGAAGAAGTGGCGAAAGTAGTACGCCGCCGAAAGCCCCCCAAAGGTTTTCCAGAACAGTGAGGCCATTTGAAGAAGGTCCTTTCTTGAGTCATTAGCCGCGAGGAACGGTCAATAACGTTCTACAGGACACTGTCCGGACTTCAACCCCACAGAACAGAGCGCAGTGTTTACAGAGGGTCGACACCATCATGCAAGCACGATCGGGAAACAGGCAGCCGCCGACCCATGGGTCCCAAGCGTTGACGGCTGCCTGTGGCGATGCGTTTAAGCCGCAGAGCCGTGACCGTCCGAGGGCTTCAGCGTCTTGCCCAGGTCAAGGCGCGTGCCAGGCGTGTACATGGTTTCCAGCGCTTCGGCCGGCACCCCGTCCTCGAGCCACAACGTCAACGTCACGCGCGTGGCCACCGCGTCCTCCAGCGCCTTCCTCACGGACGCCATGCGCTGTGTCAGGTCCCGCGAAGTCTCCGACAGGCGCACCGCCACCTGGAGGTGTTCGCCCGGGAGCATCTCCGTGCCGAACGCAGCGCGCCCGAGGATCCAGCAGTCGGTGACGCCCGCAGCTTCCAACGCACCGTCAGCAGCAGCGACTTGGGCCAGCAGCGCCCCGATCCGCTTGTGCTGGGACTTGCGCAGCTTGTTGGGGCTGCCGCCGTAGGCGCCGGTGATCGAGACACGCTCGTGACCCATCTGGCGCGAGATCTCAAGATAGGCATTGCGCACGATCACCCACTTGCTCTTGTACACCTCCGCGGGCAACAACCCCAGGACCGGCGCGGGGAGCCCGGTGAGCTCCAAGAACAGGTCAGTGGCAAACTGGTGGCGCTGGCCGTGCGGCACGATCCCCAGCCCGTTCTTGGTGAGGCCGAATTTCTCGAAGACGTACCGCTGGCGCCCCTTCATCTGCTTGAGCGTGAGCCCCGGCTCGGCCAGTTCGCCCTTCGGGTTCTTGTCGGCGATGGCGATCGCGCGGTCCAGCACCTCGCGCTGCCAGGCGCGCTTTTCGGGATTGGAACTGAACATCACCATCCGGGTCTTGCCGCCCTTGGTGCCGCGGCTGATGATGAGGAAATCGCCCTTGTCGGACAGGCGGGGCTGACACTGGACGCACTCGGTGCAGCGCAGGCCGTACGCGCCCATCATCTCCAGGTGCACTCCCATCACCTCAGACTCCTCCATCACCGCCTGGATGATCGCGTCGGGGTCGAAACCGAGATCCCGCCAGCCCTTGGGAAGCGTGGCGATCGCGCAGCGGCCGATAGTACCCGCGACGACGCCCTTGCTGCGAAGGTGCTCCCTCAGCACGTCGTCCGTGGGGATCGCGGTGGGCTTCCCGATCAGGGCCAGGAAGCGCCGCAAGATGCTCAGCTGGTCAGCGATGTAGCCCTCCGACAGGGCCCTCGCCTCCCACAGCTTCACCAAAGGCGGAACGTGCTTCAGGCTCACTTCGTCGAGGTTGCGGATGGGAACGCCGGCCGCGCGCAGGTCATCGGGAAGGCAAAGCAAGACCCGGCCGAACTCGCCCAAATGCTCTTCGCCAATCCAGCGCCGCTTGCCAATGGCCGCAGGGATGGGGCAGTCAGACAGGAAGCGCGCGGCCTGACCCTGCGGATTCCCCGAGTACTGGTGGCGGATGACTGCCCACACTTTGCGGTATTTGCCGGCGTCGCGCTGCGGCCGCTGCTTGCGCGCCGCGCGGCGCTCCTCGCGCAAACGCTTGTTGACCACCTTGGCCTGCGCAAACGCGTCTTTGCCGCGGCGGCGCTGCTTTTCGTTGTCGGTGTGTTCGTGGTTGCCATTGCTATTGCTGTCACTCATGGTTTCTCCTGCTGGGTTGATGAAAGGTGTTGCGTCTCGCCACGCATACGAATGCACCCGCAACGGGGCGGCATTGGTATGCGTGGCTGCTACGAAGAACTGATGGCGAACGAGAAGTCGAGACGGGCCAAAACGTGAGCAAACTCTCCGCCAAGCGGGGGGCTAATTCCCGCTGACCCCCTCCTCTTGGCGAAGGAAGGGCTCCCCGGCGCAACTGGGCACCAGGGGGGTTGACCGCCAGCGATTCACGCTGACAGGGCCTTGGGACGGCCAACCGCGGCGCGCTATGCGCGCGCCAGTTTCAGTCCCCTTCTCGTCCGGACTTCACGGACAAGCCGGCTCGCTCCACATACACGGCGACTAAAAGCCCCATGGGGGCGGCCTGACACATGCGTCAGACGTCAGCCGCAATTGCGGAGTGGCTGGAACGGGGAAGATTTGCCAAATGCACCCGAGGGCGCGCGGCCAAGCGGCTGGCCCGTAGCGGGGCTGGCAGCTGGCAGGCCGTGAAAGGCCGTGGTGAGTTTGCTATGGGCACCTCGCAATGAGGCACCAGTCCAGCCGGAATGGGCTGGCAGCATGGACACGTTGGTCCTGTTTGGCTCAGTGAGCCGATGTTTGTCGCACTAGGCGACTTGGAAAAGCTATTCGCTTTTCGAGCTTCCACGAAGGAAGTGCACGACCGGAAATGTACCGGATGTTTTTTCGCCATGCAACAGCGGCGGGCCACCTACTTTTCAATTCAGGGCTTCACAGGAGTCGACAACTGTCCGGCAAGCCGCATCGCGCCTCAGTTTTTTCTGTCGCACTCAGGCTCGGGTTCGTCGCAGAAAGTCGCGATCGGGGTGTATCGTTTTCACACCGCGATCGCAAGCACCTCCGCGCATGCCAGTGCGTGCGCGCCAGAGCATTTGTGTGCATTGCTATCCAGGGGCGCTATGCCGCCGCGCACGGAGGCCCGTTGAGCCTTCGCGGGGTGCCTGCGGGGCTGAGTGCCTCCGGGACGCCTCATACGGAGGCACGCTGACGCTTCCAAGAGGCTGCATGCCTCCCACGCGCCACCATGTGAGGCATGACTGGTCTTCATCGTTTGAAAAGAATCACCGGCGTTCCGAGAATGGGCGCACCACACAAACCGTGCGGCCACTTGTGAAATCGGAGAGTCCAATGAAGCGAGATCAAAACGCGGTACGAGTCGACGCTCGAGCCGTCGACGTCGGCTATTTCAACATCAAGTACACCGTCGGGCGCCGGCAGTGCGGCAACTCGACCAGCATCGCCACAGGCTTGTTCCCTGCGCTGGCACCCAGCCTGGCCACAAACGTCATCATGGACGGCAAAACCGGAGCGGACGCGGGTGGGTGCATCGTCTGCATCGGGGGTATCAACTACTTCGTCGGCGCGCATGCCTCGCTGCACAGCGGCGGGCGTGACCCGCGCCCGATCGATGAAGGCTATTGCCTGAGCGACAAGTACCTGGCGTTGTTGCGTGGCGCGCTGAACTACATGGCCCTGGAGGAGAAGGCGACGGAGTTGACGATCAGCCAGTTGGTGGTGGGGCTGCCGCTGCACACGTTTCCGACCCACAAGCAGGCGCTCGTTGAGCGAGTCGGGGGCGAACATGCCATCGGCCGTGACGGCGAGGTGATTCGCCGTATCACGGTTGAACAGGTTGACGTCATCGTGCAGCCCCAAGGCGCCATGGTGCACTTCGGGGTCAACCACCGGGCCGCCGTTCAAGGCCAGCTTTCCTTGGTGGTCGATCCGGGCGGCGGCACCCTGGACTGGTTCATGAGCCGCGGTGTCGACCCGGTGTGGGCTCGCTCGGGTGCGTATCCGAAGGCCATGCTCGCATGCGCCAACGCCGTGGCCGACTTGATCAACCCGGACTGGCGCAATCAGTTCGAAATCGTGGAGAAGATCGATGCGGCGATTCGGAGCAAGGCCGAGACCTTCCGGGTGGGCGCGCGAACTTTCGAGTTGGCGAAGTACCAGAAGGCCGTCGATGGGGTTCTGGAGGACTCCGTGAAGTGCATGATGGGGAGCACCGGGCCCCTCGACAACCTCGACCACCTGATCGTCACCGGTGGCGGCGCGCATGTCTATGCCTCCTACATTGCCTCGCACTTCCCGGCTCTGCGCGGGGTGATCAAGCTGGACGACGATCCGGTTTATTCAAACGTGAGGGGGTTCCAGGTGGCAGCCGAAATGATGCTCGCCCAGCGTCGCCGCGCAGGCGAATAGCGAGCCGGAGAACTGGCATGGCAAAGACACGATCGCCGATGGCGCGGAAGCAGTACCGCGTGAACGTGACGCAGGGGATGGAGGAGCTTTGGGAATGGACAGAGCAGGCGCCACCTGGTGTCAGCATCCCTGCGGAGATCGCGTTCTATGCGCGTTTGGGACGGCTGCGCTGGCTGGAGTTGACAGGTCACGCTGTCAGCGCGCCAGAATCAGCGCATGAGCTCGCTTCCACAAGGCTTCGGGAGACGGTGCGATCGCGGCGCGGTCCTACCACGCCCAGTTTGGCCGGCGATGAGGAAGCCGGGTTCGCGGTATTCGGGGGCGTCGGGATGTTTGATGGCCCGCCACCTACTTCGCCTTGAAGTCACCAGCGCCGCCAGCCGGCGCCCCGACAAACTGAAAGCCGGGCCCGCGCCCGGCTCCTTCTTGCGTAGCAACGCACTTTCCAGGAAGTCCACGGCATCCAGCGCATCTCTTCATGCCATGCGTTGACATTCATCACGCCTATGAGATTCTGATCCGGTACCTACGAAGGAGCAATCATGAAGATCACCTTGAAAACGCTGGACGAGACGTCTACATCCCTGTTCCGCATGCGCCACTCACTGCAGATCCTGAGCGAGAGGCATTGGCTGCTCGACTCTGTTTATGGGCGCGAGCTGCTCGTGCTGAAACTTCGGCAGCTCGGGTTGGATCTTGTTATGCCAACCTGCAGCGATGCCAGCGACTTAGAGGCACTGCTTTGCCACGTAGTCGAAGTGCTTGGCATCGGTGCATGGCCCAAGCCCAGTGGTCTGGCGCAGCGACTGCGTTATCTGCGGACCGTACTTCGAATGATGCTCGATTTACGCGACGCCCGCCAGGTTACGTGCCTTCGGGGCGACTGATCTGCATCACTTGCCCGGTCGGCCGCTATTGGGTACAGTGGATTGCCGGCTCCGATAAGGGGGCTCGCGAAGGTTTTGTACCTTCATTCAACATTGGCACTGCCCCTGCAGGCGTCCACCTTTAACAGTCCGCCCGTCGAACGGACGGCGCTTGGCGCCAGATCAGACTGTTCTCCATTTCGCAACCTCTTAGTGCGAGGTTTCCCCAACCCTCTTTGCAGGACTTCAGACCATGACGACATTGACAACCGCGTTGCCTTCAAATGGCAGCAAGAATCGCAAGTACTTTCCCCCACTTACTGAGGTGACGCGGACGCACCTGACGACGCAGGAGGCCGCGTATTACCTCAATCGCGCATCACAAACGCTGCGCATCTGGGCGTGCGCCGAGAATGGCCCGATCCGGCCCGTTCGCGTTTACGGTCGCCTGGGGTGGTCCGTGACGGAGATTCGTCGCGTGCTCGGATTGGCGTGACCCGGCACAGTGCTGAGCGCACCGCGCAGCGCTCAGCACGTCTTGCGCGAGCCCCTCCTCACCGATCGGCGATTTCCGCGCAAGTGCTGTTCCATCGCTCGATCTGACGTTTCCATGGCGATGCGCTTGGCCTTAACGTCTTCTCGCACAATCCGGGCTTGCCTGGCCACCCATAGCATCAGCCCGGTAGTCACGAGCGCGAGTACCGCAAGGATTTGGCCAACTGTCATCTTGTTCTCCTGCGCTGATGGGGGACCTTCAAAGGCTAGCACGGACATTGTTCGCGTCAAGCATTTCCGCACCGAGCCCTTGACTGCGGCTCGACATGTGTTTCCATAGAAGCAGGAGAAACACATGGATCAATGGATTCCACTCGACGAAGCGCTGGAGGACATCAAGGCATTCGCCCAACTTGCGTGCGCGGCGTACGAAAGTCAGCCGGGCAGCGCGAATGAAAGCGTGATGTTCCCGAAGCTGCCAGCCGACATCTATCATGCTGACCGGGACGCCCTCAGCTGTTCGATGCTCAAGCCGCTGCTGATATCGCCCGCGCATTTGCAGGCTTCACTGGTGACCACAAGTACCTCGTCGCCGGCCAAGGATTTCGGCTCCCTTGTCCACCTTCTGCTGCTCGAACCGGAGCAGATCAACAAGGAGGTCGCGGTCTATCCGGGCATCGGCTCTTCGCGTGATCCGGAGTACAAGAAGTTCCTAGCCAACAACAGCCATCGGCTGGCGGTCGATGAGCCGACCCTGGCATCCGCGCGCCGGCTGGTGCAGAAGGTGGCAAACACCCGGTTTCGCGGTCGCCGGGTGCTCCATTTCATCGAGGAGTCGATGACGGAGTGCAGCGTGTACTGCACGGAACCCGCCTCAGGGCTGCGGCTGCGCGTGAGGTTCGATGCCTATCACCCGGATTTCTCGTTCGACCTGAAGACCACGCGCCATGCAACCCCGGCCGCTTTCGCCCGAGATGCAGTTGAATTCGCTTACGACCTTCAAGCCTACATGTACAGCCTGGCTCGCTGCGCGTTTGAAGGAAAGACGGAGGCCGCCCCTTTCGTCTTCATCACGGCCGAAACCTCAACACCGAACTCGGTCTGTTTGCACACCGCCGGGTCCACGTTCCTTGAAAACGGTGCGGCAAAGCTCCGAGAGTGCCTGGTCACATATCAAGCCTGCACCAACGTCGCTCATTGGCCGGATCTGAGCTGCCAGACGACACTGGAGATCAATCACTGGCAGCAGTTCGTGCCTGGCCAAGAATGGAGGGGCGGCAACGAGGTGGAGGATTAGCAGGTTCCGGCACCGTCACCCGTCCCTCATCATGCTGTGCAATGGCCAGCTCATCGGTGACGGAGGCATTCATCGAACGCTGGCGCGGCGTACCGTCAGGCGCCTGTGCACCGCGCCTGGAACCAGCAAACGTGCGAGGCATGACCGCATGGTGTGCAGAAGTGTCCGCTTCCGCCGAAAGCGCACGTAAAGAATCCAAGTAGCATTCCGCATCTGACGTGACCTGACCATGCCTGAATTTGATCTTCCCTTTGCCTGCAAATTGGCGGACCTCGCCAATCACGCAATGGACGAGGATCACTTCAAGTACGTACCCACTTTGAATCATCTCGCGGGCGATAGAGCAATAAAGAATCCAACTTCGTCTTGTTCGAATTCCACGACAGTTGCCACGCGTATCCTCCTTCTCCGTCTACTAAGCCGGTCCTGCAGCGAGCCATCACCATCGCCGAACGAATTCCTCAAATCGGCAGTCTGGTAACTGTTAAAATGTACAGTATGAGGCGTTTAGGGTAACTGCTATGTCCAGTGGAACTGTCATTCCGGCCTCCTACGAGAATCGTGAGCAAGCGCTGATCAAACACCAGCTTCTGGAGCACTACCTCGAGAAGCTATTCATGATCGTTGGAATGGCTTCGCGAGCTCGACGCGACGTTGAGATGTGCTATGTCGACTGCTTTGCGGGCCCGTGGGGCGACCTGTCTGTTGATTTCCATTGAATCTTGACCCCGGCTTTTCATTTAATTCTGACCCCACCCTTGGTGGAGTAGCCGGGCTACTCGATTGTGGATAAGTCTAACGTCGTCGGTGTTGTTTCTCCTTTCTTGGGCCTGCCCCGTGGCTTGGCCGCGGTGGGCACTGCGGCACTGGAATTCTTGAACCTCCAGCTGTCGTTGCCCGTCTCCACGATGTGGCAGTGATGGGTGAACCGGTCCAGCAGGGCCGTGGTCATCTTGGCGTCGCCGAACACCTGGCTCCATTCGCCGAAGCTCAGGTTGGTCGTGATCGTCACGCTGGTGTGCTCGTACAGTTTCGAGAGCAGGTGAAACAGCAAGGCCCCGCCGGCCTGGCTGAAGGGTAAGTAGCCCAGCTCGTCCAGCACCACCAGGTCGGTGTACATCAGGCGGTGCGCGATCTGACCGGCCTTGCCCTGGGCTTTCTCCTGCTCCAGCGCGTTAACCAGTTCCACCGTCGAGAAGAATCGCACGCGCTTGCCGTGTCGCTGGATCGCCTCGATACCGATGGCCGTGGCCAGATGTGTCTTGCCCGTGCCTGGGCCGCCAATGAGCACTGCGTTGTGCGCCGCCTCGATGAACTTGCCGGCATGCAAGGTCCTGACCAACGCTTCATCGACATTGGCCTGCGCGAACTCGAAGCCGGCCAGGTCCCGGTGCGCCGGGAAGCGAGCCGCCCCCATCTGGTAGGCCATGGAGCGCACCGCCCGTTCGGCCGTTTCGGCCTTGAGCAGCTGGTTCAGGAACGCCTCGGGCGTGAAGTCGGTGTGCCTCGCCTGCGCGGCCACCTCCGGGTAGTTGGACGCCATGCCGTGCAGCTTCATGGCCTTCAGAGCCGAGATAATTTCGGCGCTCATCGTGCGCTCTCCCCGGCCGCGCCGCGCAGGCGGTCGTAGCGCTGCACGTTGGCCAGCGGTTCCACTGCCAGCTTCAACGGCGTGCTGGCCGCCTCCAGGGAACCCACCTCGGCCGGCGCCTTTAGCCGCGCCAGCACGTTCAGCACATGCTCGCCGCTGGGTTTGCCCGCCTCCAGCGCCAATTCCGCCGCCACCAACACCGCGTCCAGCCCGTGCACCGGCACGGCCGCCAGTACCTGCGCCATGACTCGGTCGCCGCCGTCGTGGCGCAGCAAGATGGCCTGCAGCTTCTTGAGCGGCTCGGGCAGGGTCTCGAACGGCGCCCCATTGCGCAGCGCGCCGGGCTTGCGCTCGATCAGGCTCACGTAGTGGCGCCAGTCGTAGAAGGTCTGGCTGCGCTCGAAGCTGCGTACATGCGTGGCCACGCGCGCATTCTCGGCGACGACCTCGACGCGATCCGGGTACAGCCGCAGGCTGACCACTTCGTGCGCGTGCTCGCTGGGCACGCTGTAACGGTTGCGCTGCAGGTGTACCAGGGCCGTGCTGGACACGCGCGCTGGCACCTCCACGTAGCCGTCGAACGGCTTGGGGTTGGGCATCAGGCGCAGCTGCTCGTCCTGCAGCACGTCGGCCACCTTCAGCGCGGGCCACTCGGGGTGGTTCAACTCGCTCCATGCACTGCGGCATTCTTCGGCCAGCCAGGCGTTCAGCGTTTCCATGCTGTCCCAGCGCAGCTTGACTGCCTTGTGCCAGATGCTGCTGCGCCGATCGCGCACGTTTTTCTCCACAATGCCCTTCTCCCAGCCGCTGGCCACGTTGCAGAACTCGGGCTCGAACAGGTAGTGGCCGGTCATCGCCTCGAAGCGCGCGTTGATGACCCGTTTTTTGCCAAGGCCAACTTTGTCGACAGCGGTTTTCATGTTGTCGTAGATGCCGCGCTGGGGCACCCCGCCAAAGGCGGCGAACGCCCTGGCATGCGCGTCGAACAGCATCTCGTGGCTTTGCGTCGGGTACGCCACCAGCCAGAACGCGCGGCTGGCGCACAGTTTCGTGTGCGCCACTTCAAGGCGCCGGCGCAGGCCGCCCACGAAGGCGTACTCGGTGCTCCAGTCGAATTGGAAGGCTTCGCCCAGCGCGAATTTCAGGGGCACGAACGCGCCCTTGTTGGCGCTGCCGGCTTGCTCCTGGCGCCAGCGCCGGGCAAATGCCGCTACGCGCCCGTAGCCGCCCTGGTAGCCCTGCGCGGCGAGCTCTTCGTACATCAACTTGACCGTGCGCCGATCTCGTTTGCCGCGGTGCGCGTCGGCTTTGAGCCAGGTCGCCAGCTGCTCGGCGTAGCCGTCCAACTTGGTCACCGCCACCCGCGGCGGATACCTGGGCTCGATCATCTGGCCCTTTCGCAGCCAGCGCTTGATGGTGTTGCGCGCAATCCCCGTGCGCCTCTCGATTTCCTTGATCGGCACGCCCTCGCGCAGGTGTAGCCGCCGGATCTTCGCCAGTGTTCCCACTTTGATCACTCCTCGATCCCCCTGCCTAAAAGTTAAGCAGAGGACTTTATTCAAGGGGTCAAATTTCGATGAAAAATCTCAGCTCAAAGGGGTCAGATTTGCTCGGCAATCAACAGCCAGCGGAGGTGAAGTGTTGGAGTGGGTCAAATGACCCCGACTTCGTCCGCACATATGAAATGCCGATGCTGATCGTGGCGAATCGCTGGAGTCGGGTGCCTCGCCCTTGTTTCCCTTGGGTGCGCACCGTCGAGCGCATTATCTGCCAGGAGCCGCTTGAAGCACTCGGCGGGCCGGAGATCCAGGTGCACTCGGATTACTCCGGCGACCACAAAGGCAGCGAATACCGCACGATCGCACTGCTTTATTCCGACGTTGTTGCATCCACGCGCTGGATCTACCATCGCGCAAGTTGGCGGAGGAAGCACCTTCCCGATGGCAGACGCATGAGCTTCAAGGGGCTCAACGACCGCAAGAAGCAGGTCGCTTTAGTGCCGTTTCTGGAAGCCGCTCACGAGATCAGCGGCCTGCTTCTCGTCGTTGCGATTAACCGCTCCGTGACGCATCCTTGTCAAGGTGAACTCGTTCGAACGGCGATGGCGACTCGGTTCATGGCCCGCTTTGCGTGGGGCGCGGCGCAGTTCGAGCGGATGGTGCAGATAGCCCATTTGGTGGCGCTGCTGGGTGGCGGACTCGGCCTGCACGGTCAAGACCTATATTGGTTCTCGGACGAAGATGAATTGTTCGCCAATGAGCGCGCAGCCTCCGACCTAACGCAGGTTCTTGGCTTGTTCACGGGCAACTATTTCCAGCACAGGCCGGGGATACTGGGATTGGGTACGACGGCGCTCGACGAGGGAGACCGGTACGAGGAGGATTGCGCCGCAGTAGCGGATCTTTCCGCCGGTGCAATCGCGAGGGTACTGACGTGCCTGCGCCGCGACCTCGGTCGATTGCCCGCTTCGATGGCTTACGAGCACGCAATTTCATGCGGAATGAAAACCGATGTCATCACCGACTGGTTCGCCGACGAGTCGAGCCGGCTGCGCAAGGTGCTTGTGGTCTTCGAACCTGCGAACCAGAAGCAACACTGCGTCTTTAAGATGACGATGTGATCCCTGGCGACGTCCCGGGAAACGAAAACGTACGCTGCTTCGGCAGCCTGAGCACGTGCTCTCCGTTTATCGCGCTTCGTGCGGTGCTGATTTTTCCATCCTCTCGAATCACTTCCAGCTCGCCGAGGCTTGCCAGTTGGAGCACGGTAAGAGAGATCATCTGTCGAGTCGCAGGGGTTAGATTGACGCGGCTTTCGAAGAAGTCCTGAAAGCGCACACCCGCTGGGTACGTCGCGATCGCGCGCGGAATCTGAGCCAGCATTGAGTCGATGCTGCGCGTCTTGGCAACGTCGTCAAACTCAAACGCACGCTGTGGGCGATCGGCGTCGTCGATGCGAGCCGCATACCCTGTCGCGAACATGTCCAGGCCGGCGTCGCCGTAGTGGATGAAGTGATTGTGGTGCTTCCAATGAGTCGTTGTCATGACGTCTCGTGCTTTCCAGTGGCGCGAAAGATGGACAAGCCAGAAGTCGCCATGTCCGCGCTCGGAACGAATAAAAAAGGGAGTGAAATACTCAGCCCCTGATTCGCGCGTGATTCCCTGGTAGAGACCAGACTGCAGGTATAGCCGCCACCCGGGCGTCTTTTTCATTTCATCCAGCTCGCGCGCGGTGATTGGAGCCTGAATCCCTGTCTTGCGCTGGAAGTCCGAGAGGTTCTTTTCCGAAAGAAAATTGATCAAGGCATCGACGGCGAACGTGAGGATCACCTCGGCCCGATGCAACGAGAATATCGTTTGGATGGCCGCCAGTGGAACGGAGTCATAGCCGTACTGGTCGAGGATAAAGACCGCGCGCCCTGCGCGTGGCGAGCGCCGCCTGGCCTCGGCAACGGCTGACTCGCAGTGGACGACGAAGTCCCCCTGGAGCAGCCGAATCGACCCGCCCGAAAGCTGGTTTTCATACCCTTGTTCAATGAGCACATGACGCAAGTGGTCGATGGCACTGGGGGACTCGTCAATGCAAATGAGCTCGACGTCGAAAACGATCGGCTTGCGCCGTCGCTGCTCGATCTCGATACGAAGCTGCGCCTCGCGGATCGCTTGCAGGATGACAATCGGTGAGCCTGGCGCAGCAGCGCCAGACTGGGTCGTATAGCGACCACCTCCACAAAATCCGTCAACGATGGTCAGCTGGATACGATCTTGATGCGGGCTCGAAACCAGTGTTGAGAAGTATTCGACAAGATACCCGCGCAACAACGCGTGCTTCACCTCGCTGTGACGAGCCAATGGCGGGGGGGAACTCCCCCACACCCATTCGTAGTGATTTGCCAGCATTGAGCGCCGCTCGCTGCAGTGGCGAGCCCCCTGAATTCGAGACTCAATGTAACTTGAATACGGCTATCGCCGCAAGACTATGCAGCAGCGGCCTCCACTTGACTGCACACAGCCGCTGGCATTTCGTCCCATGTTCGTCCATCCAGCGTGCGCCCGTTTGCGGCCTTGGCGCGACGCTTCCCATCAGCGCCCCAGCCACCCCACTGCTTAAAGAAGAACGCAACCTCCTGCTCGGCACATTGCCGCTGGACTGCTCTCGCCCATTCCATGCGCATGGGTCGCGCCTTCGGGCCGGACTCGCCACCGACAATGACCCAATGAATGCCGGTGAGATCGAGGTCACCAACGTCTTCCAATAACGGTTCGACGGAGAGGAACCGGATTGATGCACCGACCCCGCGCAGATGGTCGATGCGAGGCACGCCGTATTTCTTGTCCTCTACGGAAACGCCCAACCAAGCGTTGGGTGGAACGGAGCGCCCACGGAAATATCGCTCCATGCGAGCCGCGCGCTTGGTCAATATCTGATACGTGTGGCGAGGCGTCTCAGTGATGACCTGGAATACCTTGTCTATGTAGGCGGCAGGCACCCTGTCATGGAACAAGTCCGACATCGAATTCACAAAGTAGACGGTTGGTCGCTTCCGACTCTTTGGGTCGTCCAGTCGCTGAGGCAATAGGGTCAGGGCAAAACCATTCTCGTACCCTGGCGTGCCCATCGCCTTCAGTCGACGTGACATAGTTTCCGCGTAACAGTGCTTGCAACCCGGCGAAATTTTGGTGCACCCGACCGTCGGGTTCCAGGTCTGTTCGGTCCACTCGATTCGGCTCACTGTCGTCATTGCCCGGCTCCTCTCTGACGGTTTCGCTGACTGGGATAACTGCGTACGACTCCACGCACCACCCCGAGGATTTCAAGTCCTTCCACAGGCTCAATGACCGGTTCCCCGCGATTGTGCGCCACAAGAACAGGCTTACCGGCGCGATGCCGCAATTCCTTGATGGTGAAATTGCCGTCGACAAGAGCAAGCACGATGTCCCCGGGATGCGACTTCACCCCTTGTTCTACAAAGGCGTAGTCTCCTTCGAGCACACCTACATCGCGCATTGAGTTCCCCTTGACCTTGAGCATTACGCTGCTTGAAGGCCGCGCATCGATAAGCCCTGCAATTGTCGCGACGTCGCTCGCCGCTTCGGGCACGAGCACTTCACCCAGCCCTGCCCGCACCTTCTCGTCCGCCAGAGGCACCTCGAAAAACCTCTTGCCGGGCTTGAGCCGCCCGGCCTCTGTCTGTTCAACGTACCCCATTACACAAAGCCGTGATACCAGCCGCGTCACTGCGGCCTTGCTGGCGAAACCCAGCAAGTCCCTGATTTGCGCGAAAGTAGGCATCAACCGGTTTGCCGCATAGCAGTCCCGGAGTCGGGCTAGGTAATCGGCGTCGCAATTCGGTCTTGCCATCTAAGCTAGATTAGTGTACGACCGTACACTAATCTAGCGCCGGGTGTTTCAGTGTGAAACGGCGGCATCGAAGTTCCCTTGTCTCATACGGCGATCAAATTGCCGCAGCCACATGCGTCAAGACATGCGGCACCCCGCTGACCGCTTCCGCTCGACGGTCACCCCTGCTGACAAGCGCTGGTTCTAGGCCAATTGACGAAACTTCCGCTCCTGGCCGGACATCAACGTCCACGACGACAATATTTGGAAATCGACTTTCAGCCCTGCCAGCAGACGTCAGTCACCCCGGACTAAGACTAGGGGCGCGATTCCTTGCATCTGGTCCATCGGAGAGCTGCAACGTCTCCCCTTCAGAGCCGTGTGGGCCGGAGCCGATTGCGCCCGAGCCCTTTCTCGCGCGGTCGCCCCTGCGGCTGAGTCTTCAATCGGGCTTTCCCTTTCAACGGCCTGTGTCGATGTCACCATCACCCCCGCCCTGCGCAAAATGAACTCCTCGACCTCCGCCATATACCCGCGCAACGCGTCCATCCGTCGGGGTCTGTATTTCTCAGCCAACGCGCTGGGCTGGTGACCCATGATCTGCGCAAGGGCGCCACTGGGGACCCTTGCTTCCTCCCCCAGCAACGAAAAACTGCGCCGAAGTCCATGGACGGTCATATGGTCGATTCCGGCCCGTTTCTGGACCCTGTCCAGCACGCTTCGAGGTTCCGAGATATGCCCTCGCGCTGAAGTCTCGCTCACGAAAACATAGGGATTCCCCTCAACCACCGGCAGTTCCAGCAACATCCGCCTGAAGTGCGGTGCAAGCGGAATCTTCCGCGTCTGGCCATACTTGTCCGCAATCGTCATGCAGTTCCACTGGTAGTCAACGTCCGCTCGCTTCAGGCCGGCGAGTTCCTCGCGCCGCGCGCCCGTCAAGAGCAACCCGATCAAGTAAGTGCTCCCTACCCGGCTCGAATCCGCCTTCGCTGCGGCGAACCACGCGGGCAGCTGGCTCGCCTCCAGTGCGTCGGTGCGGGAAACGCTGGGAGGCAGCAAATCGGACAGCAAGCGTGGTTTCGCGGCATCGCTGTGGACCAAATCCCTGTAATCGCGTTGCTTCGAGCACCAGGAAAGGAACCCCGAGAACATGGCCAGGCACCGGGCGGCCTGGACTTCGCCCCGGGCCGACTCCACGTGGTACCAATCCCGCATGGCGTCCTCGTCGATATCCACCAGCCGTTTTGCCATCAACGGGTGGAGCGGGCCGGCCTTGGTCAGCCCCTTGCCGCGCTTGCGGGGCTTCCCGCCCGGGTCCGCGGCCTTTTTCAGGTCCTCGACGTAACGCGGCTTCCAGGCCGCCTTGCGGAGGGGCTTCCCCTTTTTCAGGTAGGTCGCCCAGGCCACCTCCACAATCGTCGCCCTGCGCTCATCCTGGGCGGTTTTGGCGGCCTTGGCCGCGCGAACCTCCCGCAGGTGGGCCCGAGGGTCGATTCCACGGTCCACCTGCGTCTTCTTTTCGTTGGCCTCCTGCCGGGCGGCCTCGATCGTCCATGCCGCCACGTCGCCGATGACGGTGCGGATGGTCTTGCCATGCAGCTTTCCTTCGAACACGAACGACTTGCTACCAGCGGCGGTGACGCGCGCCGCCAGCCAGGGGCATTTGCTGTCCCGCAGGAATTCCTGCGACTTCCCGGGCGGGCACTTCAAGTCCGCGATGCGGCCCGCCGTCAGATTTACCTTCTCCGTCATCTGGTTTCCCTTCGTGGCCATGTAGCCACCATGTAGCCAGATTACGGGAATCGACCCGCATTTCAATCAACGACAACGAATGGTCAAGGGTGCGTAGAGCATTGATTTCAAAGGAAAAGTGCAACTACAATCAACCCCAGCAAATGCCGGCAAACAGGGGTTGAACCTCATTCGTAATGAGAAGGTCGGGTGTTCGATTCATCTCTCCGGCACCATTTCCAAAAGCCCCCAGCTGTCATGGTTGGGGGCTTTTCCTATGTGACTCGCATGTAACGCGGGCTGGACCGCGCGAGCCCGTGGTTGGCGCCTCCCGGGAAACACAGCGGCCCAATCCCCCTAATTAATAGCAAGGCACGCCGCGCGCCGCCGATCGGACGCGCAGCAGCTCCCCCGGGCCCCAGCATGCGGATACATCCCGCACTGCGCGTTACGGCCCGCCTGCACGACGCCCCGTAGATTGACCTTGCCCGTGCGGCCAACGCTGCGCGAGGCGCTCTTTCCAATCACTCACGGAGAAAATCACAATGGAATTTGTAGGAACCAGTGCTGGCGAAACCTTGCAGGGCACCGAACTCGATGATTCGATCGACGGAATGGCAGGCAACGACACGCTCGAGGGCCTCGGTGGCGACGACCTGCTCGATGGCGGCGATGGCGACGACATTCTGGACGGGGGCCCGGGCAGCGACGTGTTGACGGGCGGCCTCGGCGCCGACACCTTTCACACCGGTTTCACAGTGACGACGCCGGAAACCTCAACCTTCTCCGGCTGGCTGGCAGACCAGGGCCTGGACCCCCTGGCCGATGGTGCGGCGCAGTCGTATTTCGCGAAGCACTACACAGCCTGGCTCACTTCGCTCGTGGCGGAAAATGAATTGGGCGCCGACGTCGATGGCGACGGCGTGGTGAGCGTGGACCTCAACCAGAACGACCCTGAAGGCACACCGACGATCGAAGGCATGACCCAGGAGGAAGCGGCCACCCTCTTCAGCGATCGCCAGAGCCTCGATGTGCAGACGGGCCGGACCACGCACGAGCGCTGGTACTCCGACACATTCACGTTCGGCGAGACGGCAGTGGCCAGCGACGCCGGCACGGACGTCATCACCGATTTCAGCGCCACGGACGGCGACACGCTGCACCTGGCCGGGCTCACCGAGGCCGACTTCGACGCGCTCTTCACGATCGCCGAGGCGGACGTCGACGCCGACACGGTGCTGGACACCGTCGTGACGCTGGATGCCGACCCGGACTGGTCGCTGACGCTGGTGGGAACGTCGGGCTTCGACCCGGCCACGGGCATCGTGTTCGCCTGACGCCCCGGGGCCCCGGCCCACGCGCTTAAACTGGCGGCATGCCGACATCCATTGCCGCCATCTGCGCCGGGGCCTCGCTGGGCGCGCTGCTGCGCTGGGTGCTGGCAGGCCGTTTCAACCCGCTCCACCCCGCGCTGCCGCTCGGGACCCTCGCCGCGAACCTGATCGGCGGCTACCTGATCGGGGTGGCCATCGCGGTTTTCGCCAACATGCCCGAGTTGTCGCCGCAAGCGCGCCTGTTCGTCGTTACCGGCTTCCTGGGCGGGCTCACCACGTTTTCCACCTTCTCGGCCGAGGTCGTGACCCAGTTGCAGCAAGGGCACACCGCGTGGGCGCTGGCTACGGCATTGGCACACCTGCTCGGCTCTTTCGCGCTGACGGCCCTGGGCATCGCCACGGTGTCATGGCTGCGAACCTGATGCCACCCTAAGAAAAAAACCTAGGCCGACGCAGACGTTTCCCTTAATGCGGCTGCCGGCGCGCGCCCCAGACTTGCCTTACAACTTCTTACGGGCAGGATGCGCGATGCCAAGTGTCTACGACACGCTTTACCGGTGGGCCCGGCGGACGACCACGTCGTTCGCCGAACTGCGTTTCGTGTCGTCGGAGCGCGGCGAAATGGCCCCTGAAGCCGGCGGCCTCATCTACCGCCTCAAGCACTGGCCCGAGCTGCCCAGCCAAGTCCGCACCGCCGACGTGCTGCGAGCCCTCTCCGTCATGAGCAATCGCCCCGTGAACCGCCACTGGATCCTCGCCAATTCGAAGCTGCAGGCGCAGGACGTCGACCGCCTGTTGGCACGCCTGGTGGAGCAGGACGCCGTCGAGGTGATCGACGGCTCCAAGTTTCCATCGGCCGGCGCCTCGGGCACGTAACGTCAGGTCGCCTGGAGCGGCTTGGGGGCCGGCTGCATCGGCGTATTGCGCTCGGCCATCCGGTCCACCAGCTTCTTCATGTTGGGCAGCGACGCGAGGTGCAGCGAGATCAGGTGCAGCTCGCCGGAGCGGAACAGCGACAGCGCCACGGCATCGGGCAACGCCAGCAGCTTCTTCTCGTCGACCACCAGCAGGCCGCCGATGGTGAAACTGCGGCCGTCGACGAGGTCGGCCTTGGCGTTCATCTCGGCCAGCAACCCGGCCTGCTCCAGGCGCCTGCAGAACGATTCGGTGCGCCGGTATTCCTGCTGGTAGCGGTCGAGGAAATCCAGCGCGTTCTGCAGGAAGGGGGTGTTGTTGCCCTGGGCGTCGAACAGGGGCTCGCCTTCCTTGTCGTTCAGTCCCTGGAAGGCCTCGTCGATGCACACGCCCATCGCCTGGCCCGACAGCTCCGCGAGCACGAAGGGATAGCGGCGCACGAAGGCCGGGATGTACTCGCCGGTCCACTGCTCCTTCGCGTCCACGAAGAGGTTCTCCCGGGCCCGCAGCCCGAGCATCGCCACGGGCACGATCTCCTGGCGCGACCCGCGCGTGAAGACGATCGCGTACTCCTTGCACGCGTCGGCGAATTCCATGCCTGCCAGGTACAGCGAGTTGGCCTTGCGGGCGAAGGCGAAACTGGCGCTCGGCAGGACGCGCCGCCGGCGATGCCTGTCGCGGTCCAGCAGCACCGGCTTCTCGTAGTACATGGTGTCCGACATCCGTTTGCCTCCGTCTGGTTCGCGCCGCCCGTCACGGGGCGGCGTCGCCGGGGGGCGACCCCGGGGGCGTGCGCGCGAGGGCCAGCACCTTGTCGATGCGCTTGCCATCGAGGTCCACGACCTCGAAGCGCCAGTCGCCGCAATCTATCCGCTCGCCGGCTTCGGGCAGGTGGCCGGAGACGGACATCAACAGGCCGGCGACAGTGTTGTAGCGGCCCCTGTCCTCCTCGGGCAGCTCGCGGATTCCAAGCCGGGCCTTGAGTTCCGCCACCGGCATCAGCCCATCGAGCAGCCACGAGCCGTCCTCGCGCTGCGTCGCCCACGCATCCGCCTGGGTGCCGGGCTGCAACTCGCCGGTGATGGCCTCCAGCAAGTCGTGCGGTGTCATCAACCCCTGCACCACGCCGTATTCGTCGACGACGAAAACCATGCGGCCCGACTTGGAGCGGAACTGCTCCAGCAGCTCCATGCCCGTCAGCGTTTCCGGGACGAACAGCGCCGGCGTCGCATGGCGCTCCACGCTCTCCTCCGAGCTGACGCCCAGCGACAGGAGCCGCGCGACGCTCACCACGCCCAGCACGTCGTCCAGCGAGCCGCGGCAGACCGGGTACCAGGAGTGCGCGCCTTCCTCCCCGATCTGGCTGAGGGCGTGGGCGGCGTCAAGACGCGCGTCGAGCCACTCGATGTCCGAGCGCGGCACCATCATCGAGGTGAGGGGCCGGTCGTCGAGATGAAACACGTTCTGCACCATCTGGCGCTCGTGACGCTCGATCACGCCGGCATCCACCCCCTCTTCCAGGCTGTGTGCGATTTCTTCTTCCGTCATGCCGCGCGCGAGCGTGGTGTCGATGCGCAGAAGCAGGAGCACCCATTGCGTGGAGGCGGAGAGCAGCTTCACGAACGGCCCGGCCGCGCGCGCGAGCCAGCTCATCGGCTTGGCGAGCAGGCGGGACACCGCCTCCGGGTACAGCTGGCCGATCCGCTTGGGCACGAGTTCGCCGAAGATGATGGTGATGTAGGTGATCACGGTGACCACGATGGCCGTGGCGACGTAGCCCGAGGGCCGCACGCCCATGCCGAGCCCCTGCAGCCAGTTCGCGAGCGACTGGCTGAACGCGGCTTCGCCAACGATGCCGTTCAGGACCCCGATCGAGGTGATGCCCACCTGCACGGTGGACAGGAAGCGGGTCGGCTGCTCCATCAGCTTGAGCGCCGAGGCAGCGCCGGTGTCGCCCGATTCCGCCATCGCCGTCAGCCGCGCCTTGCGGCTCGAAGCGAGCCCCATCTCGGACATGGCAAACACGCCGTTGAGCAGCGTCAGCAGCGCGATCAGCAGGACTTCCATCAAACGGGGCGAGAATTCAACACCATGGCACTTTACTTGATCGGCGACGTGCAGGGCTGCGACGCCCCCCTGGGCCGCCTGCTCGAAAAGATCGATTTCTCTCCGAGCCGCGACACGTTGTACGTCCTGGGCGACCTGGTGAACCGCGGGCCGCAGTCGGGCGCCGTGCTGCGCCGCCTCATGGGGTATGGCGACTCGGCCCGGTGCCTCCTGGGCAACCATGACCTGAGCCTGCTGGCCGTCGCGCACGGCCGCCGTGCGCCGCACCGCAACGACACCATGGACAAGGTCCTGCTCGCGCCCGACCGCGGCGAGCTGATCGAGTGGCTGCGGCAGCGCCGCATGGCGATCCGCGCGCACGGGCTGCTGATGGTGCATGGCGGCGTGCTGCCGCAATGGGACGCGGCGCAGACACTGCAGCTGGCGGCCGAAGTCGAGGACGTCCTTCGCGGGCCGGGCCTGGTCGATTTCCTGAACGAGATGTACGGCAACCAGCCCGCTCAATGGGACGACGCCCTCAAGGGCGCCGACCGCCTGCGGGTGATCGTCAACGCACTCACGCGCCTGCGGTTCTGCACGCCCGGGGGCGAGATGGACCTGAAGGCTTCGGGCGGGCCGGCCGATGCGCCGCCGGGCTACCTGCCCTGGTTCGACGTGCCGGGGCGCAGAAGCGCGGATACGACGATCGCGTTCGGCCATTGGTCGACATTGGGATTGCTGCAGCGGCCGGACATCATCTCGCTGGACACCGGCTGCGTGTGGGGCGGATGCCTGAGCGCACTGCGGCTCGTCGCGCCGCAAGCGTACGAGTTGATCCAGGTGGAATGCGAGCAGGCGCAGGCGCCTGGGGAATAGAGGGTGAACAGCCTGGATTGCGGCGGATCCGGAGGATCCCCCCGGAATCGGCCCGCAATGACAATCTCACTCGGACTTGAACAGCGCCGCCACCTTGCGCTTGGGCTTGATGTTGTTGGACAGGCGGCTGGTGGCTGGCTTGGCGCCGGCTTCCCAGGCGGGGGCGGCGTCCGAGGCCGGCGGCTGGTAGGGCTGGTCGAAGAACGGATCCTTCGGGGCTGCGGGGGCGCGGAACTCGCGCTGCGGGCGCGGCGCGCGCTCGCGTTCTCGCGGCGCATCCAGCACGTCGCGCGGGTCGCCCACTTCGCCGGCTTCGCGCCAGGCACGGCGCCCGTCGTTGATGCGGCCGCGGGGGCGGTCCTCGTCGAATTCCAGGGCTTCGAGCTCGATCTTGCGCTTGAGCAGCTTCTCGATGTCGCCCACCAGGCGGGCGTCGCTGCCGGACACGAACGTCACGGCCAGGCCGGACTGGCCGGCGCGGCCCGTGCGGCCGATGCGGTGCACGTAGTCTTCCGCGTTGAAAGGCACGTCGAAGTTGAACACCGCCGGCACGTCCTTGATGTCGAGGCCGCGCGCGGCGACGTCGGTGGCGACCAGCAGGTCCACCTCGCCGGCCTTGAACGCGGCCAGGGCCTTCAGGCGCTCGTCCTGGCTCTTGTCGCCGTGCAGGGCGGTGGTGTTCATGCCCTCGCGCTCGAGCGAGCGCGCCAGGCGCGCGCAACCGAGCTTGCTGTTCACGAACACGAACGCCTGCTTCAGGCCGCGCTGGCGCACGATCTGCTTGAGGGCGTGGCGTTTCTCTTCGTCGGTGACGCTGTAGAAATGCTGTTCGACGGTGGACGCTTCCTGATTGGGGCGCGCCACTTCGATCGTCACCGGATCCTGCAGGTAGCTGTTGGCCAGCCGCTTGATCTCGGGCGAGAACGTCGCGGAGAACAGCAGCGTGGTGCGCTGCTTGGGCAGGTACGAAAGGATGCGCTGCAGGTCGGGCAGGAAGCCGATGTCCAGCATGCGGTCGGCCTCGTCGAGCACCACGTACTCGACCTGGTTCAGCACCGCGTTCTTGGCCTCGATGTGGTCCAGCAGCCGGCCGGGCGTCGCGACGAGCACTTCCACGCCCTTCTTCAGCTCGATGGTCTGCGGCTTCATGTCGATGCCGCCGAACACCACCGCGCTGCGCATGTTCGTGTACTTGGCGTACAGCTTGATCTGCTGCGCCACCTGGTCGGCGAGCTCGCGTGTGGGCAGCAGCACGAGGGCCCGCACCGGATGCCGCGCGGGCGACGTCGAGGTGTTCTCGTGCTTCATCAACCGCTGCAGCAGCGGCAGGGCGAAGGCGGCCGTCTTGCCGGTGCCGGTCTGGGCTGCGCCCATCACATCCTTGCCGGTCAGGACGACCGGGATGGCCTGGGCCTGGATGGGGGTCATGGACTCGTAGCCCATTTCGGCCACGGCGCGTGCCAGCGGCTCGGCCAGCGATAGTTTGGAAAAGGAGCTAGGCATTAACCCGCTATTGTCGCATTTACCGCGCGGCTGGGCTTGCCGGGGGCGTGCGACACCCTGAGGCACGTCAAACACGCGGCCCGAGCGAAGTGCGGACTTATTTCTACAGGTCGCGGCTTGCGAACGTGTCGCACCCCTTCACGCTGCCGTTCTTGAGCCCCGTGGAGAACCACCGCTGCCGCTGGGCGCTGGTGCCGTGGGTGAAGCTTTCGGGCACGATGGCCCCGCCGCCCCGCCCTTTTTGCAGGGCGTCGTCGCCGATCTTCGCGGCGGCATTCATCGCCTCTTCCACGTCGCCCTGCTCCAGGATCTGCCGCGCGTTCTGCGCGTGGTGCGCCCAGACGCCGGCGAAGCAGTCGGCCTGCAACTCCACCCGCACGCTCATCGCGTTGCCTTCGGCCTGGCTCGCGCGCCCGCGCAATTGCTCCAGCTTGTCGGTGATGCCCAGCTGTTTTTGCACGTGGTGGCCGACTTCGTGCGCGATGACGTAGGCCTGCGCGAAGTCGCCGGGCGCGCCCAGGCGGCTCTTGAGCGTTTCATAGAAGTCCAGGTCGATGTACACCTTCTGGTCCAGCGGGCAATAAAACGGGCCCATGGCCGCCTGCCCCTGCCCGCACCCCGTGCGCACCGCACCGCGGAAGAGCACCAGCTTGGGTTTCGCGTAGGTGGCGCCACCCTTGCTGAACAGGTCGGTCCAGACATCCTCGGTGTCGGCCAGCACGGTGGAA
Organism: Ramlibacter sp.; assembly: GCA_030695945.1. Lineage (GTDB taxonomy): Bacteria > Pseudomonadota > Gammaproteobacteria > Burkholderiales > Burkholderiaceae_C > Ramlibacter. The sequence goes on from JAUYOG010000021.1 coordinate 34,020, forward strand.
ACGAACTTCGCCATCTGGTCGTTCGCCGGGGGCGACTGCGCCGGCCCCTGCTGGACCTGCGGTGCCGGCCCGCCGCCGCCCGACAGCATCTCGAGGATGGTGAGGGGATTGATCCCGAAGATCGCGCCGCCCACGAGCGCGATGACGATCGTGCCGATGCCGATGCTGCGGCCGCCGAAGCCGAACCCGCCGCCCCCGCCCCCGCCTTCGCCCCGCCGGTCTTCGACGTTGCCCGATTCCCGATTGCCTTCCCAACGCATACTTGATCTCCCTTGTTTGAATGCCGCCCGAGCTGCGGTTACAGTGAATCCATGGTAGCCCCATCAGGCCCGGCCGTGGGCCGCTTTCCCACCGTGTTGGTAACCGGCTTCGAGCCCTTTGGCGGACAGGAGGTCAACCCCAGCTGGATGGCCGCGCAGGCCTTGCACGGGCGCACCGTGGCGGGCCACAGGCTCATCGGTGCGCAGTTGCCGACGGCTTTCGGGCGATCCCTGGAGGCGCTGCGCGACCTTCTCCATCGCCACCACCCGGCGCTGGTGGTGTGCACCGGCCAGGCCGGCAGGCGCACCGCGCTGTCGCTGGAGCGCGTCGCGATCAACGTGAACGACGCCCGCATCCCCGACAACGACGGCGCGAAGCCGGTGGATACGCCCGTCGTCGCCGGCGGCCCGGCCGCGTACTTCACCAGCATGCCGATCAAGGCGATGCTCGCCGCATTGCTCGCCGACGGGATCAACGCGGAGGTGTCGCAGACGGCGGGCACCTTCGTGTGCAACCACGTCTTCTACGGCCTGATGCACGAGCTCGAAACCCGCCACGACCTGCGCCGCACGCGCGGCGGGCTCATCCACGTGCCCTGGCTGCCCGCACAGGGCCAGCCGTCGATGCGGCTGGACGAGATCGTCACGGGCCTGCGCGTGGCGATCGGCTGCGCGCTCGTCACGGTGGAGGACATCCGCAAGGAAGCCGGGGCGTTGAACTAGCGCGCGGCTGAGACGCTGCGTGGCTGCTTCGCAGCGACACCGAATCCCTTGCGCCGGGCGAGCCCGCGACCCGCGCGAAAGAACTCGCCTACGCTCTGCTCCGGCTCAAACAACTTTCGCGAGCATGAGACGTACGCCCGGCTCGATCCGCGTGCTTCGCCCGCTCTCGTAGCCGGGCTGGGTCGCGGCGCGAATAAAGCCCAGGCGCCCGCGGTGGACGGTCTTGCGGCCCAGCGTCGCTACGAGCGCGCCGCAAGGCGCATATCGAGGGACGCGTACGTCATCTGGCTCGCAAAACCTGTTTGAACCGCAGCGCAGCGGAGGTGAGTTGTTTTGCGCAGGACCGCAAGACCGTCCAGCGCGGGGAATCCGGCAGCCGTGCAATGCACGGCGACGGACGCCGTAGCCATCGCGCCGCGACCCGGCCGGGCGCGCCGTTGCCGCGTACCCAAGGCGCGAACGGTATTTTCGCTGAGCTTACAAACGGCAACTGACACGTGCGCGCACATGGGAAAAGCCTCGCGGCCTAAAATCGGGCGGTGTCCATCCTCAACGCCGACCTGCATTGCCACTCCGTGGTGTCCGACGGCACCTTGACGCCCGAAGCGCTCGCGGCCCGAGCGGCCGCCAACGGGGTCGAGCTGTGGTCCCTCACCGACCATGACGAGATCGGCGGGCAGGAGCGCGCGGCCGCGGCAGCGCGCGCGCACGGCATGAAATACCTCACGGGCACGGAAATTTCGGTCACTTTCGCGGGCCAGACGGTCCACATCCTCGGCCTCGGCTTCGACGCCCGGGACCCCGAGATGCTGCGCGGCCTGCTGGAGACGCGGGGCGGGCGCCAAGCCCGGGCCCGCGACATGGCGGCCGGGCTCGCGGCAGCTGGCATCCCCGGCACTTACGAAGGCGCGCTGAAATACGTGAGCAACCCCGAGCTGATCTCGCGCACGCACTTCGCGCGCTTCCTGGTGGAATCCGGCGTGTGCCGGGATACCAACGAGGTCTTCCGGCGCTTCCTGGTGGAAGGCAAGCCGGGTTACGTCTCGCACAGCTGGGCGTCGCTGCGGCACGCGGTGCAGTGGATCACGCGCGCGGGCGGCATGGCCGTGATCGCCCACCCGGCGCGCTACCGGTTCACCGCGAACGAGGAGTACGCGCTCTTCACCGAGTTCAAGGCGCATGGCGGCCAGGGCGTGGAAGTCGTCACCGGCAGCCACACCACCGCGGAATACGTGACATACGGCGAAGCCGCGCGCGAATACGGCCTGGCGGCCTCGCGCGGCAGCGATTTCCACTGCCCCGGAGAAAGCCACACCGACCTGGGCCAACTGCCCTTCCTGCCCGGCGAGCTGACGCCGGTGTGGGATGTGCTGGCCGACCGCATCCAGTGAGCAGCGCGCGAACGAGGCCCGTGCCGGGCCCCCGAAGCACGCTGGCCGGCATCGCGCTGGTGGTGGGCGCGGGCGCCTGCTTCTCCATGCTGGACACCACGACGAAGTTCATCAGCACCGCCGTGCCGCTGCTCATGGCGCTGTGGTTCCGCTATGCGTTCCAGGCCATCGCGACCACGGTGACGGTGTTGCCCGCGCGGGGCATGTCGGTGTGGCGCACGCTGCACCCGAAGTTCCAGGTGCTGCGCGGCGTGCTGCTGCTGGCCAGCAGCTTCTTCGCCTTCGCCAGCCTGAAGTACATGCCGGTGGGCGAGTTCACGGCGATCGTGATGATCGCGCCGCTCGCGATCACCGTGCTGGCCGTCAACGTCCTGAAGGAGAAGGTGTCGCCGATGCGCTGGGCCCTGGTGGCCGGCGGCTTTGCCGGCACCGTGGTGATCATCCGGCCCGGCGGCGAAGCCTTCCAATGGGCCAGCCTGCTGCCGCTGGGACTGGTCGGCACCAACGCGTGGTTCCAGGTGCTCACGAGCAAGCTGGCCCGCACCGAGGACCCGGTGACGATGCACCTGTACACGGGCTGGGTCGGCACGCTGATCGCGACCGTGGCCCTGCCCTTCGTCTGGGCGGATCTGCCTGAGGGGTGGCTGTGGGCCGCCCTGTGCTTCATGGGCGTGATGGCCACGGTCGGCCACTTCATGCTGATCCTGGCCTACCAGCGCGCGCCGGCCGCCACGCTCACGCCCTACCTGTACTTGCAGATCGCTTTCGCGATGCTGGGTGGCTGGATCGTGTTCTCCCACGTGCCGGACGGCTGGTCGATGGTGGGCATGGCGATGATCGCCACCTGCGGCGCGGGCGGCGCCTGGCTCACGGTGCGCGAGAGCCGGATGGCATTGGAGCCGATAGAAGCCTGAACCATGGCCCAGTACTTCGAAGTCCACCCCGAGAACCCGCAGCCGCGGCTGCTGAAGCAGGCCGTCGCCTTGCTCGAGCGCGGCGGCATCCTCGCGGTGCCGACCGATTCCAGCTATGCGCTGGCCTGCCATCTGGACGACAAGGGCGCCGTCGACCGGCTGCGCCAGATCCGCGGCGTCGACGAGAAGCACCACCTCACCCTGCTGTGCCGCGACCTGAGCGAACTGGCGAACTATGCGCGGGTGGACAACCGGCAGTACCGCCTGCTGAAGTCCGCCACGCCCGGCGCGTACACCTTCATCCTCGAAGCGACCCGGGAGGTGCCGCGGCGCGTGAGCCACCCGCAGCGCAAGACCATCGGCCTGCGCGTGCCGGACCACAAGGCACTGCAGGAGTTGCTGGCGCTGCACGGCGCACCGCTGCTCGCCACCACGCTGATCCCGCCGCACGAGGCGCACCCCATGAACGACGCGCAGGAAATCCGCGACCGCTTCGAAAAGGTGATCGCCGGGGTCATCGACGCCGGGGCGTGCCCTTCGGAGCCCACCAGCGTGATCGACCTCACGCCGATGGGGACCGGCGGGGAAGCCGTCGTCGTGCGCGCGGGGCGGGGGGACATCGCGGCGCTGGGGCTGTAGCCCCCCGGCCGCAAAACTGCACGTAGAGCGCATCCATGATGGCCAGCGCGCGCCTGCTTTTCAGCCGGTAGTACACCTTCCTGCCTTCGCGGCGGGTCTCCACCATGCCGTGCCGGCGCAGGACGCCGAGTTGTTGCGACAGGGTCGGCTGCCGGATATCGAGCGAGCGCTCCAGATCGCCGACGCTGAGCTCGCCGATGGCGATCCGACACAGGAGCATGAGCCGGTCCTCGTGCGCGAGCGCGCCCAGCAAACCGCACGCCTCCTTGGCCGAAGCGCGCAGTTTGCGCATGTCTGACGGATTCATCGATGTTGTCTCCTCGCCCGCGCAACGCCGGCGCGGGCTTGCATTCCACTGACCCGCCGTTCTATTTCGCGTCACCCTCCTGCCAGCCGGTGATCATTGCCTTGATGTGAGCGAACGGCGTATGGCCGGTCGTGGCCAGGTACACATGCGAGATCACGAAGCCCAGCATCATGAAAGCGGCCGCCGTATGCGCCAGGGCGATCGGCCGCAGGCCCACGTCCAGCAGCCCGGCCCTGACGAGATCGGCGTAGTAGAGATACAGCAAGCCGCTCGCCCACAGCAGCGGATTGATCATCAGCTTGACGAGCAGGTAGGCGACGCGTTGCAGCGGGTTGTGCTTCGCGAGCGCGGTGACCTGGTGCGGGTGCGGCTCGCCGGCGAAGATCCCCACCGAATAGTGCCGCGCCACCGCCATGAGGTTGTCCGTGGTCGGGATGTATTGCCGCCATTCATCGGTGGTGAAGTGCCAGAAGATCGCAAACACCCACAGCCCGATCAGCGTCCAGGCAGCCGTCGTGTGCAAGCTGCCAGCGCGCTCCCAGCCGAACAGCCGGTACGTGCCGTGGATCTCGAAGCCGGTCACGAGCATGAACAGCACCAGCGCGGCCTGGCTCCAGTGCCAGAAGCGTTCGAAGCGCTTGAAGAGGTAGATGCGTGTCATGGGTTCCTCCGTGAATCCTTGCGCGACTTGAGGACGCGACCCGTGCCGTGGGCCGTCACGCCCAGAAGGGCCAGCCCCGCGAATATCCATCCTGGAATGTCGAGCCACAGGGCGTGGTCGCCGCCGCGGCCGGGCATGTATACGCCCGCCACCCGCTCGAGCCGGCCGTCCGAGGCATGGCAGGCGGGGCATTGCAGCGCGTCCCTCGCGGGCGCGACCATGTGCGTGATCGGCCACGTGCTCTCGGTCGGGATGAAGGCCACCTGCCCCGAGAACGGCCGCTTGACGTCCGCCATGCCGGCGGCAACCGCCTTCTCCCAATTGAGGTTGGTCCAGTACGCGGTGTCGTCCTTGCCCGCCAGGTGCGCCACGACCAGCGACTTGTTGACAGGGTCGTACACCTGCTTGCCGCGGAACACCTTGACCGGCCAGATCATCGACTTGCCGTCGCCGGGGCTCCCCTCGAAACGGTTGATCTGGACCGGGCGGCCGTTGTCGACGATCTCGTCGCCCGGCAGCTTGTATTTCACGGTGCCGTTGAACCAGATGTACTCGGGCACCACCTTCTCGGCCATCACGAAGTCGCCCTTCATCCCGTTGTAGACGACCTGCCCGTCGTCGTCCTTGCGGACCAGCGGCTTGCCGTCGGGACCCCGCTTGCCGGCCGTGGACCAGTCCCACGACATCTTGGTGGGCACGCCACCGCGCGCATAACTGGGGATATGGCAGGTCTGGCACGCCACCTTCGCCGTGTGGTCATTGAGCTTGGCCGTCTTCTTGTGGGGCGCCTGGTCATGGCACGCCTGGCAAGTCGTCGGGTTCGTCGTCTCGGCCTTTCCGCGCTGGTGCGCCGCGCCCTTGTCCTGGGCGGTCGGCGCGTAGCGGCTGCCCGGAACCTGGTGCCCGTCGGTCTTGTGGCAGGTGGCGCAGGAGAAGTTGTTGCCGTCGGGGCTCATGTGGACGTCGAGCGCCTTCTCCGGCGATTCGAGGGAGCTGTCGAGGTCGCCATGCTTGACGCCGTCGCCCCCGCCGCCCTGGAAGTGGCACGCACCGCAGGTCGCGCGGCTGGTCTTGCCCACGCGCTGGGCGATGGCCTTGAGGTCGATCCCCTTGACGATCTTGCCCGAGCCCGGGGGCATCTCGATGTCCCTGGCCACCACGTTACCGGCGAGGCCGGCCTCCTTTTTGTACTTGCCGGTGGTGTCGTGGCAGACGATGCAGTCCACGTTCTCCTCCGACGCGAAGTCGAAGCCTTCGGTCTTCATGCCGTAGCCGACGTGGCAGGTTGCGCAGGAGTCGTAGTTCGACGCGGCCGAGGTGCAGAAGTTGTTGACCACATGCCGCTTGCCGAGGGTCTGGCCGGTGGCCGGGTTCACGTACTCCCACTTCCAGTGCTGGGTCTTGTGGACCTGCTTGGCCGCTTCGGTGTGGCAGGTCAGGCAGGCCCGCGTCACCTCGGGGCCCGAGCCGAAATTCACCTGCAGTTCGGCAAACTTGCCGTGGTCGGCCGTGCCGGCGCCGGGTTTGATCGCCCCGATGGCCGCCGTGGGCAGACCCAGCGCGAAAGCCAGCGCGAGCGCGACGAGCGCGCGTGTTTCCGGAAGAATGGTCATGGCGTCTCAGCAGCCTGCCGTCTTCTTGAACGTGCGGCTCTCGTTCCTCTCGCCCTTCTCGAACCGGGACCGGATCTCGTCGCCCACCTGGATGCGCTTGTCCTTGAACTTCTCCAGCGTCAGGTCGTCGGTGATGTGGATGGTCACGAGCGCGCCGCCCTTGTTGTCCTTGAGGATTGCGTCCGCGGACTTGCCGTCCTTGGCCAGCTCGATCTTGGTCACCGGGCCGACGACGGTCACCGGGTCGGCGAGCGAGGGCGCGGAGAACGCGAACAATGCGGCGGTGGCGGCGGCAGCCGCGAATGCGTGCAATAGGGATTTCATAACTTACCTCCTGTGATCGGAATCAGAACTTCACTTCGAACGTCGCGTACAGGTCGTAGGCCTTGGACAGCGGCGTGAGCGTCATCATTTGCCCCTGGACATCGGAAATCTTCACCGGCGCGCCGACCCAGTTGTTGCTGCCGGTGTAGTTGAAGTCGTAGTACCGGGCGCCGAGCTTGAAGAAGGCCTTGCCCTTCGGCGACGCAATCGGTGTGTTGCCGACCTCCTGGATGACATAGGCCTCGTATACGTTGCCGCGGACGCCCGCCTTCGAGGTCCACATGTCCTCGGCGGCCGGCGCGAACGTGATCCAGTTCTTCGAGCCATGGTTGAACTCGAACCCGAGCCTGGTTCTCGAGGGCAGGTCGTAGCGAAGCCCCACGGCGACCGCGGTGCCGGTCTTCCTGCTGGGCGCCTCCGGCTGGAAGAACGCGCCGGTCAGCAAGCCCTGGAAGCCGAACTGCGAGGAAACGTTCTGGTTCGGGTGGGTGACGCTCACGCCAGCGTCGGCGAATACGTTGAGGTTGCCCGGGCCGACGCCCTTGAACATCTTCATCACGCCGGCCCCGTACCAGTCGATGTCGCCCAGGTTGGTCTTCGGCGAGGTGTTGCCGAAGTAGGTGTTGCTCATCGCCGGCGCGTCGAAGATGTTCATGCCGCGATTCCACTGCAGCCAGACGCGCAGCTGGTCGGTGTCGATGGGCACCACCGAGAGGCCGAGCATGTCGGTATCGGAGATGGCGTTGCCGGGTGTGTTGCGGAAACCGCTCTCGAAGCCGCGGCCGTAACAGAGTTTGGCGAACGCGCCCGGCAGCCCGTCGATATCCGGCGCATAACCGAGCGTCATGCCGTCGAAGGCGTAGTCGATCAGCAGCGAGGGCACGCCGCCGGTGCCGGGCGAGGGGTTGTTGGCCCGCAGATGGCTGGACGCCCCGCCTGTGGTCGGGCGCCGGCCGACAGAGAACCACATGTCGCGGTCGGCGATGTTGCTCCAGGTGCCGTAGGCGCGATCGACCGCCGCATAGCTGTTGGACTGCACGTGACCGAGCGTTCCGTCGAAGACGCCGACGCGGTCGGCGAAGAAGGGCGCCGCGCCGGCGTTGGTGATGGCCGATGCGTCCTGGCCGCCGAAGGTCTTTTCCATCAGGAGGCGCCCGGTGAAGGAGACATCCCGCATGACCTTGGCGTTAGCGTCGATGCCCGCGCTGACAGTGTGGATCGAGCTGTTCCTGGGCGTGTACGAGGGAACCGGGACCGCGAAGCCTCCGAGTCCCTGCACGAGGCCCTGGTTCTGCGGCTGCGACAGGAAGGCGCGGGCCTGCTCGATGGTCTTCACGCCGCCCATGGCCTGCGAGAACTGGGCCAGCGCGCTCAACGCGCCCGCAGTGGACATCGCGCCCGCCTCGGCAGCGCCGAAGAACGACGACGACCCCGCCGCGGTGGACGGGTTGGCGAAGAAGTCGCCCTGCAGTTTCTGCTGTGCGTTCTGGAATGTCGCGTTGACGTCGGTGAAGGCCCGGGTCTCGCCGCGCAGCGAATCGAGGCGGTAACGGAAGTCGCCGCCGACCGTCAGCCATTTGCCGAGCGACTTGTCCTCCAGGCGCTTGACCTCGTTCCTGAGGTCGTCCACCCCAGCCGCGGCCGTCTGGCCCTTGACCTCCTCCACGGCCTTCGTCGCCTTCCGGTCGTTGGCCTGGACCTGGTCCTTCAGCTGCTGGAGCTCGCGCGAGAGCGACTCGATTCTGCGGACCAGTTCCTCGTCGGCCGCGGTGGCGGCCTGCGGGATGCCCATGCCCATGATCAGGGCGGCCAGCATCGTCTTCGATAGGGACGGGATCATCATTTCTCCTGGTGGGTCGACGTTATCGTCAAAAACATAATATTGTTGAATATATTGAATATGGCCGGCCGCCCGAATCCGACCTTGATGCAGATCAACGGTTGGTCCGGGCGGCTGTCGCGGTCTGAGACAATCGCCCGGTGAACCTACCGAACCTCATTCAGACCGTCCTGATCTACGCGCTGCCGGTGCTCTTCGCGATCACCATCCACGAGGCGGCGCATGGCTACGTGGCGCGCTACCTCGGCGACAACACCGCCTATGTCATGGGCCGCGTGACGCTGAACCCGCTCAAGCACATCGACCCGGTGGGCACCATCCTGATGCCGCTGATGCTGTACTTCGCGACTTCAGGGGCGTTCCTGTTCGGCTATGCCAAGCCGGTGCCCGTGAATTTCGGCCACCTGCGCCGGCCCAAGCGCGACATGATCTGGGTCGCGCTCGCGGGGCCGGCCTCGAACTTCATCCAGGCCATCCTGTGGGCCATCGCCTTCATCGTGCTGGTGGGTGCGGACGTCAACGAGCGCTTCTTCCTCGAGATGTGCAAAGCCGGCGTCCTCGTCAACCTCGTCATGTGGGCGTTCAACCTGTTCCCCCTGCCGCCGCTGGACGGCGGCCGCATCCTGGTGGGCCTGCTGCCGCACCGCCAGGCCTACGCCGTGAGCCGAATCGAGCCCTGGGGCTTCTTCATCGTGCTCGGCCTGGTGCTGCTCGGCGTGGTTGGCACGTACTGGCTGCGCCCGCTCATCGCCGTGGGGTACACCTCGATCGACTTCCTGCTGACGCCCCTTTCCGCCCTCTTTCGCTGACCCAACGCCATGAGCCCGACCCGTCCCGTCCGCTTCCTCACCGGCATCACCACCACCGGCACGCCGCACCTGGGCAACTACGTCGGCGCGCTGCGCCCCGCCGTCCAGGCGAGCCGGCGCCCCGGCACCGAGAACTTCTATTTCCTCGCCGACTACCACGCGCTGATCAAGTGCGACGAGCCGGCGCGCATGCAGCGCTCCACGCTGGAGATCGCGGCCTGCTGGCTCGCGATCGGGCTGGATCCCGAATCCGTCTTCTTCTACCGCCAGTCGGACATCCCCGAGATCACGGAACTCACGTGGCTGCTCACGTGCGTCACGGGCAAGGGCGTGCTCAATCGGGCGCATGCCTACAAGGCCTCGGTGGACAAGAACGTCGCCGCCGGAGCCGATCCGGATTCGGACGTGACCGCGGGCCTGTTCATGTACCCGGTGCTGATGGCCGCCGACATCCTCATGTTCAAGGCGCACAAGATCCCGGTGGGGCGAGACCAGGTCCAGCACATCGAAATGGCGCGCGACATCGCGCAGAGCTTCAACCACCTGTACGGCGAGCACTTCGTGTTGCCGGAAGCGGCCATCGACGACACCGTGGCGCTGCTGCCCGGCACCGACGGTCGCAAGATGAGCAAGAGCTACGACAACGCGATCCCCCTGTTCGCGCCGCCGGCCGAGCTGCGCAAGCAGATCGCCGGCATCGTGACGGACTCGCGCGTGCCGGGAGAGCCCAAGGAAGTCGAAGGCTCCGCCCTGTTCCAGATTTTCGAGGCGTTCGCCTCACCCGAGGAGACGCACCAGTTGCGCCGGGCCTATGCCGACGGCATCGCCTGGAGCGACGCCAAGCAGATGCTGTTCGAGCGCATCGACGGCGAGATCGCTCCCATGCGCGAGCGCTACGACGCGCTGGTGGGCAACCCCGCGCAGCTGGAGAAAGTGCTGCGTGGCGGCGCCGACAAGGTGCGCGCCCTGGCGACGCCCTTCATGGCCGAGCTGCGCAGCGCCGTGGGCCTGCGCAACCTGGCCGCAGGGACCGCCCCCGCGCGCAAGGCCAAGCCGGCCAAGGCAGCGCTGCCGTCGTTCAAGCAGTATCGCGAGGCCGACGGGCTGCACTACTTCAAGCTGGTGGATTCCGGCGGCGCCTTGCTGGCGCAGAGCACCGGTTTCGGCACGCCCCAGGAAGCCGGCCGGATGGTCGCCCAGCTCAAGCAGGGCCGGCTCGACGGTGCGCAGGCCGCCTTGCAACTGGCTGACGGCGTGAGCCGGGCCGACGTCGCGGCGGCGCTGGCCACCCTGGCGCAGGGCTGACAGCGGGCGGTCGGTGATGGCATGCTAATGACATCCCTCAACCCCAGCGCCCCCAATCGGAGTTATCCTTAGTTCCTATGTCCGTCGATCCCACCAAACCCCCCAAGCCCATGAGCCTGTACGTCATCGACGACCATCCGTTGATGCGCGAGGCCGTCGTCATGCTGCTGCGCCGCCTGCGCCCGGGCGCGAACGTTGTCGAGCTCGACCGCATCGGCGGCGTCGAGGCCGCCGTCAAGCAGCATGGCGCCCCCGACCTGATCTGCCTGGACCTGAAGCTGCCCGACACCACCGGCACTTCCGGCATCCATGAGCTGAAGAACCGCTTTCCCGAAACCCCTCTGGCCGTGCTGTCGGCGTCGCCCGCGGCGGACGCCGAGGAAGGCTGCATCGAGGCCGGCGCCGACATCTACATCGAGAAGTCCTCGGGCGCGCAGGAGATCGGCAACGCGTTGCGTGCGCTGCTCAATGCCGACGGCGGCTTCGAGGAACTCTCGCCCACCGACAGCAAGCTCTCGAAGCGCCAGAAGCAGCTGATCGTGATGCTGGACCGCGGCCTGTCCAACCGCGAGATCGCCGACGAACTCGGCATCAGCGAGCACACCGTCAAGGTGCACCTGTGGCGGCTGTTCCGGCGCCTGGGCGTCAAGAGCCGCACGCAGACCATCCACTACGCGCGCACTCACGGGATGCTGGCGAGCTGAGTCGCGGCCGTGGCCGCGCGGTCGGCCGCGTCCTGCGCATCGGTGGGCTTGAGCATCAGCCGGAACACCGTGCCGCGCCCCGGGCGCGAAGCCAGGCTCAACGGGTGTCCCAGGATGCCCGCCAGCCTCGAGACGATGTACAGCCCCAGCCCGAAGCCATCCTCCGTGCCCGCGTGGCTGGGCACCTTGTAGAACTCCCGGAAGATCTCGCGCTGGTGCACCGGCGCGATGCCCACGCCCGTGTCCCAGATTTCGATCCGGCGGCCCGTCGCCGTGGCGCGGGACGCGACGAGCAGCCCGCCGCGCTGCGTGTATTTCACGGCGTTGGACACCAGGTTGCCGACGATGCGGCGCAGCAGGATCGGGTCGGACAGCACGGTTCCCGGCGTGACGTGCACCCGGAACTCCAGGCCCTTGGCCTGCGCGAGCGGCCGGTACTGCAGCTCCAGGTCGTGCAGCAGCTTGCCCAGGTCGACCGGCTCGATGTTCAGCTTGATCTTGCCCGAGTCGAGGCGCACCAGGTCGAATAGCGAGTCGAACAGCGCGTTCACGGCCTTGGTCGACTCGACGATCTTCGGCGCGATCTCGTGCACCAGCTCGGGCTCGCTGCCCAGCCAGTCGGCATACAGGCTGAGCGCGTGCACCGGCTGGCGAATGTCATGGGCGGCGCTCGCGAGGAAGCGGTTCTTGATTTCCACCGCGTCGAGCGCGGCCTGGGTCTGGCGGGTGAGGGATTCGATGAGCTGGTTGTTGCGGTACTGCAGCTCGAAGTTCCTGCGGTGCGTCACGTGCAGGCGCAGGCCGGCCTGGCGGAGCACCTGCCAGAAGATCACCAGCAGCGTGATGACCCAGTAGTGGTAGTACGGGCCCATGAACTGGAGCTCGACCGCCACGCGCCACGCCATCACCGCCAACGCGGTGACGGCCAGCGTGTCCAGGTAGGCTCGCAATGTCGCCAGGTGGCTCGACAGGCTGTTGATCGAGAACATCGCCAGGCCCGCCATGATCAGCCAGCAGATGAACTGGTCGGCAAGCGACGTCCGGTCGAAGTAGAGCAGCGTAGTGAGCCCCCAGACGAAAGCGCTCACCGGCCACAGCATGCGGTAGCTGCCGAAGAACTTGAGGTGCTCGGCCGCGCCCTGCGCCATGATGTCCGCCACGTACTTGCGGATGACGGCGAAACGCGCGCCCGCCACCAGCAGCGCCGCCGCCGCCCACAGCGCGAGCGCGCCGATCGTGGCGTTGTCCCAGAGCACGCCCAGGAAGATGGGGATGAGCAGCAGGCCGACCAGCTGCGTGGTGCGGGCTGTTCGCATCAGGCTGCGCACCAGCTCCGCCTCGACCCACTGGGCTTCGGCGGGCGTGGCAACCGAGGGTGCGACGTCGGGCTTCATGGCCCGAGTCTAGGGCAGAAAAAAACCGCGGTCCTCAGGCGAGGGCCGAACAGTACTCGATGAAGCGCCCCATGTCGTGCGCCTTGTGGAACACGGCGTCGGCGCCGAGCGCCAGGCAGTGCTTGTGGATCGCGGGCGAGACGTAGTTGCTCAGGACCACTGCCTTGCCGCCGGCGCACCAGGCGCGGCATTTCGGCAGGACGCCCATCCCGGTGCCGGCATCCAGGATCAGATCGATCACCGCGAGGTCCCAGCCCTGCGGGTTCTCCTCGAGCCAGAGATTCGCCTCCGCCTCGGTGGTCACCGTCGTCACCGGCTTCAGGTCGCCGATGCTGCCCAGCAAGTCCGCGACGATGCCGTGGACCCGCCGGTCGTCTTCCACCAACAGCACGCGAATAGTCACATCGATCCTGACCGCGGTCCATGACGGGCAATACAAAAGAAAACCGGCTCGCTTGGGGCGCAAGCCGGCCACCATACTTTCGATCGCGTTCCGTCGCTCGAATTCCTGTCGGATCGCAGCTGTGCATTGTTGACGGTTTGGGCCCACAGGTCTGCCAGACATGTCCTACATCCAGCGCGACATTAATGTCGTAAGTTCTGGGGTCCTGCTCGTCATCAATCGGCTGCCAGAACATCATCATGTCCGTGCTGCAAAGTTGGATGGATCAGCTCCAAGACCGGGCTGTGGCACGCCTGATGCAAGGCGCAGGCCACTTGGGCTTCTTCGGTTATCGCTTTCCAGCCGACCGCTTCACCTGGACACCGGGACTGTGCCGTTTGTTCGGGCTCGAGGCCGCGCCGGGCGGCGGTATCGCGCAGTGGTACACCAGGATCCGCGAGGCCGACCGGGCCCGCATCCAGCGCGAATTGAGAACCGCTTGCGCCCTGCAGCGCCCGCATGCCACGCTGGACTTCGGCATTGCGCTTCCGGACGGGCTGGAGCGCGTCCTGTCCAGCCACGTCGCGCTGAGTTACTCCGCGGATGGGCGACCCTGGCGGATGTCGGGGGTTACTGTCGATGCGACGCACCGGCGGGCCGACGACGTCCGACGTGCCAAGGATGAGCTGCTTACCGCGCTCGGCCACCGCATGCGCACGCCCCTTGGCGCACTGTCGTCTGCCGCCGAGGTGCTGCAAGTGGTCGAACCCGGCTCGGCCGATGCAGAGGAAGCCCGGGCGGTCATCGAGCGGCAGACCTTGCGGCTCGCCCAGATCCTCAACGAACTGTCGCCGCGCGGCGAACCCACCCCGGCAACGGATTTGCGGCCACTGGCAGCCGGCGACACGGTGCCCCCATCCCGTCCGCGCAAGGTACTGGTCGTCGAAGACAACTGCGACGCCTTGGCGTCGCTGCGGTGGAAGCTGGAGGAGGATGGCCACGAGGTCAGCACCGCGGCCGACGGCTTCGAGGGGCTGTGCCGCCTGCGGATCCTCAGGCCCGAGGTGTCGATCGTGGACATCGGCGTGCCGCGCCTGACCGGCCTGGATCTGGCGCGCCATGCGCGCGCCTCGGGTTACGCCGGCCGGATGATCGCACTGTCGGGCGTCAGCGCCGGGCACGACTTCCAGCACGCGAGGACGGCGGGCTTCGACGCCTGCCTCGTCAAACCGGTGGAACGCAGCCAGCTGCGGTCCAGCCTGGCGGCCGACCGGGCCCCGTCCGTCACGCCATGGCCCACGCACTGATCGTTGAAGACGACACCGACTCGGCCAGAATGATGGCCGCGCTGGTCGCCAACCAGGGCTTCTCCGCGGCGACCGCACCGACCCTGCGTGAAGCGCGGCAGCAGTTGATGCTGCGCCCGCCCGACCTGCTCCTGCTGGACCTTCAATTGCCGGATGGCAGCGGCATGACCCTGCTGGATGAGCAGGAGCTGATCGGCGGCTCCGAGGTCGTCCTCATGACGGGCCACGCCACGCTGGACACATCGATCCAGGGTTTGCGCTACGGTGTGGCGGACTACCTGATCAAGCCCGTGAGCGCCCGCCAGCTGCAAAGCATCCTGTCACGGGTGAGCCGGGCCGATGTGCTGCGGGCGGAGTTCGACACCCTCACCGATGACCTGAAGCGCAGCGGGCGCTTCGGCCGCCTGGTCGGCAAGTCCGAATCCATGACCAAGGTGTATGAACAGATCGGGCGCGTGGCCGGCACTTCGGTGACGGTGATGGTCACCGGCGAGAGCGGCTCGGGCAAGGAAATGGCCGCGCGCACCGTGCACGACATGAGCCGCCGGCGAGCGCGCCCTTTCCTGGCGGTGAACTGCGGCGCGATCTCTCCCAACCTCATGGAAAGCGAGATCTTCGGCCACGAGAAGGGCAGCTTCACCGGCGCCGAGCGGCAGCACCAGGGCTTCTTCGAGCGCGCCCATGGCGGCACCCTGTTCCTGGACGAGATCACCGAGATGCCCCGGGCGCTGCAGGTGAAGCTGCTGCGTGTGCTGGAAACCGGGACTTTCATGCGGGTGGGTTCGACCACGGCGCAGGAGACGGACGTGCGCGTGATCGCGGCCAGCAACCGCGACCCGCTGCGGGCGATGGCGGAAGGCGAGCTGCGGGAGGACCTTTACTACCGGCTCAACGTCTTCCCTCTGCACCTGCCGCCGCTGCGCGAGCGCCTGCAGGACATCCCGTTGCTGGCATCGCATTTCCTGCAGGAGATCGGCCAGCGCGAAGGCGCGTTCAAGCGCCTCACCCCCGCGGCGCTGCAGGGCCTGGCGCGCTACCGCTGGCCGGGCAACGTGCGCGAACTGCGCAATGCCTTGCAGCGCGCGTAC
This sequence comes from Ramlibacter sp., assembly GCA_030695945.1. Classification (GTDB taxonomy): domain Bacteria; phylum Pseudomonadota; class Gammaproteobacteria; order Burkholderiales; family Burkholderiaceae_C; genus Ramlibacter. Next base: position 49,681 of record JAUYOG010000021.1, read on the forward strand.
GTGATGACGCCGGGCCCGGAAATCGGCGAGCAGTGGCTGCCGCACGATGTGCCCTTGGTGCCTGCGGCGCACGCGGCGAACGGCAGCTTGCATGTTCCGGTCGGCACGCCGCTGGCGGAAGTCGAACGCCAGGTGATCCTCGCCACGCTGGAACACTATGGCCACCAGAAGGAGCGCACCGCCGCGGCGCTCGGCGTGAGCCTCAAGACGCTGTACAACCGCCTGAAGGAATACGGGCTCTGACTTGCCCGGCCTTGCCGCAAGATTTACCGCCGAGCAGGCTGGTGCGGTGCACCAAGCGTTGAAAAACAAGGAGATACGGCCGGGCACGAAGCTTGCCAGTGGGTTGTCCCTCCCAACCCTCTATCGAAAGGATAGAACCATGTCTCTCCAGGAATTCTCCAGCCAGGGCAAGGACACCTCCAGCACGCCGCGCCGCAGCCCCCGCGGTTTCGCCGCCATGGACCCGCAGCGCCAGCGCGAGATCGCCAGCCTGGGCGGCCGGGCGGCGCACCAGAGCGGCCACGCGCACGAGTTCACCAGCGAAGAGGCGCGGGTCGCGGGGCGCAAGCGCCACGCCCGCAGCGAAGGCGGCACCCGCTGACACCCTGTGCGCCGGGGGCGGGCTCGCTGTAGGAAACGGCGTGCCACCCCTGGTCCCGGGCACTGACAGGGCCCACGCGCGGCATGCCCTAGGATGGGCCCAAGTCTTCCTCAAAAGGAGCCGCCCATGAATCTCGCACAGGCCGCGACGCCGGCCCCCACCAGGGAACCGCTATGAACGCGGCCCTCCTCGACGCCGATGCCGACGCGAACGCCCTGAAGCTCTCGCGGGCTTGCGCTGCCCTCTGGACGGCGACGCTGGCCCTGATGACGGCCTTCATGCAGAACCCGGCCCCGGCACACCGCCTGCTGATCGCGCGCAAGATCGCCAAGAACCTGAAGGTGCTGCACGAGCAGGATTGCTTCACGCTGGAATGCCGGATGATCTTCTCCAACCTCGCCCAGCGGTGGACGGCCAACGCTGACCTGCTGGCCCGGCAGGAGGATCAGTCTCGCGGCGGCTTCGGCCTGCTGACACCGGCCCTTGCCAAGACACGCTGAGCTGGGCGTGCGCCGCTGCCTACATGGCACACGGCGGGTGTCCGACGCCGGCAGGCCGGGCGTTTCGCGCACACTCTCCACACCCCTTTCTCTGCACCCTTGTCGAACACCGCTTACTACCTGGCCTGGCTGGCGGCGGGCCTGGCGCTCATCGCCGTCGCCAGTGCCGCGATCACGCGGCACCTGCGCCTGCGCGTGCTGCGCCGGGTGAAAGCCGCGCAGTTGCTGGAGGCGCTGGCGAGTTATACGGGGTGGATCGCGGCGCAGCGGCGCGCGGGGTTCTTCCAGGGCGAGGCGCACGAAGGCGATTCGCCGCTGCAGGTCGTGCGCACCATCCAGCGCGACTCGTTTCCCGAGCTGTCCGAAGAAGTCGCGCAGTTGCTGGAGGTGCATGCGCACCTGATCGATTTCCTGTGGACCCAGCAGATGCTGCGCCTGAAGGACGCCGAGGTCTGGTTCGACTCGGACCATGACGCGCGCTTCATGCAGCTGTGGCGCGAGCACCGCGCCGCGACACAGGGAACGGCGGAAAAACTGAGGGCGATCGCCGGCGGCGACGAGCCGGCGATCGAAAGCAAAGCGACGTTCCCAGCCTGACGGCTGCCGCGCTGGGCTTCAGGGAACGGGCTTGCCGGCGGGTGCCGCGAGCGGCCCCTCGGACCTCGGCGCTTCGCGCGCCTGCGCATCGTCGAGCCCCTCCTCGAGGGCCGGCAACTCGGGGCGCGAAATCTGCTCGTTCAATCGCGGGATGACGCTGGCCGCGCCGTGACCGGTTCGCGGCTGCGCATTGTCCCGGTCGCTCCCGGAGAGGTTGTTCACTGACATGACGTGCACATCCTACGAATGGCAACAGCCCAGCCGTAGGCAGCCGAATTCGCACGTCCCTGTCGTCCGGCTCCTACAACGCGTGTCTTTGCGCGCCCCATGAAAAAAGCCGGCCGCTACATTGTTCATAGCGGCCGGCCCTCGTGGCTGGCGGAGCAGGTGGGATTCGAACCCACGGTACGGTATAACCGTACACCGGATTTCGAGTCCGGCGCATTCGACCACTCTGCCACCGCTCCTGATTCGGTTTCGCGTGGTGCGAAGCCCGTGATTCTAACCGATCAAGCGGCCAGCCGCTCCGCCCCGCCCATGTACGGGCGCAGGACTTCCGGCACCGTCACGGAGCCATCCGCGTTCTGGCCATTCTCCAATACGGCCACCAGCGTACGGCCCACGGCCAGGCCCGACCCGTTGAGCGTATGGACGAGCTCGTTCTTGCCCTGCGCGCTCTTGAAGCGGGCCTGCATGCGCCGGGCCTGGAAGGCCTCGCAGTTCGACACCGAACTGATTTCCCGGTAGGTCTGCTGCGCCGGCAGCCACACCTCCAGGTCGTAGGTCTTGGCCGCGCCGAAGCCCATGTCGCCCGTGCACAGGAGCATCACGCGGTAGGGGAGCCCCAGCTTTCGCAGGACGGCCTCGGCGTGACCCGCCATCTGCTCCAGGGCCTCGTAGCTCTTGTCCGGGTGGACGATCTGGACCATCTCGACCTTGTCGAACTGGTGCTGGCGGATCATTCCACGCGTGTCGCGCCCGGCGCTGCCCGCCTCGGAGCGGAAACACGGCGTATGCGCCGTCAGCTTGATCGGCAGCGCGTCCTGCGCCACGATCTCGCCGCGCACGAGGTTCGTGAGCGATACCTCGCTCGTAGGGATCAGGTAAAGCGCCTGCTGCTCTTCGCTGTCCAGGCCCTGCTGGCCGCCCTTGCTCACGGCGAACAGGTCTTCCTCGAATTTGGGCAGCTGCCCGGTGCCCTTGAGCGTCTCCGCATTGACGATGTAGGGCGTGTAGCACTCGGTGTAGCCGTGCTCCTGCGTCTGCACATCGAGCATGAACTGCGCGAGCGCCCGGTGCAGCCGCGCGATCTGGCCCTTCATCACCGTGAAGCGCGAGCCGCTCAACTTGACGCCGGCCTCGAAATCCAGGCCCAGCTTCTCGCCGATGTCCACGTGGTCCTTCACCGGGAAATCGAATCGACGCGGCTCGCCCCATTTGCGGACCTCGAGGTTGGCGTGTTCGTCGTCGCCCACGGGCACGCTTTCGTGCGGCAGGTTGGGCACGGCCAGCAGCAGCGCCTGCATCTCAGGCTGGATCTGCTCCAGCCGCGCCGCGGAGCTCTCGAGCTCGGCCTTGAGCGAAGCCACCTGCGCCATGGCGGTGTCGGCCGATTCGCCCCTGGCCTTCAGCTGGCCGATCTGCTTGGACAGCTGGTTGCGTTGCGCCTGCAACTCCTCGGTTCGGGTCTGGATGGCCTTGCGTTCGGCCTCCAGCGCCGTGAACGCCGGCACGTCGAGGAAGGCCTGCGGCTTCCGGCGCGATTCCAGGCGGGCGACGACCGACGGCAGGTCTTTACGTAACAGGGTGATATCGAGCATCCGGCGATTTTAGTGGCGACGCCAGCCACGGCCGTCAGGCGAGCGTCGCAGGGTCGAGGTTCGCGCCGCAGATGACCAGGCAGACCTTCTCGTCGGCACGGGGGTGGTAAACGCCGGTCTGCAGCGCGGCGAGGCCCAGGGCCGCCGCCGGTTCCACCGCGATCTTCATCTGCTTCCACAGCCACAGCTGCGCGTCGCGGATCGCCAAATCGGGCAGCACAAGCGAATTCGCAACATGTCGCTGCGTGATGTCCCACGCGATCGCGCCGATGCGTCTGGCGCCCAGCGAGTCGGCGGCCACGCCGCTCACGGCCACATCCACGGGCTCACCGGCCTGGCGCGCCGAGTGCAGCGTGGGCGCGAGTTCGGGCTCGAGGGCCACGACGCGCGCTCGCTCCTCGAACCAGGCGGCGATGCCGGCGATCAGGCCGCCACCGCCGACGCTCACGAGCACGCTGTCCGGCGCGCCTGAGCCCTGCTCCTCGATCTCGCGAGCGAGCGTGCCTGCGCCCGCGACCACTTCGGGCTGGTCGTACGCATGCGTGAGCAACGCGCCCGTCTGTGCCTGGCGAGCCAGACACGCCTCCAGCGCTTCGGCATAGACGGCCCCGGTGACGACCACTTCCGCCCCCAGCTCGCGCAACTTCGCCTGCTTCATGGGGCTGCTGACGGTGGGCACGAACACTTCGCACTTCACGCCCAGCGCCTTCGCCGCGGCAGCCGTGGCGATGCCGGCATTGCCCCCGGAAGCGACGGTCACGCCGCTGGGCGGAATGGAGTTGGCGAGCAGCCGGTTGAGCATGCCTCGCGCCTTGAAGCTGCCGCCCACCTGGAACTGTTCGAGCTTGAGCCACACCTCGGCGCATTCGACGCCAAAGGTGGCACCCGGCAGTTTCCACAACGGCGTGCGGCGGATGAACTCGCGCGCTTCGAACCGGCCAGCGGCCGCGGCGATCTCGTCGCGGTTCACAGCTTGAGTCCCTTGGGCAGCGGAAACTTCACCGTCTCCTCGATCCCGACCATCCTGCGCACCGACACGGCGCCCATGGCCTTGATGCGCTCGATCACCTGCATGACCAGCACCTCGGGCGCCGACGCGCCCGCCGTCAGGCCGACACGCGACTTGCCGGCGAGCCACTCGGGCCGCAGCTCCTCGGCGCTGTCCACCATGTAGCTGTCCACGCCCAGCTTGCGGGCCAGTTCGGCCAGGCGGTTGCTGTTGGAGCTGGTGGGGCTGCCCACCACGACCAGCAGCTCGACCTGCGGCGAGATCAGCTTGACGGCGTCCTGCCGGTTCTGCGTGGCGTAGCAGATGTCCTGCTGCTTGGGCTCGCGGATGTTCGGGAACCGCTCGCGCACCGCCGCCTTGATCCCGGCGGCGTCGTCCACCGACAAGGTGGTCTGCGTGACGACCGCGAGCTTGTCCGTCTGCGCGGGCCGCACGCCGGCCACGTCCTCCACCGTCTCGACGAGATGGATGCCGTGGTCGAGCTGCCCCATCGTGCCCTCGACTTCCGGGTGGCCCTTGTGGCCGATCATGATGAACTCGTAGCCTTCCCTGGCCAGCTTGGCCACCTCGACGTGCACCTTGGTGACCAGCGGGCAGGTAGCGTCGAACACGTCGAAGCCGCGCGCGTGCGCCTCGGCCTGCACGGCCTTGCTCACGCCGTGCGCCGAGAACACCAGGGTCGAGCCGGGCGGCACTTCGGCCAGGTCCTCGATGAAGATCGCGCCCTTGGCCTTCAGGTCGTTCACCACATAAGTGTTGTGCACGATCTCGTGGCGCACGTAGATCGGCGCGCCGAACTTCTTCAGCGCGCGCTCGACGATCTCGATCGCGCGGTCCACGCCGGCGCAGAAGCCCCGCGGCTCGGCCAGGACGATCTCCAGGTTCGCTTCGGGTTTGCCGTCCGTGAGCGTCATATCACCCCGATCAAGCGCACTTCGAAAGTCACCGGCCGGCCGGCCAGCGGATGGTTGAAGTCGAACAGCACGGCGTCGGCCTTGCCATCGCCATCCGCGTCCTTGCCCACCTGCTGCACCGAGCCCGCGTACTGGCCCATCCCGTCGGGGGTGGGGAACTGGACGACGTCGCCGACCTCGTACTTCTCGTTGGGGTCGCCCATTTCGTTGAGCAGCTTGCGCGCCACCCACTGGACCATGTCGGGATTGCGGTCGCCGAAGGCCTCGCCCGCGGGGAGCTCGAAAGTCGCGTGCGCGCCCTCCTCCAGCCCGATCAGGCGCTGCTCGACCGCCGGCGACAGCTCGCCCGTCCCCAGCGTCAGTGTGGCGGGTTTGTCGCGGAAGGTATTGATGATGTCGCCGTCCGGCCCCGAAAGGCGGTAGTGCAACGTAAGGAAAGAGCCCGCGTGGACGCGGTGCGGCGTGTTGGCCATGGAAGTCCCGATAAACTGGCTCCATTGTAGAAACCCTTCCCCGCCGCCTCCAACATGCCCATCAAAACCCTTCCCGCCGACGCCCGGCCGCGCGAGAAGCTGCTGGCCCGTGGCGCCACGGCGCTCAGCGACACTGAACTGATCGCGCTGCTACTGCGCACCGGCACGGCGGGGCGCGGCGTGCTGCAGATGGCCCATGAGCTGCTCGCCGAGCCGGCCCGGGACGTGGAGACCGGCCGCTGGACGGGCGGCTTCGGCGGCATCTCGGGCCTGCTGAACGCCGGGCTGGACGACCTCAAACGCATCAAGGGCCTGGGCGGACCGGCCAAGCGGGCCGAGCTGGCGGCCGTGCTGGAGCTCGCACGCCGGGCGCTGGCCCAGCAGCTGAAGGAGCGCGAGGTCTTCAGCTCGCCCGGCGCCGTCAAGCAATACCTGCAGCTGCACCTGGCGGCCAGGGGCCATGAAGTCTTTGCCGTGCTGTTCCTCGATGCGCAGAACCGCCTCGTGGCCATGGAGGAGCTGTTTCGCGGCACGCTGACCCAGACCAGCGTCTATCCGCGCGAAGTGGTCACGCGCGCGTTGCAGCACCAGGCCGCGTCAGTCGTGCTGGCCCACAACCACCCCAGCGGCACGGTGCGGCCCTCGCGCGCCGACGAGGCGCTGACGCAGACGCTCAAGGCCGCCCTGGCGCTGGTGGACGTGCGCGTGCTGGACCATGTGATCGTGGCGCAGGGCGATGCCCTCTCGATGGCGGAGAAAGGCCTGCTGTAACGGGGCCCCCATGAAATCGAAGTCGTTCAAGGACCTCCAGCACATCCAGCAGAAGCTGGCCGAGCAGCAGCAGCTGGCGGCCACGCAGGAGGCCGCGCGGCGCGATGCCGAGCGGCTCGCGCGCGCCGAGCGCGAGCTGTTCGTGCGCGCCGCCGGCCAAGTGAAGCCGATGCGCCCGCACAGCCGCGTGCACCTGGCGCCCGAGCAGCCGCCACCCATCGCGGCGCAGCAGCAACTGGACGACCAGCGCGTGCTGCGCGAAGCGATCAGCGACGAGTTCGACGCCGCCACGCTGCTGGACGTGGACGACGCGCTGAGTTTCCGCAGGCCCGGCATCGGCACCGACGTGACGCGCAAGCTGCGCAAGGGCGACTGGAGCATCCAGGGCGAGATCGACCTGCACGGCCTGCGGCGCGAGGAAGCACGCGAGGCGTTGGCCGGCTTCGTCCGCGAAGCGCACAAGCGCGGCTGGCGGTGCGTGCGCATCGTGCACGGCAAGGGCCTCGGCTCACCGGGCAAGACACCGGTGCTGAAAGGCCGCGTCCAGAGCTGGCTGGTCCAGAAAAGCGAGGTGCTCGCGTTCGTGCAGGCACGCGGCGACGAGGGCGGCGCCGGCGCGCTGGTGGTGCTGCTCAAGCCCGGGCTGGCGGCGCCGGTCAGGTAGGTCGCGCACCCCGCGGCGGAGGTGTCGCACGCTCGCGCGTGCCGCCCTAGTTGCGCATCTGCGCCACGCGCAGCGTCACGCCGGCGGAGCCCACCTTCACCGTCTGCGCTGCGGACAGGAGGTCGGAGGCTTCTGCCTTCGCCATGCCGGTCTTCGACACGCGCGCTTCGATTTCCACTTCCTTGGCCGTGGAAATCAGCGCCTGCGGGTTCATCGCCATCGAGTCGTCGAGCGTGAACTTCATCGGCAGCTCGGCTGCCGATGCGCGCAGCACCGCCAGCGGCACGCGGGTGCCGGGCAGCCGCGCGATCACCATGACGATGTCGCTGGGCGTGGTCTTGGCTTTCATGCCGGGCGCCAGTTCCACGGTGCCGCTGACACCGGCCCCGGCCGCGCCGGCCGCCGCGGTCTTCGCGGGAGTCGGCGCAGCGGGCGCGGCGGGCGACGCAGCGGCCAGCGGCGCGCCCTTGCCGGCGCGCGCACGCACTTCGTCCATCGCGCCGCGCAGCATCTTTTCGTCTTCCGATCCGGGCGGCAACAGCGGCAGCAGGCGGCCCCAGGTCGCGAGCGCGCCGTTGTAGTCGTCGCGGCTCAACGCCTCGGTGCCGGAGAGCCACAGCGCCATCGGGTTTTGCGGGTCGGCCTTGAGCGCCTTGGCGATCAGCTGCGCCGGCTTGCCCTTGAAGCTGCCGCCGGCGTTGGACGCGGCCACGTCGGCGAAGTTGGCCAGCGCCTGCGCGTCGTTATCGATGAAGGCACCGGCGTGCTCGAAGGCCAGCTCGGCCTCCTGGCTGCGCCCCAGCGCCTTGTAGGAGCGGGCCAGCATCGCCCAGCCCTGCAGGTTGTCGGGCTCCTTTTCCAGCTTGCGCGCCAGCGCCTCGACCATGACGACGAGGTCTTGCTGGCCCGCGTGGGCACCGCCCGCCGCGCCCGTCATGCTGGCCGGATTGCCGATCAGCAGGTACATGCCCAGGGCCACCGCAGGCACCGTGAGGCCGACGGCCAGCATCGTCCGGCGCGGCGCATGCAATGTCGGGGCGGCGTCGGCCTCGCTGGTGTCCTGCAACACCCGGCGCTGCAGCTCGGCCCGGGCCTGCCCGTAGTCCTCGACGCCCAGGCTGCCGTCGGCCAGGTCCTGCTCGAGCTTGGCGAGCTGCTCGCGCAGGATCGCCGTGTTCAGCTGGCGTTGCGAGGCCGTGGCCGCGGCGCCCTGGCGCAGGTAGAAGGGGCGCAGCAGCAGCGCCAGCGTCAACGCCAGCGTCAGGAGCGCGCCCACCACGAATCCGGTCATGTCTCACCCTCCTTCAGCAACGCCGCGGCGCGGCTGCTCTCGTCATCCGTCAAAACCTCATCGCCGACCGCGCGGTTGCGGCGGCGCAGGTACACCAGGAGCACGACGACGGCCGTGATCATCAGCAGGAACGGCCCGGCCCACAGCAGCCACGTCGTCGGCTTGACCGGCGGGCGGTACAGCACGAAGTCGCCGTAACGCTCGACCATGAACTCGCGGATCTGCTGGTCGCTCTTGCCCGCCTTGATCAGCGTGCGCAATTCGCGGCGCAGGTCGTTCGCGAGGTCGGAGCGCGAGCCGGCCAGCGATTCGTTCTGGCAGACCAGGCAACGCATCTCCTCGGAGATGGCGATCAGGCGCGCCTCCACAACCGGATCTTCGGCGAGCGGCGCGGCGTCCTTCGCGAAGCCGGTGGCCATCGCGAGCGCGAGCAGCAGCAATGCGGCAAGGCGTTTCATGATTCCTTCTTCAGCTGTTCGATGAGCGGCAGGATGGTCTTCTCCAGCGCCTCGGGGGTGACGGGCCCGATCTGCTTGTGCCGGATCACGCCCTTCTTGTCGATGACGAACGTCTCGGGCACGCCGTACACGCCGTAGTCGATGCCCACACGCCCGTCGGTATCCACCGCCGAGAGCTGGTAGGGGTCGCCGTTCTGGCTGAGGAATTTCAGCGCCGCGGGCCGCTGGTCCTTGTAATCGAGTCCGATCACGGGCACGACCTTCGCGCGGTTCATGTCGATCAGCACGGGATGCTCCACCTTGCAGGCAACGCACCACGAAGCCCAGACGTTGAGCATCCAGACCTGGCCCTTCATGTCGGAGGGCGAGAAGGTCTTGTCGGCTTCGATCAGCTGCGCGGTCTTGAACTCGGGCGCGGGCTTTTGCACCAGCGGCGAGGGCACCTCGCGCGGGTCGCGGTTCAGCCCGATCGCGAGAAAGATCACCAGCACGAAGAAGAGCGCCAGCGGGACCAGGAACCTCGCCTTCATGCCCGGGCCTCCTTCAGCGGCGCGCCGTGCGCCATCTCCCGTGCCTTCACGCGCAGCCGATAGCGCTTGTCCGCGACGGCCAGCAGCCCGCCCAGGGCCATCAGCACGCAGCCGCCCCAGATCCAGTCGACGAAGGGCTTGAAGTAGACGCGGATCGCCCAGGCCTTGCCCTCCAGCGGCTCCCCGAGCGAGACATACACGTCGCGCGTGAAGCCGGTGTCGATGGCCGCTTCCGTCATGGGCATCGTCGAGGAAACATAGGTGCGTTTCTCGGGGAAGAGCGAACGCTGTACCTTGCCGCCCTGGCTCACCTCGAACTCGCCGCGCGCGGCGGTATAGTTCGGCCCTTTCACGGTGCGCACGCCCATGAACTTGAACTGGTAGCCGCCGACGGTGGTCGTATCGCCGGGCTCCATGCGCACGTCTTTTTCTTCCTGGAAGCCGCCGACCAGCGTCACGCCGATCACGAACACCGCGATACCCAGGTGCCCGAGGTGCATGCCCCAGTACGACAGCGGCGGATTGCCCGATTTCAGGCGCGTGACGATCTGCTGGATCATCGAGGCCGCCACCCACAGCGCCAGCATCGAGCCCAGGCCGGTCAGCATCGTCCAGCCGCCCATCAGCATCGGGATGGCGATTCCGCCGACCAGGGCTGCGGCCGCGGGGATCCACAGGCGTGCGGTGATGTCGCGCACCTGGGCGTTCTTCCAGCGGGCGAGCGGCGCGACGGCCATCAGGAACAGCACGGGCGCCATCACCGGCACGAAGACGGAGTTGAAGTAAGGCGGCCCGACAGAGATCTTGCCGAGCCCCAGCGCATCGATCAGCAGGGGGTACAGCGTACCCAGAAGCACCGAGCCGGCCGCCACGACCAGCAGCACGTTACCGGTGAGCAGCAGCGTCTCGCGCGACATCAGCCCGAAGCTGCCGCCCAGGGCGACCTTGGGCGCGCGCCAGGCGAACAGCGCGAGCGAGGAGCCAATCACCAGGGCCAGCAGCACGAGGATGAAGATGCCGCGGCGCGGGTCGGTCGCGAAGGCATGCACGGACGTGAGCACGCCCGAGCGCACCAGGAAAGTCCCCAGCAGCGAGAGCGAGAAGGCGCCGATCGCCAGCAGCACCGTCCAGCTCTTGAAGCTGCCGCGCTTTTCGGTGACGGCCAGGGAGTGCAGGAGCGCGGTGCCGATCAGCCAGGGCATGAACGATGCGTTCTCGACCGGGTCCCAGAACCACCAGCCGCCCCAGCCCAGCTCGTAATACGCCCACCAGGAGCCGAGCCCGATGCCCAGCGTGAGGAAGATCCAGGCCGTCGTGGTCCACGGCCGCGACCAGCGGGCCCACGCGGCGTCCAGCCGGCCCGAGAGCAGCGCCGCGATGGCGAAGGCAAATGCGACGGAGAAGCCGACGTAGCCCATGTACAGCAGCGGCGGGTGGAAGATCAGCCCCGGGTCCTGCAGCAGCGGGTTCAGGTCGCGCCCTTCCTCGGCCGCGGGAAGCAGGCGGTCGAACGGGTTGGAGGTGAGCAGCACGAACAGCAGGAGGCCGGTGGCAACCAGACCCAGCACCCCGAGCACCCGCGCGACCATCGTTTCGTCCAGCGAGCGCGACAGCTGCGCGACGGCCACCGTCCAGCCGGCCAGCATGAAGACCCACAGCAGCAGCGAGCCTTCATGCCCGCCCCACACCGCGGCCAGCCGGTAGGGCGTGGGCAGCAGCGAGTTGGAATGCCCGGCGACGTAGGCCACCGAGAAGTCGTTGACGTAGAAGCTCCACGTGAGCGCCGCGAACGAGGCCGCGACCAGCAGGAAGAACGCTTGAGCGGCCGGGCGCGCGAGCACCAGCCATTCGCGCCGGCCCTGGTGCGCACCCATCAGCGGCAAGGTGCCCAGCACGGCCGCCACGCACAGCGACAGGATGAGGGCGAAGTGCCCGAGTTCGGCGATCATGGCTTGGCGGCTTTCTGGGCTTCCTGAGCCCGTTGGGCCTGGTCCACCGAGTGCTGCGCGGCGGGGGGCATGTAGTTCTCATCGTGCTTGGCCAGCACTTCGGAGGCGGCGAAGTTGCCGTCCGGGCCCAGTTTGCCCTGGACCACGGCACCTTTGCCCTCCTTGAACAGGTCGGGGAGGATGCCCGTGTAGGCGACGGGGATTTCCTTCACGGTGTCGGTCACGACGAAGTGCACCGTGAGGTTGTCGCGGCGCACGGAGCCTTCCTTGACCATCCCGCCGATGCGGAAGGCCTGGCCCTTGGGCGACTTGCCGGCCGCGACCTCGCTGGGCGTCACGTACAGCGCGATGTTGCTGTTGAGCGCATTCAACACCAGTGCGGAGGCGATGCCGACGGCGATCACGCCGCCGGCGACGATCGCGCCGCGCTTCTTCCAGTTCTTCATGAAGACTCCTTGTCCATCCGGTCGGCGATCGCGTGGCGGCGCAGGCTGTGCAGGATCGCGCGCTGTCGCCGCCCCAGCAGGATCGGCTCGAGCACCATTGCCGCGGCGCACACGCCGAAGCTGCCCCATACGTAGAGCGCATACCCGCCCATCGCGAAAAATTCAGTCGCCGATCCCCAAATCATTCGAAAACCTCCGCGCTACGCGCTGCGTTATTCGCCTTGGGAGCGGCCCGGCGGCTCATGTTCCCACCTCCGCGAGCTTGCGGGCCCACTCCGTATGTGACTCCCGCTCCAGGATGATGGTTCGCACCCGCTTGAGCGTCATGGCGACCGAGTACATCCAGAAGCACAGCGCCATCAGCAGCATGCCCCACAACATCGTTTGCGCCATCGAGGGCGCCTTGGTCAGGGAAACGCTCGATCCCTGGTGGAGGGTGTTCCACCACTTGACCGAGAAATAGATGATCGGCACGTTCACCACACCCACCAGCGCCAGGATCGCCCCGGCCTTGTCGGCGCGGCGCGGGTCATCGATGGCGGCCTGTAGCGCGATGAAGCCTAGATACAGGAAGAACAGGATTAGTTCCGAGGTAAGGCGGGCGTCCCACACCCACCAGGTGCCCCACATCGGTTTGCCCCAGAAGGCGCCCGTCCACAGCGACAGGAAGGCCATCAGCGCCCCCGTGGGCGCCAGGGCCTGGGCCATCATGCCCGACAGGCGGGTGTTGAGCGCCAGGCCGATGCCGGCCCAGGTGGCCATCACCAGATAGATGAACATCGACATCCAGGACGCGGGCACGTGCACGAAGATGATGCGGTAGCCCTCGCCCTGGGTGGCGTCGGTGGGCGCGACGAAGAAGCTGATCCACAGCCCGGCCGCGCCGAACAGGACGGCCAGCGCCCAGAACCACGGCTGCATCTTCCCGGCCACGGGGTAGAAACTGGCAGGACTGGCCAGCTTGAACCAGTTGACGACGCGATTGCTCATAGGGATTGGCTCATTCCAGTGCGATCCTCAGGGCGGCCGTGGTCGCCCACGGCGCGAAAAACACGGCCAACGCCAGCAGCGCGGCCAACAGGGACAGGTGGCCGCCGGCGCCCTGGCCCGAAATATGGGCCTGGACGGCCCCGGCGCCGAAGATCAGCGTGGGAATGTACAGCGGCAGCACCAGCAGGGACAGCAGGACGCCGCCGCCGCGAACGCCCAGCGTCAGCGCGGCGCCGATGGAACCCACCAGCGACAGCACCGGCGTGCCCAGCAGCAGCCCGAGGATCAGGACGCCGAGCGCCTCGGCATCCAGGTCGAACTGCAGGCCCAGCAACGGCGCCAGGACCACCAGGGGCAGCCCCGACAGCAGCCAGTGCGCGGCGTTCTTGCCCGCCACCAGCAGCCCGAGCGGCGTCGGCGACAGCACCATCTGCTCCAGGGTGCCGTCCGCGTGGTCGGCCGCGAACATGCGCTGCAGCCCCAGCATGGTGGCGAGCAGCGCTCCCACCCACAACACGCCGGGCGCGATCTTGCGCAGCAGCGCCGGCTCGGGGCCGATGCCCAGGGGGAACAGGCTCGTCACGATCACGAAGAAGAACAGCGCCGTCAGGACCTCCGTCTTGCGGCGCATGGCGAGGAGCAGGTCACGGCGCATCACGGCCAGCATCGCCTTCACAGGTCGAGCTCCTGGCCGCCACCGATGGGGATCTGCTGGTGGCTGGTCACGATGGCCATGCCGCCGTCCTCCACGTGCTCGCCGATCAGGTCGCCCAGCATCTGGACGGCCTTGGCGTCCAGCGCAGTGAACGGCTCGTCCAGGATCCACAACCGGGCCTTGCGGGCGACCAGCCGCGCCAGCAGCACCCGCCGCTTCTGGCCGGCCGACAGGAAGCGCACCGGCAGGTCCTCCCGCCCCTGCAGCCCGAAGCGCTTGAGCGCCTCCACGGCCTCGGCGCGCGTCAGTTCCACGCCATCGAGCTCGGATGCAAGCTGAAGGTTCTCAATCGCGGTCAATTCTTCCTTCACCGCGGCGTGGTGACCCAAATAGAGCAGGTCGGAGCGGAAGGCCTGGGCGTCCCGGCCGACGGGCTCGCCGTCCCAGCGGATTTCGCCGTGGGCCGGCTGGGACAGGCCGGCCAGCAGGCGCAGCAGGCTGGTCTTGCCGCAGCCATTGGCGCCCCGGACGTGCAGCCACTGGCCCGGCTCGACGGCGAACTGGACACCGGAAAACAGCGAGCGATCGCCTCGAACGCAGGATAAATCGGAAACACGCAACATTGGGGGGATTGTCCGGGACACGGCCGATCCCTGCCAACGCGGCGATTCTGGCACGGTTGACGTACGTCAATCCGGGGTGGGGCTTTCCGGGAGCCAGCCCTTGGGCAGCTTGTGGGCGACGCCCTTGTGGCAGTCGATGCAGGTTTCGCCCTTCTCCCGGGCCTGCATGTGTTTCTTGTACGGTTCCGGCTTCTGCAGGCCCGCGCTCATGGCGTCGAAAGTGTGGCAATTGCGGCATTCCCGCGAATTGCTGTCCTTCAGGCGGCGCCATTCGTGGCTGGCCAGTTCGAGCCGCTTGGCCTCGAACTTCTCGCGGGTGTCGATCGTCCCGGTGACCTTGCCCCAGAGTTCCCCGCTGGCCTTGATCTTGCGCGCCATCATGTGCGACCAGTCCTTGGGCACATGGCAGTCCGAGCAGATCGCGCGCACGCCGCTCGGGTTCTGGTAGTGCACGCTCAGCTTGTACTCCTGGTACACGTTGTCCCGCATCTCGTGGCAGGTCGTGCAGAACTCCAGGGTGTTCGTCATGTCCACGGCGGTGTGGAAGCCGCCCCAGAACAGGATGCCGGCCAGGAATGCGATGGCGATGCCGCCGAACGTGTAGCGCCGGCGCCGGGCGGAACGGGGCCGGGCTCGCGCAGGCGCGCTTCCGGGCACGGCCGTGCCGGATCGCTCGTCGCTGGAGGGGATGGGCGCGCTCATTGCCTGGTGATGGGAGGGGGCGGCCCATCTTCGCCCCAGGCGGACTGCCTGGGTATCGGCACAACCTCAAACTGGCCATCGGAGATTTCCGATGCACTCGCGCGTCCCGGGGGCTATTCGCGCGCCGTATCGAGCAGGTTGTGCTCGATGGCGTAGCGCACCAGGTCCACCTGCCCCGCCAGGTTCATCTTGGCCAGGATGTGCGACTTGTGGGTGCTCACGGTCTTGATCGACAGGCAGAGTTCGTCGGCGATGTCGGTCAGGCTGGCGCCGCGGACGATGCGGCTGAAGATCCCGTACTCGCGGTCCGACAGCAGGGTGTGCGGCGGGCAATCCGAGCTGCGCGACATGTCCGTGGCCAGCAGCTGGGCGACCTTGTCGCTCACGAACGCGCCGCCCGCGGCGACCCGTCGCAAGGCGGGCAACAGCATGTCGCTGTCCCCTTCCTTGGACAGGTAGCCCGAAGCGCCCGCCCGGATGGCGCGCACGGCAAACTGCTCCTCCTGGTGCATGCTGAACACGAGGATCGGCAGCTTGGGCCGTTCCGCCTTCATCAGCTTGATCAGCTCCAGCCCGCTGCGCCCCGGCATGGACATGTCGAGCACGACCACGCCCCAGTCGCGCTCGCGCACCTTGTCCAGGGCGGCATTGCCGTTGGCGGCCTCCCCCGCCACGACCATGTCCTCGGTGTCGGCCAGGATCTTCTTCAGGCCATCGCGGATGATGGCGTGGTCGTCCGCGACCAGCACTTCGATCTTCATACTGCTTCCTTCAGCACCACCGGCCGGATGAGCGGCAAGGTGACTTCTATCGTGGTGCCGGCGCCAGGGACGCCGGCGATGTTGAACTTCCCGCCGAGCGCGGTGGCGCGCTCGCGCATGCTGACCAGCCCGATTCCGTTGCCCGTGCGGGCGACGGCGGCGATGCCGGCACCGTTGTCGCTGACGGTGAGCAGCAGGTTCGATTCGTCGGCGGCGAGCGACACCTTCACCTGGGTCGCGCCGGCGTGCCGCGCCACGTTGGTCAGCGACTCCTGCACGATCCGGAACAGCGCCGTTGCCACGAGGTCGTCCTCGACCAGTGCCTGGGCCTGCAGGTCCAGCGCGATGTCGAGGCCGCTGCGCTTGGCGAACTCCGCGGTCTGCCACTTCACCGCCTCGCCGAAGCCGAGGTCGTCGAGGATCGGCGGGCGCAGGTCGGTGGCGATGCGCCGCACCGAGGCGATGGCGGTGTCGAGCAGCTGGCGCATGGCGCCCACCTCCTCCGGCGTGGCCTGGCGCCCTTCCTTCATCCGCCCGCCCAGCCACGAGAGCTCGAGCTTCAGCCCGGTGAGCTGCTGGCCCAGGTCGTCGTGCAGCTCCATCGCGATGCGGCTGCGCTCCTGCTCGCGCACCTCCTGCAGCGAAGCGGAGAGGCTGCGCAGCTGCCGGTTCATCTCCCGCAGGTCCTCCTCCGCCCGCCGGCGCTGCGTGATGTCGCGCAACACCGCCGTGAGCTGGGGCTTGCCCTCCACCATGGTCTGGGAGATCGTGGACTCGATCGGGAACTCGGTGCCGTCGGCGCGCACTCCGGTGATCTCCATGTTGGCCGCCATGGCGCGCGAGTGGGCCCGGCTGGCCATGAACCGATCCATCAGCAGCGAGTGCCCGTCGCGAACGCGCTCGGGGACCAGGCGCGACAGCGGCTGGCCGAGCATCTCGCCCTTGGTGACACCGAACATCTGCTCGGCCGCCGGGTTGAACAGCAGGATGTTGTGCTCGGCGTCCACCGCCACGATCGCGTCCATCACCGAATCGATGGTCTGGTGGTAGCGGTCGTTGGCGTCGCGCAGCGCCCGCGCGAGTTCGGCCTGCCGGTTCACGCCCCGCACCAGCAGCGCCGCTGCGGTAGCGATGAAGGCGCAGACCAGGATGGCGCCAATGACCACGACAATGGAGTTCTCGCGCCACTCGGCAAGCGCCAGCTCCTCCTCGTTGGGCACGCCCACCAGGAGGGGAAAGCGCCCGGTGCGCCCCAGAGCGAAGGCATGGCGGCCACCGTCGCCCGTGGCATGGTCCAGCATCCGCACTTCGTCACCCGGCGCCGGCAAGGACCGGTTGCCCAGTTCCGGGGCATATTCCCCGATCAGGTTCTCGCGGTGCGGCAGGCTGGCCAACAGGGTGCCGTCGTCCAGGTACAGCGACATCGGCCGCGGATGATCGGACTTCATCGTCTGGTAGACGATTTCCAGCTGGCGCAGATCCATGGCGGCAACCGCCACCCCGCGGAATTTCCCGTCGGCGCCGGTGAACGAGCGCGCGACGTGAAGCATCCAGCCCCCCTTGGCGTCGCGCACCGGCTTGCCGATGAAAAGGCCCTCCGCCCCGCCGTCGGCGAAGGCCTTGAAATAGGCCTCGCCGGCGTGGTTCGCGCCGAGACCGTCGCCTTCGCGCGACGAATTGACGACCATCCCCGTCGTGTCGAGCAGGTACATCGCCCCCAGCTGCCGGATGCCGAAGATCCGTGCGCTCAGCAGCAGGCGGACGGCCGCACTGTCCAGCGCCAGGCCGCTGCCGTAGCTCGTCTGCATCCGCTCCTGGACGCCCCGCAGCACCAGGTCGACGCGGTCGAAAGTGTGCTCGGTCTCCTCCCGCAGCATGTGGGTGAACGCTAACGTGTCCAGCCGCGACGTCTCGAGCTCGCGCTTGCGCATGTCCCACAGGAGGAACGTCACCGACACCGCGATCAGGACGATCGTCAGCGTCGCCAGCAGGCCGATGGCGCGGGTGGGTCGGATTTGCATTCGCATAGGAGTTCTCCGATTCGACACCATGGGCAGCGGTACCGGTTGACTTAGGTCAAGCGGGCGGTAGGCTGCCCCGACACACTTCACCCACAAAAGTTGCCAACCCGTACCCGCACCGGCGGCCCGGGCCCTGCCAGACACCAAATTTTGACGGAAAACGACAAATGCACTTCGAGTTGAGCCTTTCCCGGATGCGCCTTTTTGCTGTTTCGACCTGGATGGCGCTAGCCTGTCTGGCGCTGCCCGGAACGAATGCGCACGCCCAGGCACAGCCCGCACCGGCACTGGACAACGCGACCTGCCTGACGTGCCACGACGGGAAGAAAGGCAAGCTCGAAGTAGCCACCCCGAGCGGCAAGCCGAAGACCCTGCACGCGATCCCGCCGGACAAGTACGGCAAGAGCGTGCACGCCCGGATGGAGTGCGTCTCCTGCCACGCCGACATCAAGGACAACGCCGAGAAGGGCAACGTGCACACCCGCGACACGGCGCAGCCCGTCAAGAAGGTCGATTGCGCCGGCTGCCACCAGGAGCTGTGGGAGCAGACGCAAAAGCGTGGCATGACCGCCGAGCGGCCCAAGCTGGGGGTCGTCGCGCAGAACGTCGAAGCCTACAAGAAGTCGTTCCACGCGCGCCCGAACGCCGACGACAAGACCAAACCCAACGCCTCGTGCGACAACTGCCACGACACGCACACCTTCAACGTGCCGGCAAAAAACACACCCGAGCACACGCAGTGGCGCCTGGGCATCTCGGCCACCTGCGGCACCTGCCACACCGACCAGCTGGAGGCTTACCAAACCTCCGTTCATGGCCAGGAGAACGCCAAGAACATGCTGGCCCAGGCCGCGGTGTGTTCCGACTGCCATACCGCCCACGCCGTGAGCAGCACGTCCGGCGACCCGTTCAAGCTGCTGGTGAGCAGCAACTGCGGCAACTGCCACAAGTCGCAGCTGGAGTCGTACAAGGAAACCTTCCACGGCAGCATCACGACGCTGGGCTACAGCTACACCGCCAAGTGCTACAACTGCCACGGCAGCCACGAGATCAAGCGTGTGAGCGACCCGCAGTCCACGGTGCACCCCGACAACCGCCTGAAGACCTGCGCGACCTGCCACAACGCCAAGAAGGGGCTGGCGGACGCGCCCAAGGGCTTCGCCAGCTTCCAGCCGCACGGCAACCCGCACGACTTCAGCCGCTACCCGCAGATCTGGGTCGCGTTCCAGATGATGATCGGGCTGCTGGTGGGCACGTTCGCCTTCTTCTGGCTGCACACGGCGCTGTGGTTCTACCGCGAGTACAAGGAGCGCAAGGCGCGCGGCGGTCACGAGCACATCCGCCTCGACGAGGTGCCGGCGCCGCTGCGTCAGAAACACGTGCAGCGCTTCAGCCCGGTGTGGCGCATCGCCCACCTGACGTTCGCGATCAGCCTGATGGTGCTGACACTGACCGGCATGCCCCTTTTCTACCCCGACGTCGCCTGGGCGCCGGCCATCATGCAGATGCTGGGCGGGCCCAAGGTGGCCGGCATCATCCACCGCGTCGCGGCCGTGATCTTCGCGGGCGTGTTCTTCTGGCACCTGATCTACATCGTGATCCGGGTCGGCCGCAACTGGAGGACGTTCGAGCTCTTCGGCCCGAACTCCCTGGTGCCGAACCTGCAGGACCTGAAGGACATCATCGCCATGTTCAAGTGGTTCTTCGGCATGGGCCCGCGCCCGGTGTTCGACCGCTGGACGTACTGGGAAAAGTTCGATTACTGGGCGCCCTTCTGGGGGGTGACGATCATCGGCGTGAGCGGCCTGATCATGTGGGTGCCGGGCTTCTTCGGCAGCTTCCTGCCGGGCTGGGTGTTCAACGTCGCGGCCATCTTCCACGGTGAAGAGGCGTTCCTCGCGGTGGTGTTCCTCTTCACGGTGCACTTCTTCAACAACCACTTCCGCCCGGACAAGTTCCCCGTGGACGTGGTGATGTTCACCGGCACCTTCCCGCTGGACGAGTACAAGAAGGAACACACCGTCGAGTACAAGCGGCTGCTGGAAAGCGGCGAGCTGGAGAAGCGCCTGGTGAACCCGCCGTCGGCGCTGAAGGTCAAGCTGTCCAAGGCACTGGGCTTCACGCTGATCGCCATCGGGCTCACGCTGCTCACGCTGGTCGGGATCGGGTTTTTCAAGGGCGGCTGATCCCACGGCCGCCGGTGGTGGAGCGACGCGAGTCGCAAGGAGACTAGAGATGAAATTGCTGTTTTCCCTCACCGTGGCCTGCGGCCTCATGGCCGCATCCCTCACCCATGCGGCGGTCGACGCCGACGCCGCCCAGGCGCAGCTGAAATCGAATGGCTGCCTGAAGTGCCATTCGGTGGACAAGAAGAAGAACGGCCCCTCCTTCAAGGAAACCGCCAAGAAATACAAGGGCAAGGCCGACGGCGAGGACAAGCTCGTCAAGCACGTCACGACCAGCCCCATGGTCGAGGTGGACGGCGTGAAGGAAGAGCACAAGTCCCTCAAGACGAAAGACGCTGCCGAAGTGAAGAACGTCGTGCAGTGGATCCTGGCCCAGTAACGTCCTAGGTTCGCGGGACAGGGCAGCCCGGCGCGCGCCTGCGTGCCGGGACTCGCGCGCGTCCCCCGGCTCGCTTCCTGAAAGGAACGACGATGCCCAAACGAGTCATTTCCAAGGTGCGGAGATGGGCCGCCGGAAAGAGGGCGTTCGTCGTCCTCGCGGCCGGCTTCGGGCTGGCGTGGGTGGGGTTGACCCTGTTCGGCACGACCATGGTCTACACCAGCACGGAAGCGTTCTGCGCGACCAGCTGCCACGAGATGGCGAACAACTCCAACATGGAGTACATCGGCTCCAGCCACGACAGGAACCGCACCGGCGTTCGCGCCAACTGCGTCGATTGCCACGTGCCGCATGCGCCCATCCCGCTCTACATCGCCAAGATGGGCGCGCTCAACGACCTGTGGAGCCACCACGTCACCAAGTCCGTCGACACCCGCGAGAAGTTCGAGGCCCAGCGTCCCAAGATGGCGCAGCGCGTGTGGACCTACATGAAGGGCAACGATTCGCGCGAGTGCCGGCACTGCCACTCCCCGGCGAACATGGACCCCGACAAGCAGTCGCCTGTCGCGGTGGCGCGCCATGAAAAGGGAAAACGCGAGAAACTGACCTGCGTGGACTGCCACTTCGGCCTCACCCACCACGAGCCCAGGAGCGGCCCCGGCCCCCAGGAGCTCGACGTGGACCGCAGCCTGATCCCGAGAAGCGCGATCTTCTAAGGAGAGCGTCCAGATGTTCAAATTCCTCAAGAAATTGCGCGGCTGGGGCTCCCGGCCCGGCAGCCTGTTCGTCCTCGTCGTCGGCCTGGCCGTCGGCGGGGTGAGCTTCGCCTCGTTCGGCTCGTTCATGGTGTATGCGAACTCCGAGCACTTCTGCGCCAACGCCTGCCACGAGATGCAGCCGCTGCAGAAAGAGCACAAGGGCACGATCCACGACGTGAACCGCAGCGGCGTGCGCGCCACCTGCAACGACTGCCACGTGCCGCACGAGTACGTGCCGAACTACCTGGCCAAGCTGGGCCTGCTGTCCGACGTCTGGGGGCACTGGACCGGCTCGATCGACACGAAGGAGAAGTTCGAGGCCAAGCGCTTCGAGCTCGCCAAGCGCGTGTGGGTCTACATGAAAGCCAACGACTCGCGCGAGTGCCGCCATTGCCACACGACGGCCAAGATGGACCCGGACAAGCAGACCGAGAAGGCGCTCAAGCGCCACGAGAAGGGTCGCCTGGAAGGGCAGACCTGCATCGAATGCCACTTCGCCATCGCCCACACGGAACCCGACGGCCCGGGTCCGCAGGAGCTGTTCTCCGCGAAGGCCGCCCCGGCGGATGTCCCGGCCAGCGCGGCCGCGCCCGTGTCCACACGAAAGGAATAGCCGTGCTCATCGAATGCTACGAATGCAAGGCGAAGATCAGCGACAGCGCCGCCAGCTGCCCGCAGTGCGGCGCGCTGCCCCCGGACTCGGGCAAATCGCTGAACGTCACGGTCTCCGACCTCGACATGAAGTTCAGCACGATCTTCTGGTTCCTGATCAAGGCCGCCGTCGCGGCGGTGCCCGCGGTGGTAGTGCTTTACACCGCTTCCACGGTGATCGGCGGCGTGCTTTCGCCGCTTCTGCACCTATAGGAGTTTTCCGAAGGAAATCTTGATCGTGTTCCGATATCGCTCGGCCGGAGCGAGTTCCAGAATCGTAAGCACAGGCTGATGGAACCACCGCTTTCCCTCTACGGCACACGCCCTATACCGCAAGCAAGACCACCGGCTTTTGACCCAAAACAAGGATGAACCAGATGCGCGACCGATTGAAGAAGAAAAGCTCGCGCAGCGCGTTCGGTGGTTTAGCTAGCACACGTCATCAGGAGTCAGGTATGAAGCTCATGTTGGTTAGATTCGGGACAGCGGCCGCGGCCGCGTTGACCATAGCCCTCTCGGGTTGCGGCGGCGGAGGTGGAGGCGGCGCGGAGGAACCCGCGCCCCCGCCGACGCAAAGCGTCCAGCAGGCGCTCGCCGCCGGCGCGGCGCAGGCTGCCAACGATACCTCGACCAATTCGACGGCCGCGTTCTCGGTGTTGCAGTCGGCGGGCGTGCCGGCCGTCACGATCAACAGCGCTCCCAAGGTCAACTTCGCGGTGTTCTCGGACGGCAAGGTGGTTCCCAGCGTGGTGCTGGGCAGCGTCAGCTTCTCGATCGCCAAGCTCGTGCCCGGCACCAACGGCAATCCCGACCAGTGGATCAACTACGTGTCCCGCACCGAGGTTGGCGCTGCCGGCGTCGGCCCCAACGGCACGCCGGCGCTTGCCTCCGCCAAGCAGGCGACGTCGGACCCGAAGCAGACGGATGCGGCCCTGGCTGCCGCACAGCTGGTGTACAACCCCGACGGTTACTACACCTATACCTTCCGCGCTGACATCACCAACCCGAACTGGACGACAACTGCCGGCACCACGGCCTACTCCAACGGCGTAGTCTACGAGCCGGGCAAGACCCATCGCGTCGTGATCCAGCTGAGCTACAAGAATGCCGCCGGCGTTCTCACCCGGGTCAACCCGTACTTCGACTTCACGATCGACGCCGCCGGCAAGTCCGTTCCCGTCGCCGCGAACCAGGTCCGCAAGATGGTGGACATCGCCACCTGCAACGGCTGCCACGACAAGCTTGCGCTGCACGGCGGCGGGCGCGTTGACACGCAGTTCTGCGTGGTGTGCCACAACCCCGGCACCACCGACGCCAACAGCGGCAACGTGCTGACCATGTCCACCATGATCCACAAGATCCACTCGGGCCGGGAACTGCACCACCAGGGTGAGAACTACACCATCTGGGGCAACTCGAACAGCAAGCACGATTACTCCGAAGTCGGCTTCCCGCAGCCCACGCGCAACTGCGCGGCCTGCCACACTGCCAGCAACCCGCTGACACCGCAGGGCGACAACTGGAAGACCCAACCCAGCAAGGAAGCGTGCCTGAGCTGCCACCTGTCCAATGCCGGCAGCACGTTCAACACCATCCACGTCACCAGCCTGAAGCTCGCCTCCACGACCGCGGCGATCTCCAACTCCACCTGCGCGTCCTGTCACGGCCCGGCGAGCCCCTACGCTCCCGAGCGGGTGCACTGGGTGCAGGAAATGGCCAACGCGCCCCTGTACGAGGCCCGGATCGAAAGCGTGACCCTGAAGACGGCGCCGACGGCAACGACGGCAGGCAAGCTCAGCGTCAAGTACGCCATCGTCAACCCCGCCACCGGCGCCGCGTATGACCTGCGCGAAGGCTGTGACGCCGCCGCGACCACCGACTCGGCCGGCACGTCGATCGTCGGCTGCAACGCCAACTACCGTTGGGACGCCGTGCTGCCGCCGGCCGTGCCCACCAGCAAGCCGCCCAACAAGTTCGGCGTGTTCACCGTCTATGCAGGCGTCAATACGCTGCCGCAACAGGTCGACGATGTCACTGCCACCCAGAGCTACGCGGCCTACCGTGGCGTGGACGACGGCTCGCGCCACTACACCGCGGACCTGACCCTGCCGGCCGGCTCCAACGGCAACGTGCGGGTGATGATGATCGGCTCGGTGGCCGAGCGCAGGATCGATCCGGCCACACGGCTCGCCAAGGGTGCATCGCCGCCGGTCGCCAACGCCGACCTGGCCTACGTGCCGGTTCACAACGCGATCTACGAGTTCGACTTGAACACCAAGGCCAAGTCCACCACGACGGCCCGCCGCCAGATCGTCAACAGCGCTGGCTGCAACAACTGCCACGGCATCCTCGGCCTGCCCCTCAGCTCCGACGCGAACACGCCCGGCTTCCACAAGGGCGGGCGCAACAATGCGGAAGGCTGCGCGATCTGCCACAACGCCAACCAGGCGGGTGGCTATACGCTGATGACCGACGGCACGACGGGCCCGATCGCGGGCGACAGCCAGCTCGCCGCGGGCAACACCAGCTCGTTCCTGCACGAGTCCTACCAGGCCAAGCGCTTCGTCCACGGCATCCACTACGGTGGGAAGCGCACGACCCCGTTCACGCACTGCATGAACGTCGGCGGCTCCTACAACGAGGACGGCACGAACAAGGTGGCCGGCGGCCCGAGCCTGGGCACCGCGACCTGCGTCAACCAGTACCCCGGCGAGACACTCAACTTCGCCGCCGAAGTGGCCTATCCCGCCACACCGGGCAACTGCTCCAACTGCCACGTGAACGACTCCTGGAAGAACGACCGCAGCGTGCTCGGCTCGGTGGTATTCAAGCCCACTGGCGCCACTGCGCTCGACTGGCTGGTGATCTCGCCCAAGGCCGCAACGTGCACGTCGTGCCACGACTCCAAGGCGGCGCAGACGCACGTGACAACGGTGGGTGGCTCAACCTTCGGGACGCTGACGCAGAGCGCCCAGGTCAATGGCCAGGTGTTCGAAGCCTGCTCGGGATGCCATGCGAACGGCAGCCCGAAGGGCGTCGACCTGGTCCACAAGAAGTAGACGTGAAAGCTGCCGCCGCAGGTACAGTGCTTTCAATCGATGGAGCCCGGCCGGCGGGCCGGCTCCAAGTTGATCGGGACCCGATCTTAGGAGTGACGACGTGAAAAATTACTGGCTTCGCACAAGCGCCGCCGTCCTGTTCACGCTGGCCGTGGCCGGCTGCGGAGGCGGCGGGGGTGGCGGCACGGACACGGGCGGTGTCACGACCCCGCCGGTGGCGTCAGGGCCGCTGAAATCCGCGATCGACAGTGCCGCGTCCTCTCCCGCGAACGACACCTCGACCAGCGATTCGGCATCCTTCATGGTGCTGCAGAACGCCGGCTTGCCGGCGGTCGTCATCAACAGCCCGCCGAAGGTGAACTTCGTCGTCTTCTCCGACGGACGGGTGAAA
This sequence comes from Ramlibacter sp., assembly GCA_030695945.1. GTDB lineage: Bacteria > Pseudomonadota > Gammaproteobacteria > Burkholderiales > Burkholderiaceae_C > Ramlibacter. The sequence goes on from JAUYOG010000021.1 coordinate 74,883, forward strand.
ACCGACCTGGCGATCACGAACGTGAGCTTCGCGATCGCCAAGCTGGTGCCCGGCACCAACGGCGAACTGGATCAATGGGTCAGCTATATCTTCCGAACGGAGACCGCCGCCGCGGGCGTCGGCCCGAACGGTGCCCCCGTGCTGGCATCGGCCAAGCAGGCGACCTCCGACAGCAAGGAAACCACCGCGGCGCTGATCGCCGCCCAGTTCAAGCTCAATCCCGAGGGTTACTACACCTACACCTTCAAGACCGACATCAAGGACCCGAGCAAGACCAACGGCGTCGTGTTCGAACCCAACCGTACGCATCGCGTCGCGATCCAGCTGAGTTACAAGAATGCAGCCGGCGAGACGGTGCTGGTCAACCCCTACTTCGATTTCACGGTGGACGCCAACGGAAACTCCGTGCCGGCCACCGCCGCGCAGACGCGCCGCATGGTGGACATCGACTCCTGCAACGGCTGCCACGACAAGCTCGCGCTGCATGGCGGCGGGCGGGTGGACACCCAGTACTGCGTGATGTGCCACAACCCCGGCACCACCGACGCCAACAGCGGCAACGTGCTCACGCTCTCGACGATGGTTCACAAGATCCACGCGGGCCGGCTGCTCAAGAGCAAACTCGACGCCGGCAAGGGCGGCGAAGACTACGTGATCTGGGGCTACGGCAACAGCAAGCACGACTACGCGGAAGTCGGTTTCCCGCAGGACTTGCGCAATTGCGCCAAGTGCCACACCGCGGCCAACCCGCTCACCCCGCAAGGCGACAACTGGAAGACCAAGGCCACCCGCGAGGCCTGCCTGACCTGCCACGCCAGCAAGCCCGGCTCCGACTGGCTGGCCACGCACACCATCCTGAACAACAACCAGAACCCCCTGGCACCCGCCACGCTGATGCCCAACAGCGCCTGCCAAGGCTGCCACGCCCCGGGCAGCGCCGTTGCACCGGAGCGCGTGCACTGGAACCAGAACGAGGAAAACGCGGCCAACTACAAGATGAACATCGAGGGCGTGTCGTACGACGCCGCGGCCCGAGCCGTCACCGTCAAGTACTTCCTGTCCAACCCCAAGAACAGCAATGCCGCGTACAACCTGGTGACGTCCGATTGCACCGGTGCCGGCGCCACGCTCACCTGCGCCAATACGACGAAGTTCGGCAACCTGCGCTTCTACCTCGCCTACCAGAACATGGTCGGGCAGAACACCGGCGTGACGGAGTTCACCGCGTACAACAACGGCGGCAGCGGCGCCAACAACTACGCGTACAAGGGCACCAACGACGGCAGCAACCACTACACCGTGACCATCACGGTCCCGCCGGACAGCACCACCTCCTTCGCCGCCGGCACGGCCCGCGTCGTCAGCATCGGCCAGATCAAGGAGCCGAAGCTTGCCGTGCAGTCCGCCGTCGATCCGCGTCCGGTCGTTTCCACGGCTGCTGCGGACCTCGTCAATGTGGTGGTGCAGCACACGTACGCCGATGTCGCGCTGAGCGGCAGCCTCACGCCGCGCCGCCTGATCGTCTCCAACGACAAGTGCAACGTCTGCCACGGCGCGCTGGGCACCACGTCCGGCTCCAACACGCTCGCCAACGCCTTCCACGGCGGCGCGCGCAACACCGTCGAAGCCTGCGTCGTCTGCCATGACCCGAACCGCATGTCGTCCACGGTGATGACGAACAGCCTCGCGCTCAACGAGTCCTACCAGTTCAAGCGGATGATCCACGGCATCCACGGCAACTCCAAGCGGACGTATCCGTTCACGCACGGCAACCCCGCCCAGGGCCTGTTCGACAAGACCGGCAAGCTCTTGCAAAGCGGCAGCTTCCTGGCCGACCAGAAGGTGACGATCAACAATGTGTCCACCACGGTGATCCCGGCCGGCACGGCCATCGCCGCGGGCAACACGTTCCAGACCATCGCCGACATCGTGACGGCGGCCGCGCGCGGCGCGGGCTACACGGGCGCCGCAGTCTCGGCCGCCGAGAACTATGCCGCCGAAGTGGCCTACCCCGGCGTGGGGCTGAACTGCAATGCCTGCCACGTGGACAACTCGTACAAGGTGGACCGCGGCCCGATCGGCGCCGTCGTCTCCAAGCCGGCCGGCGTGACCGACCCGATGAAGTGGCTGGTGATCTCGCCCAAGGCGGCCACCTGCACGGGTTGCCATGACTCCCCCGCCGCGATCGGCCACGTGACGAGCTTCGGCAACGCGACGTTCGGCAACCGCACGCAGGCGCAGTCGATGCAGACGCAGGAAATCTGCGCCGATTGCCACTCGGCTGGCGTGTTCAAGGGCGTGGACATTGTCCACGGCCAGAAGTAACAACAAGGCAACAAGGACGCTTTCATGAATCACGACTCGCTTGCCGGCAGCAAGAACCGGCCGTCAGCCCGAGGAGATGCGATGAGAATCATGCGAGCGTTAGCCATCACGGCGTTCGGCCTGTTCGGGCTGGCGGGCATGGCCGGGATCGCCTCGGCGGCCGGTGTCGACGCGGCGGCCTCGGCCGCCTGCGTGAAGTGCCACGACGAGGAAGACCTGGCCGACAGCAGCCGGCACGCGCACTCGGCCGTTGCCGACGTGCGCGCGCCGACCTGCGTGACCTGCCACGGCCCGAGCCCGACGCACGCCAACAAACCGGCGGAACTGAAAGACCGCCCGGCACCCGACCGGGTCTTCGGCAAGAAGTCGAAAACGCCCGTCGCCGACATGAACGCCGCCTGCCTCACCTGCCACCAGAAGGACAGCAAGCGCGCGATGTGGGGCGGCAGCCAGCACGAGACGTCCAGCCTCGCATGCTCGTCCTGCCACCAGAACCACACCAACAAGGACAAGGCCCTGGCCCGCGCCACCCAGACCGATGTCTGCCTCACCTGCCACAAGGAGCAGCGCGCGCAGCTCGCCCGGCCCTCGCACCACCCGCTGCCCGAAGGCAAGATGACCTGCTCGGACTGCCACAACGCGCACGGCTCCGCCGGGCCCAAGCTGGCCAAGCGCGACAGCACCAACGACACCTGCTACACCTGCCACGCGGAGAAGCGCGGGCCTTTCGTGCACTCGCACGAGCCGGTCACGCAGGATTGCGCGAGCTGCCACAACCCGCACGGCAGCACCGTGGCCGCGATGCTGAAGGCGCGGCCCCCGATGCTGTGCCAGCAATGCCACACCCCGCACGTCGCGGGCGGCGTCGGCGCCGTGGGCGGCCAGCCGGGCGTGTTCCCGCCGGCGGCCGGCGGCCAGTTGTCGCCCTCGATCACGAACATCAGCGGCGGCAAGAACGTCGTGAACATATGGCAGGGCCGCAGTTGCACCAACTGCCACACACAGGTGCACGGCTCCAACAACCCGTCGGCGACCAACCCGACGCCCCGCTTCCAGATGCGCTGAACTGAAAGACGGAAATCATGACTCTGCCCGATCGACTCTCTCCTTCAGTCCTCGCACTCGCACTCATGGCGGCCTTCGGCCCGGCCTGGTCACAGACCGCGCCGGCCGTCGAAGGCTCCGCGAGCGTGGGCATCGGCCTCGTGAGCGGCGACCGCGAGGACCGCTCCCAGTACGACCAGTACAACGGCCTGCGGCCCGACAGCAACGCCTTCGGCATCTTCGGGGCCGACTACTACCGGCGCGACGACGCCAAGGGCACCGTCATCGAGTTCCAGGCGATCGACCTCCTCAACCGCAACCGCGAGCTGGGGCTGCGCTGGAAGAAGCCGGGCGACTGGAAGCTCGGCGCGGGCTACAGCGAAACCACGCGCAACGAAACTGCCTTCGCCAATACCGGACTGGTCGGCGGCGGAAGCGCCACGCCGCAGGTGGTGGTGCTGCCCGGCGGGCCGGGCACGGGCTCGGACTACGACTTCAGGATCAGGCGCTCGGCGCTGGGCTTCGACTTCTCCAAGGTGATCTCCAGCCGCGTCCAGATCGAAGCCAGCGTGAAGACCGAAAAGAAGGAAGGCTCGCGCCTGTGGGGCATCGGGATGGCCTGCCCCAGCCCGATCGCACCCGGATGCCGCGCCACCAACGCAGCCGAAGCCGGCTGGGCCGTGCTCATGCTCCCCGAGCCGGTGGACGCGAACCACAGCCAGCTCGATGGACGCGTGACCTACGCCGGCGACCGCCTGAACCTCTCGGCAGGCTATTACGGCTCGTTCTACCGCAACGAACACGGCAGCCTGAACCCGGTGGTTCCCGGCGCGCTCTACAACGCCGTCGGCCAGCTCCTGCCCCTTTCCACGGGCCTGCAGCCCCTTCTGAACAACCCGGTCGCCCTGCCCCCGGACAACCAGGCGCACCACCTGGACGTGACGGGCACGTACGGGCTCTCGGCCTCGACGAAACTCAATTTCAAGCTGGCGTACTCGCAAGCCACCCAGCACCAGGACTTCCTGGGCGCGGGCCTCACCGGCGCGCCGGTGGGCGTGGCGGATCTCGGCGGCAAGGTCGCGACCACGCTCGCGCAAGTGGGCGTCACCTCGCGGCCCAGCCCCAAGCTGACCCTGTCGGGCAACCTGCGCTACCAGCACAAGGACGACGACACGAAGCTCGCCCTGTACAACGTCGAGGGCACTTCGACCTACACCAACCGCCAGCTGCCGCGCACCGACATCCAGGCCAAGGCGCAGGCGGGCTACCAGATCACCAGCGACTGGCGCGGCACGGTCGGCATCGACTATCACTCCGTCGACCGCGGCACCTTCACCCCGACGGCGGCGGTGGCCGGCATCACGGCGCTGCGCCAGGATACCGAGGAAGCCGGCGTCCGCGCCGAACTGCGGCGGCGCATGTCGGAGAACCTGAGCGGCGCCATCAGCCTCGAAACCAGCCGGCGCGACGGCTCCAACTGGCTGCTGGACAACAGCGGGCGGGGCGTCACCGAAGTCACCGACGCCGCGGCGGCGGGCTTTGCCTACAACAACGGCATCTTCATGCCCACGCTGGCCGACCGCCAGCGCGACAAGCTCAAGCTGTCGGCCGACTGGCAGCCGAACGAGAAGCTGGCGCTGCAGGGCGTGGCCGAGGTGGGACGCGACAAGTTCACCTCCCCCAGCGCCTATGGGCTGCGCAAGGCGGCCATGAATTCCCTGAGCCTGGACGCCACCTACGCCGTGAACGACAAGTGGAACCTGAACGGCTTCGTCTCCTACGGCCAGCAGGAGCTGGACCAGGCGCGCCCCGAAGCGGCCTTCATGGCCTTCGACAACACGGCCACCACCCTGGGGCTGGGTTTCACCGGCAAGCCCATGGCCAACCTGGAAGTGGGCGGGAACCTCTCGTTCATGGACGACCGCAGCGAGTACGCCCAGACGCTCGACGCCGGCGCGGGCGGCGAAGCGGCCGCCTTGCTGGGGGCCACCGGCGGCCTGCCCGACACCGTGTTCCGGCAGACGACACTGAAGGTGTTCGGCAGGTACACCCTGGACAAGCTGTCCAGCATCAGGCTGGACCTGGTGCACCAGCGCACCAAATGGACGGACTGGGCCTGGGGCTTCAATGGGGTTCCCTTCGCCTACTCCGACGGCACCACGATCGTGCGCAAGCCCTCGCAGAACGTCACGTTCGTCGGCCTGACGTACGTGCGCCGCTGGCCGTGAACGCAGGGGCGGGAAGCGCTTTGACGGGCGCCTCGCGCCCTGCCGCTCACCCCTCTCAGCATTTTCCGATTCCGCGCAGGCGCCCGGTCGCGCTTGATTTTTGTCAACGGTGCACGGTATGGCCCGTTGCACCATGCGTTCATCAACCTTCGTTTCATTGACAGGAGCCCACCGTGAAAGTCACCTACCTGATTGCCGCAGCCGCAACCACCCTTGCCTTTGCGCTCCCCGTATCCGCGGCCGTCGATGCCGACGCCGCCAACAAGCTGTCCAAGGACAACGGCTGCACCAAGTGCCACTCGGTCGACAAGACCAAGAAGGGCCCGTCGTTCCAGAAGACGGCCGCCAAGTACAAGGGCAAGGCGGACGCCGAAGCCAAGCTGACCGAGTTCCTCACCAAGAGCCCCAAGGTCAAGATGGATGACGGCACCGAGGAAGAGCACAAGGCCGTCGCCACCAAGGATGCGGCCGCCTTGAAGAACCTGGTCCAGTTCATCCTGGCGCAGTAAGCGACTGCTCACACGCACCGAGCGCCCCCCATGCCGCCGCCGCCCACCCTGGCCGATGCCGGATTCGCGGCGCCCGCGACGGCGCCGGTGCCCCCCCTGCCGATCCCGCGCTACCTGGAGCAGGTGTACTGGTGGGCGTACGTCCACCCCAACGCCGTGCAGTTCTTCGAGCGCGAGTGGCTGGTCAACCTGATCCTCTTCGGCAACTACGGGCGCCTGCGCGACGCGGCGCTCGCCGACCTGGGCGAAACCATCACCGGCAAGACGCTGCAGGTGGCCTGCGCCTACGGCAACATCACGCCGCGCCTGCGCGACCGGCTGGCGCCCGACGCCCGCCTGGACGTCGTGGACATCCTGCCGATCCAGCTCACGAACCTCGCCTCCAAGTTCCCCGCCGACGAGCGGATCGCCCTGATCCAGGGCGACTCCTCGTCGCTGGCCATGCCCGATGCGAGTTACGACCAGGTGCTGCTGTTCTTCCTCCTGCACGAGCAGCCCGAGCACGTGCGCCGCAAGACGCTGGCCGAGGCGTGGCGCGTCGTGAAGCCGGGCGGCCGCGTCGTGATCGTGGACTACCACCTGCCCCGGCCGTGGCACCCGCTGCGCCTGCTGATGACGGGCGTGTTCAGGCGGCTCGAGCCCTACGCCATGGACCTGTGGGAGAACGAGGTCCAGGAATTCATGCCCCAGGCCGCGCAGCCGGCATCCGTGTCCAAGGAAACCTACTACGGCGGGCTGTACCAGAAGCTGGTGCTCGTCCGCTGAAAAGAAGCATATGGAAACTTTCAAGGCAGATGTCGCGATCATCGGTGCGGGCGGCGCGGGCCTCAGGGCCGCGATCGCCGTCGCCGAGGCCGACCCCAAGCTCAGCATCGCGCTGATCTCCAAGGTCTACCCCATGCGCAGCCACACCGTGGCCGCCGAGGGCGGGGCCGCGGCGGTCACCCAGGCGCACGACAGCCTCGAAGCCCACTTCCACGACACGGTGGCGGGCGGCGACTGGCTGTGCGAGCAGGACGTGGTCGAATTCTTCGTCGGGCAGGCCCACGAAGAGATGGTGCAGATGGAGCACTGGGGCTGCCCGTGGAGCCGCAAGGCCGACGGCCGCGCCAACGTGCGCGCCTTCGGCGGGATGAAGATCGAGCGCACCTGGTTCGCCGCGGACAAGACCGGCTTCCACATGCTGCATACGCTGTTCCAGACGTCGATGAAATACCCGTCGATCAAGCGCTTCGACGAGCATTTCTGCTGCGACCTGGTCGTGGACGAGGGGCGTGTGCAGGGCGTGGTCGCGATCGAGATCGCCACCGGCGACTTCCGGCTGATCCAGGCCAAGTCGGTCATCATCGCCACCGGCGGCGCGGGGCGGGTGTTCCGGGAGAACACCAATGGCGGCATCGTCACCGGTGACGGCATGGCGCTGGCCTACCGCCACGGCGTGCCGCTGCGCGACATGGAGTTCGTGCAGTACCACCCCACCTGCATGCCCGGCACCGGCCTGCTCTTCACCGAGGCTTGCCGCGGCGAGGGCGGCTTCCTGCTGAACAAGGACGGCTACCGCTACCTGCAGGACTACGGGCTCGGCCCCGCTTCTCCCACGCCCGTCAACAAGGCGATGGAGCTCGGCCCGCGCGACCGCCTGTCGCAGGCCTACTGGCACGAGAAACAGAAGGGCCGCACGCTGTCCGACCCACGCTGGGGCGATTACGTCCACCTCGACTTGCGCCACCTGGGCGAAAAGAAGCTGCGCGAGCGCCTGCCGCAGATTTACGAGCTGGCTGTCGAATACCTGGGCGTGGACCCGGCCAGGGAATGCGTTCCCGTGCTGCCGGCCGTGCATTACACGATGGGCGGCATCACGGCCGACGCCCTCACGGCCGCGCCCCTGCCGGGCCTGTATTCGGTGGGCGAGTGCTCCAGCGTGGGCCTGCACGGCGCCAACCGCCTGGGCTCGAACTCGCTCACGGAGCTGATCGTCTTCGGCAAGGTGGCCGGCGTCGAGGCGGCCGTGTACACCAGGACGGCGCCCGACGGCAACGCCGCGAAGATCCGCATGCTGGCCGAGGAGTCCCAGCGCAAGGCGATGTCCTTCGTGGCGCGCACCGACGGCACCGAGCGCATCGCGACGCTGCGGCGCGAGATGGCCAAGAGCATGGAAGACGGCTGCGGCATCTATCGCATGGAAGACACCATGCAGGCCACCTGCGACAAGCTGGCCGAGCTCAAGGAGCGTTACCAGCGCGTGCAGGTGGACGACCACTCGAAAGGCTGGAACACCGACTGGCTGCTGGCCATCGAGCTCGGCTACCTGCTCGACGTCGCGCAGGCGATGGCGCACTCCGCGATCAACCGCAAGGAGTCGCGCGGCTCGCACCAGCGGCTGGACGGCTACGAGCAGCGCGACGACGCGAACTTCCTCAAGCACTCGCTGGCGCATTACGCCGGCCAGGACGCGCCGCGCATCGACTACGGCCCGGTGAAGATCACGAGTTCGCAACCCGGCACCCGCGCCTACGGCGCCGCCGGCGAGGAAGCGGACCGCAAGGCGAAGGAGCTGGCACATGCCTGACGGCAAACGAATCGAAATCCAGGTGTTGCGCTACCGTCCCGAGGAGGAAGAGCGCCCCGTCTGGCAAAGCTACTACGTCCCCTACACCGACGACATGTCGGTGCTGCAGGGCCTGCAGTACATCAAGGACGAGCTCGACGGCACGCTCAGCTTCCGCTGGTCCTGCCGCATGGCCATCTGCGGCAGCTGCGGGATGATGGTCAACGGCAAGCCCGAGCTGTCGTGCCAGACCTTCCTGCGCGACCTGCAGCCCGGCCCCGTGCGGGTGGAGGCGCTGGCCCACTTCCCGATCGAGCGCGACCTGGTCGTCGACGTCGGCGAGTTCGTCAAGAAGCTCGAAGGCGTCAAGCCTTACATCATCCCCAAGGAGCCGCGCAAGCTGAGCGACGGCGAGTACCTGCAAACGCCGGCACAGCTCGAGCAGTTCGAGCAGTTCAGCTCGTGCATCAACTGCATGCTGTGCTACGCGGCCTGCCCGCAGTTCGGCCTGAACCCTGACTTCACCGGCCCGGGCGTGCTGGCCCTGGCCCACCGCTACAACGCGGACTCGCGCGACGGCGGCCGGGCCGAGCGGATGGAGATCCTGAGCACCGAGGAAGGCGTCTGGAGCTGCACCGCCGTGGGCTATTGCTCGGAGGTCTGCCCCAAGGGCGTGGACCCGGCCAACGCGGTGAACCAGAACAAGGTGAACAGCGCCAAGGATTACTTCCTGCGCTTCCTCTCACCCAAAGGAGAGTCGAAATGAGCCGATACGCCGCGGCCCGCAAGGGCTATGTTCGCCCGATGCAGGGCTGGTGGCGCCGGGACCCGTTCTTCATGCGCTACATGATCCGTGAGGTCACGGCCTTCGCCGTGCTGGCTTACGCGATCATCCTCGTCGTCGGCGTGGTGCGCCTCGCCCAGGGCGAGGTGGCCTTCAACGGCTGGCTGGCGGCCCTGCGCTCGCCCGGATCGATCCTGCTGCACATCGTGCTGCTGGTCTCCATGATCGAACACGCGCGCAGCTGGTTCGAAATCATGCCCAAGACGATGCCCATGATGATCGTCGGCGGTGAACGCGTCGAGGGTTCGACCATCATGCGCACCGGATGGGCCGCATCGGCGGCCGTCACCGTCCTCGTCGTCGCGATAGCCTGGTGGGCCAGATCATGAAACTCAAACGCTCCAACGCACCGGTCTTCTGGCTCCTGTTCGGCGCCGGCGGCATGTTGTCGGCCCTGTTCGGCACCGCCCTCGTCTTCCTCACCGGCATCGCCAACCCGCTGGGGTTCATGGGCCCCAACTTCATGAGCTACCCGCGGGTGCTGGCGTTCTCGCAGAACTGGATCGGCAAGGGCTTCCTCTTCGCGATCGTCATGCTTTTCGCCTGGCACGCCGTCCACCGCATCTACCACAGCCTGCACGACGTGGGCGTGCCGTTGAATGCATTCACCAAGCTGATCTGCTACGGCTCGGCGCTGGTGATCACGGTGGTTGCGCTGTTCGCGCTGCTGGCGATCGGGTTCTGAGTTTCGCTTCCGGGCGTCCATGGCGCCGATGGCGCCCCTGCGGCGTGCCTGTGTCACACGTCGCGTCAGGCGGTACCCGGCAGCGGCTCATACTGTGGCGCCGCTGCCGGGTACCGCCTGACGCTCAGGTGCCATGGGGGCACACCACCGGTGGCGCGCCAACACCGTGGCTGCAAAGCCGCGTGCGGGTGGGCTGTGTCGCGCAATCGGGCAAGGCGCCTGCGATGGCCGGTTCTGAGGCCGGCGCGCGCAGCGCGCTTCGTGAACTGACTCATCGCGCCTGTTCGAACGAAGCGGCCTCAGGGCGCGCAGTGAGTTGCGCGATGCGGCCGCAGAACCGGTCATCGCAGGTTCAGTCGGCCCAAAGGGCCGACCGCCTTGTCGCGCGACGCAGCCCACCCGTGCGCGGCTTTGCCGCCCGCACGCAGGCCGGGAAACGCGTTCCAGTTACGCCGGCGCAAGAGCGGGCTGAGAACGCGCCGCCCGACGCAGCTCCCACTCCTTCACCATCGCATACAGCGCCGGGATCACCGCCAGGGTGAGGACCGTCGATGAGATCATCCCGCCCACCATCGGCGCGGCGATGCGGCTCATGACTTCGGAGCCGGCCCCGGTGCCCCACATGATCGGCAACAGGCCGGCCATGATGGCGACGACGGTCATCATCTTCGGCCTCACTCGTTCCACCGCGCCCTCCATCACGGCGGCGTAGAGGTCGGTGGGCGTGGCCGCCCTTCCCTGCTTGCGGCATTGCTCCTGCACTTCACGCCACGCGTGGTCCAGGTAGATCAGCATCACCACGCCGGTCTCGGCCGCCACGCCCGCCAGTGCGATGAAACCCACCGCCACCGCGACCGAAACGTTGTAGCCGAGCAGCCACATCAGCCAGATGCCGCCGATCAGCGCGAAGGGCACCGAGAGCATCACGATCAGCGTCTCGGTCATGCGCCGGAAGTTCAGGTACAGCAGCAGGAAGATCGTGAGCAGCGTCACCGGGATGACGACCTTCATCTTCTCGATCGCGCGCTCCATGTACTCGAACTGGCCGCTCCAGGTGATGTAGTAGCCGGGCGGGAACTTGACGTTGTCGACCACGGCCTTGCGCGCGTCGGCGACGTAGGAGCCGATGTCGCGGTCGCGGATGTCCACGAAGATGTAGGCGGAGAGCAACGCGTTCTCGGTGCGGATCCCGGGCGTGCCGCGCACCACCTTCACCTTCGCGACCTGCCCCAGCGGGATCATCGCGCCGTCCATCGTCGTCACCAGCACCTCGCGCTCGATCTGCTGCGGGCTGCTCCTCAGCTCGCGCGGGTAGCGCACCGTGACGCCGAAGCGCTCGCGCCCTTCCACCGTCGTGGTGACCATCTCGCCGCCCAGGGCCGTGCCGATCACTTCCTGCAGCTCGCCGACGGAAAGTCCATAGCGGGCCAGCTGCTCGCGGTCCGGCTCGATGTCGAAATAGCTGCCGCCGGTGATCCGCTCCGCGAAGGCGGATGTGGTGCCGGGGACGTTCTTCACGACGGATTCGATCTCCTTGGCCAGCCGCTCCATCTCGACGAGGTCCTTGCCGAACACCTTGATGCCGATCGGCGTGCGGATACCGGTGGACAGCATGTCGATGCGCGCCTTGATCGGCATGGTCCAGGCGTTCGAGACGCCCGGAAACTGCAGCGCCTTGTCCATCTCGGCGATCAGCTTGTCGGTGGTCATGCCCGGCCGCCACTGGTCCTGCGGCTTGAGGTTGATCACCGTCTCGAACATCTCGACGGGCGCAGGGTCGGTGGCGGTGTTGGCGCGGCCCGCCTTGCCGTAGACCGAACTCACCTCGGGAAAGCTCTTGATGATCTTGTCCTGGGTCTGCATCACCTCCGCGGCCTTGGTGATCGACATGCCCGGCAGCGAGGACGGCATGAACAGCAGCGTGCCTTCGTTGAGCGTGGGCATGAACTCGCTGCCCAGCCTGGAGGCCGGGTAGAGCGAAACGGCCATGGCGGCGAGGGCCAGCACGATGGTGAGCTTCTTCCAGCGCATCACCCACGCGATCACGGGGCGATAGACCCAGATCAGGAAGCGGTTCACCGGGTTCTTCGCCTCCGGCATGATCTTGCCGCGGATGAACAGCATCATCAGCACCGGCACCAGCGTGACGGACAGCAGCGCGGCGCCCGCCATGGAAAACGTCTTGGTGTAGGCCAGCGGCGAGAAGAGGCGCCCTTCCTGGGATTCGAGCGTGAACACCGGCAGGAACGACACGGTGATGATCAGCAGCGAGAAGAACAGCGCGGGGCCCACTTCGCGGCAGGCGTCCAGCATCGCCTCGGCGCGCTCCTTCACGGTGTGGTCGGGCTTGAGCCGCTCGATGTGCTTGTGGGCGTTCTCGATCATCACGATCGCGGCGTCCACCATGGCGCCGATGGCGATGGCGATACCGCCCAGGCTCATCAGGTTGGAGTTCATGCCCAGGAGGCGCATCGCGATGAACGCGATCAGCACGCCCACCGGCAGCATCAGGATGGCCACCAGTGCCGAGCGCACGTGCAGCAGGAAGATCACGCACACGGCCGCGACGATCAGGCTTTCTTCGATCAGCGTGCGGGTCAGGGTGTCGATCGCGCGGTGGATCAGCTCCGAGCGGTCGTACACCGACTCGATCGTGACGCCGGCGGGCAGGCCGCCCGAGATTTCGGCGACCTTTGTTTTCAGGTTATGAATAACCTCCAACGCGTTCTGCCCGTAGCGCGCCATGGCAATTCCGGAGACCACCTCACCTTCGCCGTTAAGCTCCGTGAGGCCCCGGCGCTCGTCGGGCGCGAGTTCGACCCGCGCGATGTCGCGGATCAGCACCGGCGTGCCGGCCATGCTCTTGACCACGAGCATCTCGATGTCGGTCTTGCCGCGCAGGTAGCCCTTGCCGCGAACCATGTACTCGGTTTCGGCCATCTCGACGACACGGCCGCCGACGTCGCGATTGGAATCGCGGATCACTTGCGACACCTTGGCCAGCGGGATGCCGTAGCTGCGAAGCTTCACTGGGTCCACGGTGACCTGGTAGGTCTGAACGAACCCACCGATCGACGCCACTTCGGCCACGCCGTGCGCCTTGGTGAGCTGGTAGCGCACGTACCAGTCCTGGATCGTGCGCAGTTCGGCCAGGGTCTTGTTCTTGGCCAGCAGCACATACTGGTACACCCAGCCGACACCCGTCGCGTCAGGACCAAGCGCTGGCGTGACGCCCTTGGGCAGCCGACCGGATGCGAAGTTCAGGTACTCCAGCACCCGGGTGCGGGCCCAGTAGATGTCGGTGCCGTCCTCGAAGATCACGTAGACGAACGAAGCGCCGAAGAAAGAGAACCCGCGCACGACCTTCGATTTGGGCACCGCAAGCATCGCCGTGGTCAACGGGTACGTCACCTGGTCTTCGACCACCTGCGGTGCCTGGCCCGGATATTCCGTGTAGACGATGACCTGCACGTCCGAGAGGTCCGGCAGCGCATCGAGCGGGGTCTTCATCACCGCCACGACGCCGGCGATCACGATGAAGAGCGTGGCGAGCAGAATGAGGAAGGGGTTGCGCCCCGACCACTGGATGATTTTGTTCAGCATGGGGCGTCCCGATCAATGGCCGGAGTGACTCTTAGACGCTGCCTTCGCGGCGGTCGGTGCCGGCGCCGCGGGGAGGATCGACGTGACGACAAACTCGCCGGCCTTGCGCTCGACGAATTCGAAAGTGACCGGGGTGCCTGGCTTGATGCCCTGCAGCAGGGACGCGTTCGCGACCTTGAACTCCATGGTCATTGCAGGCCACTTCAGAGTCTCGATCGGACCATGGTTGACACTCATGGTGCCGGCTTGCGGATCAACGCCCTCCACCCTTCCCTGTCCCTTGTGTGATACCGCGCCCGACGCAGCAGCCGCAGGCGCGCCCGCCGGCGCGGCACCTGTCGACCCCGCCGCTGCACTGCCGTGACCGGAGTGCCCCCCAAGCCCGCCGACCGCTGCCTTGAGGTTGCTCTCTGCATCGATGAGGAAGTTCGCGGCGACGACGACCTGCTCGCCCTCCCTCACCCCTTCGCGGACTTCGACGTAGTTTTCACTGCGCTCACCCAGCTTGACCTCTCGGGGCTCGAAACGTCCCTCCTTGATCTGCACCAGGACGATGCGCCGCGTGCCGCTGTCGATGACGGCTGAATCAGGAACAACGAGGACCGGTGCCTTGGCGCCCACCTGCATCTCCACCTGTGCGAACATCGCGGGTTTCAACAGCTGGCCGGGGTTGGCGAGCTCCACGCGTACCGGGATGGTCCGAGTCTCGGCCTTCAAGGTCGGATAGACATAGGTGATGCGACCTTCGAAGGTCTTGTCGGGGTAGGCATTGATCTTCAGGCTGACCTTCGCTCCGTTCTTGACCAGTCCAATGTCCTGCTCGAACACGTCGGCGATCACCCAGACAGACGCGAGGTCTGTCACCTGGTAGAGCATCTCGCCCGGCATGAACCGCATGCCCTGCAGCGCTTTCTTTTCGGTGATGATGCCGGTGGCCGGCGAACGGAACGTAATCGTGCGCTTGGCCTCGCCGGTGCGCACAAGGGCCGCGATCTGTTCGGCAGACAGGTCCCAGTTGCGCAGGCGTGCCAGGCTGGATTCGGCCAGTTGCCTCATCCCGGCCTGGGCTTCACCCCCCGCGGCACTCATGGCCTGCATGCCCTGCGCCGCGATGGCGTACTCGCGCTGTGCAGAAACCAGCTCCGGGCTGTAGACCTCGAACAAAGGCTGGCCCTTGGCCACAGGCTGGCCCGTGACGTTGACGTGCAGGCGCTCGACGTAACCCTCGAATTTGGGCGAAACGGCGTACACGTGTCGCTCGTCGGGCTCGACCCGTCCGGCCGCGCGCACGGTCTTACCCAGGGCGCGCATGCTGGCGGCCTCGATTCGCACGCCCAGGCGCTGGATCTTCTCGGTGCTGATACTGATCTGGTTGGGGCCACCCGGCTTGCCGGCTTGCTCGTCTTCGCCCTCATAGACCGGGATGTAGTCCATCCCCATCGGGTCTTTTTTGGGCGTGGGGGACGTGTCGGCCAGCCCCATGGGGTTGCGGTAGTACAGGAGCTTGCGCGCCTTGGCAGGCGCGCTGGCGGTGCTGGAGGGTTGCACGCCTGCGCCGGCCATGTCTCGACCACTCTGCGAGCCGCCGAGCCAATAGCCTGCACCGGCGGTGGCGCCCAGGACAACGATCGCCAGGATGACAGTGGAATTCTTCAAAGGTCTTCTCCGATGGTTCGTTCGATCTCGGCCAGGCGCATCTGCGCCTCGGCCTGGGCCTTCAGAAGGTCTTGCCGGGCCTTCCGGATCTGCCGCTGAGCTTCAAGGAGAGCGGTGAAGTCGAGCTTGCCGTTCTCATAGGCGGCAATCCCTGAGCGCAGGCTCACCTCCGACTGAGGCAGTGTCTGGCTGGTCACCAGATTCACGGTATTTCGGGCCGCATCGAGGGCGGCCAGGTTCTCGCCGAGGTCGCCGACCAGCTGGTTGGCAAGGGCCTCCGAGCGAGCCCGTGCGGCCGCAACCATGGCCTCGGACTCGGCCTCCTGGGATCGGCGCGTAGTCTGCTGCAGCGGGATGTTCAGCTCCACCATCACGCCCCAGGTCGTGATACGCGATCCCATCTGGCTGGGGGAAATTCCCACCGACACGTCCGGATAGCGGTTGCGCAGCGTAAGTTCACGGTTTCGTTCTGCGCCTCGGATGCGGGCATCCTCAGCCAGCAATTGCGGGTTGCTTAGCCGAGCCCGCTGGGCCAACTCCTGGACCTGGACGCCACCCACAAGCGGCAACGGGCGCAGTCCCCGAGGCTCCGCCAGGGGCGCCGTTGCATTGCGCGCCAACAGGGCATTGAGCCGGGCGCGCTGCTGGCGCTTCTCGGCTTCGAACATGATCAGCTCGGCGCGCATGCTGGTTTGCTCGAGCTGCGCCCGGATGGCATCCTGCTGAGTCACCAGGCCACCGGCATATCGCGCCTGGGCGATCTGTTCGATCCTGGCCAGCAAGTCGAGTATCTCGAGTGTGATCCGCTCAGTGCCCGCAGCCAGGTAGTAGCGCGCGTAACTCGTCTTGATCCGCATCGCCAATTCAGTCCAGGCGGCGGAGGTTCGCGCCGCCGCCTGCTGCGCCTCGGCGCTCGCGACGTCGCGGCGCAGGTCGCGCTTGCCCCACGCCGGCAGCGTCTGCATCAGCGTGTACTTGGTCTCCCCGACCCGGCTGGGCAGCAGGTTGAACCCCGCATCGCTGCCGTAGTTGTTCACATTCATCAATTCAACCCGCAACACCGGGTCGGGCAACGCCCCGGCCGGCTGGACGCGCTGTGTGGCCGCCTGCGCCTCCGCCCGCATCGCCGCGAGCTCAGGACTGTGCCCGCGGGCATGTTCGAGCAGGCCCTGGACGTCTTCGCCCAACTCCGCGGCGCCGGCGGCGCCGACGGCACCCAGACCCAGCAGAGAAGCGAGAAGCCACCGGCTTACCCCGTGCCGGCGCCTCGATCGCGCGCTTTGCGACGGCCGGTTTTCAGGATCTCGGAGTGCGCCTGGAGGTGTCGAGTGCGGCTTGAACGGCATGTTCATCATCACTTTTTCTGTCGATTTGTTAATGTAGTCAGAGTCAGCGCGCGCATTCCAGAGCGGTGTTGTGTGCTCAAACTCCAGTCGGCTTGCGCACCTGTCCGCTCACCCGCCGGGAGTTGCAGCGCGTGCGGGCCACGGCAGAATACGTTGGGCGAACACGTCCCGCTTGACATAGATCAACTCGATCCGGCGCCGCACTTGGGAAGCTCCAAGCGCGCCGACTTAGGATGCGCCACTGTTAATGCCGCTTTCAGTTCGCGGCTTGGATTTCGGTCACGATCAGAGTCCCCGCCGCCGCCTCCGCCCTAAACTTGATGTTGTCGCCGGGCTTGAGGTCCTTCAGGAGTTCCGCCTTGCCTGCGTTGAACACCATGGTCATGGCGGGCATTCCGAGGTTGTCGATGGGCCCGTGCTTGATTGTCAGTTTGCTCTGGGTCAGGTCGACCTTACGCACCTCTCCAGTGCTTAATTTCGCATCGGCGGGCGCGGGGGTCGCCGCCGTGCCGATTGTGCTCACAATCACGATAGGCAGGGCGACCAGGAGTTTGGATAAGATTTTCATGAGAACTAGGTCCTTGATCCGGTTTGCTGTTGAACGTAACTGCACATGCTGCCCGAGTGCGGGTGCCGGGTGCGATCTCTTTATTTCGGGTCCAATGTAGAAGCTTCGGCCCCACAGCGCGCTGACCCGAAGATTACAAATTTGTTATCCAACTGCGAGGCCAACCTTGAAAATCCTGGTGATTGAAGACGAACCGAAGGCTGCCGAGTACCTGCGCCAGGGCCTCAGCGAGAGCGGATATACCGTCGAACTAGCGTATAACGGTCCGGACGGCTTGCACGCCGCGACTACCGGTGATCACGATCTCGTGATTCTGGACGTGATGCTCCCCGGAATCGACGGGTTTGCGGTGCTCTCGGCGCTCCGAACGGCCAAGCAGATTCCTGTGTTGATGTTGACGGCCCGGGGCAAGACCGACGACAAGGTACGTGGTTTCGATCTGGGCGCCGACGATTACCTGGTCAAACCCTTTCAGTTCCCGGAACTGCTGGCACGGGTGCGCACTTTGCTCAAGCGCGGCCATACGGTCGCGGCCGACCCGATCTTCCGGGTCGGAGATATGGAACTGGATTCTGTCCGCCATCGCGCGACTCGCGGTGGCCTCCGCATAGACCTCACCGCCAAGGAGTTTGCCCTCCTCACGTTGCTCACCCAAAAGAGTGGCGAGGTGCTTTCACGCACCCAGATCGCCTCGATGGTGTGGGACATTCATTTCGATTCCGACAGCAATGTGGTCGAGGTCGCGATGCGCAGGCTGCGGGCGAAGATCGATGACCCCTTCCCGGATAAATTGATCCACACCGTTCGTGGAGTCGGGTACGTCCTGGAACGCAGGGGTCCGTGATGCTGAGACTCTTCGGCGGTAAGCGCTCCCACGCATCGTTGGCTCTGCGCCTTGCGCTGACCAGCGCCCTGTTCGGACTGATCGTGGCTTGCGGGGCCATCGTCGCAGGTTACTGGGCCCTGTCCCAACAGTTGGACGCACGTGCCGCCGCAGAGATGCAGGGACGGCGCGAACTCCTTCTGCACATCCTGGAAGATGTGCCGTCGTTGCACGTGATAGCCGATCCAGGTCATCGCTTCACGGACTTGTTCTTTGGCCACGACGATCTCCACCTGGAGCTGGTAGAGGCTCGCTCGGGACGGGTGGCGGCAAGCATTCCCCATGCGGCAACCGAAACTACCGGAGCGTTGCGAGATGCCGCGGTCCCACCCGGCGAATACTACACGTGGGTAACAGCCAGGGGCGAGCGATTCAGTGGTATCAACGGCACAGCCGCGCTCGCCAACGGCGAGCAGTTGCTGTTTTACCTGACGGTGGACCGGCGCCGTGATGCGACGCTCCTTGGCGACTTTGTGAAGGCCACGCTTGTAGCCGTTCCCTCCCTCATGCTGCTGGTTGCCATCGGCGCGGGACTGATTGCCCGAACGGGGTTGGCGCCGCTGCGTCGGTTCAACCAGATGGCCGCTTCGATCGGCACAAAGTCACTCGACCAGCGTGTTTCGCTGGCTGGTCTGCCGGGAGAGCTGGCCGACATGGCGGTGGAGTTCAACAAGATGCTCGAGCGCATCGATGAGGGATACCGGCGCCTTCAAGACTTTTCGGGCGATTTGGCGCATGAATTGCGCACGCCTCTTGCCACGCTGCTAGGCCGCACGCAAGTCGCGCTGTCACAGACCCGAAGCGTGGCGGACTTGCGCGACGTGCTGGAGGGAAATGTCGAAGAGCTCGAGCGATTATCAAGACTCACCAGCGATATGCTGTTCATTGCAAGCGCTGAGCATGATT
This sequence comes from Ramlibacter sp., assembly GCA_030695945.1. Lineage (GTDB taxonomy): Bacteria > Pseudomonadota > Gammaproteobacteria > Burkholderiales > Burkholderiaceae_C > Ramlibacter. The sequence goes on from JAUYOG010000021.1 coordinate 94,028, forward strand.
CGGCACCCATTCAAATAGAGGCCGTCGACCTTGCCAGAGAGGCGCAACGCGTAGCCGATTTCCTCGCGCTCATTGCCGATGAAAAGGGTGTCCAGCTTCAGGTGAGCGGGACGGCGCCCCCGATCCCCGCTGATCACCTGCTGATCCAGCGTGCAATCACCAATCTCGTATCTAACGCCATCCGACATGCCATCGCAGGTTCCGCCGTCGTCATGGAGATCGCATCAATCGGACACTCCGCGACCGTGAAAGTGACGAATCAGGGGGAAGGAATCGCGCCAGCTGATCAGGAGCGCATTTTCGACCGCTTCTATCGGGTGGACTCGGGGCGGGCTCGACTCAAGGGTGGAACTGGCCTGGGTTTGGCGATCGTCAAGTCCATTGCTGCCGCACATGAAGGCAATGTTTCGGTTCTCAGCGCGGCTGGGCAAACGAGCTTCACCCTCACATTTCCGCTAATGAAAGTCAGCGAAAGGAAGTAGGGTGACTTGAAGACGTCGAGTAGCCAAACTTATCGATCCAGGGCCAGGACAGAACGTATCGATTGAATGTTGAGTCGTCAGGAGCTGCAGCACCCCGCTTTGCTGCTGCGCTGGACGGGTGGACATGCCACTGTCCCGAACGAGCAATAGACGCAACAGTCGCCAGGTTTGGGGCGCAGCATGGTGTGACACTGCTCGCACTCATAGAACCACCGGCACGCATCCGTGGGCATTTCTTCCGTCGTGGTATGTCCACACTCAGGACAGGTCAGCGTGGATTCGAGTAGCACCGCGCTCACGGCTTGCCTCCCGAGACGGCCGAAGGGAAGC
>JAUYOG010000024.1 GCA_030695945.1 Ramlibacter sp.
GAGCCGTAGGTCAGTGAGCGCTGGCTCTTGTCGAGCTCGTCCAGAACAATCACCGGGTTCGCATGTTGTCCGAGCACCACCCTCTCGAACAGCATGCCCTGCTGGCTGTTGCCCCATTTTCGGTCGGAGCCCATGAGAAAAGCAGAAGTGAGATCGGAGTCCATTTGCTGGATGTGAATCGTGGTGGCAAGGGCTTCGGCCAGGGCCTGCGCAAAATGGGTTTTTCCCACGCCTGGCTCCCCCACCAGCAGCATGGGCTGCAAGCGCACAGGCTGACTGAAGACGCAAATTAGGTCAAGCTGCATTTACTCGTCTGCGGAATTTCGTCGTGAGAAGTTCGGTGCCATACCGTCAGAGGATCACATCCGCCGCCAATGGCAGAGATCACATAGAACCCTACATTGATGGCTAACTGCGTCGCAACTTGAGCGGTCGTTGATATTGACGATGCGGACTACCGGATATGGCCACAGAAAAGGACACCTGCCTACTCGCAAGCGGGTGAGCAACCATCGATCGATATCGAGTCCTCGAAACATGCTGAACAAATACGGGCGCTCAAATAGTAATGATCTCCGAACCTGTTCGGGAGACCAGCTTGAGCAAATTCGATTCACGGCATGCGTGCCCGGGTTACCAGTTGAACAACGGCTTTTACACTGCGCACACCATGTTCAACGTCCTCATCGACACCTCCGTTTGGCTTGACCTCGCGGAGAACATCAGGCAGACGCCGTTGCTCGATCCACTCATTGCGATGCTGTCCGGCGGATAGGGTTTGGGTCGTCGCTTTCGCATTCGCGGCTCCATGCGTCCGGATCGGTTGCCCACCCTGCATTGGGCGATCAATGTAAACAGCCGCCCGCCATCCTTCGCGGCCGACAGACCGTGCGAGACCCACTCCGTCCACAGTTGTACGCTGTGCTTGAAGCTCAGCTCACGCGGGTCCATGCCAGCATTGCACGCGGCCTGCGCCATGAGCAGCCGGATCACGTTGTAGGCCAGTAGATGCCACAGTTGTTTCTCGTTCATCTGCGGCGTCTGGCAACTCAGCACGTCCATGCCCGTGGTGGTCTTGAGGTTGCGCAGGTCGAGCTCGACGTTCCAATGACGCGCGTACAGCTCCGAGAGATCGTCCTTGCTGACCTTGCGATGATCAAGCAGCGTGGTGACCAGCACCTGGTGCGCGACTTTGACTTCGCGCACGATTAGTTCATCGGGAAAGCCCGCGTACTGCTCGAGCGTCATCCACTCTGGGGATGCAGCGGGTTTGGGCCAATGCACGATGTGATCGCGCGTGCCCAGCGACTGACCACGACGAAAGTCGGTGATGCGCGAGCCGTTTTGCTCGAACAACACACCCACGCCTGCGGCCATCAGGGTGGCGATCAGGAAATAGTTGCAGTACAGGGCATCGGCGATGCATCACATCACCTGGGCAGAAGCCTTCCAGCAGACGGCGCACAAGCCCGAGTTCGCCGCTGCCCTTGCCGCTGTACGGCCCTACCGCCATATCAAGCGCCGCGCCGGTGGCCAGGCAAATCACCATGACCAGTCGGGCCAGCGGAAAGCCTACTCCAGGCGCCTGGGTGCGGGGCTGGGGATAGCGCTCCTGGTTTTCTGGGGTATCGGGCATCGATATCCCGGTGCCATCCACCAGCTTGACCGAGCGCCCACGCCACAGCCATTGCGCCAGCGCCTTCTCGCTGAGCAAACGACCTGTTTCACGTGTCAGCGTACTGACCATCTCCAGCGGCAGGCGCTGGCGCGCTCGGCAGTACCCGCCGGTACGAACGCTGCATGGCCTCAAACCATCGGCCGCGCGTTGCGCAGCCCAGCCGTTGACCGCCTTCTGACACGAGCCATCGGCCTCCAGCACCTGGCGCATGAACATCGACAGCGCAACCGTTGGCGGATACAGCCGCTCGCGGTGCTCGGGCAGCAACGCCTCGGTCGTCTCCAGCAACTCAGGACTCGTCAGCACGTTGAAGAACTCCACCGCCTGGGTCGCCCGCGACCGGCGTCCGATACGGGTTCGACGTTGATGCAAAACGATTCGGGCGTTACGATCCATGGTGGCTGGCCTTCGGAAAGATGGTTTGGGTGCGTAGTAACAACCATCCTATCAATCCATGGGTCAGCCACCTCCTTTTGCCTTCAAATTCAAGTGCTTACGCCCGTGACTTCAACGTCATGCGGCTTATGTAAGTGCCATTCCACTTACTAGAGTTCACAACTGACCTTGCCTCTGAATTGAGCAGTTCTTAGCCCACGGTTTATCCACGGTTTATGCAGCCCTTTTTTTGCTGTGCCGCATACCAGCGTTGTTCGTATTGCATCGGACTGAGGTAACCCAGAGTCGAATGCAGGCGCCTGTGATTGTAGAAGGCCATCCAATCCAGCACGGCATCCATGGCCTCCCGTCGGATGGCGAATTTCTTGCCGTACAAGCGAGATCTCTCGACAGTTAAACAAAGTGCCTCGAGCACACCATATGGACGTGTCTTGCGTCGGCTGGTAACTGCTGGATTTTGGGGTGCTTATTCGAACCGCGCCGCGGCCTCCAGCGCCTCAACGATGACTTGCTTGAGCGCCAGCAATGCCGGAGCCAGCTCCCGACCAGGGTCTCGAAAAGCTCGGCGCAAGACTGGCTCACATTGAGGGCGTAGTGCGCCCCCTCAAACACCAGTGGCATTGCCACAGCCACGACCTCGGCTTGTCAAGATGCGGCGCAATAGCCATTTCCCGCAACGTCCTTCATGGCGATCTCAATTTCTGCCAGGAGAGCTTTCGCCGGCCGCGCGGTTTCGGCAAGCCGCACGAAGCGGCGGTGTTGCGGCGCCGGCTTCAGGTACTCAATCCGGGTTCGGTCCATGGGTTCGTCCAGAAGTTGGGTTTAGGCTGCGGGTAGCGCTGCACGGAAAGGTCGTCGGCGCGAATCTCGGGCGCGCGGCCGCTCATCAGGTCGGCCAGCACGCGCGCGGACCCGCAGGCCATGGTCCAGCCCAGTGTGCCGTGGCCGGTGTTCAGGTACAGGTTGGGTACCGGCGTGCGGCCGACCAGCGGCGTGCCGTCGGGCGTCATGGGGCGCAAGCCGGTCCAGAAAGTGCCCTTGCCGGGATAGCCGGCGCCGGCGAACAGATCGTTCAGGCACAGCTCCAGCGTTTGGCGCCGGCGCGGGTTGAGCCGCACATCGAAGCCGCGCAGTTCCGCCATGCCGCCCACCCGGACGCGGCGATCGAACCGGGTGATGGCGATCTTGTAGGTTTCGTCCAGCACGGTCGAGACCGGTGCGCGCGCGGCATCGGCGATAGGCACGGTGATGGAATAGCCCTTGACGGGGTACACCGGGATGTCGAGCATGCCCGAGAGCATGGGCGTGGAATACGCGCCGAGCGCCATCACGTAGGCGTCGGCCTTGAGCAGGCGGCGGCCCTGCAGCACGCCGGCCACGCGGCCGCCGCAGACCTGCACACCCTCGATCGCCTCGCCGAACGCGAAGCGCACGCCCATGGACTGGGCCATGTGGCCCAGCCGCGTTGTGAACAGGTGGCAGTCGCCCGTTTCGTCGCCAGGCAGGCGTAGCCCTCCCACCAGCGGGCTGGTCGCGATGGCCGGCTCTGCGCGTGCCAGCTCCTCGGGCCGCAGCAGCTCGTAGGGCACGCCTGCCGCGCGCAGCACGGCCACGTCCTTGCCTACGGCGTCAAGCTGCGCCAGGGTGCGGAACACCTGCAGCGTGCCGCCCTCGCGACCCTCGTAGCGCAGCCCGGTGTCGGCGCGCAGCTGCGCCAGGCAGTCTCGGCTGTACTCGGCCAGGCGCACCATGCGCTCCTTGTTCACCGCGTAACGCTGCGGACTGCAGTTGCGCAGCATATTCCACATCCAACGCAGCTGGTCCATCGAGCCATCCAGGCCAATCGCCAGCGGCGCGTGCTTCTGGAACATCCAGCGCAGCGCCTTCAGCGGCACGCCGGGCGCGGCCCAAGGGGACGCGTAGCCGGGCGACACCTGGCCGGCGTTGGCGAAGCTGGTCTCCTGCGCCGGGCCGGCCTGGCGGTCGACCACGGTCACCTCGTGGCCCGCGCGCGCCAGCTCGTAAGCGGTGGTGATGCCGATCACGCCGGCGCCGAGGACCAGCACCTTCACGACAGGTTCCCTTGGCAGAGGTACTTGGTGTGCAGGTATTCGTCCAGGCCCCAGTGCGAGCCTTCGCGGCCGTAACCCGACTCCTTGACGCCGCCGAAGGGCGCGGCCTGCGCGGCGATCGCGCCTTCGTTGATCCCGACCATGCCGGTCTCCAGCGCGCTGGCTACGCGCCAGATGCGCTTGACGTCGTTCGAAAAGAAGTAGCCCGCCAGACCGTACGGCGTGTCGTTGGACTCACGGATGACTTCTTCTTCGCTGGCGAAGCGGAAGACCGGCACCACGGGGCCGAAAGTCTCCTCGCAAGACAAGGCCATCTCCTTCGTCGCACCGGTCAGCACCGTAGGGGCGTAATAGTTGGGTCCGCTGGCGATCTCGCTGCGCACGCGGTACCCACCGACGACCGCCTTGGCGCCCTTGGCCACCGCGTCGTTGACATGGCGCTCGATCTTGTCCACCGCGCGGGCATTGATCATGGGGCCTATCTCGGCCTGCGGCCACGTCGCGGGGCCGACGCGCAGCGCGCCCACGCGGGCCGCCAACTTGTCGACGAAGCGCTCGTGCACCGCCTGGTGCACGAAGACGCGGTTGGGGCTGACGCAGGTCTGCCCGCCATTACGGAACTTGGCCACCATCAGGCCCTCGACCGCTGCATCCAGGTCTGCGTCCTCGAACACGATGAAGGGCGCGTTGCCACCCAGCTCCAAAGAGAGTTTCTTCAGCGTGGCGGCTGACTCGCGCGCCAGCAGCTTGCCCACCGGCGTGCTGCCTGTGAAGCTGATCTTGCGCACGCGCCCATCGGCCAGCCACTCGCCGACGACTTCCGGCGTGCGCTCGCGCGAGGCGGCGACGATGTTGAGCACCCCGGGCGGCACACCCGCTTCCTCGGCCAGTTTCACCAAGGCCAGCGAGGTGAGCGGTGTGTCCTCGGCGGGCTTGGCCACCACGGTGCAGCCGGCGGCCAGGGCGGGCGCGATCTTGCGCGCGATCATCGCGGCCGGGAAGTTCCAGGGCGTGACGACGGCCACGACGCCGACCGCCTCCCTGACCACGATGTACCGCTTGGATGAGACCGGCGCGGCAATCACCTCGCCGTGGGCGCGCACGCCTTCCTCAGAAAACCATTCCACATAGCCCGCGCTGTAGGCGATCTCGCCGCGCGCCTCGGCCAGCGGCTTGCCTTGCTCGCGCGAGATCAGCTGCGCCAACGGCTCCACATCGCGTTCGATCAGCGCCTGCCATTTCTTGAGAATGAGGCAGCGCTCGCGTGGCGGGCGCGCCTTCCATGCGGCGAGCGCCTGCGCCGCCGCATCGGCGGCCAGGCGCGCGTCGGCGGCACCGCCGTCCGGCACCTTCGCGATCAGGCTGTCGTCGGCCGGGTTGCGCACCTCGAATTCGCGGCCGTCCTGGGCTTGTTGCCAGCGGCCCGCAATGCAGTTCAGTGTTTCCATGTCAGTTCAATTTAGTTCAGTTCAGATAAAACGGTTCTCGATTGCGCCTGTGGCCGTCGATCTCGATGCGCACGCGGCGCGCTCGCGCGCCCTCTGCGTCACCGCCTGCAGCACGGCACGCGCCACGCCCCGGATCGCCTCGAAGCCCTCGTTCTTCTTGAACGAGGCCACGTCCATGAAGCGCTTCTTGTTGATCTCGATCATGATGCTCTCGCGCGTGCCGTCCGGCTTGCCGTAGCGGCGGTTCAGTTCACCCCCGGTGTAGGGCGTGTTGACCGAGCAGGTGTAGCCCTGCGCCCGGATGACCTCGGCGACGAATTCGATGAACTCCGGCGTGCTCGAGGCGCCGCGCAGGTTGCCGAGGCAGAAGTCCATGCGCTCCTGGCCGGCGTCCGCGTGGGTCGGCGCACCGACGGCGGACATGCAGTGACAGCTCAGGTTGTAGTAAAAGCCGTGCGCACTGAGCATGCGGTCCATCGCCGACGCCAGCTCGCGGTGGTAAGGACGGTAGTACTGGTCCAGCCGGTGTTCCACCTCGGCCACCGTCAGCTTGCGTTCCTGCAAGGGCTCGCCGTAGCGCGACACTGTCTTCAGCAGCCCCAGCCCGCTCTTGGAGACGAACTGCAACGGCACCGGCCATTCGCCGTCGATCAGGTCGGGGTCGATGTCCAGCTCGTGCCGGTTGGCGTCGATGTAGGTGTTCGGGAACAGCGCCTGGACCAGCGTCGCGCCGTGGTTGGGGGCGTCCTTCCAGATCTCCTCCACGTACATCGACACGTTGTCGTGCAGCGCGGAGAACGGGACGGGCGAGCGGAAGTCCATGGGATAGAGTCGCCCGCTGCGCGAGACGTCCACGATCACCGGGACTGGAGGTGCCGTGGGATCGAAACGGTAGAAGACGTCGGGTTCGAGGTACATGGATGAGGTCTTCCGGATCAGGCCGTGCATTCCCGCGGCTGCGCCTTGGCCTTCTGCAGCTGCAGAAGTTCGTCGGCGCTGCGGTGGCAGAAGACCTCCACGCCGCCTTCGAGTTCATGCCGCGGCGGTGTCTTGCTGTCGCACACGCCGGCCACACGCAAGGGGCAACGGTCCAGGAAGCTGCAAATGCCCGCGCGGTCGGTGGGAGTCTGCACCAGCGGCAGGGCCGCGCGCTGAGCCGCCCCGACCTCGTCCAGCCAGCCCGGGCGCAACTCCGGAACGGAACTGGCCAGCAGGTGGAAATACGGATGGCGCGGCGCATGCGCGAAAGCCGACCGCGTGAGCGACTCCACCTTCTGGCCGGCGTACAGCACCACGATCTCGTCGCACACGGCGCGCACGGTGTTCATGTCGTGGCTGATGAACATGTACGACACCCCGAGCTCCTTGCGCAGCTGCGCCAGCAGGTCCAGGATCGCGGCGGCCACCACCGTGTCCAGCGCGGAGGTGACTTCGTCGCACAGGATCAGGTCGGGGTCGGCGGCCAGCGCGCGCGCCAGGTTGACGCGCTGCTTCTGCCCGCCGGACAGCCCGGCCGGCACCCGCCGCGCGCAGGATTGGGGCAGCTGCACGAGGTCCAGCAGCTGCGCGATGCGCTTGTCCAGAGCGTCGCCCTTCAGCCCGCGGTACAGCTGCAGCGGCCGCGCGAGGATCTCGGCGATGGTGTGCGAAGGATTGAGCGCCGTGTCCGCCATCTGGAACACGATCTGGATGCGGCGCAGTTCCTCACGCGAACGCTGCGATACCAGGCGTGGCAGCGGTTTTCCGTCGAACATGATCTGCCCGCCGGCGGGCCCGATCAGCCCGGCGACGACACGGGCCAACGTGGTCTTGCCGGAGCCGGACTCGCCGATGACGCCGATCGCCTGGCCGCGGTAGATACGCAGGCTCACGTCGTCCAGCACCGGCGCGGCGGGCCGGCCATGCTTGTCCAGAGGCCCATAGCCGGCGACCAGGTTTCGCAATTGAAGCAGCGGCGTGGCGCCCTCGGCCACCGTCTCGCCGCTGCGCGCCTTGGGGTTCGCGGCGGCGATCAGGCTGCGCGTGTAGTCGTCTTTCGGCGTGTTGATGATCTGCGGCGTGGTGCCGATCTCGCGCTCGGCGCCGTCGCGCAGCACCAGGATGCGGCCGGCCATCTGGGCGACCACCGCCAGGTCGTGCGTGACGTAGACCGCCGTGGTCTGGCGCTCGCGCACCACGCGCCGGAAGGCGTGCAGCACCTCGATCTGGGTGGTGACGTCCAGCGCCGTGGTGGGTTCGTCGAAGATCACCAGGTCCGGGTCGCTCATCAGCGCCATCGCCGCCATCAGCCGCTGCAGCTGCCCGCCCGAAACCTGGTGCGGGTAGCGCTGGCCGATGGTTTCCGGATGCGGCAGCGCCAGCTCGCGGAACAGCACCACGGCTTTTTTCTCGGCCTCCGCGCGCGACATCAGCGAGTGGATGTGCGCGGTCTCGACCACCTGGTCCATGATGGTGCGCGACGGGTTGAACGAGGCGGCGGCACTCTGCGCGATGTAGGAGATGCGGCGGCCGCGCAGTCGGCGCCGTTCGGATTCGGACAGGCCCAGCACGTCGGTGTCGCCGATGCGCACGCTGCCGCCGGCTATGCGGCAGCCGCGCCGCGCGTAGCCCATGAGCGCCAGGCCTATGGTGGTCTTGCCGGAGCCGGACTCACCGATCAGCGCCAGCACCTCGCCGGGCTCGATGCGGAAAGAAACGCCTTTGACGATCTCTGTTTCGCCGCCGCCGGCGGCCTGCGCCACGATGCGCAGTTCGTTCACGAGGACAGTGGCACCCATCAGTGTGTCTCCCGGTCTGCGTCGGTGTGGCCCGGCAGGTTGTCGATAACGAGGTTGACCGCGATAGTCAGCGCGGCGATCGCCAGCGCCGGGGCGAGCACCGAGACGCCGCCTACCGGCAATGCGCCGAGGTTCTCGCGCACCAGGGAGCCCCAGTCGGCCATCGGCGGCTGCACGCCCAGGCCCAGGAAGCTCAGGCTCGCCAGGAGGCGCAGGGCGTAGACGAAGCGCAGGCCCATGTCGGCCAGCAGCGGGCCGGTGATGTTGGGCAGGATCTCGCGGCGCATGATGTAGCCCCGGCGTTCGCCGCGGGCGCGCGCCACGAGCACGTAGTCCATGGCGTTGATGTTCACCGCCAGCGAACGGATGATGCGGTAGCAGCCCGGCGTGTAGACGATGGCTGCGACGGCGATCAGCAGCGGCACCGAGGAGCCGAAGCCGGCGATCACCACCAGCGCGAACATCTTGCTCGGGATGGATATCAGGGTGTCCAGAAACCGACTCAAGGCTGAATCCACCCAGCCGCCCGTGACCGCGGCCAGCAGGCCCAGCAACGCGCCCAGGCCACAGGCAAGCAGCGTGGCCACCAACGCGACGCCTATGGTGTAGGGCGTGCCCGCGACGATTCGCGTCAGCATGTCCCGGCCCAGGTAGTCGGTGCCCAGCCAGTGCTGCGCGCTCATGGCCTGGAACACGCCCGCGTCGGACATCTCGCCCAGGGCGTGTTCCGACAGGAAAGGCGCGAACAGGGCGACGGCAATCCAGAAGGCCAGCACGGCCAGGCCCAGCTTGCCGGCGCGCGACCAGCCGGCCAGCAGGCCGCGCTTGCGCGTGGCGGCGGCGGGAGGAAGGAGTGTAGCGGTAGTCATTTGGAAACCTCCGTGCTGCGCACTGCGGTGCGAGCGCTTTCGGATGGACGGGCGGCGCTCATTGGTGCCTCAGCCGCGGGTTGGCGACGATGCCGCAGACGTCGGCCAGCATCACCAGGATCAGGTAGGCCGCGCAGAAGATCATGGCGCAGGCCTGCACCAGCGGCATATCGCGCTGGGCCACGCCGTCCACCATGAGTTTGGCGATGCCCGGGTAATTGAAGATCACCTCGATGATGATCACGCCGCCCAGCAGGTAGGACAGGCTCAGCGCCACCGCGTTGGCGATGGGGCCGATGGCGTTGGGCAGCGCATGGAACAGCACGGCGCGGGCGGCGGACGCGCCCTTCAGGCGCACCATCTCGATGTAGGCCGCGGCCAGCTGGTCGATCACGGCGGCGCGCGTCATGCGCATCATCTGCGCCATGATCACGCTGCCCAGGCTGAGCACCGGCAGCGCGAAGGAGCGCAGCATCTCGCCGGGCGAGGAAACGTCCACCTCGTACGAGAGCGCCGGCAGCCATTTCAGCTGGACGGCGAACACCAGCACCGCCAACGTGGCCACCAGGAATTCCGGGACCGAGACCACGGCAACGCTGGTCATGCTGGTAAAGCGGTCGAACGCCGAGCCGCGCCACAGGGCGCACAGGATGCCCAGGCCCAGGGCCAGCGGCACGGCGAAGGCGGTCGTGACCGCGGCGAGCAGCAGCGAGTTGGGCAGGCGGCTGGCGATCGCCTCGTCCACCGGCATGCCGGTGACCACGGACTTGCCCGGGTCTCCCGTGACGATGCCGCCCAGCCAGTCGAAGTAGCGCAGCACCGCGCTGCGGTCCAGCCCCATCTCGTGGCGCAGGGCCTTCACAGCTTCGGGCGTGGCGTCCTGTCCCAGCTGCTCCTCGGCCGCGTCGCCGGGCAGCACAGCGGTGATGGCGAACACCAGCACCGACACCGCCAGCAGCGAGCCCAGCCCGGCCACGATGCGGCCCGCCACCATTTTCGCAATGGTCAGATTCATGGCATTTGCTCCGTTTCGAGGGCCACCGCGGAACCGGCTTTGCCGGGCCGCTGGTGGCGCCCCCTTGAGGGGGCTGAGAGGCCGCGGCTCCAGACCTGCCTGCGCAGGTCTGGACGGCCTCGAAGAGTCACTGCCTCTGGCAGTGACACCTCGCCGAAGGCGCTTCGGGGGTGGTTCATGATTCCAGCCAGACGTGTTCGGCGAAGCTGGAGCCCATCATCCCGCCGAGCGGGATGGGACTGAGGCCCTTGAGCTTCTTGTTGTGGCCGTCCAGGCTGGAGAGGAACATCGGAATGCCGATGCCGCCTTCGTTGTGGATCATGACCTGCATGTCGGCGTACATCTGGGTGCGCTTGGCCTGGTCGGTTTCGCCGCGCGCGGCCACCAGCAGCTGGTCGAACTTCTCGTTCTTCCAGCCGGACTCGTTGGTGGGGGAGTCGGACTTGAAGAACAGGGTCAGGGCCAGGTCGGCGTTGGGGCGCGTGTTGATGTTGCCGAAGCTGACCGGGTGCCTCATCCAGTGCTGCGACCAGTAGCCGTCGGCCGGCATGTTGCGCACCTCCAGGTTCAGGCCGGCCTGCCGCGCCGCATGCTGCAGCACCAGGGCCATCTCCACCGAGCTGGTGGCGGCCGTCGAGGCCACCACGGGAATCGTGGCGCTCCCCAGGTTGGCTTTCTGCAAATGCCACTTCGCCTTCTCGGGATCGTAGGGGCGCTGCTTCAGGCCCTTGAAGAAGAAGCGGTTCGCCGGATTGATGGGCTGATCGTTCGCCACGACGCCACGGCCCAGCTGGATGGACTTGAGCATCTGCTCGCGGTTGAACAGCAGCTTCATGGCCTGCACGAAATCCGGGTTGCTGCCGGGGCCGCCATCGCGCCGCATGATGAGGTCGGTGTACGAGACGCCCTTGGTCTCGAAGATCGCGTGCTTGCTGCTGCCATTCACGCGGTCGACCGAGCGCGGGTTGACCCGGGCGATCAGATCCAGTTCGCCAGCCAGCAGCGCGTTGATGCGCGCCGTCTCGTCGCTGATGCCCACGTGCTCGATCTCGTCCAGGTAAGGCCGGTTGGGCTTCCAGTAGTTGTCGTTGCGCACGGCGATCACGCGCACGCCCGGCTTGAACTCCTTGAGCTTGTAGGGGCCGGTGCCGATGCCGGCGTTGAAGTCGGTCGTGCCGTCCTTGACGATGTGGAAGTGGTAGGTGCCCAGGATCACGGGCAGGTCGGCATTGGGTGACGTCAGCCGGAACGTCACCTCGTTGGGGCCCGTGGCGGTCACCTCCTCGATCTGGTCGGCCAGGACTTTCGCCTTGGATCCGGTCGCCGGGTTCTTGTGGCGCATCATGGAGAACACCACGTCGGCCGGCGTGAGCGGCTTGCCGTCGTGGAAGGTGACGCCCTTGCGCAGCTTGAACACCCAGGTCTTGGCGTCCTTGGTGCTGAACTCCTCGGCCAGTTGGGGCTGCGGTGTCAGGCTCCCGTCCAGGTAGGTCAACCCGTTGTAGAACATGAAGCCGCGGGAATAGTCGGTGCCGTTGCCCTGCTTGGCCGGATCCAGGGTGTCGCTCACCCCGGAGGTGGCTTCGGCGACCTTGATGCGGCCGCCGCGACGCGGCGTCTGTGCCTGCGCTGTGGTCGCGACGCCCGCGATGCTGCCGGCCAGAACCGCCTGCATGCCGCCGGCCGTCAACATGGCCAATACATCGCGCCGGCTCGCGCCGCGCTGCAACGCACCCAGGATGCGTGTGCTCTCTTCAGGGCCGATCAGGCCGTTCAGCTGCTTGTTATTTGCCATGGTTGACTCCTAGTAGTGGGATAAAGTCATTGGAGCACCGGGCGACCGGGGATATGTCTCGATCACGCGGGGGCGCTCGGTTAAAACTGCGGTTTTGCGGACGGCCGGCGGCATGGTGTGCGGCGGGCCGCGCTCACAGGCCTACCAGGGCGGGCAGCCCGTTGATGTCGCGGATCTCGGCGAAGCTCCATGCATCGTCGGGCCTGGGCTCATGGCCGCGGTTGACGAACACCTTGTTCACGATACCCAGGTTCTGGGCAGGGAAAACGTCGTAACGCGGGTTGGCCGACACGTGCAGGACGTCCTCGGGCGCACAGCCGAGCTGGTCCAGCATGTACTCGAACGCCTGCAGGCGCGGCTTGTACGCGCCGGCATCCTGCGCGGTGTAGATCTTGTGGAACGGCGCCTGCAGCTTGGCCACGTTGTGATGGATCTGCTCGTTCATGGCGTTGGACAGGATCACCAGCGGGATCTTCTTGGCGATGCGGGTGAGCGCGTGCGGCACATCCGCGTGCGGGCCCCAGGTCGGCACGGCGTCGTAGACCCGCTTCGCGTCTTCGTCGCGGTAGGTGAGGCCGTGGCGCTTGCAGGTGCGCTGCAGGGCCGACTGGATGATCTGCTGGTAGGGCTTCCAATCGCCCATCACCTCGTCGAAGCGGTAGTCGGCGAAGTCCTTGGCGAACAGGCGCATCTTCTCCGGCGGCAGCTGGCCTTCGTAGATGTCATAGGCCATCTGGTGCATGGGGAAATAGGTCAGCGTACCGTAGCAGTCGAAGGTGATGTACTTGGGGCGGAAGGTCATGGAAGCGTCTCCTTGGAAGGGTGGTGTAAAGCTCAGGCGGGGCCGCCGGCGCCATGCAATGAATGCTATTGAAGCGCCGCCGCAGATGCTGCGGTTGTGCGCCGCTTGCGCACCGTTCATGCCGAATGCCCGCGCCTAAACGGCAGATCAATTCCGGGGCAAGGGGGTACCATGACTTCGATTCATTCAGAGGGGATTTGATGGGCAATGACGACTCAACGCGCGGCCGGCCGCTGCGCAGCGCACGCTGGTTCCGCAAGGACGATCTCCCCGGCTTTGTGCACCGTTCCACGCTGGCCGCGGCCGGGTGGAGCCGCGAAGACCTCATGACGCGCCCTGTCGTAGGCATCCTCAACACCTGGTCCGATATCAACCCGTGCAATTCCAACCTGCGCGCGCTCGCGCAGGAAGTCAGGACGGGAATCCTCGAGGCCGGAGGCATCCCGTTCGAGGCGCCGCTGATGTCGCTCAGCGAAAACATCATCAAGCCGACCTCGTTTCCGTTCCGCAACCTGCTGGCGATGGAGGCGGAGGAATGCATACGCGCCCACCCCTTCGATGCGGTGGTGCTGCTCGGGGGCTGCGACAAGACGCAACCGGCGCTCATGATGGGCGCGGCCAGCGCCGGCGTCCCCTTCATCTTCCTGGCCAGCGGCCCGGCGACGCCGCGCTCCATGACCGGCGGCGACCTGGGCAACGCCACGGGCGTGTGGCGCCTGGTGGACAGCCTGCGGGCCGGCAAGGTGTCCCAGTGCGAGTTCGCCGCGTTTGAGCGCAGCATCATGGGGACACCGGGGCATTGCGCCGAAATGGGCACCGCGTCCACCATGGCGGCCATCGGCGAAGCCCTGGGCGTGGCGCTGCCCGGCAGCAGCATGGTTCCGGCGGTGGACGGCCGCCGCAACCAGATCGCGCGTGAAGTGGGCCGCCGCAGCGCCCGCATGGCGGGCGAAGGAGGCCCTCGCCCCCACGAGATCCTCGACGCGAGGGCCTTCGACAACGCCATCACCCTGCTGTGCGCGGTCGGTGGTTCAACCAACACCATCATCCACCTGCTGGCGCTGGCCGGCCGCGTGGGCGTGCCGCTGACGCTGGACCGCTTCGACGAGATCGCGCGCCGCGTGCCGCTGATTTCGAACGTGCAGCCCGCCGGCGAGCACCTGACCGAGCGGCTCATGATGGCGGGCGGCGTGCCGGCCCTGCTCAAGACGCTCGCGCCGCTTCTGCACCTGGACGCGCGCACGGTCGACGGGCGCACCCTCGGGGAGGTCATAGCAACCGCCGAGGTCACCGATCCCGACGTGATCCGCCCGCTGGACAAGCCCGTGAAGCCCGGCGAGCCGCTGGTCGTGGTCAAGGGCAACCTCGCGCCCGACGGCGCCGTGATGAAGACCTGCGCAGCCGACCCCAAGCTGCTGCGCCACCGCGGCCGCGCGGTGGTGTTCGAGGACGTGCAGACGATTGCCGACCGCATCGACGACCCGGCCCTGGGCATCGACGAGAACAGCGTGCTGATCCTGCGCAACGCCGGCCCCGTGGGCGCTGCGATGCCGGAATGGGGCATGTTGCCGATCCCGCGCAAACTGATGGAGCGCGGTGTGCGCGACATGTTGCGCATCTCGGACGCGCGCATGAGCGGCACCGGCTACGGGGCCGCGGTGCTGCACGTCTCACCCGAAGCCGCCGTCGGCGGGCCGCTCGCGCTGGTGCGCGACGGCGACATCATCGAGCTTGACGTTGCCGCGCGTCGCTTGGAGCTGTGCGTCGCACCGGAAGAGCTGGAGCGCCGGCGCAAGGAGTGGCAAGCGCCGCCGGGCACGCACCAGCGCGGCTACCGCAAACTCTACGACCAGCACATCGAACAGGCACACCTGGGCTGCGATTTCGACTTCCTCCGGGGAGCGGACGAAGACACCCTGCCCGAAGGACTCTTCGACGGCTGGGTCGGAGGCTGGTAGATCCCATGAGCATCCTCTATCGATCCGACGCAGCGCGTGCCGCAGGCTGGGCGAGCTACTTCGCCAGGCACGCGCCGGACCTGGACTTTCGCATCTGGCCCCATGCGGGCGACCTCAAGGAAGTTGAGTACCTGATCGCATGGCAAGCGCCGCCGGAGTTTCTTACCGAGCTGCCGAACCTGAAGGTGTTGTTCTCCTCGGGCGCCGGCATCGACCACGTCGACCTGTCCGCCGTGCCGGCGCACATCCCGCTCGTGAGGATGGTAGAGCCCGGCATCATCAACGGCATGGTCGAGTACGTGAGCCTGGCCGTGCTGGCGCTGCATCGCGACTTTTTCGACTATGTGGCGCAGAAGGCGGCAGGCGTGTGGAACCCGCTCGAGGTGCCGCCCGCCTCGGCACGAACCATCGGCGTGATGGGCATGGGCAGCCTGGGATGCGCTGTACTGGAGCGGCTGGCGGCGTTCGGCTTCCGGTTGCGCGGCTGGAACCGGTCGCCACGCGCCATGGACGGCGTGGAAATTTTCGCCGGCGCCGACCAGTTGCAGCCCTTCCTCGAGGGCTGCGATGTGCTGGTTTGCCTGCTGCCGCTGACCCCGGCAACCCACGGCATCCTGGACCGCGAGGTCTTCTCGGTGCTGCCGAAAGGGGCGGCGTTGATCAATGTCGGGCGCGGGCCGCATCTCGTGGATGCGGATCTGCTGGCTGCGCTGGACTCAGGCCATCTCTCCCACGCGGTCCTCGATGTGACCGACCCCGAGCCCCTGCCGTCCGGGCATCCCTTCTGGGCGCATCCACGCGTGTTCGTGACACCGCACGTGGCAAGCATGACCCAGCCCGAGACGGCCGCGCCTATCCTGCTCGAGAACATCCGTCGGCATCAGCGCGGAGAAGCGCTGCAGGGCCGGATCGACCCTGCGCGCGGCTATTGAATGACCTCCCATTAAGGACCTCTTGATGTTTGCCTTCTTACGCTTTACCAACCCGGCAGCATTGCGGCCGATACCCGCTGCCCAGAAAGTCAGCTCAGCACCCTCTACACCGCAACAAAGGATAGTCCCCATGAACATCTCTCTCATTGAGCAGCTCACAAGCGCCGGCCGCCTGGATCGCATCTTCATCGACGGTGAGTGGGTCCTGCCCGCCGGGCAAGGCCGGGCCTCCATCATCGACCCATCGACGGAGCAACCCGTCGCGCAGATCGCGTTGGGAAGTGCTCAAGACGTTGCCGCGGCGGTGGAGGCCGCCCGGCGCGCCTTCGCAACCTGGTCCGTGAGTTCCCCTCAAAGCAGGGCCGCGCTTCTGGACCGTGTGCACAGCCTGATCCTCGAGCGGGCCGAGTTGTTTGCCCAGGCGATTTCGCTCGAGATGGGCGCTGCCATCGGGTTTGCGCGCAGCACCCAGGTGCCGGTCGCGGCGGAGCACATCCGCGTGGCCCGCGACATCGTGGGCAGCTATCCGTTCCTCACCCATCGGGGCGACACCGCCATCGCGCGCGAGGCCATCGGCGTGTGCGGCCTGATCACGCCCTGGAACTGGCCGCTCTACCAGATCACCGCCAAGGTCGGCCCCGCCCTGGCGGCCGGATGCACTGTCGTGCTGAAGCCCAGCGAGCTGTCGCCCCTGAGCGCCCTGCTCTTCGCAGAGGTGATGCACGACGCCGGCGTTCCTGCGGGTGTGTTCAACCTCGTGAACGGCGAAGGCCCCGAGGTCGGCGCCGCCTTGGCGTCGCACCCCGACGTGGACATGATCTCGATCACCGGCTCTACACGGGCCGGCGTGCTGGTGGCCCAGGCGGCCGCGGCTACGGTCAAGCGCGTGGCCCAGGAACTCGGCGGCAAGTCGCCCAATGTCATCCTGCCGGATGCGGATCTCGCACGTGCCGTGCCGGGGGGAGTGGCCGCCGCCTTCCGCAACGTCGGCCAGTCCTGCAGCGCCCCGACCCGCATGATCGTGCCCCGCGAACGCCTCGCGGAGGTCGAGCGTATCGCGTGCGAAGCGGCATCCGCCCTCGTCGTGGGCGACCCGCGCTCGCCGCAGACCACGCACGGTCCCGTGGCGAACCGTGCCCAGTTCAACCGCGTGCAGGAAATGATAGGCGCGGGTATCGCCGAAGGCGCGCGCCTCGTCTGCGGCGGCCCCGGCCGGCCGCAAGGCCTGGAGCGCGGTTTCTACGTGCGCCCCACCATCTTCTCCGGTGTGGACCCGCAGATGCGCATCGCACAGGAGGAGATCTTCGGGCCGGTGCTTTCGATCATCGCCTACGACAGCGTGGACGAGGCCGTGGAGATCGCCAACGACACGGTCTATGGCCTGGGCGCGCACGTCCAGGGCCAGGACCTCGCCGCGGCGCGCGCCGTCGCGGCGCGAATCCGTTCCGGGCAGGTCCACATCAACTACCCGGCCTGGAACCCCCATGCCCCCTTCGGCGGCTACAAGCGCTCGGGCAACGGACGCGAATACGGGCTGGAAGGCCTGCAGGAGTACCTGGAGACCAAGGCCATCCTCGGGTTCGGGCAGGAGCAGCCAGCATGAGCACGGCCCTGATACAAAGAGTGCAGACGCGAAATAACGAGCGAGATCCATCCATGTCCCAGCCGCTGCGCCTCATCGAGACTTCGCCCAACCCGCCGGCCAGCGCCGACGTCGTCGTGATCGGCGGCGGCATCATCGGTGTCTTCACCGCCTACTACCTGGCCCAGCGCGGGATGTCGGTCGCCGTGATCGAAAAGGGCCGCATCGGCGCCGAGCAATCGAGCCGCAACTGGGGCTGGTGCCGCCAGCAGAACCGCGATGCCCGCGAATTGCCCATGGCGACGAAGAGCCTGGAGTTGTGGGAGCAGTTCGGCGCCGATTCCGGTGAAGACACGGGCTTCAACCGCCACGGGCTGCTCTACCTGAGCGATGACGAAGCCCAGATTTCCACTTGGGCCAAATGGCGCGAGTTCGCGATCACCACCGGCGTGACCACGCACATGCTGAGCAGCCGCGAGGCCTCGGAGCGCGGCCGGGCCACCGGCCGCGCGTGGAAGGGCGGCGTCTTCTCGCCCAGCGATGGCACGGCCGACCCTGCCAAGGCGGCGCCCGCGGTGGCCGCCGCGCTCATGAAACTCGGCGGCACCGTTCACCAGAACTGCGCCGCGCGCGGCATCGAGCTCGAGGGCGGGCGGGTCAGTGGCGTCGTGACCGAGGCCGGAACCATCAAGACCCGCACCGCGGTTCTCGCGGGCGGTGCGTGGGCGTCTTCGTTCTGCAACCAGCTCGGCGTGCGGTTCCCGGTCGCCACGGTACGCCAATCCATCGTGCGTCTGTCGCCGGTGGAACAGCCCCTGCCTCATGCCCTGGCCGGCCCGAACGTTGCCGTCACCCGGCGCCCCGACGGCCACTACGTGCTGGCCATCAGCGGCCGTGGGCGGCTTGATCCCACGCCGCAGCTGCTGCGCTTTGCGCCGCATTTCATCCCGATGTTCGCCAAGCGCTGGCGCAACGTGTTCCCCGGCGGCCTGGAAGGCATGCGCTGGGGCCACGAAACCCGCGCGCGGTGGAAGCTGGACGAAGTCACACCGATGGAACGGGCGCGCATCCTCAACCCGAAGCCCGACCCCGCGGGCGTCCGCGAAATCCACCGGCGTGCCCTCGACTTGTTGCCGCCGCTGCGCGAAGCCCGCATCGCGAACACCTGGGCGGGCTACATCGACAGCACGCCCGATGGCGTGCCGGGCATCGGCGAAATACCGGATGTGCCCGGTTTCATCCTGGCCGCGGGCTTCTCGGGCCATGGCTTCGGCATCGGTCCCGGCGCAGGCCACCTCATCGCCGACCTGGTGTCGGGCGCCAAGCCGATCTTCGATCCGGCGTCTTTCGACCCCGGGCGCTTCAGCCAATCGGCGTGGGGCAAGGTGGCGGATTTCTAGCCGCGCCGCGCAACCCCATGTCTTCCCGCGATGTGATCGTGATTGGTGGCGGTCTGGTCGGGACCGCGGTGGCCTATGGCCTGGCGCAAGCAGGCAAGAACATCACGGTCCTGGATGAAGGCGACGATGCGTTTCCCGCATCACGCGGGAACTTCGGCCTGATCTGGGTCCACGGCAAGGGCCGCGGCATTCCCCACTATGCCCGCTGGACCCGGGAATCCGCGCGGCAGTGGCCCGCGCTGGCCGCCCATCTTCAGGCCGAAACCGGCATCGATGTCCAGGCCAGGCAGACCGGCGCCTTCTTCCTGTGCTTTTCCAATGCCGAACTCGAGGCGCGCCGAGAGCGGCTTGCCGCCGTGCGCGATGAAGTAGGCGGCGACTACCCGTACGAGATCCTGGACCGCGCGGCCCTGCTGCGGCGATTGCCCCATATCGGACCGACGGTGATCGGCGCCAGCTACTCGCCGATGGACGGTCACGTCAATCCACTCAAGCTGCTGCGCGCCCTGCACACCGCGTGCACCCAGCGAGGCGTGACGCTCAAGACGGGCCACGGGGTGCAGCGCATCACGCACGCAGACGGTGTGTTCACGGCGCACAGCGGCGGCCAGCAGTTTCGCGCGCCCAAGCTGGTGCTGGCGGCGGGGCTGGGCAATGCAGGCCTGGCCGCGCAAGTGGGCCTGCATGCGCCGGTGCGGCCGAATCGCGGGCAATTGATCGTCACCGAGCGCACCGAAAGGATCCTCGACCATCCCACGGGCCATATCCGGCAGACCGACGAGGGCGGCATCCAGATTGGGGAATCCATGGAAGATGCGGGATTTGACGACAGCACGACGAACAGCACCTTGGCCGAGCTCGCGCGCCGCGCCGTCGCGAGTTTTCCCGTGATCGGCCAGCTCAACGTGGTCCGGGTATGGGGCGCGTTGCGGGTGATGACGCCCGACGGTTATCCGATCTACCAGGAATCGAAATCCTGCCCGGGCGCCTACGTCGTCACGTGCCACAGCGGCGTCACCCTCGCCGCGGCCCATGCCTTTCGGATCGCCCCGTGGATCAACGGCGCAGCCGCGCCCGACGAGCTGGACGCCTTCCGGGGCGAGCGCTTTCCCGCCACCGCCCCTGCGACACAGGCCTTGGATCACCACCATGCTCACTGAACCGCTCTTTCGCCCGATCTCGGCCGGCACCGATGGCTTCATCAGCGTCGAGTTCAACGGTCGTCCCCTGACGGTGCCGGGCCAAGGCTCGGTGGCTGCCGCCTTGCTGGCCGCCGGTGTGTCGCGCTTCCGGTCCACGCCTGTGTCCGGTGCGCCGCGTGCCCCCTACTGCATGATGGGGGTTTGCTTCGAATGCCTGCTGGAAATCGACGGCGTGGCGAACGCCCAAGCCTGCCTTGTCACGGTGCAGCCGGGCATGAAGATCCGTTCGCAGGAAGGCGCGCGCCATGCAGCTTGACGCGCAAGACGTCGACGCGGCAGACGTCGCGGTGATCGGCGCGGGCCCGGCGGGTCTGGCAGCGGCGGCCGCCGCGGCCGAACAGGGGCTGTCGGTCGCACTGCTCGACGAGCAGGCGCATCCCGGCGGCCAGATCTACCGCGACGTCACGCGCGCCGGGGCGGATCGGCTGCAGGTGCTCGGCAACGACTATGCCGCCGGCCGGGCACTGGTCGAGCGCTTCGCGCAATCGGCGGCGCGGCACGTGGGTGGTGCAGCCGTCTGGAACGTCACCCGCGATCGCGTCATTCACTACTTGAAGGATGGGCGATCCCGGTCCATCGCGGCCAGCCAGATCATCCTGTGCACCGGCGCGATGGAGCGGCCGTTTCCCATTCCGGGCTGGACGCTGCCCGGCGTGATGACAGCCGGCGCGGCGCAGATCCTTCTCAAGAGCGCCGGAATCGCGCCGTCGCAGCCGGCCGTGCTGGCGGGCTGCGGACCCTTGCTGTACCTGCTGGCCTGGCAGTACTTGCGGGCCGGTGTGCGCATAGCCGCCATCGTCGACACCACGCAGCGCGGCGACTACCTGCGGGCCCTGCGCCACATCGCAGGCGCCCTGGCGGGATGGCGCGATGTGAAGAAAGGCCTGGGCCTGATCCGCAGCATTCGCAGCGCCGGCATCCCCTTCTACCGGGGTGCCACCGAGCTCGCGGTGGAAGGCGGCGAACGCGCCACGGCCCTCTGCTTTCGTGTTGGGGCCGCGTCGCACCGTATCCCGACCGACCTCGTGCTGCTGCATCAAGGCGTGGTGCCTAACAACCAGATCACGGCGTCGCTGCGCCTGCCGCACCATTGGGACGAGCCGCAGCTGTGCTGGTTGCCGCAGGCCGATGCCTGGGGCCGCCTCGCGCTGGATGGCTTCCTGATCGCCGGCGACGGGCGGGGCATCGCCGGCGGCGCCGCAGCGGCCTTGCAGGGACAGCTCGCCGGACTGGCCGCGGCGCACGACGCTGGGCGCTTGTCCGAACTCAAACGCGACCGCCAGGCGAAGCCGCTGCGCTCGGCGCTGCGTCGGCAGCTGCACATCCGGCCTTTCCTCGATACGCTTTACCGCCCCAAGATCGAGCACCGCGTGCCGGCCGACGACGTGATCGCCTGCCGCTGCGAGGAAGTCTCGGCCGGCGAGCTGCGCCGGATGGTCGCGCTCGGCTGCACGGGGCCGAGCCAGACCAAAGCCTTCTCGCGCTGCGGCATGGGCCCCTGCCAGGGCCGCCTTTGCGGCCTCACGGTCACCGAGGTCATCGCGCAGGCGCGTGGCGTCTCACCGGCCGAGGTCGGCCACTACCGGATCCGCCCTCCCCTCAAGCCGATCCAGCTGCAAGAGCTGGCCGCGCTTTGATTCCGTTTTCTTTCAACACAGACCCGAAGGGCTTCCATGATCCGGCGCATTGCCTTCATCCATACGGTCGCGATGCTGGTCGAGCGTTTCCGTCCGCGCTTCCAGTCGGAACTGCCCCAGGCCGACTGCTTTCACATGCTGGACGAAAGTGTCCTGCAGGATCTGATCCGGCAAGGTCCTTCCAGCGGCATCACGCGCCGCATCGTCACACTCTCACAAGTGGCGGCCGATGCGGGTGCCGAGCTGATCGTTTTCACGTGCTCGTCGACCTCGCCGGCCATCGATACCGCGCGCCAGACGGTGAGTGTGCCGATCCTCAAGATCGACGATCCCCTCTACGCGCGCGTGGCAAGCGCGCCGGGCGCGTCGGGCTGATCTGCACGACCTCGTCGACGGTCGCACCGAGCCGGGCACTGCTGGCTGCGCACGCGCAGAGCGCCGGCCGGGATATCCCGGCGGAGAGCGTCCTGTGCGGGGCGGCATTCGAAGCCCTGGCCAGTGGACAGCGTGACCTGCACGATCGCCTCGTGTGCGAGGCTGCGGCAGAGTTGGCGCCACGCGTCGATCGCATCGTCCTGGCGCAAGCCTCGCTGGCGCACCTGGGCGAACCGCTCGCCGACCAACTGGGGTTGCCGGTGTTCGCGAGCCCGGAACTGTTGGTGCAGGAGGTGGTCGCCCGGGTCCGGGATTCGGCCTGATGCTCTAGCGAGCGTGCCGCGAACGCGGCGCCGGCAAAACCAGGGCCATGCAAAGTTCTGGCAAGCGGGCTGATTGAAACGGATTCCACTTGCACCGCATGTGAATGCGGCATTTCCCGAGCCGGGGGATTCATAGACTTATATCCACCTCAACAAGTGGATCCCCCCATGGCATTCAAACCCAAATTCATCAGCTTTGACTGTTACGGCACGCTCATCAACTTCGAGATGGGTCCGGCCGCAAACCGCCTGTTCAAGGACCGCGTTCCGGCCGACCGCATGCCTGCTTTCCTCGACAGCTTTCGAGCCTATCGACTCGACGAAGTCTTGGGCGAGTGGAAGCCCTTCTTCGATGTCGTGGAGAACTCGATCCAGCGGGCATGCAAGGCGCACGGCATCGACTACAGGCCGTCGGACGCCATCGCGCTGTACGACGCCATCCCGACGTGGCAACCACATCCGAACGTGGTCGAGGTGCTCGAGGCGATTGCCCCGCATATCCCGCTGGTGATCTTGTCGAACTCGATGGTCGACCTGATTCCGGCGAGCGTCGCGCATCTCAAGGCGAAATTCCACGCGGTCTATACCGCCGAGGAGGCGCGCGCGTACAAGCCGCGGATGCAGACGTTCGAATACATGTTCGATCAACTCGGGTGCGCGCCCCAACAAATGATGCACGTCTCGTCGAGCTTTCGGTACGACCTGATGACGGCTTCCGACCTGGGCTTCATGGCCAAGGCGTTCATCGATCGCGGCCACGAACCGACCTCCGGCAACTACGGTGTCAGCAGGTTGACCGACGTTCGCCAACTTCCTGGTCTGCTCGGCTTGTGATGGATGCAACAGCCGCGCTCAGCACCAGCGTGCCCAACCTCTCGCCCGAATCGGTGAGAGCGTTGGCTCGTCGGCTCTACGGCATCGACGGCAGCGTCCTGGCGCTCGCCGGCGAGCGTGACCAGAACTGCCGCGTGGAAACAGCTGACGGCAGCCGATACGTCTTCAAGATCAGCAACCCATCCGAGCCGGCGTCGGTCGTCGATTTTCAAATCGCAGCGCTCGACCACATCGCCCAGGCATCGCCGGAACTGCCGGTGCCGCGCGTTGTGCGGACACTGGAAGGACGCACACACGACACGATCGCGCTGGGGGGCGGCGTGCACACACGCGTGCGGATGCTGACCTATCTGGACGGCATCCAGATCCGTGAAACCGCACGTACCGCTGCACAGCGGCGGGCCATGGGCACCGGGCTCGCCGAATTGAACCGCGCACTGCACGGCTTCGCACATCCGGGCGCGGCACACGACTTGCTGTGGAACGTTTCCGCCGCGCACCGGCTGGCAGCCAAGCTCGATGCGATCGTCGACGACGGGCGCCGCGCGCTGGCCGGCAAGTTCATGGCGCGCTTCATAGCCGACGTGCTGCCCCGCCTCGCGTCGCTGCGGTCGCAGGTGATCCACAACGACTACCACCTCTACAACGTGCTGGTCGCACCCGACGACCATGCGCGCATCGTGGGGATCATCGACTTCGGCGACATGCTGCACGCCCCGCTGGTCGGTGAAGTCGCGACGGCCGCCGCCTTCCACATGGCCGGCAGCGCCGATCCTTTCGAGGGGCCAGCCCAGTTCGTGGCCGCCTATCACGCGACCCTGCCGCTCACCGACGTCGAACAGGAGATCGTTGCCGATCTCATGGCGACACGCCATCTCATCACGGCGCTGATCTCGGAGTGGCGCGCCGCGCGCTACCCCGAGAACCGGGCCTACATCATGCGTCACAACCCCGCAGCCTGGGAAGCCTTGTCCCAGATGGCGGACCTCTCCCGCAATACCGCACGCGACCGGCTGCTGGCCGGCGTACAAACCGGAGCCTATCAATGAAAACCACAACCGACCTCAACATGGTCAATGCCTATATCCCCGGCCGCGCCGATGTGGGCCCCGCCACCGCGGCGATGATCGCGCGACGCGACGCCTTGCTCGGACCGGCCTACCGCCTGATGTATGAACGGCCGCTTCACATCGTGCGGGGCGAAGGCGCCTGGCTCATCGACCCGGAAGGCCGCCGCTACCTGGACGCCTACAACAACGTCACCTCGCTCGGGCATTGCCATCCGGCGGTGACCGAGGCGATCTGCCGGCAGGTGCAGACGCTGGCGACCAATACGCGCTATCTCCACGACACGATCCTCGAACTGGCCGAACGCCTGCTGGCGAGCGTGCCAGGGACCGAGCTTGCCCACCTGATGCTGACCTGCACGGGCAGCGAGGCCAATGACCTCGCCTATCGCATCGCAAAGGTCCGCACCGGTGGCACCGGGGTGATCGTGACCGACACCGCGTACCACGGCATCACCGACGCGGTGTCGAAGTTCTCACCGTCGCTGGGTGTGACCGTCGATCTTGGCGCGCATGTGCGCCTGGTTCCGGCTCCGCGCCTCTATCACGCCGAGGGTTCCGGCCTTTCCGAGCGCTTCACCCGCGACGTCCAGGCGGCGATCGCCGATCTTCAGCGGCATGGCATCAAGCCGGCCGCGCTGATTGTCGATTCGCTGTTCACCAGTGACGGCATCCTCCCTGGACCAGCGGGCTTCCTGAAGGGCGCGGTCGACGCGATCAAGCGGGCCGGCGGCCTGTTCATCGCCGACGAGGTCCAGCCCGGCTTCGGCCGCACCGGTGAGCATCTTTGGGGTTACCAGCGGCATGATGTGATGCCCGACATCGTCACCATGGGCAAACCGATGGGTAACGGCCAACCGATCGCGGGATTGTTGGCGACCGCTGACGCTCTGGCGGAATTCGGGAAGCACTCGCGCTACTTCAACACCTTTGCGGGCAATACCGTCTCCTGCGCGGCGGCGCTGGCGGTGTTGGACACCATCGAGCGGGACCGGCTGGTGCAGCATGCCGCCAAGGTGGGGAAGATCCTGCACGACGGCATCGCCGACCTTGCCGGCCGGCACGAGGCTATCGGCGATGTGCGCGGCGCAGGCCTTTTTGTCGGGGTCGAACTCGTCACCGACCGGGCATCGCGAACGCCGGATCGCAGCCTGACGAGCCAGGTGGTCAACCGGATGCGCGACAAGGGCGTGTTGATCAGCGCCTGTGCGATGGGACACAATGTGCTCAAGATCCGACCGCCGCTGGTGCTGTCAGCGGATCAGGCAGGCATGGTCATCCAGGCGCTCGACGAGTCCCTCAGCGAAGCGCGGACGGCCGGCGCGCACTAGCGCCGATCGATATCCGGCGCTAACATCCGACCATGTGCCCGGCAGTGTCCCTCGACCGCTTCGACCTCAAGATTCTCGCGCACCTCGAGCGCGAGGGCCGCTGTTCGAATGTCGAGTTGGCCGATGCCGTCGGCCTGAGCCAGAGCCCGTGCCTCGTACGCACGAAACGGCTGCAGGAACTCGGCGTGATTCGCGGCTATGGCGCTGACATCGCACTGGAGAAGCTGGGTAACCACGTGACCGTTTTTTCCGAGGTGACGATCAGCAGCCATCGGCCTCCCGACTTCCGCAAGTTCGAAGAGGCCGTTGATGGGCACCGCGAAATCGTGGAGTGGTTCAACGTCAGTGGCGGCTACGACTATTTGTTGAAAATCGTGGCGCCGAGTGTTGCCCATTTTCAGGAGCTGATGGAGCGCCTGCTGCAAGACGATGTCGGCATCGAGAAGTTCACGAGCCGGATCGTTTTGCGCCAGTCATCGGGCAAGCGCAGGTATCCACTCAATCTCATCGCGGCGCAGCGGGATCGGGCCTGATGTCCATGCTCAGGGGTCGATGCGGATATTGGCCGCCTTGACCACCTCACCCACGCGCCGGATTTCCTCCCTGATGATGCGACCAAACTGCTCAGGGGTATTCGGTGCGGCTTCGAACGATAGATCCGCGAAGCGGGCCTTCACGTGCGGACTCTGCACGGCCTTGGCCACGGCGGCGTTGAGCCTTTCCACGACATCCCGGGGAAGGTTGGCGGGACCCCACAGGCCGTACCAGGACAGCAGCTCGAACTCCGGCATGCCGCTTTCTGCCACCGTAGGGACATCCGGCATGCTCGCCAACCGCTTCCGGCTGGTGACGGCTATGGGCCTGAGCCTGCCGCCCTTGATGAATGGCGTGACGCCGGGCAGCGGCGAGACCGCGGCTGTCACATGCCCGCCCATGACATCCGTCAGCTGCGGCACGGCTCCCTTGTACAGGACGATCTCCATGTCCAGCTTCAGCTCGCGATTGATCATCTCTTCCGTCAAATGGCTGGTGGTTCCCAAGCCGGAAGTTGCCCAGGTCAGCTTTTTCGGATTTGCCCGAGCGTGCGCGGAGAGCCCGCGCAAGGTCTTGAATGAAGCGGACGGATTCACCACGACGGCCAGCGGCACATAACCCACCTGCGCGATCGCGGTGAAATCTTTCTCGGCGTCGTAAGTCTTGCGATTCACGACGAGGGGCATGTACACCTGGCTCGAAGCATTGAACAGCAACGTGTAGCCATCGGCCGGTGCACGCGCTACCTCTTGAGAGCCGATCATGCCCGAGGCCCCTGGCTTGTTGTCGACCACGATGGACTGCCCGAGTTGCTTTTGCAGTTCTTCCGCGACAAGCCGGCCAACCGTGTCGATCGAGCCGCCGGGGGTGTAAGGCACCACCATGCGGATGGGCTTGTCGGCCGGGAAGGCGGCGAGCGCCACGCCTGCGGAAAGGGCAAAGAAAGCGATGCACATGCCCCAACGAGCGATGGACCGGCGGGATGCGAGTTTCATTTGATATTTCCTGCGTCGATGGGATAAATCGTGTCCTGCACGGAATTGGCCCGCGAGAAGGCGCCTTCCGCTTTCGGCATCACGAACGGTGCGCGACTCATGCTCTCCACGCCTCCGGCGATCATCAGGTCGGCCTCGCCGGACTTGATCGCGCGCGCCGCCGTGCCCAGCGCATCCAGGCCGGAGCCGCAGAGCCGGTTGACAGTGGAGCCAGGTACCTCGAGCGGCAGCCCGGCCAGCAACGCGCTCATGCGCGCCACGTTTCGATTGTCTTCGCCCGCCTGATTGGCGCAGCCGTAGATCACGTCCGCCACCGCTTGCCAGTCCATGCGCGCATGGCGGGCCATCAGCGCGGCGATCGGGATGGCTCCGAGGTCGTCGGCGCGTACGGACGAGAGCGCGCCGCCATAGCGCCCGAAGGGCGTGCGGATCGCGTCGCAGATGAATGCATGTCGGTTCATGGCAGGGTCTCGCTGGTGTCCAGGGTCCAAAGGCGGGCAGCGAGCGCCCGTGCGGCATCGGCGCCGATCACCGGCGCGGCGAACTCGACGAGCTTTCCCTCCAGGTCCGCATCGGTCAGGGGAAGCTCCGGATCGCCCTTTCGATTCGGTTGCAGGTGCGCAAGCCGCCGTCCATCCCGCAACACGATCTCGACCCGCGCGGAGCGCCGTCCCGGGAAGCTCGCATCGAGTTGCGGATCGACAGTCACCTGAATGCGCTCCATCAGTGCACGCGTTGCAGGAGCGTGCAGGCGGTCCGGTGCATAGGCGGCCATTCGGACACTGCCGTGCACTAATGCGGTCGCGACGACAAAGGGGATGCTGAATTGGGCTTCGTTGACGGTCGCGGGGCGCATATAGCAGGCAATGTCCAGCGCGGGCTTGTAGGTGCCGATGTGGATGCTGTCGATTTCGTCGGCGCGAAAGCAGTGGAGGCGCTGCAGTTCGAGCGCGCCGTCGATGGAGGGGAAGCTGTGGCCGCAGCCCACATGGTTCTTGAAGGTGGTGCGTGTGATGTGGAAGTCACGCCCCAACGTGGCGCCTACCTGGGACCAATCAGCACCGGTGCTCATGGCCACGCCAAGACCCGCTTCGCCGTCGAGGACATCGAGCGAGCCGGTGATGCCGCGGGCAGCGAGCTGCGCTGCCAGCAGGCCACCCTCGGCCGCACGTCCGGGGTGGAGCGGCTTGGACATCGAGTCCATCCGGAAAGCCTGTTGCAAACCGGCCGCGAAGGTCGCGGCAGTCGCCAGCGCGTGCGCGAACTGAGTCTCGGACAAACGGAGCAGATAGCCCGCCGCTGCCACGGCGCCGAAAGTGCCCACCGTCCCCGTGTTGTGCCAATACTTGTAGTGCCCACGCCCGAGCGCGACGCCAATACGCGTCGAGATCTCGTAGCCGAGGACAACCGCCCGCAAGAACTCTTGCCCAGTAGACCCCGTCGAGTGCGCCGCAGCGAGCGCCGCGGAGATGGTTGCCGCCCCCGGGTGGTACATCGCCTCGCGAAAGCTGTCGTCGACTTCCGCCGCGTGGGCGGCGGCACCGTTGATCAGGGCCGCAGCGCGTGCCGTTGCCGCTCGGCCCAGGATCAGCCGGGCTGAGCCACGGTCGAGGTCCTCGGCCAGCACTTCTTCCAGCAGCCGGACAGGTTCCCTGGACAGGCCCGGGTAAACCGAGGCATACCAGTCCACCACCGCCCGCTTGGCGTGGTGCAACACTTCGGCCGGCAGCGCCTGGCCCGAAAATTCCGCGGCGTACCGCGCGAAAACTTGCGTGGCGAACATATCAGGCAGCCTCCTCGAGCACATAACGTGGATCACCCTGAACGAAACCGGGGCTGCTCACTTGCGCCAGCCATGACAGGTCGGCTTCCAACGCCTGGGCTCCCCGACCGCGCGCCCAAGTCACGGGACCGCCCTGCCCTCGCGGGAAGCCATATCCGTTGAGCAGCACAACGTCGACGTCGCTTGCTCGCTGCGCAACGCCTTCCGCCAGCACCAGCGCGGCTTCATTCACCATGGCCAGCAGCGCGCGCCGCTGGATTTCCTCGGTGTCCAAGGTGCGTCGCACGATGCCTTTGTCAGCGCTTGCAGAAGTGATGAGCTCGCGCACAAGGGGATCAACCTGCCCTCGCGCCTTCCCGGCGCCTTCTTCGTACAGGTAATAGCCAGCCCCGGTCTTGCGCCCCAGTCGGCCCGCCTCGCAAAGCAGGTCCGGAATGCGAACGTAGCGCGCCTTCGTATCGCGGGTGGCCGCCTGGCTCTGGCGCATGCGCCAGGCGATGTCCAGGCCGGAAAGGTCCGCGACCGCGAAGGGACCCATGGCAAAGCCGAACGCTTCGAGCGCGGCATCCACCTGTTCGGGCATGGCACCTTCTTCCAGCATGAATTCGCACTGGCGGCGGTAAGCCGAGAAAATCCGGTTGCCCACGAACCCGAATGCATTGCCCGTGACGACCGGGAGTTTCCCGAGCCGCTTCGCAACTTCCAATGCGGTCACCAGAACTTCAGGCGCCGTTGCCGCGCCGCGCACAACCTCCACCAGCCGCATCACGTTCGCGGGGCTGAAGAAGTGCAGACCCACCACATCGCCCGGCCTCGAGGTTGCGGCGGCGATCGCATCGACGTCGAGATAGGAGGTGTTGGTCGCGAGAATGGCGCCCGGCTTGGCAATTTTGTCCAGGCGGGCAAAGACTTCGCGTTTGACGGCCATGTCTTCAAACACAGCCTCGATGACCAGATCCGTTTGGGCGAGTGCGTTCCAATCGGTCGTCGCGTGCACCCGGGCTTCGCACTCGGCGGCGGTGTCGGCGCTCACCTTGCCTGCGGCAACCCGGCGGGCATAGTGCTCGCGAATCCGGGTCGCGCCGCGTTGCAAGGCGGCAGCGTCCTGTTCGAGCAGCGTGACTTCCAGTTCGGCGTCGAGGCCACAGATGGCGATGCCTGTGCCCATGGTTCCCACGCCTATGACGGCCACGGTGCGCACTTGTCGAGGTGCAACGTCGCCGTTCTGCTGCAGATGTACGTGTAGAGTCATGACAGGACGACGACGCCATCGGCCGCACGCACGCCCCGGCCTTGCGGCAACACGAAGACGGGGTTGATCTCCGCTTCCACCAGCCGTTCGCCCAGTTGCGCCGCCATCCGCGAGAACGCAACGATGATGTCCACCAGCGCTTCGATGTCGGCCTTGGGGCGACCCCGGAAGCCATCGAGCAGCGGCCAGGTCTTGAGCTCCTGCGCCATGCCGAGCGCCTCCTCCCGGCTCAAACCACCCTCCACCGGCAGCAGCCGCATGGTGGTGTCCTTGAACAGCTCGGCGGTGATGCCGCCCATTCCAAGCAGCACCGCGGTGCCCAGCGGATCGCGGTGCATGCCCAGGATCAGTTCCGTACCGCCGGTCACCATCTCCTGCACGAGGAAGCGATTCGGCCGCACCTGGGCCTTTGATTCGACCTCATTGGCCATGTCGACCAGCCGCGAACCGATCTGCTCCGGCGTGACGTTGACAGCCACGCCACCCACGTCGCTCTTGTGCGTGATCTCGCCCGACAGGATCTTCAGCACGACGCGGCCACCGAGCTCCTGGGCGGCCCGTTCGGCTTCAGACGCGGTTGCGACCACGATCTCGCGCGCGCAAGGCACGCCGAAGCGCGCGAAGAGCTGCTTGGCCTGCGCTTCGTCCAATGATCCGGAGGGAAGCTCGCCGACGGCCACCGACGCCGCCGCGGCTTGCGGCTCGGGCGCCTTCCATTTCGCGGCCTGGAGCATGCCGCCCAGCGCGGCAGTGCAGCTCTCGGCAGCGGCGAAGGCGGGAACGCCACGCCGCGTCAGGAGAGCCGCGACGTCCGGCGCGTGGGGGCTGACGTAGGCATTGACCGGCTTGTCGGACAGCGGCAGGCAGTCCTCGATGGCGCCTGCCATGAGCTCTGGCATTGCCAGGCTCGAGGAGCCGACGATGATGGTGAGCGCGTCGTAGCTGGGGCTGGCTAGCAGGATTTTGATGGCGCTGCGCAGCAGGTCCGGCTGCAGGCCTGCCAGTGTCACGTCAATCGGATTGCGGTCCAGTGCGGCGTGGTCGCCGGTCTGCAGCGCCCGCAACGCGGCGGCGGTCTGCGCATCCGGGGCGGGCGTGTCGAAACCGGAAACGCCAAGGCTGTCAGACACCAGCGTGCCGGCGCCGCCCGTGGAGGTCAGGATGGCGACGCGATTGCCGCGCAGCTTGCGGCCGGAAGCGAGTGCCACCGGAATATCCAGAAGATCGTCGAAGGTCTGTGCGCGGATCACGCCGCATTGGCGAAACAGGGCGTCGTACATGCGATCGGCGCCCGCAAGCGCACCGGTATGAGACACAGCAGCCTTGGCGCCCGCCTCGGAACGCCCGATCTTGAAGGCGACGATCGGCTTGCCCGCGCGGGCGGCCTTGAGCGCGGCAGCACGGAACTTCCCGGGGTTGCGTACGGTTTCGACGTACAGCGCGATCACCTTGGTGGCTTCGTCGTCGACGAGGGCGTCGATGAAGTCAGCCAGTTCCAGATCCACCTCGTTGCTGGTGGAAATGAGCTTGGACAGGCCAATGCCTCGGGCCGCTGCACGGGACAGCAAGGATCCGAGGATGCCGCCGCTTTGCGACACGACGCCGATCGACCCCTTCGGGAAGTGCTCCATCTCCAGCGCACCGGTGGCGGAAAGGACGATGTTGTCGGTCAAGTTGACCAGGCCGATGGTGTTGGGCCCCAGGATGCGCATGGCGCCGGCGGCTTCCATCAACTGCTGCTGGCGGCGTGCTCCCTGTTCACCTGTTTCGGTGTATCCGCTGGCGAGCACGATGGCGGCCGCAGTGCCCCGGGCGGCCAACTCGCGCACGGCCAGATGCGCACGTTCGGCGCCGAGCAGGACGATGGCGACGTCGGGAGTTTCCGGGAGCGAGCTCACATCGGGGTAGCACTGGAGGCCCGCGATTTCCTGGACCTTCGGATTCACGGGGTAGATCTTCCCGCCGAAGGAATGCTTCATGAGGTAGGCGACCGGACGGCCGGCGGTCTTGGTCGGATCGGCCGATGCGCCAATCACGGCGACGCTGCGAGGCTGGAGGAGTCGGTTGATCGAGTTCATGGCCTTACTCCTTGCTGGCCGCCGACTTGGCGAGAAACGACATTACGGATTCGCGGTGCTCGGTGCTCGTGTAGCAGATGCCCTGAGCCTGGCTGCCCTGGGCGAACACCTGCTGCGCCGACATTTCGAAGCTCTGATTGAGGATGGTCTTGCCAAGCGCGAGCGCCGTCGCGGACCCCTTGCTGAGTTCAGCCGCCCACGTTTGCGCCTCGGCCAGCAGGCGATCGGCGCTGGTCTTGCGATCGACGATGCCAAGCGCCACTGCTTCGTCCGCGTCCACCTTGCGCCCCGTGAAGATCAGGTCCTTGGCCTTCGGCAGACCGACACGACGCGGCAGGAAGTACATCCCGCCGCCGTCGGGAATGATTCCGCGGTGGATGTAGGACCAGGTGAAGCTTGCCCACTCACTCGCAATGATGAAGTCGCAGGCCAACGCAGTGTCCGCACCCAGTCCGGAGGCGGCGCCGTTGACTGCGGCGATCACGGGCTTGGGCATGGTGTGCAGCAAGGCCTGCGTGTGGTGCACGCGCTGCTGGCGGTGCCAGCCATTGAAGGCGATCTCGCCGGCAGGTGCATTCATCCGCCGCTCCATTCCAGAGATGTCGCCGCCGGCGCAAAAGCCCTTGCCGGCACCGGTGAGGACCAGGGCGCGGATCGCCTTGTCGGCCGTGACGCGCTCCAAGGCGTGAATGAATTCGGTGCGCATGTCGTCGCTCATGGCGTTGCGCTTGTCGGGGCGGTTGAGGGTGAGCGTCGCAATGCCGCCCTGGACTTGCAAGTCAATCAGCGAGTAGTTCATGGTGTTGCCCAATGCTTTTCGGTTCAGTCGATCTTGATGTTGTTTTCCTTGACGATCCTGCTCCAGCGTGCCCCTTCTGCCCGGACGTAGTCGTCCAATTCCTTCGGGGCGCCGGCGCTGACGGTCAAGCCTTCCGGCTCGATCTTCTTGCGGAATTCCGGGTTGTCCGTCGCCTTCTTTGCTGCGGCATGGAGCTTGGCGATGGTGTCAGCGGGAGTGCCCGCGGGGACAAACAGGCCATACCAGCTTTCGACCGCGTAACCGGGCACCGTCTCCGCGATCGCCGGAAGGTCTTTCATGGCCGGCGAGCGTTTCGGCGTGGTCACCCCCAGCGCGCGCATCTTGCCGCCCGCGATCTGTGGCGCGGCTGCCGCCGCGGTGGCGAACATGACATCCACTTGGCCGCCCAGCAGGTCGGTCATGGCCGGCCCCGCACCGCGGTAGGGGATGTGCGTCATCTTCGTCTTCGCGAGGTTGCTGAACATCTCGCCCGCCAAATGCGCCGAGGTGCCATTACCTTGCGAGGCGTAAGTCAACTTGCCGGGTTGAGCGCGCGCAGCAGCAAGCACGTCCGCAACCGATTTGTAAGGGCTCTCCGATCGGACCACCAGAACATTGGGCCCGCGGGCCAACAGAATGACGGGGTCGAAGG
The DNA here is from genome assembly GCA_030695945.1 of Ramlibacter sp. Classification (GTDB taxonomy): domain Bacteria; phylum Pseudomonadota; class Gammaproteobacteria; order Burkholderiales; family Burkholderiaceae_C; genus Ramlibacter. The sequence continues at coordinate 33,587 of JAUYOG010000024.1, forward strand.
CCTTGTCCGTGTCGAAAGGCAGCTTGGCCATCAGGCTGGGATTGACGGCGTGCGCAAAACTTGCCACCACCACTGTGTAGCCGTCGGCGGGACTCTTCGCCACGAGATCGGTACCGATGATGGTTCCCGCACCCGGCTTGTTGTCCACGATCACCGACTGGCCCAGTGCCTGCGCCATGCCAGCGCCAAGGGCGCGGGCGATCGCGTCGGTGCCGCCTCCGGGCGCGAAGGGAACGACCAGTTTCACCGGCCTGTCCGGAAACGCGGCGACTGCCGCACTCGCTACGAACATGGTGACGGCAATTGCGGCGCCGGCCCGCACGAGAAGGGAACGGAATCTGATGGTCATGGGACTTGTCTCCTGAGTGTCGGAAGGGATGACTCGAGCTTAAGCAACGAGCCCGCTTTTTGCATCCACCAAATTCCAAAGAGTGGAATTGCGCGCAGCCCGCGACGTCGTTTTGCGTTCCAATAGATGGAATCACTTTCTGATGGAGACTGCGATGACGACCACACCTGATCCGGATCGCCGCCTTGCCCGAATGAAGGCGCTGCGTGATGACAAGCCGGGGATCTCCCCTGTCAACCGCTCGCTGGAGCGAGGCATCGAACTGCTGAGATCATTCCGGCCGGGCTCGGAACTGCTTGGGAATGCAGAGCTTGCCGAGCGCACGGGCTTGTCGCGTTCCACGGTCAGCCGCTTGACGCAGACCCTTGTGGGCGGCGGGTTGCTCCAGATCGATCCCCGGAGCCGGGCATTCCGGCTCGCACCGGCCGTGCTGAGCTTTGCCCATGCCATGCGCACGGGCTCCTTCGTGCTCTCTATCGCGGCGCCTCTGATGCGGCAGGCGGCCGAAGAGAACAAGATCAACGTCGGCCTGGCCGCGCCGGACCGCGACGAGATGGTCTACCTGGAGTCGATCCGGTACAACCGACGGCCATCGCTGCGCTCGGTGGTGTCGGGCCAGCGGGTGCCGATGGAACTCACGTCGCTGGGGCGAGCCCACCTCGCGAACGCCACCGAAGCGAAACGAAAGGCCCTGCTCGCTCACTTCCGCCAGACAAGGGGAGCACAGTGGCGCGCTCTGGAGGCCGAGATTTCCATGGCGATGACGAGCGTGGCGGACCGTGGTTTTTGCGCGGCCTCGTGGCAGCCGGAAGTCGTTGCCGTTGCAACCCCGCTTGTATTTCAGGGATCGCAATACGCGCTGAACGTCAGCCTGTCCAGCGCGGAACCTTTCGATGAAGTGGTTGCGGAACTCGCGCCCAAACTGCTCGCTTTGAAGAAGAGCATCCTGCATGCTCTCGAAGTTGCTACCGGGGATTGAAGTTCCACTGCATGGAATCGGGAGGGTGCGGCAAGCCGCGTCTCTCCTTAGAGTCTCCATCCACTACACCGGAGACAGTGATGCCCATTTCAATCCCCCGAAACCTGGCGAACGCGATAGCAGGTATTGCCGCTACTTTGCTGATCGGCGTTCCTACAGCTCACGCCGCATTCCCCGACAAGCCCATCAAGATCGTCGTGCCCTTCTCGCCGGGTGGTGGCGCCGACCTGATCGCCCGCACGCTGTCCGCAGACCTGGCAAAAGAACTGGGGCAGCCCGTCATCGTCGACAACAAGCCCGGCGCGGGCACCGTCATCGGGTCGGACCTTGTCGCCAAGAGCCCGCCTGATGGCTACACATTGCTCTTGTCATCGATAGCGCATTCGGTGAATCCGAGCCTCGCTGAAAAGCTGCCCTACGCCACGGAGAAGGACTTCGCGCCCGTCGCCATGGTGGTCCGCTCACCCAATGTGCTGGTAGTCCGTGCGGACAGCCCCTACAAATCGGTGAAGGACATCATCGACGCAGCAAAGGCAAAACCTGGCAAGCTGACCTACGCGTCGCCCGGAAACGGAACCTCATCGCATCTGGCGGGCGCCTTGTTTGAAGACCTTGGCAAGGTCCGTCTTCAACACATCGCCTACAAGGGTTCGGCCCCCGCCCTCACCGACTTGCTGGGCGGACAAACCGACATTCTGTTCGGCACCTCGGGATCCGTAGGCAGCTTCATCGACAGCGGAAAACTGAGGGCATTGGCCGTCACATCTGCTGCCCGCTCCAGTGCATATCCAAGCGTGCCCACCATGGTCGAAGCGGGCGTTCCCGGCTATGTCTCCGAGGGCTGGTACGGTCTGCACGCGCCGTCAGGCACACCAGCTCCAATCATCGAGAAGTTGAATGCTGCCGTGCGGAAGGCGACCGCTACGGACTTCTTCAAATCCAAGCTGGTTCACGAAGGCATGGTTGTCCAGACGGGGGCGCCAATCGACTATGAGAACTACGTGCGCGCCGAAATCGCACGATGGTCCAAACTGGTGAAGACAAATGTCATCAGCAAGTAGCGCAGGGGCCATGCCCAAAGTCCTGGAAGGTGTGCGTGTTCTCGACTTGACTCACGTCCTGGCGGGACCGTTCGCAAGTTACCAACTCGCGGTTCTGGGCGCTGAAGTCATCAAGATCGAAGCACCCGATGAGCCAGACCAGGCGAGATTCCAAGGCTCGGACCACGAACTCAACGACGAGGGAATGGGGACCGCCTTTCTCTCGCAAAGTTCCAACAAGCAATCGATCACCTTGAATCTGAAGACGGACGCTGGCCGCCAGATTCTCCGGCAGCTGGTGAAGACGGCCGACATCCTGATCGAGAACTACCGGCCCGGCGCGCTCGACGCGCTCGGGCTCGGCTATCCAGATCTCTCGGCTCTCAAGCCGGAACTGATCTACTGCTCGATCTCCGCTTTCGGCAGCACGGGTCCGAAGCGTGAACTCACGGCGTACGACGGCGTGATCCAGGCCTACTCAGGAATGATGGCAATGACCGGCGAGGCCGGCTCCTCCCCTGTCAAGTGCGGCGCTCCGGTCGTCGACTACGCGACTGGTACGACCGCCGCCGCAGCCATCCTTGCTGCGCTGCTTCATCGCAAGAACCACGGTCGCGGTCAATTCGTCGAGGTGGCGATGTCTGATGTCGCCATGATTCTCTGCAGCTCGCACCTGACCGGCTACTTGTGGAATGGCTCTCACCCTGAGCAAAAGGGCAACCGCTATCCTTTTGCCACCATTGGGTGTTATCAGGCAGCGGACGCACCGTTGATGATCTCGGCGTCGAATCTGCGTCAACAGAGGCGACTATGGGAGGTCTTGGGACGGCCCGACCTCATCAAGGAAAACAACCGTGACCGCATTCGCGGCCACGCGGCGGAGGCCAAAGCGCTCAAGGAAATCATCGCCACCGAGTCGGTGGAACACTGGGAGCGCGTACTGCAAGGCGCGCGCGTGCCGGCATCGCGGGTTCAACGAATGGAGGCGATGTTGGCGGATGAGCACGTCAACTCCCGGGGTGTTCTCCATCGATTCGGTGAGGATGCTGGAGCGCTCAAGGGATTGACTGTTCCTGTCGCTGGGTTTCGGCTATCGGCATGCGATGTTGGAGTCAACGCGATTCCTCAAGCTGCCGGCGCGCAGAACAAGCAAGTTCTCAACCATCTTGGCTACTCAGACAGCGAGATCGAGCGCTTCAGAGCGAGCGGCGTTGTGTAGGCTTGCGTCTCAGGCCAGCTTGTCCTTGAGCCGATTGCTTGCCGGCGAACTGGATATGGTCGGTCAGGTCCAACCCGCGCTCGGTCGACCGCGTGAATGCCAGCAGCAAGCACGCGATCTCCGGCACCAATGGCGTCTCGTACACGGACCTGGTTATGCGGTGCGACAGCGTCCCCGGCGCCAATCTCGATTTCGTGCTGGCCATGAAGCACCTGTTCAACCGCGAGCAGATGGCTATCGGTCGCAGCGCTGAATGAAGCACCCGATCGGCTTCGGCAACCTTGAAGAACAGGGTCAACGCCAGGTCGAAGCTGGGGCGCGTGTTTCGGTCATCGCCCGAGCGCATCGAGCATCTGGTACCAGCCCGCGACCATCCGCACACCGGGTGCGCGCAGCGAACGGAAGGGCACCGACTTTTGCCGGGACGCGTCGAACAAGGCGAGCTGCGGCGACTCGCCGGCCATCAAGCGACCGGCATATCGGCCCAGCAGCGTCGCCATTGCGATGCCCACGCCGTTGTAGCCAAACGAGACGCAAGTGCGGTCGTCGATGCGGCCGACATGCGGCAGCTGGTTCAGCGTCATGCCCACCAGGCCTGACCACTGGAAATCGATCGCCAGGCCTTCGAGTTCGGGGAACAGGGTCGTCATTGCGCGCTTGAGGGCATCGAACGACGAGGCCGTGTCTTCACGGCCGAAAGCCCCGCGCCCGCCGAAGACGAAGCGGCCATCGACTTTGCGGAACCACTTCATCATGCGCCGCGTTTCCGAGTAGCCGCGACGCGCCGTGAGCAACTTCGCCTGCAGGTGCGCCGGCATGCGCTCGGTCGCGATGATGGCGCTGCGGAAAGGGATGATGCTGCGGCTCACCTGCCCGGTCGCCGCCGTGGAATCCGAATAGGCGTCGGTGGCGATCAGCACCTGGCGCGCCCGCACCCTGGCGCCCGGCGTCACGACCACCACGCCTGCCGGTTCCCGCAGGATGCGGGTGACGGGACTGTTCTCGAAGATCGGCACCTTGCGCGCCGCCAGGCCCGCTGCCATGCCGCGCGCGTAGTTAAGCGGATGGATGGTGCCGGCCAGGCGGTTGAGGACGCCGCCGACGAATGCCCGCGAGCCGAGTTCTTGCGCAAGCTCCGCGCGCGACAGGACGCGGCAGGAGTCGTCTTTCAGCTCGCTGCGCAGCCAATCCGCTTCGGCAATGAGAGCACCGAGGGCGCGCTCGGTATGCGCGCAGCGCAGGTTGCCGGTGCGCTCGAACTGCGCATGTGGAATGCCCAGGTCCGCGATGATCTCTTCCACGAAGTCCAGCGACTCATGCGCGATGCCGTGCAGGTGCCGCGCTGCCTCCAGGCCGTACGTCTTGGCCATCGCGGGAAAGGGCACGCGGTATTTTCCGCTGACGACGCCGCCATTGCGGCCGCTCGCGCCCCAGCCTACGGTTCTGGCTTCGAGCACCACAGGCTCAATGCCTCGCTGCCGCAGGGCATTCGCCGCCGACAGCCCTGAGTAGCCGCCGCCGACGATGACGACCTCGGTGCTCAGATCCGTCTCTAGCATCGGCAGCGCGGGCCCCGGCTCGGCTGTGCTTCTCCACAGCGAGCGAGCGTCGGCGAATTCCTTCGGACCACTCATGCTTGATCGGCCTCGACCGCGTCGGCCAGTTCCTTGAGGCTCGCGAAGTGGAAATCCGGCTTCGTCACCTTCGCCGGTACCGGTGTGCCGCCGAAGCCCTTGAGGCCCTTGCGGCGCTCGATCCAGCAGACCGTGTAGCCGAGCTCGCGTGCGATCCCGATGTCGTGGTATTGGCTTTGCGCCACGTGCAGGATCTCGTGGAACTTGTAGCCTAGCGCGGCCTGGCGGCCCTGGTTGTAGGCGAAGAAACGGGGGTCCGGCTTGTCGGTGCCGGTGTCGTCGTGGGTCACCGTATCGTCGAACGGGTCGCCCAGCGTGTGCGCGTAACAGGAAAGCGCCACGCGGTCCGCATTGGTCATGGCCACGAGCCGGAAGTGCTTGCGCAGGCGGCGCAGCGCCTCCGCCGAATCGGGGAATGCCGGCCAGTGCAGCACGTCCATCTGGAAAGCCCGGGCCGACATCTCGTCGGCGGGCAGGCCCAGCTGCTTTGCCACGTGCAGGTACACGTCGCCCATGACCTGGCTGGAGCGGCCGGGGTGCAGCTCGCGCCCGCGCTTGTACGACTCGAAGATGTCGTCGTCGGTGAGGCCCTCGGCCGCGGAGCCGCCCAGGCGGCGGACGGAATCGAGAACGCCTTTCTCGAAATCGATCAGCGTCCCGACGACGTCGAAAGTCAGGGTCTTGTATTGCTGGAGTTGCATGGTTTGTTTCCTTTTGGTGAGTGTGTTGATCGATGGGCGCGCGCATCATGGATGCGCGGATTGAAAGAGCGCAGCTTGCGAGGCGCGAAGGGGTTTTGGTCGAGCATGGGATCGCGACCCAGGATCGCGTCTGCGATCAGCGTAGCTGTCACCGCACCTAGCGTCATACCCAGATGTCCATGCCCACAGGCGACGTAGGCATGTGAAACGAGCGGGGAGGCGCCGATCACCGGGAGCGAGTTCGGCATCGACGGGCGAAACCCCATCCAGCGGGTCCATTCCGTCGCCCGCAAGTCGGGAAAGGCGATCCTCGCCCTGTCCACCATCCTGTCTGCACGACGCCAATCCGGCTCCCTCTGGAGCCCCGCGATTTCCACGGTTCCCGCCAGCCTGAGCCTACCCTGCATCATGGAAGCGAAAAAAGCGCCGTCCGAGACCAGGACGGGCCGGCCCAGCGTGATGTTGGGGTTCGCTATCTCGACGTGATAGCCCCGTTCGGTATCGAGGGCGACATCGCATCCCACATCCGCGGCCAGACCCTTCGAGTGCGCGCCTGCAGCGATGATGACCGCGGCGCCATCGAGTCGCAGCTCGCGCCCGTCACTGCAATGCAGGGAGACCGGCCGGCCGCCGGCGACGACTATGCTGCGGACTTCGGCCTCATGGAAGATCGCGCCCAGCGTGGATGCCCGCTCCGCGAGGCGCCGGCAGAGCAGCTGGGGGCTGTCCAGGGACGCATAGTCCGGGAAATAAATGCCCCTGTGGACCGGGCCCGAGGCGGGCTCCAGGTCCCGCACCTCTTTCTCGCCCAGGATTTCTATGTTGGCGCCGCGCCTCCTTCGCAGCTGGATGGCGGCTTGGGCGCCTTGAAACGAGGCTGGTGTGTGGTACAGCATGAGTGCGCCGGTGCGCCGGATGTCGTCATCCAGCCCCAGATCGGCAAACAGCCGCTCGTACTCCTCCAGAGCGAACCTCGTCATTGAGTGGAGCGCCGTCGAGATCTGCTCCACACGGTGCGGCCGGCAAGCGGACAGGAACCGGACCAGCCAAGGGAGCGCCTGCAGGAAGTAGGCAGGCTTCACCACGATCGGCCCTTGCTGGCGGAGCAGGAAGCCCGGAGCACCCGACAGCATCGACGGCATGCCTGTGGGGACGGCGGCTTCGACGGCGATGACGCCGGCATTTCCGTAGGACGCACCGCTGCCCGGGGGGCGCGGATCGACGAAGTCGACCTGCAGGCCTTCGCGCAACAGGCGCAGCCCGACATTGAGACCGACGATGCCGGTGCCGATCACCACGACGCGGGTGACAGGGGCGTTCACGTGTCGAGCCATACGTGTTCGGCGAAGCTGAAACCCATCAAGCCGCCCAACGGTATCGGAGAGAGCCCGCGCAGCTTCCTGTTGTGGCCGTCGAGGCTCGACGTGAAGTACGGGATCGCTATGCCGGAGTCCTCATGGACCATGGTTTGCAGGTCGGCGTACATCTGAGCGCGCCTGGCTTCATCGGTCTCCGCGCGCGCGGCAAGCAGGAGCTGGTCGAACTTGTCGCTCTTCCAGCCGGACTCGTTCTGGGGAGCGTCGGACTTGAAGAACAGCGACAGCATCACGTCCACGGAGGGGCGCGGCTGGATCATGCCGAATCCCACGGGGTGCTTCATCCAGTGCTGGGCCCAATAGCCATCCGCCGGCATGCGGCGCACGTCGAAGTTGACACCGTACTTGCGCGCCTCGTGTTGCAGGATGGTCGCGATCTCGATGGATCCGTTCGCGACCGGGGACACGACCATCGGGATGGCCGCGGAGCCGACGTTGGCTCGCTGGAGATGCCACTTCGCCTTCTCGGGATCGTAGGGGCGCTGCTTCAGCCCCTTGAAGTAGAAGCGCATGCTGGGGTGGATCGGTTGGTCGTTGCCCAGCACGCCGTGGCCGAGCACGATCGACTTGATCATCTGTTCCCGGTTGAACAGGTGCTTCATGCCCAGCACGAAATCAGCGTTGTTTCCCGGCGCGCTGTCGCGGCGCATGACCAGGTCCGTGTAGGGGCCCGCCTTGGTTTCGAAGACGGCGTGCTGGCCGCTTCCGGAGACGCGGCTCACCGAGCGCGGATCGACCGAGAGCACGAGGTCGAGCTCCCCGGCCAGCAGGCCATTGACACGCGCGCTCTCTTCGCCGACGCCCACGTGTTCGATCTCGTCAAGGTAGGGCCGGTTGGGCTTCCAGTAGCTGTCATTGCGCACACCGACCGCGCGCACACCGGGCTTGAATTCCTTGACCTTGTAGGGACCGGTCCCAATGCCGGCGTGGAAGTCGGTGGTGCCGTCCTTGACGATGTGGAAGTGGTAGGTGCCCAGGATCACCGGCAGATCCGCATTGGGTGCGGCGAGGCGGATGGTCACTTCGTTCGGGCCCGTCGCGGTGACCTCATCGATCTGGTCAGCCAGCGGCTTGGCGCGCGAACCGATCGCGGGGTTCTTGTGGCGCATCAGCGAGAAGATCACATCCTGCGGCGTCAGCGGCTTCCCGTCGTGGAAAGTCACGCCGCGGCGCAGCTTGAAGACCCAGGTCCTGGCGTCCTTGGTCGTGAACTCCTCGGCCAGCTGCGGCTGCGGGGTGAGGCTGCCGTCCAGGTAGGTCAGCCCGTTGTAGAACATGAAGCCGCGGACGTAGTCGGTGCCGTTGGACTGCTTGGCGGGATCGAGCGTGTCGCTCATCGCCGCCGTTGACCCCGCCACCTTGATGCGGCCGCCCTTGCGCGGCGTCTGCGCATGCGCCGTGGCGGCGACGCTCGCGATGCTGCCGGCCAGGGCTGCCTGCATGCCGGCGGCAGTCAACATGGCCAGCACGTCGCGACGGTTCGCGCCGCGCTTCAATGCACCGAGGATTCGCGTGCTCTCTTCGGGGCCTATCAGGCCGCCCAGCTGCTTGTTCTCTTCCATGGTGTGTCTCCTGGTGAATGTCGCGGGTCAGAGTCCGACAAGGGCCGGAAGCCCGTTGATGTCGCGGATCTCGGCAAAGCTGAATGCGTCGCTGGGCCTCGGTTCATGCCCGCGGTTGACGAACACCTTGTTGACGATGCCGAGGTCCTGCGCCGAGAAGATGTCGTAGCGCGGGTTGGCCGACACGTGCAGGATTTCGTGTGGTGCGCAGCCGAGCTGGTCCAGCATGTATTCGAACGCAGCCAGGCGCGGCTTGTAGGCGCCGGCATCCTGCGCCGTGCATACCTTGTGGAAGGGCGCCTTGAGCTTTTCCACGTTCGAGTCGATCTGCTCGTTCATCGCGTTGGACAGGATCACCAGCGGGATCTTCTTTGCGATGCGCGTGAGCGCGTGCGGCACGTCGGCGTGCGGCCCCCAGGAGGGCACCGCGTCGTAGATTCTCTTCGCATGCTCATCGCGGAAGACCAGCTTGTGCTTCCTGCAGGCGCGTTGCAGCGACGAATGCAGGATGTCCAGGTAGGGTTTCCAGTCGCCCATCGCTTCGTCCAAGCGGTAGTCGTTGAAGTTCTTGAGGAACACGTTCATCTGCGCCGGTGGAAGCTGGCCCTCGTAGATGTCGTACGCCGCCTGGGTCATGGGGTAGTACGTGAGGGTCCCGTAGCAGTCGAAGGTGATGTACTTGGGGCGGAAGGTCATGTCGGTGTCTCCTGGACAAGTGGTGAAGTGATTCGGAAATGCGATTGAGCGGTTATCGAGCGGGGACCGACATCCAAAGTTATGGAGTCCAGCGTGGTCGCCCCGCCGTAGCGCTTGCTCGCCGCCCGGATGGAAAGCCCGGATGCTGCCGCGAATGTCATTCTGTGCGTACCCCTTTCGATGCCGTCAGGATAGGCAACATTGCGCGTGCAGGCAATTGCGCAATTGTCAGGACGGGCATAACATCAAGTCATGCACAGCCTACGCAGAAAGCTCCCCAGCGCGAACGCGCTCTTTGCCTTCGAAGCCGCCGCCCGCTGCGGCAACTTCAGCAAGGCGGCCCTCGAGCTGTACGTGACGCAGCCGGCGGTGAGCCGGATGCTTTCCCGCATGGAGGAGCACCTGGGCATCAGGCTCTTCGAGCGGGCGCATGGGAAGGTCAGCCTCACCGAAAGCGGAGAGATTCTCTACAAGCGGATCGCGGAGGGCTTTCGGGGGATCGAGGCGGGACTCGACGAGATCGAGGCGCGCAGGACCGGCACGGAGACCGTCACGCTGTCTGTCTCCACCGCTTTCACGACGCACTGGCTGATGCCGCGCATGCACAAGCTGCGCAAGGCCTTTCCGTCGGTCGACCTGCGCTTTCAGCTCACCTCCGGGCCACTGAGAGGGCCGGTGACGGATGTGGACCTCGGGCTGCGCTTTCCCCATCGCGACGAGGCCCACGAACATGGCGTCCTGCTGATGCCGGAGATCCTGCTGCCGGTCTGCAGTCCGGGCTACGCCGAGCAGGCGCGCTCGCAAGCGCAGGATGGCGACACATTGATGAACCTGAGCGACGGTGATCGCGATTGGCATCGCCTCTTCGCCAGCTTCCAGCGGAACGGCCGTCGCGTGGCGCGGATGGTCGACTTCTCCGATTACGCGATCGTCATCCAGGCGGCACTGCTCGGCCAGGGCATCGCGCTCGGCTGGCTCAACTCCACCGCCTACTGGTTGTCGACCGGAGCGCTGGTTCCGGGCGAGCAGGAGGCTGTCGTCACGGAGCGTGTCTGCCGCTTGCTGCATCCCACCAATCGGCCGCCGCGCTCCGCCGTGGTGGAAGTTCGCGAATGGATCGTGGAGGAGATGAGGACGGACGTGATCGCGATCGACCGGATTTACCCCGCGCTGCAGCTTGCGAAGCTTGCGGGCTGCGCGTCGGAAGAATCAAACCCGCCTTCTGGACAGCTCACTCGGTGAGTTTGTAGATATCGGCAAGGTCGCACAGGTCCCAGTTCCCGCCGGTCAATACTGCGCAGACCTTCTCATCTGGTTTGACCTTGATGGCTCCGGCCAACAAGGCTCCTATACCAATCGACGCGGCGGGCTCAGCGATCAGCTTTGCATCTTTGGCAAGCGTACGCATGCCCGCGATGATGTGTTCGTCTTCAACGAGAACGATCTCGTCGACATACTTTTCAATAATGGGCCATGGGTTCTGGCCTGGCACGCTGATTCTTAAACCATCCGCAATGGTGTTTTTCAAGGGAAGCGATGTACGTTCCTTGTTGATCCTGCTGTGGAAGTACTTCGGCGTCAGGGCGGGTTCCGCGCCGATGACACGCACGCCCGGGTTCGTTTCCTTGATGGCGGTAGCGATTCCCGAAATCAGGCCTCCGCCGCCCATGGGAACAATGACCGTGTCCACATCTTGCAGATCCTCCAGTATTTCGCACCCGATCGTTCCCTGGCCAGCCATGACCAGAGGGTCCTCGAAGCCGTGAACCGCCGCGTACCTGTTCTCTTCGGCGATCTCGCACACCCTTTTCCATCGGGCGGCCGTGTCGCCGTCGAAAAGAATGACTTCCGCTCCCAGGGCTTTGGTGTTCTCGATCTTGATCTTGGGTGTAGTCACCGGAACGACAATGATCGCCTTCACGCCCAGCATCCTGGCGGCATAGGCGATCCCCTGGGCATGATTGCCCGAAGAGGTTGCAATAAGGCCGTTGGCGATCTCTTCTCTCGGGAGAGACAGTGCCTTGTTCAGAGCGCCACGAATCTTGAAGGCGCCTGTGATCTGCAGGGTTTCAGGCTTGAGATAAAGCTGACAACCGACGGCCTTCTCGATCTTTTCTGCGCGCAACAACGGGGTATGTTTGATGTGCGGTTTCAGCCGTTGCTGGGCGTCTCGAATGTCCTGGATGGTGGGGTAGTTGCGCATGGTGCTGGATTCCAAAGCTTCGCCCCTAGTCGATGAACTCGAAGAACGTTCCGACCTGCCCGTCCAGCGCGTTCCGGTAGATCTTCGCCGCCGTCGTGTTGTCCTGGATGGCCATGCCGGTGGAGTCGAAGATGGTGATCTCGTCGTCGCTCTCGCGCCCGGGCTTCTTGCCAAGCAGGATCTCGCCGATCTCGGCGTGGATGTCCTTCGGCGTCATGATGCCTCTGGCGATGGGGTGCTGGGTCTCGCCCTTTTCGACGCACTGCGCGATCGAATCGACCACGACCTTCGCGTCCCGGAAGATCTCCGGCTCGAACTCCTGCTTGCCCGGCGCGTCGCTGCCGATCGCCACGATGTGGGTGCCGGGCTTCACCCAACCGGCCTCTACCAGCGCCCCTTTGCCGCGGGTGGTGGTGATCAGGATGTCGGCCTGCGCTACGGCTTCCTCCTTGGAGTTCGCCATTATGACCGGGATGTCGAACTCGCTTTCGATGTCCGCCTTGTACCTGGCCTGCGTCTCGGGATGGTGGTCCCATGCCTGGATCTCTTCGATCTTCATCACCTCCCTGATGGCGCGTATCTGCATCCTGGCCTGGTTGCCGGTGCCGATCGAGGTGATCTTCCTCGCGTTCTTTCGCGCGAGTGCCTTGACTGAAACGGCGCCGCACGCGCCGGTCCGAAGGCCCGTGAGCAGGCTTCCGTCCATCACGCACATCAAGGCGCCGCTCCTGCCGTCGAAGAGCAGCACGGTCCCCATCCCGTTGGGAACCCCGTATTGTTCCGGGTTGCCGGTGAACCCACCCGAGGACGCCTTCATGGAGATCACTTCGTTGCCCTGGTTGTAGCCCAGCTTGAAATCAATCTCACCGCGGTGGGAAGGCAGATCGATCCCGATATAGGGAGGTTGTATCACCTGGCCGCTGTTGAAGGCCTTGTAGGCCTCTTCCACCGTACCGATGACTTCCTTCATGCAGATCAATCTGCGGACTTCCTCTTTCTTGAGCAAAAGTGTTTTCATCGCATTACCTTTGTGTTTTTGAATTGAGCGCGCTGAGGGTCATGCTTCCATCCAGACGTGTTCGGCGAAGTTGGAGCCCATCATGCCGCCGATGGGAATCGGCGAGAGGCCCTTGAGCTTGGTCGTGTGCCCGTCCAGGCTGGAGATGAACATCGGGATTCCGATGCCACTTTCGTCGTGAATCATCGTTTGCATGTCGGCGTACAGCTGCGTGCGCTTCGCCACGTCGGTTTCGCCGCGCGAAGCCACCAGCAGCTCGTCGAACTTCGGGCTCTTCCAGGCCGACTCGTTCCAGGGCGCATCGGACTTGAAGAACAGCGTCAAAGGCAGGTCGGCGCTGGGGCGCGAGTTGACGTTGCCGAAGCCCACCGGGTGCTTCATCCAGTGCTGCGACCAGTAGCCGTCGGCGGGCATCTTGCGCACGTCCAGGTTCATTCCGGCCTGCCGGGCCGCGTGCTGCAGGACCAGCGCGATTTCCACCGAGTTGGTGGCCGCAGGCGACACCACGACGGGGATGGCGGCGCTGCCCAGGTTGGCTTTCTGCGCATGCCACTTGGCTTTTTCGGGATCGTAGGGGCGCTGCTTGAGGCCTTTGGCGTAGAAGCGGTTGGTCGGGGCGATCGGCTGGTCGTTGGCCACCACGCCATGGCCCAGCACGATGGACTTGATCATCTGCTCACGGTTGAACAGGTGCTTCATGGCCAGCACGAAGTCCGGGTTGTTTCCCGGGCTGCTGTCGCGCCGCATGACCAGGTTGGTGTACGAGGTCGCCTTGGTTTCGAAGATCGCGTGCTTGCCGGTGGCCCGGACGCGGTCGACCGATCGGGAATTGACGGCGATGATGAAGTCCAGCTCGCCGGCCAGCAGCGCGTTGATGCGCGCGTTCTCGTCGCTGATGCCCACGTACTCGATCTCGTCCAGGTAGGGCCGGTTGGGCTTCCAGTAGTTGTCGTTGCGCACGGCGATCGAGCGCACGCCGGGCTTGAACTCCTTGACCTTGTAGGGGCCCGTGCCGATGCCGGCATTGAAGTCGGAGGTGCCTTCCTTGACGATGTGGAAATGGTAGGTGCCCAGGATCACAGGCAGGTCGGCGTTGGGTGACGTCAGCCGGAAGGTCACTTCGTCGGGCCCTGTGGCGGTCACTTCCTCGATCTGATCGGCCAGCACCTTGGCCTTCGATCCCGTCGCCGGGTTCTTGTGGCGCATGATGGAGAACACGACGTCGGCGGGTGTCAGCGGCTTGCCGTCGTGGAACGTGACACCCTTGCGCAGCTTGAAGACCCAGGTCTTCGCGTCCTTGGTTGTGAACTCCTCCGCCAGCGACGGCTGGGCAATGAGGTTGCCGTCCAGCACCGTGAGGCCGTTGTAGAACATGAAGCCGCGGATGTAGTCCGTGTGGTTGGACTGCTTGGCCGGATCGAGCGTGTCGCTCACCGCCGCCGCGGATCCCGCAACCCGCAGGCGCCCGCCCTTGCGCGGGGTCTGCGCATGCGCGCTGGTGGCGATCCCGGCGATGCTGCCGGCCAGTGCCGCCCGCATGCCGCCCGCCATCATCATCGAAAGCACATCGCGCCGGCTCGCGCCGCGCTGCAGTGCACCGAGGATTCGCGTGCTCTCTTCGGGGCCGATCAGGCCGTTCAGGCCGTTCAGGCCGTTCAGCTTATCGTCGTGTGTCGTGCGAAAACTCATGGGAGCATCTCCTGAATGTAAAAAGGCTCGTCGCGATGCCATGAATGCTATGCCGCGGCCGCCGCAGATGCTGCGGTTATGCGCCGGGCGGGCACAGCAAAAACCGAAAGTGGCGCGGCATGCGGCGTGTTTGTGCTGTTCGCGTGCCGCGCCAAATTCGTCCTAGCGCCCCGGCTCGGGTAGGCGTCAGGACAGCTTGTCCTTGAGCCGGTAATAGGCGCCGACCAGCGGCAGGAACCAGGGTGGGCCGAAGTGGCCTGGAATGGCGGGCCATGCGAAGTCTTTCCAGGGATTCAGGTCGGTGCGTCCGTCCATGACCTCCGCCATGATGCTGCCCATCAGGGTCGACATCTGGGTGCCGTGGCCGCTGTAGCCCATCGAGTAGTAGATGCCGTTGCGTTCCCCGGCGCGTGGCAGCCGGTCACGCGTCATGTCGAGCATCCCGCCCCAGCAATAGTCGATGCGCGCGGCGCGCAGCTCGGGAAAGACATCGTGCAGTGCAGCCTGCAGGATCGCGCCGCTCTTCTCGTCCGAGGCCGGGTTGGAGACGGCGAAGCGGGCGCGTCCGCCGAAGAGCAGCCGGTTGTCGGGCGTCGTTCGGAAGTAGTTGACCAGGT
Source organism: Ramlibacter sp. (assembly GCA_030695945.1). Lineage (GTDB taxonomy): Bacteria > Pseudomonadota > Gammaproteobacteria > Burkholderiales > Burkholderiaceae_C > Ramlibacter. Next base: position 48,670 of record JAUYOG010000024.1, read on the forward strand.
TTTTCGTATCGACCGCCATCCTGCGGCGCGGCAGGAGCCGATCGAGCGTCGATGTCGGCAGGGGCTCGGTGACGATCAGGAATGCGCCGACCGGCACGATCCGGCGCCGGATCCAACCCAGCGGCCCCGTCTGCGAGATTCCGCTCGCCAGCAGAACCTGCTTGGCATGAAGCCGGCCCTTCGGGGTTTCGATATGGTGGCCTCCTCCGGGGGCGGGCCGCAGGCCCGTCATCGGCGTGTGCTCGTGGATTTCGACGCCGCGCCGTGCCGCCGCTTCCGCCAGGCCGCGCACGAAGCGCCCCACATGCATGCCGGCGCCCTTGCGGTAGACCAGGCCGCCGTAGTAGCGGTCCGAACCGACCTCGCCCGCCAGATCCGCGCGGCTGACCATTTCCGTGTCGGGATCAACAGTGGCGGCCAGCAATTCCTGGCTGCGCATCAGCTTGTCGTAGTGCTCGGGCTTGGCCGCCAGCTTGATCTTGCCGACCCGCGCGAAGTTGCAGGCTATGTTCTCTTCGGCCACCAGGCGTTCGACCATGTCGACACCGGCGTCGAAAGCCCGGTAGAGCCGGTTGGCGACGTCCTTGCCGAGTTTGGCCGACATCATGCCGTAGTCCTGGGCGAAGCCGTTGTTGCACATACCGCCGTTACGGCCGGACGCCGCGTTCCCGACCGTCTCTGCTTCCAGGAGCACGACGCGAGCGCCCTTCTTCGCGAGAGCCAGTGCGGCCGAAGAACCGGTCAGGCCGCCACCGATCACTGCAACGTCGCAGCTGCCTTGCACCGGCCCTGGGGCGGCGCTCCGGAATGGCTCGGATGTGTCCAACCAATAGGATGTGAGCTTCATGGCGGTTCGCTGTCTCGGTTCGATGTCTCGGCGCGTTGACTCAGGCCGTGACCCAGACCTTGCGCACGGTTTCAAGCGTGCGCCAGGTGCCGGTGTAGCCGGGCTTCATGATGAAGCAATCGCCGGCCCGGTAGGTCACGGGGGGCTGTCCGTCCTCGGTGATCTCCGCCACCCCTGACAGGATCAGGCAGAACTCCCACGTGTCGCCCTTGATGGAGCGATTGACCCCCGGGGTGGATTCAAACACGCCGGCGCGCACCTTGCCGTCCTTGGCGCTGTCGACCTCCCAGCTGCGGCAGACGATGTCCCCTTCCAGCACGCGATCGGCCGGCGGCCGGTATTCGCGCGGCTCGCCAAGCTGGTCGAGCTTGAAGGTGACGAGAAGATTGTTTGGCATGGAAATTGGAGTCCTTGGAACAAAAAGAAACGTGGCGAGCTCAGCTGCGGCAGATGGTGTTCATGCGTCGAGCCAGACGTTCTCGGCGAAGTTGTAGCCCATCAGACCGCCCAGCGGAATCGGCGACAGGCCCTTGAGCTTCTTGCTGTGCCCGTCGATGCTGGACATGAAGAATGGGATGCCGATGCCGCCTTCCTCATGGATCATGACCTGCATGTCGGCGTACATCTGGGCGCGCTTGGCCGTGTCGGTCTGCGCCCGCGCGGCCAGCAGCAGCTGGTCGAACTTCGGGTTCTTCCAGCCGGCCTCGTTCCACGGCGCGTCGGACTTGAAGAACTGGGTGAGCAGCACGTCGGCCGAGGGGCGCGGGTTGATGTTGCCGAAGCCCACTGGATGCTTCATCCAGTGCTGCGACCAATAGCCGTCGGCCGGCATGCGGCGCACGTCGAGGTTCAGCCCGATCTGGCGCGCCGCGTGCTGCATGACCAGCGCCATCTCCGCCGAATTCGTGGCCGCGGGAGACACCACCACCGGGATGCCGGCGCTGCCGAGGTTGGCCTTCTGCACGTGCCACTTGGCCTTTTCGGGATCATACGCGCGCTGCTTGAGCCCCTTGAAGTAGAAGCGGTTGCTGGGGTGGATGGGATGGTCGTTGGCCACCTCGCCGTAGCCCAGCAGGATGGACTTGACCATCTGCTCGCGGTTGAACAGGTGCTTCATGGCCAGCACGAAGTCCGGGTTGCTACCTGGCCCGCTGTCGCGGCGCATGATGAGGTCGGTGTACAAGCCCGCCCGGGTCTCGAAGATCGCGTGCTTGGCCGACCCCTTGATGCGGTCGACCGAACGCGGGTTGATGGCCGTGGTCAGGTCGATCTCGCCGGTCAAGAGCGCGTTGACGCGCGCCGCCTCGTCGCCGATGCCCACGTACTCGATCTCGTCCAGGTAGGGGCGGTTCGGCTTCCAATAGTTCTCATTGCGGACGGCGACCGTGCGCACGCCGGGTTTGAAGTCCTTGAGCTTGTAGGGGCCGGTTCCGACGCCGGCCATGTGCGCGTTCACGTCGGTAACGCCGTCGCGCACGATGTGGAAGTGCGAGGTGCCAAGAATGGCCGGCAGGTCCGCGTTGGGCGCCACGAGGCGGATGCTCACTTCATGCGGGCCGGTGGCCTTCACTTCCTCAAACTGCTCGGCCAGCACCTTGGCCTTGGAGCCGGTCGAAGGGTCCTTGTGGCGCATGAGGGAGAACACGACGTCGGCGGAGGTGAAGGCCTTGCCGTCGTGGAACGTCACGCCCTTGCGCAGCTTGAACACCCAGTTCCTGCCATCCTTGCTTGCGAACTCCTCGGCCAGTGCGGGCTGGGGCGTGAGGCTGCCATCCAGCGAGGTCAGCCCGTTGTAGAACATGAAGCTGCGGATGTAGTCGGAGTGGTTGGAACCCTTGGCCGGGTCCAGCGTGTCGCTGAGCGCCGCGGTCGCGCCGGCCACCTTGATGCGCCCGCCCCTGCGCGGGGTCTGCGCCTGCGGCTGGGCCGCGGTTGCCAGCGGGGCGACGCCGCCAGCGATCAGCATGGCCAGCACGTCGCGGCGGCTGGCATTGAGTTCACGAAAATTGTTCATTGTTGTCTCTTTGTTGTGGTTGCAGGAAAAAGCTCAGGCGAACTTGTTCTTGATCTGGTAGTACAGGCCCACGGCGGGCAGGAACCACGGCGGGCCGAAGTGGCCGGGGATGGCAGGCCAGGGGTTGTTGCGCCAGGGGTTGGCCGCCACGTCGCCGGCCATCACCCGGGCCATGCATTCGCCCATGTGCACCGACATCTGCGTGCCATGGCCGCTGTAGCCCATGGAATAGAACAGGCCGTCCGTCTCGCCCGCGTGCGGCAGCCGGTCCTGCGTCATGTCGACGATGCCGCCCCAGCAGTAGTCGACACGCACGTCGCGCAGTTGCGGGAACATCGCCACCAATTGCTCGCGCAGCACCTGGCCGCTCTTTGCGTCCGAGCGCGGGCTGGACAGGGCGAAGCGCGCGCGCCCGCCGAACACCAGCCGGTTGTCGGGCGTGACGCGGAAGTAGTTGTGCAGCGTGTCGGTGGTGGTGTAGGTGCGGCGCTGCGGCAGCAGGGCCTGCAAGGCGCTTGCATCGAGCGGTTCGGTCACGATGATGAAGCTGCCGATCGGCACGATGCGGCGCCGCCAGAAGGAGAAGCTGGAGAAAGCGCCGTGGCGCGTCGCACCGGTGGCCAGCAGCACCTGGTCCGCATCGATGGTGCCGCGCTGGGTGTGCACGCGATACGCATGGCCGTGCAGACGCTGCAGCCGCTCCACCGGCGTGTGGTCATAGATCTGCGCGCCGCGCCGCGCTGCGGCCTCCGCCAACCCGCGGCCGAATTGGCCCATGTGCATCTGGGCACTCTTCTTGAACAGCAGGCCACCCGCGAAACGGTCGCAGCCGATCTCCTCGTGCACGCGCTGCGGCGGCACCAGCTCGACCTGCGGGTCGGCCTCACGGCGCAGGCGGTCAAAACTCCGCGCCAGCTGGTCGTAGTGTGCAGGCCTCGAGGCGAGCTTGAGCTTGCCGCGGCGGTGGAAGTCGCAGGCGATCGCCTCCTCGTGCACGATGCGCTCGACGGTGTCCACCGCGTCGTCGTAGGCGCGATACCAGGCGGCCGCGCGTTCGGTGCCCACGCGGGCCGCGACGGTGGCGTAGTCCACCGCCAGCCCGTTGTTCACATGGCCGCCGTTGCGCCCCGAGGCCTCGGCCGCCACCCCCGCCGCCTCCAGCACCACCACCTTGGCGCCGCGCATGGCCAGCTTGCGGGCGGCCGACAGGCCGGTGAAGCCGCCGCCGACCACCACCACGTCGGCCTTGGCGGGCAACGCATCGGTGTGGCCTTCAAACGGGGCCGTGGTATCCGTCCAGAACGATTCGAGCTTCATCATGCGGCCATTGAAGCATGGGGGTCCGAGGGGTTTGTCCCGATCGCGGTGGCGCGCGAAACAAAAGCTGCGGTTTTGAAAAGCGCCGGCGGCATGTTCTGCGGCATGGTTGCCCTGACCCTCAGGCGGCGCCGTACACGAGCCAGATCTTGCGCGTGGTCTCGATGCAGCGCCACTTGCCCACGTAGTCCGGCTTCATCACGAAGCTGTCTCCCGCCCGCACGCGGATGGGCTCCTTGCCGTCCTCTATCAGCTCCGACACGCCGGAGAGGATGTAGCAGAACTCCCAGACGCCGCCCTTGATGGAGCGGATCGTGCCGGGCGTGATTTCCCACACGCCGGTGCGCACCTTGCCGTCGGGTGATTGCTCCACGTCCCAGTTCATGAAGCGCGGATCGCCCGCGATCAGGCGCTCGGGCAAGGGGGCGCCCTCACGGCCGGCGCCGAGATTGTCGAACTTGAAGAAAGTCAGGTTGCTCATGAATCGGTATCCTTTCGGTGTTGAACTGGGGCGCGAAGGTACTCCCGACGTGCTGCTGCCGATTGGACGAATTTGTCGTCCAGCACGAACTGCTGCGCGGCGGGCCACAACGCCATGGAATGCGGCGGCGACGGTGTGCAGCGGCGTCATTGGCCGACGCCCTGACCTCATCTGAATACGTCTTCCCGGCTCAATGGAGTGCTGCCATGTCCCTCCTGAGATTCAAGGCGCTCACCTTCGAAGTCGTCGGCACGCTGATCGATTTCGAACGCGGAATGCTCGACTACCTGCGCCAGGCCGCCCCGGCGGCGCGTGTGAGCGACTGCGAGTTCCTCGAGGCTTGTCGCGAAGCGCGCGCATCGCCGCTGGCCCTGTTCTTCCCGGACGATCTCGAGCGGGTCTGGCACCATCTCGCGCCCGAGTTCGAACTGCCGTTGCAGGCTGCTGCGGGATTCCGGGCATCCGTCACGCAGTGGCCCGCCTTTGCCGATTCGGTGGCCGCGCTCGCGCGCCTGAAGAAGCATTACCGGCTGGTGGCGGCCACCAATGCGCAGCGCTGGGCCAAGGCCCAGTTCGAGTGCACGTTGCAAAGGCCGTTCGACTGGACGCTGACCTGCGACGAGCCCCGGCGCGAGAAGCCAGACCCGCGCCACTTCGTCTGGTTCAAGGAGATGCTGGCGCGCCACGGCATTCGCCAGACCGAGACGCTGCACGTGGGCCAGAGCCAGTTCCACGACATCCGCATCGCCCAGGCGCTGGGTTGGCGCACCTGCTGCATCGAGCGGCGCGCCGCCTCGCCGGGCTGTCGCGCCACCCGGCTGGAGATCTAGCCCGTCAGCCCCGACTGGCACTTCACCACGCTGGGCGAACTGGCCGACACGATGGAAGCCGAGGCCGCGCAGCAGCGGCAGCGCACGGCCTTGCGGCTGTTTGGCGGGAGCGTGGCCATGGAGCCGGCATGAGGAAAGAACGGGCACCCTGGCCGCGCAGCATGAAATGCGCAAAGGCACGGCAATAACGCCATGGAGTTCGGCAGCGGTGCAGCACAACGATGCAATCGCCGGGGCGCCCCGGCTTAATCTAGGGGCCATGGCTTCAAACTCACAGATCCCCACGGTCCCGCCGCGCACATACACCATCGCCGTCATTCCCGGCGACGGCATCGGCAAGGAAGTCATGCCCGAGGGCCTGCGGGTGCTTGAAGCGGCGGCCAAGCGCTTCGGCATCGACCTGGCATTCCGGCACATCGACTGGGCCAGCTGCGACTACTACGCGGCCCCCGGTTCGATGATGCCGGACGACTGGAAAGCGCAGCTGGCGGACTGCGACGCGATCTACTTCGGCGCCGTCGGCTGGCCCGGGAAGGTCCCGGACCATGTCTCGCTGTGGGGATCGCTGCTGAAGTTCCGCCGCGAGTTCGACCAGTACGTCAACCTGCGGCCGGTGCGGCTGTTCGAAGGCGTGCCCTGCCCGCTGGCGGGCCGCAAGCCCGGCGACATCGATTTCTTCGTGGTGCGCGAGAACACCGAAGGCGAGTACACCAACCTGGGCGGGCGGATCTTCGAAGGCACAGACCGTGAATTCGTGATCCAGGAATCCGTGTTCACGCGCCTCGGGACCGAACGGGTAATGCGCTACGCCTTCGATCTGGCCCAAAGCAGGAAGCGCAAGCACGTCACGGTAGCAACCAAGAGCAACGGCGTGGCGATCAGCATGCCCTGGTGGGATGAGCGCGCGGACGAAATTGCCGCCGAGTACCCCGAGGTCAAGCATGACAAGCAGCACATCGACATCCTGTGCGCCCGCTTTGTGCTGCAGCCCCAGCGCTTCGACGTCGTGGTGGCCTCCAACCTGTTCGGCGACATCCTGTCGGACCTGGGACCGGCCTGCACCGGAACCATCGGCCTGGCCCCGTCGGCCAACCTCAATCCCGAGCGGAACTTCCCTTCGCTGTTCGAGCCTGTGCACGGTTCGGCGCCGGACATTTATGGCCAGGGCATCGCCAACCCGATCGCCATGATCTGGTCGGGCGCGCTGATGCTGGACTTCCTGGGCCACCGCGCCGCGCACGACGCCATCGTGGGGGCCATCGAGCAGGTGTTGCGCGAAGGACCGCGCACGCGCTGGCATGATCCCGCGGGCGGTAAGGGCCATAGCGCGGCGCTATCATCCCGCGCCTGCCATGCTGCGCCGCATCCTGTTTTACCTCCTCGCACTCGCGCTGCTGCACGCGAGTCCGGGATTCCATTGGCACGACCACTCGCACGAGGCCGGGCATGCCATCGCATCCGCTGCCGCCCATGGCGAGGACGCGCATTCCGACGACCCGGACGAGCCCGGCGAGGAGAGCCGCTGCACCGAGTGCCTGTTGCAGGCGTTGCAGGCTGCGCCCGCGGGCGATGGGCCGGCCGCGCCGGGCGTGGAGCTGGGGTCGGGCGTCGCGCTTGCCTGCGGCCCGTCGCAGGAGCGGCCCCAGAGCCCGCCTGGCGGCCGCACTCGGGTCCGTGGCCCGCCTGCCACCACCGCCTGAACCGCCGTCGTTCCGGACCTGCCGCTGACCGCCGGGTCCGCCGTGTTTTCTCGCCCGCAATACGCCACAGGCGTCGGGGGGCCTGTGTCATCCATCAAATGCAAGAAATTTCTCCGAGCTCCCGCACGCGCGGGCTGGCCGCTTTTGGCCCCGTGCGCGCTTTTCAACCGCGCTGCCCTGGCCCAGGGCAGTCCAGCACCCCAGTTGCGCACCGTCGAGGTGCTCGGCCGCAGCGACAGCGGCAGCTACCGCACCCTACAGCAGCCTGTGGGTGACGCCCGGCGCGCCGCGCACGGTGACCCTGGGCCTGGAGGCGAAGCTGTGACGGCCGGCAGTCCTGCGACGATCCGCCGCCGCCGCACGCTGCTGCGCACTGGCCTCGCCTGCGCCGTCGGCGCCCCCCCGCGCTGGGCGCCCAAGCGCCCCTGCCGCGCGACGTGCTGCAGCTCGCCAGCCCCTGGGAAATCAGCGGCCTGCAGCCGGCCGCCAGCGGCCACATTTGGGCTGGCTTCAGTTCACTTCGCGGTCTGGATTTCCGTGACGGTCAGCTTGCCGTTCTCGTTGGCAGCGCGGAACTGCACCTTGTCCCCTGCCTTGACGTTATCCAGCATGGCCGGGTCCTTGACCTGGAACACCATGGTCATACCAGGCATGTCCAGGTTCTTGATCTCGCCATGCTTGATGGTGATTTTCTTGGTGTCCATGTCCACTTTGCGAATTTCGCCGTCGGCCATATCGGCTGAGGCCGCCGTGGAGATCTCTTTCTTGGCATCGCCCATGGGCATTGGCGCGCCTGCGCGCGAGGCCGCATAAGCAGATGTAGCGCCGGCCAGCATGGCCGTGAGAAGCAACAGGGTTTTGAGGTTTTTCATGGTGTTTTCCTTCAGGATTTGACAGGAGATTTCGAGGGATAGGACTGATAGACGCGGGAGTTGCCGTCTTTTAAAACAAGCAGCACGTCGTAGGCGTCCCGCGTGCTGCCCATTTCCATGCCCGGTGAGCCCACCGGCATACCGGGCACGGCAAGTCCATGTGCGTTGGGCTTTTCGCGCAGTAGCCGGCGCAACTCCTGCGCCGGAACATGACCTTCAATCACGTAGTTGCCCAGGCTGGCCGTGTGGCAGGAGCCAAATTTGCCTGGCAAACCGAGCTTCTGACGGATAGGTGCCGTGTCTTTGACGTCGTGGGTCACAACCTCAAAACCGTTTTTACGCAAATGCGCCACCCATTCACGGCAGCAGCCACAGTCTGGATTTTTCCAGACTGTGACCTGGGTTTTGTCGCTACGCGCCAGCACGCGCAAGGGGTGACTGAGGACTGCGGCCCCGACTATTGCAAGCGGTAGCCGCAGCGCCGACCGGCGGAAAATAGCGTCAATGCTGGTGATCGGCATGACCATCTTCCTTCTTCATTGCAGCTTATTTTGCCGCCACAATCACCAGGCCCTTCATGCCGGCGTCATAGTGGCCAGGCTGCAGGCAAGCGAAGTCGACCTTGCCCGGGTTGGTGAACTGCCAGATGATCTCGCCGCTTTTGCCGGGTGCAACTGTGACCATATTGTCCTCAGCATGCTCCATTTCCGGGGTTTTCTTCATGACTTCATAGTGATCCTTCAGGTCTTTGAGGGTGCCCAGCACCATCTCGTGTTTGACCTTGCCGGAATTCTTGGCGACAAAGCGAATCGTTTCGCCTTGCTTGACCACAATGTTGGAAGAGTGAAAGCGCATGTCATCCGTCATGTCCACGGTGACCGTACGCGTGACTTTGGATGCGACGCCGGGCTTGCCGATGGCGCCGGTGCCATGCCCGCCACCGTGGCTGCCTGATGCCATGGCCGTCATGGCCAGCAAAATACCGGGGATTGCGATCAAGATGTTGCGTGATGTCATGAAATACCTTTCAAGGGTGGTGGTTAAAAACTGACTCAATGCTTCATATTGCCCATGACGGGCTTGCGGACTTGAACTTCGACTTCTTTCAGGGGCATGTTCTGCGCTTTCATGGACTGCCCGCCTTCTGATGCAAAGCGCGCGGGATTGGGCAGCGAGCCTGTCCATTCGTAGGCCACTTCGCCTGCGGGGTGCTTGTACCAGCCGGGGTCTTTGTAGTCGCCGGGCTTCTGGTCGGCGCGGACCTTCACGACGGTGAACATGCCGCCCATCTCGACCGAGCCGAACGGGCCTTGCCCGGTCATCATCGGCGCCGTGTTGTCGGGAATGGGCATCTCCATTTCCGTCATGTCTGCCATGCCGCGCTCGCCCATCACCATGTAGTCGGGGATCAGCTTGGTGATGTCCCGGACGACCTTGCGGTGGTCCACGCCGATCATGGTGGGCACGTCGTGGCCCATGGCGTTCATGGTGTGGTGGCTCTTGTGGCAGTGAAAGGCCCAGTCGCCTTCCTCGTCGGCCACGAACTCCAGCTGCCGCATCTGGCCTACCGCGACATCGGTCGTGACCTCGTACCAGCGGGTGTTGCGCGGCGTGGGCCCGCCGTCGGTGCCCGTCACCAGGAATTCATGTCCGTGCAAGTGGATCGGGTGGTTCGTCATCGTCAGGTTGCCGATGCGGATGCGCACCTTGTCGTTCTTGCGAACGTTCATCGAGTCGATGCCCGGAAAGATCCGGCTGTTGAACGTCCAGAGGTTGAAATCCAGCATCGTCATGATCTTGGGCGTGTAGGCGCCCGGATCGATGTCGTACGCGTTCAGCAGGAACACGAAATCGCGATCGACCTCGTCGATGAGGGGGTGCTTGCCCTTCGGGTGCGTGATCCAGAAGCCCATCATCCCCATCGCCATCTGCGTCATCTCGTCGGCGTGCGGGTGGTACATGAACGTCCCCGGCCGGCGCGCCACGAACTCATACACGAAGGTCTTTCCGGGCTGAATGGCGGGCTGGTTGAGTCCGGCGACCCCGTCCATTCCGTTGGGCAGGCGCTGGCCGTGCCAGTGGATGCTGGTGTGCTCGGGCAGCCTGTTCGTCACGAAGATGCGCACGCGGTCGCCTTCCACCACTTCGATCGTGGGTCCGGGAGACTGGCCGTTGTAGCCCCACAGGTGGGCCTTGAACCCCGGAGCCATTTCGCGCACGACCGGTTCGGCCACGAGGTGGAACTCCTTCACGCCGTTGTTCATGCGCCAGGGCAGGGTCCACCCGTTGAGGGTGACCACCGGCTTGTAAGGGCGTCCCGTGTTGGGGACGAGGGGCGCCATCGTGTCAGGCTTGGTCTGCAGGACCGGCTCGGGGAGCGCGGCCATGGCCACCTTGCTTACGGCGCTGGCTGCAACGGCGCCGGTGATCGCGCCGGCCCCTGCAAGAAAGTTGCGTCTGCTTGTCATGGTAGGAATTGCGTCTGTTGGGGCTGGCCGTCAGTGACCCGCTTCTGCGGCGGCGCTGGGACCTGCCGAGAGCGGCATGACACCCAGACCCAGGGGTTTGCCGATGACCGTGGAGGAGAGGCCGGCGTCTGCCAGCCAGAACTGTTGCTGCGCGTCGATGGCCGCCATGACCGTGGCGACCTGGTCACGCATGTCCGCGAGGAGCTCGAACACGCCGATCAACATGCCGTTGTAGCGCAGCACGTTCTCCTCGGAGATGGTCTGCCGCAGCGGCACCACTTCTTCGCGATAGTGCCTGGCCACGTCATACGCGGTGCGGTAGGCGGAATAGCTTTCCCTCAGCTGCGAGGAAGCGCCCCGCAGCACCGCGTCGTACCGATTGGCCGCCAGCAAGGACTGCGCGTTCATGCTGGCGCGCTGTGCTCCGCCCCAGTCGAACAGCGGCAGGCGAACTTCGAGCTCGAATCCCCGGGCCGTATGGCGATCTCCGCTGGCGTTGTCGAACACGGTGTTGCGCCGCGCCCCTGCTTCCACGTCGACCAGCGTGTTCAACAGCGACAGGCCCTGGGACTTGCCCGCGACGTCGAGCTGCTGCCGTGCGAGCTGCACGTCGAGCCGCTGCTGCAGCGCGGTGCTGCTGACCTCGGCCGCCGCCTTGGGCTGCTGTGGCAGATCCGGCAGGCGCGCAGGCAGCTTCAGTTCGGGCGCCTGTTCCGGCGTGAGCCCCAGCTGCCGCACCAGTTCCTCGCGCGTAGCCGTCACGGCATGGGTGGCTGATGCCCGCTGAGCGGCAGCATCGGCATAGAAGGCCTGCTGGCGGGCGCGCTGCAACTTGGTGAAGTTGCCCACCTGTTGCATTCGTTTTGCGAGCTCCGCGCTGGCTTCGGCGCTGCGGTACACCTGCTCGGCATACCCGAGCGTCTGTTGGGCGGCCACCGCGCGCACCCATGCCTGCCGGATCTGACTCACCTGGTCCACTACGTTGATGGCCAGCTGCGTACGCGCCTGCGCCACTTCGCTGCGCGAGATGATCTGGCGCTGCGGCAGCGTGATCAGATCCATCAAGCCGAAGGAAAGCAGTCGGCCGATTTCCAGCTCACTGCCGGCACGAATCCGTTCGAAGGCGAAGATGGGGTTGGCAATGCGGCCGTACTGGGCCGCGGTCGCGATGTCGGACCAGCTCTGGGCGATGAGCGCCTGCAGTGCAGGGCTGTTCGCCAGCGCCAGTTGGACGGCATCGTCGATGGAAAGCGGCTTGGCCAGGAGTTCGGCCGATAGCCTCTCGCGCTCCTGGCGCTGCTGCTCGGTGCGGCTCAGCTCGAGCTTGCCGCCGGTGAAGCCTGGCACCGCCTCGTTGGTGCCTAGCACCGCCTCGTCGATGCTGACGGAGGCGCAGCCCGCCAACAGAACCACGGACCCGGCGAGGGCGACCATTCGCAAATGTCTTTGCATCTGCGGCCCCTTACTGTTGGCCGTGACCGGCATGCTGCCTGGGCGGGGCAGCCGGGGGACGAGCCTCCTTCGCGTACTCGCGCCAGCCGCCGATGCGCCCGACATTGTCGTTGGCGGCCTTCCAGGAGCCCGCCTGTTCCTGCGTGAAACGCTGATAGGCCTCGAAGGGCGACCGGTAGCCAAGATCCGCGGTACCACTGTCCGCTTGCGGATCGGCAGCTGCCGGAGCGGCCGTCTGCGCGCCAGCGGCCGCCGCAATGGCGGTAAGGGCGACGGCGAACGCCGCGCGTGCTGTCTGAAACATTCCATCCTCGCGAAAAGAAAAGAAAAACTCTCGGATGCCCTGGCGCGAGGCCAGGGTCTAGATCGAGACGAGCTCGAGACGCGGCTGATGCGGCCGCGTGGGAGGCGCGATCAGGCGCGAGGGGGTTTGTCCGGAAGCTGGGACAGAGCGGCGTAAATCCGCAGGACGGCTTCAGGCGGCTCAGGCTGCGGAATCGGGGCCACGGCCGGCCAGCGCGGAACTTCGGCCATGGCAAGGCTGTGACAGCAGGATGCGCAGACACCGCATTTGTGGCCAGCGTCGGGAAGGCTCTTGGCGTCGCCGGTCTTGTCGAGCGCTTGCATCAGTGGCGGCGAAGCGTCCCATTGGGCACGCTGGGAATGATCCTGTTGCGGCGTGCCCCCGGGTCGATCTCCGCCATCGTGCGCCGAGGCCACGAGCGCATGGGGGCTCCCCTTGCAGAAAGCCATGGATGCCGCCGCGAACCCTTGCAGAGGGATCGCAGCCATGATCAACCAGGCAAGCATCAGGCGCAGAAGCAGCATGAAACCAGGGTTCTGGTGCCCCGCCAGCGACACGCGCCCAGCCCAGCCGGTACCGGGATGCATCGGCACCCGGTACTGCTCCAGCGGCGGTGTTGCTTGCAGGTTCATGACAAGGCCATGGTAAGCGTCGGATACCGAAGCTCGAATGGAACTACCCACCTGTGAACGCACAAGATGGCGTTGTGCGTCCGTCGATCGGCACGATTTGCTGCGAGGGTGCAGTTGCGTGACGGCGAGTTCGTCCAGCAGCAAGCCGCCAGGGCGAAGCGCATCGCGTTCGGTGCGGATGCGTTCCTCCTGGACATGCTTACATGGCTCGTCGCAAGAGCGCGGCTGGACGTCATCCCCGTTCGCCTGTCAGTGCCGGGCCAGCATGATCTGGCGATGGCTGCTGGCGCGCGCGAGCCACGGATCGTGGCTGACCAGGAGCACCGCGCACTCGTGCTGCTGCGTGGCGCGACAGATCAGCCGCATCGTGTCCTGCTGCGTGATCAGGTCCAGGCGCGAGGTTGGCTCGTCGGCGAAGATGAAGGCGGGTTCGAGCAGCAGCAGCCGCATCAGGGAAATGCGCTGGAGTTCTCCGCCCGAAACCTCGCTCGGCAAGCGATCGAGCAGTTCGGGACGCAGGCTCAGTTCCTGCATCAGGGGACCGATGCGCGACCCGTCGAGGCGGTGAAGTCGGACGAGATCGTCCAGAGCGTTGCGCAAGCGGCGCTGCGGCGGGAACGCGGCGAGCGGGTCCTGGTACAGCTTGCCGAATTTCCAGCGGGGCACGGGCGAACGAACCACCTCGCCACGGTCGGCGGACTTCACTCCCAGCAGGATGTTCCCCAGCGTGGTCTTGCCGCATCCGCTGTGGCCGGACACCGAGACGACTTCGCCCGGGGCGATGGAGATATCCACATCGTCGAACAGCCGCCGGGCGGCGTAGCGCTTGGACAGTCCTCGTCCCTGGATCACGGCTGCACCGTTCGGCTTCAGCGGCTGCACCAGCGGCGCCCATTTGGCGGGCATCGCGGCGACCAGCGCCCGTGTGTACTCATGCTGCGGGTTCGAAAGCACCTGCTCCGCATCGCCCATCTCCACCACATTGCCGCGCTGGACCACCATGAGGGTGCCGCCCAGCTGGCGCGCGAGATCCAGGTCGTGCGTGATGGTCAGGAGCGCCTGGCCCCGGCCCTGCGAGGCCGCCAGCAGCTGGGCCACCTGCTCGCGGGAATCGTCGTCCAGACCCTTGGTCGGCTCGTCGGCGAGCAGCAGGCGCGCGCCACCCAGGCCGGCGGCGACCACACCGACGCGTTGCGCCATGCCGCCGGAGATCTGATGCAGATACTGGTGCGCCGCATGATCGACGCCCAGCTGCTTCAGTCCTGCGAGCGCCGCGGCCCGGGCCTTCGGCCAGGTCGCTCGGGCGACATAGTGCGCGCTCTCGGCGACTTGCGGCAGGATGCGCATTAGCGGGTTCAGCGTGCTCCAGGGCTCCTGCGGCAGCATCACCACCGTGTTGCCCCAGAGGGGCTGCGTGCGGCTGCGCTGGCCGTCGGTACGGTGGCCGGCGATCTCCACGCAGCCCGAAGTCTGCAAGGCGTCCGGCAGGATGCCGATGATGGCCTGTGCAAAGATGGACTTGCCCGAACCGGATTCACCGATCAGGGTGAGGCGCTGCTCGGCGTGCAGTTCCAGGTCGACGCCCTCGAACAGCAATGCGCCCGTCGCTTTTAGCCGGACCCGCAGGTCCTTCACGCGAAGAAGAACTTCCTTGCTCATGATTCGAACCTCCTCGCGATCGCGACGGACAGGGATTGCAACACCAGCACCGTGACAGCGAGCAGCAGCACGGGAGCCGCGAGAAGCCAGGGAGCTTCTCCGTAGTAAGGCAAGGCCTCGGTCATCATCTGGCCCAGTTCGGCGGATGGCGGGCGGATGCCGACGTTGATGAAGCCCAGTGCAGCCAGCGCCAGCACCGCGTTGGCGACGGCATAGCTCCACAGCTTGAGCAAGCTGCCAGACAGCGGCGGCCAGATGTGCCAGCGCAGGACATACAGGCTGTCGAAGCCCAGCATGCGCGTGGCCTGGACCTGATCGCTCATGAGCAGCCCACGCGCGGTGGGCCGGATGAAGCGGAAGAACTCGACCCACGCGGTCAGCACCAGGCCGCTGTACAGGGCCCACTTCTGTCCGGGTGCGAGGGCGCCGATCAGCAGCACCCACAGCAGTCCCGGAATGGCGGCGATCGCGTCGGCCAGCAAGTTGCAGGCACGGTCGACCCAGCCTCCCCACCAGGCGGCCAGCAGGCCCAGGGCCGCGCCGACGCACACCGCCAGCGAGGCCGAGCCCACAGCCAGGCCGAGCGAGACACGCACGGCCTCGCCGAGCCTGGCCAGCACGTCGCGACCGAGATGGTCGGTGCCCAGCCAGTGACCGGCTCCCGGAGCGGCCAGGATGCCCGTCAGATCCTGGTTGTGCGGGTTCTGGGCCAGCCAGATGCTGGCCACCGCCCAAGCGGCGAGCGCCAGCAGGATGGCCGCTGGCCGCCAGGGACTCGCGGTCTTGGGGGACGACTTGACCACGGGGGCCTGCGCCGTGACAGCCGTCGTCAGAATCTGGCTCATGCGAATTCTCCTTCTGACGCCACGGCGCCGTTGCCCTCGCGCTGCCGGGGATCGAGCAGCTTGACCGCGGTATCGACCAGGGTGTTGAGCACCACGAACAGAAGCCCCATGAGCAGCGCCGCCCCTTGAATCACCGGCACGTCGCGTTCCACGACCGAATGCACCAGCGCGTGGCCGACGCCCGGCCAGGCGAACAGGGTCTCGACGACCACCACACCTTCGATCAGCAGGATCAGCTGCACCCCCGAATAGGCGAGGGTGGGCAGCGCCACGGCCGGCGCGGCATGGCGCCACAGTGCGGCGCCGAGCGGCAGGCCTTTGATCTGCGCGAACTCGAACGCGTCGGACGCGAGCACCTGCTCCAGCCGCGAGCGCACGACCTGCGCGATGCCGCCGCACAGCGCCAGCGCGAGCGTGAGCGCCGGCAGCACGACGTTCTCGGTGTCGCCATAGCCTGCCACCGGCAGCCATTTCAGATGCACGGCCAGGCCCAGCATGAGCAACAGGCCGATCAGGAACGGCGGGCTGCCGCGCAGGACGGTGCACACCTTGTCGATCACATGCGCGATCCAGCCGCGACGCACCTCCGCGATCGTGCCGAGCACCACACCCAGCACGACCGCCAGCACCCAGGCAGCCAGCGACAGATGGAGCGTGGCGCCCAGCGTAGGGGCCAGATGCTCGAACACCGACTCGCCGGAGACCATGGACTGGCCCAGGCGGAAGCTGGCCAGGTCGCCGACCCACGTCAGCAGCTGCTGCCAGGCCGGCAGGTCCAGGCCCAGTTCGGCGCGCACGGCGGCCGCTGAGGCGGCGTTGACGTTGTCATAGCCGTAGCGTCCCGCGGCAATACGGAAAGCCGCGTCGCCGGGCAGCGACCGCGTCAGGAAGAAGCTCAGCACGCCGACCACGACGGCGACGAAGCCTGCTTGAGTCAATACACGCAAGCCGGCGGAAAACAGGATTCGAAACATGGCGATTCCTTAGGGTTGAGCCTGGGGCATCACTTCCAGGCCAGCTGGCTGATGCGGTAAGAGGTCTCGTAGGGGTCGATGCTCAGGTTCGCAATGCGCGCGCTCGAGCTCGTGGTCTGCTGGATCCAGGCGATCGGGATCACCGGCAGCTCGTTCTGCAGAACCGTGGCGATGGTCGAGCGCAGCTGCGGGCGGGCCTTCTCGTCCGACCCGGAAATCAGGGAATCGAGGGCCCCCAGCAGCTGCGGACTGCTCCATCCCATCGCGCCCCAGTCGCCGCCCTTCGGACCATAGTCCTGCTGGAGCGTGGCGATCGGATCGGGCACCAGCGCGTAGCTGCGCGCCACCACCGCGAGCTCCAGCGTCCCGTCGGCGTGCCCCGCAGGGATCTCGCTCGAGTTGACGATGGCGACGGCCGCATCGATGCCGACCTGCCTGAGCTGTGCCTGCAGCGCGGTGGCCACACGGGGCAACTCCGGCCGATCGGAGAACGTGCGCATCGTCGCCTTGAAAGGCTGCCCGTCCTTGTGGAGGATGCCGCTCGCGTCCGGTTGCCAGCCCGCCGCCTTCAGCAGCTCGCGCGCTTGCGCCAGGTTGTGCTCCAGCGGCTTGAGGCCCTTGACGTGCCAATCGCCGAGGGACGGCGGGAACATCTGCGTCGCCTGGGCCGTGGGCTCGCGCAGGATCGCCTTGGCAATGCCTTCGCGATCCATCGCCAGGCTGAGCGCTTGCCTCACCCGAACGTCGGCGAACTTGGGGAGTCCGGCGTTCACCTTCAGGGAGACAGTGCGCGGCATCGAAATGGTGTGGAACTGCACGCTGGACTTGTTCTTCAACCGGTCGATCGCGACGGCGTCGTGCGTGAACACGAGATCCGCTTTGCCGCTCTCGGCCAGCATGCCGCGCGTCTCGCCCCGGCTGGCGGCGAGATAGCTGACCTTCTCGATGGCCGGCGCCTTGCCGTCGTACTGCGCGAAGCGCTCGGTATCCAGCCTTTGCGGGATCTGCAGCTTGCTGATCTTGTAGGGGCCGGAGCCGATCACGGTCTTGACCGAACCGTCCGTTCCGTAGGACGCGGGAGCCAGGATCTGGGTGCTGCTGTGCGCGAGATAGGCGAGCAATGGCGCGAAGGGCTTGTCCAGCTCAACGACGACGTTGCCGGGAGCGGCGGAGATCTTCTTGATGTTCGCGCTGCGAAGCACCCCCGGCTGCGTCAGGGCCCGCTCGAGCGACTTGACCGCCGCCTCGGCCGTAACGGGGGTTCCGTCGTGGAACTTGGCACCAGGCCGCAGCTTGAACCGCCACTTGAGCTGGTCCGGCGATGTCTCCCAACTCGCGGCCAATCCACCAGCCAGTACGCCCGCGTTGTTCACGGACATCAGCGTCTCGGCGATCTCCAGCCGCGTGAAGACGTAGCCGGCCTTCGACGGATCGACGTTAGAAATCTCCCAGGGCGCGACGACGGACAAGGTCCGGTCCGCGCCTTGGGACTGGGCCCAGGCGACGTGGCCTGCTAGCGCAGTCGCGCCGGCTATGGCGAGATGCAGGTATCGAGAAGCCTTCATGTTTTGTCTCCTTCGGTGGTATGAATAATCGAACCCGCTAGACATCGCGAGTGTCAGAAAATAGTAAGGGGGGGCCGCGTGATTTACTGCTGTTGCGACAGGTGAAGGCAACGTAAAGTTTCGAACTTGACCGGCGCGGCGACACATGGCGCCGCGCCAGACGACGCTTCCCAATGGCTGTCGCGCTGATGCGGTATGCGCGCATCAAGACTTGGTGCGCTGGCAGGCCAACCTGGGTTCGTCCATGGAGGCCAGCATTCGAATGGAGGGCTTGGAGAGCTGAACCAGGCAAGCCGTCCGCAGATCGCCCGAAATGAAAAACGCGCCGGAGGTGCCAGCCCGCGGCGCGTCAGTTGCTTAACTTTGTCGGGAAATTCAAAAGAGCAAGGAGCGGGTCGAATCGCGCAGCCGCTCGTCCCCCGCCCACCGGCGCCCCCCGCGCCAATGCGCACAGCCGCGCGGCCGGCAGCATGCGGTCGGTCCAATGCAGCATACGGGTGATCTGCAGCGCTTGGGTACGGGGCGTGATCGCTCGTTCGTAGGCGCCGATGCCCCCAGCGCTCCTGCGTCAAAGGCCGACCAGCGCCGGCAGGCCGTTGATGTCGCGGATCCCCACGTGGGTGTAGAACGCGTTGGGCGTCGGCTCGTGGCCGCGGTTTACACAGCACGTCCTGCGGCGCGCAGCCCAGCTGGTCCAGCATGCTCGATGGCCTGCAGGCGCGGCTTGTAGGCCCCGGCGTCCTGCGCGGTATAGATCGTGTGGAAGGGCGCCTGCAGCTTGGCCACATTGGAGTGGATCTGCTCGTTCATGGCCTGCTGGCCGAGTCCACCGGCTCGTCATGGCGCATCGCGCATGAGTGGAACTCAGGGGCCAGCGGGTGGGCGTGCTCTTAAGCGGCGGGAACGTGGATCTCGCGCGGTTCTGCGCGCTGCTGGCGCCTCGACGAACACGGGTTCGGGTCCGGCGGCTCCTGATCAGCGGGTGATCACCAGGTTCGTGCGGTGGATCATCTCCGGCTCGGCAACGTAGCCGAGCAGTTTTTCGATCTCGCGGGAGGGCTTGCGGCAAAGCAGGCGCGCTTCCGCCGCCGCGTAGTTGGCCAGGCCCCGCGCAATCTCCGAATCCGAGCGGTCGCGCACCGCGATGACGTCGCCGCGCGAGAAGTCACCTTCGACGCCCGTCATGCCGATGGGCAGCAGGCTCTTGCCATCATCCCGCAGCTTCTTCGCGGCGCCATCGTCGACAGTGATTGCGCCGCGCAACCGCAGATGATCGGCGATCCAGCGCTTGCGCGCCTGGCTCTTCTGCGTCGGCGCAGCCAGCAGCGTGCCCACGATCTCGCCGCGGGCCATGCGCAGGAGGCAATCGGGCTCACGGCCCCAGGCGATCACGGTGGAAGCACCCGAACCAGCCGCGCGCTTGGCTGCCAGCACCTTCGTGATCATCCCCCCCTTGCCGATACTGGAGCCCGCGCCTCCGGCCATCGCTTCCAGCGCGGCGTCGCCCGCGCCGGCTTCGCGGATGAACTGCGCCGACGGGTCCTTGCGCGGGTCCGCGCTGTACAGGCCCTGCTGGTCCGTCAGGATGACCAGCAGGTCGGCTTCCACCAGGTTGGCCACCAGCGCACCCAGCGTGTCGTTGTCGCCGAACCTGATTCGGTCATTGACGACAGTATCGTTCTCGTTGATCACGGGCAGCACGCGCAGCTCCAGCAGCTTCAGCAGCGTGGACCGCGCGTTCAGGTAGCGCTCGCGATCGGCCAGATCGGCATGCGTGAGCAGCACCTGGGCCGAGCCCATGCCGAACTGGCGCAGCTTGGCCGCGTACATTTGCGCCAGCCCCATCTGGCCGACAGCGGCCGCAGCCTGGAGCTCATGCATCTCCTGCGGCCGCCTCGTCCAGCCCAGACGCTTCATGCCTTCCGCGATGGCGCCGCTGGAGACCATGATGACTTCGCAGCCGCCCTGCGCCAGCGCGGAAAGTTGCCGGCACCACTCGCCGATGGCTGCTTCGTCCAGTCCGCGGCCCTCGTTGGTGACGAGGCTGGAGCCCACCTTCACGACGATCCGCCGTGCATCGCGCAGAAGGGCCTCCCCGCTCACAGCAGTTACAGCCCGACCAGCGCCGGCAGCCCGTTGATATCGTTGATCTCGGCGAAGCCGTAGGCCGCATTCGCCCTGGGTTCGTGGCCGCGGTTGACCCAGACCTTGTTCACGATGCCCAGGTCGTGTGCCGACATCAGGTCGTAGCGCGGGCTGGAGGAGACATGCAGGATGTCTTCCGGGCTGCAGCCCAGCTGGTCCAGCATGTACTCGAAAGCCTGCAGGCGCGGCTTGTAGGCGCCGGCGTCCTGCGCGGTGTACACCTTGTGGAAGGGCGCTTCGAGCTTGCGCACGTTGGAGTGGATCTGCTCGTTCATCGCGTTGGACAGGATCACCAGCGGAATCTTGTTGCCTACGCGCGTAAGCGGCTCCGGAACGTCGGCATGGGGGCCCCAGGTGGGCACGGCGTCGTAGAACTTCTGACCGTCCTCGTCGCGGTAGGTCAGGCCGTGGCGCTTGCACGTACGGGAAATCGCGGATTTGAGCACCTGGTCGTAGGGCTTCCAGTCGCCCATGACCTCGTCCAGCCGGTAGGCGCCGAATTCCTTGACGAACTGGTTGAGCCGCTCGGGGGGTAGCTGGCCCGCGTAGATTTGGTAAGCCACCTCGTGCATGCGGAAGTTGGTGAGCGTGCCGTAGCAGTCGAAGGTGATGTACTTGGGTCGGAAGATCATGGTTGCCTCGTTGGTGGTGTGGTGAAGTGGTGAAGTGGTGAAGAAAGGGTTCAGGCGGCCGGGAAGTCCATCAGCACGCTTTTGTGGCGCAGCCTGGCCTCCACCGCATGGCGGAGGTCCTTGCCGGAGCCGGAGCGGCCCCGGCCGCCGGTGCGCCCCATGCGGCCATCGATGAAATGGCCGGCGGGCACGGCTGGTTGGTTGTGGTCGACGGACATCGGTAAGCTTCCTGTTGTTCGCGGCGGTTTAATATAGGAAGCTATCCTAGGCAGCATCCGCCGCAGTTGTTGCGGTTCTGCGCGGTGCGAACGCAGCATTCGTCCGGAGTGTGACGGGCTCCAGGCGCTTTGTGCCGTTCTTCGCGCGGCCGCGGACAGCGCCAAGATCGTACAAGCCGCGGGGCCGCTGCGCCGAGCATCATCGTCCCCAAACCGCCATTGACGTTTTGAAGGGAAGCCCTATGTCCGACCACGTTTTCACTCCACAGGCTGCACTTGCGGCGGTGGGCCGCCCCCTGCCCGACGGTGTGTCGGTGCGGCGGCTGAATGCGGATGACCTGGAGGCGGCGCAGGCGCTGTCGCGCGAGTTCCAATGGCCGCACCGCGTGGAGGACTGGCGCTTCGGCCTGGCGCACGGCCAGGGCGTGGCCGCGGTGCGCGACGGCGAACTGGTCGGCACGGCCGTGCATTGGCCGTGGGGAAAGCAATACGCGACGGTGGGCCTGGTGGTGGTTTCCCCCCACATGCAAGGACAGCGCGTGGGCCAGCACCTCATGCATGCGGTGATGGCGGGGCTGGAGGACCGCACCGTGCTGCTGCACGCCACACCCGAAGGCCGCGGTTTGTACGAACGGATGGGCTTTGCCATCACGGGCGAGGTCCGACAACACCAGAGCCTGGCGGCTCCGGCCCAGCTGGTGGCGCTGCCGCAGGGCCAACGGCTGCGCCCGCTGGGACGCAATGACGCCCCAACCCTCGTCGCGCTTGATGCGCGGGCCGCCGGCATGCCGCGCGAAACGATGCTGCGCCAGCTGCTGGCCGAAGGCGAGACGGTGGTGCTGGCACGCGGCGGCGAGGCCCTGGGGTTTTCCATCGTACGGCGCTTCGGCCGCGGCCACGCCATCGGCCCGGTGGTGGCGCCGGATCTTGCGAGCGCACAAGCGCTGATCGGCCACTGGTGCAGCCGCTACGCCGGCAAGTTCCTGCGCATCGACGTCGACGCCGCCGGCGGGCTGCCTGAATGGCTGGAAGCGCAGGGCCTGCCACGGGTGGGCACGGTCACAACCATGGTGCGCGGCGGGCCGCTGGAACGCGGACCGGCCGTCGGTGGCTGGGCGCTGGTCAACCAGGCCATGGGGTGAGTGAAGACCCACCCCCGAAGCGCCTTCGGCGCTCCCCCCTCAAGGGGGCGCCCCCTGCGGCCCGGCAAAGCCGGTTCCGCGAGGGCACTGGCATCAGCCACCGGCAATCATGTGTCGCGAGCAATGTACGGAATCATGGAAAGCTGAGATGACTTTTTTATACAAAGGTCCCGTGCAGCGCGGGGCCGTGTGGGCCGGGGAGTTCGCGCGCAGGATGCCGCAGCTGCCGTTTCGCACCTGGCCCGAGATGGGCGACCCGGCGCAAGTGCGCTTCCTCGCGGCCTGGGAGCCTCCGCCGCGCATCGCCGAGGCCCTTCCCAACCTGGAGATCCTGTTCTCGGTGGGGGCCGGCGTGGACCAGTTTGATTTTGCGGCGCTGCCGACCGGGCTCACCGTGGTCAGGATGGTGGAGCCGGGCCTGACCGCCTGCATGTGCGAATACGTCAGCTGGGCCGTGCTGTCGCTGCACCGGGATATCCCGCTGTACCTGCGGCAGCAAGGCCTCGGCCAATGGAAGGAGCACCCCGTGCGGCCGGCCTCCACGCGGCGCGTGGGCGTGATGGGCATGGGCATGCTGGGGCGCGCGGCGCTCGCGCAGCTGCGGATGCTCGGCTTTGACTGCGCGGGCTGGAATCGCTCGCGCCGCAATGAGCCGGGCGTGCGCTGCTACAGCGGCGAGGCGGAGCTGGACGAATTCCTGGCCCGCACCGACATCCTGGTATGCCTGCTGCCGCTCACGCCCGAAACACGCGGCATCCTAGGCCGGCGCGTGTTCGACGCGCTGCCGGAAGGCGCCTGCCTGGTCAACGCCGCGCGGGGCGGTCACCTGGTGGAAGCGGACCTGCTCGCCGCGCTGGAAAGCCAGCGGCTCTCGGCCGCGGTCCTCGATGTCTGCGAGCCGGAGCCGCCTGCGCAGGGTCACCCGTTCTGGGACCATCCGCGCATCTGGCTCACACCCCACATTGCGAGCGCGACCCAGGCCGGGACCGCCGCCGAAGCGCTGCTGGACAACCTGCGGCGATACGAGGTTGGCCTGCCGCTCGAAGGCGTGGTGGACCGCTCGCGCGGGTACTGAGAGGCTGAGAGTCTTTCGCTCATGCCCGCTCACCACGCCAAAACGCGCCCACTCTGCGTTGCAAATGCGCGCCATAGCCCGAGCTATGGCTGTGCTTTGCGCCTTGATTGGGCGCGTTTTGACGCGTTGCTCGAACACGCCCGAAAAACTCTCAGCCTCTGAGCCCGCCATCCCGGGCTTGGCCGGGATCCCTGGATTTGCGCGCCGGCCCGCACCGGCACAAAAAGAACCGCAGAATCTTCTACCGTACGCGTGCGAACAACAGCATGGTCGTGCGCGCGCAAGGGGGACAAGCCGCAGCACCCGCTGCGCACTCCCGCCTAAGCTTGTCCCCATGATGTCCACCAAAACCCTTTCACTTGATTCTTCGCTGGTTGCGCTCGACCGCGCACACCTGATCCACCCTGTGGCCAACTGGCGCGGCCATGAGCAACGCGGCGCCACGGTGCTGCGCTCCGGCAAGGGCGCCTGGCTGCGCGACGCCGACGGCCGCGAACTGCTGGACGCCTTCGCCGGCCTGTGGTGCGTCAACATCGGCTACGGGCACGACAGCGTGGTGGAGGCCGCCGCCCGCCAGATGCGCGAGCTGCCCTATGCCACCGGCTACTTCGGCTACGCCAGCGAACCGGCCATCCGCCTGGCCGCCAAGCTGGTGGAGATCGCGCCGCCCGGGCTGGACCATGTCTACCTGACGCTGGGCGGCTCCGAGGCGGTTGATGCGGCCGTGCGCCTGATCGTGCAGTACTACAACAGCACGGGCCGGCCGCGCAAGAAGCACTTCATCGCGCTGGAACGCGGCTACCACGGCTCCTCCTCCACCGGCGCGGGCCTCACGGCCCTGCCCGCCTTCCACCGCGGCTTCGACCTGCCGCGCCCCGAACAACACTACATCCCCTCGCCTTACCCCTACCGCAGCCCCGTGGGCGCTGATCCGCAAGCGGTGATCGCGGCTTCGGTGGCCGCGTTGCGCGAGAAGGTGAACACGCTGGGCGCGGAGAATGTCGCGGCCTTCTTCTGCGAACCGATCCAGGGCTCGGGCGGCGTGATCGTGCCGCCGGTGGGCTGGCTCAAGGCCATGCGCGAGACCTGCCGGGAGCTGGACATCCTGTTCGTGGCTGACGAGGTGATCACCGGCTTCGGCCGCACCGGCCCGATGTTCGCCTGCGACGCCGAGGGTGTGTCGCCGGACCTGATGACGGTGGCCAAGGGGCTGACCTCCGGCTATGCACCCATGGGCGCGCTCCTCATGTCCGAGCGCGTGTACGCCGGCATTGCCGACGGCACGCCGGCCGGTGCGCTGGTGGGCCATGGCGCCACCTACTCCGGGCACCCGGTGAGCGCCGCTGTGGCGCTGGAGGTGATACGGCTTTATGAAGAAGGCGGCATCCTCGCCAACGGCCAGCGTGTCGCGTCCCACTTCGAGGCGGGATTGCGGTCCATGCTGCGCCATCCGCTGGTGGGCGATGCTCGCTCACGCGGGTTGCTGGGCGCGCTGGAGCTGGTGAGCGATAAATACACCAAAGCCAGATTCGACCCCGCGCTGCAGCTGCCCGAGCGCATCGCCAAGGCGGCTTACGAGAACGGCCTGGTCTTCCGCGCTTTCGGCGACAGCATCCTGGGCTTCGCGCCGGCCTTGTGCTTCACGCCCTCGGAGTTCGAGCAGATGTTCGAGCGGCTGAACCGCACGCTGGACATCGTGCTCGACCAGCCCGAAGTGCGGCGTGCCCTGGCTTGACCTGATTGACTTGGGCGTGGAACTTGCTTAAATGGAGTTAGCTATGAATACCTCCACCGGCAACCCCAAGCTTGACCGCCTCGACCTGCGAATCCTGTGCCACCTGCAGAAGAACGGGCGCGCCTCGAACGTCGAAATCGCCGACGCCGTCGGCCTGTCCCCCAGCCCCTGCCTGGTGCGCGTGAAACGGCTTGAGCAGGCCGGCTACATCGCCGGCTACGGCGCGCAGATCCGCCTGGAGAAGCTGGGCGACACACTGCTGGTGTTCACCGAGGTCACGCTTCAGGACCACAGGCGCGAGGACTTCGTCAAGTTCGAAATGAGCATCCGCCCGATCAACGAGATCCTGGAGTGCCACCTGGTCAGCGGCGGCTACGATTACCTGCTGAAGTTCGTCACCCGCGGTGTGAACCACTACCAGGAGATCATCGAGGGCTTGCTGGAGGCCAACATCGGCATCGAAAAGTACTTCAGCTACATCGTGATCAAGACACCGTTCGTCAAAAACTACTACCCGATCGAGCAGCTGATGCAGCCGCTCGCTTGAGCGGGCTGAAGGCCGCAGCTTTTGCTGCAGCCCGACCCGATTCGACATTTGCTGCTGCGCCGGCGCCCGTATCCGGTGCCATCTCCGGTGGGGCTGGCCTACGCTTGCAGCATGAACCCTTCTTCCCGCACCCCGGCGCCTGCCCGCTCGGCCGCAGCGATCCAGCGTGTGCTGCGGCACATCAACGAGAACCTCAACCAGGCGCTGACGCTATCGGAGCTGGCCGATCTCGCCGGGCTCAGCATATGGCGCTTCGCCACCGTATTTCGCCAGCAGGTGGGTGTTTCCCCGCATCGCTACATCTGCCGGCTCCGCCTGGCACGCGCACAAGCCCTGATCCGGCAAGGGATGCCGGTCGCCAGCGCAGCCAGCGAAGCGGGCTTTTATGACCAAAGCCATCTCTCGCGGCATTTCAAGACCGTGTTCGGCATGACGCCCGGGCAGTACTTCATGGCCGCCGGCCAGCCGCGGTCGGCATGCTGAGCCCTCCAATGACAGGAGAGATCGCAGACCTGCTGCCCGATCTGGTCGCGCTGCGGCGTGACTTGCACGCGCATCCGGAACTTGCGTTCAAGGAGCATCGGACAGCCGGCATCGTCGCCTCGGCCCTGCGCGACCTGGGGCTGGAGGTGCACGAAGGCATCGGCGGCACCGGCGTCGTTGGCGTGCTCCGCGCCGGCAGCGGACGAAGCAGCGTGGGACTACGCGCCGACATGGACGCGCTGCCTATCCTTGAACAAGGCGAACGGCCCTACGTCAGCCGTTTCCCCGGCATCCACCATGGGTGCGGGCACGACGGGCACACCGCCATGCTGCTGGGCGCGGCACGCCACCTGGCGCGCACGCGCCGCTTCGACGGAACCGTCAATTTCATCTTCCAGCCGGCCGAGGAAGGCCGGGGCGGCGCACGCGCGATGGTTCAGGAAGGGCTCTTTGATCGCTTCCCTTGCGATGCGGTCTATGCCCTGCACAACTGGCCGGAGCTGCCTGCCGGCACGGCCCAGACGCGGCCGGGCGCCATCATGGCGGCGGCGGATCGCTTCGACATCGTTGTTCGGGGCCGGGGTGGCCACGCGGCTCAGCCGCATCGCACGCCCGACGCGGTGCTCGCCGCGAGCGAGCTGGTCACGCAGCTGCATACCATCACTTCGCGCCGCATTCCGCCCACTGAGAACGCGGTGCTCTCGGTCACGCGCATCAGCGGCGGCCAATCGCACAACGTGCTGCCTTCGGCAGTCGAGCTCACGGGCACCGTGCGCAGCTTCGACGCCGGCGTCCAGGACGCCATCGAAACTGCCATCCGGCAGATCGCGCAAGGCGTGGCCCAGGCCACGGGGACAGCGATCGAAGTGGAGTACGTGCGCTACTACCCGGCCACCGTGAACACGCCGCAAGAAGCAGCGCTTGCCCTGCGTGCCGCCGAAGCCACGGGCCTGCAGGCTTCGATGGCGCCGGCGGCGGCGTTCACGTCCGAGGATTTCGCCTTCATGTTAAAGGCCAGGCCCGGCGCCTACCTCTGGCTGGGCCAGGGCGCCTGCCCGCGGCGCGAAGACACCACGCCGCCATTGCACCATCCCAGCTACGACTTTAACGACGAAGTGTTGCCACTGGGCGTAACGTGGTTTGTCCAGGTGGCTTGCTTCGCGCTTGCAGGCAGCCCCCGGAAAATGCTGGAGTAAATCCTCGGACTGGCTCAGAGGGGTACTAGAAGCCTTATCCAACGAGGTATGAGCGTAGTAATCGGCCCACTGCCGCAAATCGCGCCGAAGAAACACTTTGTGCCTTCGGTGCGGCAAAGTGGACTGCGGAGCCGCTGAAGACCGATCAGACAATGGTGCGTACTGCCCGCGTATGAGCGTGGTCCTGGGTGACGTCATCGACATTGGTGAATCGGCTCTGGGCGGTTTGCAGCCGCTGAGTCGATATCCCGTTTGAGAGAGTGAGCAAGACGACGTACCCGATGCGGCGCCACATTCCAACCTGAATGATGGAGCAAACCATGGCACAACGTAATCGCCAAAAGTCTGCAAGGCAATTGGCGAGCCGAGCACTTGTTCGCGCTCAAGCAAGCGCTGGGAGCGTTCGACTTCGTTGGCACACAACTGGCCGAGTGCGACCGCGAGATCGAGCAGCAGTTGCAAAGCTTGCAGGCTCATGAGGGCGACCCAGCCAAAGGCAAGCAGCGCGGCCGGGCGCGCAATGCGCCGAAGTTCGATCTGCGCACACAGCTGTTCAAGATGTGCGGCGTGGACTTGACGCGCATCGACGGTATCGATGTCACCACGGCGTTGGCCGTGATCTCGGAGACTGGCGCCGATATGTCGCGCTTTCCCACAGTCGGACACTTCGCGAGCTGGTTGGGTTTGTGCCCGGGTACCAAGATCACCGGTGGCAAGGTGATGAGCGGCAAGACCAAACGTTGTGTCAACCGTGCCGCACAGGCTCTGCGTCTGGCCGCCGCAGGACTGCGCGCCAGCCAGTCGGCACTGGGCGCGTACTTCAGGCGCATGCGCGCGCGTATGGACAAACCCAAGGCGGTGGCCGCCACCGCCCACAAGCTCGCCAGGCTGGTCTACACGATGCTCACCAAGGGCCAGGAATACACCGATCAAGGCCAAGACTACTACGAGGAGCGCTACCGCCAGCGCGTCCTGCGGCAACTGTCCCAGCGCGCCCAGAAGCTGGGCATGAAGCTCGTCGCTACAGAGCAAGCGCAGCCCGCCTGAAAAACCAATTCAAAATCAATAGCTTAGGATGTGTTTCTTGAGAGCCTGAAGTGTTGTGGACTCTTTTCAATCAAACCACACCGCGGGCGACCGGCAGCAGCCAGTCTCTATGCGCAGATCGCAACTATGCGCAGCGCAATCCGGCGAACGCGCAGTCCCGCCTATGTGGAACGCCGCCCTGGCGCGGTGACTTCTTTGCATAGTTTTCGGCGTCAGGACGCCTTCGTGCCGCGGCGTGCTCG
>JAUYOG010000027.1 GCA_030695945.1 Ramlibacter sp.
GAAGAAGGCGTCGCCGTGTCCTTCCGCGTTCTCCGGCGCGTCGAGGTTGTCATCGACGCTCAAGAGCTGCCGGCGCTGCCGTGGATCCGGCAGCAGGCGAATCGTCTTGTGCCGCACACGGCGGCCGAACATCGCGGCGCACTCGAACTTCGCCTTCGCCGTCATGGGCACGCCGAGCGCGCACGTGGGCAGTTCCTGCCGCTCCTTGAAGCCCTCGAGCTCGGAGCGCGTGTCGTCGTAGCAGAAGCCGGACAGGGTATAGAGATCGTCCAACGCCTTCACGACGTCGACCTGATCGGTGTAGTCGGTGTGGTCGAACCACCGTGAGAGCCGTTGCACGAGTTCGGTGCCGGTATCCTCGAAGAGCACGAGATGTGACGGGTGGGTTTTCTTGCCAAGATCCAGCCCCATCACATAGACCTTGCCCGGGGTCGTCGTCCCGATTACGAGCGGCGGCAGGCTCGGATCGATGATGGCGTCGATCTCCGCGTCCTCGAAGTAGCCGCTCACTTCGCGCACCGGCCGGCACTGGAACTCCTTGAGAAAGGCCTTTTTGCCGATCTCCTTGTCGCGGATCTCGACCAACCGTTCGAACGGGAACATCTGCGGCCAGAGCACGACCTGGCGCTCCTCGTCCACGATGGCCGGGTACTCCGCCACGTTGAAGCTGGTGAGCTGGGTGAGCGCATGGAACAGGTCCTCTTTGTCCTGCGGGGTGCCCGCGACGTGCAGATAGCCGCCCTCTTTCGGCATGCTCACGACTTCCTCAAGGAAGATCCGCGTGATCTTCTCGATCTGCGTCAAGTCCAGCTTGACCGCGGGATCGCGCAGGACGTCATCGGCCAGCACGCCATGTGGGTGCCGTCCGCGTTTAAATGTCATGATCCCGGTCGGCTCGATGATGATCTCTCGCTTCTCCGAGGTGCCCGCCACCTCCGGCGTGCGATAGTGCAGGATGCTCTCGGCATCCGTCAGGCTCACGAGCGGCTTGAGCCAGGGGTTGGCCTCCACGTAACGCTTGAGCTTCTTCAGGTGGTACTGCGACAACCCTTCGCTGTAGCTCAGGTACAGCCATTCCTCGAAAGCCGGTGCGTTGGCCGCATAGAGCAGCCGATAGAGCCGCCAGGCGAGGAAGGCATAGAACGTCGTGCTCTTGAGGTGCAGCCGCGCGGCCTTCGTGGCGGTCTTGGTATGCGACTGCAGGCGCACACACCAGCGATCCACGTGATCGCCCGGCACAAAACGCCCTTCGATGGCCTCGAGGCTATCGCGGAAGACGTGGTTGTAGAAGACGTCGAGCCGCCGGTTGGCCAGCGGCCGGACGATCTCAACGTAGTCGTCCGACGAGATCAGCGGTGCGGTCAACGAGTTGGTCATCGCGGTAGCGCACATCCACACGAATGCGCAGCTCCTTCT
>JAUYOG010000030.1 GCA_030695945.1 Ramlibacter sp.
CAGCACGTAGACTGACGACAGACCGAGGGCGTGGCGCCGCGTCATGTGCTGTCCCTGTCCGGCGATGATGCCGGACAGGATCGGGATCATCGGCAGCATGCAGGGCGTGAACGCCAGCAGCAGACCGAAGCCGAAGAAGGCCGCGACCAGCGCCCAAACACTGCCGCGCATGAACAGCTGGCGAACATGCCCGTCGTCCGACAGGCCGCCGGTCGGCAAGCTCGATGCATCGGCCACGGGCACCGGCGAAGGTTCCGCGGGCGAGGCCGTGCCGGGTAGCGCCACTGTGAACGTCTTCTCGATCGGCGGGTAGCAAACGCCCAGCGGTTCATTGCAGCCTTGGTACGTGGTGCGCAGTTGGATCTGGTTCTCTTGCCCAGCCGATCGCTTCAAATCGATGATTGCCTCGAACGGGCGGTGGAACACTTCAACCGTCCCGAATGTAGGATCGGCCTTGGGCTCACCCTTGGGCAGCGTCACCTTGGCGATGGCGACCGTCGGTGGTTGGACAACGCTGAAGCTGATACGGTCGCGGTAGAGGTAGTAGTTCGGCGCTGGCGTCAATTCGGCGACCAGCGTGTTCGCATCGCTCGCCCGCACCACGATCTGGAACGCCTGGTCCGGTGGCAACAATTCGGGCTCCGAGCCGGAGCCCCTCAGCCACTTCCTGATCGAGTCGAGCGGTTCCAACGCAGCGGCCGAGAACCCGGGTTGCGGCGACACAGCGGGCGCGGATGCGTCGGATTGGGCATATGCCGCAGCAGCTGCGGCAAGCAGCAGTCCAGGAAGGCAGCGTGCGGCGCGGGCCGAGGTGCAACGCGACGATTGTGAGGTCATCGTTTCGCCGCCTTCTGCAACTGCGCTTCCAACTCGGCGCGAGGGACGGCGCCGACCAGCCGGCGCCCGTCCGCGAGAATCGCCGTTGGGGTGCCGGTGATCCGGTGCCGCTTCGCGAAGTCGACGATCTTCGCGATCGGGTTGTCGCACTCCACCGCATTGGCGGGCGCAAGGCCGGTGCGCATGACCTCATCCCACGCCTTGCCCCGGTCCTTTGCGCACCAGACCGCCCTCGACTTGGCCGCCGCGTCCGGATGGATCTGCTCGATGGGATACAGGAAGACATACACCGTCAGGTTGTCCATACCCGCAAGCGTCTGCTCCAGCGCCTTGCAGTACGGACAGTCCGGATCCTCGAAGATGGCAATCTTGCGCGCACCGGTGCCCTTGACCCGCTTGAAGGCCCATTCGAGGGGGAGGCTGTCGAAGGGAATCGTATTGATCTGTTGGAGCCGGGTTTCGGTGAGGTTGCGGCTCTCCTTGGCGTCGATCAGCGGGCCACCGAGGAGGTACCGGCCGTCCTCCGTGATGTAGAAGACCTGGCCATCGATCGCGGCCTCGAGCACGCCCGGAACCGGCGTCTTTGAGATGCCCTGGATCGGGCTTTGCGGGAAGGCGCGCTGCAACGTGGCGCGCACCGCAACTTCGTCGGCACTGGCAGCAGCAGCCACGGCGGCCGCCACGATTGCCAAGAACAGGCGTTTCATCATTTCGTCTCCACAGGGAACAGACCCGCCCGCACTCTTTGCCGGGTGGCAGGCTGGTGCAGGTTGGCGTCGAACATGGCCTCTACGCCTTGACCAGATAGTTGCGCATCAAGCCGGAGTCCTCGTGCTCCAGCATATGGCAGTGGTAGGGAAACAGCCCCGGGTAGTCGGCGAAGCCCAGCAGGAGGCGCACACGCTCGCCCGGCATCACGAGCACCGTGTCCTTCCATCCCTCGTCGACGAAGCCGGCTTTCACCGTGCCGTAGTGCCGCAAGAACTCGCCGGCAACGGAGCGCCCGATGACCCGGAACTGCAAGCCGTGCACATGCATCGAGTGGGGCATCGTCATACCCATCATCCCGCTCGCGGCATCGTTGCGGAACTCCCAGACCTCGTGGGTGCCCAGCTGGACGGTTTCAAGCGGGCTCGCGCCGAGCATGTCGAAGCCCACGCCGTTGATGCCCCAGACCATCATGCCCATGGTGAGGTTGAACACCTTGGGGCGGTTGAAGTTGACGGCAGCGCGTGGTTGCGGGCGCTGCAGCCGGGACAGGCGATGTGGCGGCGGCGTGGCACTGCGTTTGGCGTCGCCCCGGACGTGCAGTTCGAGCACCGTGAACGGCGAGCCATCGGGCAATAAGTCTGCGCCCCTCATGCCGCTCATCTCCGTCCCGCCCTCGAAGGCCAGGCTTTGCAGCGTCAGATCGGTACCTGCCGGCCAGCGACCGAAGTCTACCCACAGGTCGATGCGCTCGGCGGGCGAGAGCATGACGTAGTCGCGTTGCAGTGGTACCGCCAGTAAGCCGCCATCGGTCCCAATCACCGTCAGCGGTGACCGGTCATGCCACGCCAGCTTGTACATGCGTGTGTTCGACGCATTGAATAGCCGCAGGCGATGGGGCCGGCGCTCGACCTTCAGGCTCGCGCCCGGCCTGCCGTTGACGAGGATCTGGTCTCCGAGCACGCCCATCATGCGGGCCATCATCTGGCCCATGCCGCCCATGCCGCCCATGGCACCGCCCATCATGCCGTGGTCCATCATCCCGTGTTCCGGGCCTTGCGATGCCGCACCGGCCGCGCGCTCCGACAGGTAGACGAACTGGTTGTTATTGTCGAATGTCCGGTCCTGAATCACCAGCGGAAGGTCATGCGGGCCGGTGGGCAGATCAAGGGCCGCCTCCTCGTCGTCGCTCACCAGGAACAAACCCGCCAGGCCGAAGTAGACCTGCTTGCCAGTCCTTCCGTGCGGGTGCGGATGGAACCAGTAGCTGCCGGCCCGGTTCACGACTGTGAAGTCATAGACGTAGCGCTCGCCCGGCGCGATCGCGTGCCGCGGATGGCCGTCCATGTCGTCCGGCAGGTGCTGCCCGTGCCAATGAATGATGGTCGACTCCGGCAGCTCGTTGATCAGGTCGATGCGCACGCGCTGACCCCGGCGCACCCGGATGATGGGCCCCAGGTAGTTGCCGGCCCACGCGTCGAGCGCGCTCGCATCGCCGCGCAGCAGCTTGCCCTGGTAGCGCCACACCCGCGTCTGCGCACCCGGACGGATGGCGACGCTATCCTGCACCGCATGCAGTTCGATGTGGACATCGAAGTCGGCAGCGGCGCGCTCCTCGCTTCCGGCCCTTGTGCTCAACGCCGGCAGGCCGAGCGCGGCGACGGTCGCAGTGGCGGCAGAGCGGATCAGAACGTGGCGTCTTTGCTGGTTCATGCGATGGATCTCCATCTGGTTTGGGTGTGAGGAATGGGACCAGTCAGCAGCTCCAGCGACCCATCATTCCGACATGCATCGCCGCCATGCTGATGGTGCCCAGGATCGCAATGCCACCAATGACTGCGAGCACGATCACAACGATCTTGAGTGCGTTGCCATTCATTGAGTCACTCATGGGTCGTTCCCTCCTTAGCGATCTGCGTCCAGCTACGCCCCTGGTCCTTGCTCAGAAAAACGTTTCGCTTGAAGGTGGCGATCGCGATCTCGCTACGTTGCACGGGATTCTGCGCGATGTACGCCACCGCATCCTCGGTCAGGGCCGGGATCGGCAGCTCCTCGGCCTTGGAGCCGGCCTTCAAGGCGATCCGCGCCAATGCCGCCTTGCCCGCATAGGTGCTGAACCACAGATGCTGCCCATCGAGGTCGAAGGCCTCGGCGAGCACGCGCTGGCCGCCGGCCAGCCGCTCAAAGCTCTCTGCCGAGTTGCGGGACAGATACAGCCCATCGTCCATGCCGGCAGCGACGACTTTGGCGTCGGTGGGATGCACGGCCAGGCTGTTGAGCTTGGGACCCAGCCCCTTGGCGGCGGCGCGCGTCCACTTCAGGCCGTCGTTTAGTGTGTAGTAGATGCCGGCCTGACTCATGCGGGAGTTCGGGGCGTGGTTGACCACGTACACCGCGTTGGTGCCGTAGCTCGTGGCCAACGTGTGGAAGTCCGACTCGCGTTCGAGCCCCAGCTTCTGCCACGTCTTGCCGCCATCTCGGCTCTTGATCAGGCCGAAAGGGTTGGTCAGTCCGGAACCCGGTGCCGGGTGCCCGCTGCTGTACAGCGCGTCGCGGGTGGCGGAGTAGCCCATGTAGTCGTGCGCCGGCCCGGTGGCCTTGGACCAGCGTCCGTTCTCGAAGACGGCCAGGCCATGGTGGCTCGGGATCTGGAGCTGCCTGCCGTCGGCACTGAAGGACAGGCCGTGGACATGCATCAGTGTGACAGGCTCACCGGCGTGAACCGGCGCCGTTGTCGCGGCACCGAGCATCAGTGCGAGCAGAAAGGCGTGAAAGGGGTAGTTGTTGAAACGCATGTCGATCCTTGTTGTTGATGGAAAAGTGGTGGCCGTCGGTCCGTTCGTCATGTCTTGAGCAGCAGCGCAATGTCGGCCGCCATCGCGTCGATGGTCCTGTCCGCGCCCATGAGCAGGCGCAATCGACCGCGGGGGTCGAAGACGAAGATGGCGTTGCTGTGGGCAACCATGTAGTGCTCGTGTGAGTCGGCCGGTTGTGCGGCATAGAAGATCTTGAACTCCTTGGCCAGCGCCGCGGTCGCGCCTTGGTCGCCGTACAGGCCAAGAAAACTTGGGTGGAAGGCTGCCAGGTATTTCGCCAGCACCCGCGGCGTGTCGCGCTCGGGATCGACGGTGACGAACAGGCCTTGCACGCGCTGGCCGTCGGGGCCCAGCTTGTCGACCACGCGCGCCATGTCGGCCATGGTCGTCGGGCACACGTCCGGGCAGTGCGTGAAGCCGAAAAACAGCATCACCACCTTGCCTCTGAAGTCGGCGAGGCTCCTCGGCTGGCCGTTGTGGTCGGTCAGGTGAAATTCGCGCCCCCAGTCGACGCTCGAAATGTCGGTCGACTTGAACGGCGACGTTGGGCCGCCCGTGCGCTCGCCGCAGGCGGCCACGAGCAAGGCGAGCGCGACGACCAGAAATGCTCTCAGGACCATGGCCTACTTTCGTACGGGTGGTGATAGTGCCGAATCAGGAGTCATTTGGCTGCGTATCAGCTGGACCATCCGCGGGTTGTCCCACGTGGCCGGACCGAGCTTGCGGCCGATCTCGCGGCCCTCCCGGTTGATGAGCAGCGTCAGCGGCACACCGGTCACGGCAAGACTCGACTGTGCGTCGCCAAACGTGTCCAGGTACGGCTGCAGGTGCTTGATGCGCGTGCGATTGAAGAAGTCCCGCACAACCGGCAGACCGGCGTGATCGATCGAGAGTGCGACGACTTCGAAGCCAGGACCGCCCAGCGTGGCCTGCAAGCGATCCAGGGTCGGCATTTCTTCGCGGCACGGCAAGCACCAGGTGGCCCACACGTTGAGCAGCACGACCCTGCCGCGGAAGGCGGCCAGGCTCGTCGGCTTGCCCGCGCCGTCTGAGAACCGCAAATTCGCCACCTCCCTCGGGCGCGCATGGAGGACGAGATCGGTACCGGCGGGCTGTGCACCACGCATCAGGCGCAGCACTGGAACGGCACCGAGGAAGGCCGCCACGGCGGCCAGCACGATCAAAGCCCTTCTGCCTGCCGCGGCGCGCGGCTGCGCCGTCTTTGCCTGCACGGCGCGGGTGGAGTCTATGGCGGCGGCTTCCGGGCGGCCCGTCGTTCTGTCTTTCACGGGCACTCCCTTCGAATGAACGTCGAGATCTCCTCCGGGCGTGCAAAGACAACGGCGGCGCGGTCTCCCTGCATGCCGGTGCCGACAATGACCGGCTTGCCGGCTGGCGGGCCCTCGGGGCTGCCATCCGTCTTGAACCGCAAATTGAATTCCCACCAGATGCGGGTCTTGCCGTCGCCGGTGAGAACACGGTAGGCATCGCCGCAGTAGCGGATCGCGCTCACCTGGCTGGACGCGTCGACGCGTTTGAGGTTAGGCAACCCGGGGGCCGGCGGCACAACCCGACCTCCGGACACGGCCTGGAGATAGGCCACCAGATCGTTGCGCGTGCCCGCGTCCGGGATGCCGTCGAAGAGCATGGCGTTGCCCGGAATCAACGCGGCCGGATTCCGCAGCCACGCATCGAGGGTTTTCTCGTTCCAGGCGAGTTCCGAGCGCTTCAGGGCGTCCGAATAGCGGCCGAACCCGGCGGCGGAGCCTGCCCGACGGCCCCACACCCCGGCAAGGCTAGGGCCGGTCAGGTGGCGCCCTGGCGCGAACGAATGACAGGCCATGCAGGTACGCGCTGCCTGCGCGCCGCGCTCGACGTCTCCGGCCCCATGAGACGGGGCGATAAACGAAAAACCCCCGGCGATCGCCAGAAGAGCAATGCGGCTTAAGCTGGTGACAACCATTTGCAATCTCCTTGATCAGGACTCGGGGTCTTCGCCGATGAACAGGCTCGGGGTGCCGGCGTAGCGGTGCGGCAGCCCCTCGAGGTTACTCGGAGCGGGCACGTTCTTGAAGAGCTGGACGCGACGACGCGCTTGAGGATCAGGATACGACCCTTTTATGCGGAAGACGTCCGATTTGGCCTTTAGGTCATTCATGGGACGTATCCTCCTTCGCGATCTGCGTCCAGGTCCGCCCCTGGTCCTTGCTGAGAAACACGCTTCGCTTGAAGGTCGCGATGGCGATCTCGGCCCGCCGGACAGGGTTCTGCGCGATGTACGCCACGGCATCCTCCTTCAGTGCCGGGATCGGGATATCTTCGGCCTTGGCCCCGGCCTTCAATGCGATCCTCGCCAGCGCCGCCTTGCCTGCATAGGTACTGAACCACAGATGCTGTCCGTCCAGGTCGAAGTTTTGGGCAAGTACACGCTTGCCACCAACCAGCCGCTCGAAGCTCTCGGCCGAATCCCCGGACAGATAGAGCCCGTCGTCCGTGCCGGCGGCGACGAATGCAGCGTCGGTGGGATGCACGGCCAGGCCGTGGAGCTGGGGATCCAGATCCAGCCCCTTGGCGGCGCAACGTGTCCACTTCAGGCCGTCGTTTAGCGTGTAGTAGATGCCGGCCTGCTTCATGCGGGAGTTCGGCTGGGGGTTGAGCAGGTACACCGCGTTGGTCGCGTAGCTGGTCGCCAGCATATGG
The DNA here is from genome assembly GCA_030695945.1 of Ramlibacter sp. Lineage (GTDB taxonomy): Bacteria > Pseudomonadota > Gammaproteobacteria > Burkholderiales > Burkholderiaceae_C > Ramlibacter. The sequence continues at coordinate 7,062 of JAUYOG010000030.1, forward strand.
AAGTCCGATTCGCCCGCCAGCCCGAGCTGCTGCCAGGTCTGGCCGCCGTCGCGGCTCTTGATCAGGCCTAAGGGGTCGGTCAGTCCGGAGCCCGGTGCCGGGTGCCCGCTGCTGTACAACGCATCGCGCGTGACGGAGTAGCCCATGTAGTCGTGCGCCGGCCCTGCGGCCTTGGACCAACGCCCATCCGCGTACACGGACAGGGCGTTGTGACTGAGGATCAGAAGCTGCTTGCCGTCAGCGCTGTAGGACAAGCCGTGGACGTGGGTCAGGGTCACGGGCAAATCGGCGCGAACCGGGGACGCCGCGAGGACGCCAAGTGTCAATGCGAGCATCCAGGCATGGAGAGGCCGTTGTCTGTGGAGCATGGCTATCCTTCTTGCTTGCTGGGACAGTGCATGAACGGATTGGCGCCTCCTGGTTGGGGATCAGGCCCCAGGTCCCACGCCGATGAGCAGCGTCGACTCGCCGGTGTAGTGGTGCGGCGGCACCTCAAGATTGCTGGGAGCGGGCACGTTCTTGAAAACCCGGCCGGCAAGATCGAACTTCGATCCATGGCACGGGCAATAGAAGCCGCCCGGCCATGACGCGCCGATGTCGGCGGCGCCCGGCTCTGGCCTGAAGGTCGGAATGCAACCCAGGTGGGTGCAAATCGCCACCAGCACGGTGATGTCCGGCTTGACCGAGCGCAGGTCGTTGCGGGCGTAGTCGGGCTGCTGCCCCCGACGCTTCGAATGCGGGTCGCTGAGCAAGTCGTCGTGGCTGCGCAAGGACCCGAGCATGTCCGTGGTGCGGCGCAGCACCCACACCGGTTTGCCGCGCCACTCCACGGTCCGCAGCTCGCCTGGCTTGATGGGCCCAACGTCGACCTCTACAGGGGCGCCGAGTGCGCGCGCTCGTTCACTGGGAGCCATGGAGACCACAAAGGGCACGCTCGTTGCGACGATGCCCGCGCCGCCAGCCACAGTAGCTGCCGTGAGCCACACGCGACGGGCAGGGTCTGGAGGTATTGCCGTGTGTGACATTTGAAGACCTCGCTGGATCCACAGGGTTGGTGGGTGGAATGTGCGGCCGCCCGCCAGTGAGCGCGGAGTTCGGGCCTTGCTCGCTAAGCCTTGTCCGGATCGGCCTCGCGGACTCCGGATTTCGCCTTGCTTTCGCCGGGCTTTGCGCTCTCATCCGGCTTGTTGCCGCTCATGCCCTTCATCATGAAGAACATCGCCAAGGGACAGATGAGCGCTACCAAGAAGGGGGCGCTGGCCAGAATGAGCACCTGGGCCGCGGGCAGTGCGAAGTAGGCGACCGCCAGACCAACGCCTAACCAGACAGCCATCTTCACCATCATTTTCAAATCGCATTTCATGTCATTCTCCTTGGAGACTGGGGCCGTCGCGGGGAGGGGCGAACCCCTTTGCGTGCACCGGTTGGCGGAACTTTCACGTTGCCGGGACAGGCAAGTCCTCGGTCCCGGAGCGAAGATGGAGGAATCTGTCCACGGGGATTACCGCCACGACTCCCGAGCCGGGGATATCGGAACGTCCGACCTCCAACAGGGCCTCGAGGAGCGGCGCCACTTTCGATTCCTCCGTGAAGATCTCGATCTTGGTGTGATCGCTGAGCAAGTCGCTGGTAAAAAAGTTCTTGTACTCGCCGAAGCCCTTGACCTTCGTCAGCGTGATCCCTCCGACGCCAATGCGCATGAGCTTCGCTT
>JAUYOG010000032.1 GCA_030695945.1 Ramlibacter sp.
ATGGTGGCTGCAAAGCTGTGCGTGGGCGGGCTGCGGCGCGAATAAAGCCCAGGCGCCTGCGGCGGGTGACCCCGCGACCCAGCACGGCTACGAGAGCGGGCGCAGCACGCGAATCGAGCCGGGCGTACGTCTCATGCTCGCGAAACTTGTTTGAGCCGGAGCGCAGCGCAGGCGAGTTGTTTCGCGCGGGTCGCGGGGTCGCCCGGCGCAGGGGATTCGGCGAAGGTGCGAAGCGCCGCTGCCGAACGCCGTAGCCATCGCGCCGCAGCCCGCCCACGCACAGCTTTGCCGTGAGCCCCAGGAGCGCACTATGGCAATCCACACCGATACGGTGCCTTCGAACTTGCGGAACACCAAACTAGGCGGCTTGGCCCGCTTTTCGTCAAAAAATTGGAACGCTGCGTGCGAATTGCGCGTCTCGATGCCCCCACCCCCGCCCCGCACAATCAGGTTCAACGAAAGAACCTGCCATGAACCGCATGCCCTCCCTCTTCGTCTCCCACGGCGCGCCCACCTTCGCCATCGAACCGGCGCAGGCCGGCCCCTTGCTGCGCCAGCTCGGCCGTGAATTGCCCCGGCCGAAGGCGGTGCTGGTGTTCTCGCCGCACTGGATGACGCCCGGCGTGCGCGTGAGCTCCACCGCCACGCCCGAGACGGTGCACGACTTCGGCGGCTTTCCCGCCGAGCTCTACCGCATCCAGTACCCAGCCCCCGGCAGCCCCGAGGTGGCGGCGCGCGCGATCGAGCTGCTCAAGGCCGCCGGCTGGGATGCCAGCGAGGACCCGCAGCGCGGTCTCGACCACGGTGCTTGGGTGCCGGTGCGCCATCTCTTTCCCAACGCCGACGTGCCCGTGCTGCAGGTGTCGATGTCCCGCGACCTGGATGCGGCGGGCGCCGTGCGCCTGGGCCGCGCGCTGGCGCCGCTGGCCGATGAAGGCGTGCTGCTGCTCGGCTCGGGCAGCATCACCCACAACCTGTACGAGTTCCGGCAGGACATCGGCGCTGCCGGCGCGTCCTACGCCGCCGAGTTCGTCGGATGGGCCCGGGCCGCGCTGCAGCGCCACGACGAGGCCGGGCTGGTCGACTACCTTGCCGTGGCCCCGCATGCCCAACGCGCGCACCCGACGCCCGATCACTACCTGCCGCTGCCGTTCGCTTTCGGGGCGTCGGCGCCCGATGCGCCCGTGCGGGTCCTGGACGGCGGCATGACGTACGGCATGCTGGCCATGGATTCCTACCTCTTCGGCGAAGCGCAAGGAGCGCAGGCGTGAGCGAACCGATCCTGGTCCAGGCGCCGGCGGCGGCTTCGCAGCTGTTCCTGCTGTTCCACGGGGTGGGCGCATCCGCGGCCGGCCTCGTGCCGCTCGGGCAGCGGCTTGCCGAAGCGTTTGCGCAGGCCGCCGTGGTCAGCGTGCCTTCGCCGTTCGAGTCCGACCTGGGCGCGGGGCGGCAGTGGTTCTCCGTGCGCGGCGTGACCGACGAGAACCGCGGCGAGCGCGTCGCCGCGGCGATGCCGCTGTTCGAACGGACGGTCCGGGAATGGCAACGCCGTTTCGAGGTGGATACCGCGGGCACGACGCTGGTCGGCTTCTCGCAAGGCGCGATCATGTCGCTCGAGTCGGCCCGGATGGGCAAGGCGCTGGCCGGCCGCGTCGTCTCGATCGCCGGCCGCTTCGCGACCCTGCCGGACGCCGCCCCGCGGTGCACCGTGCATTTCGTCCACGGCCAGGACGACGCCGTGATCCCGTCCCGCTACGCGGTGGACGCCGCCGAGCGCCTGTCCGCGCTGGGCGCGGACGTCACGACGGACGTGCTCGCCTTCGCCGGGCACCAGATCACGCCCGCCATGGCGAACGCGATGCTCCAGCGGCTGCGCGCGCCCGAGCCGCAACCACCCGCTAGCGCAGCCCCCTGAACAGCCGGTTCAGGAAGTTCGTGATGCCGTCCACCACATCGGGCTGCCCGATGATGGGGAACTCCGGCTCGGGCGGCTTGGGCCGCGGGCGCGGGATGTCGAACTCGGCCCTCGCGTCGATCAACTTGCCGCGCAGCGCCTGCTGGAACACGTCGCTCACGATCGGCAGCGCGCTGCGCGCGCCCGGGCCCCAGCTGTCGCCCATGGTCATGCGGTTGTCGTTGAAGCCCACGCGCGCGCCCGCCACCAGCTGCGGGTGCATCAGCATGAACCAGCCGTCGGTGTTGTCCTGCGTCGTGCCGGTCTTGCCGGCCAGGTCGGGCTGCATGCCCAGCCGCGCGCGGATGGCCGCGCCAGTGCCTTCATCCACCACGCCGCGCATCACGTTCACCAGCTCCAGCGACTGGCGGTACGACATCGCCTGCTCCGGCTGCGTCCACTGGAAGGCCTGCAGCACGGTGCCGCGCCGGTCCTCCACCTGCGACACCATCGCCGGCTCGATGTAGCGTCCGCCGTTCGCGATCGAGCCATACGCGGCCACCATTTCGCGCAGCGTCACGGGGCTGGTGCCCAGCGCGAGCGAGGGCACCTCGTCGAGCTTGCTGAGCCGCACGCCCAGGGCCCGCGCCAGGTCGGCCGCGCGCCGCGGACCCACCTGCATGATCAGCTGCGCCGTGATGGTGTTCTTCGAATGCACCAGCCCGTCGCGCAGCGACATCGGCAACCCGGAGGGCGGCGTGCCATCCGAAGGACTCCAGATGCCGCTGCCGGGGATGGGGATGGCGAGCGGCTCGTCCATCAGCATGTCCTGCGGGCTCATGCCCATCTCGAAGGCGGCGCCATAGACGAAGGGCTTGAAGGTGGAGCCGGGCTGGCGGCGCGCCTGGTTGACGTGGTCGAACTGCTCCGCCGCGAAATCCCGGCTGCCCACCCAGGCCAGGATGTGGCCGTTGCGCGGGTCCAGCGCCATGAAGCCCGCCTGCAGCGGCACCGCGTCCTCGCCCTTCTTGCGCCGGCGGTCGGCCAGCGGCTGCAGCGCATCGAGTTGCCTGGCCAAGGCCTGGTTCGCGGCCTTCTGCAATTTCGAGTTGAGCGTGGTGCGCACGACCAGCCCGTCGGCGTAGATGTTGAGGCCGCGCGCATCGGCCCATGCGATCAGCCACTTGCGCACCCATTGCGCCACGTGCGCCGCCGGGCCGGGGGCCTGGTCCTGCCGCTCGAAATCGAGCCGCAGCGGCGCCTTCGCGAGGCTCTCGGCGCGCTTGGCCTCCAGCTTGCCGTGCTTGACCATCTGCGCCAGCACCAGGTTGCGCCGGTCGCGCGCGCGCTCCGGGTTGAGCACCGGGTTGTAGTAGCTCGTGCCCTTGAGCATGCCCACCAGCGTCGCCGACTCGAGCACGCTCAACTGGCTGGCGGACTTGTCGAAATACGTGCGCGCGGCCATCTCGATGCCGAACGCGTTGTAGAGGAAAGGCACCGTGTTGAGGTAGGTCTCGAGGATCTCGTCCTTGGAGTACACCGCCTCGATCTTGAGCGCCGTCAGCGCCTCCTTGACCTTGCGGTGCACGCTGATGGAGCGGCCGATCTCCTCGGGGTACAGGTTGCGCGCAAGCTGCTGTGTGAGCGTGGAGCCGCCCTGCGTGTTGCCGCGCAGCGTGCTGAGGACGGCGGACGCGGTGCGCCGCACGTCGATGCCGTGGTGGCTGTAGAACCGGTGGTCTTCGGTGGCGATCAGCCCGTTGATCACATGCGGCGAGATCCGCGACAGCGGAACCCACTGGCGGTTCAGTCGCCTGAACTCCGCCAGCACGATGCCGTCCTGCGACATCACCACGGAAGGAAATTCGGACTTGGCCTTGCGCAGGTCCGAGATGCTGGGCGTGAACGGCAGCACGGCCAGCACGTACAGCAGCAGCAGGCCGGGCAGCACCAGCGAGGCGCGCACCGGATAGCGCCGTGCCACCGCCCAAAGGCGGCGCGCGGCGTCGGCCGCTTGCGCGCTGGCGCGGGTGAGGAACGGGGGCATGGACGGAATCTACTGCTGGGCTGGGTCCGCCAGTGTAGGACTTTGACGCGTCGCGGTCGGCGGGCGCGCAATTCCTCGCCGCTGCCGCTCAGCCTGCCAGCATCCTTGCGAGTTCGCCGCGGTCGATCAGCGCCTTGAGGTCGCTGTAGCCGCCGACCAGCGTGCCCTTGACGAACACCATGGGAAAGGTCGGCCAGCCGGTCCACATCTTCAAGGCGCCCCGCGGCCGCCACATGCCCAGGTAGCTGCCATAGCCGAGGTACTTGTACGGCTGCCCCGCCGCATCGAGCGCCTTGCGCGCCTTGCCCGGGAACGGGTTGATGCCCATGCCGACCACGACCACGTCGTTGGCCTGCACCGCGGCCCTCACCTCGTCGACGATGGCGTGCTGCCAGCCCGCGACCTTGGCGCGGACCGCGGGGTGGATGCGGGCTTCGTCAAGGACGGGACGCGGCATGCAGGCTCCTGGGGGATGGGAACGCCACAGTAACACCTGCGCGGGCCCGCGGCTGGGACGGGGGAAACTGGTAGATCGTGTCGTTCAGGTGCCGGGTGACTTCGTCGATGTCGGCGTCGCTCCAGCCGAGCGAGGCCGCGGCCTGCCAGCGGTGCACCTCCACGCGAAGGGCATTCCAGTCGCGCGCCTGCTGGCGGGCGCGCCAGTGGATCTGAGAGTTGTGGCACTCGATGCAATGGGTGGCGTACAGCAGCTGGCCGCGCGTCGGCGGCGGTTGCAGCCCCGGCTGGGCCATGCCCGGAACGGCCGTCGCGGCCAGGAAGGTCACCGCAAGGCAACGAACAAGCAACAGTGAGCGCTTGGTCATGCCTCGATGCTAGCCCGCGCCGCGAAGACGACAATGCGCTGCATCAAGGGTGCGACCGCGAGTGGCCGGACCATTTTCCCCGCCGATGAATCCTTTTGCCGATCCCGCCCCTCCTTACCTTGGCCGCCCCGTTTGCCGGGCGGCGGAGGTGAAACAATGTTCTATCGCAAGAACGTGGGGCCCAGGGAGCGCGTGGTGCGCCTCTTGGCCGGAGGAATGATGGTGACTGGGGCATTGGTGTTCGCGGGCATGACGCCGCTGGGCTTGCTGCTGGCGGGCGCCGGCGTGATGGCGGCCCTCACCGGCATGGTGGGCTTTTGCCCCGCATGCGCCATGGTGGGCCGCAAACCCCTGGGGGGCCCGCCCCGATGATGGCGCTCGACCGGTCGGTCTTCCGTGCGGCCCAGGCCGGTGACCCGCTGGCGCTGGAACGGCTGCTGCGCGAGCTGCAGCCGGACATCCGCCGCTATGCCCGGCACCAGTGCCACCGCACCTCGGCCATCGAGGACGTGGTGCAGGAGGCGCTGATCGTCATCTACCGGCGGGTGGGCAATGTCCGTGACGCCCAGGCGCTGGCCGCCTGGGTGTTCCGGATCGTGGCGCGCCTGTGCATGCTGCCCGCGCTGATGCTGATGCGTCGCACCGAACAACTGACGGACAAGGACGAGGCCGCGTATTTTTCCCGCATGCCGCAGGACGACCTGCGCATCGACCTGGTCCGTGCGCTCGAATCCCTGCCGGAGATCCACCGGGAGGTGATCCTGCTGCGCGACATGGAGCAATTGACGATCACCGAAGTGGCGGCCCGCCTGGACATCACCCGGGAGGCCGCGAAAAGCCGCATCCACCGCGCCCGCGCGCTGGTGCGCGAGTACCTGCAGCCCGATGGGGCGGGAAAGGCGGGTGCGACATGATCGGGATGATGCGCAAGAGCGCGAACAGCGCGTTCGCCAGCCGGACGGTGGCCGGCCACCTGATCCGGGGCGCGATGGCCTTCGCGCTGTTGTATGCGGCCGTGAGCCAGCAGCACACGCATCCATTGTGGGCGCTGCTGGCCGGCGGGCTGGCGCTGGTCGCCATGCGGGGCTGCCCCGTGTGCTGGACGATCGGGCTGGTCGAGGCCCTGGTGCAGCGCTGGCGGCGATGAGCAGCCCGCGCGGCCGCTAACGGGAGCTGGTTGCCGGCGGCGCCGCCGGCCCCACGATGTCCTCGTAATGGCGGAACTCGTGGCAGCTCTTCGCCCAGTGGCGGTTGGTGGCTTGCCGCGTGCCCACGCCGACGAGCGTGCGGCCGGCCGCCTTGATCTTCTGCGCCAGCGGCATGAAGTCGCTGTCGCCGGCCACGACGATCATGGTCGCGATGTGGGGAAAGCGGGCCATGTCCTCGGCGGCGTCCAGGCACAGCCGGATGTCCGCCCCGTTCTTGGCGGTGGCGCCCGGCGGGAACAGCTGCACCAGCTCCACCGCGTTCTGCAGCAGCACGTCGCGGTAGCGGCCGAAGAACTGCCAGTTGCAGAAAGCCCGGTTGATCGCGACCGGCCCGAAGGACGCGGCCATGTCCACGATGGCCTGGATGTCCACCAGCGGTTCCTGCGGCTTGAAGCGATTGTCCGGGCGGGCATAGGAGCCCGGGTCCTTCTCCTCGCACAGGCTCGCGTGCAGGTTCTCGAAATCCCAGTACAGGGCCACGAACCGGCCGGCGTTGTCGTTCTCGTGCTCTGGCATGGCGCCTCCCAAAAGCCGATGGTAGCGCCCGGCTGGGTTGTAATGGAGCCGCTCCACCCCGGAAGGCACCACGCATGGACGACTTCAATTCCCCTCCTCCCGCCGCCCGCAACCTGTGGCTGCGCGCCGTGCAGACCCTGGTGCTGCTGGTGGCGCTCTACATCGCGATGTGGCTGCTGTGCATCGTGTCCCTCGTGCAGTTGCTGGCCGCCGCCGTCAACGGCCACCCCAACGACGACTTGCGCAAGTTCGCCCGCGCGCTGGGCGGCTACATGGGCCAGATCGCGTCGTTCGGCAGCTTCGCCAGCGACGTGACGCCATTCCCGTTCGGCGACTGGCCGGCGGCGCAGTGAACACCTGAACCCGGGGCCCGGCGCCTCAACGTTTGCTTACAGCAGAGGCACAGGCGCGGGCGAACCTCCTACATTTCCTGAAGGGCGGCCCGCAAGCCGTCCGTCTGGGAGATCCGCCATGAAGTTGCAGCGTTTCCTTCTCACGGCCGCGCTCGCCGTCTTGCCGATGCTGGCCACCACCACCACGGCGGCGGTGGCGGCAACCGGGCAGCAGCAGAAGACCGTGAAGAAGAGCGTCCAGAAGACGACGGTGAAGAAACCTGCCAGGAAGAGCACCGCCAGGACGGCGCCCAAGCCCAAGGCCGCGCCACCCACGGCCGCCGCAAGACCGGGTACGGACGTCGAGCGCAGGCTGACCAGGGCCGGCGACTACCGCTTCTCGATCCAGCATGACGGCCTGGCCCGCACCTATCGCTTGCACGTGCCGGCGCGTTACGACCCGGCCGAGCCGGCGCCGCTGCTCGTGGCACTGCACGGGGGCGGCATGGACCGGATGGGCGACGACGGCTTCGACAGCCTGGTGCGCGAATCGGATTTCCACGGCTTCATCGCCGTTTACCCGGATGCGTGGACGGCGCCCGGCAAGGGCCAGCGCGCAAGCTGGAATGCGGGCAACTGCTGCGGTGACGCCCGCGCGCGCAACGTCAACGACGTAGGCTTCGTCCAGCAGGTCGTCACCCACGTCTTCAGGCAGGTGAGCGTCGACCGTGAGCGGATCTACGCCGCCGGCGTGTCCGACGGCGGCATGATGGCCTACCGGCTGGCCTGCGACCTGCCGCATCTCTTCCGGGGCGTCGCCTCGGTCGGCGGCTCCGACAGCACGGCGGCCCGGTGCGCGGGCGACAAGCCGGTCTCTGTGCTGCAGTTCCATGCCAGGAACGACCCGCGCGTACCCTTGGCTTCCGCGCGCGCGACGGCCGTGAAGTGGGCCGAACTGAACGGTTGCAGCGACAAGCCGCGCCTCGTGCTGGAAAAGGCCGGCGCCTATTGCGAGGCGTGGACGTACTGCCGCCGCCAGGCCGCGGTGCACCTGTGCGTGACGGACACCGGCGGCCACTCGTGGCCCGGCGCCAAGGCTCGGGCAGGGGCCGCCGCGCCTTCGCAGGCAATCTCGGCGACCGGAGCGATGTGGGGCTTCCTGATCTCGCACTGATCGCGCGAAGTCATTGATCCAGGGCAGGAAAGCGGTCCTTTGGGGGTGGCCGCGAGGGGGGCGGCGGGCTTACGCTGGCTGCTCAGACCCACGCTCCTTCCCCATGGCCGCCAATTCCATCCTGCACGACGAACGGATGGGCCGTTCCGCCGCGCCGGCGAGGCGGGCCGGCAGCCGCCTCTACGCATGGATGGCCCTGGCCGCCGCGCTGATCATCTTCGCGGGCTTCGCCCGGACTTTCTACCTGCGCAGCAGCTTCGGCGCACCCCCGCTTTCGGGCCTGTTGGTGGTTCACGGCATCGTCATGACCGCCTGGTTCGTGCTGTTCTTCATGCAGGTGTGGCTGGTCGGCGTGGGCCGCACCGACCTGCACCGCCGCCTGGGCGTGTTCGGGATGGCCGTGGCGGTGCTGGTGCTGTGCGTCGGCGTCGCCGCCGCCATCGATGCGGGCCGCCGCGGCGTGAGCCCCGCGTCGGGCATCGTCACGCCGCTGGAGTTCATGGCCGTGCCGCTGTTCGACATGCCGGTCTTCGCCGCGCTCGTGGGCGTCGCGTTCTGGCTGCGGCGCCGGCCCGATGTCCACAAGCGCCTGATGGTGCTGGCCAGCCTGGGCATGCTCACCCCGGCCATCGCGCGCATCCCCTTGCGCTTCATCCAGGACGGCGGGCCGCCGGTGTTCTTCGGGCTGGCGATCATGGTGGTGCTGGCCTGTGTCGCGATCGACACCGTGCGCAGCCGCAGGCTGCACCGCGCGTTCGCGTGGGGCGCCCTGTTGATCGTGACCATGGTGCCGCTGCGATTGTTCATCGCGAGCACGGAAGCATGGACGCGGTTTGCGGGCTGGCTCGTGGCCTGACCTCGCCACGCGGCCGCCGGAATAGGAACCTACTCGTACTGGCCCGCGACGCCGCTGCGCTCTGTCCCGGAGCCCGAGCCGTTCACCACCTGCTCGAGGTCGGCGGCCAGCTTCGGGTCGAGGCGGCGCAGCCGGTCCAGGTCCTCCCGGGCGCGAGGCAGGTTGCCCTGCTGCACGAACAGCACGCCACGGTACATGTACGCCTGCGCCAGCGTGGGCTTGAGCGCGATGGCCCGGTCGTAATGCGCCAGCGATTTGGCGAAGTTGTGCCGGCCCTGCATCCGCAGCGCGAAGGCGAGGTTGTTGTGCGCCTCGGCCAAGTTGTCGTCGATGGCCAGCGCCGCCTCGAACTTCCGCTGGGCTTCATTGAAGTTGCGCGCCACCAGCAGCGCCACGCCATCGTTGTACAGTCGCACGGCAGCGGCCCGGCCCGAGTTCTCGGGCACGGGCAGCGGATCCGACTCCACGCCGCGCGCCGCCGCCATCGAGAGCAGCAGCAACGACGCCGACAATAGCGCCCGCCAACGCTTCATCGCGTCACCGATTCACGCGCCAGCTGAATGCCGGGCACGCCGGCATCCGCCTGGGCCGTCTGCTTCGCGACCTTGTCCGCATAATCGCGTGCCTTCGCGACGTCACCACCACGCTCCGCAGCCAGCGCCGCACCCGCCATCGCGCGCAGGCGGTTGGGCTCCTTGGTCAACACCGCCTCGAACTCGCGAAGCGCCCCGGCGGAGTCGCCGCGCTCGAGCAGCGCGGTCGCAAGCATTTCGCGCGCCGGCAGCAGCGGCCCGGGCGACACGACGTGCTTTTCGCTCGCGTCTTCCCGGTCGGCGGCCTGCCGCAGGCCGGCGATACCCGCGTCGGCCTGCCCGGCCTTGAAGGCCGCGAAGCCGCGCACCACGCTCTCCTGGATGCCGATCTGCTCGACCCAGTAGCCGAGCTTGAGCTCCTCGGCGCGGGCACGCAGGGCCTGCAGGCGGGCCAGCTCGGCCTCGACTGCGGGCGCATCGCGCAACGCAGCGGCGCCCAGGGCTCGCGCATAGGCATTGGCGGCTTCGGCCTGCGGATACTTCGCCCACGGATAAGCACCCGGCGCGGGCGTGAGCGGCAGCTTGGCCGCCTCCGCCCAGTTACCGCGCTCGAGCGCGACGCGTGCCGGCACTGCCGCGAAGGCATAGGCGGCGGCGAAGACGTCGGGCCGCTTGTCGAACGCCGCGGTCTTGTCGCTCACTGCCCTGGCGGCCTTGTCCTGTCCCATCTGCAGGTGGGCATAGACCATGTAGTCGTGCGCGTGCAGCGCGTTCCCTCCGCTGGCCTTGTCGGACGAAGCCGATGCGGTGTTGGCCGCGACGGAATCGCTCCATGCACCCACGCGCGTGAAGATGTGCGACGGCATGTGCTGGGCGTGCGGCGCCGCCGGCGCGATCTTGCTGTAGCGGCGCGCCGCCGGCAGCCCCTGCCCCGCCAGCGGCGGATAGTCGTAGCTGTGGATCAGGTAGTGCGCCGCGCCCGGATGCTCCGGCTGGCTGGCGAAAACCGGCTCCAGCAGCTTCGCCGCGCGCAGCTGGTTGCCGTACTGCTTGTCGGCCGGATCGAAGTTGGCGGACAGCACGAGGCTGTAGATGATCGTGGCTTCGGTGTCTCGCGGGTACTTGGCGGCGACCGCCCCGAGGGCCGTCTCCATCGCCTTCGCGCGGGTGCGGTGGTTGAGCTTGTCCGTGTCCTGGAAGAACACCGCCAGCGCATCGACATAGTCCTTCTCGCGCTGGGTGGACAGCCCGGTCTTGCGCGCCTGCTCCATCAGCGCCGCGCCCTGGGCGAGCGTTGCCGCCGACACGTTGCCCGGCCACACGAACGGGTTGTCCAGCGAAGCCAGCGCGCGGGCCCAGTGCGCCATGCCGCACTTCGGGTCCGCCTCCAGCACCCTGTCGAGCGGCGCCTTGATCTGCTCCCATGCGAAGGAGTGGAACAACGCCATCGCGAGATTGAATTCCCGCTGCGCGGCGGCGTTGCAGCTCACTTCGAAGTTCACTTTGCCCAATGCCTGGGCGTCGGCCCCGGCGTCATGCGCCGAGGAGGGAAGGCAGGCACTGATCGCTGCGAACGCGACGATGCCCGGAACGAAACCTGGCTTCATGGTGACCCCGCTTTCTTTCCCGGCGCCGGCGGCGCGGGAATGAAATTAAGTCGCGTTTCGGCGCACAAGTCAAACACCACAGCTCGACCGCGTGCGCAGCCCGGCCGTCAGTCGGGCGTGAACTTGGCGTTGAACGTCGACACGTCCACTTCCAGCTCGAACGTCACCAGCTGCCCATGCTTGCCGTCGGCGAGCCGGTAGGCCGCGAAGAGGCTGCACTTGCCTTGCAGGCGAAAACCCGGCAAGTCGATGATTGCGTACGGATGCGGCACGAACACCTCGTGCAGGAACACCTCGCGATGCCGGTTGCGCGGTGAGGGGAACAGCTTGTACTGCTCCGTGACGATGGTGGTTTCAGCCATGGGGAGGGTTAGAGTTTAGCCATGCAGCCGGATTTCTCTTTCACGCCGCTCACGACAGCCGACCTCACGTTGCTGCACGAGTGGATGTCGCGGCCCCACTGGGCCGAATGGTGGGGCGAGCCCGGGCCGCTGCATGCCATTCAGGCCGAGTATGGCGCACTGATCGCGGACACCACGAAAGTGCAGCCCTACATCGCCTGGGTGGGCGGCCGGCGGCTGGGCTACATCCAGTCGTACGTGGCCATGGGCTCGGGCGGTGGCTGGTGGGAGGAAGAGACCGACCCCGGCGTGCGCGGCATCGACCAGTCGATCGCGCACCCCGCCGACCTGGGCCGCGGGCTGGGCACCGGGATGGTGAAAGCGTTCGTAAAAATGCTCTTCAGCGACGCGCAGGTCACGCGCATCCAGACCGACCCCGACCCGCGCAACGCGCGCGCGATCCGGTGCTACCAGAAGGCGGGATTCCAGCCCATCCGTGAAGTGACGACGCCCGATGGCCCGGCGCTGCTGATGACGTGCGAGCGGCCCGGCCCCCTGCTGCTGAGCTGACTGAAACCGGTAGACTCATCCGGATGCCGCTGAAGCCCGAACTCGCATTCCTGAACGGCCACAGTTCGATGGCCCGGCTGATGCGCGAGAAGCAGTGGGCCGGCACCCCGCTGGGGCCGCCGGAAGAGTGGCCGCAATCGCTGCGCTCCATCGTCAACCTGATGCTCGGGTCGGCCTTTCCCATGTTCGTGGGCTGGGGCCCGGACCTCAATACCCTCTACAACGACGCCTATGCCGAGATCATGGGCGCGAAGCACCCGGATGGGCTGGGCAAGCCCTTCCTGGAGATCTGGCACGAGATCAGCGAGGACCTGCGGCCGCTGGCGCGGCGCGCGATGGGCGGCGAGGCCTTCTACATGGAGAACCTGCCGCTGCGCATGAGCAGGCACGGCTACGAAGAGGACACCTGGTTCACGTTCTCGTGGTCGCCTGTGCTCGACGAGAGCGGACGCATCGCCGGCATGTACTGCGCCTGCACCGAGACGACACGCATGGTGCAGGCGGAACGGCACCTGCGCGCGCGGGAGGAATGGCTGCAGGCGCTGTTCGACCAGGCGCCCGGCTTCGCCGCAGTGGTGCGCGGGCCGGACCATGTCTTCGAGATGGCCAACGAGGCGTACTACTCCATCACCGGCAACCGCACGCTGGTCGGCAGAACGCTGGCCGAGGCGCTGCCGGAGGTGCGGGAACAAGGGTTCATCGACTGGCTCGACGGCGTGTACAAAAGCGGCGTGCCGTTCGTGGGGCGCTCCTTCCCGATCACGATCAGCAAGGGCCCCGGCGCACCGCGCCACGAGGCGTACGTGGACTTCATGTACCAGCCGCTGCGGGATGCGTCCGGCCGGGTGCAGGGCATCTTCATCCAGGGCCACGACGTCACCGAGCAACACCGCGCGCAGCAGGCGCTGCGCGAAGCCGACCAACAGAAGGACGAATTCCTCGCGACGCTGGCGCACGAGCTGCGCAACCCGCTGGCGCCCCTGCGCAGCGCGGCCCACATCCTGGCCACACCGGGTGTGAGCGACGAAACGCGCAACCGCGTCACGGACGTGATCGGCCGCCAGGTGGGCCACATGTCGCGCCTGCTGGACGACCTGATCGACATCGCGCGCATCACTCAGCGCCGCCTGCTGCTCAGGAAGGAGCTGGTCGAAGTCGGCTCCGTGGTGGACGCCGCCGTGGAAGCCGCGCGGCCGCTGGCGGACGCCAAGGTCCACAGGCTCACGGTCGACGTGGCCGACCGCTCGGCACAGCTGCTGGTGGACCCGGTGCGCATCACGCAAGTGCTGTCGAACCTGCTGAACAACGCCACGAAGTACACCGACCCCGGCGGCCTCATACGCCTCCATGTCGAAGCAGTCGATGGCAAGGTGCAGTTCACCGTCACGGACAACGGCATCGGCCTGACGGACAGCGCGCTGAAGACCATGTTCGTCATGTTCGCCCAGGAGAAGGCGGCGCTGGAGCGGTCCGAAGGCGGCCTGGGCATCGGCCTGGCGCTGGTGAAGGGCCTGGTCGAACTGCATGGCGGCGCCGTGTCCGCGTCCAGCGAGGGCGTGGGCAAGGGCAGCCGCTTCGTCGTGAAGATCCCGGGCGCGAGCTTCGCGGCCAGCCAGCCGGGCGAAGCCGGCACGGCCGAGCCGGAGCCCGCAGCCGCCACGGCACGCCTGGTGCTGCTGGCCGACGACAACCGCGACGCGTCGGACCTGATGGCCGAGTTGCTGCGCATGTCTGGCCACACCGTGCACACCGCCCACGACGGCACCGAGGCCGCCGAGATGGCGCTGCGGCACAAGCCCGACGTGCTGGTGCTGGACATCGGCATGCCCGGCCTGAACGGCTATGAGGTGGCGCAGCGCGTGCGCGCCCAACCCTGGGGCGCGCGGCCGCTGATCATCGCGGCCACGGGCTGGGGCCAGGAGCAGGACCGGCAAAAGGCGACCGAGGCCGGGTTCGACCTGCACCTGACCAAGCCCTTCGATCCGCGGATGCTGACCGACATCATCGCGCAGCGGGGCCGCTGAAGGCATCGCCGGTCGGTTAGCCTTGCACGGATTCGACCCGCAAGGAATCTCGACAATGAGCCGCCTCTTCGAACCCTGGGCCCTCGACGCGCTGCGCCTGCCCAACCGCATCGTGATCGCGCCGATGTGCCAGTACTCCGCCGACGGCGAAGGCTCTGCCACCGACTGGCACACGATTCACCTCGGTCACCTGGCCCTGTCCGGCGCGGGCCTGATGATCCTGGAAGCCACTGCGGTTTCCGCGCGGGGGCGCATCTCGGCGCAAGACCTCGGCTTGTACTCCGACGCCAACGAAGCCGCGCTGGGCCGCGTGCTGGACATCGTTCGCGCGCACTCGCCCATGGCGCTGGCGATCCAGCTCGGGCATGCGGGCCGCAAGGGATCGAGCCAGCGGCCGTGGGACGGCGGCAAGCAGATCCGCCCGGATGAGCCCGGCGGCTGGTTGACCGAAGCGCCGAGCGCGGTGCCGCACGCCGAAAGCGAAGCCGCCCCGATGGCGCTGGACGGCGAGGGCCTGCGGCGCGTGCGCGACGATTTCGCGCAGGCCGCCCGCCGCGCGGCACGCCTCGGCCTCGACGGCATCGAGGTGCATGGCGCGCACGGCTACCTGCTGCACCAGTTCCTCTCGCCCATCGCGAACAAGCGAGACGACGAGTACGGCGGCAGCCTGGAGAACCGCATGCGGTTCCCGCTGGAGGTTTTCGACGCGGTGCGCGCCGCCTTCCCTGCCGGCAAGCCCGTCTGGATGCGCATATCCGCCACTGACTGGGTGCCGGGCGGCTGGGACATCGAGGGCACGGTGGCGCTGTCGCAAGCGTTGAAATCGCGCGGCTGCGCCGCCATCCACGTGACCACGGGCGGCGTCTCGCCGCGGCAGGCCATCAAACTGGGCCCAGGCTACCAGGTGCCGTATGCGCAAAGGGTGAAAGCCGAGGTCGGCCTGCCCACCCTCGCCGTGGGCCTGATCACCGAGGCGGAGCAGGCCGAAGCGATCATCGCCAACGGCGAGGCGGACGCCGTTTCGCTGGCCCGGGCCATGTTGTACGACCCGCGCTGGCCCTGGCATGCCGCCGCGAAGCTCGGCGCGCATGTGTTTGCGCCGAAGCAGTACTGGCGCTCGCAACCGCGCGAATTCAAGGACTTGTTCGAGGGGCTGACATTCGGGCAGCGCTGACGCTCTATCGGGGGGCTGCGGGCCGCGCCTACGGAGCGACCACGCGAAAGCCCTGGTTGCTGGCCGAGCTGTGCGGCGTGTTGGAGCCACGTGCCGCGACCCGGTAGCGGTTGCAGTACGAGTCGTGGCACAGGAACGAGCCACCTCGGCAGGAGCGGCGGCCGGTGGCCTCGTCCTGCAACGGGTCGAGCGCGAGCGTGCTGCGGTGATAGTCGGGCGTGAACCAGTCTTCGCACCACTCCCACACGTTGCCGGCCATGTTGTACAGGCCGTAGCCGTTCGGCGGGCCCGACTGCGCATCCAGGACGCCCGGCTGCCAGCCCGGCGCGGGCTCATGGGGAAACTTGCCGCGCCAGATGTTGCACGGCGGCTCGGACGGCATCGCGTCGCCCCAGGTGTAGCGCATGCCTTGCAGGCCGCCGCGCGCCGCGTACTCCCACTGCCCCTCCGTCGGCAGGCCAACGCCGGCCCAGCGGCAATAGGCCTGCGCGTCGCCCCACGACACGTGCACCGCCGGGTGGTCCATGCGCCCGCGCACGTGCGAGCCTGGCCCCTCTGGGCGCTGCCAGCTCGCGTCGCGCACCTCAACCCACCACGGCAGCCCGTGGGGGTGCTGGCGGATCGCGTCGCGCAGTTCGCGCGGCACCTGCAGGTAGAACACGAAGGACGAGCCCGCCTCCTCGGCCTGGGTGATGTAGCCGGTAGCCCGGACGAACTCGTTGAACTGCGCGTTCGTCACCGTTGTCGCGGCAATGCGGAACGGGCTCAACTGCACGCGTCGCGCCGGCCCTTCGCCGTCGGCGGGGAAGCCCTCGCGCGAGTCGGTGCCCATCAGGAACTCGCCGCCGGGCAGGGAGATGAAGTCATGCTGCGCGGGAGGCATGGATTGCGGGTCAAGCCCGCAACGACTGGGTCCTGTCATGCCGGACTCGATCCGGCGTCCACTGTCTTGCGCACGCCCCGGCGTGCAGCAGGGCTTGCCGTTCACGGCAGGTACGGCGCCCTGAAGTCGTCGCGCTCCCAGAATGCCGTGCCCACGTTCTGGTCGCGCAGCAACTGGTCGATGCGTTCGCGCGGGATCACGCCGCAACGCCGGGCCCACGCCTCGTACTGCGCCGCCATGTCCCGCACGCGGTCGGGGTGCTGCGCGGCCACGTCGTTCAACTCCGTGCGGTCCTGCGCCATGTCGTACAGCTCCCAGGGGTCCGGGTACCTGCGCACCAGCTTCCAGGCGCCGATGCGCACCGCGGCGTTGCCCTCGTGCTCCCAGAACATCGGCGGGCGCTCGGCAGCCTGGCCGTGCAGCGCCGGGAGCAGGCTGTGGCCTTCGAGCGGCTCCACCTGCCGGCCATTGAAGCTGGCGGGGTATTGCGCGCCCGTGGCTTCCACGATCGTCGCCATGATGTCCGGCAGGTAGCCGGGCGTGTGGCGCACGGCATTGCGCTCCTGGATGCCCGCGGGCCAGTGGACGATCAGCGGCGTGGAGATGCCGCCCTCGTGGATCCAGTGCTTGTACAGCCGGAACGGCGAGTTCGACAGGTTCGCCCAGGCGCGCCCATAGCTCTGGTAGGTGTTCTCGGGGCCGGGCATCACGCCCGGGTCGTTGCCGAAGTGGACCGGCTCGCCGGTGCGCGTGTGCTCCTTGGCGATCATCAGCTTGTTCACCAGCTCGTCCACGGTCAGGTCGTCGGGGATGTCCTCCGCGCAGGCGCCGTTGTCGGAGAGGAAGATCACGAGCGTGTTGTCCAGCTCGCCCTCGTCTTCCAGCGCGCGCAGGATGCGGCCGATGCCCTGGTCCATCCGGTCGATCTGCGCGGCGTACACCTCCATGCAGCGCAGCAGCCATTCCTTGTGCTTCGCCTGCGTCCACGCGGGCTGCGTCGGGTCGCGGTCGGACAGCGGCCAGGACTTGTCGAGGATGCCGGAATCCACCAGCCGCTGCAGCCGCTCCTCGCGCAGCCGGTCCCAGCCCTTGTCGAAGCGTCCCTTGTACTTGCCGATGTCGTCGTCGTGCGCGTGCAGCGGCCAGTGCGGCGCCGTGTACGCCACGTACTGGAAGAACGGCTTGCCCGCGTGCTCGCGGCGGTGCCGTTTGATGAACCCGACCGCGTTGTCGCTGATCGCGTCGGTGTAGAAGAAGCCCGGCGCCTTGGCCTCGTGCTCGATGTTCTCGTTGCCGCGCGTGAGCGTGTTGGGGTCGTAGAAGCTGCCGGCGCCGATGATGGTGCCGTAGAACTCGTCGAAGCCGCGCTGCAGCGGCCAGCTGTCCGTGGGCTGGGTCAGGTTGCCGGCCACGTGCCACTTGCCGCTCAGGTAGCTGCGGTAGCCTTTGCCCTTGAGCACTTCGGCAATGGTGACGCAGCGGTCGTTCAAATTGCCCGCATAGCCTTCCGGGCCCATGTTGTACGTCAGCACGCCGATGCCGGTCTGGTGCGGATGCAGGCCCGTGAGCAGCGAGGCGCGCGACGGGCTGCAGCGCGCCGTGTTGTAGAACTGCGAGAAGCGCACGCCGCCCGCCGCCAGCCGGTCCAGGTGGGGCGTTTCCACTTCGCCGCCGTAGCAGCCGATGTCGGAGAAGCCCATGTCGTCGTTCAGGATCAGCACGATGTTGGGTTGCTTGGCCATGGGGTACTTCCTTTCAGATGCGGTTGCCGGTCGCCCGGTCGAACAGGTGCGTGGCCGCGGGGTCGAACGAGAGCCGCACGGCCTCGCCTTCCCGCACGGCCGGGAGCTCGCCGGCGCGCAGCTTCACGCGCTGGCCGGCGGCCTCCAGGTTCACGATGCTGCTGTCGCCGAAGTCCTCGACGAACTCCACGCGCGCGGGGATGCCGGTGGTGCCGAGGCGCAGGTCGCCGGGGCGGACGCCGAGAATGACTTCGCGGTGCTCCATGCCCCCACCCCCGCCCGCCCCCGGAGGGGGAGGGAGCAATTCATCGCCGATGCGGACGTGGCCGTCTGCCAGCACGGCCGGCAGCAGGTTCATCGGCGGCGTGCCGATGAAGGCCGCGACCGTCGCCGTCGCGGGCTTGCGGAAGATCTCGTGGGGCGTGCCCACCTGCACGATGCGGCCTTCCATGAACACCGCCATGCGGTCGGCGATGGTCATGGCCTCCTCCTGGTCGTGCGTCACGTACACCGCCGTCACGCCCAGCGAGCGCTGCAGCTTGCGCAACTCGGCCCGTGTCTCCAGCCGCAGCTTGGCGTCGAGGTTGGACAGCGGCTCGTCCAGCAGGAAGAGCCGCGGCTGCCGCACGATGGCGCGGGCCAGCGCGCAGCGCTGCTGCTGCCCGCCGGACAGCTGGCCGGGCTTGCGGTCCAGCAGGTGCGAGATCGCGACCTTGGCCGCCGCGTCCTGCACCGCCTTCTCGATCTGCGCCGGTGCCGTGCCGATCATCTTGAGCGGAAAACCGATGTTCTGCCCCACGTTCATGTGCGGGTACAGCGCGTAGCTCTGGAACACCATCGCGACATCTCGGGAGCCGGGCTCCGTGGCGGTCACGTCCGTGCCGTCGATCAGCACGCGGCCGGCATCGACCGATTCCAGCCCCGCCAGGATGCGCAGCGTGGTGGTCTTGCCCGAGCCGGAAGGCCCGAGCAGCGCGAAGAACTCGCCGGGGCGGATGTCAAGGTCGATGCCGTGCAGCGCCGTGAACGTGCCGTGGCGCTTGACGATGCCCTCGAGGCGGACGCTGGCGGATTGCGTCATCGGCGGCCCCCGCCCTTGACGGCGCCCACGGTGAGCCCCTTGACGATGTGGCGCTGCGCCGCCAGCCCGATCACGATGACCGGGGCCATGGCAAGCATCGCGCCGGCCGCGAGCCGCGCCCACTGGGTCTGTTCGACGGAAATGAAATTGAACATGGCGACGGTGACCGGCCTCACGTTGTTGCCGCCCAGCACGACGGCGAAAAGAAACTCGTTCCACGCATTGAGGAACACGAACACGGTGGTGACGGCGATGCCGCCCCGCACCTGCGGCAGCACCACGTACCAGAGGGTGCGGATGCGCCCCGCCCGGTCCAGCAGCGCGGCCTCTTCCATCTCGTAGGGGATGTCCTCGAAGTACGACACCATCAGCCACACGGCGAACGGCAGCGAGAACGTGAGGTAGATCGCCGTGAGGCCGCTGTAGCTGTCCAGCAGGCCCACCTTCTGCAGCACCAGGTAGTACGGGATGATCAGGCCCACCGGCGGCAACATCTGCGTGGCCAGCACGTAGAAACCGGTGGACTTCTTGCCGGGGAAGCGCAGCCGCGCCAGCGCATAGGCCGCCGGCACCGCGAACAGCATGGTGAGCAAGGTGGACGCGCTCGACACCACGATGCTCGACCACAGGTTGGGCAGGATCGACGACGTGCCGAACAGCACCTCGCGGTAGTTGGCCAGCGTCGGCTCGAAGATGAAGGTCGGCGGATA
Source organism: Ramlibacter sp. (assembly GCA_030695945.1). Taxonomy (GTDB): domain Bacteria; phylum Pseudomonadota; class Gammaproteobacteria; order Burkholderiales; family Burkholderiaceae_C; genus Ramlibacter. The sequence goes on from JAUYOG010000032.1 coordinate 19,517, forward strand.
GGCCAGCACGTCGCGCTCGGTCTTGAACGAGGTGAGCAGCCCCCACAGCACCGGGAACACCCACACCGACACCAGCGCGCCCGCCGCAAGCCACAGCAGCACCTTGCGCAATAGATTGCTTCGGTTCATGGGTTGTCATGCCGGACTTGATCCGGCATCCATGCATTCATGACTTCCTCCGCAGCCGGAACATGAAGAACGACACCAGCATCGTGATGGCCAGCAGCACCATCGCGAGCGACGCACCGTAGCCGAGGTTCAGCTCCGTGAACGACGTGCGGTACGCATACAGGTTCAGGATTTCCGTGGCCGAGCCCGGCCCGCCGCCCGTGGCCGCGAAGATCGCCGCGAAGGCCGACAGCGCCGTCATCATGCGCATGATCACCACCATCATGATCGCCGGGCGGATCAGCGGCAGCGTGATGTGCACGAACCGCTGCCAGGCGCTGGCGCGGTCGAGCCGCGCGGCCTCGTACACGTCCGGCGGCAGCGTGGAGAGCGTCGCCAGCAGCACCAGGAAGGCGAACGGCGTCCATTGCCAGGTGTGCATCGCGATGACGGAGATCAGCGCCAGCTGCGGGTCGCCCAGCCAGTTGTGGCTGCCCAGGCCGAGCGCGCGCGTGGCGACATCGACCAGCCCCACGTCCGGCGACAGCACCAGCGTGCGCCAGAACAGGCCCACCACCACCGGCGCCAGCACGATCGGCAGGATCGCGCCCACCCGCAGCAGCGCCTGCCCGCGCGGGATCTGCAGCACCAGCAGCGCGAGCGCGAGGCCGATCGCCACCTGCAGCACGACGGTGGAGGCCGTGTACACGCCGGTGAGCCACAGCGAATTCCAGAACCGGGGATCGTCGCCCATCTTGCCGAAGTTGGCCGCACCAACGAACCCCGAGAGCCAGGGCATGCTCAAGTCGATGCGGTTCATGCTGGTCCACGCCAGGTAGACCAGCGGCACGGTGGTGGTGATCAGCAGCAACGCCAGCGCGGGCGCGAGCAGGGCCAGCGCGAAGCGGCGCTCCTGGCGCGCCAGGCTGTCGCCCGGGCGCCCTGCCGTGACTGCCGCTTGCACCTCGTCAGGCCTTCAGGATCTGCTGGATGCGCGCCTGCGCCTCGTCCAGCGCTTCCTTGGACTTCTTCTGCCCCACCAGCGCCGACTGGATGGCCGTGGCCATGGTCTCGCCGATGGCGGGCCACTGCGGCACGCGCGGGCGCCATTCGACGTCGGTATCCTGCTCCAGCGATTCGAGCGCGGCGGCAATGAAGTTGGGCCCCGCGCCGCCGACCGCCTGCGAGAACTCCGCCGACTTCCACGCCGACAGCCGGTTGACGCCCGAGCGCTTGGCCGGGCCGGCGAACTTCCACGAGGTGCGGGCCTGCGTCTCGGCCGAGGTGGCCCACTGGATGAAGAGCCACGTGGCCTTCTTCTGCTTCTCGGTCAGCGCCGCGTTGATGGGGAAGCCCCAGTTCCAGATCGAGGTGACGCGCTTGCCGTTGGGCCCGCGCGGCCACCGCGCGAAGCCGACCTTGCCGATCACCTTGGATTTCTCGGGGTTCATCAGCACCGCCGCCGACGAATGGGCGTCGATGTACGTGGCCACGGTGCCCTGCGAGAAGGCGTCGGCGATGTCGGGCCAGTTCCAGTTGCGCACCGCGGGCGGCGCGTAGGCCGAGAGCGCGTTGACGTACCAGTTGAGCGCGTTCACCGCCTCGGGCGAGTTGACCACGATGTCCTTGCCCTTGAACCACTCGCCGCCGAAGCTGCGGAAGATCGACGGGTAGATGTACATGTTCTGCCCCGCGCCCGAGAAGCCGCGCAACGCCAGGCCGTAGACGCGGTTGGCAGGGTCGTGCAGTGCCTTGGCGTTGGACAGCAGTTGGTCGTACGTGGTGGCCGGGTGCAGGCCCTTGGCGTCGTACAGGTCCTTGCGGTAGACCTGCACCGTTACCTCGCCGTCGTAGGGGATGCCGTAGGGCTTGCCGCCCACCGAATCGGCGTCGCGCCAGGCCTTGAGGATGTCGTTGTAGTTGTACCAGGCGGCGTCGGTCAGCGTGGCATCGCTCAGGTACTTGTCCAGCGGCTCCACCCACTTGTTGGCGACGTACAGCGGGTAGTACATCGGGTCGGCCGCGTGCGTGGCGTACGTCGTGGTTTTCGACGACAGGTCCAGCATCGCCTTCTGGCGGATCTGGCCGGGCGGCACTTTCTCGGCCCGCACCTTCACGCCGGTGAGCGCCTCGAACTGCGGCAGCAGCGACAGCAGGTTGTCGAAGTAGCTGGCCGGAATGACGGCCACGGAGATCGACTCGCCCTCCACCTGCTTCCAGTTGATCTTGGCGCTGCGGTACGGCGCCAGGTCGTCGGCCTGCGCGTACAGCCACTGCGGCGCGGCCGTGGCGAGCACGCCAATCGAGGCGGCCTGCTTCAGCGCGCGCCGGCGGCCCGGCTCGGGCTGGCGGTTCGGGTTTTTGTCTTTCATGGTGTCTCCTTGCTAGGTGGCAGGTCGGGGGGAGTAGGCTGGACGAACGGAAAGCGCATGCGCGGCTTGGGCCCCACGGGGCCGGTGGCCGAGGCGGGACGAACGAAGCGGTCTCGGTCGCCCTGCCTCGCCTCGTACGTCCATTCGGGAAATGCGTCGTCGCGCAGCGCGAGCTGGCGCAGGAACAATCGCCGCTGCTGGCTGGCGCGGATGCGCGCGTCGATGGCGACAGGGTCCCAACCGGCCAGAACCCGCTCGTGCAGTTGCGCTTGCAACGCGGCCCATTCCGGGCGGCCCGCCAGGTCTTCGAGCTCGCGCGGATCGCGGCGCACATCGAACAGCATGGGCGGCAACCCCAGCGTGTAGACGTATTTGTGATCGCCCCGGCGCACCATGCGCGACGGCGCCTGCACGCCCTCGGCGGAATATTCGCAGATCACGTCGCCACGCTGATCCTGGGAGCCGGCCAGCAGCGAAGGCAACAGCGACCGGCCGTCGAGCGGGTCCACTGCTTGCACGGGGTGCTCCAGTGCCTCGTTGGCGGCGTCGAGGAAGGTGGGCAGCAAGTCAACCAGCGAGCATGGTTGCGCGCGCCGCCCGGGCTGCACGCGGCCGGGCCAGCGCACCACCAGCGGAACCCGCGACGACCACTCGTACATGGTCTGCTTGAACCACATGCCGCGCTCGCCCATCATCTCGCCATGGTCGCCGCAGAAGACCACCAGCGCGTCGTCGGCCAAGCCGCTCTTCTGCAACGCGTCGAGCACGCGCCCTATCTTCTCGTCCACGTAGCTCGCCATCGCGTAGTACGCGTGGCGCGCGCGGCGCACGTGTTCCGTCGTGATGCGGTGGCGATCCTGCCCGTGGGCCCTGTACAGCCACTGCGAATGCGGGTCGAGCCGGTCGTAGGGAATCTCCGGCACCGATGGCATGTCGATCCCGGCGGGGTCGTAGCGGTCCCAGTGCTCTTGCGGCGCCACGAACGGGGGGTGCGGGTGCGTGAACGAGACGGTCAGGAAGACGGGCTGCGTGGAGGTGTCGCGTGCCAGGTCGTAGATCTTCTGCACCGCCGCGTGCTCGACCTCCTCGTCGTAGTCGATCTGCATGTTGCGCACGCAGGCGCCGGCATCCACCACGTGGCCCATGCCCACGCCCGTGGGCTTGAAGCCGGGCCCCTTAGCCCAATCGGGCACCCAAAGGAAATCGGCCGGGTAGATGTCGGTGGTGAGGCGCTCGCGATAGCCGTGCAGCTGGTCGGCGCCGACGAAGTGCATCTTGCCGGCCAGGATGGTGCGATAGCCCGCGGCCGCCAGGTAGTGCGCCATGGTCGGCACTTCGGAGGCCATCTCCGTGGCGTTGTCCCAGGCGCCGATGGAATGCGGCAGCCGCCCCGCGAGCATGGAGTAGCGGGAGGGCGCGCATATCGGAAAGTTGCAGTAAGCCGCGTCGAACACCACGCCCTCGCCCGCCAGGCGCGCCAGGTGGGGCGCCTGCACCACGGCACCGCCGTGAAACGGCAGCGCGGGCGCGGCCAGCTGGTCGGCCATCAGCAGGACGATGTGGGGCTGCTTCATTCGAGCTTGATGTTGGCCCTGCGGATGACCTGCGACCACTTCTGCACCTCGGCGCGCACGATGCCCGCGAATTGCTCCTGCGTGGCGGTGCGCGGCTCCAGCCCGCGCGATGAAAGCGTCTGCGCGGTCGCCGGCGCCGTGACGGCCTTGTGGATCTCGGCATGCAGCCGCTGCGCGGTGCCCGGCGGCGTGCGCGCTGGGGCGAACACCCCCAGCCACTGCGACGCCTCGTAACCCGGCACCCCGGCCTCGGCCACTGTCGGGACGCCCGGCAGGCTGTCGGATTGCCGCGCCCCCGTGACGGCGAGCGGGCGGACCTGCTTGCCTTTGATCGCGGCGAGCGCGGAAGGCACGGTGCTGAACATCACGGAGAGGCGGCCACCCAGCAGGTCGTTGATGGCCTGCGTGCGGCCGTAGGGGACGTGCAACAGCTGCACGCCCGCGGTCTGGCAGAACAGCTCGACGAACAGGTGCGCGGGGCTGCCGATGCCCGGCGTGCCGTAACTCAGTTCACCCGGCCTGGCCTTGGCCGCGGCCACCAGCTGCGCCAGCGATTCGATCGGCGAGCCCGCCGGCACGATCACGACCGACTGCGTTTCCGCCACCAGGGCCACCGGCAGGAGATCGGCCAGCGGGTCGTAAGGGGTCTTGCGGCCACCCGCGACGTCGATCGCCAGCGAACTCGTGCCCATAAGCAGCGTGTGCCCGTCGGCCTGCGCCTTGACCACCGCATCCGCACCCAGGGTGCCCGCGGCGCCGGGGATGTTCTCCACCGTGGCGGGCTGGCCGAGCGCGCGCGACAGCGCATCGGCCACCACGCGCCCGCCGGTATCCACCAGGCCACCCGGGGCCCAGGGCACGATCACCCGAAGCGGCCGGAACGGGAAAGCCTGCGCGCGCGCCAGGCGCGGCAACATGGCAACGGCCGCGGCCAGCAACGACTGCTGGACGAACAGGCGCCGCGCGGGCGGGTGTCTCATCGGTGCGTCTTTCATGTATTCGATTACATCGGGGATTGTGCTTTGACGTGGGTCATGCTTCCATCCCGTAAATCTAGGGGAATTCCCTGCTTCAGCGCAAATACAATGAAATCGTTTTCATATGCGAATAAGCTCAGCCGGAAATGGACACGAGGACCACCCGCAGCCGCACCGCCAGGGACGTGGCCCTGCTCGCCGGCGTTTCCACCGCCACCGTTTCGCGCGCGCTGAACACGCCCGATACGGTGGACCCGGAGACGCTCAAGCGCGTGCGCGACGCGATCAAGAAGCTGCGCTACGTGCCGCACGGCGGCGCCCGGTCGCTGCGCAGCCAGCGCAGCCGCATGGTCGGCGCGATCGTCCCCTCCTTCGACTACGCGCTGTACGCGCGCACCACCAGCGCGCTGCAGCAGTGCCTGGGCGAGCATGGCTATTCGGTGGTGCTGGCCGAGCACCACTACGACCTGCAGCAGGAGCTGCAGGTGACGCGCCAGCTGATCGAGCACGCCGTGGATGCCTTCATGTTCGTGGGGCTGGACCATGACCCGCGCCTCTTTGCGCTGCTGGAGGACTACGGCCGGCCCTTCGTGCTGACCTGGGGCGTGGACAGCGACCATCGCCACCCCGCCGTCGGCTTCGACAACCGCGCCGCCGGCCACGCCATCGCCAGCCACGTGCTGGGCCTGGGGCACCGCCGCATCGCCATCCTGAGTGCGCCGCTGGAAGGCAACGACCGCGGCCGCGAGCGCGTGGCGGGTTTCCGCGCCGCCATCGCCGAAGCCGGCGCCCCCGCGCCGCATGTGGAGTACGTGCAGCGCATCGCGCTGGGCGCGGCCGAGGAAGCGATGCACAGGATCCTCAAGCGCAAGCAGCGCCCCACCGCGGTGCTGGCGACGAATGACGTGATGGCCGTCGGCGCGATGCTGGCGTGCCGCAGCGCCGGCGTGCGCATCCCGGAGGACGTCTCCATCACCGGCATCGACAACACCGACCTGGGCGCGACCCAGGTGCCCGCCCTCACCTCGGTACGCACGCCGATCGTGGAGATCGGAACCGCGGCGGCGGAGCAGCTGATCGCGCGGCTGGAGGGGAAGGAGTTTGCGGCGAACCAGGTGATGGGGTTCGAGGTGGTGGTGCGGGGGAGCACGGCGCGACCCAAAGCTTGAGGCCGCGCACACCTGTAAAGTCGCAGGGGTGCAACCCCAGGACAAACCTCTCGACAACCGCTCGGCCTGGCTGATGCTGCTGGTGCTGATCGGCGGCTTCGCCCTCAGCCAGGCGTTTCGCACGGCGCCGGCGATCATGGCGCCATCGCTGGCGCAAACCTTCAGCCTGTCGCCCCAGCAGCTTGGCTTGTTCGCGGCGGCCTTCCACTTCTCGTTTGCCGGGCTGCAGCTGTTCATGGGGATGGCCATCGACATGTACGGCCCCCGCCGCACCATCGTCGCGGTTTTCCCTCTCGCGATCGCGGGACCGCTGGTGATGGCCGCCGCACCCAACTTCAGCGTCCTCATTGCCGGGCAGATTCTCACCGGCATCGGATGCGGGCCGGCCTTTTTGGTGTGCACGGTGTTCATTGCACGCAGCTTTCCGGCGGGCCGGTTCGCCGCCGTGAACGGCGCGGCGCTGGGCATCGGATCGGTCGGCCTGCTGTTGACGGGCACACCGCTGGCGTGGACCATCGAGGCGGCGTCATGGCGCGTGGGGTTCATGGCGCTGGCGGCGATCGCGGCCATCGCCTGGGTCGCCATCTTCGTCTTCGTGCGCGACGGCACGCCCGCCCACGAGCCGCGCCAGAAGCTGAACGTGGGCGCCGCGCTGCGCGGCTACGGCGAGCTGTTCCGGCTGCCGCACACCCTCGGCATCTTCGCCCTGGCGCTCACCACGTATTCATCCTTCATGGCGCTGCGCGGGCTATGGCTGGGCCCGATGCTGATCGAGCGCCACGGCTTCAGCCTGGTGCAGGCCGGCAACGTCGCCATCGCGATCTCGGTGGTCGGCATGATCGGCCCGCCGCTTTTCGGCCGCGTGGATCCCGGCGACCGGACCCGCCGGCGCTGGATCATGGCGTGCGCCCTCACCTCCGCTGCGTTGTTCCTCGGGATGGCGATGAACCCCGGCGCGGGCGGTGACGTTGCGTTGGCACTCGTGGTCAGCCTGTTGGCCGGCTTCGGCACGCTGCAGTACGCCGACGTGCGATCCGCCTACCCGCCGCACATGACGGGCCGCGCGATGGCCGTGTTCACGATGGCGATGTTCCTGGGCGTGGCCGTGATGCAGTGGTTTACCGGCGCGGTGGCCGGCGGCGCCGCGGCATTCGGCATCGAAACCTATGCGGCCGTGCTGGGCGCCATCGCGGCGTCACTGGCACTGGGCACGCTGGCCTTCAAGGTGTTGCCGGCTCCTGCTCGGTGACCGTGCGCGACGGCTCCCGCGAGAGATGCGCCATGATCGCAGCCCATGCCCCGGCGCGGTCGGCCGGCGGATGGCCGTGAACGCCCCGAGCCCGGTCCGCCGCCTGCTGGCCGCACTGCTCGCCGTAGTGCATCACGAGCGACAGGAGTTCTTCTTGCCAATGAGAGTCCATGACGGTGCCCTTTCGCGGCTGCCTGAATGCCCAGCCCATGGGCAATCGTGCGCCCGGATCCAGGGCGCCGCCATGATCTGGGACAAGCCTCATCCACGCCGGCTGACCGCCTGTCGTGGCGTATTCCTACACGACCCTCGAAATGGTCAACGCACGATCGTTACACCTCAACGAGTACGAAGGTGACACGATGAAAACACTGATCATTGCCGCGGCCACCGCGCTCAGCCTTATCGGCTGCGCCGGAATGCCCGGCGGCCAGGGCGGCCCGACGCGCACCGCCGGCCAGGCCATCGACGACGCCACCATCGGCACCAAGTTGAAGACGGCTCTCGCCGCAGACCCGGAACTGAGCGCGCTCAAGATCAACGTCGACACGACGCAGGGCAACGTCCGCCTGCGCGGCGAGGTGAAGTCCGTCGCACTGCGCCGCAAGGCCGAAGACATGGCCCGCAAGATCGAAGGCGTGAAGTCCGTCGACAACCAGCTGATGGTCACGGGCTGAACCAGCTCGGGCCTGCCCGCGAGCGCAAGCATCGCATCCACCCTTGACGCGGGGCCGGTGCCCAGTACGATGGCGTGCTGCCCCCACCTCAACAAGGAGTTCCGATGCGAAGCACCGTTTTGTTTGGCTTATTGGGCCTGGCCGGCGTCGTCGCCGCCGTGGGCTGCACGAGCATGCCGGCCGGTCCGGCCGGCATGAGCTTCTTCGTGACCAGCACGAACCCCGGCAAGGGCGGCGACCTGGGCGGGCTCGACGGCGCCGACAGGCACTGCCAGGCGCTCGCCACCGGCGCGGGCGCAGGCCACCGCACGTGGCGCGCCTACCTCAGCACGCAAGCGCCCGCGCTGAACAGCCCGGCCTTCGTCAACGCGCGTGACCGCATCGGAACCGGCCCCTGGCAGAACGCCAAGGGCGTCGTCATCGCGCGCAACGTCGAGGAGTTGCACTCCGAGAAGAACAACATCAACAAGGACACGGCGCTGGACGAGAAGGGCCAGCCGGTCAACGACCGGACCAAGCAGCCCAACAAGCACGACATCCTCACCGGCTCGCGCCCGGATGGCACCGCCTTTGCGGGCGGCCCAGGTGGCGGCGTGCCCTTCCCGGACATGACCTGCGGCAACTGGACGAAGAGCACGACGGAGGGCGCCGCGATGACAGGCCACTTCGACAAGTCCGGGCCAATCGCCACCGCCGCCTGGGCGACCTCATGGAACTCCAGCCACCCCACCATCGGTTGCAGCATGGAGCGCATCCGACCGACCGGGGGCGATGGGCTCCTGTACTGCTTCGCGGCCGATCAGCGGCGGTAGGGCGCGACCCACCCCATGAACCGGCCCTGAACGAAACCGCCGCTTGTGTGTTGCGCTCGGGTAAAGATCAGGCGTCCACGATCATCTCGAAGCCGCCGTAGATCAGCCGCTTGCCGTCGAACGGCATCGGGTTGGTCTCGGGCGAGAAGCGCGGGTCGTCCATCACCTTCTTCATGCCCGCGTCGCGGACGGCCTTGGACGGCCAGGTGATCCACGAAAAGATCACCGTCTCATCCGGCTTGCGCTGCACGGCCATGGGGAACGAGGTGAGCTTGCCCTCGGGCACGTCGTCGCCCCAGCACTCGACCACTTTCAGCGCGCCGTACTCCTTGAACACCTTGGCAGCGTCCGTGGCGTAGCGCTGGTATTTGTCCCGATTGGCCGTGGGAACGGCGGCGACGAATCCATCGACATAGTTCATGCGTGATCTCCTTGAAAAGGGCTGGGCGCGACATGCAGCCCACAACCATACGACGAAGGACGGCGGCCAGTCTCGACATGTGCCTGTAACGGTAAGTGAGGGGCCTACAATCCGTCCTGGGGACACAAGCAGGCTCCCCGCTTCAAGGCGCCCCGCGCGCCCAAGTTCTGCCGCCATCAACGGGCACCGCCCCGTAGAGGAGCTCGACTTGAACCCTGCCGTCCCTTCCCCTTCCGCAGCCCAGGTGGCGCTGCTGTATCCCGGCGATCGCGCCACGCGCGACCGGGTAGACCCTGCCGAAAGCCGGTTTGCCGCCCTGTTCGGGGCCTTTGCGGCCGAGGGCGTCCGGGCCGTGCCTGCCGCGTACCACGATGACTTCGCCGACGAGGTGGAATCGCAGCTGCGCGGCGTGCAGGTGGCGATGGTGTGGTGCAACCCCATCGAGGGCGGCCGCAGGCGCGACCGCCTGGACGCGATGCTGCGCCGCGTGGCCGATGCGGGCGTGGTGGTGAGCGCGCACCCGGACGCCATCCTGGCGTTGGGCACCAAGGACGTGCTGCTGGCCGCGCGCAACCTGCCCTTCGGCAGCGACGTGCATCGCATCGACAGCCTGGCCCAGCTGCAGGCCGACCTGCCGCAGCGGCTGCGCAGCGGCGCGCGCGTGCTCAAGCAGCATCGTGGCAACGGCGGCAATGGCGTGTGGCGAGTCGAACAGGCCGACGCGCAGACGCGGCTGCTGCGCGTGCGCCATGCCCAGCGCGGCAGCGAAGAAGAAACGATGGACATGGCCGCGCTGGCGCAGCGGCTGGCGCCCTACTTCGACAGCGCGAACGGCGGCCACATGATCGACCAGGCCTGGCAGCCACGGCTGGTGGAAGGCATGGTTCGCGCGTACCTGGTGGAAAAGCGCGTCGCCGGCTTCGGCGTGCAGGCCGTCAACGCGCTCTACCCTGGCGCACCGGGCCAACCCCCGCCGCCGTCCGGACCCAGGCTGTACCACGGGCCCGAGCTACCGCAGTTCCAGCGCCTGAAGTGCCTGCTGGAAACGGAATGGGTGGAGCTGCTGCGCACGCAAGTAGGGCTGCGGGCCGAGCAGTTGCCGCTGCTGTGGGACTGCGACTTCATGCTGGGTGAGCCCGACGCCTCGGGCGACAGCTACGTGCTGTGCGAGGTCAACGTGAGCAGCGTATCGCCGTTTCCGCCATCGGCGATTCGGGCGATCGTCGATGCGGTGCGGAGGCTGCTGAGGGCCTGATAGCTCCCCAGCTCACCCTCTCGCCAGCACCACATGCGCCGCGCGGGACGTCGGCACGTATTCCGTAACGCGAAAGCCGAGCTGGACCAAGTCGATTCCGGGCAACAAGGCCTCGCCGCTGCCCAGCAGCGCGGGTGAGACCGCGAGATGCATCTGGTCAACCAGGCCCGCCTGAAGGTATTGGCGGACGGTGGAAGCGCCGCCGCCCACGCGCACGTCCTTGCCACCGGCCGCTTCACGCGCCCTGTCAAGCGCCTCGTGGATGCCGCCCGTGACGAAGTGAAAGACCGTGCCGCCTTCCATCGTGATGGCGTCGCGGGCATGGTGGGTCAGCACGAACACCGGCACGTGATACGGCGGGTTGGGGCCCCACCAGCCCTTCCACTGGTCGTCGGGCCAGGGGCCGCGGGACGGGCTGAACATGTTGCGGCCCGTGATCCAGGCGCCGATGTTGTCGAAGCTGCGCCGGGCGAACGCGTCGTCCACGTCGGTGTTGCCGCCTTCGGCGTGGAGAACCATCTCCCTGAACGTGCGCGTGTGGAGCATCCATGGATGCAGCGAGTCGCCGCCGACCCCCATGGGCCGTTCCAGGCTTTGCCGGGGGCCGGCGCCGTAGCCGTCGATGGAAACCGTGAAACCGAGAACCTTGAGCTTCGACATGAATGAACTCCTGAAAAGACGATGACCGTCCCTTCACGACGAACGCGGGCGCCGCGAATCGACAATCATCCAGCAGGCCGAGGTGAACCGCACTTCTGCCCCGCGCACGAACGGATCGAAGGCCGGGCGGACCGTGTCGATGACTCGGCTGCGCGTCGCCTCGTCCGCATCCCGCAAGGCCGTGCCGACGGGGCCGAGGCGCGTGAAGTAGCCCACGAGGTCCTTCTCAGGCAGGACGCATTCGACATCGACGGGCTGGATGTCGATGCCGGTCCATCCGCTTTGCTGCAGGATGCCGGCCACCCGCTGCCGGTCCGCGAAGGCGAACTGCCCCGGGCCGTCCGGCTTGCGTGGCGGCAGGTTGGACATCAGCGGCCGCGCGGCGCGCTCGGCCGCGGTCATGAACGGGTTCTCGTCGCCGCCGCGGAAAACGATCAGCCGCATCGACGCATTGGCGCTCGCCGCGCGGCGCAAGTTGGCGAAAGCCGCCACAGGGTCTTGGAAGAACATCACGCCGAAGCGCGAGACGATCATGTCGAAGCCGCCGGGCTCGAAAGGGTGAGTTTGCGCGTCGGCGATGACGAAGCTCGCCGCCACGCCTTCGCGCGCCGCGCGAGCCCGGGCGGCATCGATCATCGGCTGCGAAATGTCGACGCCCGTGCACTGGCCGCCATTGCCGAGCAACCGCGCGATCGCGACCGTCGTGCTGCCCGTGCCGCAGCCCACGTCGAGCACGCGGCTCGGGGACGCGGAGCGCACACCTTCGACGAGCAGGTCTTCGAACGGCTGGAGCACCTGGTCGAGCAGGGGCTGCGCGTCGACCCAGGCGTGGCCGCCGGGGCCGTTCCACAGGGCCGACTGGCCCGGCGCTGGTGGTGGGGTGGTGTTCATCTGCTGGCTCCTTGGCTTGGCCCGAAGGCGAAAAGCCACACTCTGCCACTTCAAGCGCACTTGAGGTCAAGCGGTTTGTCGTAGAGCGTCAAGGGCTCATGGGGAGCGGCGCAAGGGCGCGAGCAGGTGCTTGAGCCCGTTGTGGTCAATCTCCAGCATCAGCGCCAGCAGGCGGCCCAGCTCGCCCGGCGGAAAGCCCTCACGCGCGAACCAGGCCAGGTAGTTGCCCGGCAGGTCGGCGATGACGCGGCCCTTGTACTTGCCGTAGGGCATTTCGCGGGTGACGAGGAGCGGCAGGAGCTGGGGGTCCATCGCAGCAAGCGTAGCGCACCGCCGCCTCGCCTCTTACCGCGGGGGAGATATTCCTCGCGTCGAACTGCCCCGCTGCTACTTGGCCAGCGCCCGCAGCACGTCGTCGCGGTCGGGCCCGCGCACCTTGATGGCGTTGAGCACCTGCACGCGGCTGCGCCCGGTGGCGCGCATGAGGGAGTAGATCTCGTTTTCCAGCTTGCTGTCGATCTTAGACAGGGGATCGGGCTTGATGGTGCTGTCGGCAGTGGTCATGGCGGGCCCTTGGTTGATGGCCCAGTGTGACAGGTTCCCAGGAGGGAGCCAAAACTCAGCCGCCGGCGCGCTTGACGTTGTGCCCCTGCCCCTTCAGCAAGGCCATGACTTGTCGCAGTGGTCGCCCTGCACTTCGATGACGCCCTCTTTCACCGTGCCGCCCGAACCGCACGCGGTCGTGAGTTGTTGCGCAAGTTTGGCGAGCGACGCCGAATCCACGGCAAGCCCCCGAACCACCGTCACGGCCTTGCCGCCGCGACCCTTGGTCTCGCGCGAGACGCGGACGATGCCATCGGAGGGTGCTGGCGCAGCAGCGTTGGCCTTGGCGCAAACGCATTGCGCGATTGGCTGCCGGCAAACCGGGCACATGCGGCCCGACTCGGTGGAATAGACCAAGCCGCTGGGGGCATTGGTGCGAGACTTCATAGCGCGCGCACCCCGCAGTCGCGGCGCAAAGGCGCGAGTAGGTGCTTCAGACCGTTGTCTCCAGAATCAGCGCGAGCGCGCGGCCCAGCTCGCGCGGCGGAAAGCCCTCACGCGCGATCCCGGACAGGTGGTTGCCCGGTAGGTCGGCGATGACGCGGCCCTTGTACTTGCCGTAGCGCATTTCGCGGGTGACGAGGAGCTGCAGAAGCTGGGGGTCCATCGCTGCAAGCGTAGCGCACCGCCGCCTCGCCTGTCATGGCGGGGAAAACGTCCCGGAATGCGCGCGACGCGATTGAGGAATCAGGTTGCACAAGCTACAGGAGCGATGTCTGTTGGGCAGTAAGCCCATGCAAAGCAGTAACCTGCCGCACAAATTCCGTCTGGCCGCCGTAGCTTGGGTGACGAACTTTGATGACCGGCAGCCCATTCGACGCGACGCGTTGGGCTGCTAAGGCAGCATCATTCCCAATCGCCACAAGCCGCTTGGGACGAATCAGGCAAACCAGAACCTGGAGCAGTTCCTCTCCTGCGCGTCTCTCGCGCGCGTTGTGTGCCCGATTCGAGAAGTGATCATCGGGTTCGTGAGGGTGTAACGGGAAGACATTCCACAAGAAAATTCTTTCTTCGATATGGTCGAGAACGTCCCAGACGACAGCAGCAGTGCGCTCCGCGACAGCCGCGCCTTTGGTTGGTCTTTCCATTGCCACACTCCATCGACGTGCGTGATGAGCAAGGTGCACGTCGTCAGTGAGCGCTAGGCCCGTGCGTCGCCCTCCCCGATAGCCTAGATCCCTTCCGATCCATATCGCATCCACGGGTCCACTAGCGGCGCTCTTGAGCATTGATGAGAGCGCTGTAGCTCGGCATCGGGGTGCGTCAGCGCGATCATGGACTGCGCACCGATCTGCGTAGGGATTGAAGCAGTTCTCAAACCGTAAAGCGACAAGGGACTCAACAAACGAGTGCATCTTCATGGTGTCCAGCCTGGCGGCTGATAGGACAAAGTACGCTTAGCGCGATCGCCGATGATCCAACCGCCTTGGGCCGCCCTGATTTCGCGAAAGACCGCATAGCCCTGAAGTATGGACCGTTCCCAGAGCTTCAATGGGCACTTGTCTACCTCAAAACCCTTGACGAACTCGCCAATGGTCTTGAGTAAGCCAAGAGAGACTCGGGTCTGGCCGTCGAAAAACTTCAAGTCCTTTGCTTGCGCAAATATCCAGGCGGTCACCCCCTCTTCAACCACGATCGCCCTTCCACCGTCCTCGGCTTCGTCGTAAGCCGCAATGCTCTTTCGCTTGTGCTTGATCAGCGCACGCATGACGGGAGACCAATGCAGAATCGCCGCATTCGCAAGGTGAAAAACATCGTGAAATCGATACCCGTCGGGGTCACCTATGTTGTCCGTCAATGGATCGCCAATGAATACTCCATGCCATTGCAGGTAGGTCTTGCCACTCGGCCGTTGATTGACGCGGATTGCGAAGTTCCTGGGGAGCTGTTCCTCCGGACCAAATTTTTGCCCATCGAAGTCGGGTAACTGAGTGAAGTCCGGCGCAACGAACGCACCTCGTGCCTTGCGCAGGTTGCCCTGGACAACATCGGAGAAAACTAGCTGCGCGCCATTCAGCGCTTCAAGATAGTCGCGCGCGAAGTTGACCAACTTGTCCTGATCAGGCGGCCCATCGAGAAGGGACGCAGCGGAGCGGCCGAGCTTGAATAACCGAGTGTCGAGACTCGCCGTCGAAACAGGAATAGAAACGCGCGCGCATCCACCGCCTGGCAGATCGCTGGCAACCCCAATCTGCCTATAACTGGTCCCTGCGCTCGCCTCGTCGAAGAGGCCGGCAAGATCGACGTCAAGACGCCTGCATATTGCCGCGAGGTACCAAAGCGTGTCGCCAAATTCTTCCAACGCAGCCTTTGCGTAGCCAGGATAGCGATCGCCCTCGCGTACGTGCTTTTTCGCCGTCGCCATGATGCCGCCGACCTCGCCGTACAGCCCAAGAAGAACTGGATTCAGATCGCGGGGATCCAGAACGTCGGTTTCTGAAATCTCGGCCGCGTATCGTGAGAATGCAACGGACCCTTGTGAGTGGCTCATACGGACTCCTGCCTAAGCGCAAGCCACTCTTGTGGCAAACCCTGGTAGCCAGATATCTCTGCGGACCTTATCCACGCCACGAAGTCAGCAATCAGCTGCGGCTCCTCAAACTTCGAGTGACCGATACCCTGCTTGCACAGCTGGCGCCCCCGGGAGTCATGCAGCCAGTCAGGTATGAGCGGGCCAGTACCTCCGAGATAGAGAAAGTCTTCGCTGACAAGGACGCGGTCGACGCTCGTATCAATCGCTATGTGCTCCGCATCGGCACTTCCGTCACTCAGACTGTGGAACGAATCGCGTTGTTGCCAAGCGGCTCCCGGGTGCGCACGAAAGTAGATGTTGTCGCCGCATGTCTGTTTGCGGCTACCCCGGCGAAATGGCCGTTTTCGCTGGAATCGCACATCCGCCGCGTACTGATCCCAGGTCAGGGTCTCGGTGACACGCATGGCATATACGAGATATCCAGCGCGTCGTACGCCCTCTGCGCCGCTGCCGCTGCCGACAACCCAATCATCTACCTGTGCGGCCGCGCGAATCTTCGGTTTGCAGGTCGCCAGCGTACAAAATCCGTAGTAAGGGTTCGGCGCAAAGCCACTGTCGTAGCGCACGACGTAAGAGTGCAGAGCCATAGACATCAGCACGGATGCCGCTTTATCGGCACCGGGGTACAGGCTCCTCCATCCGGTTTCTCCCATTGGTCTTTGCCATTGATGGCGTCGACGATGGCTGATCCGTTCCAACCTACAAGCGCGTCAGCATGCTCCTTAAGAGCACTTGGCAGGTCACACTCCGATTCCCCGTGTGCCCAGACTCCCACGATTCGCTTGTCTTGTTTCGCTGCGTATTCGATTTCCCAATTCACCCACTCGCTATCTTTCGTCTTCGGCGAGACGTAGCAGACAAAAACCCCAGCCCAACTAATTGCAGGCGCCAGTATCTGGGTCTTTATGTACTCGGGGTTCGACGCGTCGTTGAATTTTCCCGTGTGAATTGAAGAGTCGCGAATCTCCACGCCCTGAGGTTTCAGAAGATCCTTCAACTTCTTCAAACCGTCGTCGTCGGCATGCACATGGCTGATAAAGACGTTCTTGGTATCGGTCATAAATCCTCCTCTCGCTCTCTGCCACAAAAAAAACCGTAGTCTGCGACCTGGGGTCGATATTCTCTGCTATGGGAACACTCGCGGGAACTATCGACTCTTAATCTGGTCCCTGGCCTCATCGGCCCGAATGCTCAATTTGCGATGAAACATTCGAGCGAAATCAAGGCCGCCATTCCGTTGCCGAAGTTTCCCAGCAAGTTGCATAGCGGCGCCTCCGGGGGCGGAGACGGCAATAACCTTGGCGTTCGGATGAAGTTCACGGAACATTTGATGCTCGGCGAAGATACCCTCCATCCCTCCGATGAACACTGCAGCGTCGAAGGGTTCCGCGAGCATCGTTCGACGCATTCGTTCCAAACTTGCCTCGCGGTCGTCGCGCACAGCCGGCATGTACCGCACATTGCGGAAGTGCCTATTTTCGTCGGGAAACCATTCCTCGAAGAACCGGCTCTGGTAGAGACGAACCGCGGAAGCGTATTTGACGCCGAGGCTCTCGCATACGGCCCAGACCATGGGCGTAATTGCCGGGTGGCCGCCCCAGACTATGCGACGGCGGCCAAGGCACACAGTCATGAATTCGCGCACGGCGAACTGGATCAAGAAGGGATCAGCCGTATCGAAGAAGTTGCCGCGGCCCTGCACTGGGATGCTGGCTGAGAGAAAGACTTGGCCCACACTAAGTCTCCCAACCGGCGAGGTCCCACGCGGCCTCGGTCGACTTGATCCAGCGGGCTCCCTTGATAGACGAGGCGAGCCAATTCATATGCGCCAGCCATGAGGGCATGATGCCCACGTGGTCATATACGATCGCAGACTCGATGGCGCCGGCGTGAGCGAGAGCATGTTCGAGTGTCACGGCGGTTGGCACTCCAACCGTTGGTTGAACGACCACTCGCTTCCCTGAGCGAAGTCGAACTTGCATAGCGCGTCGTGCGTCCATTCCCTCCACACTGCCCTGCACGCGTGACACGGCTTCCTCAACGGCACCCACGATGCTGAGATGGCGTGTGGCATGCGCGAGACTTCGGAAATCTTCAAGCTGATCACATATCCGGTCAAGCGCGGAGGGCACAAGGCTTTGGTCAGGGCTGAAATCGTCGTCGTCGAGCGCAACCAAGCTGGCCGTACCAGTGATCCCCGAGGCTTTCGCGGTGGGCCACTGAACCCGAAGCACACCGATTCCCTTGGCCAAAGCTCGACCGAACTCGGCGGCCGTCCACCTACTTTCAAAGTACTGGGGCGAGTCCAGCATCAACAGAACATCTACGTCACACAGGCTGTGCCAGAGGCTCTCTTGGAAGTCCACGCCCGCGCCAATACTATGTGTGTCCAGGAATACCTCGTATTGCCGCGCCGACAATTCGGCGAAGAGCTGGATAGCGACGGGCGTTGATTCATTGCGGCGGTAGCTCAAAAAAACCCGGCGCTGCCTCGGCAGCAGTCCTAAACACTCAAACAGAGCACCGAATACCCGATCTGCACCACCCGGTCCACGATAAAAAACGCAGTTGAGTCCGCGCAATCCCGTGGGAATTTCCTTGTTAACACGAGCAGTTTCTGAAGCAACCGGGAGGACCGGCACTGATGCAATGTCGAGAACATCGGAAACGTCAAGTGAAACCGATCCCTTGCCGCCAAAGAAGATTGCGACGGAGGAGCTTTTTGGATCGGGATGGAACCGGGCTGGGTCGACCGCAACGTCTATGTCGGCTGGGTCAAGTTTGAAACGGATGACAGCCCGCGCGACGTGACTCCTAAGCGTCGCAAGTTGGACCTTGGTCGGCTTTCCAAGGACGGCAATGTTGTAGAGCGGCATCGTGAGTGCACTCGACTAGTAGGCGTCTCGGATTCGCATGACCTGAGCAACAGCGCGACCCAGGCTTCGAACCTCGCAAGCACGGACTCCAAGCCATTGGGGTGGCTTTGCATTGTGGCGGAACATTTCTCGTCTGTACTGGGACGCACCCATGACAACGAGCCTCATGGTCCGCTAATGCCCCGCGGCCTTTGCAGCTTTGTCGATCCAACTCCCGAGGTTCTCATAACCGTTTTCGTTGTTCCAAAGATAAAAGGGGTAGCCGTTGGGAAGCTGGCCGCACCGCTCCGACGTGTCGCCATTGAAGTCCTTGATCTTGCTGATATCGATTCCTAACAACCCATTGCCCCTGGCGATGCTTGCTTCAATCTCATACTTGACCCAGCGACTCTGGCAAGTCAACGATCCCACCAGCACGGCGGTGACGCTTGTGCCTTCTAGCTGCATGTCGATCCAATTCTTGATCGCTTGGTCGCCCTTCTTCTTCACGGCCTCAAAGTCGGCCTTGTCAATGAAGCCAGCCTTTTCATCGCCACGGATCACGTCGCTGTTGCGAACAATCATCGCACGCGACACATCCTCATATTTGAAGCTAAAGAAAACCTTGCGCGCCATAGATCCCTCCGTATTTGGCAAATGTAATCGGCGCATCGGTTCGCCGCATCCTCTAAGTGGATGACCTTCTCCCTCGACTCAGCCCGTCTCAGGTAATGGCGGCAATGTCAAATCGCCTTCCCCAACCTCCCCACCCCCTCCTCAATCTTCCCCACATCCGCCGTCGCAAACGACAGCCTCAGCGTAGACAGATCCGGATCCTTCGCATAAAACGGCGCCCCCGGCACAAACGCCACGCCCTGGTCGATCGCCTTCTTCGCGAACTCGCCCGCATCCCAGATCTTCCCGCCCGCCCCCGTCAGCCGGGCCCAGAAGAACAGGCCGCCTTGCGGCTGCGTGAACTCGATGGCGTCGCCCAGTTCGCGCTTCAGGCTCTCGCCCATCACCCTCGCCCGCTCGCCGTACGTCTTGCGCACGTTGGCCAGGGTGGCGGGCATGCGGCCGGCCTTCAGGTACTGCGCCGCCGTGGCCTGGGCGAAGGTGCTGGTGTGCGCGTCGCTGAACTGCTTGCACATGGTGGCCTTGGCCAGCAGCTCGGGCTGGGCGATCATCCAGCCCACGCGCAGGCCGGGGCTTAAGACCTTGCTCAGGCTGCCGCAGTGCGCCACCCACTCGCGCGCGCCGGGCTGGTATTTGCACAGCGAGAGGATGCTGGGCGGCGGCGGCTCGCCAAAGTACAGGTCGCCGTACGGGTCGTCCTCCACCACCAGCGTTTCGTACTGCACGGCCAGCTCCAGCACGCGCTTGCGGCGCTCCAGGCTCAGCATGGCGCCGCTGGGGTTGCCGAAGGTGGGGATCAGGTACACGAACTTCGGCTTGTGTTCCTTGATCAGCTTTTCCAGCTCGTCGACCTTCACGCCGTCTGCGTCGATGGGCGCGGTGATCAGCTCGGCGCCATAGAGGCGGAAGCACTGGATGGTGGCCAGGAAGGTGGGGGCCTCCACGATCACCTTGTCGCCGGGGCTGATCATCGTCTTGCCCAGCAGGTCCAGCGCCTGCTGGCTGCCGGTGGTGACGATCAGGCCGTCCTGGTTCACCGCCACGCCCTTGGTGGCCATGAAGGCCGAGAGCTGCTCGCGCAGCGGCTCGTAGCCTTCCGTCGCGCCGTACTGCAGCATGCCGCCGGGGTTCTCCGCCAGGGCGGTATCCACGGCTTCCTTGATGCCGGCCACGTCGAACATGGCGCTGTCGGGGAAGCCGCCGGCAAAGCTGATGATGCCGGGCTTGCCCAGCAGCTTGAAGAGCTCGCGGATGGCGGAGGTTTCTACGTTGTCGAGGCGGGTGGCGAAGTTCAGGGGCATGTCTATGTCTCGTGTCTTTGGCGGGGACGGGAATTGGGGTCAGAGCCGAATTTCGTGGGCATATTGTCGCGCGCCGGAAACATCATCTCCGAAATTCGGATCCGACCCCAATTCCCTTGCGGCGCGCCACTAGAATCGCGCCTCCGTTGTACCCAATCCCCCATGTTCAAAACTGCCTCATTTTTCCGCATCGCGGCGGATTTCGTCATGCCGCCGCTCGACGCTTTTGAAGAAGCCCTGCAGGCCCAGCGCTTCGTGCCCTGCGGAGCCACGCAACCCGAGTCGCACGGCTGGGTGCCGCCGCGCGGCAAGAAGGGCAACCTGCTCGCCGAGAGCGTCGGCGGCCAGGTGATCCTCAGCCTGTGCACCGAGCGGCGCGCCCTGCCCGCCTCGGCCGTCAAGGCCGGTGTAGAGGAGAAGATCGAGCGCTACATGAAAGAGACGGGCAACGAGCGCGTGGGCGCCAAGATCAAGAAGGAGTTCAAGGAGGAGGTGGTGCTGGACTTGCTGCCGCGCGCCTTCACCAAGAAGTCCAGCACGCTGGTGTGGATCGACGCCGCCCGCAAGCTGCTGGTGGTGGGCACGGGCAGCCTCACCGGCGCGGACAAGGTGGTCACGGCGCTGGTGGAGGCGCTGGCGGCCGTGCCTGGCGCTGCGCCGGCCCTGGGCTTCAAGCCGGTGCAGACCAAGACGTCGGCGGCCGTCTCGATGTCGCAGTGGCTTTCCACGCGCGAGGCGCCGATGAATTTCACGGTGGACCGCGACTGCGAGCTGAAGACGCCCGACGAGCACAAGTCCACGGTGCGCTACTCGCGCCACACGCTGGAGATCGAGGAGGTGCCGCAGCACATCGCCGCCGGCAAGGTGCCGACGCAGCTGGCGCTGACGTGGAACGATCGGCTCTCCTTCGTGCTGACCGAGGCCGCGCAGATCAAGCGCATCCAGCTGCTGGACGTGGTGCTGGAGGGCGTCGACAAGCCCGGCAAGGACGACGACGGCTTCGACACCGATGCGGCCATCATCACCGGGGAGCTGTCGGGGCTGATCCCGGATTTACTCGAGGCGCTGGGCGGGGAGATGGAGGATCAACCGGTGACGGCTGTTCCGGCGGAAACGGCCGACGCGCCTTTCTAACGGCGCGTCATTGCGGGCTTGACCCGCTTAATTGGAATCTGACCCCCATTAGAGGTCACAATCCGGAGTGATGCTCCCCTCCTACTTCATCGCCGCGGGCGCCGCGATCCTCCTGGCCCTCGGCCTGGTGCACCTGTTCTACACCTTCAACGGCAACAAGTTCGATCCGCGCGACGCGGCGCTGAAGCAGCGCATGCAGGAGGTGCCGCCCGTCATCACGCGTGAGACGACGATGTGGCGCACCTGGATCGGCTTCAACGCCAGCCACTCGTTCGGCGCGATCTTCTTCGGGCTGGTGTACACCTACCTGCCGCTGGCCCACGCGGACATGTTCTTCGGCTCGCCCTTCCTCATCGGCCTGGGCCTGGCGCTGCTGGCGGGCTACGTGGTGTTGGGCCGGGTGTACTGGTTCAGCATTCCGCGCCGCGGGATCATCACGGCGACGGTGCTGTACGTGCTGGGGCTGGTCGTCCGCTTCGCTTGAGCCCCCACCCCTGCCCTCCCCCGGAGGGGAGGGAGCAGACCACTTGACTGGAGTATCACTCTGGAGGCATACTCCACGGACGCACTGATCCCCGAGGAGCGCCGTATGAAGGTTGTGAATGTCCACCAGCGCCTGCTGCATGCCACGCCACGGCAGGCGGGCGCGCTGATCGATGGCCTGGCATCGCCGGGCGATGCTCTGTGGCCCCACCGCACATGGCCGAAGATGAAGTTCGACGGGCCTTTGGGCGTTGGCGCCACCGGCGGCCACGGCCCGATCCGCTACTTCGTCGAGGCGTATACGCCGGGCCGGTCCATCCGCTTCCGGTTCATCGAGCCCCGTGGTTTCATCGGCTGGCACGCTTGCGAGATCCTGGACGCGACGCCCGTGCACTGCGTGCTGGAGCACCGCATCGAGATGACGCTGCGGGGCCGCGCCCTGCTGACGTGGCCGCTGGTGACTCGCCCGCTGCACGACGCCTGCGTGGAGGACATGCTCTCCCGCGCGCAGGAGGCGCTGGGCAACGAGCCGAAGGCCACGCCGTGGTCCGCCCGCGTGCGCTTGCTGCGCTGGCTGGTCTCGCGCGGCACTGCCCGGCCGCAGCCGCAGCCCACCCGGAGGGAACATGTCCTCTACTGACATCCTCGCCTTCGGCCGCGACGTGCTGGCCCGTCAGGCCTTCAGCGTGATGATCGGCGCGCAGCTGGACGCACTCGAGCCGGGCCGCGCGCAACTGTCGGTGCCGCTCTCGCCCCAGCTGCTGCAGCAGGACGGCTTCGTGCATGGCGGGGTGCTGGCGTACCTGGCCGACAACTGCCTCACCTACGCGGGCGGCTCGGTGCTGGGCAAGGTGCTGACGTCGGAGTTCAAGATCAATTACATCCGCCCCGCCAAAGACGCCGACCGGCTGGTGGCCGTGGCCACCGTGGTGGGCAGCGGCAAGACGCAGGCCGTGTGCCGCTGCGACGTCTTCCTGGATCGCGGCGGAGAGCGCAAGGTGTGCGCGGCGGCGCAGGGGACGATCCGCAAGGCGGAGTAACTCCCTTACCCGCCCTGCCGCCCTTGACTGACAAGGCCGCGCCGCGCCCGCTGCTAGAACCGGTGGGTAACCGCGGAGCGCGCCATGCCCAGCCCCAAACTCCTGTTCAAGCTCTTCGTCAAGGCCGCCAAGGCCTGGTCCGATGACTACGCGCCCAGCATGGGCGCGGCCATTTCGTACTACACCGTTTTCTCGCTCGCACCGTTGCTGGTGATCGTGGTTGCCATTGCCGGTGCGGTGTTCGGCCGCGAGGCGGTGCAGGGCGTGATCGTCGCGCAGCTTTCCGGGCTGATGGGCCCGCAAGGCGCCGGGCTGGTGCAGGGGCTGCTTGCCAGTGCCAGCGACACCGACCGCGGGCTCGTGGCCGGGCTCGTCAGCGGGGTGCTGCTGCTGATCGGCGCCACCACGGTGTTCGCGGAACTGCAGCACGCGCTCGACCGCATCTGGCACGTGCCCGAGGCCCGGAAGCCGCAGGGCCTTTGGGCCATCCTGCGGGCGCGCATCCTGTCATTCGGGCTGATCCTCGGCCTGGTCTTCCTGCTGATGGTGTCGCTGGTCGTCAGTGCCGCCGTCGCGGCTTTCGGCAGCTGGACGGGCGGGCTGATGCCCGGCTCCGAGGCGCTGCTGCAGGCGCTGAACCTGGCTGTGTCGGTGTCCATCACCACCTTGCTGTTCGCCATGATCTACAAGCTGATGCCCACGATCCCGATCGCATGGCGCCACGTGTGGGTGGGCGCCTTCACCACGGCGCTGCTGTTCGAGACGGGCAAGCTGCTGATCGGCCTGTACCTCGGCAAAAGCAGCATGACCGAGCCCTTCGCGGCGGCGGGCTCGGTGGTGGCGCTGCTGGCGTGGGTCTATTACGGAGCGCAGATCTTCCTGCTGGGCGCCGAGTTCACCAAGGCCTACGCGGACGAGCATGGGTCGCAGAAGGCCGCGCAGGCGATGGAGGCGACGAAGCAGACGAAGCAAGCCGGCGTCCCGGTGGAAACGCCCGACCCGGAAGCGACCGGCACCATGATCGTCGCGCACACGTCGCCCTACCGCCACCGCAGCCCCGCCCAGCGCGCGACCGAAGCGGCGCTGAAGGCCACGACGGGCAAGCTGGTTTACGAGCTGGTGGGCCTGGGCGTGTTGTCGATCATCGCCGCCGTCCTCACCCGCCGTCGCAAGGCGATGGAAAAAAGCCTCAAGTGGCACGTGAAGCTGCTGCAGCAGACGCGGAAGCTGTCCTCGCGCTGATTCACTTTTGCCGGCTCAGCCGGGCCCGGCGACTTCTGGCATGCTGGCGGCCAAGGAGTCGCCCATGACCGAAAAGCACCTCGACATTGCCACCGCCGACGGCTCGATGAACACCTTCGTGGTGTATCCGGACGGCCCCGGCCCCTACCCTGTCGTGCTGTTCTACATGGACGCGCCGGGCAAGCGCGAGGAGCTGCACGACATGGCGCGGCGCCTGGCCGCCGGCGGCTACTACGTCGTGCTGCCCAACCTCTACTACCGCCGCACCCGCGATTACTGGCTCCAGGAGCGCACGCCCGAGGCGATGGCGGTGATGTTCGAGCACATGAACGCGCTGACGATGGCCATGAACGTGCGCGATACCGGGGCGATGCTTCGCTTCGTCGATTCGCAGCCCGAGGCGGACGGCATGCGCATCGGCGCTGTCGGTTATTGCATGAGCGGTCCCTTCGTGATGGCCGCCGCAGCGGCCTTCCCGGATCGCTTCAAATGCATCGCCTCGATCCACGGCGCCAACATGGTCACGGGCCAGCCCGACTCGCCCCACCTGCTTGCGCCGAAGATCCGATGCGAGAGCTACTTCGCCTGCGCCGAGATCGACAAGTGGGCGCCGAAGAAGGACATCGAGGCACTGGAAGCCGCCCTCGTCGCCGCCGGCACGCCCCACCGCATCGAGTGGTACCCGGGCGCGGAGCACGGCTTCGTCTTCCCGCAGCGCAAGGGCATCTACGAGCCCGCGAGCGCGGAGCGGCATTGGGAGCGGTTGTTCGAGCTGTTCGGGCGGACGTTGCGATAGGGGGAATTATCGTTTTTGAACGATAACTTGCGAATATCGTTGATTTGCGATATTGTGCGGATATCGTTTGGAGGCGATAAATGATTCCCCCTCAAGCCACCCCTGTCCAGACGGCCGGCCAGCTCTCGGCCCACCTGAAATCCTTGCGCAAGGCTTGCGGCATGACGCAGGCCGAGCTGGGGCAACGCATCGGCGTCAAGCAGGTGCGGGTAGCCGATATCGAGCGCAACCCCGCCGCGATCAGCGTCGAGCAGTTGCTGGAGATCATTCACGCCCTCGACGCGCGCCTGCTGATCGCCAGGGCGGCAACCTGTCCGCCCGGCAAGCCGCAGCCCCCGGTCGCATCAGGGGAACCGGGCCCTTCCTGGTAAGGCCCTGCCATGGCCCAGCCCGATCTCGACATCTGGATGAATGGTGAACACGTGGGCACCTGGGCCTGGACGCGCACGGGCACGCCCGTCCTTCGCTACAGCGAGGCCTGGCTGCGGTCGCCGCATCTGCGCCCACTCTCTTTATCGCTGCCGGTAACGCTGGGCACGCCAGAGGTGCAGGGCCGTCTCGTCGAACATTGGTTCGACAACCTGCTCCCGGACAGCGAGCGTATCCGCGAAAGGCTGCGGCGCCGGTTCCACACGGCGAGCGCGAGCGCAGCCGACTTGCTGGCCGCGATCGGGCGGGATTGCGTGGGCGCGGTCCAGCTCTTGCCGGCGGCCGCTCCGCCCCCACGGGTGGATCGAATCGATAGCGAGCCGCTGACGGAAGCCGCCGTGGAGCGCCTCCTGCGCAACGTGACGAGCGGCGAGCCGGCGGAGGATGAGGCAGACGATTTGCGAATTTCGATTGCCGGCGCGCAGGAGAAAACAGCTTTGCTGCGTGTGGGGCGCCGTTGGCACCGTCCGCTCTGCGCGACGCCCACCACGCACATCTTCAAGCTTCCGCTCGGGCTGGTCGGCAACATGCGTGCGGACATGACGGCGTCCGTCGAGAACGAGTGGCTATGCGCGCAGTTGCTCGCTGCGCTGGGGTTCGACGTGGCCGCGGCGGAGATCGCGCAATTCGGTGCCCAGAAAGTGCTGGTGGTCGAGCGTTTCGACCGGCGTCGCATGGAGGGCTCTCGCTGGATCGCCCGGCTGCCGCAGGAGGACTTCTGCCAGGCCATGGGCCTGCCCTCCAGCCTGAAGTACGAGAGCGATGGCGGTCCGGGCATCGCCGCCGCCCTGAAACTCCTCTCCGCCAGCCAGGATGCATTGCGCGACAAGGTGCGGTTCGCGCTCGCCCAGCTGGCGTTCTGGGTGATGGCGGCCACCGACGGCCATGCCAAGAACTTCTCCATCTTCATCGAGCCGGGTGGCGCCTTCAGGATGACGCCGCTCTACGACGTGCTGTCGGCCTGGCCCATCATCGGCAACGGTGCCAACCAGCTCTCGCCACGGCGTGCCAAGCTCGCCATGGCCCTGCGCTCCCGGAACGTTCACTACCACCTGCACGAAATCCACACGCGGCATTGGCAAGCGCTCGCCAAGCAGACCGGCATCCCAGGTGCTTTCGATCGCATGGTGGAGCTGGTGAACGCCGTGCCGGCGGCGCTGGAGAAAGTGGAATCGGTGCTGCCCGAAGGCTTTCCAATGAAAGTCTGGAAGCCGGTGCGAGTCGGCATGCTGGCGCACGCACGCAAATTCAGCGCCGGTCTCGAGTAGCCGTCACGCCACCCCGAACCGGTAAACGATCGTCCCGCTGAACCACTGGAGGAGAACTCATCGGGCGATTCTGCCACCCGTCCTACAAACAGCCGGGCCGGCAGTTCCTAGGATGAGTCTTCGTTCCAATGAACAGGAGACACCATGCCCGACAGTACCGACAAGTCCCAAGGCCAGGACCGCCAGCGCATCAACGTCCACCAGGACTACGAGCTGCGCGACTGGGCCAAGAGCCTGAACACCACGCCGGAGCGCGTCAAGGAAGCGGTGCAGGCCGTGGGCGACCGCGCCGACAAGGTGCGTGAATATCTAGGACAACGCGAAAGCAAGTGACCTTCCGCCCGGCCGCCGCTCTGGCGAAGGCTCCGAGAGCGTGCTGCGCTACCTGCTGGAGGCGCTGAGAACCAGGCCTCAGTCTGCTGGGGGCGAGCAGGACAATGCATCGTGAGGCCGGCGGTTGCCGGCCCCGCGAATCAGCCCGTCACCGGCGGGCCGGCCAGCCCGGCGTCGGTTTTCCGCCGATAGATCGTGAAGGTGCCGCTGGACTTCGAGACGAGGACCTCGCCCTGGAACACGCTCGCCTCCAGGCTGGCGATCGACTTGCCCTTGTTCACCAGCTCCGCGGTGCACACAAGTGCGCCCTCGATCACCGGCTTGAAGTAGCCGATCTTGATCTCGATGGTGGCGCACAACTCGTCGGGCTCCAGCGTCGAGAACAGCGCCGCGCCCATCGCCGTGTCCGCCAGCGTGAACAGCACGCCGCCGTGCACGACGCCGGAGGTGTTGAGGTGGAAATCCTGCAACTCCAGCGAACAGCGTGCCTGCCCTTGCGCGGCTTCGTCGATGCGCATTCCCACGTGGCTGACGAAGCGCGGCTTGCGGCCCATCAGAACCCCGCCACCTGCCCGTCGCGGCGCGAGTCGCTGGCGGCGATGTAGCCTTCGCGCATCGGGTCGCCGGCGCGCCAGATGAACTGGCCCGCGCCGAAATCCTGGTAGTTGTCGTTGATCACTTCAACCTTGTGGCCGCGCTCGGAGAGCGCCTGCACCGTCGCCTTGTTCATCTGCTGCTCGACGTTGATCTCCAGGCCCGCGTTATACCTCCAGCGCGGGGCGTCGCAGGCCGACTGCGGGTTCTGCTTGTAGTCGAGCATGCGCACCAGCGTCTGCATGTGGCCCTGCGGCTGCATGTTGGCGCCCATCACGCCATAGCTCATGACGGGCTGGCCGTCCTTGGTGAGGAACGCCGGGATGATGGTGTGGAACGGCCGCTTGTTCGGTGCGATCTGGTTGGGCCCCGGGTTCAGGCTGAAACCATGGCCGCGGTTCTGCAGGCTGATGCCGAAGTGCGGCTCCACGCAGCCCGAACCGAAGCCCATGTAGTTGCTCTGGATGAAGCTCACCATCATGCCGCTCTCGTCGGCGGTGGTGAGGTAGATCGTGCCGCCCTTGACGGGGTTGCCCGCGCCGAAATCCTGCGCCTTCTTCATGTCGATCAGCGTCGCGCGGCTGGCCAGATAGGCATCGTCCAGCATCTGTGCGGGCGTCACCTCCATGCTGGATGGCTCGGCGACGTACTTGTAGACGTCGGCAAAGGCGAGCTTCATCGCCTCGATCTGCAGGTGCTGCGAGTCGGGGCCGTCCACCGGCAGGCCCGCCACGTCGAACTTCTCCAGGATGCCCAGCGCGATCAGCGCCGCGATACCCTGGCCGTTCGGCGGGATCTCGTGCAGGGTGTGGCCGCGGTAGTCGCGCGAGATGGGCTGGACCCACTCCGGCTTGTAGTGCGCGAAATCCTTGGCCGTGATGCTGCCGCCGTTCATCGCGGCAAACTGCTCGATGGCCTGCGCGATCTCCCCGCCGTAGAAGGCCGAGCCCTTGGTCTTGGCAATCGCGCGCAGCCCCCGGGCCGCCGACTTGAACTGGAACAGGTCGCGCACCTGCGGCGCCCTGCCCCACGGCAGGAAGGCCTCGGCGAAGCCGGGCATGTGTTGCAGCTCCGGCGTGGCGGCGGCCCACTTCTGCTGCACCACCACCGGCAACAGGTAGCCGCGCTCGGCGATCTCGATCGCCGGTTCCATCAGGTCCGCGAAGGGCAGCTTGCCGAAGCGTTCGCTCAGCGCCACCCAGCCCGCCACCGCGCCCGGCACCGTGACGGAATCGAAGCCGCGCTTGGGCGGCGTCTTCGCATCGGCGCCGTACTTGCGCCTGAAGTGCTCGGGCGTCCACGCCGCGGGCGCGCGGCCAGAGGCGTTGAGGCCATGCAGCTCCTTGCCGTCCCAGAGGATGGCGAAGGCATCGCTGCCCAGGCCGTTGCTCACGGGCTCGCAGATCGTCATCGCGGCGGCGGCGGCGATGGCCGCATCCACGGCATTGCCGCCCTTCCACATCATGCGCAGGCCCGCCTGCGCGGCCAGCGGATGCGATGTGGAGACGATGTTGCGCGCGAAGACGGGCAGGCGCGTGGTGGGATAGGGATTCTGGTAATTGAAATTCATGGCTTACTCCGCCGCGATCTTCCGGTCGATGATGATCTTCTTCCACTTGGCGCGGTCGGCCGCGGCCATGGTGGCGAACTGCTGCGGCGTGCCGCCCACCGGGTCGATGCCCAGGCGCGCGAGGCGGTCCTTCACGTCGGCTTCCTGCAGGGCCTGGTTCAGCCCGGCGTTGATCCGGTTCACCAGTTCCGCAGGCATGCCCTTCGGGCCGTACAGGCCGAACCAGGTGACGGATTCATAGCCCGGCACGGTTTCGGAGATGGCCGGCAGGTCCGGCAGCAGCGGCGAGCGCTTGAGCGAGGTGATGCCCAGCGCGCGCAGCCGCCCTTCCTTGACGTGCGGCAGGCCGCTGGGCAGCGAGTCGAAGAGCACGTCGACCTTTCCGCTCACCAGGTCGGGAATGGCGAGCGCCGTGCCGCGGTAGGGGATGTGGACCAGGAACAGGCCCGCCTGCGCCTTGAAATACTCGGAGGTGAGGTGGACGACGGTGCCGTTGCCGCTGCTCGCGTAGTTGAGCTTGCCGGGGTTCTTGCGCGCGTAGTCGATCCACTCCTTCACCGACTTGGCGGGCGCGTTGTTGGGCACGACCATGATGCTGGGGGCGTTGCCCACGTGCGAGATCGGCGTGAAGTCGGCCACCGCGTCGTAGGGCACCTTGCCGAAGCTCGGGCCGATGCTGTGCGTGCTGCTGGTCGCCAGCAGCAGCGTGTAGCCGTCGGGCTGCGCCTTGGCGGCGATGTCCGAGCCGATGGTGCCGCCCGCGCCGGGCTTGTTGTCCACGACGATGGTGGTGCCGAGCTTCTCGCCGAGCCTTTGCGAGACGGCGCGGGCAAAAATGTCGGTCGCGCCGCCGGCCGGGAAGGGCACGACCAGCCGGATCGGCTTGGAAGGGAAGGTTTGCGCCGGCGCCGCGGCGCCGAACAGGGAGGCTGCGCAGAGCAGGATGGCGTGGAGGAGTTTCATTGCGATTCCCGGTGTTGGGCTGGAGCCTTCCATTATCGAGCGGCCAAAGAAAAGCAAATGCGAATATTGCTTTACTCAAGATAAAGCGATTCTTTATGATGCCAGGCCATGAGCAGCATCCGCGTCCTCAAGACTTTCGTCGCCGCCGCCACCGAGGGCTCGTTCGCCGCCGCGGCGCACCGCGTCGCGCTGACGCAGGCAGCGGTGGGCCAGCAGATGCGCGCGCTCGAGGCCGACCTGCGCCGCCCCCTGTTCGAGCGCCAGGGCAAATCGGTGGCGCTCAACGATGCCGGGCGCGAGTTGCTGCCGGCCGTGCGCAAGCTGGTGGCGCTGTACGACCAGATGCGCGCCGCCGGCGTCTCGCCCGAGCCGATGTCCGGCACGGTGCACCTGGGCGCCGTGGTGTCGGCGGTGCGACCCCTGATCCAGGCCACGCTCTCGCTCAAGGCGCGGCACCCGGGGCTGGACCTGCATGTCTCGGCGGCGAAGTCGATGGACCTGCTGGCGCGCGTGGAGGCCGGAGAACTCGACGCCGCCATCGCGGTGCGCGAGCCGGGGCAGGCGCGCCCGGGCCTCGCATGGACCACGCTGTACGAGGAGCCGATGGTGCTGCTCGCACCCCGCAGTGCTGGTGAAGGCAGCGCCCGGGTGCTGCTGCAGCGCCACCCGTTCATCCGCTTCGACCGCAGCCAGCACACCGGGCATCTCGTGCAGCGGATGCTGCGGCGGCTGAAGGTGGAGCCGGAGGACTTCCTGGAGCTCAACGCCATCGAATCGATCGTGGACCTGGTGCGCGCGGGCCTGGGCATCGCCATCCTGCCGCACCTGCAAGGGGGCCGCTGGGCGGCGGATTCGCGGCTGCGTGTGGTGGAGATCCCCAAGGCCGAGGTGCGGCGCATCGCATTCGTCCAGACCCGCGATTCGGCGCAGGCGCCGGTCGTCGGCGCCGTGATCCGAGAGTTGCAGTCACGGCTGCAAGGTTAGAGGTTGCATGAAGAAAGACCAGATCGAACCGTTCTTCGCCACGCTGCGCGCGGCCAATCCGTTGCCGACGACCGAGCTGGAGTTCACCACGCCGTTCGAGCTGCTCACGGCCGTGCTCCTGTCCGCTCAGGCGACGGACGTCGGCGTGAACAAGGCGACGCGCAAACTGTTCCCCGTGGCCAATACGCCCCAGGCCCTGCTCGACCTCGGCCTGGAAAGGCTCGAGGAGTACATCAAGACCATCGGCCTGTACCGCACCAAGGCGCGCAACCTGCTGAAAACCTGCGAGATCCTGGTGCGCGAGCACGGCGGCCAGGTGCCGCGCACGCGCGAGGCGCTGGAGTCGCTGCCCGGCGTGGGCCGCAAGACGGCCAACGTGGTGCTGAACGTGGCGTTCGGCGAAGAGACGATGGCCGTGGACACGCACATCTTCCGCGTGGCCAACCGCACGGGGCTCGCACCGGGCAAGAATCCGCTGGAAGTGGAGGCAGCGCTGATGAAGCGCGTGCCCCGCGAATACCTGGCCGATGCGCACCACTGGCTCATCCTGCACGGTCGCTACGTCTGCGTCGCGCGCACGCCGCGTTGCTGGGAATGCGCCGTGATCCAATATTGCGACTACAAGCCCAAGACGCCGCCGCCGGGGGCGTCCTGAGCTGCCCGTCAAGCCGCCATGGGTAACGGCTGGGGCTCCTCGGGCACGGCGTACGCCAGTGGCGCGAGCGCCGCCTGCACGCGCTGCTTCTGCGCGTCGTCCAGCAGGCCGAACAGCACTTTCTGGAAGCGCGGCTCCATCACGCCCGACACGATGTACTGCCAGCGGTAGGCCTTGAGCACCTTGGCGGCGATCTGCGCGGCCTGTTCATCGGTGAAGCGGGCATCGGCGATCTTCACGAAGTACGCGGCATCGGCCGCGGCCTGGCCCTGGACCAGCCCGTCGATGGCGCCGACCAGCGCGATCAGGTCATCCAGCGCCGCGTCGCGTTCGGCGGGCGCCAGGCGCGCGTCCTCGGCCACCAACTCCATCTCGTCGAGGATGGCGTGCTGCGATTCCTCGCGCCAGTGGAACAGGAACACGTCCTTCCACAGTTCCGACAGGTTGTCCTGCGGTGCGATGCTGGCGCGGTAGTGCGCCTGCGAGAACAGCTCGATGTCCAGCGTGAGCGCCAGCACGGCCCAGGTGCTTTTGCTCAGCACCATGCCGGCCACGGCGTCGGCATCGGCGGTCTGGACGTAGCCGGGCGGCATCTCGCTGCCCATCATCGCTTCGAGCCGGCGGAACAGCTCCTGGTGCTTGAGCTCTTCGCTGGTCAGGCGCACCAGGGCTTCCATCGCGACCTGGTCGCCCAGGCTGTGCGCGCGGCCGAGCTCCAGCACCTTGGCGCCGATGAAGCGCTCGACCAGGCCGAACAGGTAGGCATAGGTGCGTCCCTGCACCTGGCTCAGCAGCCGCTGGTCGCCGGGCGTGAGGAACGGGATTTCGTTGCCCAGCGACAGGCCGCTGGGCAGGAAGGTCTTGCTGTAGTCGAACCGGCGGCCGCGGATCAGGTCGCGGTCGGTGTCCCAGTTGACGCGGCGCGAGACCTCGATGACCTTGGCATATCGCTCGGTGGGGGTGGCAGTGGCGGGCATCGTGAATCTCCTTTGGAAATGGGTCGTGGGGCCGGCGGTGGCCGGTGACCCATTGAAGGCGAGGCGCGCGCGCCTGTCGCGGGACGGACGTCCCGACACAGGCCGCGAGGGCGGGGGCGCGGCAGGACATCTGTCCCGCCGTTGAACCGGAAGGAGGAAAGCGCCCTACGCGACGCGGCCGAAGCCGGCTTCGCGGGCCCGCACGATGGCCTGCGAGCGGTTCTCGGCGCCGAGCTTGTCGAAGACGGCGGAAATGTTGTTGCGCACCGTCTTCTCGGCCAGCCCCAGGTGGGCGCCGATCTGCGCGTTGTCGAGGCCGCGCGAGAGCAGCTCCACCACTTCGCGCTCGCGCGGCGTGAGCGTGCCGAACACCGCGGGCGCGCCCTCGCCCGGCGCCGCCGGCAGGAAACCGTTGATGAGCGCGATGGCTTCGTCGAAGGCCGGCTCGCCGGCCAGCGGCACGTGGTTCATCGAATCCAGCGGCTCGAACCGGGCACCGGGGATCGCCGAGGCGATGAACCGGCCTTCCTCGAACGGCACGCGCACATCACCGATGCAGTGCATCACCAGCGCGGGGCACCGGATCAGCGGGCAGCCCGGAGACGCGTCCAGCTCGGCAAACGCCAGGATCAGTCGCCGCGCATGTTCCGGGGTGCACGAGAGGCGTTGCAGGTCGTTGAACGACTCGTGCTGCTCGCGCGTGGCGTTCGGGAAGAACTCCGACGTGAACATCTGGCGAAATGCCACGTTGTCCTTGCCCCACCCGGCCAGCACGAGCCGGGCCGTGGCGTTCACCACCTCACGCGCGCTCTCGGTGGGCTGGCGCACGAGCCGCCCGCGCGCCAGCGCGTCCAGCAGGACCAGGTGGCTGACGCGCTCGGGATGGCGCGCCGCGTAGGCAATCGAGATCGCGCCGCCCTGCGAGGGGCCCAGGAGGGCGAAGCGCTCGAGGCCGGCGGCGTCGACCACCGCTTCGAGGTCGGCCACGAGGTCGTCCAGGCAAACGGAGTCGATCCCGCAGTCGGACAGGCCCGTCCCGCGCGAGTCGTAGCGCAGCAGCTGGTGCCTCGCGCCGAGCGCCTCGAGCCAGGGGCCCCAGACGGGCGTCTGCCAGTCCCATTCGAGGTGCGTCATCCAGTGGCTGGCGCGCACCAGCGGATAACCTTTGCCGCTGGAAGCGAAGGCGATTTTCACGCCGTCGGCGGTGGTGGCGAACCGGATTTCCTGGCGAAATCTCGTCATCCGCG
This sequence comes from Ramlibacter sp., assembly GCA_030695945.1. Lineage (GTDB taxonomy): Bacteria > Pseudomonadota > Gammaproteobacteria > Burkholderiales > Burkholderiaceae_C > Ramlibacter. The sequence continues at coordinate 53,325 of JAUYOG010000032.1, forward strand.
CATTCTAGGTCCGGGGTCCCCGCGTCGCTGCCCTGCGTGCTCGACCGTATCGCCACGTTACAGTCGAGGACCCCTTAGCGAGGCGCGCCCATGGAACAGAACGAATTCGAGAAGATGCTGGCGCTGTACAGCGACAACATCAACGGCCTGATGGACAACCAGCTGGCGCTCACGGCGCAGGTGCAGGTGCTGCAGGCCGCCCTGGCCACCGTGCTGCTGCATCACGCGGACCGGCCCACGCTGCTGGCGACGTTCCAGCAGTACATGAAGATCTCCAAGCAGGCGGCGCCGCAATTGGCCGGCCGCATGGAGGGGCTCGAAGCGGGAATGCTCGCGCTGCTGGGGCAGCACCAAGCGTGACAACGCGCGGCCAAGGAAACTGGAATCTGACCTCCATCAGCTGCCTTGCACGGCCCAGGCGCGCGCGCCGAGCGTGATGCTTCCATCGGGCTGCACCGGCAGGCGCGCCTTCAGCTCGTCGCGGATGCGATGCTGCATCGCCGGCTCCAGCTTGGCCAGGTAGGTGGGCGCGGCGCCCTGCTTCCACAGGAAAGGCGTCCAGAAGTCATCGAAATCGCGAAACACCATCGGGATGTCGATGGCGCGGGTGGACACCTGTTTCAGCCCCTGCGCCTCGAAGAGCGCCTGCAACGGGCCGGGTTGGCAGATCGGGAAGCGCTCGGCCTGGTCCAGGCTGGCGTCGTTCGGGTTCAGCGCGATCGCCACATCCCAGAAGTGCCGCATCATCTGCATGCCGCCCGCGTAATCCCACACATAGGCGGCGACGCGGCCGCCGGGGCGCGTCACGCGGCGCATCTCCCGCACCATCGCCGCGCCATCGGGCACGAAATTCAGCACCAGGCCCGACACCGCGGCATCGAAGGACGCGTCGGGCCAGGGCAGCGAGGTGGCGTCGCCCACTTCGAAGCTCGCGCGCGGGTCCGCGATTTTGCGGCGCGCCACGGCGACGAACGGCGCGGCGCGATCCGCGCCCTTCACCGAAGCGGGCTCGCGGCTGCGCAGGATGAGTTCCGACAGCGCGCCCGTACCGCAGCCCACGTCGGCCCAGCGCAGGCCCGGCGGCAGCGCCAGCCACTCGATGAACTGCGCGGCCACCGGGCGGCTCCAGCGGCCCACCCAGCCGTCATAGGCATCGCCGGAATCCCAGGCTTCCTTGGTTGGTTCGGCCATCGTGTGTCTCCTTGTGGTGCCGCGGGCAGCGACGCAGTTTACGCGTTCGTGCTGGGGGATCGCGCACCATCACTCCTCACCGCCGGCGGCGCCCTATTAGTGTGTTAATTGGAATCTGACCCCAATTAGAGTCCGCGCCAGCCTCCGCCGAGGGCCTGGATCAACGCGACGGCCGCGACCTGCCGGTCGGATTGCGCTTGCACCAGGGCACGCCGCGCATTCTGCGCGGTGACTTGCGCGGTGACGACCTCGGTGTAGCCCACCTGGCCCGCCTGGTAGCGGTTAAGCACCTGCTGCTCCACCAGGTTGGCCGCTTGCGCCGCCTGCTGCCGCAGCACCAGCTGCGACTGCAGGATGCGCGAGGCGACCAGCTGGTCCTCCACATCCTGGAAGGCGGCGAGCACGGTCTGGCGATAGCGTGCCGCCGCCTCGTCGAGCCCGGCGCGTGCGCCTTCGACGCGCGCGCCCGTCGCCCCGGCATTGAAGATGGTCTGCGCGATCGACGCGCCGACGGACCACACCAGCGCCGACGCGCTGAACAGGTCTCCGATGCTGGCCGCTGCCAAGCCCGCGCTCCCGGACAGGCGCAGGCTGGGAAAGTACGCGGCTTGCGCGATGCCGATCTGCTCGTTGGCAGCCGCCACCCGCCGCTCGGCGGCCGCGATGTCGGGCCGGCGCTGCAGCAGCGTCGATGGCACGTCGAGAGGGATGTCCGGCACCACCCCGGCCCACACGGGGCGCGGCGCAATGCTGAAGTTCGAGGGCGCCTTGCCCACCAGCACGGCGATCGCATGCTCCAGCACGGCGCGCTGCCGCTCCAGGCCGAGCTGCTCGGCCTGCGCGTTGGCCAGTTGCGTCTGGGCCTGCAGAACGTCGGTACGCGCCGCGATGCCGGCGTCGTAGCGGTTCTGGGCGATCTTCAAGGTGCGCTGGTAGCCGGCGATGGTTTCGGCCTGCAGGGACAGCGCCGTGTCCAGCTCGCGCAGGTTGAAGTAGTTGCCGGCCAGCTCGCCCTGCGCCGACAGCTTCGCCGCCTGCAGGTCCGCGAGGCTCGCTTGCGCACCGGCGCGCGAGCTCTCGACGCCCCGGCGCAAGCGGCCCCAAACGTCCGGCTCCCAGCTCCCGCCGATGCCGACCTGGTAGCTGCTTCGCGTCGGCGTGTCGCCGCGGCCCCCGCTGCGGTTCGCGCCCACGTCGAGGTTGACGGTGGGGAACAGCGTCGCGCGCTGCTCGGCCACGAGTGCGCGGGCCTGGGCATAGGCGGCGACAGCGACGGCGATGTTCTGGTTCGACACTTCCACCTGCGACGCCAGCGTGTCGAGTTCCGCATCGCCGAACAGCTGCCACCACGGGCCGCGCTCCAGCGTGTCGGCGGGCACGGCCCGCACCCATTCGCCGCGGCCTTCCTTGAAGGCGACGGGCGTCTCGACGGCGGGCGTCTGGTAGGTCGGGCCGACCGCGCACCCCGCGATGACACCGGCGATGACACCGGCGATGATTGTGAGAAGGAGTCGTTCGTTCATATAGGTTCCGGCTCCCCATGCCGCCCCAGCTGACGCTCCAGCGGGCTGCGGCGGCGCAGCTTGTCCAGCAGCAGGTAGACGACGGGCGTCGTGAGCAGCGTGATCACCTGGCTCGCGATCAGGCCGCCGATGATGGAAATACCCAGCGGGCGGCGCAGCTCGGCGCCTTCGCCGAAGCCGATGGCCAGCGGCAGCGCGCCCAGGCCCGCGGCCAGCGTTGTCATGAGGATGGGGCGGAAGCGCAGGAGGCAAGCTTCCCGCACCGCTGCATAAGGCGAGAGGCCGCGCGAGCGCTCGGCGTCCAGCGCGAAGTCGATGATCAGGATCGCGTTCTTCTTCACGATGCCGATCAGCAGGAACAGGCCGATCAGCGCGATGATGGACAACTCCATCTTGAAGACCAGCAGCGCCAGCACGGCGCCGACGCCCGCCGAGGGCAGCGTGGAGAGCACGGTGATCGGGTGCACCAGGCTTTCGTAGAGAACGCCCAGCACGATGTAGATCACGACCAGGGCCGCGAGGATCAGCATGGGCTGCTCCTTTTGCGACTCCTGCGCTGCCCGCGCGGTACCCTGGAAGCTGCCGCGCACGTTGATCGGCAGGCCGATCTCGGCCTCGGCCTGTCGCACGGCATCCTGGCCGTCGGCGAGGTTGCGCCCTTCGGCGAGGTTGTAGGAGATGGTGGTGGCGAGTTCCGCGTCCTGATGGTTCACCGAGCTGGCCGTCGGCCGCTGGGAGAACTTCGCGATCGCCGACAGCGGCACCATCGTGTCGGCGGAGCTGTTGACGGCCTGGCCGGTCGCCTGGTCTCGCAATGCGGGATTGACGGAGCTGGCCGTCCCCGCGCTCGCCGCCGTGGATGTTCCGTTAGCCGTCGAATTGAGCGGAGTGGCGATGCTGCCGGTGCTGCCCCGCGCCGGCACGTAAATGTCCTTGAGCGCCTCGGGGCTGCGCGTGTACCGGGGCGCGACGCCGAGGATCACCCGGTACTGGTTGAGCTCGTCGTAGATCGTCGCCACCTGGCGCTGGCCGAAGCCGTTGTAGAGCGCGTTGTCCACGTCGCGGGAGTTGATGCCCAGCCGCGAGGCCGAATCCTTGTCCACCTCCACGAAGACCTCGACGCCGTTCTCCTGCTGGTCCGTGTCCACGTCCACCAGGGCGCTCTGGCGCTTCATCGACTCGGCCAGGCGGGTGGCCCAGTTGCGAAGGTCGTCGATGTTGTCGCTCTTGAGCGTGTACTGGTAGGTGCTGCTGCTCTGCCGGCCGCCCATTCGCAAGTCCTGCACGGGGTTGAGGAACAGGCTCACGCCGGTCACCTGCGCCAGCTGCGGTCGCAGCCGCGCGATCACGGCCTGGCCCTTGTCCTCGCGGTCGCGCTTGAGGTTGACGAACAGGAAGCCGCCGCCCGCGCGCCCGCCGCCGGTGAAGCCGACCACCGTGTCCACCGCCGGGTCGGCGCGGATGATGTTGACCAGCTGCCGCAGCTTCTCCTGCATCGCCTGGAAGGAAATGCTCTGGTCGGCGCGCAAGCCGCCCTGGATCTGACCCGTGTCCTGTTGCGGGAAGAAGCCCTTGGGCACCATGACGAACAGGTAGGCGTTCAGGCCGATCACCAACGCCAGGATCAGCAGCACCAGCCACTGAGCGGCCAGCGCCCAGTCCAGGCTGTGCTCGTAGGCGCGCTGCATCCACGCGAAGCTGCGCTCGAAGAAGCGGGAGACGGGCCCCGGCCTCTTCTCGTGGGCATCCGGCCGCAGCAGCCAGGCGCACATCATCGGCGTGGTGGTCAGCGAGATGACGAGCGAGATCAGCACCGCGGCCGACAGCGTCACCGCGAACTCCCGGAACAGCCGCCCCACCTGCCCGCCCATGAACAGCAGCGGGATGAACACCGCCACCAGCGACAGGCTGATCGAGAGCACGGTGAAACCCACCTCGCGCGCGCCCAGAAGCGCCGCCTTGAAGCGGTCCATGCCGGCCTCGATGTGGCGGCTGGTGTTCTCCAGCACCACGATGGCGTCGTCCACCACGAAGCCGGTGGCCACCGTGAGCGCCATCAGGCTCAGGTTGTTGAGCGAGAAGCCCAGCAGGTACATCACGCCGAAGGTGCCCAGCAGCGAGACGATGGTGGCCACCGCGGGGATGATGGTGGCGCGCACGCTGCGCAGGAAAGCGCTGACCACCAGCACCACCAGCACGATGGCGATCAGCAGCGTCACCTCCACCTCTTTCAGCGAGGAACGGATGGAATGGGTGCGGTCGGTCGCCACCTGCAGCTTGATGTCGCTCGGCAGCTGCGCCTGCAGCTCGGGCAGCAGCGCGCGGACCTCGTCCACCGTCTCGATCGCGTTGGCGCCCGGCTGCAGCGTGACCAGCACGATGACCGCCGGCTCGCCATTGAAAAGGCCCAGCGTGTTGATGTTCTCCACGCTGTCGGTCACCTCGGCGATGTCGGCCAGCCGGATCGCCGCGCCGTTGCGCCAGGCGACCACCAGGCCGCGGTAGTCCGTCGCCGTGGGGCGTCCCTTGTCGGCCGAACCGGTGCCGGTGTAGATCTGCAGCTGCCGCCCCGCGCCTTCGATCGTGCCCTTGGGCCGGTTGGCGCTGCTCGCCTGCAGGGCCGCGCGCACGTCCTCGCTGCTCACGCCGTAACGGCTCAGCGCGAAGGGCAGCAGGTCCACGCGCACGGCCGGCAGCGAACCACCACCCAGCTCCACGTCGCCGACGCCCGTCACCTGCGCGATCTTCTGCTGCACGATGTTGGAGACGGCGTCGTAGACCTGGCCCGGCGAGCGGGTGGGCGAGGTGAGCGCGAGGATGACGACGGGCGCGGCCGCGGGATTGGCCTTGCGGTAAGTCGGGTTGCTGCGCAGCGTCGCGGGCAGGTCGCCGCGGGAGGCGTTGATGGCGGCCTGCACCTCGCGCGCCGCCGAGTCGATCTTGCGGTTCAGGTCGAACTGCAGGCTGATGCGCGTCGAGCCGTTGCCGCTGTTCGACGTCATCTCGTTCACGCCCGCGATGACGCCCAGCCGGCGCTCCAGCGGCGTCGCCACGCTGGTGGCCATCGTGTCCGGGCTCGCGCCGGGCAGGCTGGCGCTGACGCTGATCACGGGGAAGTCCACCTGCGGCAGCGGCGCCACGGCCAGCATGAAGAAGGCAGCGATGCCGGCCAGCGCGATGCCGATGGTCAGCAGGATGGTGGCGACCGGGCGGCGGACGAAGGGGGCGGAGAGGTTCATGCTCGGCCTCCCTCGGGCGTGCCCCCACCCCTGCCCTCCCCCAAAGGGGGAGGGAGTTGTCTTGTTCCCTCCCCCTTCGGGGGCGGGTTAGGGTGGGGGCTGCCCCTCCCCCACTTCCTCCCCAACGCATCGAACCCCAGGTAGATCACCGGCGTCGTGAACAGCGTCAGCATCTGGCTGACGATCAGCCCGCCGAAGATCGCCAGGCCCAGCGGCCGGCGCAGCTCGGCGCCGTCGCCCCAGCCCAGCATCAGCGGCACGGCGGCGAACAGCGCGGCCAGCGTCGTCATCAGGATCGGGCGGAAGCGCAGCAGCGCGGCCTGGTGGATCGCCTCGCGCGGGCTCTTGCCCTCCGTGCGCTCCGCGTCGATGGCGAAGTCGATCATCATGATCGCGTTCTTCTTCACGATGCCGATCAGGAGGATGATGCCGATGATGCCGACCACGCCCAGGTCCTGGCCGCTGATCATCAAGGCCAGCAAGGCGCCGACGCCCGCCGAGGGCAGCGTCGACAGGATCGTGAGCGGATGGATGTAGCTCTCGTACAGCACGCCCAGCACGATGTAGACGCACACCACGGCTGCCAGGATCAGCCACAGCTGGTTCGACAGCGAGCTCTCGTACGCGCCCGCGGCACCCAGGAACGTCATCGTCACGCCGGCGGGCAGCTTGAGGTCTTTCGTCGCTTCCCGGATCGCATCGACCGACGTACCCAGCGAAACGCCGGGAGCGGTATCGAAGCCAATCGTCGTCGCCGGGTATTGCGCCACGTGCGTGATCTGCAGCGGCGCGCGGCGCTCCACGATGTTGGCCACTGCGGACAGCGGCGTGGCCTCGCCCGACGCGGTGCGTAGCTGCACCGATCCGAGCGAGGCGGGCGTGGCGGCGGCGTCGGGCCGCGCCTCCAGGATCACGCGGTACTGGTTGGTCTGCGTGAAGATGGTCGAGACGATGCGCTGGCCGAAGGCGCTGTACAGCGCGGCATCGATGTCGGCGGCGGAGATGTTCAGGCGTGCCGCCGTGTCGCGGTCGATGTCCACGTACACGGCGGCGCTGGACGCATCCGCGTCCGTCACCACGTTGCGCACCTGCCTGACCGACTGCAGCTTCTGCGTGAGGCGCGTGGCCCATTGCGTGACCGTCGCGGTGTCGGCGCCCTCGAGTGCCAGCCGGTATTGCGTGGGCCCGGTCTCGGCATCGATGGTCAGGTCCTGCGTCGGCTGGAGATAGATGGCGATGCCGGCCACGCGCTGGGCGCGTTCGCGCAGGCGGTCCATCACCTTCTGCTGGTTGCCGTGGCCGCTCTTCAGGTTGATCAGCATGCGGCCGGTGTGCAGCATGGTGTTGTTGGCGGCGTCCACGCCCACGAAGCTGCTCAGCGTCTCGACATCCGGGTCCTGCATGAGCAGCCGTGCCACCTCCTGCTGCAGTTGCGCCATCCGCGTGTACGACACCGACTGCGACGCTTCCACGCGCGCCTGCAGCTGGCCCGTGTCCTGCGTGGGGAACAGGCCCTTGGGAATCCAGATGTACAGCAGCACCGTGAGCACCAGGGTGGCCAGCGCCAGCAGCAGCGTGGCGCGCTCGCGCTCCAGCACCCATTGCAGCCAGCGGTCGTAGTGCGTCACCAGGGCATCGAAGCGCCGCTGCATCGCGCCGCCCCAGCCCTTCTCGCCGCCCGGGTGCGCCGTGAGCCAGCGGGCGGACATCATCGGCACCAGCGTCAGGGAGACGACGGCCGAAATCAGGATGGTGATCGCCAGGGTGACCGCGAACTCGCGGAACAGCCGCCCCACGACGTCGCCCATGAACAGCAATGGGATCAGCACCGCGATCAGCGAAACGGTCAGCGAAATGATGGTGAAGCCGATCTCGCTCGCGCCCTTGAACGCCGCTTCCATCGGCGGCTCGCCATCCTCGATGTGGCGCGAGATGTTCTCGATCATCACGATGGCGTCGTCCACCACGAAGCCGGTGGCGATGGTCAGCGCCATCAGGCTCAGGTTATTGAGGCTGTAGCCCAGCAGGTACATCGCGCCGCACGCGCCGATCAGCGAGATCGGCACCGCCAGGCTGGCGATCAGCGTCGCGCGCGGGCTGTGCAGGAAGGCGAAGATCACCAGCACCACCAGCACCACGGCCAGCACCAGCTCGATCTGTACGTGGTTCACCGAGGCGCGGATGCCGGTCGTGCGGTCGCTCAGCACGTCCACGCGCATGGCGGCGGGCAGGCCCGCCGTCAGCTCCGGCAGTCGGTCCTTGATCGCATCGACCGTGGCAATCACATTGGCGCCCGGCTGGCGCTGCACGTTCAGGATGATCGCGGGCTTGAGTTTTCCGTCGACGGCCGCCCAGGCGCCGAGTTTCACGTTCTCGGCGCTTTCGACGGCCTGCGCCACATTGGACAAGCGCACCGGCGCGCCGTTCCTGAAGGCGACGATCAGGTTCTGGTAATCGGCCGCCGCGACCAGCTGGTCGTTGGAATTGATCGTGTACGCGCGCGTCGGCCCATCGATGCTGCCCTTGGCGCTGTTGGCGTTGGCCGCGGTGATCGCCGTACGGACGTTGTCGAGCGTCAAGCCGTAAGACGCCAGGGCCCGCGTGTCGACCTGTATCCGCACGGCCGGCCGTTGCCCGCCCGAGAGCGTGACCAGGCCCACGCCCGTTACCTGGCTGATCTTGAGCGCGAGCCGGGTGTTGGCGATGTTCTGCACGTCCGTCAGCGGCAAGGTGTCGGACGTGATCGCCAGCGTCAGCACCGGCGCGTCGGCCGGGTTGACCTTGGCGTAGATGGGCGGCGCGGGCAGGTCCGCGGGCAGCAGGGACGACCCGGCGTTGATCGCGGCCTGCACCTGCTGCTCGGCGACGTCCAGCGCCAGGCCCAGGCCGAACTGCAGCGTGACGATGGAGACGCCGGCCGCGCTGGTGGAACTCATGCGCGAGAGGCCCGGCATCTGCCCGAACTGCCTCTCCAGTGGCGCCGTGACGGTCTGCGCCATCACTTCCGGGCTGGCGCCCGGGTACAGCGTCTGCACCTGGATGGTCGGGTAGTCGACCTGCGGCAGGGCCGAGAGCGGCAGGAAGCGAAAGCCCAGCACCCCGGCCAGCACGATGGCCAGCATCAGCAGCGAGGTGGCGACCGGCCGCAGGATGAAGGGGCGCGAAGGGCTCATGGGGGTGCCGAAGCCGGGACCTGCTGTGCGTCGCGGCGCCGGCGCCTCTCGCCGCCCTCCCCGCCCGCGCCGCCCTCGGCCCTGCGGCGCTGGCTGGCCGCCGCCCCGGGCGGAAGTGGGGATGCGGCGCCCGGCAGGACCACGCGAGATCCGTCGCGCAGCCGGTCGGCGCCTTCGGTGATGACACGCTCGCCCACCTGCAGGCCGGTGGCGATCTGCACCTTGTCCACGGTAGCCTGCCCGCGCGTCACCGGCCGCAGCGCGACGGTGCGGTCGTCCTTGAGCACGAACACATAGTCACCGTTGCTGCCCTGTCGCACCGCGGCCACGGGCACGACGACGGCATCCTTGATCGTGCGCACATTCAGCTGCACGTTGACAAACTGGCTGGGGAAGAGCGCGAGCCGCGTGTTGTTGAAGCGGGCCTTGGCGCGCACGGTGCCGGTCTGCGTGTCCACCTGGTTGTCCAGGGAGGCGAAGACGCCGGTATCGAGAACGGTGGTGCGCGTGCGGTCCAGGGCTTTCGCCTCCATGAACGCGCCCGCATTCTGCTGCAGCATCGGCGCCTGGTCCTGCGGGATTGCGAACTCCACGTCGATGGGCGAGATGGCCGTGATCAGCGCCACCCCGTTGGCGTCGCTGTTGCTCACCACGTTGCCGACGTCCACGGTGCGCAGGCCCACGCGGCCGGCGAGCGGCGAGACGACCCGCGTGTAACCCAGGTTCAGGCGTGCCGTGCCCTCGTTCGCCTTGGCCATCACCACGGCCGCCTCGAGCTGCTTGACCAGCGCGGCCTGCGTGTCCACCTCCTGCCGCGCGATCGAATCCTGCTGCAACAGCGTGCGGAATCGCTGCAACGTCACCTTCGCGGCTTCGAGCTGCGCCTCGTCGCGCATGCGCTGGCCCGAGGCCTGCTGCAGCGCCATCTGGAACTGGCGCGGGTCGATGAGGGCGAGCAAGTCGCCCTTCTTCACCATCTGCCCTTCCTTGAACAGCACCTGCTGGAGCACGCCCGAGACTTGCGGCCGCACCCGCACCGTGGCCTGGGGCACCACGGTGCCCAGGGCATCGATGACGATGGGGATGTCGGCTTGCTCCGCGGTCGCGATGCCGACGGTGGTCGCCGCGCCGCGGCCGCCCGCGCCGCCCCCGCGCCTGCCACCGCCACCGCCACCGGCGCCGGCGCGGCCTGGCTCCGTGACGGCCGGTTGATCGGGGTGCGTGAGGTCCCATGCCAGCCAGCCGACACCCGCCACGACGAGGATCGCGATCACGCTGCCGATGAGGGTGGCCTTGCGGCCGAGCCGCCGCCGCGCGGGCTCACCGGGTGGCGGGGTCGCTGGGGCATCGGGGTTCACCGGCGGCTGGGCATCCATCACTGTCCTTGTTCTGGCCGGCAGCGCCTGCGCTTGTCGAGGCGATCGCCCGGTGCTGTAGAGCGTGAGGCATTGGGCGCCGCAGAGCCATCGGCGGGCGGCGCGATGCTCTGTAGGTGCGGTCCTGCAACCGCACGGGATGTTTACTGAGGTTTACCCGCGCTTAACCTGGCCTCGCGTCGGGTCGCGTCGCGTCAGGCGGTACCCGGCAGCGGCTCATACTGTGACGGTCGTCGCATTGCGACGACTCCGCTTCGCTACCCTCGGCCTGGGGACGGCGCCGTACAACTCGCAGAGCGCCTAAGGCCGCTCTGCTCAAACAGGTACGGCGAGCATGAAACGTAGCGCGCAAGCGCGCCCGTCCCCAGGCCGAGCCGCTGCGCCGCCCCAGAAATCGCCGCTGCCGGGTACCGCCTGACGCTCAGGTGACCTGCGGGCACGCCACCGGTTGGCGCGCCAACTGTGTGTCTGCAAAGCCGCGAGGAACAAGAGTGAAAACCTACCGCCCCCGCCAAACCGGCGCCCGCTTCTGCGCAAACGCGTCCACGCCCTCGCGGAAATCTTCGCTGCCATAGGCGCGCACGATGAGGTCCTCGACATCGGGCAGGTTCTGCAGCAACAGGCGCCTCAGTGCCTCTTTGGTGACGGCCTGCGTCACCGGCGCGAGCGCCGCCAGGCGCGTACAGAGCGACGCCGCTGCAGAGTTCATTTCGGCGGCGGGAACCAGTTGGGCCAGGAAGCCGCAAGCCAGCCCCTCCTCGGCCGTGAGGATCTCCGCGCCGACCAGCATCCGCTGCACGCGCGGCCGGCCGAACGCCGCCACCAGCCGGGCGAGGTTGGCCGCGGACAGGCAATTGCCGAGCGTTTTGGCAATGGGCACGCCCAGCCGCGCCGATGGCGTCGCGATGCGGATGTCGCAGGCCGTGGCGATGGCCAGGCCCCCGCCGACGCACCAGCCTTCGATCATGGCGACCGTGGGGATGGGCAGCGCCTCGAGGCGCGCGACGCCCTCGTCGATGCGGCGCTCATAGTTGACGCCGTCCTGCCCGTCCTTGAACGCCCTGAACTGTTCGATATCGGTGCCGGCGACGAAAGCCTCACCTCCCGCGCCGCGCAGGCACGCGACGCGCACGCCGGGCTCGGCGGCGAGGCGATCGCAGATCGCGCTCAGCTGCTCGTACATCGACCAGGTCATCGCGTTGCGGGCCGCCGGCCGGTCGAACACGATGGACGCAACTGCGCCCTCGATGGCCAGGCGGACCTGCCCGTCGCGCGCGGCGCCGGTCATGGCGCGAAGGCCCCTTGCGCCTCCAGCTGCGCGCGCTCCTCGTCGCCGATGCCCAGCTCCGCCAGCACTTCCCTGTTGTGCTCGCCCAGCAGCGGCGGATGGCGGCGCACCTGCTGCGGCGTGCCCGACAGCTTGACGGCGAAACCGATGTTCGGCACCTTGCCTTCCACCGGATGGTCGATCTCCATCTTCATGTGGCGGGCCGTGCCGTGCTCGCCCTCGAAGGCTTCAGGGTAGGTGAGGATCGGCCCGGCCGGGATGCCCGCGGCCAGCAGCGTCTCCACCCAATAGTCCTTGGTGCGGGTGAGGAAGGTCTTCTCCAGCTCCTCCTCGAGCTCGGCGCGATGGGCCAGGCGCTGCGAGATATTGGAAAAGCGCGGATCCTCCAGCAGCTCCTTTCGGTCCATCAGCGTGCACAGCTGCACCCACAGCTTCTGGTTGTTCGCGCCCATCACGAACCAGCCGTCGCTGCACTGCATCGCCTGATACGGCGCCGTCATCTTGTTGGAGGTGCCCAGCGGCTCGGGCGGCTTGCCCGTGCCCCAGTAGTCGCAGATGTCCCACACCGAGAACGCCAGCGCCGAATCGAACAGCGACGCGTCGATGTACTGGCCCTGCCCGCTCGTCTTCGCGCCGATATAGGCGGCCAGCGTCGCATAGATGGCGAACAGCGCGCACCCGATGTCGGCCACCGGCACGCCGGCCTTCACGGGTGGCCCGCCGGGGTAGCCCGTCACGCTCATCACGCCCGACATCGCCTGCGCCATCAGGTCGAACCCCGGCCGGTCGGCCCAGGGGCCGGTCTGGCCGAAGCCCGAGATGCTGGTGTAGACCAGGCGCGGATTGATGCCCTTCAGGTCGTCGTAGCCGAGGCCCAGGCGTTTCATCGCGCCCGGCCGGTAGTTCTCGATCAGGATGTCGGCGTCCTTCGCCAGGCGCAGCAGGATCTCGCGCCCGGCCTGCGACTTCAGGTTGAGCGTGACGCTGCGCTTGTTGCGGTTCATGTTCAGGAAGCCCATGCTGTCGGCGCCCTTCATCTTGAACCCCATGGAGCCGCGCGTCTGGTCGCCGTGCCCCGGCGGCTCGATCTTGATCACGTCGGCGCCGAGGTCGGCCAGCAGCATGCACGCATACGGCCCCGCCATCACCTGGCTGATGTCGAGGACCTTGACGCCCGCCAGGGGCAGCGGTCGGTCGTTCATTTCATTCTCTCCCTGTACTAGCGGTAGAAGAGGTTGACAAGGCCCATGCCGGTTACCGGCACATAGGTCACCAGGCCCAGCACAACGAGCAGGGTACCGATGAACCAGACGTTGACGCGCGTGACTTCCCACACCGAGGCCTTCGCGATCGAGCTCGCGACCATCAGCACGCTCGCCACCGGCGGCGTCTGCTGGCCGATGCCCAGGTTGATCGTCACGATCAGGCCGAAGTGCACCGGGTCGATGCCCACGCTGCGCACCAGCGGCATCACGATCGGCACCACCAGGATGATCGCAGCAGCCGAGTGCAGGAACATGCCGAGGAAGAGGAACAGGACGTTCAGCAGCGCCAGCACCACCCACTTGTTCGAGGTGAAGTCCGATACCGCCTTGGCGAGGGCCTGGGGGGCCTGCACTTCGGTCAGGTACGTGCCGAGCAGCGCACTCGTGGCCACCAGCAGCATCACCACGGCCGTCTGCACGCCGCCTTCCATCACCGCGGCTCGCAGGTGCTTGACGTCGAGCTCGCGGTAGATCACGAGGCCGACGAACAGCGCCGCCACCACCGCCAGCGCCGCGCCTTCGGTGGCCGTCACCCAGCCGCCGAAGATGCCGCCCAGGATGATGATGGGCAGCAGGAAGGCCCAGAGCGCGTCGCGACCGGTCGACGCCACCCGCCTGATCGAGAACTTGTCCTCGCGCGGCAGGTTGTAGCGGCGCGCGAGGAAAGTCGCCGTGCCCATCAGGCCGGCGGCGCCGATCAGCCCCGGCACGATGCCCGCGACGAACAGCTGCACCACCGACGTTTCGGCCATCACCGCGTACAGGATCATCGGGATCGAGGGCGGGATGATCACGGCCAGCGTGGCGGCCGAGGACATCGCCGCCGCGGCGAACGCGCTCGGATAACCCTTGGCCTTCATTCCGGGGATCAGGATCGAGCCCAATGCCGCCACGTCGGCCACCGCGGAGCCGGAGATCTCCGCGAAGAACAGCGAGGCACCGATCGACACGTGGGCGAGGCCCCCGCGCACCCAGCCGAACAGCGCCGACGCGAAAGCGATCAGCCGGCGCGAGATGCCCGACGCGTTCATGATCGCGCCCGCCAGGATGAACAGCGGGATGGCGAGCAGCGGAAAGTTGGTGGCACCGTTGTAGATCACCAGCGCCATGTTGGGCAGCGAGTCGAGCCCGTGGCTCACCAGCATCGCCACGATGGCCACGATGCCCAGCGACACCGCGATCGGCACGTTGACCAATACCAGCGCGAGCACGGCCGCGAACAGCAGGAGCATGATTCCCATGTCGGCTCCCGTTCAGTGCGTGCCGTCGACCATCGGCACCGCATGGTCCGTGGCGGGCCTGCGGTGCGCGACCAGGTCGATCAGGAACATGGTCTCCCCCACCAGGATCAGCGCCGAGGAGATCGGGATCACCGATTGCACGACGTTCATCGGCACCCAGGGCAGGCTCACCAGCGCATCACCGACCAGGGCCGGCATGATCGAGATCCCCACCCAGCACAGCAGCGCGAAGAACGCGATCACCAGCAGCTGCGTGAAGATGCCCAGCACGTGCTGCACGTGCGGCGGGAACTGTTCGACCACCTCGGGACACCCGATGTGGGCACGCTTGACCGAGGCCAGCGCCGAGCCGTAGAACGTGAGCCACGCCAGCAGCACCGAGGCGACCTCGTCGTACCAGACCAGCGAACTGCCCGCCGCGCGGAAGACGACGCCCAGCGTCACTTCCGCGGACAGGATGATCATGAGGGCCATCACGACCCATTCGAGGAGCAGCGCATACCGCTCGCGAAAGCGGTGCATCACGCTGCTGGCGGGGAGGACTTGGTGGTCTTTGGTCATTTACCGAGCGCCACCGCTTTGTCGATCAGCGGCTTGGCGCCGGCGACTTCCTTGCCGAAGTCGTCATAGATGGCCTTGCTGGCGGCGATGAAGGCGTTCTTGTCCACCTCGTTCACCTGCATGCCGGCGGCCTTGAGCTTGCCCAGCAACTCCGTCTCTTCCTTGGCGGCCGTCGCGTAAACGAATGCCTGCGTCTCGCGAGCCGTGTCCTCGAGCACCTTACGCACATCGGCCGGCAGCGTGGCATATTTCTTCGAACCCACGACCAGGTAGGCGGGCGTGTAAACGTGGCCGGACAGGGACAGGAACTTCTGCACTTCCTGCAGCTTGGCCGAGTAGATCTGGGTGAAGGGGTTTTCCTGGCCGTCCATCACGCCGGTCTGCAGCGCCGTGAACAGCTCAGAGAACTTCATCGGGCTCGGGTTGGCGCCGTACTCCTGGAACATCTTCACGCGCCACTTGCCCTCCGGCACGCGCAACTTGATGCCCTTCAGGTCCTCGGGCGTCTTGATGGGCTTCTTGTTGTTGGTGATGTGGCGATAGCCGTTCTCCCACACCGCCAGCACTTTCAGCCCCTTCTTTTCGGTCTCCGGCGCCATGCTGGGCCAGAACACTTCCTTCTCGATGCGGGCCATGTGCGCGCGGTCCTTCACGATGTAGGGCAGCTCGAACAGGCCGAACTGGTCCACCTCGGAAGTCATCACGGTGGAAGGCACGGCCATGTCCACGGTGCCGAGCTTGAGTTTCTGGATCAGTTCCTTGTCGCCGCCGAGCTGGCTGGAGCCGTAATTGACGATCTTGACCTTGCCGGCCAGTTTGGCGTTCACGCGCTTGGCGTATTCGTCCGCGCTGGTCTGGAACAGCGAGCCGGGCTCGCCGACGTGGCCGAGCTTGAGCTCGACCTGCGCCAGCGCGGCGCCGTGGACGGCCATGGCCGCAGCGGCCAGTAGCGACAGGGTTGACTTCTTCATGGCTTGTCTCCTTCGGTTTGTGATCTGAACTATGCGGCCTTGGGCATGGGCACGCGCGCGGGATGCGAGGCAAAGAACTCCATGGCGGCCTGCACGCCCGAGCCGGCGAGCTTCACGCCCGCGAGCTTCAGCCCCATCTCGCAACCCGCCAGCGCGGCCATGAGAGTGAGGTCGTTGCAGTCGCCCAGGTGGCCGATGCGGAACATCCGGCCCTTGACCTTGCCCAGCCCGGTGCCCAGCGAGCAGTCGAACCGCTCGTAGACGATCTTGCGCACCGCGTCGGCGTCCACGCCTTCGGGCATCATCACGCCGGTCAGGACGGGCGAATACACGGTGGGATCGGCGCACTGGATCTCCAGGCCCCAGGCCCTCACCGCGGCGCGCACGCCCTCGCCCCATCGCTCGTGGCGCGCGAAGACGGCGGGCAGGCCGCCGTGCTCGGGGGCCAGCAGCATGTCGCAGGCTTCCGCCAGGCCGTACAGCAGGTTGGTGTTGGGCGTGTAGGGCCAGTAGCCGCCCTTGTTCATCTCGACGATCTCGTCCCAGGCCCAGAATGCCCTGGGCAGCTTCGCGGATTGGCTCGCCTCGAGAGCCTTGGGCGACAGGGCATTGAAGCTGATGCCCGGCGGCAGCATCAAGCCCTTCTGCGAGCCACTGATGGTGACGTCCACCCCCCACTCGTCGTGGCGGTAGTCGGCGCAGGCCAGGCCCGAGATGCTGTCCACCAGCAGCAGCGCCGGGTGTTTCGCGGCGTCGATCGCACGGCGCACCGCACGGATGTCGCTCGTGACGCCGGTCGATGTTTCGTTGTGCACGACGCACACAGCCTTGATCGCATGTTGCGTGTCGGCCTTCAGCCGCTCCTCGATCAGGTCGGCCTGCACACCGCGGCGCCAACCGGGTGCGTTGGGCAGCTTCTCGTCCTTGCCCTTGTACGCCAGCACTTCGGTCTTCAGGCCCAGCCGCGTCGCCAGCCGGTTCCACAGGCTCGCGAAGTGGCCTGTCTCGAACATCAGCACGGCGTCGCCCGGGCTCAGCACGTTGGCCAGCGCGGCCTCCCATGCGCCCGTGCCCGAGGCCGGGTAGATCGCAACCGGGTGGCGCGTCTGGAAGATCTTCGCAATACCGCCGAGTACCCGCAGGCCCAGCGCGCCGAACTCCGGGCCGCGGTGGTCGATGGTCGGCAGGCTCATCGCGCGCAGGATCCGGTCGGGCACCGGCGATGGCCCGGGGATCTGCAGGAAATGGCGGCCGGTGGGGTGGAAGTCGAGCGTCAGCATGGGACGGTAATCTTTCGGGTTGCAGGGCATTTTTGCATGCAAAATGCAGTTGTCAATGGCGTCTCTACCGAGGCAGCCATATACTTCGACCCGGTTTGCATACAAAATAGCCAAATGACTGCCGACATTGTTTCCATTCCACGCGCCGCCCTGCATGAGCAGGCCGCCACGCGCCTGCGGCAGATGCTGATCGAAAACCGCATCCCACCGGGCGCCAAGCTGAACGAGCGCGAACTCGCCGACGTGCTGCAGGTCTCCCGCACGCCGCTGCGCGAGGCGATCAAGATGCTGGCGGCCGAGGGACTGGTGGAACTGCTGCCCAATCGCGGCGCCATCGCCCTGGCGCTGGACGAGAAGGACGTGCACAACACGTTCGAGGTGATGGCGGGCCTGGAGGCCCTCTCCGGCGAGCTGGCGGCCCGGCGCATCACCGACGACGAGCTGGCCGAGATCAAGGCCATGCAGTTCGAGATGATGGCGGCGTACACGCGGCGCGACCTGCCGGCCTACTACCGGCTGAACGCCAGGATCCACGCCGCCATCAATGCCGCGGCCAAGAACCCGGTGCTGACCATGACGTACAACCAGGTCAACGCACGGCTGCAGGCGCTGCGCTTCCGCTCCAACCAGGACGGCGAGAAGTGGAAGCGCGCGGTGAAAGAGCACGAGAAGATGATCGAGGCACTCTCCGCGCACGACACCCATGCCATGCGCGACGTACTGCTCACCCACCTGAACAACAAGCGCGACGTGGTGCTCGAGCAGCTGCGGCGCGAAGGCGCCGGCGCGCAAGGAGCGAAGGCATGAACGCCCCGCTTCCGCTCAAGGTCGCGCGCAGCCTGCCCGGCCCCGCCTACGACAAGGTAGCGCATGCCAGCAACGAGGTCGCGGGCAAGCTGGCGCAGCGGCTGGCGTCGGAAACCCAGGGCGAAGTGCTTTTCTCCGCGGCGGACCGGGGACGCTATGCCACGGACGCGTCGATCTACCAGGTGATGCCGGTCGGCGTGTTCGTGCCTCGCACCAGCGGCGACGTGAAGCTGGCGCTGGACATCTGCCGCGACCTGCGGGTGCCGATCGTCCCGCGTGGCGGCGGCACCAGCCAGTGCGGGCAGACCGTGGGCGCCGGCCTGGTGATCGACCATTCCAAGCATGTTCGCAAGATCATCCACTTCGACGCGGACAAGCGCACCGCCGAGGTCGAACCCGGCATGGTGTTGGACCACCTGAACCACGCCCTGCGGAAGGTGGGCCTGTGGTATCCGGTGGACGTGTCCACCAGCGCGCAGGCGACGCTCGGCGGTATGGCCGGCAACAACTCCTGCGGCAGCCGCAGCATCGCCTACGGCAACATGGTGCACAACGTGCTCGGCGCGCAGGCCTGGACGGCGGACGGCGAGCTGCACGACTTCGTGCGCTACGACGACTGTGTGGGCAAGGCCCGGGACCTCGCGCGGCGGGTGAAGGATCTGGCCGCCACGCTTGCGCCGGAGATCGAGCGGCGCTGGCCCAAGGTGCTGCGGCGCGTCGGCGGCTACAACCTCGACATCTTCCACGGCCAAAGTGAGAGGCCCTACACCGGCGACGGCTCGGTGAACCTGGCGCACCTGCTCGTGGGCAGCGAAGGCACCCTGGCCCTCACCCGGTCCCTCACGCTGCAGCTGGCCGAACTGCCGAAAGCCAAGGTGCTGGGCGTCGTGAACTTCCCCACCTTCTACAAGGCGATGGACTCGGCGCAGCACATCGTCAAGCTCGGCGACGGGTCGCTCACCGCGGTGGAACTGGTGGATCGCACGATGATCGAGCTGTCGCTGCAGAACCCGGCCTTCGCGCCGGTGATCCGCAGCGCCGTGATCGGCAGGCCCGACGCCGTGCTGCTGGTGGAATTCTCCGGCGCCGACAAGCCGGCCCTGGTGCGCCAGCTCGACCGGCTGGTCGAGCTGATGGGCGACCTCGGGCTGCCCGGCTCCGTCGTGCGCATGGAAGACGATGTGCCGCAGAAGGCGCTGTGGGAAGTGCGCAAGGCGGGCCTGAACATCATGATGAGCCTGAAGGGCGACGGCAAGCCGGTGAGCTTCATCGAGGACTGCGCCGTGCCGCTGGAGCACCTGGCGGAATACACGGACGCCCTCACCCAGGTCTTCCGCCGGCACGGCAGCCGGGGCACCTGGTATGCCCACGCCTCCGTGGGCACGCTGCACGTGCGCCCGATCCTGGACATGCGCACCGATGGCGCGGCCAAGATGCGCGCGATCGCCGAAGAAGCCTCGGCGCTCGTGCGCCAGTACAAGGGCGCCTACAGCGGCGAGCACGGCGACGGCCTGTGCCGCGGCGAATGGATCGGCTGGCAGTTCGGCCCCAAGATCAACGCGGCCTTTGCCCAGATCAAGGAGTTCTTCGACCCCACCAACCTGCTGTGCCCGCAGCGCATCGTCGACGCGCCGCGGATGGACGACCAGCGGCTGATGCGCTTCCCGCCCGCCTACCGCGTCGTCCCGCTGAAACCCGCGCTGGACTGGAGCGCCTGGGACGTGCAGAACGACCCCGCCACCGAGCGCACCACCCCGCCCGGCACCGGGGGCGACCCGGCCCATGGCTTTGCCAAGGCCGTGGAGATGTGCAACAACAACGGCCACTGCCGCAAGTTCGACGCCGGCACCATGTGCCCCAGCTACCGCGTCACCCGCGACGAGAAGCATTCCACGCGCGGCCGCGCGAACACGCTGCGCCTGGCGCTGTCCGGCCAACTCGACCCGCATTCGTCGCCCGCGGGAAACGGCTGGAGCGACGACGCGCTGGAAGCCGTCAAGGACGCGATGGAACTGTGCGTCAGCTGCAAGGGCTGCAAGCGGGATTGCCCGACCGGCGTGGACATGGCGAAGATGAAGGTGGAGTTCCTGCACCACTACAAGGCGCGCCACGGCCACACGCTCAAGGACAAGCTGGTCGCCCGCCTGCCGGATTACGCGCGCATTGCCAGCCGCTTCGCGTGGCTGCTGAACCTGCGCAACCGCAGCCCGCTGCTCAAGCGCCTGGGCGAGAAGTTCCTCGGCATTTCCGCGCGGCGCAGCCTGCCCGCCTGGCAGGGCGAGCATTTCTTCAATGGCGCACCGGCCACGGCTTCGGCGGAAGACGTCATGGCCGCGGCACGGCCGGTCGTGCTGTTCGTGGACACGTTCAACGGCTTCTTCGAATCGGAAAACGCGCGCGCCGCGCTCGAGGTGCTGCAGGCGGCGGGCTACACGGTGCACATCGCCACCAAGTGGCTGCCGGACGGCAAGCACCTGTGTTGCGGGCGCACCTACCTGGCCAGCGGCATGGTCGACGAGGCAAAGGCGAAGGCGCGCGAAGCCGTCGAGTCGCTGCTGCCGTTCGCCGAAAAGGGCGTCCCGATCGTCGGCCTCGAGCCGTCGTGCCTGCTGACGCTGCGGGACGAAGCGCTCTCGATGGGCCTGGGGGCGCAGGCCCAGACCGTCGGCCGGCAGGCGCTCCTGTTCGAGGAGTTCCTGGCGCGCGAGGCGCGGGAGGGCCGCCTCGACGCGCTGAAGAAAAAGCTGCGACCACTGGACAAGCGGGTGCTGCTGCACGGCCACTGCCACCAGAAGGCTTTCGCCGCGGTGGCTCCCATCATCGAGGTGCTCAAGCTGATCCCGGGCGTGGAGCCCGAGCCGATCGAGAGCAGTTGCTGCGGCATGGCGGGCAGCTTCGGCTACGAGGCCAGGCATCACGACGTCTCCATGCAGATGGCCGAACTGAGCCTGCTGCCCGCGATCCGCAAGTACCCGGGCGCCATCGTGATCGCGGACGGCACCAGCTGCCGCCACCAGATCCAGGACGGCGCGCAGCGCGAGGCCGTCCACGCGGCGATCCTGCTGGCGGCGCAGTTGTAGGTACTTTGCTTCCTCGCTTCTCCGCGACCTCGCGGCAAAGCCGCGTGCGGGTGGGCTGTGCCGCGCGGCAAGGCGGTCGGCTGCGCCGACTGAACCTGCGATGACCGGTTTTGCGGCCGCATCGCGCAACTCACTGCGCGCCCTGAGGCCGCTTCGTTCGAACAGGCGCGATGAGTCAGTTCACGAAGCGCTTCGCGCCGGCCACAAAACCGGCCATCGCAGGCGCCTC
>JAUYOG010000045.1 GCA_030695945.1 Ramlibacter sp.
CTGCTCGCCTTCACGCTGGGCGTGAAGCAGATGGTCGTTGCGTGCAACAAGATGGACTCGATCAACTACTCGCAGGCGCGCTACGACGAGATCGTCGCCAACGTCGGCGCGTACATCAAGAAGGTCGGCTACAACCTCGAGCTAGGGTCTGCGTTGTCGCGAGACGACGTCGCCGACGCTCCGGGGCGTGGCCGCCTTCATCGTCGCCCGTGTGTGTCGTTACTATGGTGCTGGTGTTGTGTGGCGCCGTGCGCGTGCGGCCGTGACGACGACGACGTTGTCGCAGGCGGCTCGCGCCGCGAGGAGGTCTTCGGGAGCGGCGAGGACGCAGGGTCTGCGGCGTCGAAGGACGCTGTCGCCTGCGCCTCACCGCTGCCCAACGTGCGTCGCTGTGCGCACCTGTCGCTGGTCGCGCGCCTGCTCCTCCTGCTGGGGGGCGTGGAGCGGAACCCCGGGCCGCGTGGCGGTCGCGGTGGCCGTGGCGCAGGCGGCGGCGGTGGAGGTGGAGGAGCGTTCTCGTCGCAGCAGCTGGCGGAGCTTCGTCGCCTCCTCGCCTCCCTTCTTCCTGCCACCGGGAACCCGCCGCGTCACCAACAGCAGCAGCGCCAGCAGCAGCAGCAGCAGCCGCGTCAGCAGCAGCAGCAGCCGCGTCAGCAGCAGCAGCAGCCGCGTCAGCAGCAGCAGCAGCAACAGCGCCAGCAGCAGCAGCAGCAGCAGCCGCAGCAACAGCAGACGACGCGCTCGCAGAGGCGCCGTCGACAGCGGCAGCAGCAGCAAACTCAGCAGCAGCAGAGGCAGAATCAGCCGCGTCAGCAACAGCAGCCTCAGCAGCAGCAGCAGCCGCGCCAGCAGCAGCAGCGGCAGAATCAGCCGAAATTGTGGTCGGACGTGGTTCGTGGACAGCGGCAAAATCAGCCGCGTCAGCAGCAACAGCAGCAGCCGCGGCAGCAGCAGAAACAGCAGCAGCCGCGTCAGCAGCAACAGCAGCCGAAGAAGGCGCCACCTGCGAAACAGGCGCCGCCTCCGCGTGCGAACGCACCTCCGGCACCACCGCCGCAAGCGGCGCAGCAGCAGCCACAGCAGCCGCAGCGCAAACTGACGCGCTCGCAGAGGCGCCGTCAACAGAGACAGTTGGCTGCCCAGGCGACCCCACCGGCACCTCCGGCGCAGGCCGCGGCCCCACACTTACCGCTGGCCGCTCCCGCGCCGCCGATCTCGCCGCGCGTCGCTGCCGCGATGGCGGCCCCGCTGCCCGGCACACCCACTGTGGCTGCGGCTCCGGCGCCGACCCCAGCGGCTGCCCCCGCGGCTGTGGCCCTGACGCCGGTCCCCGCGGCTGCCTTCACGACCGCGGCCCTGGCGCCGACCCCACCGGCACTGGCGCGACCGCCCGCCGTGGACGAGGTTTCCGTCCTGCAGGCCCGGTTGACGCGCGCGGAGAAGGCGCACACGCAGGCAGTGGCCCGTGCTGCCGCCCTCGACACCCGGCTCGCCGCCGCTGAGGCCTCGCTGCTTGCGGAGCGGCGTGCCCGCGCGGACGACCTGGTCTGCGCAGCGGAAGGGCGGGACGCGCTGACTCGTCGCGCCGAGGCAGCCGAGGCCGCGACTCTCGCAGAGTTGCAGGCCCGCACCCGCGCCGACGAGACGCGGGCTGCGGCGGAGCTCGTCTCTGCCACCTCTGCCGCCGAGGTGACTGGTCTGCGCCGGTCCCTCACGGCGGCCACCTCCGCGCACACGGAGGCGCTGGTGGAGCTGCAGCGGTGCCTCGACAAGGCGACCCGCTCCCGCGCCGACCAGCTCGCGGAGCTCCTCGCGACGCGACTGGCGCTGGCGTCAGCGCGCGCTGACGCCACCTTTGGCCGCGCGGAGTGCGACGTCGCGGCGCGTGGCCTCGCGGACCTGCAGGCTGCAACAACCGCGGACCGGCATCAGCAGTCGGCGCGCACCGTCGCGGCGCTGCAGGAGTCCGCGACCCTTGGGCTGCAAGTCGTCGCCGCGCAGGCCGCAGCAGCAACCGCCGCCGCCGATTCGGTCGCTTCGTCTGCCCGGGCGTTCGTGGCGGAGGCGGGGCAGCGGGAGCTGACCGCCGTCCAGCAGCAATCCTCCGCGCAGTTCGCCGCCGCCGCCGCGGAGCTGCATCGCGCCTCGTCGGCGCGCCTAGCGGAGTGCGTCTCCCGTCTTGCTGCCGCTCGCACCTCGGGGCTGCAGTCCCGCGCTGTCGCTGCCGCCGAGGCCTCCATCTCCTCGGTTGTCTGCGCCGCCACGCATGGCTGGCTGCATGCCGTGCAGCAGCAGCACCCGCAGCTGCCCTGGGATTGGGCCCCAGGGACGCTGTGGGAGGCGCACGGCCACATTGTGGCGGAGTTTCGCCGCTTGGTCGTCCCTGCGTCGCCGGCCTCGGGCGTCGCGTTCTTTGGGGGCCTCCTGGCGTCGCTGGAGGGTGGATCGTTCCCCTCCGAGGAGTACACGTGGCCGCACGCCCCCGGCCAGGCGGTGGTCACCCTGTGGGTGCTGCGCAGGTTCGGCTCGCTTGCTGCGGCGCTGCTGGCGGGTGCTCGTGGACTGTCGGTGGAGGAAGAGCGACACCTTCTCTCGCTGGCTCTTCGAGTGGAGGGTCTCGTGCGGTCGCTCTCCGCTGCGCACGGTCTTCCCCCGTTGTCGCTGCCGGCCGCCGTCGACGTCGACTCGTCCTCGGCGTCGCCGGTACTTCTCCTCGTGGAAAACCCGGCGCTCAGCGAGATGACGGCCTTCCTCTCGCTGCCGCCGGTGTCGCCCGCCCCACCACCGCTGTCGCTGGCGGAGTCGGAGGCTCGTCCGGTGCTTGCTCTGCTCCCGTCCCAGCCGTCGTCGTCGTCGTCGTTCTCCTCGTCGTCGTCGTCGGTTTTTCCGCGCCTCCAGTAGGACTACCCCACCTACTGGAGGATCCGCGTGGGGTTGTCGAGACGTCGTCGCCGTGGCCGCTGCCGCCGCTGGCGCAAATCTTCGTGGCGGCGCCGCTGCCGCCGGCGCGCCAACACGTCGCGAGTGGTTGCAGCCTGCTGGCCGCGCTTGCTCTTCTGGCGCCGTTGTTGCCGCCGCAGGTGGTCGGGTGGTCGGCGGCGGAGATCGCGACGTTCTTCGCATCGCACCCCTCCAGCGACCCAGCTGCAACGCTGGCCCACCTGCAGGCTCGCACACCACGGCTGCGCGACGTCGTGGTGGTGCGCGCGACGCTCACGTCGCCGCTTCGCGCAGGGACCCCCGCGTTCTCCCTGCCGCGCCCCGTGGCCCCCGACATGCTGGTGCTGGTGTGCTTCCCGTCGTCTGTCGCGCTTTCGGCGTTTCGCGTGGCGGAGATTGGTGGTTTTGGTGCGTCCGTGGTTGGCGCGGCAGTGCACAAGCGCACCACCCATTCGGCGCACTGGCTCGCGGTGTCGCTGTGCTCGGCGGGCTGGGCGGAGGCGGACGGCCCCACGGTCCGCGTCGTCGCGACGTCGTCGGTGGTGGGTTGCCGGTGTCTGCTCTTCGCGCTCGGGCCCCACCATGGGCACCAACTCTCCGTGGTGCCGTGCGCTCCTGGCCCCGGTTTTCTCCCGGCTGGCAGCGGCCCGAAGCTTGCCGCCGCGGGTACCGCCGCTCCACTGCCCCCCGCCGCCCTCGAGGTGGTGGGGTGGAACTGCCACTCCGTGGCGCTGCGTCGCGCGGAAGTGCTGGCGCTGGTGGGGGCGGGGCGCATCCTCGCGCTCGGCGAGACGTGGCTCGCCGAGGATGCCTGCGCTGCGCTTGTCCGCCCTTGGGGCCTGTGCTGCGTGGCGCGTCGCGAGCGCATCGACCGCACCGGTGGTGGCGTGGCCCTTGTCTGGCGCGCTGGCTTGTTCGCCGTGTCGCCGCTGCCGCGCCCGGGGGGCATCTCCACGGAGATCGACTTCGCTGCTGCCGTCTTCGTCCCCGTCGCGCCGCTCGCCGGCCTGCGCAGGGTGGTGGTGGCGGTGGTGTACGTGCCGCCATCGGTGGGGGTTGCTGCGGTCGCCGCCGTCGCCGCAGCGCTGCAGGGGCTGAGGCCCGACGTGGTGGTGGGCGACCTCAACGCCCGCCACCCGTCGTGGTGCCCCACGGGTCTGGCCAACCCCGCAGGGTCGCAGCTGGCCCGTTCGCTGGCCGCTGCGCCGCAGCCGCTGCGGCTGCTGAACGTTGTCGCGCGCCCCGCGACTACCCCGGAGGGCACTGGGCTCGACCTTGGGCTGGTTGGGCCGTCGCTTGCTGGTGCGTCGCTGTCGGTGCTGCCGACCCTCATGGGGTCGGACCACTTCCCGGTCTGCGTGTCGTGGTCGCCGCCGCCGCAGGTGCCGCGCACCGCAACGCGCGTCGCGATCGCGTTCTCGTCGGCGTCGCCGGCGCAGTGGGCTGCGTTCTCCGCCGCCGCCGAGTCGCTGTCGCTCCCGTGCGCCGCCAGGTCCGTGGACTGGCAGGCCCGGTCGGTCGCCGCGTCGCTGCTGGTGTGTGCGCGCCGGAATCTTGCGCGTTGCCGCGTCGACCGTCGTCCTCGTCCCGGTTTCGTGCCGCCGCCGCTTCGTCCGCAAGCGCAGGCGGTCGCCGACCTCTGGGCCGCCGTCCGCGCCGCCCCCCTGGACGCGGACCTCTTCCGCAGGGCGCTGGCCGCCGACGGCGCTCTGGTCGCCGCTCTGCGCGCCGCCGCGGAGGCCGATGCGTTGCGCCGCGCGTCGACGTCCGCTGGCCTTTGGGGGCTCTGGCGCAGCACGGACTCCTCCGTGGCTGCCGCCGTCGACCCGCTCGCCGACGACGGGTCTCCGTTCGCGTCGCCGGCTGCCGCCGCTGCCGCGTTCGCCGCTGCGTTCGCGGCGAAGCAGCGTTGCCGCGGTCTGCGCCCCGACCCTGCTGTGCCGCCGGATGGGGTTTGCGAACCCGTCTCGGCGGCCGAGATCGACGCCGCCATCGCCGCCACCCCCCGCAAGTGGTCGGTTTGCCCGCAGGGCCTTGTCTCGCCGCTTTTGTCGCGTCTTGGCCCGGGCGTGCGTGCGGTGCTGGCGGCGCTGTTCTCGCGCGTGCTCGCCGCCGACTCGTTCCCGCACTGCTGGTCGGTGTGCGTGGTGGTCCCTCTGCCCAAACCGGGCAAGGACCACACCAAGGTGGATGGGTTCCGGCCGGTCGGGCTGCTGCCGGTGCTGTCGCGGCTGCTGGAGCGCGTTGTCCTCGCGCGTCTCCGGGGGGTTGCCGCCGCGCTGTCGCCGCTGCAGTGTGGGTTCCGCCCGGGCCGCGACGCGGCGCTGCCAGTCGCGCATCTCCTGCGCGACCTGCAGGATGCCCGCCGCGTTGCCGACATCGCGCACGAGGAGGGCCGTCAGCGCGAGACCCTTCGGCAAGGTCTTGTGCTGGCGGTGGACCTGACTGACGCGTTCTGCTGTGTCGCCGCAGCGGACATCCTCGCTGGGCTGCTGCGCTTGGGGGCCGCGCCGCCGCTGATCCGTTTCGTCCGGCGGTACCTCGCGGCCCGCTCCTTGTGCGTGCGCTGGCGGGGCGTACGCAGCGGCGCACTGCCGACCTTGCGCGGGGTGGTGCAGGGATCCGTGCTGGGGCCGCTGCTGTTCGCCGCCGTCGTCGACAATCTTCTGTTGTCGCTCGCCGCGCTGTCGTCACCGGCGGACGACCCGTCCCTCCGGGTTCGCGTGGGCGCCGCCGCTTTCGCCGACGACATCTCGCTGTGGTCGTGCGGCCCGCCGTCGCGGCTGCTCGGCGCGCTGCAGCCGCTCGCGGACGTGGTCTCGGTGTGGTCGGCGTCGCGCGGCGTCCCCGTTTCGGGGAAGACGCAGGCGCTGCACACCCTCCCGCTCGCACGGGCCGGTGCCGTGCCGCCGCCGGCGTTGGGCGCGCACCTTGTCGTCGGTGGTGTGCGCGTTGTCGTCGCCGCTGACCCCATCCGCATCCTCGGGGTGTGGGTGGATGCGACCCTGTCGTTCGGGGCGCACGCGGAGCGGGTGCTCCTCCGCACCGCGCCGCTGCTCGCGCGGCTTGACTCGCTGGCCGTGGTGCTGCTGCCGCGGCAGCTTCGGCTGCTCCTGTTCGGCGCGGTTCTCCCGGCCCTGCTCTGGGGTGCGCACGCGTGGTGGCCGCTCGCGTCCGTCGCGTGTCGCGTGGCGCTGCAGGACGTGCAGGTTTCCGCGGCCCGCATCGCCGCGGGCTGCTACCGCACCGTCTCGGCCGCCGCTGCGCTCGGCGAGTGCCGCCTGCCGTCGCTCGCTGCTTCCGTCGCGTGCGTCGCTGCGACGCGTGCCGCGGCGTACGTCGCTCTTCCGCCGTGTCCTGCTGTGGCCGCGCTCCTCCGCCCCCCGCAGGTCGCCGGCGTGTCCGCGCGCGACGTCGTCGCCCGTGCGGCGTTGCGCACGGACCAGCGTGCCGTCGCCGCCGCTGCCGCTGCTGCTGCGGCAGCACCTCCTCCGCAGCCACCTCGTCGGCGCCGTCGAGCAGCGGTCGCCGTCGCTGCGGATGACGACGGCCCTGCCGCTGCCGCTGCCGCCGCGCCTGCGCATGTTGCCGCCGCCGCGAGACTGCAGGGCCCCGGCGAGGCCCCCGTCGACGCGTCCGTGGCGTGGTCGCTCGCCGGGCTCGCGAGCGCCGCCGCCGCACTTTCTCCGGCGCTGCGCCTCGCTGTGCTGCCCCCGCCGCTGCCGGAGCCGGGCCGCGTCTCGTTCCGGCTGCCGCCGCAGGGCGCCCCCTCGCTGCCGCCAGGTGCTCGTCGCGCCGCGGGCCTGCGGTTGCTCGCTGGCGTCTCCGACGACGACGTGGTCGTCGCCACGGACGCTTCCGTGGTGGAGGGGGTGGGCGGAGGCGGGGGCTGCGCCGCCGCATTGTGGCTGCCGGGCATCGACGCCGCCGCCGCCCCGCCGTCGCAGACGTCGACGGTGTCGCTGTCGCTGCCGCTCTGCTCGTTTTCGGCGGAGGCGACGTCGCTGTCCCTGGGGCTGTCGCTCGGCGCCGCCGTCGCGCAGACGCTCCCGCCAACGGGCCGCGTCGTCGTCCTCGCGGACTCCCTGTCGGTGTTGTCGGCGCTGGTGGGCGGCCCGCTCCGGGCCTCGGACGCGCTGCTGGCGACGATCTGGTGGCTGGTCGTCGCGTTGTCGCGTGTGCGCCCGGTGGTGCTGTGCTTCGTGCACGCCCACTGTGGCATCCCACCGAATGAGGTGGTGGACCGTCTCGCGGCCGCGGCCCGCGCAGCGCCACCGCTCGCCGGTCGCCGTCCTTGGTGGGGGGACGTGGCGCGCTCCCTTCGGTCCCCGCTGCTCGCCGCTGACGACGCCGCGCAGCTGGCGGTCTCTCCGTGGCGCGCCACCCTCGGCATCCCCCAGCGAGTGCCGCTGCGCCTGGGCTTTGCGCTGTGCCGGGCGGATGCCCGCGTCGCCGCTTGCCTGCGCACGGGGGCCTGGCGTCATCTTCCGGGCTGGTCGGCGTTCGACCCCCCAGTGTCCTGTCGGCTTTGCGGGGCGGCGGACGTTTGGGGGCGCCAGGGCCGTTCGCTGCGGCACCTCTTCGCGTGCGCGGCGCCGGAGGTCGTCGCGCTGCGGGTCGTGCACGGTGTCGCGGCGGACGCGACTCCCCTGCTGCTGTGGCGCGGTGGCAGGAAGGAGCTGTTCGCCGTGGTTCGGTTTGCGTGGGCCGTGGGCCACCTGCTGGACCCCCCAGCTGCGGATGGGGCAGCGGGCGCCGTACCGCCTCCACCACCACCACCACCACCAGACGACGACGACGCTGACGACGACGACGGCGCGTGAGGTGGTGGGGGAGGGGTGGAGGATGGGCATCGTAACGGAGTAAGGGGTCACTAATGGGGAAGGACGAATGGAAGAGCGAAAGAATGCGAAAGAAAACCCAAAAAGAAAACCAAACAAGCACAGCACAGTGTGGAAAGGATGAAAGACGGAACAAGTGCAGAGGCAACGATGTACGTGGACTTGGGGATGAAGCGGAAACGGTAATGGAGATGATGTAACAGCCACCCTCGGGTTATGGTTTTGTCTCCGGAAATCCCTCGGGTTTGTTCTCCGGGCTAGATTCCTCTCCCCCCTGCGCTGTGTTTCCTTTGGGTGCTCACCACACCCCCGTGTATCCGACACGGTTAAAAGGCGGATCTGCGTAGTAGCTTCCTCCTCGTGACCCCGAGTAGGTCGCTATTACAGCTCGTAAAAAAAAAAAAAAAACACCTGAGTTTGGTCGTGATCGGCCACGTCGATGCCGGGAAGTCGACGGCGACGGGCCACCTGATCTACAAGTGCGGCGGGATCGACAAGCGAACCATCGAGAAGTTCGAGAAGGAAGCTGCAGAAATCGGCAAGGCGTCG
>JAUYOG010000050.1 GCA_030695945.1 Ramlibacter sp.
GGCGGGCTGCGGCGCGAATCAAGCACAGGCGCTTGCGGCGGGTGAGACCGCGACCCAGCCCGGCTACGAGAGCGTGCGCAGCACGCGGATCGAGCCGGGCGTACGTCTCATGCTCGCGAAACTTGTTTGAGCCGCAGCGCAGCGCAGGCGAGTTGTTTCGCGCGGGTCACGGGCTCGCCCGGCGCAAGGCATTCGGTGTCGCTGCGAAGCAGCCACACCGAACGCCGTAGCCATCGCGCCGTAGCCCGCCCACGTGCAGCTTTGCCGCGGGGACTTGGCCAGACGTGGGTTGACGCGACGAGATTCGATCCACCGCCCCCGCTGGTCTTGCGCCCCGTCAAGGAACCGGGCGCCACCCCTGCCTACAGTCAACAGATGGAGCAAGTGCCATGCTGATCCTCGCGTTGCCGGGCGCCGGCCGTCTCGCGGCGCTGCTCGCCTCGGAGCTGGACGCCGACTGGAGCGAGCTCGCGCTGCACCGCTTCCCCGACGGCGAATCGCTGGTGCGCATCGACACGCCCGTGAAGGGGCGCTGCGTGGTGCTGGCCGCGAACCTGCGCCACCCCGACGAGAAGGCGCTGCCCCTCGTGTTCGCCGCCGACGCCGCGCGCGACCTTGGCGCGGCGCAGGTCGGCCTGGCCGCGCCCTACCTGCCGTACATGCGGCAGGACAGGCGCTTCAACCCCGGAGAGGCCGTGACGTCGCGCAGCTTCGCCCGCGTGCTGTCATCGTCCTTCGACTTCCTGGTGACGGTCGATCCGCACCTGCACCGCTGGCACAGCCTCGCGGAGCTCTACCCGATCCGCACCGCGGCGGTCGCCTCGGCGCCGGCCATCGCGCGCTGGCTGCGCCGCCATGCCAGCAACGCGTTGCTGGTCGGCCCCGATGCCGAGAGCGAGCAATGGGTGGCCGAGGTCGCCGCCCTCGCTGACGTGCCGTGGACGGTGATGGCCAAGACCCGCCGCGGCGACCGCAACGTGGGCGTCAAGCTCGCCGCGCGGGGCCCGTGGCCCGGGCGCGTGCCCGTGCTGCTCGACGACATCGTGTCGACGGGCGAGACGCTCGTCGCCGCCACCGCGGCCTTGCGCGCGGCGGGCCTGCCCCCGCCCGCGTGCATCGCGGTGCATGCCCTGTTCGACGCCGATGCGCTGTGGCGCCTGATGGAAGCAGGTGTGCGCCAGGTGGTCACCTGCGACAGCGTTCCCCACCTCACCAATGCCATCCCGCTCGCACCCCTGGTCGCGGAGGCGGTGCGCTCGGTGGCCGCGAGACGACCATGAGCTCGGCTCGGGTGGTCGTCACCATGGGCATGCCCGGGCTCGGGCATGGTGGGCGACATGAAGCCGGACGCGGCCGCCGCATGGATGGGCAAGCTGCGGCGGCTGGGGCGCGAAGCCGGCTGAAGCGTGGCCGCAACACGGCTGTAGGACAAACCCGCTGAAGTCCCCCCGGGCCACCGGCGGGTCGCCATAATTGCCGGGCACACTTCCACGAACGCAGCCCACCTTGCCCGCAGCCACGCCCACTTTGAGCCCGGTCTCCGCTGCCGAAGCCGCGCTGGAAGGCGGCTTCCAGTTGCTGATCGACGGCGTCGTCGATTACGGCATCTTCGTCCTCGACCCGACAGGCCATGTGATCTCCTGGAACAGCGGCGCCGAAAAGCTCAAGGGCTACCGGCGCGACGAGATCATCGGCAAGCACTTTTCCATCTTCTATCCGCCCGAGGCCAACGCGACCGCCTGGCCCCAGGAAGAGCTGCGCCGCGCGCGTGAGCTCGGCCGCTTCGAGGACGAGGGCTGGCGCGTGCGCAAGGACGGCTCGCTGTTCTGGGCCAACGTGATCATCACCGCCGTGCAAGGGTCGGACGGAACGCTGACGGGCTACGTCAAGATCACCCGCGACCTCACCGAACGCCGACGCCACGAGGAGGAATTGCGCGCCAGCGAGGAGCGCTTCCGCCTGCTGGTCGAGAGCGTGCGCGACTACGCGATCTTCATGCTGGATCCCGACGGGATCATTCGCAGCTGGAATGCCGGCGCGCAGACCCTGAAGGGCTACGCCGCCGGCGAGATCATCGGGCGGCACTTCAGCTCGTTCTATACGCCGCAGGACCAGCAGGCGGGCAAGCCGGCCGCGGAACTGCGCACGGCCCGCGCCAACGGCCGGGTGGAGGACGAAGGCTGGCGCGTGCGCAAGGACGGCACGCTGTTCTGGGCCAACGTGGTCATCACCGCCGTCTATGGCCGCACGGGGGAATTGCTCGGCTATGCGAAGGTCACGCGCGACATGACGCAGCGCCGCCGCCTGGAGGAGCTCGAGCGCTCCAGCCGGATGATGAACGAGTTCCTGGCGATGCTCGCGCACGAGCTGCGCAACCCGCTTGCGCCGATGCGCAATGCCGTCACGGTGATGCAGCTGGAGCCGATCGCCAGCGCCGCGCTGCGCGATTGCCGCGACATCATCGACCGCCAGCTCTCCCACGTCACCCGGCTGGTGGACGACCTGCTGGACGTCGGGCGGTTTGCCACCGGCAAGATCAAGCTGCGCCGGCAGCTGCAACGTGTTGACGAGGTGGTGGCGCGCAGCGTCGAGACGGTGCGCCCGACGTTGCAGGCGCGCGGCCACGCATTCGAGATCGACCAGCCGCCGACGCCCGTGCATGTCAACGGCGACCCGACGCGCCTGTCCCAGGTGCTGCAGAACCTGCTGCTGAACGCGGCGAAGTTCACCCCCGACGGCGGGCGCATCGCCCTGAAAGTCGCGACCGAGGGCGGCTTCGTCGCCATCTCGGTCACGGACAACGGCCGGGGCATCGATGCCGCGGACCTCGAGCGCGTCTTCGGCCTCTTCGTCCAGGGCGACAACGGCACGCCGAACGAAAGCGGCCTGGGAATCGGCCTCACGCTGGCGCGGTCGCTCACCGAAATGCATGGCGGCCGGCTGGATGCGGAGAGTCCGGGGCGCGGGATGGGCACTACCTTCACGGTACGCCTGCCGCTGGTCAACATGAGGTCCGGGGGCGGCGACGGCCAACGGGACGAGCACGGGCCCTCCACGGGGCGGCGGGTCTTGGTGGTGGACGACAATCGGGATGCCGCCGACAGCACCATCACCATCCTGCGGCTGCTGGGCCACCAGGCCGAGTGCGCCTACAACGGCCATGAGGCGGTGGAAACGGCGCGACGGTTCCCCGCCGACGTGGTGCTGCTGGACCTGGCGATGCCGGGCCTGGACGGTTTCGAAACCCTGAAGCTCTTGCGCGCCTTGCCGGGCCTCGAAAGTGTCTTCGCGATCGCAATGACGGGCTACGGCAGCGGCGACGACCGGCGCCGCACCATGGCGGCCGGCTTCGACGCCCACCTGACCAAACCCGTCGAGCTGGGCGCGTTGGTCGCGCTGCTCAACGAAGTCCGGCCGGCGGCATAGGCCTCACTGGGGGATCGTCTCGCCGCCTGTCGGTGGCGCGGAAACGGCGGGAGCGGCGCCGGACTCACCGGCCTGCGGCGCAAGCACCGGCCGCTCCGTCGGCAGCGAAGACGGCATCGGCTCGCGGGGCGTGACGACAACCTGGCCCTGGCGATCGACGCGCAGCGTCACCGGGCCGCGCGGCGCCTCGTACGCACGCGGTGCATCGGGCCGCTGGATCTCCGGCACCCGCTGGAACGACGGCGGCAACTCGGGCTGCGCCGCGACGGCCTGCTCCGGCGCGGGAGGCGGCATCGTGGCGGGCGCCTGCAGCGTCACGGCGGGCGCCATGGCCGTCGGCGGCGGTTCGGCGCCGGCCAGCGGTTCCGCCACCGGCGCCGCGCCCTCGGGATAGGTGCGGCCGAACATCGCGCCGAACCAGTCGTTGACGCGACCGAGCGCGTCGGCCGGCTCCTCCTGCTTGCGCGGCGCCGCGAAGCGTGCCTTGGCGTCGATGGCCTTGGCCTTGAGCGACTGCTGGAAGAAATCGCCGACGATATTCAGGGCGTTGTGCGCGCCCTGCCCCCAGGCATCGCCGCGCATGGTGACCCGGTTGTCGTTGAAACCCACCCACGCGCCACCCACCAGCTGCGGATGCATCAGGATGAACCAGCCGTCGGTGTTCGATTGCGTGGTGCCGGTCTTGCCGGCCACGTCGCCCTGGATGCCGAAGCGGCTGCGGATGCCGGCGCCGGTTCCGCGGTCGACAACGCCGCGCATCACGTCCAGCAGCGTCTCGGCCGCCTGCAGCGACAGCGCGCGCTCGGGCGTGCGCGGGCGGAAGTCCTCGAGCACGCGGTGATTGCGGTCCTCGACCCTCGTGACCAGCACCGGCTCGACGTAGCTGCCGCCATTGGCGATGGTGCCGAATGCGCTGACCATTTCCTTCAATGTGACAGGGCTCGTGCCCAGCGCGAGCGAGGGCACCTGGTCCAGCTTGCTCTGCCGCACGCCCATGTCCCAGGCCACCTTGGCGACCCTCGCGGGGCCGATCCGTTGCATCAGCTGGCTCGTGATCGAGTTCTTGGACAGCGCCAGCCCGTCGCGCAAGGTCATCGGCAGCCCGCTCGGCTCACCGACGTCGCCGGGCGTCCACACGGTGCGCTCGTCGATGCGGATTTCCACCAGCTGGTCGACGAAGCTTTCCGCCGGGCTGATGCCCTGCTCGAATGCCGCCCCGTAGACGAACGGTTTGAACGTCGAGCCGGGCTGGCGGCGCGCCTGCGCCACGTGGTCGAACTTGTCTTCGTCGAAACCGCGGCTGCCGATCCACGCCTTCACATGGCCGTTGGCGGGGTCGAGCGCGAGGAAGCCGGCCTGCAGGCGCGTCTTGTCCTCCCACAACTTCTGCATGAACGCGGTGTCGGCCTGCAGCTTCTTCAAGGCCGCGTCATCGGCGAGCCCGCCCTGGCGCGCGGCCTGGAACTCGGCGGTTTCACGCACGAAGGTCTCCGCGAGCTGCTTGTGCGCTTTCCAGCCCGGGCCGCGCCGGTACGTCCCGTCCGCGGATTGCTGCAGCTTGTCGGCCTGGCGCTTCACGGCCTCCTCGGCCCGGGCCTGCAGCCCGGCATCGAGCGTGGTGCGCAGCACGAGCCCGTCGGCGTAGATGTTGTAGCCGTTGCGGTCGGCCCATTCGATCAGCCAGCGGCGCAACTGCTGCGTCACGTGAGGCGCGGAGCCGAAGTCCTCGGCCTGGCGCTCGAAGTCGAGAGCCAGCGGCTGCTTCTTGAGCTGCTCCAGGCCGGCGGCCTCGAGCTTGCCTTGCCGCGCCATCTGGGCCAGCACGGTGTTGCGCCGCTGCAGCGAGCGTTCGGGGTTGAGCACGGGGTTGTAGTAGCTCGTGCCCTTGAGCATGCCGATCAGCGTGGCGCTCTCCAGCACGTCCAGCTCGCCGGCCGTCTTGTCGAAGTACGTGCGCGCGGCCATCTCGATGCCGTACGCGTTGTACAGGAAGGGCACGGTGTTGAGGTAGATCTCCAGGATCTCGTCCTTGGAATGCACGGTCTCGATCTTCAGCGCCGTGATCGCTTCCTTGACCTTGCGCGTGATCGTCGGCGCGCGGCCGATCTCTTCGGGGTAGAGGTTGCGGGCCAGCTGCTGCGTGATGGTCGAGCCGCCTTGCAGCTTCCCGCGCGCGGTGTGAAGCGCCGCCGCCACGGTGCGCCGGAAGTCGAAGCCATGGTGGTCGTAGAAGCGCTGGTCCTCGGTCGCGATCAGCGCGGCCAGGACGTTGGGCGAGATCGCGTCGAGCCTGACCCACTCGCGGTTGGCGCGCTTGAACACCGCCAGTTCCTTGCCGTCGGCGGAAAGCACGACCGTCGGCTGCTCGGCCTTGAACTTCCTGATGTCCTCGATGGCGGGCGTGAAGGGCACCAGCGCCAGCACGTAAGCGACTGCCATCAAGGGCAGTATCGACAGGGCCAGGAAGGGATGGCGCCGCAGCCAGCCCCACAGGCGGCGGAAGAAGTCGGCGACGGCAGAGGTAACGGGGGCCTGGCTCACCCGCTCATCTTGGACGGGCCGCTACGCTCGGGCTGTAGGACGGCGGCGCGACGGGCATTGCCGTTTTCCCGCGTCTGCATTGTTGGCGGGATCAGGCCGACGGGGCGCTCTACTCCGCGAATGTCCCCCGTCGCGGGCTGCGCCCGCTACCTCCTCCTTGATTTCGCTGCGCAGAGCACCCCGTCGCCCTGATCCATCCACAGTTCTAGCAGACGCAGGGTGGGACCCGGTCCCCATCAGCGACTCCCGGGCTACTCCCCGGCGGCACAGGTACCCACCGTACGC
This sequence comes from Ramlibacter sp., assembly GCA_030695945.1. Classification (GTDB taxonomy): domain Bacteria; phylum Pseudomonadota; class Gammaproteobacteria; order Burkholderiales; family Burkholderiaceae_C; genus Ramlibacter. The sequence goes on from JAUYOG010000050.1 coordinate 6,253, forward strand.
CACGATGCTCGCGCGCCACCGGTGGCATGCCCCCACTGCGCCTGAGCGTCAGGCGGTACCCGGCAGCGGCGATTTCTGTGGCGGCGCAGCGGCTCGGCCTGGGGACGCGCGCGCGCAGCGCGCTACGTTTCATGCTCGCCGTAGCTGTCCGAGCGAAGCGGCCTCAGGGCGCGAAGCGATTTCTACGGCGCCGGCCCCAGGCCTAGGGTAGCGAAGCGGAGTCGTCGCGAAGCGACGACCGTCACAGTATGAGTCGCTGCCGGGTGCCGCCTGGCGCGACGCGCGGACGGAGGAGATCCGGTGAGCACAGGTGCCCACCCTACGCCAAGTGGTGCGAGTGCGGGAAATGGATGCCGGATCGAGTCCGGCATGACAGCCTTGAGGCTAACCGTGCGGCTCCCGCCACGGCTGCGGGCCCTCGCGCGCGGACAGGTGCGCGTGGCCCGGCAATTGGGCGCGCAGTGTGTGCACCTCGCGCTCCAGTTCGTCGATGCGGTTCAGGTATCCCAGCACCATCGCGACGGCGAACAGGTCCAGGTCGAAATCCCGGTACAGGCGGGCTGCCTTGCGCAGCGCGGCGACGCAGGCCCCGCTGAAGAGCGGCTCGGCCACGGTGCGGTCGATCGGCGCCAGCGCCCCGTACTCCACCAGTTCGGCCAGTTGCTCCGGGCTCATGCCGCAGGTACGCGACAGCTCCGCCGCCGTCAGCGTCTCCCGGGCGTCCAGCCAGGTCACTTGCACTGCTTGCGTGCTCACGATGCCTCCCCGGCCGCGACCGCGCGGGGATCGAAGCGCGAAGCAGCCGCCATTTCCTTGAACAGTTCCCGCTCGCGGTCGGTCAACGCGGCGGGCACGTCGATGTGGACCACGGCGTACAGGTCGCCGTGGCCGCCCCGGCCGTTGGCCATGCCGCGCCCGCGCAGCCGCAGCTTGCGGCCCGAGCGGGTGCCCGCCGGCACGGTGAGGAGCACCGGGCCCTCCAGCGTGGACACTTCGATCTCCGCGCCCAGGGCCGCTTCCCACGGCGCCAGCGCAAGGTCGAAGTACAGGTCGTGGCGGTCGGCCCGGAACACCGGGTGCGGCGCCAGCGTGATGTGCAGGTAGATGTCGCCGTCGGCCCCGCCGTTGCGGCCCTTTCCGCCCTTGCCGCGCAACCGCAGCTTCTGGCCCTCGCTCACGCCGGGCGGGATGGTGACTTCCAGGGTCCTGTCGCCGCCCGCGCCCGTGCGGTCGCCTCCTGGCTCGGCGAGGTTCAGGTTGATCGTGGCACCGCGGTGGGCGTCTTCCAGGCTGACGCGCACCGCGGTTTCGTAGTCGCGGCCGTGAGCGGGCATGGGGGCGTGATGGCCGCCCCGGTGCCGGCGGCCGAGGGCGTCGAGGAGGTCGGCGAGGTCGATGTCCTCGAACCCCTGCGCATCCGACGCATATTGATGGGCCCAGCCGGGTGGCGGCCTGAACTCCTCGCCTGCGGGCCGCCGCCCGAGTTCGTCGTAGGCAGCACGCTTTTCCGGGTCCTTCAGCGTGGCATAGGCCTCGCCGATCTCCTTGAACTTCGCCTCCGTCCCGGGCGATTTGGAGACGTCCGGGTGGTGCTGCCGCGCGAGCTTGCGGTAGGCCTTCTTGATCTGCTCGGCGTCCGCGTCACGAGGCACGCCGAGCGCGGCGTAGTAGTCCTTGTATTTCATGGCGACCGCCGGCCGCTGGTTGCTTTCAGTGCACCTGCACCTCGATGCGGCGCTTCAGGCCGTCCATGTCGATGATGCGCACGTGGCGCTTGTCCACGTCCAGGAAGCGCTGGGCCTGGAAGGCGGAGAAGGTGCGGCTCACGGTTTCGAGCTTCATGCCCAGGTAGCTGCCGATTTCGGCGCGGCTCATGCGAAGGTGAAATTCTCGCTCCGAGTAGCCGCGGGCGGCGTAACGTTGCGAAAGGTTCACGAGGAAGGCGGCCAGGCGCTCTTCCGCATTCATGCTGCCCAGCAGCATCATCAGGCTGTGCTCGCGCATGATCTCGCGGCTCATCAGGCGGGTGATGATGTGCTGCATGCCGCCGGAGGCATTGGCCGCCAGGTCCGTCAGGTGGCTGTAGGGGATGGCGCAGATCTCGGTGTCTTCGAGCGCCATCGTGGCGCTGGCGTGGTGGCCCTGGGCCGCGCCGTCCAGGCCGACCAGCTCGCCGGCGATGTGGAAGCCGCTGACCTGCTCGCGGCCGTCGGCCAGCATCAGGCTGGACTTGAGCGTGCCGGCGCGAACGGCGTAGATGAACTGGAACTTGTCGCCTTCACGGTAGAGCGTCTGGCCGGCCAGCACGCGGCGCCGCCCGAACATCAGGCTGTCCAGCCGCTCCACGTCCGGGGTGTTCATGCCGCAAGGCAGGCACAGGTCGCGCAGGTGGCAGCTCGAGCACGAGGTCTTGAGCGGCGCGACGGGCGTCAGTTGCCGCGTGTGGGCGGCCGGCATGATGTGCACGGTACGGGCGGCGGGTTGGGTGGCGGCGGCTACGGTCATGGTGATATTCCCCTCAGAAATCAGTGCGTGTGCAGCGATGCGGTCTGGATCGCGGGCACGAGTTGGTCGAATTCGGTGGTCTTGTCCAGGAACTGGCAGGCGCCTTCGGCCAGGTACCGCTTGCGGTAGGCGGCGCCGGAGTTGTTGGAAAAGACGATGAAGGCGATGCCGGGGTCGGCCAGGCGGACGGCGCGCAGCACCTCCAGGCCCGATCCGCCTTCCAGCTGGATGTCGAGCACGACGACGTCGGGATGGACGGCCAGGATGCCCTGGATGGAGCCCTGGGGGCTCACGGCCTCGCCGACGATGGACATGGCCTTGGCGGACAGCATGGCGGCGACCCGCTCGCGGATCATCGACGAGTCATCGGCCAGGAAAACCTTAACGGGGACATTGCTCTGTGGCATGGATGTACTGTCGCCGTTCCGGACCCACCGGGATATCGGCGCAGGCTGAATCGGTGGCTCGGCGGAATCCGGTTCGGGGCTACGGGAATGCCGACCCCGCCTAGGAATAGTCCTAGGCCTCCCCCTAGAATCGGCCGCATGACGTCTGCCGAGCTGGCCCATCTCACCCAACTGGTCCTCTGGGCGTCCTTCTTCGTGGCGATGGCGTTCGGGGCGCTGGTGCAGCGCACGGGCTTTTGCACCATGGGCGCCGTTTCCGACGTCGTCACCCTGGGCGACTGGACGCGGATGCGGCAGTGGGGCCTGGCGGCCGGCGTTGCCATGATCGGCTTCGGCATCCTGGCCTGGGCGGGCTGGGTCAGCCCCGAAAAGACCCTTTACGCCTCCAACCGCTGGATCTGGCTGTCGGCGCTCGTGGGCGGCGGCATTTTCGGCTTCGGCATGGTGCTGTCGTCGGGCTGCGCCAGCAAGGCGCTGGTGCGCGTGGGCGGCGGCAACCTCAAGGCCCTGGTCGTCGTCGTGGTGCTCGGCGTCGCGGCTTTCGCCACCCTGAAGGGGCTGACCGCGGTCTGGCGCACCCAGACGGTCGACCGGATCGCGCACGAATTCCCCACCCCCGCCACCCTGCCGGCGTGGGCGGCACAGGCCTTCACCGCCAACCTCGGCACGGCCAGCCTCGTGCTGGGGCTGGTCCTGGGCGGCGCGCTGGTGGCGTGGGCTTTCATGGGCCGCGGGTTTCGCGCCGCGAACAACGTGCTCGCCGGCGCCGGCGTCGGCGCCACGGTCCTGGCGATGTGGTGGGTCAGCGGGCACCTGGGCTACGTGCCGGAGCACCCCGAGACGCTGCAGGAGACATTCCTGGCCACCAATTCGACGCGCGCGGAAGCCTTCAGCTTCGTCTCGCCCATCGCCTACACCCTGGACTGGCTGATGTTCTACAGCGACAAGACCAAGCTGCTGACGGTGGGCATCGTCTCCGTGTTCGGCGTGGTCGCCGGTTCCGCCGTGGTCGCCCTGGCGCAGCGCAGCTTCCGCTGGGAAGGCTTCGGCGGCACCGGCGACCTCGGCCACCACCTGGTGGGCGCCGTGTTGATGGGCGTGGGCGGGGTGACGGCCATGGGCTGCAGCATCGGCCAGGGCGTCTCGGGCCTGTCCACGCTGAGCGCCACGAGTTTCGTCGCGGTGCCGGCGATGATCGCGGGCGCGGCAGCGGCGGTGAGGTACCAGGTGTGGCGGCTGGAACGCGAGGCCTGACCGCCCGCAGGGCCGGCCCCCCGATGCGGCCGCGCCACGGCGCTGTTGCTATATATCGGCCGACACTGATAAACTGATACAGCGCATGGGCGCCGATGCGCAGCCCGCGCAAGACCCACCCGAACACCGGATTACCCACATGGCCACCCGCTCCACCAGCTCCGCCGCCCCCGCCGTCGAATCGGACGAAGTGTTCGAGCTCGCCGCCGAGGTGTTCCGCGTGATGTCGGCGCCGATGCGCCTGAAGATCATCGCCTGCCTGTGCAACGGCGAGAAGAACGTGAGCGAGCTGCTGTCGGAGATCGAAACCACCCAGCCGAACATGTCGCAGCACCTGAACACGCTTTACCAGGCGGGCGTGCTCGGCAAGCGGCGCGAGGGCGTCCAGATCTACTACCGCATCGTCAACGACCGGGTGGTGACCCTTTGCCGCGCCGTGTGCACGCAGATCGCGATCGAAGCCGACGTTCGCTGACCCCGGCAACCCGCCCCTTCCCCGACGCCACGGGTTTGTACCGGGGCAGCACGCGCCCTGCTCGCGGAATAATTTTCGTATAAGCCACAAGTGATTTGTGGCGGCAGGAGATGCGATGCAACGATTCCGACTCGCCGCGGCCTCCCTGGCGATGGCCCTGCCGGCGGCAGGCAGCCTCGCCCAGGTGCCCGATGCACTTCAGGTCCGCAGCTGGGCCGGGGCCTGTGCCAACTGCCACGGCACCAACGGCAACGCGCTGGCCGGCAACGAACCGCTGGCCGGGATGAAGCGAGAGGACATCGTGCAGAAGATGCAGGATTTCAAGAACGGCCGCAAACCGGCGACCGTGATGCACCAGCTGTCCAAGGGCTATACCGACGAACAGATCGCCGCGATTGCCGGCTGGTTCGCCGCCCAGAAGAAAGGCACGCCATGAAGCGCCGTCAGTTCGTCCAGGCCGCCGGCGCGTTCGGCTCCGCCGCGCTCGTCGCGGGGTGCGCTGCCCCGGGAATGTCGCGTGGCCCCAAGGTCGTGGTGATCGGTGGCGGCTATGGCGGCGCCACCGCCGCGAAGTACTTGCGCATGTGGTCCGACTATTCGTTCGACGTGACCCTGGTCGAACCCAACTCGGCATTCGTATCGTGCCCCATTTCCAACCTGGTGATCGGCGGCAGCAAGACCGTTGCGGACATCACGACGCCCTACGACAACCTGGCGCGCCGCCATGGTGTGAAAATCGTGCGCGGAATGGCCAGCGCGATCGACCCTGACAGGCGGATCGTGAAGCTCGCTGGCGGCGGCGAGCTGCCGTACGACCGCGTCATCGTCTCGCCCGGCGTGGACTTCATGTGGGACACGCTGCCCGGCATGACCCGCCCCGGCGCGCAGGACAAGGTGCTGCACGGCTGGAAGGCCGGCCCCCAGACGCTGGCGCTGCGCCGACAGCTCGAGGCCATGCCCGACGGCGGCGTGTTCGCGATGGCCATCCCGCTCGCGCCCTACCGCTGCCCGCCCGGCCCGTACGAGCGCGCGTGCCAGGTGGCGCACTACTTCAGCAAGGCCAAGCCGCGCAGCAAGGTGATCGTGCTGGATGCCAACGACGATGTCACGTCCAAGGGACCGCTGTTCAAGAAGGCCTGGACCGACCGCTACAAGAACATCGTCGAATACCGGCCCAAGCACAAGGCGGTGGACGTGGACGCCGCAACCAACACGCTGAAATTCGAGTTCAACGACGACCTGAAGGCCGCCGTGCTCAACGTCATCCCCACCATGCGCGCCGGCGACATCGCCGCCAAAACCGGCCTGGCCACGGCGAACCAGCGCTGGTGCGAGGTCGACTTTCTCACGTTCGAATCGAAAGCGGTGAAGAACGTGCATGTCCTGGGCGACGCGGTCCAGTCCGCGCCGCTCATGCCCAAGTCGGCGCACATGGCGAACCAGCACGGCAAGACGTGCGCCGCCGCGGTGATCGCGTTGCTCACGGGCAAGGCCGCGAACCCGCTGCCGATCTACAACAACACCTGCTACAGCTTCGTGAGCGACGAGGACGTCGTCCACGTCGCGAGCGTGCACCGCTACGACGCCGCGCAGAAGACCATGGTCACCGTGCCGGGTTCGAGCGGTGTCTCGACGGCCGCCAACGAACTGGAAGGCCGCTACGCGATGGCTTGGGCCCGCAACATCTGGGCCGATACGCTCGTTTGACGATGACGAAGCAGTACGCAAGCGGCGCCCGGTGGGCCGCGGGGATGGCGCTTGCCTGCTTCGCCGCGGGTGCGGCGGCCCAGGCCGACGAGGCAAGGGCGCGCAAGATTGTCTCGGGCGTGTGCTTCGTGTGCCACGGCGCCGAGGGTGAATCGTCGAGCGAACAGTTCCCTCGCCTGGCGGGGCAAAACTCGGAATACATCGCCAAGCAGCTGGACAACTTCAAGTCCGGCAAGCGCAAGAGCACGGCGATGTCCAGCATGGTCGAGAAGCTGACGCCCGACGAGATGGCGGCGCTCGGCAAGTACTTCGAGAAGATGGCGGCGCCGGCGCAGCCGCCGAAGGATCCCGCGCTGGCCGCTGTCGGGGGCTACATCTACCAGCACGGCAACCGGTACAGCGGCGTGCCCGCCTGCGTGGGCTGCCACGGCCCCGCTGCGCTCGGCACCGCGACGCTGCCGCGCCTGGCCGGCCAGTTCGCCCACTACACCGAAGCGCAGCTCAAGCTGTTCAACAAGCGCGAGCGCACCAACGACAACGCCGTGATGCACGCCATCACCGAAAAGATGACGGCCCTCGAGATGGCGGCGGTGGCCGAGTACTTGAGCGGCAAGTGAGCTGGTGCTTGCGCCCTCCCGAGAGCTAACTTCGCGATCGCGAGGCTGACGAGCGCTGTGCGCGGGCGGCGGGCCGGGGACGGCGGGTGGCCGACTCCGCGAATGTCCCCCGTCGCCCTTGCGGGCTACCTCCGCCTTTATTTCGCTGCGTCAGCCACCCACCATCCCCGGCCCTTTGGCGGCGTTGTTTCTTTCGACGCATCGAACAGGCACAACGGTGGATGGATCAGGGCGGCGGGGCGCTCTGCGCAGCGAAATAAAGGAGGGAGGTAGCGGGCGCAGCCCGCGACGGGGGGACATTCGCGGAGCAGAGCGCCCCGTCGCCCTGATCCCGCCCCGCCAACAATGCAGACTACGGCGCCATCACCGACCGGTTCGGCAGCCCGTCCCGCGCAGGAGATGGCGCCGCCACGTTCCGGTCCAGCAGCCAGTCGGTCACGCCGGCCCCGGCCCACATCGACGCCAGCGTGAGCCACGCCGTGAGCGCAAACACCGCGCCACCGGTCACGCCCGCGCCCACCGCGCAGCCTCCGGCGAGCATCGCCCCGAATCCCATCAGGATCGCACCGGCGATATAGCGGCGCATGCCATAGCCGTCCTTGAAGCCTTCGAGCTTGAGGTCACCGCCGAGCCACGCACCCAGGAACGAACCCGCGAAAACGCCCGGCATCAACCCGAAGTCGAAACCGACCGGTCCGACCGGCTGCGACACGACGCGCATCAGCCACTCGGCGGACGGCCCGCTGAATGTCAGCCCCTGCACCGGCACCACCTGGAACGAGCTGGCCGACACGCCGTAGGTGAACCACCAGCCGGCGGCCACCATGAGCCCGGCGCCGATGCCCCCCGCCCACTTCCACAGGCCCCAGCCGCTGCGCACCGAGAACCACAGCGCCGCCGCAAGCCAGGCCAGCCCCGCCGCCAGTCCGCCCCACGGGCCGACCGAGGTGATCGCCAGCAGGTCGCGGCTCGCGCCGCCATCGATCGTCCACCACTGGCTGATCGCGATGCGAAGCGGCGCGAGGCTACCGGCGAGCGAGGCCTGCGCCGTCACCGCGAAGATGAGCCCCGACAGCAGCGCGCGCAAGTTGCCGTTGGCGGACAGCACCAGCAGCCGGCTCGCGCAGCCGCGCGTCATGATCATTCCCGCGCCGAAGACCAGGCCGCCGACGATGGCGCCCGACAGGCTGCCGCGCGTGGCCAGCTGGCGCGCCCCCGTCACGTCGAGCGCGCGCAGCAGGACGAGCGCCTGCACCGCCACCACCGCCGCCGAAAAGGCCAGCAGCCAGACGGCGAGCTTCTCACCCGGCTCGCGCCGCCAGAATTCGATCACCGCCGAGCGCAGGCAAAAGCGCGAGCGCTGCGCGAAGAAGCCGAAGGCGAGCCCGATGGCGGCGCCGCCCGCGGCGAGCAGCGCGGGCTCGCCGAAGCGGTCGAGAAGTAAAGCCAGGTCCATGGGGTCCGATTATTAGTTAAGATATTGCTTATATTTATGCTAGCGGATCGGGATGCCGGGGGCTTGACCTCCGTCAACCATCGAATGGCACAACAAAGGGCATCGATGCACATGAAGTTCGCCGGCCGGCTCCTCCATTGCCTCACCTGGCTTGCCCTCGCCGGTTCGCTGCACGCGAACGCGCAGGCACCGACGATGACGGCGCAACGGGTGTCGCCCTCCGCGTGGTACGTCCAGGGTCTCTCCGCACTGGGTTCCCCGGCCAACCAGAACTTCGTGTCCAACGCCGGGTTCGTCATCACGCCCGAAGGGGTGGTCGTGATCGACGCCCTCGGGTCGCCCGCCCTGGCGCAGCGCCTGCTCGCGGAAATCCGCAAGCACACCGACAAGCCGGTGACGCATGTGATCCTCACTCACTATCACGCGGACCACATCTACGGCGTGCAAGCGCTGAAGGCGGCGGGCGCGAAGATCCTGGCCCACCAGGCCGCGCGCGAATACCTCAACTCGGACACCGCGCGCCTGCGCCTGGAGGCGTCGCGCACCGAGCTCGCACCCTGGGTCGACAAGGACACGCGCCTCGTGCCGGCCGACGAGTGGCTGCACGGCGAGCGCGATCTGGTGGTGGGCGGCCTCCGCTTCCAGGTCAAGCCGGTCGGGCCGTCGCACACGCCGGAGGACCTCGTCGTCTACCTGCCGCAGGAGAAAGTGCTGTTCGCGGGCGACCTCGTGTTCCGCAGCCGCGTGCCCTTCGTCGGGCAGGCCGACAGCCGGCAGTGGATCAAGGCGCTGGACTCGCTGCTCTCGTTCGACGCCACGGTGATCGTGCCGGGCCACGGGCCGCTCTCGACCGAGGCGCGCAAGGATATGGAGCTGACGCGCGATTACCTCGTGCACCTTCGCGCGGTGATGGGCGAGGCGGCGAAGAACCTCGAGCCCTTCGAGGACGCCTACAAGGCCGCGGACTGGAGCCGTTTCGAGCAGCTGCCGCTGTTTCGCGTGGCCAATCGCATGAACGCGTACAACACCTACCTGCTGATGGAACGGGAGGCCAATTGAGCGTGGACCCGTTGCGCCGACGGCTCGCGCTGTCGCCGCTCGCGCTCGGGCTCGCCTGGGGCGCGGCCCCTGCCGCCCATGCGGCCGCCCTGCCGGCTGCGCAATCGCTGGGCTCCGAGCTGGCGCAGGCCTTGCGGGCCGGCAAGCCGCTGGTGGTGATGGCGAGCCTCGACGGCTGCCCGTATTGCAGGCTGGTGCGCGACAACTACCTCGCGCCGCTGCTGCGCGAGGGCGCGATCGCAGTGGTCCAGCTGGACATGCAAAGCGCCGAGGCCGTCACCGGTTTCGACGGTGCACGCAGCACGCACCAGGCGATGCTGCGCGGGTGGTCCGTCAAGGTCGCGCCCACGTTACTCTTCTTCGGCAAGGGCGCGCGCGAGGCAGCGCCGCGCCTGGAGGGCGCGTCCATCCCCGACTTCTACGGCGCCTACCTCGACGAGCGCCTGCGCACGGCGCGTCGCGCCCTGGGCTGAAGCCTCAGAGCGCCGCCAGCGCCTGTTCGAGTTTGCCGCGCACCTCGGCGGCAAGCGCCGGCACCGCCGGGTTGTCGACCAGGTTCAGCACGGCATTGGGGTCCATGATCTCCACGTGGACCCGGTCCTGGTCATCCTGCCGGACGACCACGTTGCAGGGCAGCAGCGCGCCGATCTGCGGCTCGGCGGCGATCGCCTTGCTCGCGATCTGCGGGTTGCACGCGCCGAGGATGCGGTAGGGGCGCATCTCCAGCCCGATCTTCTTGCGCATCGTGGCCTGCACGTCGATGTCGGTGAGGACGCCGAAGCCGACTTTCCCGAGCTCCTCCGTCACGCGCTGCACCGCCGCGTCGAACCCCATGGCGACGGGCTTGCCGAAAACATACTGAGCCATACAACCTCCGGATGAGGATCGAAACGATCCGCTCGACATATTATCGCGCACTGATATTAACCCCTATGCTCCTGCATCCGGGTCGGTGATTTAATCGCCGCTCGACCCTCACCGTAGCCCACCCCAAGGAAGCTCCCTCATGAACCGCCTCTTCAGATTCCTCGCGCTGCTGGCCGCCGGCCTGGCCCTCTCCGGCGCTGCGCTGGCGCAGGACAAGGTCGTCTACCACATCGACAGCGCCGAGGCGCAGGCGACCAAGGGGCTGCGCAACGTGCGCAACCACCTCGACGTGGCGCCGGATACGAAGATCATCGTCGTGACGCACGCCGAAGGAATCGACTTCCTGCTGGAAGGCGCGAAGGACAAGAAGAACCCCAACATCGACTACGCGTCGCTGGTGAGCGCGCTCAAGGCGCGCGGCGTGCGCTTCGAGGTGTGCGAGATCACCTTGCGCAACCGCAACATCAAGAAGGAGCAGTTCATCATGGACGCGGAGTTCACGCCCTCGGGCGTGGTCCGCATCGGCCAGCTGCAGGCGCGCGAGAACCACGCCTATATCAAGCCGTGATGCTGGGCCGGGTGGGCACCTGTGCCCACCGGTGAAAGCGCCGCGTCATCGCCCTGGGCACGACGGTGCGGGCTAGCGTAAACCCCGACGCCACCGCGCCTTGCCGACCGTTATATTACTAATTCTGCATGTAATGATAGAAAGACGCCATGGATGCCGGTCGCCTGCGAAAAGCGCCTGAAAATTTCCTGGACCGCCAAGGTATTGCCGAGGTGGCCGCGCAAGCCCTTGGTGGCCGGCGCGATTTCATCCGCGGCGCCTTTGCCGCGGCCGCCGCCGGCATGGCGCTGCCCGCCGTCCGTGCGCAGGCAGTGGCGCCCGCCGACGGCGACCCCAACATCCTCAACCTGACGGACCACGCCAAAGGCCTGGGCCAGCCGGTCGCGGTGGGCTATGGCAAGCCTTCGAAATACGAGGCGAACGTCCAGCGGCGCCAGAGCCCCGGCCTGACCCAGACGACGCAGGCGTCCGTCTCGTTCGCGCCGCTGCAATCCCTTTTCGGCATCGTGACGCCCAGCGGCCTGCACTTCGAGCGGCATCACCAGGGCTGGTGGGACATCGACCCGTCCAAACACCGCTTCATGGTCAACGGTCTGGTGAAAAAGCCCCGGGTGTTCACCATGGATGAGCTGATGCGCCTGCCCTCGGTCTCGCGCTTCCACTTCATCGAGTGCGGCGCCAACACCGGCATGGAATGGGGCAACGTGGCCGTGCCCACCGCGCAGTACACGCACGGCATGCTGTCATGCAGCGAGTTCACCGGCGTGCCGCTGATCACCATCCTCGAACAGTGCGGCGTCGACCTGGGCAAGGGCAGGTTCGTGCTCGCCGAAGGCGGCGACGGCTCATCCATGACGCGCACCATCCCCATGGACCTGATCCGCTCGGGCGAGGTGATGGTCGCCTACGGCCAGAACGGCGAGATGCTGCGCCCGGAGAACGGCTACCCGCTGCGCCTCGTGGTGCCCGGCGTGCAGGGCGTGAGCTGGGTCAAGTACCTGCGCCGCGTGGAAGTGGGCGACAAGCCCTATGCCGCCAAGGACGAGACGATCCATTACGTGGACCTGATGCCCGATGGCAAGCACCGCCAGTACACGAGCATCCAGGAGTGCAAGAGCGTGGTCACCACGCCGTCAGGCGGGCAGGTGCTGCTGGACAAGGGCTTCTACAACGTGACCGGCCTCGCCTGGTCCGGTCGCGGCAAGGTCAAGCGCGTGGACGTCTCCGTCGACGGCGGCCGCAACTGGCGCACCGCGCGGCTGGAAGGCCCGGTGATGAGCAAGTGCCTGACGCGCTTTTCCATCGACTGGGTGTGGGACGGCAAGCCGGCCATCATCCAGAGCCGCGCCACCGACGAAACCGGCCATGTGCAACCCAGCTACCGGCAGCTGCGCGCGGTGCGCGGCACGCGGTCGATCTACCACAACAACGCGATCCAGTCGTGGCTGGTCGAGGAAAACGGCGAGGTGAAGAATGTCCAAGTCGGTTAAGGCGCTGGCCCTTGCCGTCATGGCTTGTGTCGCGAGCATGGCCTGGGCGCAAGGCAAGTCTTTCCCCGGCATCGGCCGCGACGCGACACCCAAGGAGGTGGCCGCGTGGGATATCGACGTGCGGCCCGACTTCAAGGGGTTGCCCGCGGGCTCCGGCAGCGTGGCCAAGGGCCAGGAAGTCTGGGAAGGCAAGTGCGCCTCCTGCCACGGCGTGTTCGGCGAATCGAACCAGGTGTTCAACCCCCTGGTGGGGGGCACCACCGCCGAGGACATCAAGAGCGGGCGCGTCGCCACCCTGATGCGGCCGGACTACCCCGGCCGCACCACGATGATGAAGCTGTCCAGCGTCTCCACGCTGTGGGACTACATCAACCGCGCCATGCCGTGGGCCCAACCCAAGTCGCTGAGCGTCGAGGAGGTCTATGCGGTCACCGCCTACCTGCTCAACCTTGCGGACGTGGTGCCTTCCGACTTCACGCTCTCCAACAAGAACATCGGCGAGGTGCAGAACCGCCTGCCGAACCGCAACGGCATGACGACCGACCACGGGCTGTGGCCCGGCAAGGAGATCGGCAAAGGCAAGCCCGACGTTGCCGGCAGTGCCTGCATGAAGGACTGCGCGGTGGACTCCAAGGTCACGTCGATCCTGCCGAACTTCGCGCGCAACGCGCACGGCAACCTGGCGGAGCAGAACCGCACCGTGGGCGCCCAGCGGGGAGCGAACACGGCGGCCGCCGCCGCGGCGACTCCGGCTGCGGCGGGCAACGGCACGGGCGCAGGCAAGGAGATCGCCGCGCTCACGCAGAAGAACAACTGCACCGCATGCCACGCAGCCGAGACGCGCATCGTCGGGCCGAGCTGGTCCGAGATCGCCGGCAAGCATTCCGGCAAGGCCGACTACATCGCGACCAAGATCCGCTCCGGCGGCTCGGGGGTGTGGGGCGCGATCCCGATGCCCCCACAAACACTGACCGAAGAAGAAGCGAAGAAAATCGCCGGCTGGCTTGCGTCGGGCGGAAAACCATGAGCCGAGCTGCAGGGATATCCCGCATGACAACCCGCCCATCCATTTATTAGCATCCACTTAATCATTAGGAGCCGCTCCATGCAATCCCGTCGCGAGACACTCAAGCAAAGCGCCATCGTCGCCGGCCTCCTGGCCACGACCGGCCTCTTCCCCCGCGCCGCCCTGGCCTTCAACAAGGCCGCGTTCGATGCCAAGACCGTTGCCGAGGCGGTTAAGGCCTTCGGCGGCGGCGCGCCGGCCGAGAGCAAGGACGTCACGCTGACAGCCCCCGACATCGCCGAGAACGGCGCCGTCGTTCCCTTTGGCGTGGCAACCACCCTGGCCGGCGTGAAGCAGATGCTGATCCTGGTCGAGAAGAACCCGAGCGCCCTCGTGGCCAAGTTCGACGTGACCGACGCCGTCGAGCCGAACTTCTCGACGCGCGCGAAGATGGGCCAGTCCTCCGACGTCTACGCGGTGGCCATCACCGCCGACGGCAAGGCCCACTTCGCCAAGAAGGAAGTGAAGGTCACCCTCGGCGGCTGTGGCGGATAAGTTGGCTCCCCCCCGAAGCGCCTGCGGCGCCTCCCCCTCGAGGGGGCGCCACCAGTGGCCCGGCAAAGCCGGTTCCACGGTGGCCCCCGCATTGCATTGATATCAATATCTCAGGAGTAAGACATGGCAGATCCGATGCGCATTCGCGCCCAAGCAGCAGGTGGCAACGCCACCGTCCGTGTGCTCATGAGCCACGAAATGGAAACCGGCCAGCGCAAGGACAGCGCGGGCAAGGTCATCCCCGCCTGGCACATCACCGACGTCACCGCGGCGCTCAACGGCAAGCCCGTGATGAGCGCGGAGTGGGGCCCGGCCGTGGCCAAGAACCCGTTCCTGCAATTCACCATCAAGGGTGCCAAGGCCGGCGACAAGGTTGCCGTCACCTGGAAGGACAACAAGGGCGACACGCGTACCGACGAAGCAGTGGTGTCCTGAACCAGGCCCAGGCACCAACAAGCTCAAGGAGACAACGCGTCATGCTGAAAAAAAGAAACCTCTTGCTCGCTGCCGCCCTCGCGGTCGCCGGCCCCGTGCTGGCACAGAAGACCGCCACGGAGTCCATCGAGGAATACCGGGCGATGCTGGCCGACGGCAACCCGGCGGAGTTGTTCGAGGCCAAGGGCGAGGCGCTCTGGAAGCAGAAGCGCGGCCCGAAGAACGCGTCGCTCGAAGCCTGCGACCTGGGCAAGGGACCGGGCGTGGTCAAGGGCGCGTTCGTGCAGTTGCCGCGCTACTTCCCCGACACGCAGAAAGTGCAGGACCTGGAAACCCGCCTGGTCACGTGCATGGCACAGCTGCAGGGGTTCGACGCCAAGGAAATCGCCAAGACGCCGTTCGGCAAGGGCGAGCAGGCGAACGTCACGGCGCTGGCCACCTGGATCGCGGCCGAGTCGAAGGGCCAGCGCTTCGACCTGCCGCAGGCGCACCCCATGGAACGCACTTTCTATGAAACGGGCAAGCGGATCTTCTTCATGCGGGGTGGCACCCACGACTTCTCATGCGCGTCCTGCCATGGCGAGGACGGCAAGCGAATCCGCCTGCAGGACCTGCCTAACCTCACCAAGAACCCGGGCGACGGCGTCGGCTTCGCGGCCTGGCCGGCCTACCGCGTCTCCAACGGCCAGATGTGGGGCATGCAGCTGCGCCTGAACGACTGCTTCCGGCAACAACGCTTCCCGTATCCGGAGTTCGGCGCCGACGCGCTGACCGCCATCTCGACGTACCTCGGCGTGAACGCCAAGGGCGCCAAATCGGCTGCGCCGACCATCAAGCGTTGAAGCGAGACCCTCCATGAAGAAAACACCGATCACGATCGCTGCCACCCTCGTCGCGGCGACCATTGTCACGGCCTGCGCCACCGGCGGCGCGCCCTCCGCGGCCAACGTCGAGAAACTGGCCGACAGCATGGTGAAGTCCGCCTTCCGCGCGGAGGGTATCGCCACCACCGATCGCGTCACCGCGATCGACGAAACCCTGAAGGAATGCAACGCGGCCGACGCCGCCGGCAAGCCGCTGGACCCCGCCGTGGCCAAGCGCCTCGAGGCGGCCAACCTCAAGACGGTCAAGTGGCCCAGCGACGGCAAGTTCCTGGGCGACTGGAAGGCCGGCGAGAAGCTGGCGCAAAGCGGCCGCGGCATGACCTGGACCGACAAGTCCACGAAGACCGCCGACAACGGCGGCAATTGCTACAACTGCCACCAGATCGCCAAGGAAGAGATCTCCTTCGGCACCATCGGGCCCAGCCTGTACAACTACGGCAAGATGCGCGGCGTCTCCGACCCGAACAGCGCCGCGGCCAAGCCCATCGTGGAATACACCTGGGGCAAGATCTGGAACGCCAAGGCCTACAACGCCTGTTCCAACATGCCGCGCGCGGGCCATGCCGGTATCCTCGACGAGCAGCAGATCAGGAACATCGTCGCGCTGCTGCTGGACCCGCAGTCACCCGTGAACAAGTGACGCGGCCGCACCGATTCCAGAGTTAGCCCGGTTCGCCGGGCTTTTTTGCCGCCAATACATCAGCATCCACTTAAGCATGAACCTCTCCAAGCGCGAATTCCTCCAGGTGCTGGGCGCGGCGAGCGTGGCCGGCATGGGCCTGGGCCGCTGGTCCCAGGCCGACGCAGCGACCGCCGCCGACAAGCTGTACGACATGCCGAAGTTCGGCAACGTCTCCTTCCTGCACATGACCGACTGCCATGCGCAGTTGAAGCCCATCTATTTCCGCGAGCCCAGCGTCAACCTCGGCGTGGCCGGCATGAACGGCCAGCTGCCGCACCTGGTGGGCGAACACCTGCTGAAGGTCGCCAAGGTGCCGGCCGGCTCGGCCGGCGCCTATGCCCTCACCTGCCTCGATTTCGAGCAGGCGGCGAAGCGCTACGGCAAGGTCGGCGGCTTCGCGCACCTCGCCACGCTGGTCAAGCGCCTGAAGGCCAGCCGCCCCGGCGCGCTGCTGCTCGACGGCGGCGACACCTGGCAGGGCTCGGCCACGTCGTTGTGGACCAAAGGCCAGGACATGGTCGATGCCGCCAAGCTGCTGGGCGTGGACATCATGACGGGCCACTGGGAGTTCACGCTCGGCATGGACCGCGTGAAGGAGATCGTGGAGAAGGACTTCGCGGGCAAGGTGGACTTCCTTGCGCAGAACATCAAGACCGCCGACTTCGGCGACCCGGTGTTCAAGCCCTACGTGATCCGCGAGATCAACGGCGTGCCTTGCGCCATCATCGGCCAGGCCTTCCCCTACACGCCCATCGCCAACCCGCGCTACCTGATGGCCGACTGGAGCTTCGGCATCCAGGACGAGAACATGCAGAAGATGGTGGACGAGGCCCGCGCCAAGGGCGCGAAGGTCGTCGTCGTGCTGAGCCACAACGGCATGGACGTGGACCTCAAGATGGCCAGCCGCGTCAGCGGCATCGACGCCATCATGGGCGGCCACACGCACGACGGCATGCCGGTGGCCAGCGTGGTCGCCAACAAGGGCGGCAAGACGCTGGTGACCAACGCGGGCTCGAACGGCAAGTTCCTCGCGGTGATGGACTTCGACGTGAAGGATGGCAAGGTGCGCGACTTCCGCTACCGCCTGCTGCCGGTGTTCGCGAACATGCTGCCGGCGGACAAGGAGATGGACGCGCTGATCAACAAGATCCGCGCGCCCTACGAGGCGAAGCTGGCGGAAAAGCTGGCCGTCACTGAAGGCACGCTGTACCGGCGCGGCAACTTCAACGGCAGCGGCGACCAGCTGCTGCTCGATGCGCTGATGGACGTGCAGGGCGCGGAGATCGCCTTCTCGCCGGGTTTCCGCTGGGGCACCTCGCTGCTGGCCGGGCAAGCCATCACGCGCGAGTGGCTGATGGACATGACGGCCACCACGTACTCGTACGCCACCGTGAGCCAGATGAGCGGCGAGATGATCAAGACGGTGCTGGAAGACGTCTGCGACAACCTGTTCAACCCCGATCCGTACTACCAGCAGGGCGGCGACATGGTGCGCGTGGGCGGGCTCGAATACAGCTGCAACCCGCTCGCGCCCATGGGCAAGCGCATCGACAACATGCGCCTGGCCGGCAAGCCGCTCGAGGCGACACGCCAGTACAAGGTGGCAGGTTGGGCGCCGGTGGCCGAGGAAGCGTCCAGGGCCGGCAACAAGCCGGTGTGGGAACTGGTCGAGCAATGGCTCAAGGCGAAGAACGGTGTCGTCACCGCCCGCAAGGTCAACATGCCGCAGCTCACGGGCGCGGTGCCCAACGCAGGTTACCTGCCGGAGCCTGCATGAACACCACCACGACACACGGAGTTCGCACCTGGGTCGCGGGCGCCGCGATCGCCGCCGCAGCCTTGCTTGGCCATTCCGCGATGGCGCAGCAGGCGACTCTTGCATTGCGCTCGATCACGCCCGACGCCGCCCTGAAAGCCGCGCGGGCCGCGTTGGCGAGCTGCCAGAAGAGCGGTTATCAGGTGGCCGTGGCCGTCACTGACCGGGGCGGGCAGCCCATCGTCATGCTGCGCGACCGGTTCGCGGGGCCGCACACCCCGAACACCGCGCAGGGCAAAGCCTGGACGGCACTCACTTTCAAAATCGACACGCTGGCGTTCGCGCAGCTCACGCAGGCGGGCCAGCCGATGTCGGGCATCCGCGAGTTGCCCGGCGTCGTCGCCATCGGCGGCGGGCGCATGATCGAATCGGCGGGCTCGATCGTCGGCGCGATCGGCGTCTCCGGCGCGCCCGGCGGCGAGGCCGACGATGCCTGTGTCAAGGCCGGCATCGCCGCGATCGCGGACGAACTGGAACTCTGAATTCAAGGAGCCCTTCGGGACTCTTTTCTTTGGCCAGTCCCCCTTTTTGTATCGCACTGTTGCAGGCACCGGCCCTGAAGGCTGGCGACGCAACTGCGGCATGCCTGTGACACAAGGCTCCGTTCATTCTTGACGTGAATCAAGCCCGGCTTCCCTCGTGACGCCTACTGTGGGCTCATCCCCGCAGGAGAGCCCATGAGCCTCGTGAAAGCCAACGGTCTGGCCAAGACCTACCGGGCCGGCGATGTAGAGGTGCGCGCCGTGAAGGACGCGGACTTCGTCATCGAAGCGGCATCCTTCGTCGCCTTCGTCGGCCCCTCCGGCAGCGGCAAGAGCACGCTGCTCAACATGATCGGCTGCCTCGACCACCCGACTGCCGGCACGCTCACGGTGCTGGACACCGACATCCGGGCGCTGGACCGCGGCGCCGCGGCGCGCTTCCGGGGCCTCAATATCGGCTTCATCTTCCAGGACTTCAACCTGGTGCCGGTGCTCACGGCCTACGAGAACATCGAGTACCCGCTGATCATGGTGCAGCAATGGCCGCCGGAGAAGCGGCGTAAGCAGGTGACGCGGCTGCTCAGGGCCGTGGGCATGGAGGCCCAGGCCCACAAGCGCCCGGACCAGCTCTCGGGCGGCCAGAAGCAGCGCGTAGCGGTGGCCCGGGCACTGGTCAGCAATGCCAGGCTGGTGCTGGCCGATGAGCCGACGGCCAACCTCGACCACGACACCGCCTATCGCATCATCGACCTGATGAAGCTGATGCGCGACGAGTTCGGCACCACCTTCGTCTTTTCCACGCACGACCCGAAGATCATGGCCGAGGCGGAAGTGACTTTCACGCTGGAGGACGGCCGCGTCGTTTCGAGCTCCCACCACCAGGAGGCCGTCCATGCTTGATCTCTTCAAGATCGCCGGCCGGAACCTGTCGCGCTACCGGCGCCGCACTGTCCTCACACTGCTGCTGATCATCATCGGCATGGTCGCGGTGCTCCTCTTCGTGTCGGTGACGGGATCGTTCAAGGACATGATGGTCGGCCAGATCACCGACTCGGTGCTCGGCCACCTGCAGGTGCACCGCAAGGGCTACGTCGCGTCCATCGACAACCTGCCGCTGAACCTCAACATGAAGCCCCAGGCGGTCGCCCGGGTGGAGGAAGCGCTCAGGCAGATCGACACGGTGCAAACCTGGTCCCCGCGCGTGAAGTTCGGCGGCATGTTCAGCAACTTCACGGAGACCACCAGCATTCGTGTCAATGGCGTGGACCCCGAGCGCGAGGCCGCCGCCGTGCCGCTGCTGCCCGGCCGCATCATCGAAGGGCGCAAGGACGGCGCGCTCGTCGGCAAGGGCGAGATCGTCATCCCGGTGCTGCTGGCGCGCGGCATGAAGACCAAGGTGGGCGACACCGTGGTGCTGGTCGCCACCAACCGCGACGGCTCCGTGAACGGCAAGACCTTCGTCGTGCGCGGCGTGACCGAGGGCGTGACCGGCCCCGGCGGGCGTGACGGCTACATCCACATCGCCGATGCACGCGAGCTGCTGCGCGTGGGCGAAGCCGAGGTCAGCGAGATCGCGATCCGCCTGAAAGACCCCTCGACGCTCGACAAGACCGCAGCCCGCCTGAACGCGGCCCTGGCAGCGCAGGTGAACCCCGAAGGCAAGCCGGTGATGGAAGTCCACACCTGGGCTGACCTGTCGCCGTTCGCGAACCTGGCCCGCATGATCGACCTGTTGACCGTGTTCATCAAGGTCGTGCTGGTGTCCATCGTCCTGGTGAGCGTGATGAACGTCATGGTGATGGCCGTCTACGAACGCATCCGCGAGATCGGCACCATTGCCGCCATCGGCACCCCGCCCCGTCGGATCCTGTCGCTGTTCCTCGGCGAAGGGCTGTTGCTCGGCCTGGTCGGGACGGCCTTGGGCACGGTGCTGAGCCTGGTGGTGATCTACGCGCTGAACGCCTGGAAACTGAGCTTCGTCTTCGGCCAGCAGCAGAACCTGGTGCTGGAGCCGCGGATCGGCGTGCTGCAGGTGGCCACCATCGCGGCGATGGTGGTCGGCGTGGCGGTGCTCGCCAGCCTCCAGCCCGCGTGGAAGGCCTCCCGGCTGGACCCGAGCGAGGCATTGCGCCATGTGTGAACACCCCCGGAGCCCCTCATGAAAAAGCTGCTTGTCCTCCTGTGCGCGCTCCTGGCGGGCGCGGCGTTCGCGATCGACGGCACCCAGCTGCTGCAGAAGGTGGACCGCAACCTCGAGCCCGAGGCGTACGAGATGTACCGCAAGCTCATCAACATCGAGCCCGACGGCAGCCGCAAGGAGTTCGTGCTCTATTCGGTGAAGAAAGGCAAGGACAAGCTGTTGGCGCTGTTCCTGGACCCCCCGAGCGAGCGCGACCGCGCCACGCTGCGGCTGGGCGAGAACATGTGGCTGTACATCCCCAACGTCGGCAAGCCGGTGCGCATCGCCAGCCTGCAATCGGTCATCGGCGGCATCTTCAACAATGCCGACATCTTGCGGCTCGACTACGCGTCGGAGTACGACGTCGACAAGATGACCGAGGACAAGGACATCTATGTGCTGTCGCTCAAGGCGAAGACGGCCAACGTAGCATACGACCGCCTGAAGATGTCCGTGGACAAGAAGACCGTGCTGCCGACCAGCATCGAATGCTATGCGGCCAGCGGCATGCTGATCAAGACGCTGACCTACAAGGACGTCAAGGATTTCGGCAAGGGCATCAAGCGCCCCGCCACGCTGGAGACCGACAGCCCCCTGCACAAGGGCTACAAGTCGGTGATGATCTACGGCCAGATCCGCGCACGCAGCATGCCCGACGAGGTGTTCACTCTCGAATACCTGCCCCGTGCGAAGGAACTGCGGTGAGGCCTGCGCGAGCCGCATGTATCGCGGCCCTCCTCGCGGCCGCGTTGCAGGTGGCAGCCGGGGAAACCTTCGACGTTTCGGCCTTCGAGAAGAAAGCCTTCGAGTGGAACGGCTTCGTCGAACTGCGGCCGGAGTGGCAATCCCTGCGGCGCGGCTCGACCGGCTACCGGTTGCTGTTTCCCGGGGAGACGCGCGAAAGCCTCGATCGGCGCACCGTGGCGGCCGAGGTTTCGGGTGTACTGCGCCACGAGGCGCTGAGCTTCAACTTCACCGGCCACGCCAGTTCGCAGCACGACTCCCGCGAGTCCGATGATGACGCGCGGATGTACGAGGCCTACGCCGCCTGGCAGGTCGACCCGCGCAGCGCCGTTGAAATCGGCAAGCGGGCGCTGCGCTGGGGCAAGGGCTATGCCTTCAGCCCGGTGGCCTTCCTGGAGCGGCCCAAGGACCCGGCCGACGCCGAGCTGGCCCGCGAAGGCTTCGTGATGGCCACTGGCGCCTGGGTGCGCAGCTTCGCCGAGGGGCCGCTGAAGACCTTGTCGGTGAGCGCGGCTCTCGTGCCGACCTCGTCGGGACTCAACGAGGACTTCGGGCCGGAGGGACACCTCAACCCCGCCGTCAAGCTCTACGGCCTTCTGTTCGACACGGACGTGGACCTGGTGTGGGCCGCACGCGGCAGCCGCGGGCCGCGCTTCGGCGTCGACTTTTCCCGCAACCTCGGCAGCAACCTGGAGGTTCACGGCGAATGGGCGCGCACGACCGATGCGGCGCAGGCGCTGCAAACGCGCAGCTACACCAGTGCGTTGCTGGGCCTGCGCTGGCTGACCGAACGCGACACGACGATCATCTTCGAGCTGTATCGCAACGGCAGCGGCTACATGACAGCGCAGGTGCCGCAGTCCAGCCGCCCGAACCCGGCCCAGCGCTACGCCTACCTGCGTGTCAGCCAGAAGGAGCCCTTCGATATCCTGGATTTCACGCCGTCGGTGACGCTGATCGCGAATACGGGTGACCGCAGCTACTCCGTGATCCCGGAGGTGATGTACACGGGGATCAGGAACCTCGAGTTGCGCCTGCGGCTGGCGCTGAACCGCGGCGATGCGGCGAGCGAGTACGGCGAGAAGCCGGTCCGGTCGCGGGTGGAGTTGCGGGCGCGGTATTTCTTCTGAAAAGGCCTTGGCGAGCCGTCGCGCCGAGAACCGGCCGCATCGCCCGCAGGTACTGCACGACCGCGAATATCACCAGCAGAGGCAGGCTGAGCTCGAGCGTCTCCTCCACGGCGATGACCAGCACGGCGACGCTGCGAGTGACGGTCAGGCCGAAGTCGTGCGTGAGGACGCTCACGGAGCGGTCCAGCGTCTTCGCGACAACGGCCGTCACGCCGAAAGCAAGGGCCGACCATGCGACGGGCTGGCCGGTTCGCAGGCCACGCCACAACAGGGCTCCGTGCCGCCACCACAGGTACCCGATGCACCCGAGCACAACTGCCACCGCGGCCAGCGCCCCGGCTTTCTCCGCGGAGAACGCACCCTTGAGGAAATAGGAAAACCGCAGGACGCTCGTTCCCGTCAGGCTCATGTGGAGGTCCATTTCCCGGGCGCCGAGGAAAAGCAGCAGGAGCAGTATCGCGGCGCGGGGCGGCCGGTCGGCGACGACGAGCAAGGTCAGGCATACGGCCACGATCGCGGCCCCGTAAGCGAACAACGTCAGGGTTTCGATGGCGCCGGCCTCCGCCATGAGGGCCGCGACGAGGGAGGCCGGCAGCGCGAGCCACAGCACAAGTGCCAGCATCGCTGCGGCCGCCGGCATCGCGAACACGAACGACGTCTTCAATTGGGTTTTCCAGTCAAGGCCCGATTTTCCCATGGGCGCTGTTGCTGGGCCGGCGAATCGCCCGCCCGCGGGACAGTCATGGCTTTCCCATACCCATGTCCTCCATGAAGTCCTTGGCATCGTCTCCCCGCAGCTTCTCCGCCAATCCGGTCAGGCCGTCCGTGAGGTAGCGCGCGTCGTAGCCCTGTGTCCGAAGGTAAGTCATGGCAATTGCCGAGCGGTCCTTGTGGGGGCAGGCGGTGACGATGATCTTGTCCCGCGGAAGCTCCCTGAAACGCGCGGGGAGCTCATTCAACGGGATGAACAGGCCGAACCCCATCTTCCAGGCTCTTGTTTCCTCCGGGAAACGGATGTCCACCAGGACGGCCTTCTTTTCCACCAGCAAGGTGATCAGCCTCTTGCTGTCGATCTTCATGTCAGCGCGGGTTTCGTAGTCGAACCTGGTGAGAAAACCATCGAACGCCGACTCCTGCGCCGACGCCATGGACACGCAGATCATCAGCAACGGCGCACACAGGAAACCCGCTCTTTTCATCGGAAGGTTCCTTTTTGGGGTTGATCTATTGGGAGGACGAAGAGAACTGCAAAAGGATTCCTCGCCGATTCACCAAGTCGACCTGGATTGCCGCTCGCGGGAAGTTGTTTGATCTCGCGCAACCGGGCGGCGCCGCACTGGCGCATCCTTCAGTTGAAGACTTCGCCCGCCAGCGCGGGGGAGCCGTCCATGTCCAAGCCGCCCCACGACGATTACCCGCCACCGGCAACCGAGGCCTTCGCATGCGTGGCAGCTGCCTGGCAGGCGCACGAAGCCGAGTTGCGCGGCTACCTGCGCCGCCACTTGGCCGACGCGGATGCAGCCGACGACCTGCTGCAGGACGTGTTCGTCAAGGCCATGGGCCAGGGCGGGGGATTCTGCACCCTCGACAACCCGCGCGCATGGCTCTTCCAGGTGGCCCGCAACGCACTCGTGGACAGGCTGCGCACGGCCCACCCGCACGAACCCCTCACCGATGAGCTGACCGAAACCCTGTCGGCAGAGACGGACCCGCCCCCCCCCGTCGACGCGCTGGCCGGCTGTCTCCCGCGCACGCTGGCCGAACTGGCTCCCGGCGACGCCGCGATCCTGCGCGCGTGCGATCTCGAGGGCCAGACCCAACGGGCCTTCGCGCAAGCGCACGGGCTGACCCTGCCCGCCACCAAATCCCGCCTGTTGCGGGCCCGGGCACGGTTGCGCGAGCGCCTGTCGCAGGCCTGCCAGGTACGCTTCGAGGCGAACGGCAGCGTCGCCGCCCATGTCCCGCGGTCCATGCCGCCACCGGGCCCGGGTATCTAGCCGGGCCTGCATCCTTTCGGGGCTTCGTTCGTCTTCGGTTAGAGAGAACTCAAATGACCGAGCTGACCCTGTCCCAGCGCACGGTGCAACTGCCCCGCCAGCATCCCCGCGCTTTCCTGGCGATGGCCGGCCTGGCCTGGCTGGCCCTGTACCGGTCGCTGAACCCGGTGTCCGAGTGGGTCGTCGCCGCCCTGCCGGTGGAACGTGCCAGCCATCTCGGCGGCGCGCTCCAGTTCTTTGTCTACGACACGCCCAAGGTGTTGCTGCTGCTCACGGCCGTGGTGTTCGTGATGGGCATGGTCAACTCGTATTTCACGCCCGAGCGGACGCGGGCCCTGCTCGCCGGGCGCACCGAAGGCGTGGCCAACGTCATGGCCGCGAGCCTGGGTGTCGTGACGCCGTTCTGCTCCTGCTCGGCGGTACCGCTGTTCATCGGGTTCGTGCAGGCAGGGGTGCCCTTGGGCGTCACTTTCTCGTTCCTGATTTCCGCGCCGATGGTCAACGAGGTCGCGCTGGCGCTGCTGCTCGGCATGTTCGGGTGGAAGATCGCCCTGCTCTACCTGGGCCTCGGCCTCACGGTCGCCGTAGCCGCCGGCTGGATCATCGGCCGGCTGAAGATGGAGAGTTCGCTGGAAGACTGGGTGCGCGACATGCCCAGGGTGGCGGCCGCGGCCGGCGAGGACGGGCTGACACTGGCCGAGCGCATCGAGGCAGGGTTCGCGAGCGTACGCGAGATCGTGGGGCGGGTCTGGCCCTACATCCTGGCCGGCATCGCCATCGGCGCGGCCATCCATGGCTGGGTGCCGCAGGACTTCATGGCGTCGATCATGGGCCGCGATGCCTGGTGGTCGGTGCCGCTGGCGGTGCTGGTCGGTGTGCCGATGTACACCAACGCGGCCGGCGTGATCCCCATCGTGCAGGCCCTGCTGGCCAAGGGCGCGGCGCTGGGCACGGTGCTGGCGTTCATGATGAGCGTGATCGCGCTCTCGCTGCCGGAGATGATCATCCTGCGCAAGGTGCTCAAGGTTCGCCTGATCGCGACTTTCGCGGGTGTGGTCGCGGCCGGCATCCTGGCCGTGGGCTTCGTTTTCAACGCGGTGTTGTGACACCAAAGGAGAGTTTCGATGGACATCAAGGTATTGGGCCCCGGCTGCGCCAACTGCAGGAACACGATCGCATTGATCGAACAGGTCGCCAGGGCCAAAGGCGTGAGCATGACGCTGGGCAAGGTCGAGGAAATCCGCGACATCGCGGGCTACGGCGTGATGCGCACGCCGGGCGTGGTGATCGACGGCAAGGTCGTTCACGCCGGCGGCGTGCCGAGCCGCGAGAAGGTCGAAGGGTGGCTGGCCGGATGACCGGCGATACTGGCCGTCCTTATTCAAGACGGCGACCATGAGCGCGGAACACGGACACCATACGCCGGACAACTTCAACGCGGCCTTCGCGGTCGGCATCGGCCTGAACACCGCCTTCGTGGCCATCGAGGCCTTCTACGGCTGGAAGGTCGACTCGCTCGCCCTGCTGGCCGACGCGGGGCACAACCTGAGTGACGTGATCGGCCTCGTCCTGGCCTGGGGCGGCGCACTGGCCGGCCGGCTAAGGCCCGACGCACGCCATACCTATGGCTGGAAGCGCGCCGGCATCCTTGCTGCCTTCATCAACGCGTTGCTGCTGCTGGTCGCGATGGGCTCGCTGGCGTGGGAGGCCGTGCACAGGCTACAGGCGCCCGAGCCGATCGAAGGCATCACGATCATGGTGGTGGCAGGCATCGGCATCCTGGTCAACACGGCGACGGCGCTGCTGTTCATGCGCGGCAGCAAAGCCGACATCAACATCCGCGGCGCGTTTTTGCACATGGCGGGCGATGCATTGGTCTCCGCCGGCGTGGTGGTGGCCGGCGGCCTGGCCCTGTGGTTCGGCTGGGACTGGCTGGACCCGGTCGTCAGCCTCGCCATCGCCGCCGTGATCGTGATCGGCACCTGGGGCCTGTTCAGGCAGTCACTGCACCTGATGTTCGACGGCGTGCCCGAGAGCGTCGATCTGCATGCCGTGCAGGCCTTGCTCGAATCCTTGCCCGGTGTGGCCCGCGTGCATGACCTGCACGTGTGGGCGATGGGCACTTCCGAGATCGCTCTGACGGCGCACCTGGCGATGCCGGACGGCCACGCCGACGATGCCTTCCTGCGTAACGCCACGCAGCGGCTGCACGATCGCTTCGACATCGATCATGTCACGCTGCAGGCGATGCGCGTGCCGTTCACCACGCCCTGCGACCCGCGGGACCATGCAGAGCAAACCGCGGTTGGAGGGCATCATGTGTGAACTTCTCGCCTTGTCGATGTCGCAGCCGGCCCGGCTGACCTTCTCGCTGCATACCCTGGCCGCGCGCGGCGGCGAAGACGGCAGGACGCGCGATGGGTGGGGCGTCGCGTTCTACCAGGGCGACGACGTGGCGCTGTTCCGCGAACCCTCGGCGGCGGGCAACAGCGCGCTGGTGCGCTACCTGGAGACCGAGGGACCGGGCACGACGCTGGCCATCTCGCACATCCGCCACGCGACGCAAGGCGGCGTGCAGTTGTCCAACACCCAGCCTTTCGCGCGCGAACTCGGCGGCCGCATGCACGTATTCGCCCACAACGGCCACCTGCCCGGCGTCGAGGCCAGCGCCACGATGCTGCTGGGCGCGCGCCGCCCCGTCGGCCAGACCGACTCCGAACACGCGTTCTGCGCCTTGCTGGAGCGGCTGCGCCCGCTTTGGCAGGAGGGCCATGTGCCGTCCCTGGAGGCTCGCCGGTCGCTGCTCGCCGAATTCGCGGGCGACTTGCGGGCGTTCGGTCCGGCCAACTTTCTCTACGCTGACGGCGACGCGCTGTTCGCCCATGGCAACCGGCGCATCCAGCCGGCGCTGGGGCGGATCGAACCGCCCGGGCTCTGGATCCTGCAGCGGCATTGCACGCCTCCCAAACCGTCGCCCGAGAGCCAGGGCGGCGTGTCCGTCGACCAAGGGGAACGTGCGATCGTGTGGATCGCCAGCGTACCGCTGACGGATGAAAGCTGGCGGCCGCTGGCGGAAGGCGAATTGGTGGCGGTGCGTGCCGGAGAACTGCTCGCCTAGGCTCGCGGCAGCACGAGCACCGCCTCCAGCCCGCCCTCCGGCAGGTTGCGCAGCGTGATATCGCCGCCGTGCCCCCGCGCGATGTTGCGCGCGATCGCCAGGCCCAGGCCGGTGCCGCCGGTGGCCCGGCTGCGCGAACCCTCCAGCCGGTAGAACGGTTCGAACACCTTCTCCAGCTCGGTCTCGGGGATGCCACGGCCCTCGTCGCGCACGCGGATGGTAAGCGTCGAAGCGCTGTCCTCGACCTTCACCGTGGCGCGGCTGCCGTACAGCACCGCGTTGTCCACCAGGTTCGCCAGGCAGCGCTTGAGCAGCGACACCACGCCGATGTAGGGCGCGTCGGCCCGGCCCTCGATGCGCACGCAGCGGCCCATGGCCTCGTTGTCCGATTGCAGGCTCTCCAGCAGCGCCATCACGTTCACCGGCTGGCGCTGTTCGCCCCCGCCGAGCCCGCGCATGAACTCGAGCGTGTGCGTCACCATCGCTTCCATTTCCCTCAGGTCGCCCTCGAAGTGCCGGCGCATTTCCTCGTCGTCCATCAGGTCGGCACGCAGCCGCATGCGGGTGATCGGTGTCTTGAGATCGTGCGACATGGCCGCGAGGATGCGCGTGCGGTCCTCGATGAAGCGCGCCAGCCGGTCCTGCATGGTGTTGAAAGCGTGGGCCGCCTGCCGGATTTCGCGCGGCCCGTCTTCGGGCAATTTCGGGCTGTGGATGTCCCGGCCCAGCGCCTCGGCGGCCGTTGCCAGTACGTGCAGCGGACGCGTCACCCACCGCACGGCGAAAAACGACAGCAGCAGCACCGCCGCCAGCAGCACGCCCAGCGCCAGCAGCAGCCGCCACGGCACGCCGTCCGACGCAGGTGGCAACAAGGTGTCGAACCGCGCCCAGGTCCCGTCGCGCAACTGCACTTCCGTGCGCAGCGCCGCGCCCATGCCCGGCGGCATGCGATGGCCTTCCGGGCCGCCGCCCATCATCATCCCCGGCCGGGGGCCAGGCCCGGGCCCCGGTCCTGCTCCGGGCCCACGCCCGAAGCCAGGCCCCGCCATCGGCCGGCTGAACGAGGCGGACGGATCGCCGGGGTGCACGCGCATCGCACGCTCCTCGCCGAGCGACGCACGCAACATCGCGCCGAACATCGCCGCGCGGGCGCCCACGCCCGGCTCCGCCGGCTCGGCGGGCCCGGCCAGGGGCTTGTCATGCAGCGACAGCACCAGCGGCGGCATGCTGAGCACCGCGACGATGCGCTGGCGCTCGGCCGGCCCCATCGGGTCGAGCAGCTTGACCACGTCGGCGATGCGCTGCGCGTGCCGCGCCCCGCCGGCCGTGAGGAGCAGGCGGTCGCGTTCGGCCAGGTTGATCGCCGCGCTCAGCAGCTGGGCCAGCAACAGCCCGCTCGCGAGCACCAGCACGAGCCGGCCGAACAGCGACCCCGGCAACCAGCGGGCAGTGCGACGGTCCATCAGCCCGCCGGCTTATGCACCGGCACCGAGAGCACGTAGCCCTCGCCGCGCACGGTCTTGATCGTGACAGGGTCCGCGGGGTCGTCGCCCAGGCGCCGCCGCAGCCGGCTCACCTGCACGTCGACGCTGCGGTCCAGCGGCTCGGCCTCCTTGCCGCGCGTCATCTCCACCAGCTGGTCACGGTTGAGCACGCGGTTGGGATGGTCCAGGAAGATGCGCAGCAGCCGGTATTCGGCGCCGCCGATCGGCGTCACCACGCCGTCGGGGGCGACGAGCTGGCGCAGCGTCGTGTCCAGCACCCATTGCCCGAACCGGATCTCGCGGCCCGGCTCCGGGCGCAGGTTGGGGGGCAGGCTGCGCACACGGCGCAGGATGACCTTGATGCGGGCCAGCAGCTCGCGCGCGCTGAAGGGCTTGGGGATGTAGTCGTCGGCGCCCATCTCCAGGCCGACGATCCGGTCGGTCTCTTCGCCGCGCGCCGTGAGCATGATGACGGGGATCTCCGAGCGGGCGCGCAGGTTGCGGCACAGCGTCAAGCCGTCGTCGCCCGGCAGCATCAGGTCCAGCACGACCAGGTCGAACGTGCCCTTCTCCAGCGCCTGCCACATCGCGCGGCCATCGGCGACCGTGACGGTCCGCAGGCCGTTCTTCTCGAGATACCGGCCCAGCAAGGTGCGGATCTCGGCGTCGTCGTCGACGATGAGGATGTGGTCGGGGCGGTCCATGATGCGATTACACCGTCGCGCAGGCGGGCTTTCGAACGGGAAGGTAACACAGCATGTCAAACCCGCCGCTTGTCGCGCTGCGCGACAAAAAACCCCGCACCGGACATTCCGCGCTTACATAGCCGCAGTGCAATGAATAGGCCGCGCGGGGTTCCGCGTGGCAACACTGACAGGAGTTGGACATGAAACGCACCTACAAAGCCATCGCCGGCGTCGCCGCCGTGTTGTCTCTCGCGCTCGCCGCCACCGTTTACGCGCATCCGGGCGGCGGGATGGGCCCCGGTTCAGGGATGGGCCCGGGCCACGGCATGGGGCCGGGCATGGGCATGGGCATGGGCCGCGGGATGGGCGCCGCCGACATGACGGCAGCCGCATCGGCACGCATGGCACAACTGAAGGCCGAACTGAAGATCACTTCCGCGCAGGAAACGGCATGGAAAGCCTACGAAGCCGCCGTCACCCAGCAGGCCGCGGCCATGCAGGCCATGCGCACCCAGATGCAGTCGCTGATGCACAACGCGCAGCCCGGCACCACGGCGCCCGATTGGGCGGCCCAGCGCGACGCGATGTTCAAGCAGCGCGAGGCGGGGCAGCAAGCCCACACCGCGGCGGTCAAGGCGCTTTATTCCGTGCTGACGCCTGAGCAGAGGGCCATCGCCGACCGCGACATGGGGCCGATGGGCGGGTACCGCATGGGCGGCTGGCACCGCATGCGCTGATCCACGTCATTGCCACCGGCCGGCGGCAGCGGGTATCGTTGCCACATGGCCCTGTTCTACAAGACGAGCCGCCTGTGGGTGATCGACTTCACCTACGACGGCCGCCCCCGCCGCTGGATCAAGCCGCTGCGCGACAACGAGGATGGCCCTGCCGTGCTGGCCGCCGAACTGCTCGACCTCTACGGCTCGCGTGCCCGCGTCGTGGGGATTCGACCGGCCACCCACGACGAAGAGACACAGTACATACACGGCGATCTGCCGAAGAATGTGCTGTGCCCCACGGGCCGCCGCGGCAGCCCCTAGCAGCCGGCTACAGCGACAGCAGCCGCTGGAAGAACGAGCGGTACCGCCGCAGCGCCACCCGCATGTTCTCGGTGGAAGCGCCGCCCTCGGGTGCGCTCATCTGCTCCTCGAAGCGCTGGCGTTCGTCGGCGAAGCTCTCGGCCAGGTTCTTCATCACCTGCGCGACCAGCTCGTCGGCCCTTTGCACGGCCTGGCGCGGATCGTCGACGAACCCGATCTGCACAGCGTCCCAGCGCGAGCGGAAGTCGCCCGCCATCTCCGGCGGGAACAGCGCGGCCAACTCTTCGCCCTCGCCCTCGCGCCGCTCCACGCGGCCGTCGCCGTCGGCATCGGCCGCTTCGCGGGCCGTACGGGCCGTGCGCTCGGCGGGCCGGGCGCCCGCTGCCGCGAAGTCGGCCGTGGTCAGGGTCTTTTCCGTATCGACGGTATCGGTGTTCATGAATGGGCCTCCATGTGGTTGGCGGGGGCTCGCTCGTCCTGCCGGACTTCGAGCAGATCATCGAAAAGGGCACGGTAGTGCACGACGGCTTTGCGGAGCGCCTCGGTGTCGGCGTCGCCCGCGCGGTCGAGCGTGGCAATTGCCTGGGCCGCGCGGTAGTGGTCCACCACATCGGGGTGATCGACCGAGATGTCGGCCGCGCGCCGCTCGAAATCACCCATCGGGTAGCCGCGCTTTTGCATCAGCTCGCGCACGAGCCGGTCGGCGTCGGCCAGCACACCCTTCGGGTTGTCGACGAAACGGCCCTGGATAGCGCGCCACTCACGGCTGAACCGCTCGGCCTCACCCGGCGTGAGCGGCACGATGTCGAGCTTGGCGACGCGTTTCTGGCGGGCGCGCAACTCGGCCTCGGCCTTCGGCCGGCTGCCCAGTTCGTCCACGGCCCGGCTGTATTCAGGGCCGAAGCGATCAACCAGCCCCTGGGACTCGTTCCTGCGCCAGACGAAGAACGCCACGAGGGCCAGCAGCGCGATGAGGACGATCGAGCCCAGCAATTCCCAGTCCTGTGTGCCGAACATGTCCATAGGTTTCTCCTGTTGAAGTTCACCCGTGTCAATCTAGGAGTCCGCGCTGCGCCCCGGTGTCGGAAGCAGCCGCTATCGCCCCAGCAGTGTTCCGATGAAGGTGTAGGACCGACCCGACCCAGCACTGACGCAGGTCAAGGAAATCCGCGTGCGGGCGACTAGATTGAAGTCAGGCCGACGCGAGGCTGAAGGCCTCCGCGGCGAACGGCCAAGGGGCGCAACCCCGCGGCCAGGATCCGGCGTCCCGCTGACGCCGGGATGGACGGAGACGACATCAGACCGGCCGGGCCAGCCGCCCACCGGAGTCTCCACCGACCCGCCGCCCGTGTGAACGGCCCGGCGGGTTTCTCTTTTGGGAACCCGTCTCTTGAAACGGCGGCGGTTTGACCCATCTCATTTGATACTGGGGGGAGTATGTTAATATCATCCTGTGAACCCGGCACCAACACCATGCATTTCCTGAACGCTCTTGCTTCCCTGCTCACGGCGCTGGCGCTCGCCGGCGCCGCGCATTCGGCGCCGGCCACCGTCGCGGTGCCCGTGGTCAAGGCCGGGATGCAGGCGGTTGCGGCCGGCTTCGAGTTCGACGGGGTGGTGCAACCCGTGACGCAAAGCACCGTGGCCGCGCAAGTCGGCGGTCGCATCGCCCGGCTGGCGGTCAAGGCCGGTGACCCGGTGCGCGCCGGCCAGGTCCTGGCCACCATCGACGACCGCGAGACGCGCACCGGCCTGCAACGCAGCCAGGCGCAGGCGGCCCAGGCCGAAGCGGAATACCGCAACGCCCGCGCCCAGTTCGAGCGCACTCGCGAATTGCAGTCGAAGGGCTTTGTCAGCATGGCCGCGCTCGATACGGCGCAGGCCGCCTTCAACGCCGCACAGGCGGGCCGCGACCAGGCGGCCGCCGGCCAGCGCCAGTCGGCGATCGAGCAGGGGTTCACGCAGGTGACCGCGCCCTACGACGGCTGGGTGCTCGAGACGCTGGTGCAGTCCGGTGACCTGGCCGTGCCCGGCAAGCCCTTGTTGACGCTCTATGCCCCGTTGCCCCTTCGAGTCGTGGTGCACGTGCCCGCGTCGCGCGCGGCCGAAGCGCGCGCCGCGGCGCAGGTGGAAATCATGCTGGACGGCGGCCCCGGCAAGGGCCAATGGATCAGCCCCGTCTCCCGCATCATGCTGCCGGCCGCGGACCCGGTCGCACAGACGCTGGAGTGGCGACTCGAGCTGCCCGCGGGCACGGCCCGCTCGGCCGCGCCGGGACAGCAGGTCCACGTCCGCTTCTCGGGCGGCACGCAAAAGCGCCTCATCATCCCCGCCGGTGCCGTGCTGCGCCGCGGCGAACTGACGGCCGTGTACGTGGCCGCGCCGGGCGGCGCCGGCTTCGTCCTGAAGGCCGTACGCCTCGGCGCCGACCACGGCGCGGCGGGCGTGGAAGTGCTTGCCGGCCTCGGCAGCGCCGAACTGGTGGCGGTGGACCCCGTCAAGGCGGGCCTGGCCGGCGCCCGGCCGGCGCTCGCACCCTGATCGGGAGGGCGCCATGAACTCACCGATCCACACGCCGTCCACCGCAAGCCGCCTCGGCATCTCCGGGCGGATCGCCGCCGCGTTCCAGTCGAACGCCATCACGCCGCTGCTCGCGATCGTCGCGCTGCTGGTGGGCCTGTTCGCCGTGCTCGTGACGCCGCGCGAGGAGGAGCCGCAGATCAACGTGACGATGGCGAACGTGCTGATCCCCTTCCCCGGCGCGAGCAGCACGGACGTGCAGAACATGGTCGCGCGCCCCGCCGAGCAGGTGCTCTCGCAGGTCGCGGGCATCGAACACACCTACTCCGTCGCTCGCCCCGGCGTCGCCGTCCTGACCGTGCAGTTCAAGGTGGGCGTGCCGCGCACCGAGGCGCTGGTGCGCCTGTACGACGTGCTCAACGCCAACCAGGACTGGCTGCCGCGCGACCTCGGCGCCCTGGCGCCCATCGTCAAGCCCAAGGGCATCGACGACGTGCCGGTGCTGGCCGTGACGCTGTGGAGCCGCGACGTGCTGGCCGCCGCCGACCTCGAGCGCGTGGCGCGCACCATGGAAGCCGAGCTGAAGGCCGTTCCCGGCACGCGCGAGGTGCAGACCATCGGCGGGCCGGGGCGCGCCATCCACGTGTGGCTGGACCCGGTGCGAATGCGCGACCGCAATGTGGACCTGCTGGGGTTGAAGGCCACGCTGGCCGCCGCGAACATGGGGATGCCATCGGGCGCCGTGCTCGATGCATCGCGGGCCGATGCGCAGATGCTCAGCGTGGAGACGGGCGAGTTCCTGCGCTCCGAAGAGGACATCGCCTCTCTCGTGGTGGGCGTGAGCGACGGCAAGCCGCTCTACCTGCGCGAAGTTGCGCGCATCGAGGCCGGCGCCCGCCTGCCGCAACGCTACGTGTGGCAGACACCCGGCGCGGCGTCGGGCAACCCCGAAGCCACGGGCCAGGTGTTCCCGGCCGTCACGATCACCGTCACCAAGAAGCCCGGCGAGAACGCAGTGGACGTGGCGGGCGCCGCGCGCCAGCGCGTCGACGCATTGCGCAACACCGTGATCCCCGCCAACATCGAAACGACGGTCACGCGCGACTACGGCGAGACGGCGGCCGAGAAGGCCAACAAGCTGATCCAGAAGCTCGCCTTCGCGACGGCGTCGGTCATCGTGCTGGTCGGCCTGGCGCTCGGGCGCCGCGAAGCCGCCATCGTCGGCGCGGCGGTGATCCTCACCCTCACCGCAACGCTGTTTGCCTCCTGGGCCTGGGGTTTCACGCTCAACCGCGTGTCGCTGTTCGCGCTGATCTTCTCCATCGGCATCCTGGTGGACGATGCCATCGTGGTGGTCGAGAACATCCACCGCCACCAGCAGCTGCACCCCGGCCGCTCGCTGGCGGACATCATCCCCGGCGCGGTGGATGAAGTGGGCGGCCCGACGATCCTGGCGACTCTCACCGTGATCGCGGCGCTGCTGCCCATGGCTTTCGTCTCCGGCCTGATGGGGCCGTACATGAGCCCGATCCCCATCAACTCCAGCCTGGGCATGGCGATCTCGCTCGCGATCGCCTTCACGGTGACGCCGTGGCTCGCGCTCAAGCTGATCAAGCCACACGGCCCCGCCGACGCGACGGGCCATGCGCCCAGCTGGGTGCTGCGGCTGCAGGGCCTGTTCACACGCCTGCTCACGCCGCTGCTGGCCAGCTCGCGCAAGCGTTGGCTCCTGCTGGCCGGCATCCTCGCCGCCCTGCTGCTGTCCGTGGGACTCGCAGTCGTGCAGCTGGTGGTGCTGAAGATGCTGCCGTTCGACAACAAGAGCGAGTTCCAGGTGGTGGTGGAGATGCCCGCCGGCACGCCGCTGGAGGACACCGCCTCGGCGCTGCACGAGATGGGTGCGTTCCTCGCGAAACAGCCCGAAGTGCGCGACCTGCAGGGCTATGCCGGCACGGCCAGCCCGATCACCTTCAACGGGCTGGTGCGCCAGTATTACCTGCGGGCCGACGCCGAACAGGGCGACCTGCAGGTCAACCTCGCCGACAAGAGCCACCGCAAGGAAAAGAGCCATGCGATTGCGCAGCGGCTGCGGCCGGGGCTGGAGGAAATCGGCGCGCGCCACCGGGCCCGCGTGAAGATCGTCGAAGTGCCGCCGGGCCCGCCGGTGATGAGCCCGCTGGTCGCGGAGGTCTATGGCCCGGACGAGGCCGGCCGCCAGCTACTCGCGCAACGCGTCGCACAGGCGTTCCAGGGCACGCCCGACATCGTCGGCGTGGACACGAGCTTGAAGGAGGACGCGCCCCAGGTTCACCTGGCCGTGCGCCGGCAGCGCGCGGAATCGCTCGGCATCCCCGTGTCGGCGGTCGCGCAGACGGTGCATTCGGCGCTGACCGGCGCCGACGCCGCCTACCTGCACGACGGCCAGAGCAAGTACCCGATCCCCGTGCGGCTGCAGCTGCCGCTGGCCTCCCAGGTCGGGCTCGATTCGCTGCTGGCCCTGCCGATGCGCTCGGCGTCGGGCCGGATGGTGCCGCTGTCGGAGCTGGTCAGCGTGGAGCGCGGCGTCATCGACAAGCCCCTCTTCACCAAGGACCTGAAGCACGTGAGCTACGTCTTCGGCGACGTGGGCCTGCGCGCCGGCGGCGCCAGCGGCGGCCTGCCCGACTCGCCGCTGTACGGCCTGTTCGCGATCCGCTCGCGGCTGGACGCCGCCGCGCTGCCCGCCGCCGGGCCGCTGGGCGAATACTGGATCCGCCAGCCGGCCGACCCGTACCGCGGCTACGCCCTCAAGTGGGACGGCGAATCGCAGATCACCTACGAAACGTTCCGGGACATGGGCGCGGCCTATGCCGTCGGCCTGCTGCTGATCTACCTGCTGGTGGTCGCGCAGTTCCGCAGCTACCTGACGCCGCTCGTGATCATGGCGCCGATCCCGCTGACCATCATCGGCGTCATGCCGGGGCACGCGCTGCTGGGCGCGCAGTTCACCGCCACCAGCATGATCGGCATGATCGCGCTGGCCGGCATCATCGTGCGCAACTCCATCCTGCTGGTGGACTTCATCGAACTGCAGGTGGCGCAGGGCGTTCCGTTCCGCGCGGCCGTGGTCAGTTCCGCCGCCGTCCGCGCTCAGCCGATCGCCCTCACCGGCCTGGCCGCCATGATCGGCGCGTTCTTCATCCTGGACGACCCGATCTTCAACGGCCTGGCCGTGTCGCTCGTCTTCGGCATCCTGGTGTCCACCCTGCTCACGCTGGTGGTCATCCCCGTCCTCTACTACGCCTTGTATCGCAAGCGCCACGAATCCCCATCACCAGAAGGAGTCTCGCCATGACCGTCGAACGCTACATCCGCATCTTCGCGGGTATTTTCATCCTCGCATCGCTCGCGATGGGCATCGAGGGCAGCCCGCTGTTCGTCAGCAAATGGGCGCTGGCCGTCACGGCCTTCGTCGGCTTCAACCTGTTCCAGTTCGGTTTCACGAAGTTCTGTCCGCTCGGCATCATCCTGCGCAAGCTGGGCGTGCCGGAAGGCACCGGCGCCTGCGGGAGCTGAACGCGATGAGCGAAGAACTCGTTCGCGTCGAACTGGCGCAGCAGGAGGACTATCGCTTTACCGTGCGCTTCGGCGGCGCGGTGCCCGATTTGGTGGCCGATGAACCGGCGCCGCTCGGGTCGGGCGTGGGGCCCTCCCCCGTGCAGCTGCTGGCGGCCTCCGTCGGCAACTGTCTCTCGGACTCGCTGCTGTTCGCCCTGCGCAAGTACAGGCAGAAGCCCGAGCCGATCACTTGCACCGTGGAGGCCAACGTCGGGCGCAACGACCAGGGCCGCCTGCGGGTGCTGTCGATCAAGGCCGTGCTCACCCTGGGCGTGGCCGGCGCGACGCTGGAACACCTGGACCGGGTGCT
Source organism: Ramlibacter sp. (assembly GCA_030695945.1). Taxonomy (GTDB): domain Bacteria; phylum Pseudomonadota; class Gammaproteobacteria; order Burkholderiales; family Burkholderiaceae_C; genus Ramlibacter. The sequence continues at coordinate 43,323 of JAUYOG010000050.1, forward strand.
CGGCCAGTTCGAATCGTTCTGCACCGTGACGCAGAGCGTCGGACAGGGTATCGTGGTGGCCGTCGAAGTATGGGACGCAGCAGGCCTGCGTTTGAAATGATGGCAACGCTCACCAACGAATCGGCCCGCGCCGACATCCTCAGCCGGCTCAAGCGCGCCGAGGGCCAGCTGCGCGGCGTGCAGCGCATGCTCGAGGAAGGCTCGCCCTGCCTCGACATCGCGCAGCAGTTTTCCGCGGTGCGCAAGGCGCTGGACAGCACCTACGTGCGCATGACCATGTGCCTGCTCGAACAGGAGTTGCAGGCGATGCAGCCGGGCGCGAAGAGCCATGCGAGGCTCGAGCCGTTGATGGCGGATGTGCAAAAGCTGCTGACGCGGTTCAGCTGACGCGGGCGCGAGCGGGGCGCGCCGTCAGTGCGCGACCTCGGCCAGCTCGCGCGAGACCTGGCGCGCGAGCTCCGCGATACCCCAGCTCGTGAGGTCGCGCTCCACGGTGCCTACCAGCAGCCGCGCGGTGAATTTTCCGAGCGTGCCACGCAGTTCGTCGAGGAAGGGCAGCGGCGCCAGGATCACCAGCGCGCTGAAATGGCCCATGCGCGCCTCGGCTTCCAGGTACTGGGCGAGTTCCTGGGCGAATCGCGTGTATTCCTTCTGGCGCGCATCGAGCAGCGGCGGTGTGGCCTGCCCGCGGCCCGCGGGATGAACGAAGCTCTCGAGGACCTCCATCACGCCGCCTCGCTGCTGCTGCAGGACCCGTGCGCGCGTGGTGTTGGCGATCAGGATCCAGTCGGGGTTGAGGGTCGTGTTCATCGGTATTGGCCCGCGGCGCTCCCGAGCTGGTGTTGAACGACGATATTCCTTCGCCGGGCGAGGGGCATTGACGCTTGTCAAGGTGCGGTCGGGTTGGAGACTCAATGCGCCATCAACACCGGCAGCGTCATCGACTGCAGCACGGTGCGCGACGTCCCTCCCAGCACCCACTCGCGGGCGCGGCTGTGGCCATAGCAGCCCATCACCAGCAGGTCGGCATCGACGTCGAAGGCCCGCGACAGCAGCAGCTCGCCCAGGAAGCTCGGCTCGCCGCCGCCCTCGCGGTGCCAGGTCGGCTCGATGCCGCGCGCCTTGAGGTAGCCGGCCAGGTCCAGGCGGTCGCCCTTGATGTCGTCTTCCTCGGTGGGCCACGACAGCACGTGGACGCGGCGGGCGCGCTGGAGCAGCGGAATCGCCGCCATCAGCGCCCGGGCCGACTCGCGCGTGGGCTTCCACGCCAGCGCCACCGTCTGGCCCACTGTCGCGGGGAACGGCGCATACGGCAATATCAGCGCCGGCTTTCCGCTGGTGGCCATGACGGTCTCGGGAAAGTCGCCGGGCACACCGGCCGCCGCCGCGTCCGATGGGTCATGCTGCCCCAGCACCAGCAGGTCGGCGTAGAGGGCCTGCCGTGCGAACGCGGGCAGCATGGGCGCGTCGCCCAGCTCGGACCAGCTGAGCGGCGCCTGCAAGCTGTCCCGCGCCTTGTCGAAAGCCGCGCGGACGGTCGCGCGGCGCTGCTCGTCGATGTCGGCCAGGGCCGTCGCCACGCTCGGACCCGCCTCGGGCACGTAGGGCAGCTCCAGCACCGCCGGCGTGACGGCGTACAGGGCCGTCACGGCCGCGCCGTTGGCTTTCGCGATCGAACATGCCACTTCCAGCCGCCTGGCGCTGCGCGCCGTCGCGTCGAGGTGGACCAGCAATTGCTTGATTGTCTGCTTCATGGCGGCTCCTTGGGGCACGTACCCTTCGGGAAACCTTAGGCCACCGCCGCGCCGACGCCATGACCGGCGTCAAGGATGTCTTGCGGCCGGCTCAGGCGTCGAGGTTGTCCGCCAGCCCGTGCTTCATGGCGTAGCGCACCAGCTCGCTCGCGTTCTGCAGGCCCATCTTGTGCATCAGGTTGGCCTTGTGCGTGCTGACGGTCTTCACCGACAGCTTCAGTTGCGTGGCGATATCGGTCACCGATGCGCCGGCCGCCAGCAGGCGGAAAACCTCGAACTCGCGGTCGGAAAGCGATTCGTGGGGATTGGCGGTGCTGCCGGGCATCGCGCCAAGCGCGAGCTGCTCGGCCACCTCGGCCGTGACGTAGGCGCCGCCGCCGGCGATCTTGCGGATCGCCTGCTCCAGCTGGGCCGGCGCGCTTTCCTTGGTGAGGTAGCCGCTGGCGCCCGACTTGATGGCGCGCACCGCGTATTGCAGCTCCTGGTGCATGGACAGCACGAGGATGCGCACCTTCGGCTTCTCGGCGCGCACCATCTTGATCAGTTCCATGCCGCTGCGCCCCGGCATCGACAGGTCCTGCACGATGATGTCGAAATCCAGTTCGCGCACCCGCTGCATCACCTGCATGCCGTCGGCCGCCTCGCCCACCACCTGCATGTCCCCGATCTCGGAGACGATGCGCTTGAGGCCTTCGCGCACGATCGCGTGGTCGTCGGCGATCACGATCCTGATCATGGCAGCGTCACTCCGTCCATCGGTATCCTTACGCTCACCCGTGTGCCCTCCCCCGGCGCGCTGTCGATGCTGCAGGTGCCCTTGAGCAGCTGGGCCCGCTCGCGCAGGCCCATCAGGCCCAGGGACTGGGGCTTGCGCGGCGCGCTGGTCACGAAGCCCTTGCCATTGTCCTGCACCACGAGCTCGACCGCATCGCCCACCTGCTCGATGGACACGGTCGCCTCGGTGGCGGCCGCGTGCTTGCCCACGTTGACCAACGACTCCTGCACGATGCGAAACACCGCCGTCGCAAACGGTTCGCGCAGCTCGAGTTCCTCATCGGCCTTGAGCGTGGTCGCAACGCCCGAGCGCTGGCTGAAATTGGAGACCAGCCATTCGATCGCCGGCATCAGGCCGAGGTCATCGAGCATCAGCGGCCGCAGGTCGGCGGCAATCCGGCGCGTGGAGGCAACCGCGCGGTCGAGCATGGCGAGCATCTCGGCCAGCTTGGGCGTCACCGCGTGAGGCGACTCGGCGGCGTTGTCACGCACCCAGATCGTGTCCATCTTGAGCGCCGTCAACGATTGCGCGAGCTCGTCGTGCAGTTCGCGGGCAACACGGGTCTTTTCCTCTTCGCGGATCGCATGGGCCGCGGCGGCGAAGGCCGTTCGCTCCTCCTGCGCGCGCACACGCTCGGTCACGTCGCGCAGGATCACCGTGTAGAGCTTGCCGTCGGCCGTCTTCAGCTGGGAGATGGAGGCTTCCATCGGGAACTCCTCGCCATCGGCGCGGCGCCCGTACACCACGGTGTTGTCGCCCATGCGCCGCGAGGTGACACCAGTCGAGCCGAAGCGCTGGACATAGGCGCCATGCCCGCCGCGGAACCGCTCGGGCATGAGCTTGGAGAGCGGCTGGCCCAGCGCTTCCTCCGTCGTCCAGCCGAAGATCTTCTCGGCGGCGCGGTTGTACAGCACGATGCGCTGCGAATCGTCCACCGTGATGATGGCGTCCATCGCCGAGTCCAGCAGGCCCGACAGCCGCGCGGCGAGGCGGGCGTGGCGCTCTTCCGCCTGCAGCCGCAACGAGATGTCGCGCAGGATCACCGTGTAAAGCTTGCCCTGCGGGGTGTCCAGCTGGGAGATCGACGCGTCGATCGGGAACTCCTCCCCGCTCGCGCGCAACCCGTAGATCACGTTGAGCGTGCCCATGCGGCGCGAGGTGACGCCGGTGGTGCCAAACTTATGGACGTGTTCAGCGTGGGTGGCGCGGAAGCGCTGGGGGATCAGTTTTTCGAGCGGCTGGCGCAGGATCTGGTCGCGCGGCCAGCCGAAGACCTTCTCGGCAGCGCGGTTGTACAGGACGATCTTCTGTTCCTGGTCGACGGTGACGATGGCGTCCATCGCGGAGTCGAGCAGGCCGGCAAGCAGCGCCGCTGCGTTGCCGGGATCGGTGCCGAGGTCGAGGGCTGTCAGGCTTTTTTTCAAGGGAGCAAACACACTTCAGTATGACATGTGTTGACTTCCCTCAAAAGTCGGCGGATGCCCCCTAAATAAACACGAATTTCCTAATGGATCAGGACGGAACCAGCGGACTCCCCGGCCGGCTGGAACGGCCCCAGCGGGTTGACCTGCCGGTCGACCTTGTCCGTGCTGGCCTGGCCGGCGTAGTTGCGGAACAACACCCTGCCGTCGGTGACCACGATCAACGCATCGAACCACCAGCCCTTGATGTTGGTGGTGCGCCGCACGTTGAGGAAGTCCAGCCAGAAACTGCCCTCGCGGCGCCGGCTCTGGCGCTCGTAGTGGAAGAGGTAGCCGCGGCAGGCGGTCTGCGCCTCGATGCACTGGCGGATGCCGGCATCGAGCTTGTCGTAAGGCACGCCCGGATGGGGCGCCAGCCGCCCCACGATGTCCGGGTAGGGAATCAGCGTCACGTTGGGCCCGGCCACAGGGTCGAAGCCGAGCTTGGGCAGGTCGGCCGTGGGGGTTTGCAGCGCGACGATGCGCTGCACGGCGGCCTTGGCTTCCTCGAAACTGGCGAAACCGGCGGGCGTGTCGGTGCTGCCGCGCGGCAGCATGGAGGCGCAGGCCGCGAGCGCGCCGCACGCGACGAGCGAAAGGGATAGGCGCAGGCTCATGTATTCACTTTGGCGCGCTGCTGCGCATCGCGTCTTGACCCGCGTCAATGTCAATCGAGCGCGCGGCGAACCTCGTCATCGGTGGGCGAAGTGAAGTCGCGATAGCACTGGCCGACCAGGTCGAAATCCGGGGAGCACTCCAGGCACGCGAACTCGTCCGCGGCAGTGCCGATGCGGAACTGCGCCTCGGGCGGCGCGACGGGAACCGCGACGACGATCCATTCGGGCCGGGCGCCCCGAAGCGTCTTGAGCGCGTTGCGCATGGAATTGCCGGTGGCGATGCCGTCGTCCACCACGATCGCCGTGCGACCCTCGACCGGCACCGGCGGCCTCTTGCCACGGTAAAGCGCCTGCAGCCGGATCAGTTCGAGGCCGTCGGCGGCGATCAGCAGGTCCATCGGCGCGCCCAGCGCTCGGGCAACCTCCCTGGCCACCGGGACGCCGCCACGCGGCAGCCCCAGGACGACCACGTCGGGGCGGCCGGCGTAGGCCTGCAACAAGCCGGCGAGCTGCCGGCCGGCGGCAGCGCGGTCGATGAAAAAAGGAGTCATGGAAAGAGGTCTTGGAGGTGCCCCCGCAAGGTATGGCACGGGGCCTCGCCGAGCCTTGACGAGGATCAACGGCGTCCAAGCCGCAGCTGTGGAAACCGCAAGCTAGACTCAATCTCTCTCGAAAGGGGATCAAGGACTCATGAAACACGCCACCCGCAGCCGCCTGGACTGGCTCGCACGAACCTTTGTCTTGTCGCTCGGCTTCCTGTCCGGCGCGGCCTTTGCCGCCGGCGGCCACCACTCGCTGGACGACGCCGCCATCCTCGAGCCGGGCGCCTGCGAGGCCGAGAGCTGGCTCGCGCGCTCGCGCGGCGGCCAACGCCTGTTGCACGCCGGCGGCGCATGCCGCGTCGGGCCGGTGGAGCTTGGCGCGTCGGCCGAATACGCACGGCAGGCCGGCGCCAGCGAGACGGCCTACGCCGTCCAGGCGAAGTGGGCCACTGAGCTGGCGGCGGGCGTGAGCGCAGGGCTGTCGCTGGCGTCGGGCTGGCAGGCGCACGTGCGGCCGCGCTACCAGGGCGTCACCCTCGTCGCCCTCGCGACCTGGGCCGCGCGCGACGATGTCGCACTGCACCTGAACTTGGGGCGCGACTTCAACCACGCCGGCAGCGACGAGAACCGGTATGGCGTGTCGGTGGAATGGGCGCCTCGCGAGAACTGGTCGCTTACGGCGGAGCGCTACGCCGAGGAGCGGACACATTTCGTCCGCGCCGGCCTGCGCTGGGCCGCGAACGCGGATTGGACCTTCGACGTCAGCCGCGCGCACCGGCTGCGCGGCCCCGGCGAATCCACCTGGATCGTCGGCATGACGCGGGCGATCGCGCGCTGACGCCGGAGGCGTTGATAATCGTCAACGTGGCGCGGCAGTCCGCCGTCCACACTGGGCACGACACTCGAAGGTGAGGCTCTTCATGTACAAGCGAATCCTGGTTGCACTGGACGGCAGTGAGACTTCCATGAGGGCGCTGACGGCGTCACTCAACCTGGCCCGTCAAGGCGGCGGCCGAGTGCGGCTGGTGCACGTGGTGGAGGAACTGGCCTATCTCGGCGGCTTCGATCCGTACGGCGCCTCGTCCGGCGACCTGATCAAGGTGATCCGCGAGAACGGCGCCAAGGTGCTGGCCACCGGCCTCGCCGCCGCGGGATCGGCCGGCGTCGAAGCCGACACCGTGCTCTACGACAATTTCGGCGAGCGCCTGTCCGACGCGGTGGCCGACGCGGCGAAGCAATGGAACGCGGACCTGATCGTGGTGGGCACGCACGGGCGGCGCGGCATCGGCCGCGTGCTGATGGGCAGCGGCGCGGAGCACATCATCCGGCTCTCACCCGTGCCGGTGCTGGTGATCCGCTCGCCCGAGACGCCACCAGCGTAGCGCGCCCAGCCACGCGGCGATGGCCGCGGCCATCAGCAAGACCGCGCCGAACATGCCGGCCGACGCCGGCGCGAAGCCCATGACCTGGCGCATCCACGGCAGGCCCAGCACCAGCGCGAGCATGCCGGCCACCCCCAGCACCAGCAGCACCAGCCACCGGTTGCGGATGCGCGGCGCGCCCCCCCTGCGCCAGCTCACCCGGTTGGCCGGCACCAGCAGGAACACGCCACCCACGAGTGCGAGGAACGACGTGGTGCGCACGTCCGCGCCGGGCCATTGCTGCGCGACCATCGCCGCGCACCCCACGACCACGATCGCCGCCATCCCCAGGCCCTGGACCAGGCCGTCCACCACGTTGGTCCACTCGAACGGCGAGGCGCCGACGGGCCGCGGCGCGCGCTCCATCAGGCCCACGGCCGCCGGCTCTGCCTCGAACACTACCGAGCAGGCGGGGTCGATGATGAGCTCGAACAGCACCACTTGCGCCGGCAGCAGCAGCAACGGCCAGTGCATCAGCGTGGGCACCAGCGCGAGCGCGATGACCGGCATGTGGATCGCGAAGATGAAGCGCACCGCGGTGCGGATGTTGTCGTCGATGTGGCGGCCCTGGCGGATCGCCTGCGTGATGCTGGCGAAGCTGTCGTCCAGCAGCACGATGGCGGCCGCCTCGCGCGCGACGTCGGTGCCGCGCTCGCCCATCGCGATGCCCACGTGCGCGGCCTTGAGCGCGGGCGCGTCGTTGACGCCGTCGCCCGTCATGCCCACACGCTCGCCGCCGGCCTGCAACGCGCGCACCAGCCGCAGCTTCTGCTCCGGCGCCAGCCGGGCGCAGATCTCCACGTTGCCCAGCCGCCGCGCCAGCCCTGCATCGTCCATCGCCCCGAGCTGCGCGCCGGTCAGCACGTCCGCCCGGTCGGACAAACCCACCTGGCGCGCGATCGCCTGCGCCGTGGCGGGGTGGTCGCCCGTCATCATGATCACGCGAATGCCGGCGCGCCGGCAGGCCGCGACGGCTGCGGGCACCTCGGGTCGCGGTGGATCGGCCAGGCCAACCAGGCCCAGCAGGCGGAAAGTGAAATCGTGCTGGCTCGCGGGCCACTGTGCGCCCTGCCACTCGCCACGGGCCACTGCCAGCACCCGCAGGCCCCGTTCGGCCATGCCATGCACTTCGCGCTGGAGGGCGGCACGGCCGTCCGCGTCCAGGTGGCACAGGTCGGCCACCGCCTCCGGCGCGCCCTTGCAGGCCAGCAGGTGGCGCCGCGGCCCCCCGGCCGGGAACACCTGCGTCATCGCCAGGATCTCCGGCGTCAGCTCGTAGGCCTGCTCCGGCACCCAGCCGTCGTGCACGTGTCCGGTGCCGCGCAGGTGATGCCGCGCGAAGCCGCGTATCGCCTTTTCCATCGGGTCGTACGGGTCGGCCGGCGTGGCGAGCATGGCGAACTCGGCCAGCTCGTGAAATGCCTCGGGCAGCACCTCCCCGGCCTCGTCGCGCCAAGCCAGGCGCGCGACGCGCAACTCGGCCACCTGCATTCGGTTTTGCGTGAGCGTGCCGGTCTTGTCCACCGCCAGCACCGTGATGCCCCCCAGCGCCTCCACCGCCTGGACGCGGCGAGCCAGCACCTTCTGCTTCGACAGCCGCCAGGCACCCAGCGCGAGGAACACGGTGAGCACGACGGGAATCTCTTCGGGCAGGATGGACATCGCCAGCGCAATGCCCAGCAGCGCGCTTTCCAGCAGCGGCCGGCCGTCCCACAGCCAGGCGAGAAGCACGAGGCCGGCGGCCACGGCCAGGCCGCCGGCGGCCAGCGCGCGCACGATGCGGCGCGAGCCGCGCTGCAGGTCCGAGTCCACGAGCGCGGTGCTGGCCAGCGCGACGCCGATCCGTCCCACCGCCGTACGCGGCCCCGTGGCGCGTACGCGGGCAAGGCCGACGCCCTTGGTGACCACGGTGCTGGCGAAGACGAACGGGCTGGCCTCGGTGCCGGGCGCGCCCATCGGCTGGTCGGCATCGCCGGGCAGGTGCAGCAACGGCGCGGGCTCCCCGGTCAGCAGCGACTCGTCCGCCTGGAGCTGTCCCTGCAGCAGCAGCGCGTCCGCCGGAACGCGATCGCCCTCCCGCAGCACCAGCAGGTCACCCGGCACCACCTCACGGCTGGCGACGCGCTCCTCCACCCCATCGCGCACCACCATCGCGCGCGGCGCGGACAGGTCGCGCAGCGCCTCCAGCGCACGCTGGCTCTTGCGCTCCTGCACCAGCGTGAGCGCAATGATCGCGAGAACGGAAAGAAGGAGGAACAGCGCCTCGGCCGTGTCGCCGATCACGAGGTAGATGCCGCCGGCAGCCAGCAGCATCAGGAACATCGGCTCCGTGAGCACCCCCAGCGCGATGCGCAGCATCGACTTGGGCTCGCTGCCCGGCAGCGCGTTCGGCCCCGCCGATTGCAGCCGGCGCGCGGCTTCCTGCCGGGTCAGGCCTTCGATGTCGATGGGAACGGGCACGCGCTATTGCTGCGGGCAGCCGTCGGGCCTTTCGCCGGAGGCCAGCGGGCAGAGATTGACTTCGGCGGGCGGCGTGCCCAGGAGGGCGGTGAGACCGCTCGCGATCATGCAGACGGCCCAGAACACGAAGAACCCCACGGTGTAGACGCCCTGGCGCGACAGGGCAACCGGCCGGCCGCCCCAGGTCAGGTCCTGCGGGTCCACCATGGCGAACACCACCAGCTCCAGGATGCAGGCGGCGAGGAACGCGGGCCAGACGACCCACATCAGTTTCTGGTTCCACATGGCGGTCTCCTTCGGTGGCGCGCCGTTCAGCGCGCCGGCGCGGCCGCGGGCGTGGCCGCGTGATTGCGGCCCTGCAACGCGGGCATCATCGCCTTGTCCTTCGCGAGCGTCTTGTCGATCTCGACGCCCCGGCGATAGTAGTCTTCGGTCAGCACCGGGTCCGGGCTGCTCATGGCGATGAAGGCCGTCACGAACCCCGCGACCACCACAACGCACGGCCCGGCAATCACCAGCCAGACGTGGCCGAATTTCCACCAGGGCTCGGGCGATGGCGTCGTCTTGTCGTCTTTCATCTCTTCGTCCCCTGCTATCGCGGCACCAGGAAGGCCGACTTCTCGTTGATCTGGCCGTCGCCCTCGATGGACGCGATGTTGAAATGGATCGGGTGGGAACCCGGCTGCGCGCTGCCGTACGGAATCTGCAGCCTCACCGCCACCCAGCGCGATTCGGCCGGCCCGACGGTGGCCTCGGCCTCGGACGCCAGCACCAGCCCCTCGAGGCCCGCGGCCGAGATGCGGTAGCGCTGCGGCTGCTCCGTGGCGTTCATGATCTGGAGGCGATACACGTTCTCGAGCTTGCCGCCGGCGACGATGCGCGACAGCGCGGCGCGGTCGCGCACCACGTCCACCTTGAAGGGGGTGCGCACGACGAGGCTCGTGAGGACGAGCACCGTCAGCGTCAGCAGCACCGTGGTGTACACCAGCACGCGCGGGCGCACGATGTGCCGCAGGATTTCCGCGCGGCCCCAACCCTTGGCCTCGGCGTTCTGCGTCGTGAAGCGGATCAGCCCGCGCGGGTAGTTCATCCGGTCCATCACCGTGTCGCACACGTCGATGCAGCCGGCACAGCCGATGCACTCGTACTGCAGGCCATTGCGGATGTCGATGCCGGTCGGGCACACGTGCACGCACAGGTTGCAGTCGACGCACGAGCCCAGGGCCAGCGCGGCCGGATCGGCCTTGCGCGAGCGCGAGCCGCGCGGCTCGCCGCGGCTCGTGTCGTAGCTGACGATCAGCGTGTCCTTGTCGAACATCGCGCTCTGGAAGCGCGCGTAGGGGCACATGTACTTGCAGACCTGCTCGCGCAGGAAGCCGGCGTTGCCGTACGTGGCCAAGGCATAGAAATTCACCCAGAACCACTCCCACGGCCCGAACGACAGCGTGAAGGCCTCGCCCCACAGCGTCCTGATCGGCGTGAAGTAGCCCACGAACGTGAAGCCGGTCCACAAGGCCAGCATGATCCATACGGCGTGCTTGGCGCCCTTGCGGGCGAACTTGCCGGCCGACATCGGCGAGGCGTCCAGGCGCATCCGCGCGTTGCGGTCGCCCTCGATCTTGCGCTCGATCCACAGGAAGATCTCGGTGTACACCGTCTGCGGGCAGGAGAACCCGCACCACAGTCGCCCGGCCACGGCGGTGAAGAGGAACAGCGACAGCGCGCTGATCACCAGCAAACCCGTGAGGTAGATGAAGTCCTGCGGGTAGAGGACGTGGCCGAAAATGTAGAAGCGGCGCGCGCCCAGGTCGAACAGCACGGCCTGCCGCTCGCCCCACTCCAGCCACGGCAGGCCGTAGAAGATGACCTGCGTGAGGAAGACGAAGCCCCAGCGCCAGCGCGCGAACAGGCCCGTCACCTTGCGGGGATAGATCTTCTTTTGCGCTTCATAGAGCGACTCGCCCGGCTCTTCCGGGCCCGAGGGGACGATGGGAATCACCTTGCGGACTGCAGCAGGTGAGGTCACGGGGGAAACTCCTTAGGGCTTGGCGGGCGCGTGCTTGTTGGACAGCCCCCAGACGTAGGTGGCCAGGACGTGGATCTGCGCATCGGTCAGCTTGCCCTGCTGGGGCGGCATCTCGTTGACCTTGCCATTGTTGACCATGTTGACGATGGCCTGCTCGCCCCAGCCATGAAGCCATACGTCGTCCGTCAGGTTTGGCGCGCCCAGCGCCTGGTTGCCCTTGCCGTCCATGCCGTGGCAGGCGGCGCAGGCCGTGAACTTGGCCTTGCCCAACTGCGCGCGCAGCGAGTCGTGCGGATTGTTGGACAGGCTCAGCACGTAGTTGGCGACGTTCTTCACGTCGTCGGGCGTGCCGACGGCAGCGGCCATGGGCGGCATCTGCCCGCGCCGGCCCGCCGCGAGGGTTTCCTTGATCTTTTCGGGCGAGCCGCCATGCAGCCAGTCCGCGTCCGCGAGGTTCGGGAAGCCCTTGGTGCCGCGCGCGTCCGAGCCGTGGCACTGCGCGCAGTTGTTCATGAACAGCCGCTCGCCGATGCCCATGGCGTTGGCGTCGCCTGCCAGCTCCTCGGTCTTGCGCGCGGTGAACTGCGCGTAAAGCGGCGCGAGCTCCCTGGTGGCCTTGTCCACTTCGGCGTTGTATTCGCCGCGCGTGGACCATTTCAGCTCGCCGGGGTATGCCCCAAGCCCGGGGTAGGCCACGAGGTACAGCAGCGAGAAGATGATCGAGAGCACGAACAGCCACATCCACCAGCGCGGCATCGGGTTGTTCGCTTCACGCAGGTCATCGTCCCAGACGTGGCCCGTGGTGTTGTCGGAGGAAGACACGATCTTCTTGCGCGCCGTGACCCACAGCAGCAACAGGCAGGCCAGAATGCTGAACAGCGTGAGGCCGGCCACGTAGATCGACCAGAAGTTGGCATTGAAATCGCTCATTGCGCGCTCCGCTTTAGTCTTGTTCGAACGGGATCCGCGCGGCTTCGTCGAAGCGGTCGCGGTTGTGGCGGGCGTAGGCCCACCAGGCTATCCCCAGGAAGGCGCCGAAGCTCGCGAGCGTGGCGGCGATGCGAAGGATGGTGATCATTTCAGCGCCCTCCCCATCGATTGCAGGTATGCGACCAGCGCGTCCATCTCGGTCTTGCCCTTGAGCTCCTCGGTGGACTTGGCGATCTCGGCGTCGGTGTAGGGCACGCCCACGGTACGCAGGGCCTTCATATGCGTCGCGATGGAGGCGTGGTCGGCCGCGTTCTTGTCCAGCCAGGGATAGGCGGGCATGTTCGACTCCGGCACGACGTCGCGCGGGTTGTTCAGGTGGATGCGCTGCCACTCGTCGCTGTACTTGCCGCCCACGCGGTGCAGGTCCGGCCCGGTGCGCTTGCTGCCCCACTGGAACGGGTGGTCGTACACGAACTCGCCGGCAACGGAGTAGTGGCCATAACGCAGCGTCTCGGCGCGGAACGGGCGGATCATCTGCGAGTGGCAGTTGTAGCAGCCCTCGCGCACGTAGATGTCGCGGCCGGCCAGCTGCAGAGGGGCGAGCGGCTTGACGCCTTCGACGGCCTGCGTCGTGCTCTTCTGGAAAAACAGCGGCACGATCTCGACCAGGCCGCCGACGGCGACGACCAGGAGGATCAGCACGATCATCAGGAAATTGCTGGTCTCGATCTTCTCGTGCGAGAAGCCGGCCGCGGTGGTTTTGTGTTCGCTCATGGTGTTTCGCTTTCGGTCAGGCCGCGACGGGGATGGCCACGGGCACGCGCACCGCATGGCCTCTCGCCATCGTCATCCAGGTGTTCCAGGCCATGACCAGCATGCCGCCGAGGTACAGCAGGCCGCCGAGCACGCGGATCACGTAGAACGGATAGGTCGCCTTCACCGACTCGACGAAGGTATAGGTCAGCGTGCCGTCGCCGTTGACGCCGCGCCACATCAGGCCCTGCATCACGCCGGCGATCCACATCGCGGCGATGTACAGCACGATGCCGATGGTGGCCATCCAGAAGTGCAGCTCGATCGCGGGGACCGAGTGCATCTTCTTCTGGCCGAACAGGCGCGGGATGAGGTAGTACAGGGAACCCATGGAGATCAGCCCCACCCAGCCCAGGGCGCCGGAGTGTACGTGGCCCACCGTCCAGTCGGTGTAGTGCGACAGCGCGTTCACCGTCTTGATGGACATCATCGGGCCCTCGAACGTGCTCATGCCGTAGAACGACAGCGACACGATCAGGAAGCGCAGCACCGGGTCGTCGCGCAGCTTGTGCCAGGCGCCCGACAGCGTCATGACACCGTTGATCATGCCGCCCCAGCTCGGCGCGAGCAGGATGAGGGAGAACACCATGCCCACCGATTGCGTCCAGTCGGGCAGCGCGGTGTAGTGCAGGTGGTGCGGCCCCGCCCACATGTAGGTGAAGATCAGCGCCCAGAAGTGGACGATGGAGAGGCGATAGCTGTACACAGGGCGCTCGGCCTGCTTGGGGATGAAGTAGTACATCATCCCGAGGAAGCCTGCCGTGAGGAAGAAGCCCACGGCGTTATGCCCGTACCACCACTGGATCATCGCGTCCTGCACCCCCGCGTAGGCCGAGTAGGACTTCATCCAGCCGGCGGGCATCGCCGCGCTGTTGACCAGGTGCAGCAGCGCCACGGCGATGATGAATGCGCCGTAGAACCAGTTGGCCACGTAGATGTGGCGCACCTTGCGCATGCCGATGGTGCCGAAGAAGACGACCGCGTACGAGACCCAGACCAGGGTGATCAGGATGTCGATCGGCCACTCGAGCTCCGCGTATTCCTTGCCGGAGGTGTAGCCCAGCGGCAGGCTGATCGCGGCCGCGACGATCACGGCCTGCCAGCCCCAGAAGGTGAAGGAGGCGAGCTTGCCCATGAACAGCCGCACGTGGCAGGTTCGCTGAACCACGTAGTAGCTCGTGCCGAACAACGCGCAGCCGCCGAAGGCGAAGATCACCGCGTTGGTATGGAGGGGGCGCAGGCGCCCGTAGCTGAGCCAGGGAATGCCGAAGTTCAGTTCGGGCCAGGCCAGCTGGGCGGCGATGAAGACGCCTACCAGCATGCCGACCACCCCCCAAACCACGGCCATCAAGGAGAACTGGCGCACGACGGTGTCGTTATAAAGCGCGCCTTCCTGGGGGCTGTTTTGGTTCATGAATCCACCTGCGTTGTCGTGACCGCCCAAGTCTCGTTGCAGTGCGGCATGACCGCCTTGATCGAAATCAATCCGATCGGAGAATGCGCTCCGCTTCGGCGTCGACGCCTTCGAATTGCCCGCGCCAGACGGCCCATCCGAGCGCGCCGAGGATCAGCAGCGCGAGCGCAACGGACAGGGGAATGAGGATGAAAAGGATGTCCATTGAAAGCGTCCTGTCAGCGAATGCGTGCAAGCCGTGCGGAATTGGCGACCACCAGGAACGAGCTGGCAGCCATGCCCAGGCCGGCCAGCCACGGCGGCATGTAGCCCAGCGCCGCGAGGGGCACGCACACTGCGTTGTAGATCCCGGCCCACGCGAGGTTCTCGCGCACGATGTAGCGCGTGCGGCGCGCGTGCATCAGCAGCGAAGCCACCGCCTGCAGTTGCCCGCCCAGCACCACGAAGTCCGATTTGGCCTGGGCCAGCGGAACGGCCTGTCCCATCGCCACCGAGACGTTGGCGCGAGCCAGCACCGGCGCGTCGTTCACGCCGTCGCCCACCATCGCCACCCGATGGCCGCGTTGCTGCGCCAGGCGCACGTGATCCAGTTTGTCCTCCGGCGAGCAATCGCCGAAGGCCCATTCGATGCCGGCGCGGCGGGCCAGCCGCTTGACGGCCGCGCCGCGGTCGCCGGAAAGCAGCTGCACCCGCAGGCCCAGCGCGCGCAGGGCGTTCACCGCCGGCTTCGCGTCCTGGCGCATGGCCTCGTCCAGCTCGAACGTCGCGAGCCAGCCCTGCTCGTCGGCCAGGTGCACCTCGAGACCCTGCATGTCGCGCTGGCGTGCGGGCGCGCCGCAGAACGCGGCGGAGCCAAGCCGCAATTGCCGGGACTCCCTGCCGCTGTCGCCGGCGACGGTGCCCTTGACGCCGCGGCCCGCGACCTCGGTGACGTGCGTGGCCGTCCAGCCGACGGCGCCCGCCGCACTGGTGATCGCGCGCGAGGCCGGGTGCAGCGAGTGCCGCGAAAGCGCCCCGGCCAATGCCAGCGCCTGCGCCGCATCGGCGCCCTCCCGCACCTGCGTGCCGACCAGCCCCATGCGGTCCTCGGTCACGGTGCCGGTCTTGTCGAAGATGACGGTGTCGACGGTCGCGCAGGTTTCCAGCGCCTGCAGGCGCCGCACCAGCACGCCCTGGCGGGCGAGCGCCCCGGCGGCCGCGAGCGTCGCGGCGGGCGTCGCCAGCGACAGGGCGCACGGGCAGGTGACGATCAGCACGGCCACCGCCACGCCCAGCGCATGCGCCGGATCGGTGGGCCACCACAACGCGCCGGCGACCCCCGCGGCCGCCATGACCACGAGCAGGAACGGGCTGGCGATGCGGTCGGCCACCTGGGCCAGGTGCGGCTTGTCCATCGCCGCCCGCTCCATGAGGGCCACGATGCCGGCGTAGCGGGTCTCGCCGCCCACGCGCTCCACGCGCACGTGCACCATGCCCGAGAGGTTGTGGCTGCCGGCGATCACGGCCTCGCCCTTGCGCCGCAGCAGAGGCCTGGACTCGCCGGTGAGCAGCGCTTCATCGACACGGGTCTCGCCGGTGGTCACGGTGCCGTCGGCGGGGAAGACCTCTCCCGGCAGCACACGGATCAGGTCGCCCGCCGCCAGCCGGCGCACCGCGACCCGGCGGAATTCGCCGCCCTCCTCCTGCCGCTCTATCGTTTGCGGCAGGCGGCGCATCAGCGCCTCCAGCGCGCCGGCCGTGCGGTCGCGCAGGCGCTGTTCGAGCAGGCGGCCCGACAGCAGGAAGAAGACGAACATCGTCACCGAGTCGTACCAGACCTCCTTGCCCAGCGGCCCGGCAGGATCGAAGGTGGCGGCCGTGCTGGCGCCGAAGGCGATGAGGATACCCAGCGCCACGGGCACGTCCATGCCGACGCGGCCATTGCGCACGTCGCGCCAGGCCGCCGCGAAGAACGGCCAGCAGGAAAACAGCACCACCGGCAGCGTGAGGACCCAGGAGGCCCAGCGCAGCAGCGCCTCGATATCGGGCGTGATCTCCCCGGGCCCGGCCATGTAGGCGGGCACCGCGTACATCATCACCTGCATCATGCAAAAACCCGCCACCAGCCAGCGCCATAGCATCAGGCGCCGTGCCTGCAGGCGCGGGCCGCTGTCCAGGAGGTCGCCGGCGGGCACCGCGCCATAGCCGGCGCGCCGCAGCGCCGCGAGCCAGGCCGAGGGCAGGCCCAGCTGGGGCGTCCACACGACACGGGCCGTGCCGCTGGCGCCATTGACCTGCACGCTCTCCACGCCGGGCACTTCGGACAGGGCCTGCTCCACGGTGAGGGTGCAGGCGGCGCAATGCATGCCCTCGATCGCGAGGTAGGACTCCCACCAGCCCTCGCGGCCGGCCACGCGGCGGCCGAACGCCTCCCACTCGCCGGGCTCGTCGAGCACGGTCCAGCCCGGGCTTCCCGGCCCGTGGGCCGCGGACGGCGCGGCATCGAGCGCAAGGGAGGCAGTCTGCATGTCACTAGGTTATCGGCACACACCGGGTGGGCCGTTGACATGGATCAAGCCGACCCATCGGGGCGGGACATAAGCTCGAATCAACCCCTTCACTTCAGGACCCACCATGTACAAGAAGATCCTGGTCGCCACCGACGGTTCGACCCTGTCGAAGAAGGCCGTGCGCAGCGCGGTCGAGCTGGCCGCGTCGATCGATGCCGACCTCGTTGCACTCTACGTCGTTCCCAACTATCCCGTGAGCTACTTCGAAGGCGGCGTGAC
The DNA here is from genome assembly GCA_030695945.1 of Ramlibacter sp. Lineage (GTDB taxonomy): Bacteria > Pseudomonadota > Gammaproteobacteria > Burkholderiales > Burkholderiaceae_C > Ramlibacter. The sequence goes on from JAUYOG010000050.1 coordinate 60,303, forward strand.
GATCTCCACGCAGGAAATCGCCCGCACCGAGAAGCAGTGGGCGGACCAGGGCCAGGCCATCGTCGATGCCGTGCGGACAACAGCGGAGGCCCAGGGCCTGAAGGCCAAGGGCATCATCGCGCGCTCCAACCTGGTCGCCGAAGCGATCCTCGCCGCGGCCAAGCGCCACAAGTGCGACCTGATCGTGATGGCGTCGCACGGCCACAGGGGCTTGAAGCGCATCCTGCTGGGCAGCGAAACCCAGCACGTCCTCACCCACAGCAGCATCCCGGTCCTGGTGCTACGCTGATTCTTTTTTCAACAAGGAAGAATCTCCCATGAAAGTCCTGTTGGCCGCCGATGGCAGCAAGTTCACCAAGAAGGCCCTTGCGTTCCTGGTCACCCACGAAGGCCTGGCCGGCCCGGATGGCGAACTGGTGGTGCTCCATGTCCAGACGCCCATGCCGCCCCGTGTCAAGACCATGGTGGGCGCCGCGGCCATCCATGACTACCAGAAAGAAGAAGCCGAAAAGGTGCTCACCCCGATCGAGCGCTTCCTCAAGCGCCATGACATCGCCTTCCGCACCGCGTGGGCGGTGGGCTCGCCCGCGGAGGAGATCGTCCGTGCCACCAAGCGCGAGAAGGCGCACCTGATCGTGATGGGAACCCACGGCCATGGCCTGCTGGGCCGCGCGCTCATGGGCAGCGTCGCGCAAAAGGTCATTGCCGAGTGCGAGATACCGGTATTGCTGGTGAAGTAGCCGCTGCGCCGGGCTTGTGGCACGGCGCGCGGCTCCATTGGAACCAATCGATGCGAGGCTCCTGGACCCTGACCGCCAAGCTGTTCACCAGTGGAGCGACCTTCCTGGTGCTGGCGCTCGCGTCGATCGGCCTCACGCTGTGGGTGACGTGGAACCTCGAGGGCGGCGCCGCCGCCGTGAACGAGGCCGGCCGCATGCGCATGCAGACCTACCGGCTCGCCCTGGAGCTGTCCGGCAATCCCGCCTCCCCCGAGGCGAAGGCGCTCGCGCGCAGCTTCGACGAGAGCCTGGCGCTGTTGAAGTCCGGTGATCCCTCGCGCCCGCTGTTCGTGCCGTGGTCGTCGGCGACACGCGAGCAGTTCGAGCGCGTGAGCACCCATTGGACGCTGCTGCGCGACAGCTGGCTGGCCTCGCACCCCACCCCGACCCGCGCCGCGCGCGAGGCGGGCGAGTTCGTCGCGCTGGTGGACGGCTTCGTGGCCGCCATCGAGACCCAGATCGCCCGCTGGACCGCGATCCTGCACATGTTCCAGCTCGCCATGATGGGGCTGGCCATCGGCAGCGCGGTGATGATGCTCTACGCGGGCTACCTGTTCGTGCTCAACCCCCTCGCCCGGCTGCAGCGCGGCCTCACCGCCGTGCAGCAGGGCGATCTCTCCACCCGCGTCGAGGTGGACAGCGGCGATGAGTTCGGCCAGCTGTCCGCGGGCTTCAACGACATGGCGCGCACCCTGCAGTCGCTCTACGGCAGCCTGGAAGAGAAGGTGCGCGAGAAGACCGCGCGGCTGGAAATCAAGCGCCAGCGGCTGGCGGACCTGTACGAAGTGAGCGCCTTCCTGGCGCGCGCCTCCAGCCTCGACGAACTGGCGCGCGGCTTCGCCCACCAGGTGCGCCGGGTGGCCCGCGCCGATGCCGCCGCCGTGCGGTGGTCGGACGAGGGCAACCAGCGCTACCTGCTGATGGCCGCCGACAACCTGCCGGCGGTCATGTCGGAATCCGAAGCGTGCCTGGTGACCGGCGCCTGCCACTGCGGCCAGCCGCGCGAGCATGCGGCCATCCGGGTGATCCCGATCCACCTGCTGCAGCCCGCGCCGCTGGACCATTGCCGGCGCGCCGGCTTCCGCACGCTGGTTTCGGTGCCCGTGAAACTGCACGAGCGCGTGCTGGGCGAGGTGGACCTGTTCTATGCCGGCGATGCGCAGCTGGACGACGAGCAGCGCGACCTGCTCGACACCCTGGCCAGCCACCTCGCGAGCGCGATGGAAAGCCTGCGGGCGGCAGCGCTGGAGCGCGAGGCGGCCGTGTCCGAGGAGCGCGGCCTGCTGGCGCAGGAGCTGCACGATTCGATCGCGCAATCGCTGGCCTTCCTCAAGATCCAGGCCCAGCTGCTGCGCGACGCCATGCGGCGGGAGGACAAGGCGGCCATGGAGCGCATCCTTGGCGAGCTGGACGCCGGCGTGCGCGAGAGTTATGCCGACGTGCGCGAGCTGCTGGTGCACTTCCGCACCCGCACGAGCGAGGAGGACATCGAGCCCGCCTTGCGCACCACGCTGTCCAAGTTCGAACACCAGACGGGCCTGCGGGCCCACCTGGAAATGCAAGGCCACGGCGTCGCCCTGGCCCCCGACGTGCAGGTGCAGGTGCTGCACATCATCCAGGAGGCGCTGTCGAACGTTCGCAAGCACGCCCATGCGAGCGAGGTCGTGCTGCGCGTGTGGCCCTCGCCGGCCTGGCGCTTCGAGGTGCGCGACGACGGCAAGGGCTTCCGGGTGGACGATGGCGCCGGCGACGAAACGCATGTGGGCCTGCGGATCATGCGCGAGCGCGCCCAGCGCATCGGTGCGACGGTGAACGTGGATTCGTCGCCCGGCCACGGCTGCAGCGTGGTGCTGGAACTGCCCCGCACCGGCGACGAGGTCACGCAGGCACGAGCCGAAGGGGCGACGACATGACAGCAATGCACCTGGATGGCGCCGTACGCCTGATGGTCGTGGACGACCACACGCTGTTCCGGCGGGGGCTGGTCGCCCTGCTGGCGTCCGACAGCTCGCTGGCCGTGATCGGCGAGGCTTCCGATGCGGGGGAGGCCGTCCGCAAGGCGGCCACGCTGCAGCCGGACGTGATCCTGCTGGACAACCACCTGCCGGGCGCCACGGGCATCCAGGCGCTGCCCGGGCTGAAGGACGCCGCGCCGAACGCCCGCGTCATCCTGCTCACCGTGAGCGAGGATGCCGAAGACCTGCAGGCCGCGTTGCGCGCCGGCGCGCACGGCTACCTGCTCAAGACGATCGAAGGCGACCTGCTGGCGCAGGCGATCCACCGCGCCATGAAAGGCGAGGCCGTGGTGAGCCCCGAGATGACCGGCAAGCTTGTCACGGCCTTCCGCGCCGCGTCGAACCCGGCGCCCGCCGAGCCGCCGCCCGCGCCCCATCCGCTGGCCCAGCTCTCGGCGCGCGAGATGCAGGTGCTCGAGCAGATTGCGCTTGGCGCGAGCAACAAGGAGATCGCCCGCACCCTCGAAATCGCCGAGACCACGGTGAAAATCCACGTCCAGCACATCCTGCGCAAGCTGAATCTCTCGTCTCGCGTGCAGGCGGCGGTGTTTGCGAGCGGGCGGGTTTAGTCCCGGGATCAGGGCGACGGGGCGCTCTGCTCCGCGAATGTCCCCCCGTCGCGGGCAGCGCCCGCTACCTCCTTCCTTTATTTCGCTGCGCAGAACGCCCCGCCACCCTGATCCATCCAGCGTTGTGCGCGTTCGATGCGTCGAATGAACATTCGCCCGATGCCGAGACGAGGCTAAGACGACTCCTAGCCGCCTAGGCGGGCTCCGAGCACTGATCCGGACGATTCCCAGCACCTGAATGGGATGCCGCCGATGGGCTGGCGCAACCGAAACGGGAACCATTGCGGCATGCCGTTTCAAGCCGAAACCCCCACCCGACTAGTTCCAAAGAACGATGCCACGCCGCCCGGCATCCTCCTTTTGCAGGGCTCCCCCTGCACCACGGAGGGATATTCGCCGGGAGCGCAAAGCGCGACATTGGAGCCCGTCAAGAAGGAACGCAGGAGCCCCAAGTGACGCACAGAAAGCAAATCCATCCGACGGATCACGTCGTCAGCCGCCAGTCCTGGTCGGTCCTCGCCGTCAGCACGCTGGCCTTCACCGTGTGCTTCATGGTCTGGATGATGTTCGGCGTGATCGGCATCCCGATCAAGAAGACGCTCAACCTCAACGCCACCGAGTTCGGCCTGCTCACGGCCATGCCCGTGCTCACGGGTTCGCTGATCCGCGTGCCGCTGGGCATCTGGACCGACCGCTACGGCGGGCGCATCGTGATGGCGATCCTGATGGCCATCACCGTGCCCGCCATCTACCTCATGTCGTATGCCACGGCGTACTGGCACTTCCTGGTCATCGGCCTGTTCGTCGGCCTGGCCGGCGGCTCGTTCTCCGTCGGCACCCCCTACGTCGCCCGCTGGTTCCCCCGCGCCCGGCAGGGCCTGGCGATGGGTGTGTACGGCGCGGGCAACTCCGGCGCGGCCGTCAACAAGTTCATCGCCCCGGCGATCGTCGTCGCGTTCGGCTGGACGCTGGTCCCGCAGGTGTACGCGGCCGTGATGCTCGGCACCCTGGTGCTGTTCTGGTTCTTCAGCTACAGCGACCCCAAGCACCTGGTTTCCAGCAACGTCAAGTTCATGGACCAGCTCAAGGCCCTGAAGGACCCGAAGGTGTTGCGCTACTGCCAGTACTACAGCATCGTGTTCGGCGGCTACGTCGCACTCTCGCTGTGGATGGTGCAGTACTACGTCGGCGAGTTCGGCCTGGACATCCGCTGGGCCGCCCTGCTGGCCGCCGCGTTCTCGCTGCCCGGTGGCGTGCTGCGCGCCATCGGCGGGTGGCTGTCCGACAAGTACGGCGCGCACACGATGACCTGGTGGGTGATGTGGGTGAGCTGGATCTGCCTGTTCCTGCTGTCGTACCCGCAGTTCGACGTCACCTTCCTCACCGTCAACGGCCCCAAGAGCTTCAGCCTGGGCCTGAACGTGTACGTGTTCACCGCGCTGATGTTCATCCTGGGCATCGCCTGGGCCTTCGGCAAGGCCAGCGTGTTCAAGTACATCAGCGACGACTATCCCAACAACATCGGCACGATCTCCGGCATCGTCGGCCTGGCCGGCGGCCTGGGCGGCTTCGTCCTGCCGATCATGTTCGGCGCCTTGATGGACATCACCGGCCTGCGCTCCAGCGCCTTCATGCTGATGTACGGCGTGGTCTGGGTGTCGCTCATCTGGATGTACTTCACCGAAGTGCGCCGCACCGAAGTCATGGGCAGCGAGGCGCCCGAAAGCCCGTCGTTCCACCTCCCCCACGTCGCATCCGAAGGCAAGCCCGCCTCGCTCGACACCGCTCTTGGAAGGGCATGATCATGAGTACCACCGTTGCACCCATCCCCCGTCGCGGCCGCGTGCTGTCGATCTGGCAACCCGAAGACAAGGCCTTCTGGGAGCGCGAAGGCGAGGCCATCGCCAAGATCAACCTGTGGATCAGCGTCCCCGCGCTGTTCCTGGCCTTCGCGGTCTGGCAGGTCTGGAGCGTCGTGGCCGTGGGCCTGCCGGCCCTCGGCTTCAAGTATTCGACCAACCAGCTGTTCTGGCTGGCCGCGGCGCCCGCGCTTTCCGGCGCCACGCTGCGGATCTTCTATTCGTTCATCGTGCCCGTCGTCGGCGGGCGCCGCTGGACGGCGCTGTCCACCGCCAGCCTGATGATCCCCGCGATCGGCATCGGCTACGCCGTGCAGGACAACACCACGACCTACCCGACGATGCTGATGCTCGCGCTGCTGTGCGGCCTGGGCGGCGGCAACTTCTCCTCCAGCATGGCCAACATCAGCTTCTTCTTCCCGAAGGAGCGCAAGGGCTCGGCCCTGGGCGTCAACGCCGGCCTGGGCAACCTGGGCGTGTCGGTGGTGCAGTTCCTGAGCCCGCTGATCGTCACGGCCGGCATCTTCGGCATCTTCGGCGGCGACGCGCAGACCATCGTCAAGAACGGCCAGACCGTGCAGGTGTGGACGCAGAACGCCGCCTTCATCTGGGTGCCCTGGATCCTGATCGCGTCGCTGGCCGCCTGGTTCGGCATGAACGACATTGCCAACGCGAAGGCCTCTTTCGCCACGCAGGCGACGATCTTCCGCCGCAAGCACAACTGGCTGATGTGCGTGCTGTACCTCGGCACCTTCGGCTCGTTCATCGGCTACGCCGCGGGCTTCCCGCTGCTGATCAAGAGCCAGTTCCCCGGCGTCAACGCGCTGGCCTATGCCTGGCTCGGCCCCCTGATCGGCGCCGTCGTGCGGCCCTTCGGCGGCTGGCTCTCGGACAAGCTGGGCGGCGCCACCGTGACGTTCTGGAACTTCGTCGTGATGGCGGGCGCAGTGGTCGGCGTCCTTTACTTCCTGCCGAGCGGTCCGTCGGGCGGCAGCTTCACCGGCTTCTTCCTGATGTTCCTCGTGCTGTTCTTCACGACGGGCATCGGCAACGGCTCCACGTTCCGGATGATTCCCGTGATCTTCCTCAACGAGGCGCTGGCACGCGTCAACCAGAATGACGCGCAGGCCAAGGCCGCCGCGATCAAGGAAGGCAACACCGAAGGCGCGGCCACGCTGGGCTTCACCGCCGCGATGGCGGCCTACGGCGGCTTCTTCATCCCCAAGAGCTACGGCACGTCGATCAGCATGACCGGCGGGCCCGAGGCGGCGCTGTATGTCTTCATCGTCTTCTACCTGGTGTGCATCGGCATCACCTGGTGGTTCTATTCGCGCAAGAACGCGCCGATGCCGTGTTGAGTTTCCGGAGAAACAATAAATGAGCCACTTCCTCGACCGACTGACCTACTTTTCCCAGCCCCGCGAGCCGTTCTCCGGCGACCACGGGCAAATCACGGGCGAAGACCGCACCTGGGAGGACGCCTACCGCGCCCGATGGGCGCACGACAAGATCGTGCGCAGCACCCACGGCGTGAACTGCACGGGCTCCTGCTCGTGGAAGATCTACGTCAAGGGCGGCATCGTCACCTGGGAAACCCAGCAGACGGACTATCCCCGCACGCGCTGGGACATGCCCAACCACGAGCCCCGCGGCTGCGCCCGGGGCGCTTCCTATTCGTGGTACCTGTACAGCGCCAACCGCGTGAAGTACCCGATGGTGCGCGGCCGCCTGCTCAAGGCCTGGCGCGAGGCGCGCAAGACCATGGCGCCGGTGCTGGCCTGGGCCGCGATCGTCGGCAACGAGGAAACCCGCAAGGGCTGGCAGGCCGTGCGCGGCCTGGGCGGCTTCACCCGCTCGAGCTGGGACGAGGTCAACGAGCTCATCGCCGCTGCCAACATCCACACCATCCGCCAGCACGGCCCGGACCGCATCATCGGCTTCTCGCCGATCCCCGCGATGTCGATGGTCAGCTACGCGGCCGGCTCGCGCTACCTCTCGCTCATCGGCGGCGTGTGCATGTCGTTCTACGACTGGTATTGCGACCTGCCGCCCTCCTCGCCGCAGATCTGGGGCGAACAGACCGACGTGCCGGAATCGGCCGACTGGTACAACTCCAGCTTCATCATCGCCTGGGGCTCCAACGTGCCCCAGACGCGCACGCCGGACGCGCACTTCTTCACCGAAGTCCGCTACAAGGGCACCAAGACCGTCGCGATCACGCCCGACTATTCCGAAGTCGCCAAGCTCTCCGACCTGTGGATGCACCCCAAACAGGGCACGGACGCCGCCGTCGCGATGGCGATGGGCCACGTGATCCTGAAGGAGTTCTACTTCGACAAGCGCAGCACGTACTTCGACGACTACGCGCGCCGCTACACCGACCTGCCGATGCTGGTGATGCTGAAGGAGCACACACTGCCCTCCGGCGCAAAGGTGATGGTGCCGGACCGCTATGTCCGCGCCTCCGACTTCAACGGCAAGCTGGGCCAATCGAACAACCCGGAATGGAAGACTGTCGCACTCGACGACGCCGGCAAGGTCGTGCTGCCCAAGGGCGCCATCGGCTTCCGTTGGGGCCCGGACGGCCGCCCTGACCAGGGCCAGTGGAACCTGCAGGACAAGGAAGCCCGGGGCGACCGCCAGGTCAAGCTCAAGCTGTCCGTCCTCGAAGGCGAATCGGCAAGCACCGAAACAGCCCACGTGGGCTTCCCGTACTTCGGCGGCATCGTCAGCGAACACTTCCCGAACAACGAGCAGACGGATGTCCTGGTGCGTACCGTGCCCGTGCAGCGTATCAAGCTCGGCAAGGAGGGCGACGAGCGCTACGCCACCGTGGCCACCGTGTTCGACCTCCAGGTGGCCAACTACGGCGTGGCACGCGGCCTGGACGGTGAACTGGCGGCGAAGGACTTCGACGACGACACCCCCTACACGCCCGCCTGGCAGGAAAAGATCACCGGCGTGCCGCGCGACCAGATCATCGCCGTCGCGCGCCAGTTCGCCGACAACGCCGACAAGACGCATGGCAAGTCCATGGTGATCATCGGCGCGGCGATGAACCACTGGTACCACAGCGACATGAACTACCGCGGCGTCATCAACATGCTGATGATGTGCGGCTGCATCGGCCAGTCCGGCGGCGGCTGGGCGCACTACGTGGGACAGGAGAAGCTGCGGCCGCAGACCGGCTGGACGGCGCTGGCTTTCGCGCTCGACTGGATCCGCCCGCCGAGGCAGATGAACTCCACCTCGTTCTTCTACGCCCACACCGACCAGTGGCGCTACGAGAAGCTGGGCATGGAGGAAGTGCTCTCCCCGCTGGCCGACAAGAAGGCCTTCGCGGGCAGCATGATCGACTACAACGTGCGCGCCGAGCGCATGGGCTGGCTGCCCTCCGCGCCGCAACTGCAGACCAACCCGATGCAAGTGGTGAAGGACGCCGCCGCCGCCGGCATGGACGGCAAGGACTACACCGTCAAGGCGCTGAAGGACGGCACCCTGAAGATGTCCTGCGAGGACCCGGACCATCCGGCCAACTGGCCGCGCAACATGTTCGTCTGGCGCTCCAACATCCTGGGCTCCTCGGGCAAGGGCCACGAGTACTTCCTCAAGCACCTGCTGGGCACCAGCCACGGCGTGCAGGGCAAGGACCTCGGCTTCGACGAAGCCAAGCCGACCGAGGTGGTGTGGCACGACAAGGCGCCGGAAGGCAAGCTGGACCTGGTCGTCACGCTCGACTTCCGCATGAGCACGACCTGCCTGTATTCCGACATCGTGCTGCCCACCGCCACCTGGTACGAGAAGAACGACCTCAACACCAGCGACATGCACCCCTTCATCCACCCGTTGTCCACCGCTGTGGACCCGGCATGGCAGAGCAAGAGCGACTGGGAGATCTACAAGGGCTTCGCGAAGAAGTTCAGCGAGCTGTGTCCCGGCCACCTCGGCGTGGAGAAGGAAGTGGTGCTGACGCCCCTGATGCACGACTCCCCGGCCGAACTCGCGCAGCCCTTCGGCGTGGCCGACTGGAAGCGCGGCGACTGCGAGCTGATCCCCGGCAAGACCGCCCCCAACATCGCGGTGGTCGAGCGCGACTACCCGAACGTGTACAAGCGCTTCAGCGCCCTCGGCCCCCTGATGAACAAGGTGGGCAACGGGGGCAAGGGCATCGCGTGGAACACGCAGACCGAGGTCGAGCAGCTCGGCCAGCTCAACGGCCTGGTCACCGACGCCGGCGTCACGCAGGGCATGCCCTCGATCGACACCGACATCGACGCCTGCGAAGTCGTTCTGCAGCTCGCGCCCGAGACCAACGGCCATGTCGCCGTGAAGGCCTGGGAAGCGCTGGGCAAGCAGACCGGCATCGACCACACCCACCTGGCGCTGCACCGCGAGGACGAAAAGATCCGCTTCCGCGACATCCAGGCCCAGCCGCGCAAGATCATTTCCTCGCCCACCTGGAGCGGTCTGGAAAGCGAGAAGGTCTCGTACAACGCGGGCTACACCAACGTGCACGAGCTGATCCCATGGCGCACGCTGACCGGGCGCCAGCAGTTCTTCATGGATCACCCGTGGATGTCGGCCTTCGGCGAGAACTTCGCCAGCTACCGCCCGCCCGTGGACCTGAAGACCACCGCCGGCATCGCGGGCATCAAGCCCAACGGCAACACCGAGATCCAGCTGAACTTCATCACGCCGCACCAGAAATGGGGCATCCACTCGACGTACAGCGATAACCTGCTGATGCTCACGCTCAACCGCGGCGGGCCGGTCATCTGGCTGTCCGAGGACGACGCGAAGCGCGCTGGCATCGTGGACAACGACTGGATCGAGCTGTTCAACATCAACGGCGCCATCGCGGCGCGCGCGGTGGTGAGCCAGCGCGTCAACCCCGGCATGGTGCTCATGTACCACGCCCAGGAAAAGATCATCAACACGCCCGGTTCCGAGATCACCGGCATGCGGGGCGGCATCCACAACTCGGTGACACGCATCGTGCTCAAGCCCACCCACATGATCGGCGGCTACGCCCAGTTCAGCTACGGCTTCAACTACTACGGGACCATCGGCACCAACCGCGACGAGTTCGTGGTCGTGCGCAAGATGAACAAGGTGGACTGGCTCGACGAAGAGACCGAAAACGCAGGAGCAGCAGCATGAAGATCCGCGCGCAAATCGGCATGGTGCTGAACCTGGACAAGTGCATCGGCTGCCACACCTGTTCAGTGACATGCAAGAACGTCTGGACCAGCCGTCCGGGCATGGAATACGCCTGGTTCAACAACGTCGAGACCAAGCCCGGCATCGGCTACCCCAAGGAGTGGGAAAACCAGGGCAAATGGAACGGCGGGTGGAAGCGCAACGCCGACGGCTCGATCGAGCCGCGCCAGGGCGGCAAGTGGCAGTTGCTCATGCGCATCTTCTCCAACCCGAACCTGCCGCAGATCGACGACTACTACGAGCCCTTCACCTTCGACTACGACCACCTGCAGTCGGCGCCCGAGATGAAGGCCGCGCCCACGGCGCGCCCGCGCAGCCTGATCACGGGCCAGCGCATGCAGAAGATCGAGTGGGGCCCGAACTGGGAGGAAATCCTGGGCGGCGAATTCGCCAAGCGCAGCAAGGACGCCAACCTCGACAGCTTCGACCGGGTGCAAAAGGAGATGGTCGGCCAGTTCGAGAACACCTTCATGATGTACCTGCCGCGCCTGTGCGAGCACTGCCTGAACCCGGCGTGCGTGGCATCGTGTCCCTCGGGCTCGATCTACAAGCGCGAGGAAGACGGCATCGTGCTGATCGACCAGGACAAGTGCCGCGGCTGGCGCATGTGCGTCTCGGGCTGCCCCTACAAGAAGATCTATTACAACTGGCAGTCCGGCAAGGCCGAGAAGTGCATCTTCTGCTACCCGCGCATCGAGGCGGGCCAGCCGACGGTGTGTTCGGAAACCTGCGTGGGCCGCATCCGGTATCTCGGCGTGGTCCTGTACGACGCCGACCGCATCCAGGAAGCCGCGAGCGTGGAAAACGAGAAGGACCTGTACCAGGCCCAGCTCAACATCTTCCTCGACCCGCATGACCCGAAGGTGATCGCCCAGGCCCGCCTGGACGGCATCCCCGAGGCCTGGCTGGAAGGCGCGCGCAACAGCCCCGTCTACAAGATGGCCATGGACTGGAAGGTCGCGCTGCCGCTGCACCCCGAGTACCGCACGCTGCCGATGGTCTGGTACGTGCCGCCGCTCTCGCCCATCACGTCGGCCGCCAACGCCGGACACCTGGGCGCCAACGGCGAGATCCCGGACGTGCACGAGATGCGCATCCCGGTGCAGTACCTCGCCAACCTTCTCACGGCCGGCGACACCGCGCCCGTGGTCCGCTCGCTGGAGCGCATGCTCGCCATGCGGGCCTACCAGCGCGCCAAGCACGTGGACAACGTCGTGAACGCCCGGGTGCTGGAACAGGTCGGCCTCACCGGGCCCCAAGTCGAGGAGATGTACCAGGTGATGGCGATCGCCAACTACGAGGACCGCTTCGTCATCCCGAGCACGCACCGCGAATACGCCGAGAACACCTTCGACATGAAGGGCGGCTGCGGCTTCTCGTTCGGCAACGGCTGCTCCGACGGCAGCACAGAAACCAGTCTGTTCGGCGGCACCAAGCGCCGCACCATCCCGATCAAGTCCACCGTCTGAGGCAGCGAAGCAATGAAAAACAACCGACACACCCTGCGCGCGCTGGCGCTGCTGCTGGGCTACCCCGACGAGAAGCTGCGCGGCCTGCTGCCCCAACTTGCCGCGGCGATCGATGCGGAGAAGGCGCTGCCGGCCGAGCGCCGCGCCGAGCTGCGCGCCTTCATCGGCGAGATGGCGAACGCCGACCCGATCGACGTGGAGGCCCGCTACGTCGAGCTCTTCGACCGCGGCCGCGCCACCTCGCTGCACCTGTTCGAGCACGTGCACGGCGACTCGCGCGATCGCGGCCCGGCCATGATCGACCTGACGCAGACCTACGAGAAGGCCGGCCTGATCCTCGGCCCGCACGAGCTGCCCGACCACCTGTGCGTGGTGCTGGAGTTCGCGTCGACGCAGCCGCCGCAGCTCGCGCGGGAGTTCCTCGGCGAGATGGGCCACATCCTCACCGCCATCTTCAGCGCGCTGCGCAAGCGCGAGAGCCGCTACGCGACCCTGCTGGCCGCCGTCCTGGAGCTGGCCGGCCAGAAGGCGGAAGCCGTGCCCGTCGCCGACGACGAGCCGATGGACGAGAGCTGGGCCGAGCCGGTCGTCTTCGACGGCTGCTCCGTGAAAGGCCAGGCTGCCCCCGGCGAGCCGCAACCCATCCACATCGTCCGCAAGAATTCTCCCGCCCCAGGAGAAAGAACGAGCCCCCACGCTCAACTTCGTTCGCTGCCCCCCGAGGGGGCCCCGGCCTCCTTTGAGGCGGCTCGGCAGGAGACCTGACACATGAATGCCCTCAACCAGTTCCTCTTCGGCTATTACCCCTACATCTGCCTCACGGTCTTCCTCCTCGGCAGCCTGATCCGGTTCGACCGCGACCAGTACACATGGAAGAGCGATTCGTCCGAGCTGCTGCGGCGTGGCCAGCTGCGCTGGGGGAGTAACCTGTTCCACGTGGGCATCCTGTTCCTGCTGGTCGGCCATGGCGCCGGCCTGCTGACGCCGCACTTCATGTACGAGCCGTTCGTCTCCGCCGGCAACAAACAGCTGATGGCAATGATCACCGGCGGCCTGTTCGGCCTGCTCGGCTTCCTGGGCGTCACGATCCTGCTGCACCGGCGCCTGTCGGACCCGCGCATCCGCATCAACTCGAAGACCAGCGACATCTTGCTGCTGGTCCTGCTGTGGCTGCAGTTCGCGCTCGGCCTGGCCACGGTCCCGCTGTCCGCGCAGCACCTGGACGGCAGCATGATGATGAAGTTGGCCGAGTGGGCGCAGCGCGTCGTCACCTTCCGCACCGGCGGCGTGGAACTGCTGGCCGACGCCGGCTGGATCTTCAAGGCCCACATGTTCCTGGGCATGTCGCTGTTCCTGATCTTCCCGTTCACCCGCCTCGTGCACGTGTGGAGCGGCTTCGCGACCGTGGGCTACCTGTTCCGGCCCTACCAGGTCGTGCGTACCCGGCGAACCCTGTCGCCCTTGAGTTCCGTCAAACCGGCGGCGCCCGCCCCCGTTAAGCTGGCCGACGCCTTCCTCGAACCCGGAAAGACCACGACATGAGCACATCCCAAGGCTGCGGCGGCGGCTGCAACTGCACCTGCGGCGGCGGAGGCGACACCAAGGCCGCCACCCCCGTCGCCACGATCAACGGCATCGCATTGCACGCGCCCGGGCAGCGGCCCGAGGAGAGCGAGCTGCGCGAGCGCGCCTGGGGCGAGCTGCTGCGGCAGGAAGCGGTGCGCCAGGGGCTGCTCCCCCGCCACCCTGACCTGGAAGCCCCCGAGCTGTCGGCGGGCGACCAGCAGGTGCTGGCCGAGATGCTGGAGCGCGAAGTGCCGACGCAGCAGCCGAGCGATGAGGAGTGCCGGCGCTACTACGACGGCCGCAAGACCCATTACGTGCACGGCCGCCAGGTGCGCGCACGGCACATCCTGTTCGCGGTGACGAACGGTGTCGATGTCCACAAGCTGGCCGTGCGCGCCGAGGAGGCCTTGCTGCAGCTGACCCGCAAGGACTGCCCGCCCGGGCGCTTCGCCGAACTGGCACGCGAGCTTTCCAACTGCCCGAGCGCCGCCGAGGGCGGCGAGCTGGGCTGGCTGAGCCCGGAGGACTGCGTGGACGAACTGTGCAACGAGTTCTTTCACCAGACCGACCCGCTGCACGGCATCGGCCTGCGCCCGCGCCTGGTGCACAGCCGCCACGGCTTTCACATCGTCGAGGTGATGGGCCGCAAGCAGGGCCGGCAGCTGCCTTTCGAGGAGGCACGCGAGCGCATCGCGGTGCAGCTCGCGCAGCAGTCGCGCGCCAAGGCCCTGCACCAGTACATCCAGCTGCTGGCAGGCCGGTCGCAGGTCGAAGGCATCACCCTGGTGGCCGCGGATTCGCCGCTGGTGCAATGAATGAACCGCCGCCCGCGGACGAGCTGCTGCAGCGGCTGCGGCGTTTCAAATCCGATTACTTCCCGCACCACCAGCAGCGGTTCCAGGACCTGGTGGCGCAGGGGCAGCACCCCAAGACGCTGTTCATCGGCTGCTCCGATTCAAGGCTCGTTCCCTACCTCCTCACCGACGCCGCTCCCGGCGAACTTTTCATCGTTCGCAACGTGGGCGCCTTCGTGCCGCCCTATGACGGCTCGCACGGGCTGCACGGGACCACGGCCGCCATCGAATTCGCGGTGCTGAGCCTGAACGTGGAACGCATCGTGGTCTGCGGCCACAGCCACTGCGGGGCCATCCGTGCCTGTTATGAGGGCGTGCCCGACGAAGCCGTGGTGCTCAAGGAATGGCTCAAGCTCGCCGACGAGGCAATGCTGCCGGTGCAGGCCGGCCCCGAGGCCATGCGCCGCACGGAGCAGCGCGCCATCGTGCTGCAACTCGAGCGGCTGATGGGCTATCCCATGGTGCGGCGCAACGTCGAGGCCGGCAAGCTCACCCTGCACGGCTGGCACTACGTGATCGAGGAAGGCGAGATCCACGTGTTCGACGCGCAGCAAGGCGGCTTCGTGCCCGCGTCCATTGCTTCGAACAGCGGAACCGGCCCTTACCAGCCCTACGTGGAGCACGACGGCCAGATCGCCGATTGCTGATCCCCCGCCGGTCCCTGCGCCAGCGCAAAGACATTTCGCGGACGCTGCCTAGATTTCATTGCGCACAAGGAGCGCATCATGAAATGCAACGCGATTGTTACCGCTCTCGTGGCGATGTCACTCGGCCTGGGCGGGCCCGTCCTGGCCCAACCCGACTCGCGCAACCAGCCACGTCCGGGCCAGCGCCATTACCAGCAGCCGGGCCCCCGCGGCCCGCACCAGCCCGGACGCCCCGACTTGCGGCAACCTGCCCCGCGCGGCTGGCAGCAGCCCGGCCCCCGGGCCTATGGGCCGCCGCCCGGCTACCACTACCCGCCTCCCGGCGCCAGGCCGTACCGGCCGCCGGGTGCACGCGTCTATCCGGCGCCCGCCTTGCGCCCGTATCCCGGTGCGCGGGGCGTCGGCCCCGACTACAGGTATTACCGCGGCGATCGCCTGCCGCTCGAATACCGCAGCTGGAACTACGTGGTCGACGACTGGCGTGCCTACCAGCTCTACCCGCCGCCGCGCGGCTACCACTGGGTGCAGGTCGGCGCCGACTACGTGCTGGTGGCCATCGCCACCGGCATCATCCTCGAACTCCTCCTGCACAACTGAGGGGGGACTCGACCCGGGGACCCGCCCCGCTGCCGTGGCGGGCGGGGTTTCCTTGCGGCACGCAAAAGCCCATGTCTTTGACCCACAGCAAGAAGACCCCCTGGCGACTCCGATAGCCTCGCAGAGCGGAACTGAACCCCAGCGAGAAACGTGGACACGATGGACAAACGCTTATTTCATGATGCGGGCGCGAATGCCCACGTCGACCCGGCCGAAGTGGCGACGGCCTTGCGGACCGTTGCGCTCGCGTCGGGGCTGAATCTCCTGGAGCTGGGCGGCAGATCGCTGCTTCCCGTCGTCCAGGGCGGCATGGGGGTCGGCGTCTCCGCCGGCGGCCTGGCCGGCACCGTCGCCGGGCTCGGCGGCGTGGGCACGATCTCCTCGGTGGACCTGCGCCGGCACCACCCGGACCTGATGGAACAGACGGCCCACCTCGCCGGGCCGGACGCCAAGGCCCTGATCAACGCCGCCAACCTGGAAGCCATGTCCCGCGAAATCGCCAAGGCGCGCCAGCTGTCCGGCGGGCGCGGCCTGGTGGCCATGAACATCATGCGCGCCGTGAGCGAATACGAAGCCTATGCGCGCCACGCGCTCGCCTGCGGCATCGACGCGCTGGTCGTGGGGGCGGGGCTGCCCCTGGACCTGCCCGACCTGGCCCGGGAGTTTCCGAAGAGCGCGATCATCCCCATCCTTTCCGACGCGCGCGGCGTGCAGCTGATCCTGCGCAAGTGGGAAAAGAAGGGCCGGATGCCCGATGCCATCGTGATCGAGCATCCCGGGTTGGCCGGCGGACACCTGGGTGCGGCCAAGGTGGCGGACCTGAAGGACCAGCGCTTCGAATTCGACGTGGTGCTGCCGGAAGTGCTGGAGTTGTTCCAGAAGTCGGGCCTGAAGATTCCCCTCATCCCCGCCGGGGGCATTTCCAGCCTGGAAGACATCCGCCGCCTGCAGGGCCTCGGGGCCGCCGCGGTCCAGTTGGGCACCGCCTTCGCCGTCACGGTGGAGTGCGACGCCAGCGCCGAATTCAAGCGCATACTCGCGGAAGCGAAACCCGAAGACATCGTGGAATTCACCAGCGTCGCCGGCCTGCCCGCGCGCGCCGTGCGCACCCCCTGGCTCGACAAATACCTGCGGCTGGAGCCGCGGCTGCAAAAGCACGCGCACGTGAAGCCCCACTGCACCATGTGGTTCGATTGCCTGTCACACTGTGGCTTGCGCGACGGCAATGCGGCCTGGGGCCAGTTCTGCATCGACAAGGTGCTGGGCCACGCGATGGAAGGCGACACCGACAAGGGGCTGTTCTTCCGCGGCGCGGGCCGCTTGCCGTTCGGGCCGAACATCCGGCCGGCGCAGGAATTGATGGCATGGCTGGTGGGCGGCATCGTGCCGGCCGGCCTGGGGTCTGACCCAATCATGGAGCAAGTGACGAATGAAGCGCGATGACGCACCGGCCGTGCTGGCCATCCAACCGATCACACGCGACGTCCTGCAGGAGAAGTACCTCAAACCGGGGGAGACCGACTCGGACGACCTGTTCGCGCGCGTGGCGCGTGCGCTGGCATCGGTGGAAGCCGAAGGCAGGCGCGACGAGTGGGAGCAGAAGTTCCTGGCCAACCTGAAGGCCGGCGCGATCGGGGCCGGCCGCATCATGAGCGCGGCGGGGACCTCGCTGCAGGCCACGCTCATCAACTGCTTCGTGCAGCCGGTGGGCGACAGCATCCAGGGCACCGACGCCGAAGGCTATCCCGGCATCTACGAGGCGCTGCGCGAAGCCGCCGAGACGATGCGGCGCGGCGGCGGCGTGGGCTACGACTTCTCGCGCATCCGCCCGCGCGGCGCCGAAGTCAGCGCCACGGCCTCCATCGCTTCGGGCCCCTGCAGCTACATCGACGTGTTCGACCATTCCTGCGCCACCGTGGAAAGCGCCGGCGCGCGCCGCGGCGCGCAGATGGGCGTGCTGCGCATCGACCACCCCGACGTGATGGAGTTCATCACCGCCAAGCGCAAGCCCGGGCGCTGGTCCAATTTCAATGTGTCCGTGGCCGTGCCCAACGCCTTCATGCAGGCGCTCGAAGCCGGCGGCAAGTGGGACCTGGTGCACCGGGCCCGGCCCGGCGCGGCGCTGATCGCCGCCGGCGCGCACCAGCGCGAGGACGGCCTGTGGGTCTACCGCTCGCTGCCCGCAGCCGAGATGTGGGACACGGTGATGAAGTCGGCGTACGACTTCGCCGAGCCCGGCATCCTGTTTCCCGACACCATCAACCGCGACAACAACCTGCGCTATTGCGAGAGCATCGCGGCGACGAATCCCTGCGGCGAGCAGCCGCTGCCCTCCTACGGCTGCTGCGACCTCGGCCCCATCATCCTGACGCGCTTCGTGCGCCAGCCCTTCGGCTTCGGCGGCGCGCCGGAATTCGACTTCGACGCGTTCGCGGCCTCGGTCGCGGTGCAGGTACGCGCACTCGACAACGTCCTCGACCTCACGTTCTGGCCCCTGCCGCAGCAACAGGCCGAAGCGCAGGCGAAGCGGCGCATCGGCGTCGGCTTCACCGGCATGGGCGATGCGCTGGCGATGCTGTGCCTGCGCTACGACGAGGAAGCGGGCCGCGACATGGCCGTGCGCATCACGCGCTGCATGCGCGACGCCGCCTACGCGGCTTCGATCGAGCTCGGCAAGGAAAAGGGCGTGTTCCCCTCCTTCGACGCCGCGAAGTATTTGGAAGAAGGCACTTTCGCCAGCCGCCTGGACGCGCCGCTGAAGGCCGCCATTCGCAAGCACGGCATCCGCAACAGCCACCTGCTGTCGATCGCACCGACCGGTACCGTGAGCCTGGCGTTCGCGGACAACGCGTCCAACGGCATCGAGCCCGCGTTCTCGTGGACCTATCGCCGCAGGAAGCGCGAAGGCGACGGCACCACCACCGAATACGACGTGGAAGACCACGCCTGGCGCTTGTACCGCGCGCTGGGCGGCGACTCCGCCCAGCTGCCGCGCTTTTTCGTCTCCGCGATGGAGATGGACGCGGCCAGCCACATCGCCATGATGAAGGCGGTGCAACCCTTCATTGACACCGCGATCTCCAAGACCGTGAACGTGCCGGTCGACTACGCCTACGACGACTTCAAGGACCTGTACCGCCAGGGCTGGAAGGCCGGGCTCAAGGGCCTGGCCACCTACCGGCCCAACAGCATCGTCGGTGCGGTACTGCAGGTGGACACACCGGCGCCGGCTGCGGTCGTTCCGCCGGTCACCGAAGACCCGATGCGCATGGTCATCGCCAAGCGCCCGAAGGGGGAGCTGCCGGCCGTCGCCGAGAAGATCGAATACTGGACCCAGCAGGGCAAGCAGCACCTGTACCTCGTGGTTTCCTTCCTGAAACTGCCCGACGGGCGGCATCGCGCGATCGAGTTCTTCATGCCGGTGGGGCAGACGGGCGAATCGCAGCAATGGGTGACTGCCAGCATGCGGCTGCTGTCGCTCTCCGCGCGCGGCGGCTTCCTGGACCGCGCGCTGGCCGACATGCGCAAGGTCGCCTGGGACCGCGGCCCGGTGCGCCTGGGCGTGTACAAGAAGGCCGACGGCACCCAGGTGCCGCTGTGGCACGACTCGGAAGTGGCCGCCATCGCGTACGCCATCCAGAACATCATCGCCGCGAAGAACGGCGCGGTCGGGTCCGACACCTCCAATGAAGTTCCTGCACCCCCGCCTGCCATCATGGCGGGCGCCAAGTGCCCCGAGTGCGGCGCGCACGCCATGATCCGCAAGGACGGCTGCGACTACTGCACCCAGTGCGGGCACGTCGGCGCCTGCGGATGAGCGTCGGCTCAGCCGCCGCCCCACCCTCTCGCGCCTGGCACTGGCGCCACCTGCTGCAGGCACCCCACAGGCTGGGCTTCTTCCTGGCCATGGTGGTGCTGCTCGCCGCCGGCCTCTGGTGGGCGGCGGTGCAGCTGCAGCGCAGCGGCGCCGGGCTGGACCTTCCGTATGCCGTCTCGCCCTCCCTGGTGCACGCGGCGGTGATGACGTTCGGCTTCATGCCGCTCTTTTTCTCCGGTTTCCTCTTCACGGCCGGCCCCAAGTGGCTGCGCGTGAGCGGCCCCTCGGCGCGGCGCCTCGCGCCCGCGCTGCTGGCTCAGGTGGCGGGCTGGTTCGCGTGGCTGGCCGGCAGCCACGTGCATGCCGCTTTCGCCGCCACCGGCCTGTCGCTCGTGGTCCTCGGCCTCGGTGGCATGACCGCGATGTTCTGGCGCCTCATTGCCGCCAGCCGCGAGGAGGATCGCATGCACGCCAGGGTGGTGGGCGCCGCCCTTGTCGTCGGCTGCGTGTGCCTCGCCGGCGTCGGCGCTTCAGTACTCACCGGCGCCGGAGCCGCAGCGCGCCTGTTCACGCTCACCGGGCTTTGGGGGTTCATCGTCGTGGTGTTCGTCACCGTCGCGCACCGCATGATCCCCTTCTTCTCCGTTCCCCCGATGCCGACGGTTCAAGGCTGGCGGCCGTCCTCGGTCCTGGCGCTCATGCTGGGCGTCGCGGCGTTCGAGGCTTGCGCCGGCTGGCTCGACGCCGCCTTCCCCGGCGACGCGGCGTGGCAGGTCGTGCGCGGCGTGCTCGAGCTTGGGGCGGGTGCCGTGCTGCTGTGGCTGGCCGTCTTGTGGGGCCTCTTCAAGAGCCTGCGGGTCCGGTTGCTCGCGATGCTGCACCTGGGCTTCCTGTGGCTGGGGCTGGGCCTGGCGTTGGGCGGCGCTTCGCAATTGCTGGGCCGGCCTTCGGGCAGTGCCGTGTTGCCGCTGGCCCCGCTGCATGCGATCACGATGGGCGCCCTGGGCTCGCTGATGCTGGCGATGGTGACACGCGTCAGCTGCGGCCACGCCGGCCGGTCCGTTGTCGCCGACGACCTGATGTGGAGCCTGTTCTGGCTGCTGCAGGCCGCCACGTTGCTGCGCATCGCGGCGGCCGTGCCCTCATGGCCGGTGCAGCCCTTGCTCACGGCGGCGGCCTTGTTGTGGGCGGTCCTCATGCTAATCTGGGGCCTCAGATATGGATCATGGTATGGACGCCCCCGC
The DNA here is from genome assembly GCA_030695945.1 of Ramlibacter sp. Taxonomy (GTDB): domain Bacteria; phylum Pseudomonadota; class Gammaproteobacteria; order Burkholderiales; family Burkholderiaceae_C; genus Ramlibacter. Next base: position 80,939 of record JAUYOG010000050.1, read on the forward strand.
GCCGACGGCCGCCCCGGCTGAGCCGCCCACCGCCGCGCTGAATGCCGCGGCGCTGATGGCGCATCGCCAGACCATCCTGCCCAAGCGGCTGGCGGAACCCGGCCCGGACGAATCGCAGCTGGACCAGATGTTCCGCGCCGCCGCAGCCGCGCCCGACCACAACGAGCGCCTGCCCTGGCGCTTCGTGCTCATTCCCGCATCGCAGCGCGAGCGCCTGGCCGAAGTGTTCGCCGCCTCGCTGCGCGAGCGCGACCCGCTGGCCGGCGCCGACCAGCTCGAGCAGGCCCGCGAGAAGGCCTTCCGCTCCCCCACCCTCATGCTCGCGGTGGTGGACACCGGACCGCCCGGCGACGAGATCCCGCCGCCCGAACGCTACATCTCCGCCGGCAGCGCCATCCAGAACATGTTGCTGATGGCCACGGCGCAGGGATTCGGCTCGGCGTTGACGAGTGGCAAGGCCATGGGATCGAAGGGGTTGCGCCACCTGTTTGCGCTGCGCGACACTGAGCATGCCGTGTGCTTCGTGAGCATCGGCACCGCCGTCCGGCGCAAGCCCGCGCGTGCGCGGCCCGAGCCCGACCGGTTCGTCAGCACGCTCGGCCCCGAATAGAGACACAACACCATGAGCCAACCCATCCGCATGTCATCGCTCACGGCGGCGCCCGCCGCGACGTTCGAGCAGCCTTTCGAGATGCTGGCCGCCTGCCACGAGCGGGTGGACCGCATGCTCAAGCTGCTGGGCCGGCTGCGCGACCACCTGGCGAAGAACGGCGCAGACACCGACGCCCGCAAGGCCGCGCAGGACGTGATGCGCTACTTCGACCAGGCCGCGCCCCAGCACCACCACGACGAGGAACTGCACGTGTTCCCGCCGCTGATCGCGCAGGGCGACCCCGAAACGATGGCGCTGGTGTGCAAGCTCCAGCAGGACCACCTGCAGATGGAGGCGCGTTGGGGCAAGGCCCGCGAGGTGCTGGCCGCCATCGCGGCGGGGGAGCTGGCGGCGCTGTCGCCTCAGCACGAGGCCGCGCTCGACATGTTCGCGGCGATCTACGCCGACCACATCGAGGCCGAAGAGCAGCTGGCGTATCCGGCGGCGGCCAAACTGCTGGACGATAGCGCGATCGCCGCGATGGGCGAAGAAATGATGAGGCGGCGCGGTGTGAAATGAGGCTGCAAGCCGCGGATGCAACCGGGATAGATTCGACGCGGATTTCGAGCGGCTGCTAGCTGGTCCAGGGCCAGCCCATCATCGCTGACCGTTGGGCGATAGGTCCAGGCGGACCACCGGCCGCGCCGGCTTGCGCCGGGCGACCTCGCCAAAGCCGGCCTCGTCGAACATCGCCTTCGAGCCGAACCAGGAGGACTCGCTGTCGGGCGCCGCGGCCTTGTCCACCGGATAAGCCTCGAGCAGCCGGACCCCGCGCTTCCTGGCGTATTCCGCGGCGCCCGCGAGCAGTGCCCGCGCGACGCCCTGCCGGCGATGCTCCGAAGGCACGACGAAGCAGACCACGGACCAGACCGGCTCGTCGTCCACCGGCTTCATCACGGGCGACATCGCCAGCTTGGCATAGTCCTGCCGCGGCCCCAGGGAGATCCAGCCCACCGGTGTTTTGCCCCGGTAGCCGATCAGGCCGGGCGGCGGGTCCTTCGCGGCCAGGCGCTTGAGTGCGTCCTTGCTGCGGCCACGCTGCGTTTCACCCGGCCGGGTGAGCCCGCCCTTGCCGCTGACGCGGTAGTACATGCACCAGCAGCCGCGCGCGACCGAGCATCCCCGGGCGTTGAAGACCGCTTCGAGGTCCGCCCAGCGGGCGGGCGTGAGGGGACGAACGTTGATGTTCGGCGTTGTCATGGCGGCATGCCTCCAGGCGCCGGCGCCAGGGGGTCTCGAGGCAGGAACGAAAACGAATCTACCGGATTCGCGGCGGCGCGTCCATCTGCTCGGGCGTCGTGAAGTACACCGACGACGAACCTCCGCGCTCCTTCGCCCGTGCCAGCTCCTGCCGCGCCACGGTGCGCAGGTGCACCTCGTCCGGCCCGTCCATGAAGCGCAAGGCCCGGCCCCACGTCCACAGCCACGCCAACGGCGTATCGGGCGACATCCCCATCGCGCCGAAGATCTGCATCGCCCGGTCGACCACGCGCGTCTGCAGTTGCCCGGCGACGACCTTGATCGCCGCAATGTCGGAGCGAAAGCGCGTCGAACGCTCGGCCTGGTCCAGGCTCCACGCGGCGCGCAGCACCAGCAGCCTCGCCTGGTCGATCTCCAGGCGCGATTGCGCGATCCAGTCCTGCACGTTGGACTGGTCGGCCAGGTACTTGCCGAAGGCGCGGCGCTCCAGCGCGCGGTCGCAGGCCAGCTCCAGCGCCAGCTCGCACTGGCCGATCGTGCGCATGCAATGGTGGATGCGGCCCGGCCCCAGGCGGGCCTGCGCCATCCTGAACGCCTCGCCCCAGCCGCCGAGCAGGTTGGCCACCGGCACGCGCACGTCGCGCAGCAGGATTTCGCAATGCCCTTCGGGCGAGTGGTGCTGCATGATCGCGATGTTGCGCACCACCTTCACGCCCGGCGCGTCCAGGGGCACCAGCACCATGCTGTGGCCGGCATGCCTTCCCTCCGCCGCGTCTTCGTCGGCGTTGCGGCACATCACCACCAGCAGCTTGCAGTTCGGGTGCGCGGCGCCGCTGATGAACCACTTGCGGCCGTTGACCACCAGTTCGCCGCCTTCGCGCCGCACCTCGGTCTGCAGGTTGGTGGGGTCCGACGAGGCGACGTCCGGCTCCGACATCGCGAAGGCGGAACGGATGTTTCCTTCGAGCAGCGGCACCAGCCAGTCGCGGCGCTGCGCGGGCGTGGCATGGCGCTGCAGCAGGTCCATGTTGCCGCTGTCGGGCGCGCTGCAGTTGAACACCTCGGCCGACCAGGGCAGGCGCCCCATCGCCTCGGCCAGCGGCGCGTAGTCCAGGTTGGACAGGCGCGTGCCCGGCTCGTCTTCGCGCAGGCCGGGCAGGCACAGGTTCCACAGGCCCTCCTCCCGCGCCAGCATCTTCAGGTCGTCCATGAAAGGGGGCGCGACGCCGTCGAGCGCGCAGCGGTGCCACGCGCCGTTGTACGGCAGCAGGTAGCGGTCGATGAAGGCCTGCAGTTTCTGCAGCCACTCGGTGGCGGTGGGCGAGGGTTCGAAATTCACGAAAACCAGCTTAGGGGCGTGCATCGCCTGCCGGCATGATCTGCGTCAAGGACTTCCGTGCGCCCCTGTCGCCTAGGAGTCCGCGACAGAAGAGGTTTCGTCATGCCGATTGCGCAAGCAGCCTTGGCGGGACCAGGCCGGCGGGGCACTCTGCTCCGCGAATGTCCCCCGTCGCCCTTGCGGGCTACCTCCTCCTTTATTTCGCTGCGCAGAGCGCCCCACCGTCCTGGTCTGCGGTCTCCATGGGCGTTCGAGCGTCGCACCCCGGGTCAAGGGCGTCGGGTGGCCGACGCAGCGAAATAAAGGAGGAGGAAGCGGGCGTGCCCGCGCCGGGGGACATTCGCGGAGTTGGCCGCCCGGCGTCATTGACCAGCGCAGGCGCCCAGTCTAGGCAACAACCGTGACGCGCACGTCCGCGTCCTTGCGCACGACCTCGATGCCCACGTTGCGCTCGTAGCGCTGCAGCAGCAGGTCGGCGCTAGGTCCGGGCGCGCCCAGCCGCGAGATGCGGATCCAGTCGATGAAGGCCGGAAGGCGCGGCCTTTGAAGGACGATCTCGCCTTGCTCCGCATGCAGTTCCAGGCCCAGGCAGGCCTGCAGCATGCCGAACACCGCTGCGGCGGCCCACGCCTGCGGCGAGCACGCCACCGGGTACAGCGTCGGGCCGGCGCCCGAGCGGCGCGGGAAGCCGCAGAACAGCTCCGGCAGCCGGTTCGCGTCGAAATGGAGGCTGGCATCGAAGGTGGCGGACAGCAATTCCATCGCGGCTTCCGTGCGGCCGTAGCGCGCCATGCCCGCGGCGATCATCGCGTTGTCGTGCGGCCAGATCGAGCCGTTGTGGTACGACATGGGGTTGTAGCCCGGCACGCCACTGGCGATGGTGCGGATGCCCCAGCCGCTGAAGAAGGTATGGCCCATCAGGCCGTCGATGATGCGCTGCGCATGCTCGGGCGATGCGATGCCGCTCCACAGCGTATGGCCGGCGTTCGACGAGGGCACCTTGCACTGGCGCTTGTGGCCATCCAGCGCGATGGCATAGCTGCCGATCTCCTCGCACCAGAAGGCGGCCTGGAAGCGCTCTCGCAGCTCCCGGGCCTGTTGCTCCAGCTGCTGCGCCAGCCTCGCGTCGCCCATGCGGCGCGCGATCTCTGCGACGCCCTGCTTGCCTTCGTACACGTAGCCCTGCACCTCGCACAGCGCGATCGGCGCCTCGGCCAATGCCCCGTCGCTGTGGAAGATCGAATCGTGCGAGTCCTTCCACCCCTGCTGCACCAGCCCCTCGTCGCTACGGCGCGCATATTCCACGAAGCCGTCGCCGTCGGCGTCGCCCCATTCGTCCACCCAGCGCAACGCCGCCTGGATGTTGGGCCAGATCTTGCGGATCAGCGCCATGTCGCCCGTGCGCCTCAGGTAGGCGGCTGCCAGCACGAGGAACAACGGCGTGGAATCCACCGAGCCGTAGTAGCGGCCGAACGGGATCTCCCGCGTCAGCGCCATTTCGCTGTGGCGGGCCTCGTGCAGGATCTTGCCCGGCTCGGCGTCGTTCTGGCGGTCTACCTGGGTCGCCTGCGTCTCCGCCAGGAAAGTGAGCACGCCGCGCGCGAGCGAGTGATCGACCCAGAGGAACTCCAGGGCGGTGATGATGCCGTCGCGCCCGAAGGTCGTCGAATACCAGGGCACGCCCGCGAACGGGTACGGCCCGGTGGGCAGCATCGTGGTCAGCATCGACAGGTCGGACACCGAGCGGTCCAGCCACAGGTTGACCAGCGGGTTGGAAGTGACCACGGTGCAGTGCCCGCCCAGCCAGGTCCGCCGCGCGGCATTGTTCTCGCGCAGCGCGGCCTCGTACGAGACCCGGTCGGGCACCGGCTCGCCGTCGGCCTCGCAGATCACCGTGCAGTAGAGGTGGTGTTCGGTACCCGGGTCCAGCTGCAGCTCGAACGAGGCGCGGCCCGCATCGATGGCCGAGGGCGTGGGCTCGAAATGCACGCGCGTGCGCCGCGCCCGGCGGTCCAGGCCCATGTAGGGCATCACCACCTCGGCGGCGCTGACCTCCGGCGGCAGCCGTTCGCCGCGCTTCTCGCGCTTCATGCCCCGCACCTCGAACAGGTCCACGAAGTCCCCGTCGAAGGTGAACTCCAGGCGCACCGCCGTGCGCTCGCTGCCGTGGTGCGTCACGCGGATGTGCTCGTGGCAAACGCCCTGCCACAGCAGCTTGGCGCGGAAGATGTGGAGCGTCCCCTTCAACAGGGCGCCCCGGCCGGCGCGTTCCGGCAGGTCCGGGTTCATCAAGTCGATGACCAGCAGGCTGTTGGACTCCTCCACCGACGAGCCCAGGTGCAGCGGGCGCACGCCATCGATGGTGAGCTCCTGGTGCGAGAGGAAGCGGGTGTCGTTGTGGTACAGCCCCTCCTTGCCGGGGGCCAGCACCTGGATGTCGCCGAAACGGTCGAACATGGCGAACGTCTGGTCGTTCTTGAGGACTTGCGGCTGCTCCTCCGTGTTGGCCGCCGTCGCGGCCACGTACCATTTGTCGCCGATCTGGATCTTCTGCGGCATTGCCGACCTTCCTGCCCGGCGTCACGCCCGGCTGTGAGCCGCCTAGGCGGGGATTCGCTCGTCCACCAGCTCGCGGTAGACCTCCAGGTAGCGCCGGGCCATCACGGGCGCGGCGAAACGCTGCTCGAACACCTGCCGGCAGCGGCGCCGGTCGATGCGCGAGATGTTCTTCGCGGCGGCGATCGCCTGCTCCTGGTTCTCCACGATGAAGCCCGTCACGCCGTTGTCCAGCACCTCGGGTACCGAGCCGTGGGCGTAGGCGATCACCGGCGTGCCACAGGCCAGGGCTTCGATCATCACCAGGCCGAACGGCTCCGGCCAGTCGATCGGCATCAACAGGGCCCGGGCGTTTCCGATGAACTCGTTCTTCTCGTGGTCGCCGATCTCGCCGATATACGTCACCAGCGAGTCGTCCAGCAGCGGCTCGATCGTGGACTCGAAGTACTCACGGTCGGCCGCGTCCACCTTGGCGGCGATGCGCAGCTGGATGCCGCAGGCCTTGGCGATCTCGATGGCGCGGTCGCAGCGCTTCTCGGGCGAGATGCGGCCGACGAAAGCGAAGTAGTCCTGCGGCTCGGTGTGCAGCGAATACAGACCCAGCGGCAAGCCGTGGTGGACGGTCGCGCGCCAGTTGGCCCACGGCGCGGGTGCGCGCTGGCTGTTGGAGATCGACGTCATCGGATGGTTGCCGAAGCGCTGGAACAGCGGCTTCAGGTCCGGCAGGTCCAGCCGGCCATGCGGCGTGGAAACGCAGGGAGTGCGGCACTGGCCCACCAGCGAGAGCTGCAGCACATCGGTGTGGAAGTGGATGATGTCGAAATCCGATGCCTCCTTGAGCACCATGTCCATCATGATGGTGTGCCACACCAGCGGGTCGGGCCGGCGGGCATCCAGCCGCAGCCCCATGGGCACGACGGCCACGAGGTTGGCCATCGTCACGGAGTCGCCGCTCGCGAAGAGCGTCACGTCGTGGCCCATTTCCACCAGGGCTTCGGTCAGGTAGGAAACGACACGCTCGGTCCCCCCATAGGCGCGCGGGGGAACACTTTCATACAGGGGCGCAACCTGGGCAATCTTCACGGTATTCCTCTCCTTGTAGGCGCTTGCTTTGCGGGCTGCGCCTGGGGGGCCGTGGGCCGGAAAATTGTTGCGCAGCACCAATAGCTGCAAACGATATCGTCAGCAGGAAACCCCGGATGTAGGACAAGTTCTTGAGTCTGGGCGCCCTCGCCCGACCCAGCAGTGTCGGGCCGCCGAGCTCAGGAAAACAATTGCTTGTGTTTCTCGCGCAAGAGGTTCTTCTGCACCTTGCCCATGGTATTGCGCGGCAGTTCGTCGACGACGAAGCAGCGCTTGGGAATCTTGAAATTGGCCAGCTGCGACTTGAGGCCCGCCACGATCCTGTCGCCGTCCAGCTGGGCGCCCGGTTTGGCAGTCACCACCGCGACGCCCACTTCGCCGAAGTCCGGATGCGGCACGCCCACCAGCGCGCTTTCGGCCACGCCGGGCATGTCGTTGATGTAGCCTTCGATCTCGGCCGGGTAGACGTTGTAGCCGCCGCTGATGATCAGGTCCTTGCTGCGCCCGACAATGGTCACGTAGCCGAGCGCGTCGATCTTGCCCACGTCGCCGGTCTTGAACCAACCGTCGGCCGTGAATTCCTCCTTCGTCTTCTCGGGCATGCGCCAGTAGCCCTTGAACACATTGGGCCCCTTGACTTCGATGTTGCCGATCTCGCCGGCCGGCACCTGCCTGCCATCGTCGCCGCGCACGCGCACGCCGACGCCCGGCAGCGGGAAACCGACGGTGCCGCCGCGCCGCTCGCCATCCTTCGCGACGTACGGGTTGGAGGTGAGCATGATGGTCTCGCTCATGCCGTAGCGCTCCAGGATGGTGTGGCCGGTGCGCTCCTTCCATTCATTGAAGGTCTCGATCAGCAGCGGCGCCGAGCCGGAGATGAAAAGGCGCATGTTGCGCGCAGCGCCCTTGTCCAGGCCCGGTTCCGCCAGCATGCGCGTATAGAGCGTGGGCACCCCCATGAACACGGTGGCATCGGGCATCCGCTCGATCACCCTCCTCGGGTCGAACCGGCCGAACCAGATCATCCTGCTGCCGTTCAGCAGCGCGCCGTGCAAGGCCACGAACAGGCCGTGCACATGGAAGATCGGCAAGGCGTGGATCAGGACGTCGCCGGGCTTCCAGCCCCAGTAGTCCCTGAGCACCCGCGCATTCGACAGCAGGTTGCCGTGGGTGAGCTCCGCGCCCTTGCTGCGCCCCGTCGTGCCGCTGGTGTAGAGAATGGCCGCCAGGTCGTCCTCGCCCTTCACGGCGATGGTATGACGGTCGCTGCAATGCGTGGCTCGCTCGAGGAGCGAGCCCGTACGGTCATCGTTGAGCGTGAACACGTGCTGGGTGCCGGCCTTGAAGGCGATCTTGCTGACCCAGCCGAAGTTCTTGCCCGTGCACACCACCACGGCCGGCTCGGCGTTGCCGACGAAGTACTCGATCTCGGCGCTCTGGTACGCCGTGTTCAGCGGCAGGAAGACATAGCCCGCGCGCAGCGTGGCCAGGTAGAGCATCATGGCCTCGACCGACTTTTCCACCTGCACCGCGATGCGCGAGCCCTCCGGCAGCTTCAAGCCGGCCAGCAGGTTGGCGATCATGGCGGTCGCCCGGTCCAGGTCGCGCCAGGAATACACCAGCCCGTCGTCGGTTTCCACCGCGGCGGCGTCGAGGTCCTTCGGGAAAGCTGCCCGCAGCGCGGCAAAGAGGTTCTGGTTGTGCATGGATTCTTCTCGTAGCTTTGGCAAGGCCCGCCGCGCTCAGAAAGCGGCTTTGCGCTTCTCCAGGAATGCCGCAATGCCCTCGCGGTGCTCGTCGCTGTCGGCGTAGTGGTACGCATCCGCCACCCCCGCTCCAACGCGCAGCGCGCGCAGGCCGCGCTTGTTCAGCCGCGCGGCCTGCGGCGACAGCGCCGCAATGCGTTGCGCGCTGGCCAGCGCCTGCGCGGCCGTCTCGCCGTCGGGCGTCACGCGGTTCAGGAAGCCGCGGACCTTCATTTCCGCGGCGCTCAGCACGGCGGCTTCCAGCAGCATTTCGCGCGCCGTCAGCTCGCCGGTGGCGCGGGCGACGACGTCGGCCTCGCGCGGCGCCATCGGAAATCCCAGCCTGGCAATGGGTGCGCCGAACTTCGAGGACTCCCCGGCGATGCGCAGGTCGCAACAGCTGGCGATCTCCATGCCGGCGCCCATGCAGGGCCCGTCGATCTGGGCCACCACGGGCACGTCGCAGTCCAGGATCGACGCCAGGCCGCCCCACACGTCCTCCTCGTGAAAGTCGCGCAGCGCGGCTTCATCGAAGCGGAACGACGGGTACTCGGAAATGTCGCCCCCCGCGCAGAAGGCGCCGCCTTCGCCGCGAACAAGGGCGCAGCGCCATTGCGTTCCCTCGTGGATGCGCTGGAACACCGCGCGCAGCTCGCGCCACATCGCGCGCGACATGGCGTTGAGCTTGCCGGGATGGGACAGGGTAACGAGCGCAATCGGCCCGTCGTCGGCGAAGAGAACCTGTCCCGGCATGATGCGTTTATTCCAGCTTGGCGCCGGAGGCCTTGACGACGCCGGCCCAGCGCTTGACCTCGGCGCTGACGAACGAGGCGAACTGCTGCTGGCTGAGGTTCGGGAACTCCGCGCCCTGGTTGGCCCAGATCGCCTTGAGCTCGTCGGACGTGACGGCCTTGCGCACCTCTTCCACGATCCGTGCCTGGGCGTCGGCCGGGGTGCCCTTGGGCGCCCACAGGCCGTACCAGGTGGTGACGGTGTAGTCCGGCAAGCCCACTTCGGCGGCGCTCGGCACGTCCGGGAAGGCCGGGTTGCGCTTCGCGCCGGACACCATGAGCGCCTTGATGCGGCCGCCCTTGATGTGCGCAGCGGACGAGCCCAGGCCGTCGAACATCATGTCCACGTTGCCGGAAATCAGGTCCTGCAGCGCGGGCCCGGCGCCCCGGTAGGGGATGTGGGTGATGAATGTCTTCGTCTGCTGCTTGAACAACTCGCCGGCGAGGTGGTGCGACGTGCCGCTGCCCGCGGACGCATAGTTGTACTTGCCGGGGTTCCTGCGAACCAGTTCGAGGAACTCCTTGAAGTTCGGCGATTCGATGCGGCGCGGGTTGACCACGACCACCTGCGGCACGCTGGCCACGAGCGTGAGGGGGATGAAATCCTTCTCCAGGTCGTAGTCGAGCTTGGGGTACATCGAGGGCGCGATGGTGTGGTGCACAGCGCCCATGAACAGGTTGTAGCCGTCGGCCGCGGCGCGCGAGGCCACGCTGGCGCCCACGGTGCCGCCGGCGCCGCCCTTGTTGTCGATCACGAGCTGCTTGCCGGTCTGCTTGGCGAACTGGGCCGCCAGCGGCCGCCCGAACGCGTCCGTGCCGCCGCCGGCCGGGAACGGCACCACCATCATCACGGGCTTGGCCGGCCAGGCTTGCGCTCGTGCGAACGGGGTGAGCGAAACGGCTCCGGCTGCGGCGGCCGCTCGCAACACGTCACGCCGGGAAAGGCTGTGATTCATGGGTCTTGTCTCCTTCGTTATGGATGTGTCGGCAAAAAACGCTCAAAGATACAGGTCTTCGATGGCGCCCGAAATCGGGATTTGTCCCTGCGAGAACATCGCTCGGTGCTTGCCCAGGCGCTTGAGGTCGTACAAATAGTTGACCATGAGGCCATAAGATTGCTTGACGCCCTTGGGCGACGGGTCGCCGGCCCAGTTGATGCGCTCGATGCGCGCGCCGTTCCCGAGGTGGAAACGCGCCACGGGGTCGAGCGGCCTGCCTTCATTCGCCTCGCGGCCGAGGTACTGTGCGGCGCAGCGCATCAGCATGAGCCGCACGGGCGACTTCGCATCCAGCTCGAGCGGCTTGTCGAAGGCGGCCAGCAGGTGCTCCCCCGTGGGCTGGCCGCCCAGGGCCCGGCCCAGTTCGGCGCGCTGCTTGGCGGCCAGCTTCTCCAGCATCGCGGCTGCGTTCTTGGCCAGCCACGGCCTGAACCCGGGGGCCGGCGACAGCGTCGCGAATGTCTTGAGCTTGGGGAACTCGCCCTTGAGCGTCTCCACCACCCGCTTGATGAGCGAATCTCCGAAGCTCACGCCGCGCAGCCCGGGCTGGGTGTTGCTGATCGAATAGAAGATGGCCGTGGTGGCCTTGCCGAGGTCGCTCGGCGCGGCCGCTTCGTCCAGCAGCGGCGTGATGCATTCCGCCATCTCGTCCATCAGCGCCACCTCGACGAAGATCAGCGGCTCGCTGTCCAGGCGTGGATGGAAGAAGCCATAGCAGCGCCGGTCGCTGTCCAGGCGATTCTTGACGTCGCCCCAGCTGCGGATGTCGTGCACCGCCTCGTACTTGATCAGCTTTTCGATGAGCGACGCGGGGGAGTCCCAGCTGATGCGCCGCAGCTCGAGGAACGCCACGTCGAACCACGTCGAGAACAGGTTCTCCAGTTCGGCATCGAGCGCCAGCAGGCGCTTGTCGCCCTTCAGGTGGGGCAGCAGTTCGGCGCGCATGTCCACCAGGAACCGCATGCCCTCGGGGAACACCGCGAAGCGCTGCAGGAGCCGCGTGCGCGGCGAGACGAAGGCCTTGCGCAGGCGGATCTCGGCCTGCCCTTCCTCCGGCGTGCCCTGCGCGGCTTCGTATTGCGCGCGCATCGCCTGGATCTTCTTCGGGTCGGGCGCGAACTGCTCGCTCATGAGCAGCCAGCAATCGCGGCGCTGCTCGGGCGTGGCCTGGGTGTACCAGCCGGCCACGCCCCTGGCACGGCGCCCGCCTTCGACTTCGCTCACCTGCGGGTCGATGATCGCTTGCAGCTCGGTGAGCGTGCGGCGCAGCACGCGCGGCGACAGCGCCTCCTGGTGGCGGCGCAGCGTGGCCTTCAGGCGCTCGCGGGTGGAGCGGCCGCCGCCGGCGGCGACCTCTCCGGCCGCGGACAGGGACGCCACCTTGGGCTCCAGGGCGGGCCGCAGCAGCGCGACGCTGCGAGTAAGCCAGTTGTTCGAGTTCACCGGGTGACCTCCGCACAGCGTGCTGAGGTGTCACGAGCCTTGCGAGCGGCCCTGCGGCTCATGGCACCAGCCTCGATTTCTGCGCGCGGGCGATGCCGCGCAAGGCCTCACGCTGGCGTGTGAGGTGGGTGCGCATCGCCGCCTCCGCGCCCTCGGGGTCGCGCGCCTTCAACGCGGCGAACACGGCCATGTGCTCGCTCAGGCTCTGCTCCAGGCGTCCGGGTGCGTGCAGCTGTTGCAGCCGCGAGAGCTTGACGATCTTGCGCAGGTCGCCGATCACCTGCGCCAGCCAGCGGTTGCGGGCCAGCGTGATGATGGCCTCGTGGATCGCGAAGTTGACGGTGTAGTAATCGTTGATGCGCTTCGCCCTGGCGTGGCGGTTGAGCTTGTCGTGCAGGGCCTCGAGGTCGAGCAGGTCCGCGTCGGTGGCATTGGTCGCAGCTTCGCGCGCGCAGCGGCCTTCCAGCAACGCGATCACGGGGAAGATCTCGTCGAGGTCCTGCTCGGTCACTTCGTTGACGAAGCAGCCGCGGCGCGGCTCGTGGCGCACCAGGCCTTCGGCCGTCAGCACCTTCAGCGCCTCGCGCAGGGGCGTGCGCGAGATCTGCAACTCCTCGGCCAGCCGGGCCTCGTCCAGGAACGTGCCGGGCAGCAGCTCGCCCGCGAAGATCCGGTCGCGCAGTTGCGCGGCGACTTCATCGTGCAGGGAGTTGTGGACCAGGCGCATGGGCGGCTCTGCGATTTGTAATTTTCAATAATTACGGGTAATTATGGAGCGGATCCGCCCCGCTGTGGGCGCGACCGCGTGGAAACTACCGAACCCCGGGGAAACTACCTGGCCTTCGCGGGCACGGCGAGCGGCCGGCGGCCGAACCACAGCCACAGTGCGATGCCAACCACGATCATGGGGATGCACAGCCACTGGCCCATCGACAAGCCGGTAGACTGCTGCAGCCAGACCAGGTGCGCGTCGGGCTCGCGGAAGTACTCGGCCACGAAGCGCAGCACGCCGTAGCCGATAAGGAACACCGCGGCGACCTGACCTTGCTTGCGCTCCTTGCGGGCGTAGATCCAGAGCACGATGAAGAGCAGCAGCCCCTCCATGAGGAACTGGTACACCTGGGACGGGTGGCGCGGGACCAGCGAGCCGCTCTGCGGGAAGATCATCGCCCACGGCAGCGACGGATCGGCGGCACGGCCCCAGAGTTCGCCGTTGATGAAGTTGCCGACCCGGCCCGCCGCCAGGCCGGTGGGCACGCAAGGGGCGATGAAGTCCATGACCTGCCAGAACGGCTTGCTGCGCGAGCGCGCGAACCACCACTGCGAGGCGATCACGCCCAGCATGCCGCCGTGGAAGCTCATGCCGCCCTGCCAGACGAAGAAGATCTCCAGCGGGTGCATGAGGTAATAGCCGGGCTTGTAGAACAGGCAGTAGCCCAGGCGCCCGCCCACCACCACCCCGAGCACGCCGAGGAAGAGCATGTCCTCCACATCCTTGCGGCTCCAGGCGCCGGGGCCCTTGACCGACGCGAACGGCTCATGGCGCAGCCGCCATATCGCCAGCAGCATGAACAGGCCGAACGCCGCGAGGTAAGTCAGGCCATACCAGTGGATGGCGATGGGGCCGATCTGCAGGGCGACCGGGTCGATTCGGGGAAACGTCAGCATGCGGCTATTGTGCTGCAACGACCGCGCAGGCGCAGCCCATCAATGGCCCAGCGCGAGGCGGCCGCGCGCGAATTCGATGAACCGGTCGCGCGTCGGATTGGCCGGGTGCGGCCACACCAGCGTCGTCTCGCAGCCCGGCACCGCCTGCGCCTTCCTGCCAGGCACCTGCCGGTACACCACGCCGGGGCGCTGGAACTGCCGGACGCTCTCCGGCACCCACGCGAGGCCCAGGCCGGCGGACACCAGGTTCACGATGGTCTGCATCTGGATCGCCTCCTGGGCAATGCGCGGCGTACGGCCCGCCGCGTGGTACATGCCGAAGATCGCGTCGTGCAGCGAAGGCAGGATGCGCCGAGGGAAGATCACGAGCGCCTCGTGGAGCAGCGGGCCGAACGAGAGGCTGCGCGCGGTGGCCAGCGCGTGGTGCTCGGGCAGCGCGACGACGAGCGGCTCGCGCGCGATGCGCAGGTGCTGCAGCCCCTCGGGGGCGAAGCCTGGGGAATGCAGCATGAAGCCCGCATCGATGTCACCGCGCTCCAGCGCCTGCAGCTGCACGTCGCCCGTCGCTTCGACCAGCTCGAACTCGACCTGCGGGTAGAGCGTGCGGAAGGCGCGCACCCATTGCGGCAGCAGCCCGAAACCCACGGTGGAGACGAAGGCCAGCCGCAGCCGCCCCACCTCGCCATGCGCGGCGGAGCGCGCTTGGGCGGGCAGCGCGAGGGCTCGGGCCAGCAGTTCGCGTGCCTCCGGCAGCAGGGCCTCGCCCGCCGTGGTGAGCTGGACGCTGCGTTTGGTGCGCTCGAACAGGCGCACGCCCAGCAGCTGCTCCAGGTGGGCGATGGCCTGGGTCAGCGGCGGCTGCGTCATGTGCAGGCGCAGGGCCGCGCGGCCGAAGTGCAGCTCTTCGGCGACGGCAATGAACTGGCGCCAAAGGCGCAGCTCGACCAGGGGCTGGGTCATTGGGTTACCTCCGCACTACGTGCTGGGGTGCGATGAGCCTTGGGAGCGGCCCGGCGGCTCATACGCCCCGCATATTAATCGAAGCTGGAAAACGGATTGGAAAGAATCACGGGCACGGCGCATACTTCCGGCCTCCCCCATTTTTCTTCGAGCCATGGCCACCAAAATCATCCCGATCAACAGCCGCAGCAGGAACATCACCGAGGGCAAGTCGCGCGCTCCCAACCGCTCGATGTACTACGCCATGGGCTACGAGGAAGGCGACTTCAAGAAGCCCATGGTCGGCGTAGCCAACGGCCACAGCACGATCACGCCGTGCAACAGCGGCCTGCAGAAGCTGGCCGACGCGGCCATCGCGGGCATCGAGGAGGCCGGCGGCAACGCGCAGGTGTTCGGCACGCCGACGATCTCGGACGGCATGGCCATGGGCACCGAGGGCATGAAGTACTCGCTGGTCAGCCGCGAAGTGATTTCGGATTGCATCGAGACCTGCGTGCAGGGCCAGTGGATGGACGGCGTCGTCGTGATCGGCGGCTGCGACAAGAACATGCCCGGCGGCCTGATGGGCATGCTGCGCGCCACCGTGCCGGCCATCTACGTCTACGGCGGCACCATCCTGCCGGGTCACTGGAAGGGCCAGGACCTGAACATCGTCAGCGTGTTCGAGGCCGTGGGCCAGAACTCGGCCGGCAACCTGAGCGACGCCGACTTGCGCGAGATCGAGATGCGCGCAATCCCCGGCACCGGCTCCTGCGGCGGCATGTACACGGCCAACACGATGTCGTCGGCCTTCGAGGCGCTGGGCATTTCCCTGCCCTACTCGTCCACGATGGCCAACCCCCACGACGAGAAGATGAATTCGGCCAAGGAGTCGGCCAAGGTGCTGATCGAGGCCATCAAGAAAGACATCAAGCCGCGCGACATCGTGACGAAGAAGGCCATCGAGAACGCGGTGGCCGTGATCATGGCGACCGGCGGTTCGACCAACGCCGTGCTGCACTTCCTGGCGATCGCCCACGCGGCTGGCGTGGAGTGGACCATCGACGACTTCGAGCGCATCCGCCAGAAAACGCCGGTGCTTTGCGACCTCAAGCCCAGCGGCAAGTACCTGGCGGTGGACCTGCACAAGGCAGGCGGCATCCCGCAGGTGATGAAGATGCTGCTCAAGGCCGGCCTGCTGCACGGCGACTGCGTCACGATCACGGGCCAGACGATCGCCGAGGTGCTGAAGGACATTCCCGACGAGCCACGCAAGGACCAGGACGTGATCCGCCCGATCACCCAGCCGATGTACGAGCACGGCCACCTGGCCATTCTCAAGGGCAACCTGTCGCCCGAGGGCGCAGTCGCCAAGATCACGGGGCTGAAGAACCCGGTGATCACCGGGCCGGCGCGCGTGTTCGACGACGAGCAATCGGCGCTGCAGGCGATCCTGGACGGCAAGATCAAGGCCGGCGACGTGATGGTGCTGCGCTACCTCGGCCCCAAGGGCGGCCCGGGCATGCCGGAGATGCTCGCCCCGACGGGCGCGTTGATCGGCGCGGGCCTGGGCGAAAGCGTGGGCCTGATCACGGACGGGCGCTTTTCCGGCGGCACGTGGGGCATGGTGGTGGGTCACGTGGCACCGGAAGCGGCCGCGGGCGGCACGATCGCGTTCGTGAACGAAGGCGACTCGATCACCATCGACGCGCACCAACTCAAGCTGGAGCTGAACGTGCCCGATGCCGAGATCGCGAAGCGCCGGGCCGCGTGGACCGCGCCCAAGCCGCGCTACACCCGCGGCGTGCAGGCGAAGTTCGCGTTCAACGCCTCGAGCGCCAGCAAGGGCGCGGTGCTGGACAACTACTGACCGGGCTCAGCGCTTCTTTCTGGGCTTGATGCCCAGGGCTTCGCGGCTCTTGTCGATACGCGCCTGCTTGCGATCGTTTTCCTTTTCCACCGCTTTTTTCTTGGTATAGCCCGACCAGTCGGCCCAGGCCCACCAGGCGACGGCCAGGGCGAAGGGCGAGAGCACCCACCACCACTCCCACATCGCCACCGGGCCGATCTCGAAATACTTCAATGCCAGCAGGACGATGCCGAGGCCCAGGAACAACATGGTGTCAATCTCCGACGTTTCGTGCGGTCTCTCGGGCTTTACCGGACAATGACAAAGGAGTCAACCGCGCTCACTACAATAGCGTTGAAGCAATGTAACCCAACTCGAGAGGAAACGATGAAACGTGCCCTGTTTGCGCTGGTCGCCGCCGCGGCCTGCCTTCCCGTGCTGGCCGACCAGGCGTTGGCCACCGCCAAGAACTGCATGGCCTGCCATGCCGTGGACAAGAAACTCGTAGGCCCCGCCTACAAGGAAGTGGCCGCCAAGTACGCCGGCCAGAAAGACGCCGCCGACAAGCTCGCCGTCAAGATCATGAAGGGTGGCTCCGGCGTCTGGGGCCCCGTGCCCATGCCGGCAAATGCCCAAGTCAACGAAGCCGAAGCCAAGAAGCTGGCGGCCTGGGTGTTGACGCAAAAATAAGCTCCCCCCGAAGCGGCCTGCGGCCGCCTCCCCCCAGGGGGCGCCACCAGTGGCCCGGCGAAGCCCGGTTCCACGGTGGCCCCGAACAGAAAAGGCCCGCGATGCGGGCCTCTTCAATGGTGGTCGTGAAGCCTACAGTTTTTCGGCCAGCTGCTCCAGGATCGCGGGGTTTTCCAGCGTCGAGGTGTCCTGCGTGATCGCCTCGCCCTTGGCGATGGAGCGCAGCAGGCGGCGCATGATCTTGCCGCTGCGCGTCTTGGGCAGGTTGTCGCCGAAGCGGATGTCCTTGGGCTTGGCGATGGGCCCGATCTCCTTGGCCACCCAGTTGCGCAGCTCGTTGGCGATCTGCTTGGCCTCCTCGCCGGTCGGGCGCGAGCGCTTGAGCACCACGAAAGCGCAGATGGCCTCGCCGGTCATGTCGTCGGGGCGGCCCACCACGGCGGCTTCAGCCACGAGGTCGGTCTTCGAAACCAGCGCCGATTCGATCTCCATCGTGCCCAGCCGGTGGCCCGAGACGTTCAGCACGTCGTCGATGCGGCCGGTGATGCGGAAGTAACCACGGTCCGCGCTTCGGACGGCGCCGTCGCCCGCCAGGTACAGCTTGCCGCCCATCTCGTCGGGGAAATAGCTTTTCTTGTAGCGCTCCGGGTCGCCCCAGATCGTGCGGATCATCGACGGCCACGGGCGCTTGACGACCAGCATGCCGCCCGAACCGTTCGGGATGTCGTGGCCCGCTTCGTCCACGATCGCGGCCATGATGCCCGGCAGCGGCAGCGTGCACGAGCCCGGCACCGTGGGCGTCGCGCCCGGCAGCGGCGTGATCATGTGGCCGCCGGTCTCGGTCTGCCAGAAGGTGTCCACGATCGGGCAGCGCTCGCCGCCGACGTTCTTGTGGTACCACATCCAGGCTTCCGGGTTGATGGGCTCACCCACCGTGCCGAGGATGCGCAGGCTGGTGAGGTCGTAGCGCTTGGGATGGATCTTCTCGTCGCCCTCGGCTGCCTTGATCAGCGAGCGGATCGCCGTCGGCGCGGTGTAGAACACGGAAACCTTGTGCTTCTCGATCATCTGCCAGAAGCGGCCGGCGTTCGGGAACGTGGGGATGCCTTCGAAGATCACTTCGGTAGCGCCGGCGGCAAGCGGGCCGTAGGCCACGTAGGTGTGGCCCGTCACCCAGCCGATGTCGGCCGTGCACCAGAAGACATCCGTCGGCTTGATGTCGAAGACCCAGTCCATGGTCAGCTTGGCCCACAGCACGAAGCCGCCGGTGGAATGCTGCACTCCCTTGGGCTTGCCGGTGGAGCCGGACGTGTAGAGGATGAAGAGCGGGTGCTCGGCACCGACCGGCTCGGGCACGCATTCGGAAGGCTGGCCCTGCAGCACTTCGGCGAAGGTCTTGTCGCGTCCGGCCTCCATGTTGCAGGCGGTGGCCGTGCGCATGTACACCAGCACGCTCTTGACGCATTCGCAGCCGCCCATGGCGATGCCCTCGTCCACGATGGCCTTGAGCGGCAGCTCCTTGCCGCCGCGCATCTGGTAGTTGGCGGTGATGACGGCCACCGCGCCGGCGTCGATGATCCGCTCGTTCAGGGCTTTGGCCGAGAACCCGCCGAACACCACGCTGTGCGTCGCGCCGATGCGCGCGCAAGCCTGCATGGCGATGACGCCCTCGATCGTCATCGGCATGTACACGATGACGCGGTCGCCTTTCTTGATGCCCTGCGACTTGAGCGCGTTGGCGAACTGGCTGACGCGGGCGAGCAGTTCCTTGTAGGTGACCTTGGTCACGGCGCCGTCATCGGCTTCGAAGATGATTGCCGTCTTGTTTTCGACCGGCGTGCCGACGTGCTTGTCCAGGCAGTTGGCCGAGGCGTTGAGCTCGCCGTCCTCGAACCACTTGTAGAAAGGCGCCTTCGACTCGTCCAGGGTCTTCGTGAAAGGCTTGGTCCACACGACGTTGTCGCGCGCCAGGCGGGCCCAGAAGCCCTCGAAGTCCTTCTCGGCTTCCGCGCACAGGGCGTTGTAGGCCTCCATGCCCGAAATCCGGGCCGCCTTCACGGTGGCGTCACTGGGGGGAAAGACACGGTTTTCGACGAGGATGGACTCGACTGCACTCATTTTTTGTCTCCGCAAGGTGATGAATTTCGCTGGGTAATGTCAGGGTTTGCACTTACAGTCCACTGACGGGTCCCCTGCTGCCCCGCCCCGAGCCTGCCAATTTACCCCCAACCGGGTTCCGCGCACCAAGAAATCTACAATCGCGCACACCCGTAAAAACCCCTCCTCGATGCAAGACCCCACCACGCTTCCCCGCTCCCCCATGCGCCCGCTGCCCGGGCTGATCTTCGCCAGCCGCTGGCTGCAGCTGCCGCTCTACCTGGGCCTGATCGCCGCGCAGGCCGTGTATGTCTTCCACTTCTGGGTCGAACTGGTCCACCTGCTGGAAGCAGCTTTCGGCAGCCAGACGGCGCTGCAGGCACTGATCTCCAGCATCGGCTACAAGCAGACCGTCCCGATCACGTCGCTCAACGAGACCGTGATCATGCTGGTGGTGCTGGCGTTGATCGACGTGGTGATGATCTCCAACCTGTTGATCATGGTGATCGTGGGCGGCTACGAGACCTTCGTGAGCCGCATGGGCCTGCAAGGGCATCCCGACCAGCCGGAGTGGCTGAGCCATGTGAATGCCTCGGTGCTCAAGGTCAAGCTGGCGACGGCCATTATCGGCATCTCGTCGATCCACCTGCTCAAGACGTTCATCAACGCCGACAACTACACCGACCGCGTGCTGATCGCGCAGACGGCGATCCACATCACCTTCTTGCTGTCGGCCATCGCGATCGCCTACACCGACAAGATCATGTCGGGCATCGCGGAACGCAAGCACTAAGGCTACTGTTCTGAGTCCGCTGCCTTCAAAGGCACGCGGGCGGGCAAGCAGCCTTGGCGGACCAGGCCGGCGGGGCACTCTGCTCCGCGAATGTCCCCCGTCGCCCTCGCGGGCTACCTCCGCCTTTATTTCGCTGCGCAGAGCGCCCCACCGTCCTGGCCTGCGGTCTTCATGGGCGTTCGAGCGTCGCAACCCGGGGTCAAGGGCGTCGGGTGGCCAACGCAGCGAAATAAAGGCGGAGGAAGCGGGCGTGCCCGCGCCGGGGGACATTCGCGGAGTTGGCCGCCCGGCGTCCTTGACCAGCGCGCACATTCCTTCTGCCGCCCAGCCCCCGCACCCGGCTTCACCGCCGACACAGCACGCGATCAGACCATCCTGTCCGGCCGCACCCACTCGTCGAACTGCTGCGCGGTGACGTAGCCCGACGCGATCGCCGCCTCGCGCAGGCTGGTGCCTTCCTTGTGCGCCTTCTTCGCGATCTGCGCGGCGTTGTCGTAGCCGATGTGCGGGTTGAGCGCCGTCACCAGCATCAGCGACCGGTCGACAAGTTCCGCGATGCGCTCGCGATTGGCGACGATGCCCACGGCGCAGTGATCGTTGAAGCTGGCCATCCCGTCGGCCAGCAGCCGCACGCTTTGCAGGAAGTTGTGGGCGATCATCGGGCGGAACACGTTCAGCTCGAAGTTGCCGGAGGCGCCACCGAAGTTGATCGCGACGTCGTTGCCGAACACCTGGCAGCACAGCATCGTCACCGCCTCGCTTTGCGTCGGGTTGACCTTGCCGGGCATGATCGACGAGCCCGGCTCGTTCTCGGGGATGCTCAGCTCGCCGATGCCGCTGCGCGGCCCGCTCGCGAGCCAGCGGACGTCGTTGGCAATCTTCATCAGGCCGGCCGCCAGGGTCTTGAGCGCGCCGTGGGCGTGCACCAGCGCGTCGGCCGCGGCCATCACCTCGAACTTGTTGGGCGCCGTCACGAACGGCAGCCCCGTGAGGCGCGCCAGTTCCGCCGCCGCCTTTTCGGCATAGCCGGCCGGCGCGTTCAGGCCGGTACCGACGGCAGTGCCCCCCAGCGCCAGCTCGCACAGGTGCGGCAACGCACCATGCAAGTGGCGGTCGGCCTGTTCGAGCTGCGCCACGTACCCCGAGAACTCCTGGCCCAGGGTAAGCGGCGTTGCATCCTGCAGGTGGGTGCGCCCGATCTTCACGATGTCCCTGAACTCGTCCGATTTCGCGGCCAGCGTCGCCTTGAGCTTCATGAGCGAAGGCATCAGGCGGTTGCGTATCGCATCCACCGCGGCAACGTGCATAGCCGTCGGAAAGACATCGTTGGACGACTGGCTCATGTTCACGTCGTCGTTGGGGTGGACAAGGCGCCCTTCCCCGCGCGGCCCGCCGAGCAGCTCGCTCGCGCGGTTGGCCAGCACCTCGTTGACGTTCATGTTGGTCTGGGTCCCGGAGCCGGTCTGCCACACGACCAGGGGGAACTCCTCATCGTGGTGGCCGGCCAGCACTTCGTCCGCCGCCGCGATGATGGCGGAAGCCTTGCGATCGTCCAACAGGCCCATCAGGTGGTTGACCACCGCCGAGGAACGCTTGATCTGGGTCAAGGCACGGATGATCTCCCGCGGCTGGCGTTCACCCGAAATATTGAAGTTTTGCAGGGAACGCTGCGTCTGCGCGCCCCAGAGGCGGTTGGCGGGCACCTCGACGGGTCCGAAGCTGTCTTTTTCAATCCGGTTCTTCATGGCAAAGGTAAGGTTCAGCTGTCAAAATATGGGGTTGCAGGCACCGTAACAGAGTTGCGGGCGCTTGTGCAAACCCAGCGTCCTCACCCACCCCCCGCATCATGACCACCACCATCAAGCAGAGCGACCTGACCGAATCGATCGCGGCCGCGCTCCAGTACATCA
The DNA here is from genome assembly GCA_030695945.1 of Ramlibacter sp. Lineage (GTDB taxonomy): Bacteria > Pseudomonadota > Gammaproteobacteria > Burkholderiales > Burkholderiaceae_C > Ramlibacter. The sequence goes on from JAUYOG010000050.1 coordinate 102,692, forward strand.
GCTACTACCACCCCGCCGATTACATCGCGCACCTCGCGCGCGCGTACGAGCGGGAGCAAAGCGTGGCGGCGAAAGACGCCATCGCGCAAATCCTCACCAACAGCAAGATGAGCGCCACGGGCCACCGCCCGATCTGCCAGGACACCGGCATCGTGAACGTGTTCCTGAAAGTCGGCATGGACGTTCGCTTCGAGGGTTTTGGCACCGGCAGCCTCCATGAGGCCATCAACGAAGGCGTGCGACGCGGCTACAACCACGCGGACAACACGCTGCGCGCCTCGGTCGTGGCCGATCCGCAGTTCGAGCGCAAGAACACCAAGGACAACACGCCGGCAGTGATCTTCACGGAGCTGGTGCCCGGCGACAAGCTGGAAGTGACCGTGGCGGCCAAGGGCGGCGGCAGCGAGAACAAGAGCAAGTTCGCGATGCTCAACCCGAGCGACTCGGTGGTCGACTGGGTGCTCAAGACCGTGCCCACCATGGGCGCCGGCTGGTGCCCGCCGGGCATGCTGGGCATCGGCATCGGCGGCACGGCCGAAAAGGCGATGCTGATGGCCAAGGAATCTTTGATGGACGACATCGACATGTACGAGCTGCTGGCGCGCGGCCCGAAGGACAAGACCGAGGAGATGCGGCTGGAGCTGTACGAGAAGGTGAATGCGCTGGGCATCGGCGCGCAGGGCCTGGGCGGCCTCACCACCGTGCTGGACATCAAGATCAAGATGTACCCGACGCACGCGGCCAGCAAGCCGGTGGCGATGATCCCCAACTGCGCCGCCACGCGCCATGCGCATTTCGTGATGGACGGCTCCGGCCCCGTGTACCTCGATCCGCCGAGCCTCGACCTGTGGCCCAACGTCCAATGGACGCCGGACTACAAGAAGAGCAAGAAGGTCAACCTGGACGCGCTGACGAAGGAAGAAGTCGCCAGCTGGAAGCCGGGCGACACGCTGCTGCTCAACGGCAAGATGCTCACCGGCCGCGACGCCGCGCACAAGCGCATCCAGGACATGCTGGCCAAGGGCGAGAAGCTGCCGGTGGACTTCACCAACCGCGTGATCTATTACGTCGGCCCGGTCGACCCGGTGAGGGACGAAGCCGTGGGCCCCGCCGGCCCGACGACCGCGACCCGCATGGACAAGTTCACCGAGATGATGCTCTCGCAGACCGGCCTGATCGCGATGATCGGCAAGGCCGAGCGCGGCCCGGTGGCGATCGAGGCGATCAAGAAGCACAAGAGCGCGTACCTGATGGCGGTGGGTGGCGCCGCCTACCTGGTCTCCAAGGCGATCAAGACGGCCAAGGTGGTCGGCTTCGCCGACCTGGGCATGGAAGCCATCTACGAGTTCGACGTGGTCGACATGCCCGTCACGGTGGCCGTCGATGCAGGCGGCACGAGTGCCCACATCACCGGCCCGGCCGAGTGGCAGAAGAAGATCGCTACCGGCGAGTTCAAGAACATCCCCGTCGCGGCGGCTTGAGCCCCATCGGGGTCTTCGACAGCGGCGTCGGCGGCCTGAGCATCCTCAGGGCGCTGCGCGCCGAGATGCCGGCCGAGGACTTCGTGTACCTCGCCGACACCGGGTTCGCGCCGTACGGCGAGCGCGGCGATGCCTACGTGATCGACCGCACGCGCGCGATCGTCCAGCGGCTGCTCGATGAGTACGCTGTCAAGGCGTTGGTCATCGCGTGCAACACGGCCACGGCCGCGGCTGTCCATCTCGTTCGCGCCGAACACCCGGACCTGCCGCTGGTCGGCGTGGAGCCGGCGCTCAAGCCCGCGGTGGCGCTCAGCCGCACGCGGCGGATCGGCGTGATGGCCACGCGCGGCACCCTCGCCAGCGCGAAATTCGCCGGCTTGCACGACGCCCTGAAGGACCGGGCGGAGTTCGTGCTGCAGCCTTGCGATGGCCTCGCCGACGCGATCCAGGCCGGCGACGCGGCGCAGGTGGCCGCGCTGTGCAAACGGTACACGGACGCGATGGCCCCGTTCGGCAGCCGGGCCGGTGAGGTCGACACGCTGGTGCTCGGCTGCACGCACTACCCGTTCGCGTCGGCCGAACTGCAGGCCCTCACCGGAGCGGACGTGCGCCTGATCGAGACGGGCGAGCCCGTCGCGCGGCAGGCGCGGCGGCTTCTGGAGGCCGCCGGGCAGTTGCGGGACCCGGCTGCTACCGGCCGGATCGAGCTTCTCGCGACCGGCTCGCTGGATGCACTGCAGAGTGCGGCCGCGCGCTGGCTGTCATTGCGCGCCTGAAAGCCGGTCCGCCGCCACCGCTGCGGCGCGGCCCCGCGCCATGTTGACCGGCAGCAGCAGCACCAGCCCCGCGATGAACAGGCCCGTCGTGGAAAGGATGGCCAGGCGCTGGTTGCCGCCGGAAGCCCAGGCGATTGCGCCGTAGCTCAAGGGCCCGATGATGCTGGCGAGGCGGATCGCGAACGTCCACAGCCCGTAGAACTCGGCCAGTTGCCGGCGCGGCGCGAACATGCCGGCCATCGCACGCCCGGCCGACTGGCTGGAGCCCATGCACAGGCCGGCGATCGCGGCCGCCCACCAGAACTGGCCCTTGGTGGTCGACGACGCGGCGATGATGCACACCGCGATCCAGCCCACAAGCGTCGCGGCCAGTGCGATCTTGTGGCCGATGCGATCCTGAAGGTAGCCCCACCCGAATGCGCCACCGGCCGCCGCGAGGTTCAGCACGAAGATCAGTACCATCGTCTCCTGCTGCTTGAAGCCGATCACGGTTTCCGCGTAGATCGCCGCCAGCGTGATCGCGACGGCGACGCCACCCTGGTAGAAGACCGCGCACAGCAGCAGCCACATGAAGTCCTTGAACTGCCGCGCCTGCCGGAAGGTGCCGTGCAGTTGCTGCAGGGACGCCTTCAAGCCGCTCTCGCGCAGCGCGGCGGGATTGGGCTGGGCCCGCTCGCGCAGCAGCCGGAACGTCAGCATTGCGGCCGCGCCGTACAGCACGGCGGTGATCAGCATCGTGACAGGCACGAAGCTCTCGGCCTTGATGCCCTGCCCCTGCGCCCAGATCACATAACCCAGGCACAGGCCCAGGGCCAGCATGCCGCCGAAATAGCCGAAGCTCCAGCCCCAGCCGCTTACCTTGCCCAGGGCGTCGGGCCGGGCCAGCTCGGGCAGGAAAGCCGCCGTGAGCGACTCGCCGTAGGCGAAGAACGTGTTGGAGACGACGATGAGGAAGATCGCCAGCGCCACGCTGCCCGGCCCCGCGAACGCGAGTGCGGCGGTGGACAGGACGCAGCCGATCGTGAAGAGGGCCAGCAGCCGCTTCTTGGCTGCGCGCAGGTCCGCATAGGCGCCGATGCTGGGCATCGTGAGCATCACGATGGCGTACGAGGTGCTGAGCGCCGCCGTCCACGCGAACGTCGCCCACTCCGCCTTGCCCGCGATGCCCCCGACGAAATACGCCGCGAACACGGCGGTGATCACCACCGTCGTGTAGCCGGAGTTGGCGAAGTCGTACATGGCCCAGCCGAACACCTCGCGCTTGCGCACGCCGGGGTTCAGCGCATCCTGCGAGAACAACGCCATCGAAACCCTCCTCCAAACAAAAGGACGCGGCCTTCAGGCCGCGTTCTCTCCTCGTTTCAGTGCAAGTGCCGAGGCCTGCGGCCGCCGCCGTGGCCCGGCCCGCCACCGGAGCCGCGCGGCGGCTTGCCGATCTCCAGCGAATTCACCAGGGCGTCGAAGCGCTGTGAGAACAGCTTGTCGATCTCCGCGACGACGCCGCCCAACTCGGCCCCGTCGAAGTGGCGTTCCATCAGGTTCACGACGTCTTCCACCAGCAGGTCGCGCTGCACCTGCATGATGGCCGCGGGGTTCGGCCCCACGAACATCATGATGAAGTCGTCGCGGGATTCGGCCTCCGGCGCTTCCTCTTCCTCGTCGAACTCGGCATCGTAGAAGGTGATCTCGAGCGCCGCGCCCTGCTCCGCCAGGTCGTTGAGGCTCATGCACATCTCGTCGAGCGCCTGACGGAAGTCCTCGTCGCCGCGCACCGTCCAGCACATGCGCAGCACGTGCTCGGTGGCGTCGAACTTGATACCGGGCTCCTCCTCGTAGGCGCTTTCGGCGCCGTCGGCCAGCGACTTGGCGCCGGCATATGTCCACAGGGGCTTGAGCGCCTCCTGCAGTTGCGCGTAGCTCACGTCGGGGCGCAGCGGCACGTCGCCATGGACGTGGATTTCGAAGGGAGCGTTGTAGCTTGACATTGGGTATACCCGACTCTTTCTGGTGCTTCGAGCCGGACTCGAACCCGCGCGCTTGCGCGCTTTCAATTTTGCGCCTTTGGCGTGCCGGTTCGCGCCCGCGTCTCCATGGTGCCTCGGGCCGGACTCGAACCGGCACGCCCCCGTGAGGGAAAGCGGCGGATTTTAAGTCAATACCCAGCACGTAGCAGCACAAATGAATATACGCCAAGCACTTGATTTTGAAAGGGATTCCAGCGTTTCGAAGCGGTCGGTTTGTTGTGGTTTGTGGTGTGTGGCGGTGGTTGGTTACGCACGGATTACGCACCAATTATCATGGCTCGGTGCGCGGGTGGCGAAATTGGTAGACGCAGCGGGCTTAAAACCCGCCGCCCACCCGGAAGGGAGCGTACGGGTTCGAGTCCCGTCCCGCGCACCAAGAGCAACTGAGGAAAGGCTCGAATGGATGACCGAATGATCGCAGTGGCCGGCATCGTCCTGACCACGCTCGTTGGTATTCTTGGATGGTTGGGCATGCGACTGCGGCACTCGCAAGAAAGCCAGCGTAGCCTACGGAGCCAGAGGTCTGAGGCCCTGTCTATGGCCGGGGAAATCGACACCATTGCAAGGGGCATAGCGGCAAGCATCTCGGCTGCCATGCGAGTCGTTCGCGACAACGCTCAGCTGACGGGCGGACTAGGGGGCTCCCGTCAGAAGGTCAAGGAAGCCCAACTTAACGCGTTCGTGACGCGAGCCGATGAGGCCGCTGCCGATGCCCGCCTCATACTCAAGAGCCCCGATGCTTTGGGGTCGGACAGGGACTTGGATTCCCGTCTAGAAAGGCTGAATATTTCACGTGTTGTGGTCCTTGGCATCAAGGCGGAAGCAGCCGAATGCATTGCGGGGGTGCATCGCGACAATGAAACCTACCGGAAACTGCCAAAGCTGCACTGAAGGACACCGATCGCGCCGGCTGCGTTGGTCGGGCCTCAAGGGCGCGGTTTCCTGGCTGCTGTGTGCATGCTGTGTGCAGACGGAGCCGACCATTTTTCGAGCGCTCATCAGTACCCCTAGAATGAACTTCGATCAACAAGGAAGAAGCCATGGACCTCAAAGACTTCGTTGCCGCGTCCCTTACTCAAATTGCGGAGGGAGTCGCCCAAAGCGCTCCAGCCATTAGCGCACTTGGAGGCGCGGTGAGTCCGGCTTTTTCACCTTCAACCGCTCCTGGCGAATTCCTCGGTGAAGCAAGGGACGGTAGCAATGCGCCCGTTTATGGCGTGGCCTTTGACGTCGCGGTGATAGTCGGAAGCGCAGGATCAGCCGAAGGCGGCGGCAAGCTCCAGGTGGCGAGCTTCCTTTCATTCGGCGGCAAGGTCGGGACAGCGGAGAGGGAGGAAACCACGAGCAGGATCAAGTTTGTGGTGCCGCTTCGGTTGCCGACCGACCCTGATTCCGTGAAAGGGGCGCTAGATGCAGAGGCCAAAGCTCAGGCGGCATTTAATCGACCGCTGCCGCCGCCAAGGAGGGGCACGTATTGAGGCCCCAGCAAGGGCCGGGCTTCGTGCGTGGTGACAGAGGTGGTGCTCCTGCGCACTGGACTACTACAAGTGGAGGATGCGGTGGCCCGGTCAGCCGTCAGAATACGGCTAGGGAGAATACGCTCGCTGGCGCTCGTTGGACCGGCTAGACTTCGCACCCAGCCCACCCAATTGCCCATGACTCAAGCAACATCCGCCAGAAGTTTCACCACCGAAGCCAGCTTGGTCGAGTGCTTCGTCGGGGCTCTTCAGGCTGGTCGGACGACGTTCGGCTCGCTGGAAGTCACCACTGAGTGGGATCACCGCTCAGGCTTTGTTGACGTTTTGGCTCGCGATGCCACGAACACGTTGATTGCATTCGAAGCCAAACTGCGTGACTGGAAACGCGCATTCATGCAGGCATACCGCAACACCGCATACGCCAACAAGGCATACGTGCTCCTGCCAGACAGTGCCGCAAAGAACGCACTGCTACACAAGGAAGAATTTGAGTTGAGGGGGATTGGACTGTGTGCAATAAGCGAAAGCAGTGTGAACGTCCTGATCGAGGCAGCGGAACAGCAGCCGCTACTGGCGTGGCTGCACTCCCGTGCTCACGAACATTTCGATGGCGCGGCAGGTGAGCGCCAGGCTGCAGGCGGTAGCACAGACGCTGTGTGCTGACCGCGGATTCCAGTTCGCCGGCGACCTCGGTTCCGGCGCATTCAAGGTCGCCTTTCTCATCAAGCACGAAGGCCGCGACGCCGCGCTGAAACTTGCGGAGGTTCCGGGTTCGCCGGAGCGATTCATTCGCGAAGTCGCTGCACTTCGCAGCTGTGGTCATCCCAGTATCGCGACTGTCTTCGATGCCTTCACCATCACGGACGACGACGGTCGGCTGGTGTGGGTGGTGATCGAGGAGTACCTTGCAGGAGGTACGCTTGAGCAACGCCAGGCAGCACACCGACTGGCCATCGCTGACATTCGCGCAATCGGCACTAGCCTCGCCGAAGTGCTCGGACATCTGCGGGACCGTAGGCTGGTCCATCGCGACATAAAGCCGGCAAACATCCTCTTCAGGGACACGAGCTCGATCCCGGTGTTGACGGATTTTGGCATCGTGCGAATGCTAGACGCTCCGTCCTTGACCCACGACTTTGCGGCAGCTGGCCCCGGCACTCCCGCCTACGCGGCGCCTGAGCAGTTGAACAATGAGAAGAATCTCATCGACTGGCGCACAGACCAATTCGGCCTTGCTGTGGTCTTGGCCGAAGGCATCCTGGGCAGACATCCATATCAGTCGATCGGTGAATCTGTTCGCGATGCAATCTTGAAGGTTTCTGCTCGCAGCCCTCTGCCAGATCAAACGAGATTGGATCTTCGCGCCGCAGGATTTGGTTCCCTGGAGCAAGCGCTGGAGCCGTGGCCGGTGAAGCGCTATCGGCGCCCAGGAGACCTAGTGGAAGCAATTACAAACGGATAGGGGTTGAACCATGGGCGCATATTTGCAGCTGGGACACGAGTCGTGGAGCCTCCTTGGTGAGGATGACATCGGAGAGTATGTCGGCTTGGTGCTCAGCCCGGTCAACGACGATCCCTCGTATGTACATGACCGGCTTGGCCGGCTAGGTGACCAACTGCAGGACCTGGAGATCATCCTGGATCCTCAGCTTTACAACCCTTCCGCCGAAAAGGGCGAGTTGCCCACGTGGTCGCATTTCCCGAGCGATTTTGAAACTGCGGATCGATCAGACATCAATTGGTGGATCGCTGTGTCGCAACGAGTTGTAGAGGCGGCTGTCGGAATCGAAGCGGACGCGATCTGTACGCCGGCGCCGATTCCGCGCGTTGCTACTGACGAGTATTACCGCTTCGTCGTTGAAGTGGGCGATGCCGCATATGCTATCGCCGAACGGGCAAAACTTGACACGCTACTGACGGTCATCGTCCGTCTTCGTGATCTCGCTGACCCGAGGCGGGCGCTCGCTTGGGCCTCGATCTTGTCGGCAACCGATTGCGAGCGCATCTATCTTGTTTTTCTCGACGAAGACACACAGCAGAGAGAACCGTTCGGCGACGGTGCCGAACTGGCGACCGCAGTGCACTTCGTTCGCCTCTTGAGCGACAACTTACACGTTCACGTCGCGTTCTGCGCGCACGATCTGATGCTGTGGAAATTCGCTGGCGCCACCGATATCTCAAGCGGCAAATGGATGAATACCAGACGATTCACACCGGGCCGGTGGCGTGACGAGGATTCGGCTGGAAGGCAGGTCGCCTATTGGAACGAAGACCCCTTGTTGACGTTGCTGCGCGACCAGGACGTAACCCGCTTGGATCGAGACGGCTGGTTCAATGGCCGCTCGTTTACCGACAATCCCGCCGCCGGCCGCATCCTTGACATACTTCGTCGTGGCACTGGCGAGGCCTGGCTGAAGCACTCGTGGATTCAATACCTTCGCTGGGTAAGCAATGCGACCGCGAGTCTCTCGTCTGGGGATGACACATTCCTGGCTGCGGCTGACGGTCGCTGGGCCGAGGTGGAGAATCGGCGGATTCTGTTCGTAGACCGGTTTAACAACGGTAATCACGCGCGCGTGTGGCTGAATGCTGCTCGGGAAGGCGGAGCTCGATAGCGAGGTACTGGCCCGCCAGGATCTTCCACCATCGGGTCAACTATAGGCCACCTCTATCCGTCGAAATTTGCCCGAAAAGTGGGCAGCTCTAAGCTGTTGATTTTGAAGGAAATCGACGATCGCCTCGGGGGTGGTGGGTAGTAGGGGCGTCGCCGATCGCCTCGTGCGCGTCGATTGCGGTGGGTTGACGGGGCTTTTCTTGATGCGGGAAATTGGGCCGATGAGAGAAGCTAACGCACCCCAGACCGGTCGCCCGGCCTGGACCTGGGCCGTGCCACAATCCGCCAACATGCTTACCGCCGAGCTTCACTCGTCTCTCGTCTACCTTGATCGAGACTTCATCGCAGGCAAGTACGAGCTCGTTTCCGGGCAGTCGCCGAGTTCTCAAATTACAAAGACACAGGGCAAGAAGGCGGGCGCCGCAATTCCCATCTTCTCCGCAGAAGTCAGCGCCGTTGAAACTCGTACGTTTCCAATCTCAACCCTGGAAATGCTGGCGGCCGTGATGCCGCTGATCAGCGCGGAAGGCGACCTCGATCCGTCAACGTTTAAGAGGGATATGCGTTCCCATGTCGGATGGGTGACCGGCAAACTCGGGACCATGTCGGCCAAGCCATCAAAGGGGGTGTCGGGAACACCAACGTACGAAGCCGGTGAGGAGCAAGGCTGCTTCACACTCCAGCATGGTTCATTGAAGTTGGCCCTCATTGCCACCCCGGACTACTTTGTCTCGGGCCTGGACGCTCTGATCAAAATGCACAAAGTTCTTTTGCGGGACTTGACGATGCCGGTCCGTGCTTTCGTTCGCGTCATTCCAGCACAGAACTACACGGACCACTGGATCGCAATTCCCTATGTCATGCACGAGCCAATAGATGGCTAACCTGTAGCTGCGCGCTCGGTATCAGATGCCCACTTCGGGCACGTCGACCCCGAGCTCACGCCCAAACCACTCGCTCACCATGCGCCGGTGACACCAGTTCGTCGCGGTGAAGGGTGGGCGTTCGTAACACAGGAGCACCGGCTCGACCCCGGCGCCGGCGAGCGCCTCAAGTTCCTCAACCACGGCGCGAGCGTCGAGCTGCGCCAGCTGCCGGAGGTACAGCTCGCGGTAACGGCGCTCGTCGACGCTGTTAAACCAGGGACCAGGTGCCAGCGGCCGGTAGATCCGGAAGCCCGCTGGCACGTTGCGCGGTGCATAGCGCGCGATCGAGATCCGCCCAGGGCCGCTGAAGGTGAAGAACGAAGCCGTCTTCATGAATGTTGGAACCGACGTGCTCGTCGAGGTTCCTCTCGATGCAGGCGTCCGTTATGCTTGAGTGTTGGGCACTCCACGGAGTCACAAAGCCGCTACGCACTGAGCCCCATCCCAACGCGGCTGAGGTATTTTGCTGTCATCTGCGATCAGTGTGGCTTTCGTCCTGTGCTGGGATTGGAAGGTCCGCCCTCGACCTTCCCGAGCAGCACGGCGGATGCCCTCATGCTGTTCATTTTCACCACGGCATCCTCGCCATCTCTTGCGAAGTAGTTAAGAGCCCGTGTGCTGCCGTCGTGCTGATACTCGGCTGGCGGCGTATTCGCTTGTCTCCGTTTCAATAAGGTTCCCCATGTATTACGAGTACTACCAAGTTCAACCGCTCATTGGCGGAGTAGCTGACCGAGGGCTTCTCTCGGTCGCACCACAGGATTGGCGTTGGCGGCTCAAAGCCGACAATCACAAGGTTATTGCAAGTGGGCAGGGATACAGTGACAAGCAGGATTGCCTTCACGCAATTGAGCTGATGAAAGCAACAACGCTGGCTACCCTGGTGAAGCTCGTTTCCGCCTAGCAGAAAACCTGCTTACTTAGCCGGTTTTACGGGGGAGGATGATGCGGTCGCACTAGGCTGGCGAGCAGCTGCAGCCGCCGTCGCTGACTTTGCGGGCGTGGCGGTCAAGGCATCAAGGATGGGGCCAGCGTAATAGGTAGCGGCGCTGGCGACCAGCCCATACGCCAGCAGCACAAACCAAAACTCCATGCTCGCATGCCGCGCGCCATCAGCCCAACGCCTGTTCAACCACTTCAAGTGTTCGTAAGTCTTGTTCGGCTTGCCAGAAGTCTCGCCGCTTTCGACGCGGATCAACTCATGCCCGGCGTCCGAGAGCCGGGAGACAATCCCGCGCAAACTGCCCTTCATTAGGTCTTCGTCGAGGTCGCCATGTCTCACTCCCACCGCCACGAATTCGAAGTAGTTTAGAAAGTACCTCACTCCGTCCACGACTGCGACGGACTCTGTTGCGGATATCTGTTCGGCGGCCAGCCTGCGATATGGCTGGCCCGGCGGGGCAAGCGCGGCGTTCACCTCCCCTACCTTTTGCATGTAAAGCTGCGACAACCGAGACTGCAGCAGCGTATTGACCGTGTGTTGCTTTACTGAATTCCGAATAGTGACAATCGCGTTCACGATCCATCCAGTTAGGGCCGCGAACGCGGCAAATGCAACCACCCACTGCGCTCCGGCAAACTGTCGCACATCAGCCGCTGGCAAATTTGTTTGCCAATACACAAGGCCAGCAGAGAGGCCAAGAACTGCGGACAGCAAAAGGCCCAGTACGCGACTGGGCCTAAACGTTCCGGGCGGAACCATTAACCGAGTCCGCTACCTTCGCCTAATCGCTTCATGCCCATCTCCTTTGCAGTTGATTTGTTTACAGTATTGCACAAGTTGCCCGCGCTCATTCGCCAGTTCCTTTTGCGCGGGCTTTCGCTGGTTTCTTAATTGCATGCGCATCTGGTGCGACGTGATCCAGTGATGTGGCGATGCCACGCCAGTTGTTACGGCGATGGCCAATGCACTCCGACAGAGCCATACTACTGTAAATTTCAACAGTACACGAAGCAGCAATGAGTCCTTGGCGCCTTGGAACATGCATGGACAGCGCCCCCATCGGCGCCCCGCGTGGGCGACTTGTCGCGCCGGACGACGAGGCGCTGACCAGCTTCGCTGAACGGGCAAGAGTGTGAAGACGGTCGAGCAATTTCGCTGGTACCTGCCGCCCAAGCGGTGGGCCGGACCGCGGGCGCTGCCGTATTTGTCGAGTTGGTCGATGGACGCGGAGACTGCTGCGCGGCACGGCGCACTCCGACCTGAACCGAGCACGCGTACCGTCCTGCAGGTTCCAGAAACACCGGAGGAAGAAGCGCAGCTGCGGCGCGCCAGCGACACCAGTGCCCTCGGCGGGCCCGCGCCAGGTGGTCAGGGCAACGTGAAGGCTGGGCCCTGAAGTTCTCCGCCTACCGCCATTCGCCTTCAAGACGTTCGGAGCCAGCCTACTGGGGCGCACCAAGCTCGCCTACAGCGATAGCTGTTCGTAGGGCCAGTATTTGGTGATGGGCGACCTATCGGATCAATTCGCGGGTTGGCGCGACGTCTGCGATCGAGCAGCGAAGGCTCAGCTCGCCCTGACTGACGCTGAGGTTCAGTCCTGTCTTCATGGAAGACCCGAACCGTCGCCGGAAGAACGCGCCAACGTTGCGCGCCTTCAGGCGGAATGCACAGCCGTGTTCAGAGCGTTGTTGGCTCGAATGAAAGACCGAGCCGAGGCACTGAGGCACGCGCGTTCGGACCCACGCGGTGACGACCAGTGATGCCACGGCGACCGGCGGATCTATGTTGGCACCAGACCGCGCGCCCCTGCCAGCGCCCATGAAGGCACCCGAGGGGTTGCGGCCGCCCTTCTCATCGCCGGATTGGCTCTTCGAGGTCAAGTTCGACGGCTACCGCTGCATGGCTCGGATCGAGAACGGGCAGGTCGACCTGCACACGAAGTCCGGCGCCGACTGCACGAGCTGGTTTCCCGAGGTGGCCCAGGCCTTGACCAAGATCAAAGGAGCGCACGTGATCGACGGCGAGGCCTGCGTGCTGGACGACCAGGGCCTCAGCGACTTCAACCGGCTGCAAACGCGTGCGCGGCACAGGCGTTGGTACCCGGGGTGTGACCCGGTGACACTGTGCTCCTTCGACATCCTGGTGCATCGCGGCCAGCCCGTAATGGGCTTGCCGCTACTGGAGCGCAAGGCGCTGCTGCAGGAGCTGCTGGCCGACGTGCCGGGGGTTCTGTTCGTCAAGGACTTGCCGGCGGACTCGGGCCTGTTCAAGGCCATGGAACTTGCGGGCCTGAAGATCGAGGGTGTTGTGGCCAAGAGGAAGGCCAGCACCTACCAGCCTGGCGTGCGTTCGCCGGACTGGCTGAAGATCAAACGCCCGGGCTGGCAGGAGGGTCGCGCGTGGCGGCCCTGACGCCGCAGCGCCTCGACGCCGTCTGTACGATCATGATCACCAGCCACAGACAGAGCAACGGTGTCTATCGACTCGAGTTGGACGGCAAGAAGGTCGGAGAGGCCTGGAATCGGCGCCGACAGATTGGTGGCTCGCGCACATTCGGCCTGCGCCTAGATGGCTACTACTGGATCGATGGCAAGGCAAACCAGTGCAACGGAGCCGCGAGCACTTCGGGCAGGCTGCTGCGCGACGTGATAGCGCTTGCCGAAGAGGTTCTGCGGACACATCACACGGCTAGATCGCCGGATCAAACCGCATCGCACGGCACGTCGCCGTGGACGAGAAACTAGCGCTGCTGTGCCTGGAACAGGCCAGGGCCGATGAAGTCACGCACCACCCGGACGATCGGCCGTGCGGCCGTGAGCAGCACCAGGTACTGAACGGTATAGACCGCTTAGTCTGGGTCTGGTTCTGCGACATGCCGATGGGGTGACAGTCAGACTGTCGTCCACGTCACGCCGTCATCGCCGATCTGAACGACCGACGACGAGAAGAGAGGTCAATGTGTTGGGCACTGTCTGACACGATTGTTCTCCTAGCACCCGGTCGATCTTGCGGTATTGGTGCCAGCCGCGCAGCCCGGGCCGCCGCTGGCCGTCGGTATTCCGACCGTTGCCCGTAGCGCCGGGACTTTTTTCCAGAGGAAACTCATTGCTCGTCGTCGGCCGCTCGCTTCATCCGGTCATGTTCTTCGTGAACTCGCCCGCACAAATTCGTTCACGTCTTTTTCGGCGGCGGGCGGTGTAGTCTTCGGCGCCGGGGCGAAGGGGTCCGGTCGCGCGTCACGCTTGGCGAGTGCTGCCAGGCTGAAGTTCTGCTGCTGCAGGTAGACTGTGCCCCCGCCGTCCAGGGCCGGCAGGTTCAACTCGGCGCGGGCTTCGTTGGGAGCCATGATGCCGCCACCAACAGCCTTCGCCAATTTCTCGATCTGGGCCATCTGGTCCATGCGCAGCAGGCCGCGCAGGTCGAATTCGACGCCGGACCCATCCGGGACCTGCAGCCCCTCGTCCAGGCACAGCTCCAGCGCCTCGATGTGTGGCTGCAGGCAGTCGTCGTAATACTGCTGGTTCAGGATGTCCGCGCTGTCGGCCGCGGGCGCGTCACCGGCGCCGATTTTGTAGAGCGGCATGCTGAACGCACGGGCCACGTCCTTGACGGTCCACTCCAGCTGTTCGATCAGCTGCGCCTCGTCGGCCGCGATCGTCATCGCCTCGTACTTCAGGCCATCGCCCGCGACAAACAGCCGTCCGATGTTCTCGTGGCCGAAGTTCTGCTCGAAGGTCGCCTTCAGCCGCTCCGCGGTCGGTTCGTCAATCGTGGCCGGGGCTGTGAGCATGCCGCTCGGGCGGCTCATGTTGGCGAAGAAGGCGTTGCTGTTTCGCTGGATCCGCAGGCCCTGGGTCGCGCTGATCCCGCAGGCGTAGATCGGCGAGATCCCGACCAGGGGGTGCCAAAGGCAATTCATCCGGTCGTGGATGATCTCGCTGGCCGGCACCGTGAGCCCACCGGAAGGAACACCGGCGAGGTCGTCGCCGCCGATGTTGTAGTAAACGTCGCCGGTGGGCGTGACCAGCGGGACCACGCGCCGCGGGTCGAGCAGGTACATGCGCCGCACCCTCTTGTGATCGTCGCGCTCCTTGAACGCGTAGGTGTTTCCGTGGATCAGCTTGCAGATCAGCCAGTACGTGAAGAACTGGATCCGGTTCTGGAAGTGGTTGGGCCGGCGCAGCGGGATGTTGTGCGGCGCCTCGTCGGGAGCCTCGACCCAAAGGCGATCCGCGCGCACCATGAGGCGCGGCTGCAGCTTGCCGATGTCGTTGGCGATGCGCGAAACGCAGGCGTACACCGCGCCATAGGCGGTGAGCGCGCCCATCGGCTCGATCTCCGCGCCGCGCTGCCAGGCGCCGGCGTAGGGCTCGCGCAGCCAGCCCAGCATGCCGCCGCCGTTGCGCAGCGGCCGCGTCATGCCGGTGACGTCGGATCCAAAGAGAGACGTGACGGCCGAAACAGTAGCTTTGACGCGTTGCCTGAGGTTTGCGAGCGGCTTCACACTGGATCCCTCAGACGAACGATGCAGGAGGGTTTAAATGCCTCGTCATAGGTCGCGACAAAGGTGGCCTTCTTCGACGTGTCAGCATCGAGACGCACCCACTGCTCACCAGGGAGAGCGAACCGCAGCAGCGTGCGTGCCAGTTTTTCCGCGTTGAGCCTGGAGAGCTTCAAGCCGACGTCGATGCTTCGGCCGCCCTTCGTCATGGTCGTGACGCGCAACTGCAAGACGTTGTTCACTTCGATCAGGGCTGCGGTCTTCGTAGTGTTGGACGGCATGTGGTCGTCTCCTTGTGGTGCGAGAAGTGTCGGACCGATGACGGCGGACAACAATAGCGTCCGTGGGTGTGGCGGGTTTGCGCGGGTTTCATTCCCGCGGCGATTGCACGAATTGCCAGCGCACTCCCTCGCGCTCCGGGCCACCACGTCGCCACAGTACGAGGCCACCACCGAGATCGGCGCCTTCGATCCTCGAGAGCAGCTTTCCGATGCGCTTCACCGTGTGGCCTTCGCGTCCGAGCGCCTCCAGGGCTACGCGCAAGCACTGGAACCGATCGTCCTGGGCTTGTTCGGCGGCCTCGCGCAGGGTGAACGTGGCACCGCCGACTACCTGCCGCAGCGGAGGCAGCAGGACGTCCAGGATCTGCCGATCCTCCGGACGGATGCCGCGGTCCCGCGCCGCCAGCGCCACAGCGATTGCGGTCGGCAATTCGCGGATCTGGGCGTTCAACAGCTGGAGCTCGCGCACGAGCGCAGTGGCGGTCTTATCGTCCATCACACTCACGTGGGCGTCATGCTAGTCATTCCCGCTGCGTATCGAGCCTAGGAGCTGCGATCGGCAGCAGCCCGAGGTGTACGTACCAGGTGCGCCTTGCGGGGCTCACACGCGCGTTCCTTCGTGTACGAGCCGCACTTGTGGGGGGGCCGAAACCGCTCCTCCGGGCTTCGGCAGCAGGACCGGCGCGGTAAGTAGATTTTTGCGAGCCCGAAATCACCCCCTCCCCCCCACCTCAGGCCCCGCTGGCACACTCCGCGCCCCCCACACTGTCGGCCAGAATCCCCGCGCGCTTGACAATAGGGTGCGTCCGGTCATGTAGGTCACTCCGTCGAGAGCCGTGCCCCGCGGTGGCTGGGCCAATTGCACACGATGGTCCGAGCGCCCTCGCGCAACCGGTCGAACGCTCGATCGCCGAGCGCTGTCCGCAATAAGGGAGCATTCAAGTTCGACAACAACACCGTCGGCCGCTTCAGCGTGTAGCGCAGATCTATTACGTCCAGCAGTTGAATCTGCTCGCCCTCGGTTCCGAAACCTAGGCCAACCTCGTCGAGAACCAGCAGGGCCGGCAGTCCGAAAGCCTCTAGCACCTCTTCCTCGTTCTCGGACGCATCGCGGCGCCATGTGGCGCGCAAGCGCCGAACGATTTGCCGGGCGCTGGCAATGTACGCGCGCTTCGTGTGCCGGTTGATAACGTCGCCAACCATCGCTGCGCCCAAATGGCTCTTTCCGGTGCCCGGTGGGCCGATCAGCCAGAGCCCATTGCCCTGGTCCGCATGGAAAGCCGGCCCGGTGAAGGCGCGGCAGACTTCCAGTGCAGCCTGCTGCTCCTTCGTCGCGACCGCAAAGCTGTCGAAAGTGGCCTCGACGTAGCGCCCCGTGATGCCGCTATCGCGCAAGTACTCCTGCCGGCGTTTCTCGGCGAGCTGGCGCTCGGCTTCCGCGCGCTGGCGAAGCTGAGCCTCCTGACAACACTGCGGGCAATTGGTCCAGCGTCCAGCCAAGTACTCTTGCGCACGATAAGGACCATGCTGCGCACACGTGCGGCCCTCTGTACTGAGGTTCCTCAAGGGAGCACCTTTCCAGCGGCATCAATGCCGGCTGAGTAGTCCGTGCGCAGGCCCACGTCGCTGACTGCGCCGTTGGTCCTCCACAAAGTACGCAGCTTTTGCGCGTCGCGCAGCATCACGTGCACTGGGTGGAGCTGATTAACATAGAAGGGTTCGTTGCTCTTGAGGTAAAACGCTGCCACTTTCGGTGCTTCTTCGAGGCCGACTGCGGAAACGAAATGGGCAAGCTGACCATTCACCGCCGCGCTGCGAATGGGCTCTTCGCCGTGCCGTGCTTTGAACGCTTGGCGATACGCTTCCCACGTGGGAACTGTCTTCCCCAGCTTGTCAGGTTGATGACGACTGCTCACCCTCTTTGGCTTTGCCGCGCCAGCCGATTCGTCCGAAGGATGGGAGGCTGAAGCAAGGGATTCAGGGAATCCGGAATCAGAGAAGAGGGATTCAGCACGGCTTGCCGCTCCTGCCAAGTCACCTCTAGTTGCTAAAACACGACTTGGCAGCCCGGCATCGCCCTGGGCCTGGGGTGGTTGGGAGCCACCATGTGCCTCAGGCCCTACAGGGTTGCTAAGGGGGGCTGGCCCTGGACTTTGCGGAGGTGGCGGGATCGTGCTTGGCGGTTCTCGATGGTGTGGGTTCTGGTGCTTTCTGAATCTCAGTATTTGGATGAACGGTACGCCCCCAACGACGTAGCGCACGATGAAGCCATGCTGCTCAAGTTCAACAAGAAGCGGCTCCACGTCGACTGAGTCGTATCTGAAGGCATATCCCTTGATGCGCAGTGGCCGGTCTTCAAGCCGGCCTTCGCGGCAGGCCATCTGCCATAGCGCGGGATAGAGCAAACGCGCAGCCATAGTGCAGGCACCGAGCTCCTCGTTTTCATAGAAGCCCGGTTTGATGTTGCGTGCGCGGGCCATCAGTTCTTCCCTTCGACGCGCCGCGCAGTCAACAGCATAGCGACGCCTTCAATTGAGTTTCTGTGCAACAACCGCCCGTCGTCCCTACGCATGAAGCCGGTGCGTACCTCACGCAGAACGTACCCCTGATCCGCTGCGCGAGCCCGGATGTCGGCAAAACGCTGCCGCTCAGCGACGTCTCGGCCTGATCCGGAAGCTTCAAAATTGGGCACGGCCGTCATGCGCGGCGAGGCCATTACTCAGGCCGTCCGAGTCGCGAGCCAGGCTTCGTATCGCGGTCTGTGGATCAGCAACTTCTTGCCGACTCGAACACACGCGTATGCCAGGCCGTTTGCTTCACGGTGGCGCAATTGCCAGCGCAACGCGGCCACGCTCAAGATGCTGGGAAAGGCTTCTGCCAGTTGGTCGACTGTGTTCAGGTCATCGAGCGACATTGCGTCGCCGTTGGCGTGGATAGCTTGTGTTTGCATGTCGCACCTTTCAAAAAGTGCGCGGCATGCTGTCTATCTTTGGTGCATCGCCGCGCGTTGTTTGCATGTGCGGCGAAGATATTGCGGATGTTCCGTCTAGGTAAGTAGCTCTGCGCCGAATCGGCTAGCCGCTACGATGCACTGGCTAGTCATGATTAGGCGTGCCCCTGAGTGCCTTGCGAGCTGCGGAGAACGACATCCCCAATGCGCCGCACTCCTCTTCCGCACATAGGTCTCGATTCGAATATTTTCCGGTCGCCCAAATGGCTTGGATTCGTCGGGCCTTGTCTCTCGAACCGCCCGGCTTGCTGTGGCGCGCTTCAGCGGCGGTTTTCCCACTGCGGGAGGCTCGCCCCATCCTGTCGCGAACCATTGTCCGCACGCCTTCTCTCTGCTCCGTCAACATCACCAGTTGCCTTTGAAGTTCAAGCTTCCTCCATTCAGCGTGGCGATGCTCGACAAGGGCGTGCCACGCCAGTGAGACTAGTCTCCCAGCAGGCAAAGCGAACAGCATCTCTACAAGTCGCTGCTGGTTGTGCTCGCACTCGCGTCGGGCCTCTTCAACAGTTTTTCCCGCCTCGCTGCTGCGTTCCAAGATCTCCTGCCATGGGGCTGCCAGCTCCCGGAACTGCTCTTGTTCCCGCGTCAATCGCGCCAGCTCAGCGTCCACTTCGGGTCCGCCGATTAAGAGCCGCAACATACTCTGACGAGCCTGCGATATCTCATCAGTCTCGGCCATGCGATTTGGGTCCAGGAGCAAGCCATCTGGCTTGCTGCGGTTGCGCTTCGAGGAGGGTGCTGCGGTTTTCGCCTCGGAGGGTTTGCGCGCGGTCATTGGGCCAGCCCGGCTTCGTCGAGAATGCGTCCTGCCTCCTCGAGCGCGGCGACTGCGGGCTGCAGCGCGCTGTACAGCGATGGGCTCACGTTTTCCATGGACTGTGCCCCAACAAGCATAGCCACGGCCGGCAACACCACGCAGCCGTAGCACTGACTAGGGTCGCTGCGCTGAAGCGTATCGGCCTTGTCGCCCAGGAGGCTTAGAGCATCGCCGATCAGCTGCTTCGCATACGTCCCGTGGCGGGCCATCGTGTCGTTCAGCAGAACATCTTTGACTTCGAGCATGACGTCTTCGGCTTGCACGACCAAGTCGCCGACGCGCGCGCGCCAGCGCATGCGCGTGGGCAATGCGATGACGCGGGCGCCGCTGCTTTCGGCTTTATCCATGTTGCACCGGTCCTTTCGTGGTAAGTGCGCGGTGGCCGTCCGCTATTCCTTCTTCCCGGCCAGCAAGCGCTCAGCCAGTTCCACCGAATCCGCCGCAGAAAGATGCCCGTATCGCTTCAACATGGCCAGCGTCTTGTGTCCGCTCACGACCGCGGCCTGGGCCAGGTTCGCCCCGCCCTTGAGCATCTTCGTGACGCCGGTATGGCGGGTGGTATGCAGCACGACGCGGTCGAGCGGGTCCTCGCGATCGTTGAGGAGCCCGGCGTCCTCACGGCACTTGCGCCAGACGGTATCGGGGTTCATGGGCTTGCTGGGATCGCGTGGGTTGAAGAACACGAAATCCGAATGCAAGGGCTTCACCTTCGCTGCCGCGGCCAACGCCGCCTTCACGTCGGACACCAGCGGCAGCGCCCGGGGCTGGCCGTTCTTCGTCTTGCCGAGAACGGCGATCGAATCTTCCAGGCGCAGGTCCCGCCAGCGCAGCTTCAGCACCTCGCCGCGACGCGCGGCCGTGGTCAGGCAAGTGCGCACGAACAAGTGCAGCATCGGCCACGTGCTGGCCTTTGCCGCTGCCATCAACCGGGCTTCCTCTTCGGCGCTCAGTATCCGCGTGCGGCCACCGCTCTCCTCCAGCTTCGACACCTTGCCGCCCTTCATCGGATGCACGTCAATGATCTCGCGCTCCATGGCGAAGTTGAAGACCGACGAGAGCGAAGCGAGGTAGCGATTGACGGTGGCCGCTGTGAGTCGCTGGCCCGTAACCTTCGATCCTCCTGGAGTGCTGCGCAGCGCGGGCTTGATCTGCAGCTTCGCCTTCGCGGCATTGATGTCGCCGCGGGAGATTTCGCGGACCCTCATGTTGCCCAGCTGGGAGCGCCAGAAGTCGAGGTGGCCGGCGGTCCAGTAGCGCGTGCCCTTGCCAGGCGGCGCCATCGTGAAGTCTTCGATCAGGTCCTTCAGCAGCTGCCCGCTGCCGGCCTTCTCGAGTGTCGAATCCGCGTCGTTATTCCGAAGCCATTCAGCGGCTTCACGCTTCGTCTCGCAGACCTTGGATTTGCTCGCGAACCCTTTGCGCCGCACGAACGCTCGATGCAAGGTGATCGTCTTGCCCGTGGCCTTGTCCGTGCGCTTGATCGTGACGATGGAGCCCATGATGCAGCCTCACATTCAGGGCGCGGGGGTCCTTACACACCATTACGCACAACTACCCGCAAACCCGCATGAAATATACACCTAGGAAGGATTTTAAGTCCGCTGTGTCTACCCATTTCACCACCGAGGCCCAGTGGCATTGTGGAACAAAATATCGCCCCCACGCTTCGCTGCCCCCCGAGGGGGCGCGTTTTGCCTTGGGGCGGCCCTGCGGCAAAAACACAGCAGCCCCGGCAACACTGGGTTGGCGGGGCTGCGAATCTGGAGGCGCGACCCGGAGTCGAACCGAGCTAAACGGATTTGCAATCCGCTGCATAACCGCTTTGCTATCGCGCCGTAAGCGTAAAAAAGGGAAGCCTGGGCTTCCCTTTTCCCGGCTGTACCGGAAAAAGCAGCAGTGCTGCTTTTCTAAAAACTGGAGCGGGAAAAGAGTCTCGAACTCTCGACCTCAACCTTGGCAAGGTTGCGCTCTACCAACTGAGCTATTCCCGCATTTCGAGCCTCAAATTATAACCCAACTTTTTGGAGGCTCGCTCGACTCTTCAATGTTTTACCGACACCGGGGTGCCGGGCACCTTCGCGCCCTCCGCCGCCGGCGGGATCGGCGCGGCCGCGGCCACGGGCTCGTCGTCGGGCAGCGCCGTCGGCTGGCGCTCCAGCGCGACTTCCAGCACCTTGTCGATCCACTTCACCGGCACGATCTCCAGGCCGCTCTTCACGTTGTCCGGGATGTCCTGCAGGTCCTTGGCGTTCTCCTCCGGGATCAGCACCGTCTTGATGCCGCCGCGCAACGCGGCCAACAGCTTTTCCTTCAGGCCGCCGATCGCGGTGACCTCACCGCGCAGCGTGATCTCGCCGGTCATGGCGACGTCCGCGCGCACGGGGATGCCGGTGAGCGCCGACACGAGCGCCGTCGTCATCGCCGCGCCGGCGCTGGGGCCATCCTTGGGCGTGGCGCCATCGGGCACGTGGATGTGGATGTCCTTCTTCTCGAACACCTCGTCGGCGATGCCCAGGCGCCGGGACCGGCTGCGGACGACCGAGCGGGCGGCAGCCACCGATTCCTTCATCACGTCGCCCAATGAGCCGGTCGTCGTCGTCACGCCCTTGCCGGGCATCAGGGCGGCCTCGATCGTGAGCAGGTCGCCGCCGACTTCGGTCCATGCCAGGCCGACCACCTGGCCCACCTGGTTCTGTGCCTCGGCACGCCCGTAGGTGTACTTGCGCACTCCCAGGAAGTCGTTCAGGTTCTCGGCGTTCACCGTCACCAGGGGCTCGTACTTCTTCAGCAGCAGGCCCTTGACGACCTTGCGGCAGATCTTGCCCAGGTCGCGCTCGAGCGAGCGCACGCCGGCTTCGCGGGTGT
Organism: Ramlibacter sp.; assembly: GCA_030695945.1. Lineage (GTDB taxonomy): Bacteria > Pseudomonadota > Gammaproteobacteria > Burkholderiales > Burkholderiaceae_C > Ramlibacter. The sequence goes on from JAUYOG010000050.1 coordinate 124,408, forward strand.
AGTAGCGGATGATGTCCCGCACCGCGTCCTCGGTGACCAGCAGTTCGGTGTCTTTCACGCCGTTGTTGGTCATCTGCTTGGGCAGCAGGTACTTCAGGGCGATGTTCGTCTTCTCATCCTCGGTGTAACCGGAGAGGCGGATCACTTCCATCCGGTCCAGCAGGGCCGGCGGAATGTTCATCGAGTTGGACGTCGCCACGAACATCACGTCCGACAGGTCGAAATCGACCTCGACGTAGTGGTCGCCGAACTTGTGGTTCTGCTCCGGGTCCAGCACCTCCAGCAATGCACTGGAGGGATCGCCGCGGAAGTCCGTGCCCAGCTTGTCGATCTCGTCGAGCAGGAACAGCGGATTGCGCGTGCCGGCCTTGTTCAGGTTCGACAGCACCTTGCCCGGCAACGCGCCGATGTAGGTGCGGCGGTGGCCGCGGATCTCGGCCTCGTCGCGCATGCCGCCCAGCGCCATGCGCACGTACTTGCGCCCCGTGGCCTTGGCGATGGACTGGCCGAGCGAGGTCTTGCCCACGCCGGGCGGCCCCACCAGGCACAGGATCGGCGCCTTGACCTTGTCCACGCGCTGCTGCACCGCGAGGTACTCGAGGATGCGGTCCTTGACCTTGTCCAGCCCGTAGTGGTCCTCGTTGAGGACCTTCTCGGCCAGGCCCAGGTCATGCTTGATCTTGGTCTTCTTGCTCCACGGCAGGCCGGTGAGCACCTCGATGTAGTTGCGCACCACCGTCGCCTCGGCCGACATCGGGGACATCAGCTTGAGCTTCTTCAATTCGCCGTCGGCCTTCTTCTTGGCCTCCTTGGGCATCTTGGCGAGCTTGATCTTCTTTTCGATCTCCTCGATGTCCGCGCCCTCCTCGCCCTCGCCCAGTTCCTTCTGGATCGCCTTGACCTGCTCGTTCAGATAGAAGTCCCGCTGGTTCTTCTCCATCTGCCGCTTCACGCGGCCGCGGATCTTCTTGTCGACGTTGAGGATGTCGACTTCGCGCTCGATCTGCTCGAAGAGGTTTTCCAGGCGCAGCTTCACGTCGGCCAGGTCCAACACGATCTGCTTGTTGTCGAGCTTGAGCGGCAGGTGGGCGGCGATGGTGTCGGCCAGGCGGCCCGGGTCGTCGATGCTGGAGATCGACGTGAGGATTTCCGGCGGGATCTTCTTGTTGAGCTTGACGTACTGGTCGAACTGCTGCATCACCGCCCGGCGCAGCGCCTCGATCTCGCTGGATTTCGGGTCCTTCTCGCTGGCGCCCGACTCGACCGGGCTGACGTTGGCGCTGAAATGGTTCTCGCCGTCCTCGATTCGGTTGACCCGCGCGCGCTGCTGGCCTTCCACGAGCACCTTCACGGTACCGTCCGGCAGCTTGAGCATCTGCAGGATGGTGGAGACGCAGCCGACCTCGAACATGTCGGAGACCGACGGCTCGTCCTTGGCGGCGGCTTTCTGGGCCACCAGCATGATGCGGCGCTCCGCTTCCATGGCGGCCTCGAGCGCCTTGATGCTCTTGGGCCGGCCCACGAACAGCGGAATGACCATGTGCGGGAACACGACGACGTCGCGCAGCGGCAACAGCGGCAGGTCGATCGGGTCGGCGGGCAATGGGATGTGTCCGGACATGAGGATCCTTTAGTTCAGTCCCTCGAATATGGACTGGAATGGGAGATTTTCAACCCGACCGCATGGTAATGCGGGTTTCGGGGTTGCAGGGGCGGGAAAGGTCACTGGGGGTGGAAAATTCCCGGGGCGCGAGGCTCAGGCTTTCCTGGCCGCTTCGCGGTAGACCAGCAAGGGGGGCTTGTTCTCGTCGATGGTGGACTCATCGACCACCACCTTGTCCACATTGGCCGTATTGGGCAGCTCGAACATCGTATCGATCAGCGACTGCTCCAGGATGGAGCGCAGGCCGCGTGCGCCGGTCTTGCGCGCCAGGGCCTTGCGGGCGATCGCGCGCAGCGCGTTGGGGCGGATCTCGAGGTCCACGCCTTCCATGCCCAGCAGCTTGCCGTATTGCTTGACCAGCGCGTTCTTGGGCTCGGTGAGGATGCGCACCAGCGCCTCTTCGCTCAGCTCGGACAATGTCGCCACCACGGGCATGCGCCCGACCAGTTCGGGGATGAGGCCGAACTTGATCAGGTCCTCCGGCTCGACCTCGCGGAACACGTCGGTCAGGCTGCGCTGGGCCTTGCTCTTGACCGAAGCGCCGAAACCGATCCCCGAGGATTCGGTGCGCTGCTCGATCACCTTCTCCAGCCCCGAGAAAGCCCCGCCGCAGATGAACAGGATGTTGGTCGTGTCGATCTGCAGGAAGTCCTGGTTGGGGTGCTTGCGCCCGCCCTGGGGCGGCACGCTGGCCATGGTGCCTTCGATCAGCTTCAGCAGCGCCTGCTGCACGCCCTCGCCCGACACGTCGCGGGTGATGGAGGGGTTGTCGGACTTGCGGGAGATCTTGTCGATCTCGTCGATGTAGACGATCCCGCGCTGGGCGCGCTCCACCTCGTAGTTGCAGCTTTGCAGCAGCTTCTGGATGATGTTCTCGACGTCCTCGCCCACGTAGCCGGCCTCCGTCAGCGTGGTGGCATCGGCCATCACGAACGGCACGTCCAGCATGCGCGCGAGCGTTTGCGCCAGCAGCGTCTTGCCCGAGCCGGTGGGGCCGATGAGGAGGATGTTGCTCTTGGTGAGCTCGACCTCGTCCTTCTTGGCCCTTTCCTTGTGGCGCAGGCGCTTGTAGTGGTTGTACACGGCCACCGACAGCGAGCGCTTGGCCGGCTCCTGGCCGATCACGTAGTTATCGAGGTTGGCCTTGATCTCGCTGGGCGTGGGCAGGTCGCCGCGCGCCTCGCGCGTTTCGTCGCCCCCGGGCAGCTCGTCGCGGATGATCTCGTTGCACAGGTCGATGCACTCGTCGCAGATGAAAACCGAAGGGCCTGCGATGAGTTTCTTCACCTCGTGCTGGCTCTTGCCGCAGAAGGAGCAGTAAAGCGTTTTCTCGCTGGAAGAAGAGCCCTTTTTCTCGGCCATGGGTGCCTCAGGTGACTTGAGTTGGAATGATAACCAAATAAGGGGGAGCGCCACGCCCCGGCTGAGCAGGGTGCTTCGTCACAGGTCAACCACCTGTGAAAAAACAACGGCGCCCTTGGTGACCGGGCGCCGTTGCTGCGGTGCAACCAGAAAGGTAACGCCGCGCCGGACTCAGGGCCGCTTGGCGATCACCTGGTCGACCAGGCCGTAGGCCTTGGCCTCCTCGGCGTCCAGGAAGTAGTCGCGCTCGGTGTCGCGCTGGATCTTCTCCAGCGGCTGCCCGGTGCGCTCGGCCAGGATGCGGTTCATCACGTCCTTGGTCTTCAGGATGTCGCGGGCGTGGATCTCGATGTCGGTAGCCTGCCCCTGGGCGCCGCCCAGCACCTGGTGGATCATCACCTTCGAATTGGGCAGCGAAAAGCGCTTGCCCTTGGCGCCGGCGGCCAGCAGGAAGGCGCCCATGCTCGCGGCCATGCCGGTGCACAGCGTGGAGACGTCGGGCTTGATGAAATTCATGGTGTCGTAGATCGCCATGCCGGCGCTCACGCTGCCGCCGGGGCTGTTGATGTAGAACGAAATATCCTTGTCCGGGTTTTCGCTTTCCAGGAACAGCAGCTGCGCCACGACCAGGTTCGCCGTCTGGTCGTTCACCGGCCCCACCAGGAAAATGACCCGCTCGCGCAGCAGGCGCGAGTAGATGTCGTAGGACCGTTCGCCGCGGCCGGATTGCTCGATGACGATCGGCACCATGCCGAGGGCTTGGGTTTCTAGTGCGCTCATGGGGGAAGGGACTCCGGGGTTGCTTGGCCTGTACTTTATCGCCAAAAGCAAATGGGGCCGGGACGGTCTTTGACAAGACCATCCCCGCCCCACGTCATCGGGCGCGAAAGACAGTGTTTACTGATCCTGCTGGCCCATCAGCTCGTCGAACGAGACGGACTTCTCGACGACTTTGGCCTGGGACAGCACGAACTCCGTGACATTGTTCTCGATGACGATGGCCTCGACCTCCGCCAGCCGGCGGTTGTCGCTGTAGTACCAACGAACCACGTCGGCAGGCTTCTCGTAGCTGGCCGCCAGTTCCTCGACGTGGGCCTTGATCTGCTCCGGCTTGGCCTGCAGGTTGTGGGTGCGCACGAGTTCGGCGACGACCAGGCCCAGGCGCACGCGGCGCTCGGCCTGCGGGCGGAAGATCTCGTCGGGGATCGGGGCCTTGTCGGCATCCTTGATGCCGCGCTGCTTCAGGTCGGCCCGGGCGCCTTCGATCATGCGGTCGACCTCGGCCTGCACGCTCGACTTGGGCAGGTCCAGCTCGGCGGTGGCAACCAGCGCGTCCATCGCAGCCTGCTTGTTCCTGGCGAGCAGGCGGAACTTGACTTCGCGCTCCAGGTTCTTCCTGATGTCGGCGCGCAGGCCCTCGACCGTGCCTTCGGCGATGCCCAGGGACTTCGCGAGCGCTTCGTTCACTTCCGGCAGGTTGGCGGCTTCGATCTTCTTGACGGTGACCATGAAGTCGGCCTGCTTGCCGGCGACGTCCTTGCCGTGATAGTCCTCGGGGAAAGCCAGCGGGAACGTCTTGCTCTCACCGGCTTTCATGCCGCGGGTGGCGTTCTCGAATTCCTTGAGCATCTGGCCTTCGCCGACCAGGAACTGGAAGTCCTCGGCCTTGCCGCCCTGGAAGGGTTCGCCGTCGATCTTGCCTTCGAAGTCCACGGTAACGCGGTCGCCGTCCTGCGCGGCGGCGTCCTGCGGGCGCTGGGCGAAGGTGCGGCGCTGCTTGCGCAGGATATCCACGGTCTTGTCGATCGCGGCGTCGTTGACCTCGGCGGAGAGCTTCAGCACCTCGATGCCGGTCAGCTCGCCCATCTTGACTTCCGGGTAGACCTCGAACACGGCATCGAACGCGAGCTCACCCTCCGGGGCTTGCTCTTTCTCGGTGATACGGGGCTGGCCCGCCACGCGCAGCTTGGCTTCGTTGGCGGCCTGGGCGAAAGCTTCGCCGACCTTGTCGTTCATCACCTCGTAATGCACCGAGTAGCCGTAGCGCTGGGCCACGACGCTCATCGGCACCTTGCCGGGGCGAAAGCCGTCCATCTTCACGGTGCGCGCGAGGCGCTTCAGGCGGTTGTCGACTTCCGACTTGATGACGTTGGCGGGCAGCGTCAGCGTGATCTTGCGTTCCAGCTTTTCGAGGGTTTCTACGTTCACGGCCATGATGGTCTCTCTTCAATTAGTTGAGGACAGAGCTGAGGATCTGTCCCACAAGTCCAAGGAACTGGTGTTCTGGTGCGCGGGGGGGGACTCGAACCCCCACACCATTGCTGGCGTCAGGACCTAAACCTGGTGCGTCTACCAATTTCGCCACCCGCGCTCGGCTGAAAATCAAAGCGGGCGGTCGGAAGTCCCGACCGCCCGCCCAAATCCGGTCAACCGGCTATTTTAGCTTAGGTCCCGGCAAGGGCCGGCTGCGCGCCTGGGGATTCGGACCACTCGATGTCCGGCCGTTTGACCCGGAACCACGCCGCGTACATGGCGGGCAGGGCCAGCAGCGTCAGCACCGTGGCCACGACCAGGCCGCCCATGATGGCGACGGCCATGGGGCCCCAGAAGACCGAGCGCGACAGCGGGATCATCGCCAGCACGGCGGCTGCGGCCGTGAGCACGATGGGCCGCAGGCGGCGCACGGCCGACTCGACGATGGCGTCCCAGGCCGGCACGCCCCGCGCGCGGTCCTGCTCGATCTGGTCGATCAGGATCACGGAATTGCGCTGGATCATGCCCATGAGCGCGATCACGCCCAGCAGCGCCACGAAGCCGAAAGGCCGGCCGAGCAGCAACAGGGCGCCCGCCACACCCGCGATGCCCAGCGGCCCGGTCAGGAAGACCAGCATGGCGCGGCTGAAGCTGTGCAACTGCAGCATCAGCAACGTGAAGGTGATGAACAGCATGATCGGAATGCCCGCCGCGATCGACGAGGACCCCTTGGAGCTTTCCTCCACGGCGCCGGCCACCTGGATCGCATAGCCAAGCGGCCACTTCTTCTCCAGCGCCTTGAGCTGCGGCAGCAGTTCATTCGTCACCGTGGCGCCCTGCAGGCCTTCGATGATGTCGCCCTGCACCGTGATCGCGTAGTCGCGGTTCTCCCGCCACATCACGCCCGGCTCCCAGGTGAACACCGGCTTGGCGATCTGCGTGAGCGGGATCGACTTGCCCGATGCCGTCGGCAGGTAGGCGTTGGCGATGTCCGTGATCGCGTTGCGCTCGTCCAGCGGCTGGCGCAGCACGATGTCGATCAGCTTGTCGCCCTCGCGGAACTGGCCCACGTTGGTGCCCGCCAGGATGGTCTTGGAGGCCTGGGCGATCGACTGGCTGGTGACGCCCAGCGCCCTCGCCTTCGACTGGTCCACTTCCAGGCGCAGCACCTTCACCGACTCGTTCCAGTTGTCGTTGACGCCGCGGGTGTTGGGGCTGCGGCGCATCACTTCCTTGACCTCGTCGGCCCGCTCGCGCAGCGCCACCGGGTCCGGGCCCACCACGCGGAACTGCACGGGGTAGGGCACGGGCGGCCCATTGGGCAGCAGCTTCACGCGGCCGCGCACCTCCGGGAATTCCTGCGCCAGCAGCGCCGGCAGCTTCACGCGAAGCGACTCGCGCACGTTCAGGTCCTTGGGCATCACGATGAACTGCGACACGTTGGTCTGCGGGAAGACCTGGTCGAGCGGCAGGTAGAAGCGCGGCACGCCCGAGCCGACCCATGTGCTCACGCCTGTGACGCCGGGCTCGCCGCGCAGGCGCGCCTCGACCCGCTGGGTCACTTCCTCGTTGGCCGCGAACGAGGTGCCCTCCGGGAACCACACATCCACCATGATTTCCGGCCGGCTGGAATCGGGGAAGAACTGCTGCTGCACCTTGCCCATGCCCACGATGCCCAGCGCGAACGTCAGCACCGTGGCGCCGATGGTGATCCAGCGGTGCTCCACGCACCAGTCCACCGCGCGCCGGAAGGTGCGGTAGAACGGCGTGTCGAAGTGCTCGTGGTGGTCCGCGTCCGCGCCCGTGGCGACCGGCTTCGCCTTGAGCAGCAGCGTCCCGAGGTAGGGAACGAAGTACACCGATACCAGCCAGCTGAGCACCAGCGCGATCACCGTGACGGCGAAGATCGCGAACGTGTACTCGCCGACCGTCGACTTGGCCATGCCGATCGGCAGGAAGCCCGTGGCTGTGATGAGCGTGCCGGTCAGCATCGGCATCGCCGTGATCTCGTAGGCGAAGGTGGCGGCCCGGACCTTGTCATAGCCTTCCTCCATCTTGCGCACCATCATCTCCACGGCGATGATGGCGTCGTCCACCAGCAAGCCGAGCGCGATGATCAGCGACCCCAGCGAGATCTTGTGCAGGCCGATGCCCCAGAAGTCCATTGCCAGGAACGTCACGGCCAGCACCAGCGGGATCGTGATGCCCACCACCAGGCCGGGCCGCATGTCCACGTACCAGCGTCTCCACAGCGGCAGCGTGGCGGCGTCGGGCCGCTTGTGCAGGCCCAGGGCGATGAAGCTCACGGCCAGCACGATCACGACGGCCTCGACCAGCGTGCGCACGAACTCGTTGACCGAATTCGACACGGCGCGCGGCTGGTCCTGGATCTGCACCAGCTTGATGCCGGCGGGCAGCCCGTCCTCGATGCGGTTGAAGGCGGTCTTGAGCGACTGGCCCAGGCGGATGATGTCGCCGCCCTTGGCCATCGAGACGCCCAGCGCAATCACTTCCTTGCCCTGGTGGCGCACCTTCACGAGCGGCGGGTCGACGTACCCGCGCTTGATCTCGGCGATGTCGCCCAGGCGCAGCTGGTTGCCCGAGGTGCCGCGGATCGGCATCGCACGGAGCTGCTCGACGGCCTCGAACTGGCCGGCCACGCGCACCTGCACGATATCCAGGGGCGTCTGCACGGCGCCCGCGGATTCGACCGCGTTCTGCTGGCCCAACTGCTGCAGCACCTGGCCGAGGTCCAGCCCGAGCTGGGCCAGGCGCTTCTGCGAGATCTCGACGTACAGTTTTTCGTCCTGCACGCCGAACAGTTCCACCTTGGCCACGTCCGGCACGCGCAGCAGGGTCTGGCGCACGTCGTCGGCGAAGCCCTTGAGCTCGGCATAGTTGAAGCCGTCGGACTCCAGCGCGTAGATCACGCCGTACACGTCGCCGAAGTCGTCGTTGAAGAACGGCCCCTGGATGCCGGGCGGCAGCGAGAAGCGCATGTCGCCGATCTTCTTGCGCACGGTGTACCAGACGTTCGCGACGTCGCCGGGCTTGGACGAATCCTTGATCTGGAAAATGATCTGCGACTCGCCGGGCTTGGAGTAGCTGCGGATCTTGTCGGCGTAGGGCGCCTCCTGCAGCGCGCGCTCGATCTTGTCGGTAACCTGCTCGGCGACCTGCTGCGCGGTCGCGCCGGGCCAGTAGGTGCGCACGACCATCGCGCGAAACGTGAACGGCGGATCCTCGTCCTGCCCCAGCTGGAAGTAAGCGGCGAAACCCAGGAGCATCAGCACGACCATCAGGTAGCGGGTGAGCGCGGGATGGTCGAGTGCCCATTTGGAGAGGTTGAACCCCTCCTTCGGTTGGATCTGCATGGCCGCCCCTACTTGATGACGGGGAGCGTGGCGGCCTGCGCGCCGCCTGCGGCGCTTGCCACGTTCCTCGTGGCTTCCTGGAGCGCGGCCGCAGTGCTCTGCGCGTTTCGTTCCTGGTAGATCGTGACCTTCTGGCCGGGCGACAGCACATGCACGCCGGCCGAGACCACGATCATCCCAGGCTGCAGGCCGGCTGAGACGACGGCTTCGTTGCCGTCCGCGGTGGCGATCTGGATCGGCTGGGACTTGACGGTCATCGTGGGCTTGTCCAGCACCCAGACCGCCGTGCCCTGCCCTTCCTTGCGCAAGGCGCTGGTCGGCAGCTTGATGACGGGCATGCCCGCGAGGCTGAGCGCCTTGGGAGACACGTACACCGTCGCGCCGAGGGGCGGCGCGGCGGCGGCATCGAGCGACACCTTGACGGGGTACGTGCGCGTGACCGGGTCGGCGCTGGCCGCCACCTCGCGGACCTTGCCGGCCAGCGGCGTGTTGTCGGTCCAGGCGCGGACGCCTACGTCGGAGCCGGGCTTGATCGCGGCGACCTTGTCCTCGGGTACGGAGAACACGACGTCACGCGGGCCGTCCTGGGCAATCCGCACCACCGGTGCGCCGGCCGAGACGACCTGCCCCACTTCGGCTTCGACGGCCGTCACGACGCCCGACACATCCGCCACGAGGCTGGTGTAGCCCGCCTGGTTGCCTTGCGAGGCGAGCTGCGCCTTGGCCTGGTCCAGTTGCGCCTGCGCCGCCTTGAACGCTGTTTCACGCCGCTCGAGCTCCGCGCCGCTGATGAAGTTCTGGTCCTTGAGCGCCGCGTACCGCTTGAAATCCGCCGCGGCAAGGTCACGATTGGTGCTCGCCGCGGCAAGCTGCGCGCGCGCCGCGTCGGCCGCGAGCTGGTAGTCGCGCGGGTCCAGTTGGGCCAGCACCTGCCCTGCCTTCACCCGCTGGCCCAGTTCGGCCTGGCGCTGGGTGATCTTGCCGCCGACGCGGAAGCCCAGCCGGGACTCGACCCGGGCACGCACTTCACCGGCAAATTCGTGGTTCGACTGGAAGCTGTCCACGCCGACGGTGAGGACCTTGACCGATCGCACCGGCTCCTGCGGGGGCTCGGACTTGGAGCAGGCCACCACGGCGAGCGAGGCGGCCAGGGCGAGGCCGAGCGCGAGGCGCGGCGAGCTGTTGCGGGACATGTTGGGCATGGCAAACCTGAGCTGAAAGTACGCGGAATGGGATCGCTAATGACTGACCGGTTAGTAATCTAGGGTAATCGCCTAGGCTTGTCAAGCGACAATCACTCGCATCCGCCATGCCCCAGGCTCCTTTTCCACGTTCTGAAATGCCGGCGCTGCTGCGCGGCGTCTCCCGGTCGTTCTACCTCTCGATCCGGCTGCTGCCAGCCCCGCTGCGCCATCCCATTGGCGTCGCCTACCTGCTCGCGCGCGCCACCGACACCGTTGCCGACACGGCCGGCCTGCCCGCCGATGTGCGCCGTGACCTGCTGGAAACACTGACCACCGCGATCGAAGGCCGGACGCCCGCCCATGCGGCCCTGGCCCGGCTCGCGGCCGTGTTCGCGCAGGAGCAAGGCGGCGCCGACGAGCGCCGGCTCATCCTCGCGCTGCCCCAGTGCCTCGAACAGCTGGAGGCCCTGGCGCCGGCCGATCGCGGCGACGTCCGCGCAGTGCTTCGCCACATCACCTACGGCCAGGCGCTGGACATCGAGCGGTTCGCACCCGGCGGCGCGCCACGGGCGCTGCAGACCGCGGAACAGCTCGACGAATACACCTACCTCGTCGCCGGGTGCGTCGGCGAGTTCTGGACCGACCTGTGCGTTCGCCACCTCCCGGGGTTCGCCACGCTGCCCCCCCGTGAAATGCGCGAGCTGGGCCGCGCCTACGGCATGGGCCTGCAACTGGTCAACATCCTGCGCGATGCCGGGGCGGACCTGGCCGCGGGGCGCTGCTATTTCCCCGCCACCGAACTCGCCGCGGCCGGCCTGCAGTTCCAGGACGTCGTGCGCCATCCGGAACGCTTCGCCGCCGTGCGCGACCCCTGGCTCGGCCGCGCCCAACGCGGGCTGGACGCCGGGATGAGGTATGCCGATGCGGTCAAGAGCCGGCGCGTGCGCGTGGCGAGCGCGCTGCCGGCCCTGCTGGGCGCGCGGACATTGGCGCTGCTGCGCGCGGATCCCGCGCTCGGCCTGGCGCGAAAGGTCAAAGTCCCGCGTGGCGAAGTCCACGGCATGATGGCCCGGCTCGCCTTCACGCTCGCGGGCCGTGCGTCGCTTGCGCGCCTGTACGCGAAGGCGGCCGGAAGCAACTGAGCTCCGGATGGGACAATCCCGGGCACATGACACCGCAAGAGTACGTCCAGGACAAGGCCGCCGCATCGGGGAGCAGCTTCTACTACGCCTTCCTCTTCCTGCCCCGGCCTCGGCGCGCGGCGATCACGGCGTTCTATGCGTTCTGCCGCGAGGTGGACGATGTCGTCGACGAAGTGACCGAGCCCGGCGTGGCGCGAACCAAGCTCGCGTGGTGGCAGGCCGAAGTCGCGAAGTCGTACGCGGGCCAGCCGAGCCACCCGGTCATGAAAGCGCTGATGCCGTGTACCGGGCCCTTCGGTATCGAGGCGCGGCAACTGCTCGCGGTCATCGAGGGATGCCACATGGACCTGGAGCAGACGCGCTACCTCGACTTCCCGGCGCTGGAGCGTTATTGCCACCTGGTGGCGGGCATCGTCGGCGAGGTCTCGGCGCGGATCTTCGGCCAGGCGGACCAGCGCACCACCGATTACGCGCACAAGCTGGGGCTGGCGTTCCAGTTGACGAACATCATCCGCGACGTCGGCGAGGACGCGCTGCGCGGGCGCATCTACATCCCCATCAGCGAGCTCCAGCAATTCGACGTGAAGGCCCACGAGGTCCTCAACCGAAAATACTCTGACCGCTTCGCCGCGCTCATGCGGTTCCAGGCCGCCCGCGCGCACGCACTTTACGACGAAGCGCTGGCCCTGCTGCCCGAAGCCGACCGGCGCAGCCAGAAGCCCGGCCTGATGATGGCCAGCATCTACCGGACCTTGCTGCGCGAGATCGAGCGCGACGGCTTCCAGGTGCTGCACCAGCGGGTGAGCCTCACGCCCCTGCGCAAGCTCTGGCTGGCGTGGAAGATGCAAGCGCTCGGGAAGATGTAGGGCAGGCTAGCGAAACAGCTCGCACAACTCGGTGAGGTTGCTGAGCGTGACGTGCGGTTGCTGCTCGTGCGGCCACAGGTGGTCCGCGCGGTTCACCCAGGCAGCCTGCATGCCCGCATTGAGCGCGCCCAGCGCGTCCAGCGTGGCATCGTCGCCCACGTGCAGGATATCTTCGGGCAGCAGGTCCACCGCCCCGGCGGCGGCGTGGAAGATGCGCGGGTCGGGCTTGCCGACGCCGAACTCGCGCGCCGAGATCGTGGCACGGAAGAACTCACCCAGCCCCACGCGCGCGACGTCGGCATTGCCGTTGGAGATCGTGACCAGGGGAAAGCGCCCGGCGAGGAACCGCAGCGACGGCTGCGCATCCTCGAAGAGAGTCACGCGCTGCCGCTCGGCGAAGAACACCTCGAAAGCGGCATCGGCCATCAGCGGGTTCTCGCCGGCGCGGTAGAGCGCCAGGCGGATCGACTCACGGCGCACGGCGCTCAGGTCGTTCTTCAGGTCGGGGCGGTTGGCCGCCATGTAGTCACGGATTTCGCGCAACGCGGAGGGGCTGGAAAAGAGCGCGGCCGCCATCGGGGCGTTGTCCACGAGCCAGTCGTGCAGCACCTTCTCCGCCCTTTCGATCGTGGGCCAGATCGGCCACAACGTGTCGTCAAGGTCAAGCGAGATGGCCTTGATTCTTGCAATGTCGAGCATTCGGTGAGAATAACCCATGGCCGCTTCATTCCAACCCGAACCGCCGTTCGCCCACGGGCAGGCGAGCCGCACCGCGGTCCTGTATTGCAACCTGGGAACGCCGGACGAACCCACGGCGGCTGCCGTGCGCCGCTACCTCGCCCAGTTCCTGGCCGACCCGCGGGTCGTCGAGATCCCGCGCCTCATCTGGCTGCCGTTGCTGTACGGCCTGATCCTCCCCTTCCGCTCGGCCAAGTCGGCCGCGAAGTACGCGAGCATCTGGCGCCCCGAAGGCTCGCCCCTGAAGCTGTGGACGGACAAGCAGGCCAAGCTGCTGCAGGGCTGGCTGGGCGAGCACGGGCACCGCGTCACGGTGCGGTATGCGATGCGCTACGGCAGCCCCTCGATCGCCTCGCAGCTGGACGCGCTGAAGGCAGAAGGCGCGACGCGCATCCTCGTGGTGTCGGCCTACCCGCAATACTCGGGCACGACCACGGCCAGCGTGATCGACGCCGTGACCGCGTGGTCGGCGCGGGTGCGCAACCTGCCGGAGCTGCGCTTCGTCAACCGCTACCACGACGACCGCGGCTACATCCAGGCGCTGGCGCGCCGCATCGAGCGGCACTGGCGCGAGCACGGCCGGGGCGACCACCTGGTCATGAGCTTTCACGGGGTGCCGGAGCGCACGCTGCACCTGGGCGACCCGTACCACTGCGAGTGCCAGAAGACCGCCCGCATGCTGGCCGCCCACCTCGGCCTGGACAAGGAACAGTACACGGTGTCGTTCCAGTCACGCTTCGGAAAGGCCAAGTGGCTCGAGCCCTACACCGAGCCGTCGCTGCGCGCGCTCGCGCAACGAGGCGTGGCCCACGTGGACGTCGTGTGCCCGGGCTTCACGGGCGACTGCCTGGAGACGCTGGAAGAGATCGGGATGGAAGGCAAGCACGCTTTCCTGGCCTCGGGTGGCAAGGAGTTCCGGTACATCACCTGCCTGAACGATGACCCGGCATGGATCGCCGCGTTGGGCGCGATCACGGAACGCCACCTCGGCGGCTGGCCGACGCGGGAGGAAGCGGATACGCAGGCCCTGGCCGCGTCGCGCGAGCGGGCAACTGCCATGGGAGCCGTACGCTAGCGTGAGCGTCGACGGGCCGCCCCTGGACGCGAGAGCCCCCGCTTCCTGAAGAATCCTGCGCGGGTACCTCGCGGCAACGCCGCGCACGGCTGGGCCGCGGCGCGATGGCTACGACGTCCGGCTGCGGTGCTTCGCACCTATGCCGGATTCCCCGCGCTGGACGGTCTTGCGGCCCGCGCGGCACAACTCGCCTGCGCTGCGCTCCGGCTCAAACAGGTGCCGCGAGCATGAAACGATGGGCCGCAAGACCGCCACCGCGGGCGTCTGTGCTTTATTCGCGCCGCGGCCCAGCCGTACGCGGCGTTGCAGTGAGAGCGTGACGTGCCACCCGGTGGCGTGCATTGATGGTCTTGCAAAGCTGTGCGTGGGCGGGCTACGGCGTTCGGTGTCGCTGC
>JAUYOG010000059.1 GCA_030695945.1 Ramlibacter sp.
GAGAAACAAAGAGACGGCAGGACCGGGGCCCCGCGGTGTTCAGTTGGCCGGGCCGTGATCCCGGGCGTCATGCCGTCGTTGGTCACTTGTTGGAATCCGGACGGCATTTCGGCGACGTGGAATTCCGCCCCGGCACGAACGCGCGGCCCTCGTGCAGCCTCACATTGGTCAGCCATCCCTAACCCAGCAGCGGGCCGGGAAGGCGCCGCGGGCACTTGGGCGGGCGAGGTCGTGCAGCGTGTGGACGACGACGGCGAAGCACTGGTCGCGTGGGTTGCCGAGCTGCGCGCGACGTGCGGCGAATGGGCGGCGATGGAACCGCTGGAGCTCTCGCTGCCCGGCGCCGGACACCGTGTATTTCCGCTTGGCGCGCGAGTCGCCTGCGGTCGTGTGCCTCTGCCCCAGCGTTGACGATGACGACCCGGTGCAGCGGCAGCTCGAGGACCTGGAGCCGCTGCCACCGTCGCCGAAGACGCCAGCACCGAAGCCGAAAGAAGGGCTGGACGCGGAGCGGGAGCCGAACACAAGGCTCGGCCACGCACCGCGGGCGCCGTTGACGGGAGCAGCAGGGCATCAGTGGCACATCTTTGCCGGCCGGCCGCCGATGGTGCACGCACTTGCCTGGGCGCAGCTGGCCCCCGCGACGCGGGCGCTGCACGCGCGATGGCTGCACCGCATTCGGGGCATGCCGGCGGACCTGTCTTCGGTCCCGCTGCCGCGCGCCGTGCTCGAGCTGGTGATGCGCATGGCGCACGCGCGCGACTGGGCGTGGTCGACGGTCGCGTCTGCGCTGTCGTCGGCCGCGTCTGCGCTGGTGTCGCTGCCGCTGTACAGCACGGAGCTGAACGGCGTCGACATCCGCAGCGACCCCGCGTACTCGGCGGCGATGCGGCGCGCGCAGCAGAACGCGCGCATCAGCGTTCGCACGAGCATCTCGGAGGAGATGACTCCCGACGTCTTCCGCCAGCTCTGCGGTGTCGACGCAGCTTCCGGTTCGGTCGTCGTTCTCCCGTCCGCGCGTCTCCTGCTGCAGGTCGCGTGGGCGTTCGCCGGACGCATCGGCGACATTCGGCAGCTGCGGCCGAACGACATCACCTTCGGCGCCGAGTCGCCGACGGGGCGGATGGCGGTGGCGACCTTCCGGTTCGGGAAGGGTGCGGCCTTTTGGGGGCCGTACAGCGTGCACTCGGTGCTGCCGGCGGCTACGGCGAAGGACCTTGTCGCGTTTGCCGCCGTCGCGAAGCCGGGCGAGCCGATGTGGACGACCCGCGACCAGGCGCTGCTGTCGGCGACGGTGCGCGAGCTCGGCCTCACTCTTCGGTCGGTGCGGCGCGGGGCGCTACTGGAGGCGGCGCGGCGCGGCGTCGCTGACGAGAACCTGCGACTGCTGAGCGGGCACAAGCGCCAGGATACTCTCCTGCGGTACTTGGGCTGGGGCGTGGCGTCGGCGTCGGCGACGGCAGCGGCGCTGGAGCGAGCCCGCGCCATCAACGCGCCAGCGGTACAAGCACCAGCGAAGCCAACCGCTCCGCCAGCAACCAGCACTTGCGGGACTGCGCGCGCCAGAGATGCCACCGTCATCTACACAGCAGCAACAACGACAACATCAACAACATCAAAAGCAGCAACGGCAGCAGCGACGAGATCGCGAGCCGTATGTTGCCCCATCGCGCGACGAGCGAGCCGCAGCGCGCGAGCAGCGACGGGCCCCACAGCAACCCATCGGGGGCGCCGCAGCGCAGACCGGCGTCGACCCGCCGAAGATGGGCCTGTGGTCGGGGCGAAACGGCGACAAGGGCCGCCGCATCAAGCCGCCGCCAACGTTCTTCCGACGCAAGGCGCCTGACGCCGAGGAGCTGGGCATCCCGCCGGCACGCGACGAGGACGACGACCCGTCGACGTGGCCGCTGCACGTCAAGCCCGTGGGGCTCATTCGCTGGCCCGTCATCTTGGGCTGGGCGCGAGGCACTCCGCTCGAGGACGCCGCCGACAGGGCGCACCGCTGGTGCACAACAGCGGACTTCTTTCTTCCGCTGCGACAGCCCCTCATCACAGAGCGGCTGCCGTACGCACGCATCGCGCCCCACCACATCGCGACGCTTCTGGACTGCGGGAAGCTGCAGCCCCACCGTGGCGCGATCGACGGCTTCGTCAAGGGTTGGCTCCTCGAGCAACCGGCGAAGCGGCGTCTCCGCCCGATCTTCGAGCCGGACCTGAATGGTCGGCTCCGGCGCGACGCTTTGCCGCAGCTGGCGTATCCTTCGCGGCTGGAGCGGCGGGCGGCGGCGGTCGGCGGGCGGCGGCGGTCGGCGGGCGGCTGGAGGCGCAGTTCGATTTTTCGACCTGGTTCGAC
>JAUYOG010000052.1 GCA_030695945.1 Ramlibacter sp.
CGCTCCGCGTCCAGCCCTTCTTTCGGCTTCGGTGCTGGCGTCTTCGGCGACGGTGGCAGCGGCTCCAGGTCCTCGAGCTGCCGCTGCACCGGGTCGTCGTCATCGGCGCTGGGGCACAGGCACACGACCGCAGGCGATTCGCGCGCCAAGCGGAAGTAGACGGTGTCCGGCACCGGCAGCGAGAGCTCCAGCGGCTCCATCGCCGCCCATTCGCCGCACGTCGCGCACAGCTCGGCGACCCACGCGACCAGTGCTTCGCCGTCGTCGTCCACACGCTGCACGACCTCGCCCGCCCAAGTGCCCGCGGCGCCCTCCAGTGACCACTGCGCCACAATGCGCTCGCCGACGCGAAGCGACCGCACGAACTCGCGGACGCGTCGCCGCTTCAGCACGAGCGGCTCGGTGGCGGCGGGCATCGGTACGGCAATGCCGACCAATGCCTGTTCGTCTTGAAGTTGTTGTTCGTCTTGAAGTTGTTGTTGATGCTGTTCCGGCCGTTGCTGTTTCGGCCGTTGCTGTTCCGGCTGCTGTTGCTGCTGTTCCGGCCGTTGCTGTTCCGGCCGTTGCTGTTCCGGCTGCTGTTGCAGCGGCTGCTCCTTCGCACGATCCTCGTCGGTGAGGAACGGCGCCAGGTGCCAGAAGACGCGTTGACCAGGCTCGGTTGGACGGCCGGGCCCCGCTGTCGCCCGCCGCCGCATCGCGAACAGCACGGGATGCATGCCTGCCACCTCCTCCATCGCGCGTCGTCGGCGACGACATGCAGCTCCACTGCTGAAGCCGTGCGGTCCATCACGCTTGCGAGGGTCTCCACCGCGTCGTACATGACGCCGGTTTCGTGTCCCATGCGACGCTGGTGCGCCAGGAGCGTGCCGCTGCCTGGGTCCTTCGGGAAGGTGCGCTCGTCGAGCAGCGCAAGCAGCGACACACCGGCAAACAAGTAGCACTGGTTCAGTGCACTTGCTGCGTCCTCGTTGTTGGGTCGCTCGTCCATGCGTCGACGCGCCCCTCCTGTCGGCTGCTGTTGTTGCAGCTGTTGTTGCGGCTGATGCTCGTACGGTTGGTGTTGCCGATGTGGTTGATGATGCAGCTGCCGGGGCTCGTACGCTGCTGGGAACCGTTGGTATTGCGGTGGTTCCGGCTGTGGCACGGTCTGCTGCTGTACCTGGTCCGGCTCGCTGTCGTGCGCGCTGACTTGCTGGTACGCCAGATATGGCGAGTGCTGCCACGTCTTTCCACCCGTCGGTTGTGGCGCCGCCTGCTGCGGTGGTGGGGACGGGTCGTACGCGATGCGATGCGCCAACTCCTCGTCGGACTGCTGCGCCATCTGCGCCAAGATCGGCCGCAAG
>JAUYOG010000055.1 GCA_030695945.1 Ramlibacter sp.
GCAGACGCCGATCGCGCTGATGCCAGCGGGAACGGCTGCGACGCTTCCGGGTGCACAGAACCCCGTCACTCAGCGCGTCCTGCCTGCAGGTAACGCAGCCTATGTCTTCCCGGAAGCCTGGGGCGGCGTGCTGCCGATCGCTAGCGCCGTGCCTAACCCGGTACCGCCGGAAACCAGCGCGGCCTCGCGTACGTTCGGCCTCAACCCGCACATGGGCGCGCTGCTGCCGATCTGGCAGGCGGGGCGCCTCGCCGTCGCCTCCAACGTCGGGCCGCTGATCCAACCGACCACCAAGGCGCAGTACCGCGCGCGCTCCGTTCCGCTGCCCGCCAACCTGATGTCGCACAACGACCAGCAATCGACCTGGCAGGCGGGCGCCGCTGAAGGCGCGCGGCGCGGCTGGGGCGGCCTGATGGCGGACCAGTATCTTTCCACCAACGGCACGAACTCGGTCTTCACCGCGATCTCGACCGCGGGCAACGCCGTCATGCTCGCCGGCCAGAACGTCATCCAGTACCAGATGTCGACCAGCCAGACCGCGCCGGCGATCCGCATCAACGCGGCCGCCGCCGCAAATACCACGGTCTTCGGCGCGGCCAATGGCGGCGGGCGCGTGCGCGAGATCATCCGCGACACGACGGGCACGAGCTATTTCATGCAGGATCTCGGCGCGAAGGTCATCCGCTCGCAAGATGCGGCCGACCTGCTGAACGCGCAGTTCGCTGCTGGTGGAGCGGGCCTCGTCGGTGTCCCGATTGCTCCCACTCAGCTTCTGAACCCCATCACACGCGTGACGGAAAACAACAGTTTGGCGATTCAACTCCAGACGGTCGCGAAAGTCATCGCCTCCAACGCAGCGCTTGGCATGCGCCGCCAGGTGTTCTTCGTTTCGATCGGCGGCTTCGACAACCACGACATCCAGAACACCACACAGTCGCCGCTGATGGCGCGCCTGGCCCACGCTCTGGCCTATTTCGACGGTACGCTCGCTAACATCAACGGCGTCGACATGCGCCCGCAGGTGACGACGTTCACGGCCTCCGATTTCTCGCGCACCTTCACGACCAATGGCGACGGCACCGACCATGCCTGGGGCTCGCACCAGTTCGTCATGGGCGGCGACGTCCTCGGCGGCAGCGTGTTCGGCCAGTTCCCCAACGTCGGCATCGACGTAACCAATGGCTTCCAGAATCCGAACATGTCCGGCAACGTCCTCATTCCGCAGATGTCGGTGGACCAGTACGCCGGCACGATCGGACGATGGTTCGGCCTCAGCGACGGCCAGCTCGATTCGATCTTCCCGAACCTCCGCAACTTCACCAACCGGGATGTCGGCTTCATGGCCACGCCGGTCGCGTAGGGCTTCCAACACGTTCCGCCGGCAGGGCCCATGCGCCTGGCCAAGGAACGGAAACGTCCGGACCTGGAGCTCTCGCCGGGTTAGGACCACAGCGCCCGCAGCCTCACTGGCGTCACCCGCCAGCCCAGGCAGCGGGCGCTGGCTTTTTGGGGCTCGCTTTGCTCGCCATGAGTAGGGAGTGGGGAAGAGGGAGTAGCGAATAGGGAGTAGCGTTCCCCCTTGGCACTCCCGGCATGCACCCTGCGGCCTCCGTCGTTCTTGCGGGCATGAGGCCGCGATCTCGCAGGTGCGGGCTGCAGGTTGGGATGGGCTTGAGTTTCGGGATTTGACGCGAGCAAGGGCGGCGCGCGGATGCGCGGGGCCGCGGTTGGAGCGACGATACGCCTGAGCGTGTGGAAAATCAGGGCGGCAGCGGCAGCAGCAGCGGCAGCAGCGGCAGCAGCAGCAGCAGCAGCAGCAGCAGCAGCAGCAGCAGCAGCAGCAGCAGCAGGGGCAGCAGAGGCAGCAGGGGCAGCAGAGGCAGCAGAGGCAGCAGAGGCAGCAGGGGCAGCAGGGGCAGCAAGGGCAGCAGCGGCAGCGTGGGCCGGCCGGTGATCGGCAGCCAGCAGGACCGGCGCGGCAGCCCGCTCGCGGCGGAGACGCGCGGCGCGAAGCTTCGCGAGGTGTTCCGCCTCCTGGGCGCGGGCGATGAGGCGCGCGGTGCGCAGGAGGAGCCGGTCGAGGCTGGGGGCGGTGTGGATGCGGGCGTGGCCGTGAAGGCCCAGCCGGCCGATGGGCATCGCCAGACCCAGAAGCTCGCGCGTCTTGAGGCCGATGATGATGTCGAGGACATGCTCGGCGTCGGCAAGCATGGCTTCCATGCTTGCGCGGCCGTCGGGGTTGTCCGCCAGCCAGTGAAGGCAGGGCTCATCCTCGATCACGCGTACGGCCACCCGGAGGAAGTAGCCGAGGCGATGGGCGTACCACAGCATCGGCGCAAGCCGGCCAAGGAGCCAGAAGATGATTTCGGTCA
>JAUYOG010000066.1 GCA_030695945.1 Ramlibacter sp.
CGCGGGCGAGCGCCCGCTCACTCCTCCTTGATTTCGCCCCACAGAGCGCCCCCTCAGCCTTGTCTGCTTTCCGTGCGCCAGCAACGCAGGACCAGGATGGGGCCTGGCCGTCGCAGCGAAATCAAGGAGGAGGTAGCGGGCGCAGCCCGCGACGGGGGACATTCGCGGAGGCGGCCAGGCCCCATCCTGGTCCGGCCACTGACACACCTAGCCTTCCAGCTTGCGACGCACCAGGTTGATGTTGCTGCGCAGCGCGTAGAGCTCGTCCGCGTACGACAGCGGCACGGTGATGCGCGCGACCTTCTGCTCGAGGGCGTCGAGCTCGTCCGAAAGCCTCGCCTTGTCGGCGCCGCCCTCCTGCATGTGGTGCTCGATCTCCCGCAATTGCCCGTACCAGCGGAACACGCGCGAGCGGATGCGGAACTGGTACAGCGGCGGCACGATGCGCGACAAAGGCAGCAGGATAGCGATGATGATGCCCAGCGCCAGCCACATGCGCTCCACCAGGTTAGCCACCCAGAACGACAGGTAGCGCTGCAGGAAGGGCTGGCCGCCCTTGATGGCGCGCTCGGCCTCGCGCGAGATCGCGTACTCGCTGTGCTCCAGGTTCGGGAAGGTTCCGGCGCGGTTGAACCAGCCGGCGGGGCTGTGCATGTCCCGTGCGGCCTGGGCGAACAGCTGCAGCAGCGCGGGGTGCGTCTTTTCCCGCGTGAGCAAGGCCGTCGTCGTCGCGACCAGCCGCAGGTCGGCCGGCGGCAGGTCGCGCGCAAGATCCACCACGCCGCGCGGCAGCACCACGGGCGTGAGGAAGGGAAAGCGGCGCGAGTAGGCCTCGCTCTGGGCGAAATCCATCAGCTTCACGCCGGGCGTCCGCAGCAGCATTTGCACCATCAGCGATTCCGGTGCCGAAGCGAAGACGATCGCATCCAGCTGGCCGCCCAGGAAGGCGACGGTGGCGGGGGTCTGCTCCAGCTGCGAGATGACGATGCGGCTCTTGTCGATGTTGTTGGCGTCGAGCAGCTTGTCCATCAGGCTCGGCACGCCGCTGCCGGCGGTGCCGACGTTCAGGCGCATGCCCTTGAGCTGTCCGAGCGCGCTCAATGCCGCAGTGGCCGTCACCTTGCGCGCGGAGTCGGTGCGGTAGAACAGCCACACCGGCTCGACGAAGAGGCTGCCCAGGGATTCGAGGCCGCTTTCCTCGGTGGTCGCGCGCTCGTTGCTGCCGCCCTGCACGAAGCCGAGGTCGGCCTTGCCCTCGCGCAGCAGCCGCAGGTTGTCGGACGAACCCTGGCTGGGCAGCAAGGCGACTTCGATGCCGTTGGCCGCCAGCGCCTTCTGGTAACGCTTGCCGAATTCGTCGTAGGCGCTCTGCGCCGGGCCGGTGGCGAGCGTGACGCGCTTGGGTGGCGTGGGGTCCAGCCACATATAGGCCAGCACCAGCAGGCCGCCCGCCAGCAGCGCCACTGGTCCGGCGGAGATCAGCAGCTCCTGGATCGACACCAGCGTGTAGCGCAGCGCCCGGGGGATGCGCGGCTTCATGCGAGGTCGCCGGCGGCGGGGTAGCGCTGCTTGCCCACGGTGATGCCCTGCGCCGCGCGGATGGCCCGCACCACCGCCAGGGCAACGGCCTCCGCCGCCATGGTGCCCAGCACCATCATGCCGATCGACTTGTCGGCGCGGCCGGTGCCGAGCGCGAACAGCGTGTCGCCATCGGACATCGTATGCACGGGGTTGATGCTGCGCGCCAGGCCGTCGTGCCCCACGGTGGCGAGACGCGAGGCCTGCGCCTTGGTGATGACGGCATCGGTGGCGATGACGCCGATGGTGGTGTTGGTGCCCGCCAGGTGCGGCTTGGGCGGCTCGCCGCGCAAGAGCGCGCGCCGGCTGTCGATGAGGGACTTGCCGTTGCGGGTGCGCGCGCCGGCGATGGGCAAGGCTGTATCGGGGTCGATCACGTCGCCCAGCGCATTGCAGGCGATCAGCGCGCCCACCGTGATTCCTTCGACGGTGACGGACGCCGTGCCGATGCCGCCCTTCATCGCGCGCTCGATGCCGAAGATCTTGCCCACCACGGCGCCCGCGCCCGCGCCGACGTTGCCCTCGGCGGGCGCCTTGGTGGAAGCGAGCTCACAGGCGCGGTAGCCGGCTGCCGCGTCCGGGCGGATGGTGGCGTCCCCGACCAGCAGGTCGAACAGCACGGCGCCCGGCACCAGCGGCAGCCGCACCGGCCCGACCGGGAAGCCCACGCCTTGCTCCTCGAGCCATTGCACGACACCGGTCGCGGCGTCCAGGCCCCAGGCGCTTCCGCCGGCCAGGAGGATGCCGTGCACGCGGTCCACGAGGTTGGTCGGCGCCAGCAGGTCCGTCTCGCGCGTGCCGGGCGCGGCGCCGCGCACGTCCACGCCGCCTACGGCCCCCTCGCGCGCGATGACGACGGTGCAGCCCGTGGGCCGGCGGGTATCGGTGAAATGCCCGACCTCGATGCCCGCGACGTCGGTGATGGAGCCGCCCTTCGGACGCCGGGCCTTCGGTGTGCTGGTCATGGCGGGGATTATCCATCCGGGACAAGATTGCGCGAACGCAATACGATGGCGGAAGTATTGTCCATGGAGGTGGAATTGGAAGCCAAGAAGCACTGGGAACATGTCTATGAATCCAAGCCGAGCGACGCGGTCAGCTGGTACCAGCCGCACGCGTTGCGATCGCTGGACCTGATCCGCCGGGTCGCGCCGAGCCTGGGCGCGCGCGTCCTCGATGTGGGCGCCGGCGCGTCCACGCTGGTGGATGACCTGCTCGATGCCGGCATGACGCAGCTCTCGGTGCTCGATATCTCCGCCTCGGCCTTGCGGGTGGCGCGCGAGCGGCTGGGTGCGCGCGCCGGGCAAGTGCGCTGGATCGAAGGCGACATCACGACCGTGCCGCTGGAGCCGGGGAGCGTCGACGTCTGGCACGACCGCGCGGTATTCCACTTCCTCACCGAACCGGCGGAGCGGGCGGCTTACGTGGCACAAGTGCGACGCGCCGTCCGGCCGGGCGGACACGTGATCGTTGCCGCCTTTGGCCCGGACGGCCCGCTCCAGTGCAGCGGCCTGCCGGTCGTGAGGTACGCGCCGGGCGAGCTCCATGCCCAGTTCGGCGAGGCCTTCGAGCTGGTGGAGCACCAGAGCGAGGACCACCGGACGCCGTCCGGCGCGATCCAGCATTTCGTCTATTGCCTTTGCGTGGTGCACTGAAGTGGCGGGCGCGCCCGAAACCCGCTGGCTCGAGCTCGTGCTACTTGGGTGGGCGGCCTTCCTGTTCACGCCGCTGGGGTTGCTGGGCCCGGCGGCCTTCGTGCTGTACATCAACCGGTTCCAGGTCGCTCCGGAAGAGCGCGCACTGGGCTGGATGTTCGGCGACGAGTACGCCGGGTACAAGGCCAGGGTGCGCCGCTGGCTGTGAGGCCGCTCAGGATTCGTCGCGCCGGATGCCCAGCTGCTTGACCAGCCTGGAAAGGTAGGGCTGGGTGACGCCCAGGCGTTCCGCAGCGCGGGTCTGGTGGCCGCCGGACTGTTCCAGCGCGCGCAGCACGATCAGGCGCCGCGCCGCCGCCACGGCTTCGTTGTAGGGCAGGCCGAACAGGTCTTCCGCCTCGGTCACGGCCGCGGCCCCCGGGGCGATGGCGCCGCCCATCAATTCCTCGGGCAGGTCGCACAGGCCCACGGCATCCCCGGCCAGCAGCGCGCAGCGCTCCATCACGTTGGACAGCTCGCGCACGTTGCCCGGCCACGGGTAGCGCAGCAAGGCCTGCTTCGCTTCGTCGCCCAGCCGCGGCGCTGGGCGCACCGAGTCGGCGGCGTGCTTGGCGAGCAGCCATTCGGCCAGCGGCAGGATGTCGCCTTCGCGTTCGCGCAGGGGCGGGATGCGGATGCTGATGACCTTGAGGCGGTAGTACAGGTCCTCGCGGAACGTGCCGTCGCGGATCGCCGCGGCAAGGTCGCGGTGCGTGGCCGCGACCAGCCGGATGTCCGCGTGCAGCGTCTTGTCGCTGCCGAGCCGCTCATACTCCCGCTCCTGCAGAAGCCGCAATAGCTTGGCCTGCAAGGCCGGCGGCAACTCGCCGATCTCGTCGAGGAACAAGGTGCCGCCGCGCGCCGCTTCGACTCGCCCCGCGCGGGCGCGGTCGGCGCCGGTGAACGCACCTTTCTCGTGGCCGAACAGCTCGCTCTCCAGCAGCTCGCCCTTGAGGAGCGCGCAGTTCACCGTCACGAAAGGGTTCTCGCATCGCGCACTCTGCATGTGCAGGGCCCGCGCGATGACTTCCTTGCCCGTGCCCGTCTCGCCCAGGAGCAGCACCGTCGCGTTGCTGGGCGCCACGCGCTCCACGGTGTCGGCCACGCGGGCCATGCCCGGATCGGCGCCGCGCACCCACAGGTGGTTGCGCCCGAGTTCCCGGCGCAGGTTGCGCACCTGGCTTTTCAGGCCCCGCGTTTCCAGCGCCCGCCGCACCACCAGCTGGATGGTCGCGGCGTCGAAAGGCTTGGCGATGAAATCGTAGGCGCCGGCGCGCATGGCGCGCACCGCCTTCGACATGTCGCCGTGGGCCGTGATCACGATCACCAGCGGCGCCGTGGATTGGGCCTGCAGGCTGTCGAGCACCGCGAAACCGTCCATGCGCGGCATCTCCAGGTCCAGCAGCAGCAGGTCCGCGCCGTCGGACAGGCGCAGCGCCTCGACGCCATCCAGCACGTGCTCGACGTCATGGCCCCACTCCTTCAGGCGGTCCCGCAGCACCCGGCCGATGTTCGGATCGTCATCGGCGACGAGGATACGGCTCATGCGGTCGAGGCCGCCATCGGCAGGTTCAGGGTGAAGATGCTGCCATTGCCGGGCGAGGACTTCAGGGTGATGTCGCCCCCGTGCAGGCGCGCGAGGTTCTTGGCGATGGCCAGGCCCAGGCCGCTGCCCGGCGCGGTGCTCGCAGAGCGGCCGCGGAAGAACCGCTCGAACAGGTGCGGCACGTCCTCGGCATCTACGCCCGGCCCATGGTCCTCCACCAGGATGCGCAAGCCCGTCGGCGCGGGTTCGGCGCGAACCTGCACGCTGGAGTCGGGCCGGCTGAACTTGACGGCGTTGTCCACGAGGTTGATGAGGATCTGCTTGAGCTTGTCCGCGTCGGCCTCGACGCGGACGGACGCGTCGCCATCGGCCAATTCCAGCTTGACGGACTTTTGCTGCGCCGCCGGCCGCAGCAGCATGAAAACTTCGTCCAGCAGCGGATACAAGGCCACCGGTGCGCGCTGCAGCCGGATGTGCCCGGCTTGCAGTCGCCCCCACTCGAGCAGCTCGTTGACCACGCGGATCAACCGGCCGCTGTCGCTCTCGATCATCTGCACATACTCCTGCTGTGCTTGCGTCAGCCCGCCCGCGAGGCCGTCACGCAGGTTCTGCGCGGAGCCGAGGATGCCCGTCAGCGGCGTGCGCAGCTCGTGCGACACATTCGACAGCACGGCGGAGCGCAGTTGGTCGAGCTCCAGCAGTTCGAGATTCGCGGCGGCCAGCCGCATGTTGGCGTCGCGCAATTCGGCGGTGCGGGCATCCACGAGCGCGGCGAGGTTGTCGTTCTGCTGTTCGATCAGCAATTGCTTGCCCCGCAATTCCTGCGTGAGCCCCATCAGGCGGTGCTGGCCATGGATCAGCTCGTCGGTGCGCTTGTGGTTGACCAGGCCCTGCCAGACGATGACGCCGAGCAGGAGGGCGACGAGCAGTTTCTGCGGCCAGCCGGCCGGGGCCAGCAACAGCGTCAGCGCGAGCACGACCAGGGCAAAGCTGTAGCCGTTGGATTGCCACGCGTGGCACTGCTTGAGCTGGAGCGTACAGACACTGCAGCGCCCGTAGGGCTGCGTCTGCACGTTGCGCCTAAGCACGCAGTTCTGGTTGGTGCCCGGGGCTTTCGCCGTCGACGGTGATGTCGCTGCATTCATCGAAGCCTCCCTTCAGCCAGCCATGGCGGGCCAGCCAGTCGCGCCCCAGCACGTAGAACCAGCAGCCGGCGCAAAAACCCAGCGTCGGCGCCATCAGGAGCGATGCCGTAGGCACCGTCAGGATGACGAAACCCACGGTCGGATACCCGGTCTGGACCAACGCGATCGCGACAGCCTGCACGATCACCGCGAGCGCCGACGCGCCGCGCACCCCGCCCAGGTCGAAGTACAGGTCACCGATGCGGTGTTCGCCACCGAAACGCACCAGCCGTGCCATGCCGAGCGCCACGGGGACCCAGCGAGGCGACGCGACCTGCAATAGCGTGAGGACGAAGGTGACGTACGCAAAACGGATGTCCTGCGTGAAGAGCGCGGCCAGCAGGAAGCCCGCTTCGGCCAGGCGCTGCACGCGCATGCCGGGTCCGTACTGCAGTTCGCGGTCTGTGTTCATGGGGAAGCCTCGTCGAAAGTCTAGCGAGTACGGCTTTGCGGCGCCAGCGGATTCGCCATATCCGAAAGGGCATGAGCCATATTGTTTCGCGCATGGGCGCGACCGCCGTTGCCGCCCCGGGTGGCGCGGTTTCGCTGGGAAATGCGGCGCAATGGGGCTGGCACGGCATTCGCATTGCAGTTGACCCCAACCTCAATCAAGGAGAAACGCCATGGCTGAAGAGAGCAAGGAACTGGTCGTCATGATCACGCACGGCATCGACCACGAGTTGTCGTCGGTGGGCTTCACCATCGCCAACGGCGGGATCACGGCCGGGCTGAAGGTGGCCATCTTCCTCACCAGCGCCGGTGTCGACCTGGTGCGCAGGAAGGCCACCGACACCACGCACGTCGAGCCGCTGGAGCCGCTCACGGCCCTGATGCGCGACTTCGTCGCCCGCGGCGGAGCGCTCTATGCCTGCACTCCCTGCGTCAAGGCGCGCGGCTATGAGCAAGCGGACTTCGTGGAAGGCGTGACCATCGCGGGTGCGAGCGTGATCCACGAGCGCTTCAAGCGCGGCGCCGCCTCGCTGAGCTTCTGACCGGGGGCAGCATCATGTCAGCGCAAGTCAACCGCGCCGAGCTGGAGGGCAAGGTCAAGGCGATGTACCGCGACGTTGCCGAGAACCCGCACGGCGAGTTTCACTTCGAGATGGGGCGCACGCTAGCCGAAAGGCTGGGCTACCGTCCCGCTGACCTCGACCGCATCCCGGCCGAGGCCATCGATTCTTTCGCGGGCGTCGGCTACTACTTCCACCTCCTGGGCGACATGGAGGGGGCGCGCGTGCTCGACCTGGGCAGCGGCTCGGGCATGGACACCTTCATCGCCAGCCTGCTCGCGGGGCCGAAAGGCACGGTGATCGGCCTGGACATGACCGACTCGCAGCGAGCCAAGGCGGAGGCGCTGCGGCAGCGCGACGGTTTCAACAATGTCACCTACGTCAGGGGCTACATCGACGCCGCGCCATTCGAGGATGGCAGTTTCGACGTGGTCATCAGCAACGGCGTGATCAACCTGGCCGTCGACAAGCCGCAGGTGTTCCGCGAAATCGCAAGGCTGCTACGCCCAGGGGGGCAGCTGGCGCTGGCCGACATCGTGACGGACGTGGAGCTGCCCGAAACCATCAGCTGCAACACCACCTTGTGGGCGGCGTGCATCGGTGGCGCGTGGCAGCTCGGCCGGTACGAGGGCGCGATCGGGTCGGCGGGGCTGCGCGTCACCGCGGAACAGGTGAACGACCAGTACCGGTTCCTCTCCGACAACGCCCAGGGCGCGACGAAGAAGTTCGGCGTGAAGAGCATCTCGCTGAGGGCCGACAAGCCCTGACGCGGCGGGCCCCGGGGAGGGCACGGCGCGCCTTCTGGAATAATCCGCCGGACCATGCCTAAACGCGCCGCTTGTGCCGGATTGCTTCTGGCCGGGCTCGCGGGCCTGGTGTGCCTGCCCGCGGCCGCGGGCGGGGTGCAGCTGGATGACCTCACCTGGACCGAGGTGCGCGACGGCCTTCGGGCCGGCACGACGACGGTCATCATCCCCGTGGGCGGCACCGAGCAGAACGGCCCCCACATGGCCCTGGGCAAGCACAACGTGCGGGCGGCTGCGCTTTCGGCGCGCATCGCCGCAAAGCTCGGCCATACGCTGGTGGCGCCGGTCATGCCGTACGTCCCAGAAGGCCGCATCTCGCCGCCGGCCGGGCACATGCGCTTTCCCGGCACGATTTCGGTGCCGGAAGACGCCTTTGCGGCTGTGATCGCCGGGGCGGCCCGCAGCCTGAAGCAGCATGGTTTCCTGGACATCGTCCTCGTGGGCGATTCAGGCAATTACCAGGGCCGGTTGAAAGACGTCGCCACTCGGCTGAACCGCGAGTGGGCGGGCAGCGCGGCGCGGGCGCATTACGTGGCCGCGTACTACGACGCGGGCACCGCCGATTTCGCGCAGGCCCTGCGCGGGCACGGCATCGCCGACCGCCAGATCGGCACGCACGCGGGCCTCGCCGACACGTCGCTGCTGATGGCGATCGACGAATCCCGCGTCCGGGCCGACCGCCTCGCCGCGCCCGGCGCCGCGGACCCGTCATCGGGCGTGACGGGCGAACCTTCGCAATCGACCGCCGCGCTCGGGCGCATCGGCGTGGAGATGATCATCGACAAAACCGCGGCCGCGATCCGGCTCGCCATCGCCGGCCGCAAGCCGGCTTCCAAGGAGAAATGAATGAGGTTGAAGGGGCATTTCAAGATTGCAGCCGCGCTGGCGGCCACGGCGCTGCTCGCGAACCCGGCCGGCGCGCAGTCCGCAGTGGTCACGGTGCCGGGCATGCCCGGCGTGCCCGATCCCGACAACCTGTACAGCGAAACGGTGGCCGGCAAGCTCTCGCCCGCCGTCGCGGGCGCTTTGGAGCGCATCTATGTTCCCAATCGAGCAGCCAACAGCGTGTCGGTCATCGACCCCGCCACGCTCAAGGTCGTGGACTCGTTCAAGGTGGGCATCCACCCGCAGCACATCACGCCGTCCTGGGACCTGAAGATGCTGTGGGTCTCCAACAACGCCGAAGGCCGCACCGACGGCAGCATGACGCCCATTGACCCGAAGACCGGCAAGCCCGGTGCGTCGATTCCCATCGACGACCCGTACAACCTGTACTGGTCGCCGGACGGCCGCCATGCCATCGTCGTCGCCGAGGCGTACAAGCGCCTGGACTTTCGTGACGCGAGGACGCTGAAGCTGGACTTCTCGATCCCGACGCCGGATTGCGACGGCATCAACCATGCCGACTTTTCGATCGACGGGCGCTACGCGCTGTTCACCTGCGAGTTCGGCGCGGGCCTCACGAAGATCGACCTCGTCAGCCGCAAAGTGGTGGGCACGATCAAGCTCTCCGCCTACTTCGATCGACCCGAGGTGCTCGCGATGCTGGCCAAGCCAGGCTGGAAACCGCGGCGTCTGCTGGACCCGGTCAAGCCTCGTTCCACCGTGATCGCGCGGCCGGCGATGCCGCAGGACGTGCGCGTGTCGCCCAACGGCAAGCGCTTCTACGTGGCCGACATGATGTCCGACGGCGTCCACGTCGTGGACCTCGAGTCATTTCGGCAGCTCGCCTTCATTCCCACCGGCGTGGGCGCGCATGGCCTCTATCCCAGCCGAGACGGCAAGAGCCTCTACGTGGCCAACCGCGGCAGCAACCGCATCAGCGGCCAGCCGCGCGGCAGCGGCAGCGTGTCGGTGATCGACTTCGCGACGGAAAAGATCGTCGCCACCTGGCCCATCCCCGGCGGCGGCAGCCCCGACATGGGCAACGTCACCGCCGACGGCAAGCACCTGTGGCTGTCGGGCCGCTATGACAACGTGGTCTACCGCATCGACACCACCGACGGTAGCGTCGTGAGCGTCAAGGTCGGCCAGGAGCCCCACGGCCTCACGGTGTGGCCGCAACCCGGCCGCTACTCGCTGGGGCACACGGGCAACCTGCGCTGACCGCGCGGGTTCAGTCCGCGAGCATGCCGGCCGCCCGGCCCGTCATCTCGCGACACGCCTGGGCGCAGCGGCGGCAGGCTTCGGCGCACTGCTGGCAGTGGTCCATGTCGTGCCGGGCGCATTCCAGCCCGCAGGCCTCGCAGACTTCCGCGCACAGCCGGCAGGCGGCGGCGGAGTAGTCGCTGCCGCCGGACATGAATGCGATGGCCAGCTGGCAGGCCTGCGCGCAATCCGTGTCCAGCCCGATGCAGCGCACCATGGCCTTGACGTCGGGCTCCTGCAGGCAGGCGGCCGCGCAATGGTTGCAGGCGACGGCGCAGGCGTGGCAGGCGGCGATGCAGTCCTGGTATTCCTCGTATTTCTCGTGCGACATGGATGGTTCTCCGGTTGAGCTGAGTGGGTGGCGTTCAATCAGTCTAGGCCGGTGCTGCCGCCATGTGGGCCGGCTTGGAGTGAATTACGGTTGAAGCGGGCGGTTACCCCACCGGGGCTCAGCGGTCGGAGCGCAGCCTCAAGGCGTTGAAGATCACCGATGCCGAGCTCAGGCTCATGGCCAACGCCGCGACCATGGGCGACTGCAGCCAGCCGGTGAACGGGTACAGCACGCCGGCCGCCAGCGGCACGCCGAGCGCGTTGTACACGAAAGCGAAACCAAGGTTCTGCTTCATGTTGGCCACCGTGGCTTCCGACAGCCCGCGCGCGGTCGCGATGCCGCGCAGGTCGCCCTTGACCAGTGTGAGCTGCGCGCTGTTCATCGCCACGTCGGTGCCGGTCCCCATGGCGATGCCGACATCGGCACGCGCCAGGGCGGGCGCGTCGTTGATGCCGTCGCCGGCCATCGCCACCACGCGGCCTTCCTTCTGCAGGCGCTCGACCAGCAGCAGCTTGTCCTGCGGCTTCACCTCGCCATGGACCTCATCGATGCCCAGGCGCTGCGCGACGGAGCGTGCCGTGGTGAGCCCGTCGCCGGTGGCCATCACCACGCGCAGGCCGGCCTCGCGCAAGGTGGCCAGCGCGGCCGGCGTCGTGGCCTTCACCGGGTCGGACACGGCCAGCAGCCCGAGCAGCCGACCGGCCCCGGCGAGATGCATGACGCTCGCGCCCTGGCCGCGAAGTCCTTCGGCTTGCGCCGCCAGCGGCGTAACGTCCACGCCCAGCTGCTCCATCAACGCGGTGTTGCCCAGGCCCAGGGCCCGGCCTTCCACGACACCGCGCACGCCGATGCCCGACGCCGAGTCGAACTCGGAGGCGGTCGCCAGGGACAAGCCGCGCTCGCGCGCCGCGGCGACGATCGCCGCCGCCAGCGGATGCTCGCTGCCCTGGTCCAGGCTGGCGGCCAGCCGCAGCACTTCGTCTTCGGTGATACCCGGGGCGGGAACTGCGCGCTCGTAAGCGGGCCGGCCCTCCGTCAAAGTGCCCGTCTTGTCCACGATGAGCGTATCCACGCGCCGCAGGTTCTCGATGGCGGCGGCGTCGCGAAACAGCACGCCGTGCGTTGCGCCCCGGCCCGTTGCCACCATGATGGACATCGGCGTTGCGAGGCCCAACGCGCACGGGCAGGCGATGATCAATACCGCCACCGCGTTGATCAACGCATAGACCCAGCTCGGCTGCGGCCCGAACAGGCCCCAGGCAAAAAACGTCGCCAGTGCGATGGCCACCACGCCCATGACGAAATACCCGGCGACGACGTCGGCCATGCGCTGCATGGGCGCGCGCGAACGCTGCGCCATCGCCACCATCTGCACGATCTGCGACAGCACGGTGGCCGAACCCACGCGCTCCGACCGCATCACGAGCGCGCCGCTGGTGTTGATGGTCGCCCCGATCAACTTGTCGCCGGGGCGCTTGGTGACGGGCAAGGGCTCGCCGGTGAGCATCGATTCGTCCAGCGCACTCTGGCCTTCGACCACCACGCCGTCGACGGGCACCTTTTCGCCGGGCCGCACCCGCAGCATGTCACCCACGTGCACATGCGCGAGGGGAACGTCCTCCTCCGTACCGTCGGCACCGATGCGCCGGGCTGTCTTGGGCGCGAGGCCCAGCAGCGATTTGATCGCGGCGGAAGTCTGGGATCGCGCCTTCAGCTCGAGCAGCTGGCCCAGCAGGGTCAGCGAAATGATGACGGCGGCGGCCTCGAAGTACACCGACACCCGGCCCATCGATGCGAAGGATGCGGGAAAGACCTGGGGGGCGACGGTCGCGACGGTGCTGTAGGCGAATGCCGCGCCGGTGCCCAGGCTGATCAGCGTCCACATGTTGGGGCTGCGGTGGACGATCGATTGCGCACCGCGAACAAAGAACGGCCAGCCCGCCCACAGGATCACCGGGAGCGTCAGCACCAGCTCGATCCAGCTCTGCGTGCGCATGTCGAACCAGCCGAGACGGTGGCCGAACATCGCAAGGAGGGTGGCCACGATTGTCAGGGGCAGCGTCCACCAGAAGCGCCGGCGGAAGTCGGTCAACTCGGGGTCTTCGCCTTCGTCCAGCGAAGGCATCACCGGTTCCAGCGTCATGCCGCACTTGGGGCAGCTGCCGGGATGGTCCTGCCGCACTTCGGGGTGCATGGGGCAGGTGTAGATGGTGCCGGCGGGTGCCGGAACGGGCGGCGGCTCTGCGGCAGGCTTCGCGCGGTGATGGCCGTGCTGGTGCGTGACTTGATCCATGGTGCTGCTTTCCGGCTGCACCCGCATGTTACGCCGGCAAGGCGAGCGTGAAAGTCGTCTTCCCGGCCCCGCTTCGAACGCTGACTTCACCGCGATGTGCATGCGCGATGGAGCGCACGATGGCCAGGCCGAGGCCGCTGCCGCCTTCGACCCGCGATCGCGCCGGGTCGGCCCGGTAGAAGCGCGCGAAGATGCGGTCCAGGTGGGCGGGCGCGATGCCGTCGCCCTGGTTCGTGACCGCCAGGACAGTCTGGCCGCCTTCGGACGCGAGCTCGACGTCGACGGTGGAATCGGGATACGCGTGCCGGATGGCGTTGGAAACGAGATTGGTGATGGCGCGTTGGACCAGGAGCCGGTCGGCGCGAAACGGCGGCGCCTCGCCGGTCACCCGCAGTTTCACCCCCTTCTCGTCAGCGGCGAGCGACAGGTAGTCGGCCACGCGCTCCGCCTCGCGCACCAGGTCGACCGTTTCCGGCTGGAGTGGGACGGCATCGTGTTCCGCGCGCGCGATGAAGAGCATGTCGCTGATGAGGGCCGACAGGCGCTCGAGTTCCTCGACGTTGCCCTCCAGGACCTCCCGCAACTCGTCCACGCTGCGGGTTTGCGAGAGCGCAACCTGCGTTCGGCCCAGCAGCGTCGCCACCGGGGTGCGCATCTCGTGGGCCAGGTCGCCCGAGAAATCCTCGAGCTTCCGGTAGCCTTCGTCGATGCGGTCGAGCATGCCGTTGAACTCGGTGGCCATGTCGGCCAGCTCAGGCGGCAGGTGCGCGGTCGCCAGCCGCCGGTTGAGCGAGCGCGTGCCGATGGATGCCGCCAGCCGGTTGAAGCTTCGCAACGGGGCCAGGCCCGTGCGCGCGATCACACCCGCGCCGGCAGCGACGATGAGCAGGAGCAGCGGCAGGGCGAACAGTGTCGCCTTCACGAATCCGTCGAGCAATACCGCATCGCGGCGGCGATCCACGGAGAGATAGAAGCGCACCTGCTGGCCACCCGCAAGGGCCGTGGTGCCGTGAATCCCGCTGAAGCGCGTTCCGGCGGGTGTGACCCATGTGTGCATCGTGTCCGGCGGCGCCGCCGCATGGTTGATGACCGTGACCGCTTGCACCGCGACCTCGGAGAAGCGGGCCAGCACCTGGCCCGAATCCGGGTCTGCCAACGCGAGGTGAAGGTCGTCGTGCCCGTAGAACAAGTGGGTGAACCGGCCTTTCGATTGCTCGGCCATTTCCGCGGAGTCGAACGTGGACAGGATGTGTTGGAGCAGTTCACGGCGCCCCGCGATCTCCTGCGCGGAGCGCTGGTCCAGCTGCCGCAGCAAGGCCCAGTAGCCAACTGCGACCGCCCCGCCCGCGACGACGAGGCCGAACAATGCGCTGGCGAGCGCGATCCTCAGCGCCAGCGACAGCCGGGCGCGCGAGATCGGCGCGCGGTCGCTGGTCATGCGGGCGGCCGGTGCTCCAGCACGTAGCCGACGCCGCGCACCGTGTGGATCAACTTCCGCGGGAACGGATCATCCACCTTCGCGCGCAGCCGCCTCATGGCGACTTCGACCACGTTGCTGTCCGAATCGAAGTGGATGTCCCACACCAGCGAGGCAATCTGCGTGCGCGAAAGTACTTGCCCCGTCCGCTGCGCCAGGAGCGTGAGCAGGGCAAACTCCTTGGCGGTCAGGTCGATCCTGCGGCCCTCCCGCGTGGCCCGGTGGCGCACGGGATCGAGCTCCAGGTCGGCCACGTGCATCACCGGCTCCGTCGCCGGCGGCTGGCCGCGCTTGAGCAGCGCGCGCACGCGTGCCAGCAGCTCGGGAAACTGGAAGGGCTTCACGAGGTAGTCATCCGCGCCGAGGTCGAAGCCGCGCAGCTTGTCGTCGGTCTTGCCGCGCGCCGTCAGCATCAGCACCGGTGTCTGTTTCGACGTCCTCAGCGCCGTCAGCACCGCGAAGCCGTCGATGCCCGGCAGCATGACGTCCAGGATCACGAGGTCGTGGTTTCCGTTGATTGCCGCGTGCAGGCCGTCGGTGCCATCGAGCGCGGCCTCCACGGTGTAGCCGCTCTCGGCGAGGCCCTGGCAAAGGTATTGCGCCGCCTTGGGTTCGTCCTCGATGACCAGTATTTTCAAGGAGCGCCGCGCTATGAAGCGTTGCCTTCGTACTTCTGGTAGACCGTCGAGCTGCCGTTCTTCGCGATCAGCATCACGCTATAAGGGTTCTTCTTGCCGTTGTACGCGGGCGTGTCCATTCCAGGAGAACCGATGGGCATGCCGGGTGCCGAGAGGCCGATGGCGGAAGGCTTTTCCTTCAACAGGCGCTTTACGTCGCGTGCCGGCACATGGCCTTCGATCGCATACCCGCCGACCAGGGCGGTGTGGCAGGACGCCATGTTCTGGGGAATGCCCAGGCGGGCGCGGGCGGCGTTGGTGCCGCCGAGGTTCACGAACACCTTGAATCCGTTGGCTTCCATGTGCTTGATCCAGTCCCCGCAGCAACCGCAGGTGGGTTCCTTCCAGACCTGGACTTCAATGGGGGGGGCGCCGTGGGCCAGCCGCGCCAGGGGCAGCAGCGCGAGGGCCATCAGCAATTCGCGGCGGGATGTGGATGAGTTGCTTTTCATAGGGGGCTCGGTGAACACGTTGGTTTGATTGAAAACGACTTCGGGTGCCCCGGGATTGATGTTCGTCAACCGCAGCCGGGGCGCCGGCCGTGGATGACGAATTTGTAATCTGGCGGTCAGGCCGGTGTGGGGCCGTGCTGCATAGAGTGAAAGCATGGTGCAAAGGTTGCATCCGGCCGGCCCGAAAAGCCGGCAATCGCAACGAGTCCAGGAGTCCATCATGTCAGCACGCAACATTTCCCTCGTGATCGCATTCGCCGCCTTGGCGATGCCGGTCGGCTATGCCGCGGGCGAAGTCGATCAGAAGCCGGCCGAACCGGCCGCCGCCGCACCCATGCAGATGCCGATGCCAATGCCCATGACGGGCTGCGGCAAGATGGCCCGGCACGACCACGGCGCGGAAAGAGGCACGCCGGCGGCCATGCCGCACGGATGCGGCGCGATGCAAGCGCCCGCCGCGGACAAAGCGAGCCCCAGGGCGAAGGCGAAGAAGATCGGGCATGACCATGCGCGGACCCACAAGCTGATGTGACCATGAAACCCGTTCTCCGTTGCGCCACACGCCAACGGGGCGGCGCATCGACATGGGTTTTCGCCGGTTTTGCGGCGGCGGCCCTGTTTTTCCTGCTGACCGAGCATCGCATCTGCCTGCTGTCGGGATGGCTGAGCACCCGCTTCGGCGAGCAATGGAAGCGCCACGCGGCAAGCACGCCGCGGTTCGTTCCGGACTTCAAGGGGAATGGCAATTTCTCAAGGAGCTGATCATGGAACTCTCACTCAGCCGTTACGCCTGGAAGTGCGTTCTCGGCGCCGAAGTGGCGTATGTGCTCTGCGTGCTGGGCGGATTCCTGCCCATGCGGACCGCCGCCGCCATCGAGCTTCATCACAGACTCTTCGAGACGCTGCCCGGGTTCACCTGGATCAGCATTCCCAGCTTCCTGCTGGGCGCGGCCTACATGTTCGTCTTGGCGTGGATCTTCGGCGCCTACATCGTCTGGATGTTCAACACCAGCTTGGTCTCCGGCGGTGGCACGCGATAAGCGGCGCAGCGCCAATCGGGGGGTAACACTTCGGCAGTGCCGCCGCATGCATTGATGCGCGTCAAGCGCCGCTGCCGGGTAACCGCCTAGAGTGGGCCAGCGTCCTTCCAGGCGTCATCCCAGGAGTCCTATGCCGATACCCTCTCTTATCCGATGGGGCGCAGCCGCGTCGTTCGCCTTGCTCCTGATCACGGCGTGCGGTGGGGGCGGCGGTGGCGGGAGCGGCGAGCCGCTTGCGGGCGCCGGCTCCATCAGCGGATCGGTCACCAAGGGTCCGGTGGCCAACGCCACCGTCGTGGCCTATGGCATCGCCGGCGGCACCATGGGCGCGCAGCTGGGATCGGCCACCACCGATGCGCGCGGCAGCTTCACCTTGACCGTGGGCGCCCATGCCGGGCCCGTCATGCTGCGTGTCAATGGCGGCAGCTACAAGGATGAAGCCACCGGCACCGCCATGGCAATGGGCCCCGGCGACGTCATGACGGCCGTGATGCCGGGCATGGTGCCCGGCGCCAACGTCAGCGGCATCCAGGTTACGCCGCTCACGTCGATGGCGCAGGCCCGTGCACAATTCATGGCCGGTGGGATGACGGCAGCCAACATCGCAGCCGCGAATGCAGCCATGGGAAATTACTTCATGGTGAGCGACATCCTTCACGTGCATCCCATGAATCCCCTTGCCCCGGGTTCGGGCGCTGGCGCCGGAGCCGATGCTAGAAACTATGGAATGACGCTGGCGGCCATGTCGCAGTACGCCAGGTCGCTCGACATGCCGTTCTCCTCGGCGATGGTGGCGCTGATGATGGGTGACGCCTCCGACGGAACGATGGACGGAATGTACGCCGGCAGCCGGATTGCCATGCCGATGGGAGGCATGATGGGGAGCGGGATGATGGCTTCGACCGCGGGCACCTCCGGGCTGTCGACGGCCATGGCGGAGTTCATGGCATCCGCAGCCAATATGTCAGGGCTGGCGCCGGCCGACATGGCGGCGCTCATGCAGAGGCTCGCCGGTTCCACCGGGGCGGTCTGACGCTTCGAATTCGCCCGCTATTTGGCGGGCTGGATCCCGGTGACGGTCAACTTGCCGCCGTCGTTGGTCGCGGTGAATTTCACCTTGTCGCCCACCTTGACCTTGTCCAGCATGGCACCGTCGGTGACGGGGTAAACCATCGTCATCGGAGGCATGTTCAGGGCCTTGATCTCGCCGTGCTTGATCGTCACCTTGCCATTGGCCTTGTCGACCTTGCGCACTTCGCCATCGGTGGCCGGCCCGGCGGTGTCGGCCTTTGCCTGGGCGTGCGTGTGGTCGTGCGCCGGCGCGGCCTGGCTCCACGCAGGGGACGCGCCGAGCGCGGCCAGGGTGGGCAAAAGGAACAGTAGCTTATTCATGGATCGAGGCCCTGATAGGGTGGAGGGTTGAATTTTCCAGTCGGGCGGCGTGGCCCGGCTTGACGTAAATCACTTCGCCGGCTTGATCTCCGTCACCGTCAGCTTGCTGCCGTCCTTGGCGACATTGAACTGCACCTTGTCGCCGGGCTTGAGCTTGTCCAGCAGCGCGGCGTCGCTGACCTGGAACACCATCGTCATCGGCGGCATGTCGAGCGACTTGATCTCACCGTGCTTGAGCGTGATCTTCTTGTTGTCCTTGTCCACCTTGCGCACTTCGCCATCGGCCATGGCCTGGGCGAGGGCGCCGATGGAAGTGGCAGCTCCCGCGGCGAAGATGACGGCGGAAATGAGTTTCGTAAGTGTCTTCATGATTTGTTTCCTTGATTGCTGGCGGGCAGGACGACGATGGTCCCGACCATGCCGGCCTGGTAGTGGCCGGGGAGGAGGCATGCGAATTGGAACTCGCCCGCCCGGTTGAAGTTCCAGACGAGGGGTTCGCTTTTCGCGGGCTTGACGTGGACCATGTGGGCCTCGTCGTGCTCCATGCCGGGGAACTTCATCATCGCGGCCGCGTGGGCGTCGAGTTCGTCCTTCGTGCCCAGCACGAGTTCGTGAAGCATCTGGCCGCCGTTCTTCACAACCAGTTTCACGATTTCGCCTTGGCGCACCTCGAGCCGCTCCGGCGTGAAGCGCATGTTGTCGGTCATGCGGATCTCGATGGTGCGGGTGACGGCGCCGGTGTTGCCGGCGATCCCCCAGTCTCTCTGCTCGCTGGCAATCACCTTGCGCGGGTGCTTGGCGCCCTCGTGCGCCGTGGCCGGAAGCGCGCTGGCGAGCAGGGCGGCCGCGATGATCATCGTCAACTTCATGGGTGTGTCCTTTCAGTGGTGTTTGTGCTGTTGCGCGGGCTGCGTGTCCGTGCGCGGCGCGGTGGCCGCGGACACATAGCCGCGCAGGACCGAGTAGCGTTCGACTTGCGACGCATCCAGCAAAGCCGTCTGGGCCAGGTGCGTGCGCAGGTGTTCTTCGCGCAGTTGCGCCTGCTTGCGGCCGATCTCGGCGGTGAGGCGCGACAGCGTGCCCTCGTCGATCTGCCGTGTGCGGAAGGCCTGGTCCAGCGCGCGCTCGGCGGCGACCAGTTCCATGCCGAGCGCGCGGGCTCTCGCCTTGTGCCCGGTCATCAGCGTCTGCGTGGCGGCGCGTTGCTGCGGGGTCAGGGCCAAGGCGTCCGCGTGTTCGAGCACGTGCGCCGGGCCGGGGTAGCCGTTCAGCTCCGCGGCCTTCGCGAGGCCCATGCCCTGGCCCGCCAGCAGATCGGCGGCTTCGCGCTCGGACAGGGACTTGATGTCGCGCGCCTGCTCGCCGGCGTAGGGCGAAGTCTGCGCCTGTGCCGCGATGGCCGCAAGGCATGCGGCGGCAACGAGCATCTTCGGGATCGTGGTCATGTGAAACTCTTTCATTTGTCAGTGGCCCGAGTGGCCGTTGGGTTTGCGGATGCGCACTTCCACATCCTTCTTCGGTACCGTCCTGGCGGGCATGGCGCCCGCGCCGGCCTTGCTTGTCCTTTCGGGTGGTGGCAGGCTGCCCGTGAACTCGTAGGCCACTGTGCCGGCCGGGTGCTTGAACCAGCCGGGGTTGCCGTAGTCGCCACGCTTTTGCTCGCG
The DNA here is from genome assembly GCA_030695945.1 of Ramlibacter sp. Taxonomy (GTDB): domain Bacteria; phylum Pseudomonadota; class Gammaproteobacteria; order Burkholderiales; family Burkholderiaceae_C; genus Ramlibacter. The sequence goes on from JAUYOG010000066.1 coordinate 19,293, forward strand.
CCGCACCTTCAGCACCGAGAACATGCCGCCCATCTCCACCGAGCCGAACGGGCCTTCGCCCGTCATCATCGGGATGGTGTTTTCCGGCAGCGGCATCTCCATCTCCGCCATGTCGGCCATGCCGCGCTCGCCCATCACCATGTAGTCGGGCACGAGGTTGGTGATCTGGCGCACCACCTTGCGGTGGTCCACGCCGATCATGGTGGGCACGTCGTGCCCCATCGCGTTCATCGTGTGATGGCTCTTGTGGCAGTGGAAGGCCCAGTCGCCTTCCTCGTTCGCAATGAACTCCACCTGGCGCATCTGCCCCACTGCGATGTCGGTTGTCACCTCGTGCCAGCGTGTGCCCTTGGGCGTCGGGCCGCCGTCCGTGCCGGTCACGACGAACTCATGGCCGTGCAGGTGCATGGGATGGTTCGTCATCGTGAGGTTGCCCATGCGGATGCGCACCTTGTCGCCCAGCCGCACGTTGAGCGAGTCGATGCCCGGGAAGATGCGGCTGTTCCACGACCACAGGTTGAAGTCCAGCATCGTCATGATCTTGGGCGTGTACGAGCCCGGCTCGATGTCGTAGGCGTTGAGCAGGAACACGAAATCGCGGTCCACCTCGTCGATCAGCGGGTGCCGGCCCTTGGGATGCGTGACCCAGAAGCCCATCATGCCCATCGCCATCTGCGTCATCTCGTCCGCATGCGGGTGGTACATGAAGGTGCCGGGACGCCGCGCCACGAACTCGTAGACGAACGTCTTGCCCGGACCGATCGCCTTTTGCGTCAAGCCGTTCACGCCATCCATGCCGTTGGGCAGGCGTTGGCCGTGCCAGTGGACGCTGGTGTGCTCCGGCAGCCTGTTGGTGACGAAGATGCGCACGCGGTCGCCCTCGACCACTTCGATCGTGGGCCCCGGCGATTGGCCGTTGTAGCCCCACAGGTGGGCCTTGCAGCCGGGCGCCATCTCGCGCACCACGGGTTCGGCGACCAGGTGGAACTCCTTCACGCCGTTGTTCATGCGCCAGGGCAACGTCCAGCCGTTGAGCGTCACGACGGGGTTGTAGGGCCGGCCGCTGCCCGGCACCAGCGGCGGCATGGTGTCCGGCTTGTCCTGGATCATCGGCTCGGGCAGGGCGGCCATCGCCACCTTGCTCACGGCGGCGGCCGCGACGGCGCCGGTGATCGCGCCGGCGCCGGTGAGGAAGTTTCGTCGGTTGTTGTTCATGGGTGTGTCCTCAATGCCGCTCGTCGCTGCCTGCGCGCCCGCCTGCGGCAGCAGGTGCAATCGGTGTCGCCATGGGCTTTCCGATCAGGGAGGCGGCCAACCCCGCGTCCGCCAGCCAGAACTGCTGCTGCGCGTCGATGGCGGCGATCACGCTGGCGATCTGCTCGCGCGTGTCGGCCAGCAGCTCGAACACGCCGATCAGCATGCCGTTGTAGCGAAGCACGTTCTCCTCCGCCATCGTCTTGCGCAGCGGCACGATCTCGTCACGGTAGTGCCGCGCCACGTCGTGCGCGGTGCGATAGGCCGAGTAGCTTTCGCGCAGGTGCGAGGTGGCGCCGCGTACCACGGCGTCGTAGCGGGCGGCGGCGGCCAGCGTCTGCGCGTTCATCGCCGCGCGCGCGGCCGCTCCGCCGTCGAAGAGCGGCAGTCGGATCGACAGCTCGAACCCCCTGCGGTTGGCGCGTTCGCCGCCGTCGAACACCGTGTCGTGGCGAACGCCCAGTTCAGTGTCGAAGAGGCTGTTCGCCAGCGCCAGGCCCTGGGCCTTGCCCGCGCCTTCCAGCTGCAGTCGTGCAAGCCGGATGTCCAGCCGCTGCTGCAAGGCGGCGCCGCTGACATCGGCCGCGGCGCGGGGCTCCTTCGGCAAGTCCGGCAGCCGTTCGGGCAGCTTCAGCTGCGCGGCCTGCGCATCGTCCAGCCCGAGCTGGCGCACCAGGTCCTCGCGCGCCGCGGTGGCGGCGTGCTGCGACAGGGCGAGCTGCGCCGTCGCGTCGGCGTAGAAGGCGTGCTGGCGTGCGCGCTGCAGCTTCGTGAAGTTGCCGACCTGCTGCATGCGCCGGGCCAGTTCGGCGCTGGCTTCGGCGGCGTCCTTCACCTGGACGGCGTACGCGAGCTTCTGGGTCGATGCGACTGCCTGCACCCAGGCCCGGCGAACGCTCGAAACCTGGTCGACCACATCGGCCGCCAGTTGGGCTTTCGCCTGCGCCACTCGGTTGTCCGCAACCGCGCGGCGGTGCGGCAGGGTAAGCAGGTCCAGCAAGCCGAACGACAACAACCGCCCCAGCTCCAGTTCGCTGCCCAGGCGCGTTCGCTCGAAGCTGAAGACGGGGTTCGCGATGCGGCCTTGCTGGTCGGCCGCGGTCATCTCCGTCCAGCTTTGCGCCACCAGCGACTGCATGGCGGGACTGTTCGCGAGCGCCAGCCGCACCGCGTCTTCCATGGCCAGCGGCTCGGCCAGCAATTGCCGCGCGAGGCGCTGCCTGGCCTGTGCCGCTTCGGGCGTGCGGCTCAGCTCCAGCCGGCCATGGGTGAAATCTGCCGTGGTGGCATTGGTTTCCCTGAGCGCCTGGTCGACGTCGACGCTCGCGCAGCCTGCGAGCAAGGCGGCCGCCGCCAGGGCGACAAGCGTGTTCGGGGTTCTCATCGCTCGGCTCCCCCTGGCTTGTGATGGGCGCCGTGGGGGCCGGACGCGGATGTCATGGGCGCCGCAGCGGAGGCCGGTTGCGCGGCTTCGCGCGCATAGGCGCGCCAGCCGCCCACGCCCTGGACGGTGTCGTTGGCCTGCCGCCAGGGCACGGTCTTTTCTTCCGAGAACGGCTGGTAGCCGTCGAACGCGGAACGCCAGGCCGCCGGCGCGGTGGGCGGGCTGGCCGGGGCCTGCGCCTGCGCCGCGGCGGCGACGGCGGCGCCGAGCACCGCCAGCAAAGCAATGTACAAGTGTCGTTTCACGAAAGTCCTCGCGTCGTTCGGGGAGAGGCGCGCCGGTGCCGGACGGCACGGGCAGCGGGCGGGCAGCCGCAAGCACGCCGCATCAGCGGCGGCGCGGGCGCCTCAGGCGCGTGGAGGCTTGTCGGGAACGGGAGAGGGGCGTGCGACCACCGCGACCAGCGGTTCGATGAGGTCGGCCCGCGGGGCAGGTGAGGCGGCCGGCCACTGCTGCGTCTGCGCCAACGCAACGCCATGGCAGCACGCCGCGCAAACACCGCAGGTGTGGGAACCGTCGGCGACCGGTTGAGCCCCATCGCCGGCGCTGCCCGCATGGCCAGTGTCCATATGATGCTGTGCGTGAACCGCCTGCATGTCGTGGTGGGCGGCGTGCATGTCGTGATGGCTCACGGCCTCCCCGTGCGGGGGTGCCTTGGCAACGACCGCGGCCCGCTGCGCCGGCCCGCAGAACAGCATGGTCGCGGCGGCCCATCCCTGCAGGGGCAGGGCGGCCAGCAGGAGCCAGGCGAGGAGCAGGCGGAAGCGCAGCATGAGCGCGCGATTCTACTTGTGCCCGTGCCGCCCTGCTCGCCGGCCGGACATGACCGCGGCAGCGCAGGACATCTCCTACATGCAAAGCCCCCGGTTGGCCGACAGCTTTCCCTGGCCGAGCTACCTAGAGTGGAAGACTCGCCGGCGCCGCTGGCGTTTTTTCGATATGCCCGAGAGGAAGCAAACCATGAACAGCGAAACCAGCGATAGCGGAATCACCACGATGAACGGACCCGGCGCCACCGGTGGCCTCAATGGCGGCGTGGTGCATCGCGTCGCGCAAAAAGCCCACGAAACCGTCGACAAGCTCGAACAGTCGGTTTCGACGGGGAGCGAGCGCGTGATGACGATGCAGGAAGAATACGGCTCTTACGCCCGGGAACAGATCAAGGCCCATCCCCTGAGCACCGTGGCCGGCGCGTTCGCCCTCGGCCTGCTGCTCGGCAAGATCCTGCGCTAAGCCCCTCGGCCGATCAGCGCGTCGCGTCCCAGGCCAGCTCCCGCCGGGCCTGGCGCAGCACGCTCCACCCTGCGCTGATCGCCAGCGACGACATCACGGCGGCCACGGCCAGGTCCGGCCACGCGGTCCCGTGCCGAACACTCCCAGCGCGGCCAGCATCACCGCGACGTTGCCGATGGCATCGTTGCGTGTGCACAGCCACACCCCGCGCATGTTCGCGTCGCCGCTGCGGAACGAGTAAAGAAGGAGGGCCACGCCCACATTGGCGGCCAGCGCCAGCGCGCCGACCACGCCCATCGTGAGCGCCTCCGGCGGCGTGCCGCGCGATAAGGCCCACAGGGCGTGTATAAGCACCGCCACCCCGAACGCCAACATGCTCGCTGCCTTCACCAGGGCCGCGCGGGCGTGCCAGGCCACACCCAGGCCGAGCACGGCCAGTGTCAGGCCGTAATTGGCCGCGTCCCCGAAGAAATCGATCGCGTCCGCGAGAAGCGACACCGAGCCGGACTGCAGGCCCGCGCCGATCTCGACGGCGAACATGAGGGCGTTGACGAAGAGGGCGATCCAGAGCACCCGGCGATAGCCGGCAGCGGGCGGGGTGCGGCCCGGCTGGGGGTCATGATTGCAGCAATGAGCGGACATTCGCTTCCCTTTGGGTTTGTTGCGGTATTTGAAACCCTGGAGCCACTCCAATGTCAAACGGTCTAGCATAGACCCATGAAGATCAGCGATTTGAGCCGCGCCACGGGCGTCGACGTGGAGACGATCCGCTACTACGAGAAGGCGGGCCTGCTGCCCGCCCCGGCGCGGGAGGCCAACGGCTACCGCAGCTACGGGCCGGCGCATCTCGAGCGCCTGGCCTTCGTGCGCCATTGCCGCGGCCTGGACATCCCGATGGCGGAGGTGAAGCGCCTGCTGGATTTTGTGGGCGGCACCCGCGACGGGTGCGGCGACATCGACGCCTTGATCGACGCACAGTTGCTGCGCGTGCGGGCTCGCCTCAAGAGCCTGCGGGCGCTGGAGCGGCAACTGTCCGCACTGCGCAGCAGCTGCGATTCCGACCACGCGACGCACGAGTGCGGCATCCTGCACGAACTGGTGGCGGCGGCGCACGGCGAGGCCTGCGCGTGCCACGGCGAAGGACAGGCACGGTGAAATCGACCCTGCAACGCGGCGTGCTGGCCGCCCTGGCGGCAGCGCTGCTGTTCGGCGCGGGCACGCCGCTGGCGAAGCTGCTGCTCGCGCAGGCCAGCCCCTGGTTGCTTGCGGCACTGCTCTACCTCGGCTCGGGCGCCGGGTTATGGCTGCTGCGGCGCCTGCGCGGCGCCTCGAAGGTGCGATTGCCGGCGGGCGAGGGCAAGTGGCTGGCCGGGGCCGTCGTTGCCGGCGGCGTGCTAGGCCCCGTGCTGCTGATGCTGGGCCTGGCGCGCATGAACGCATCTTCGGCGTCGCTGCTGCTGAACGCGGAGGGCGTGTTCACGGCGCTGCTCGCGTGGTTCGTGTTCAAGGAGAATTTCGACCGCCGCATCGCGCTGGGCATGCTGGCCATCGTCGCGGGCGGCCTGGTGCTCGCTTGGCCGGGCCAGCTGGATTGGCCGGGCTGGCAACCCGCGTTGTATGTGACCGCGGCGTGCTTCGCCTGGGCCGTCGACAACAACCTCACGCGCAAGGTCTCGCTGGCGGACGCATCGTGGATCGCGATGGTCAAGGGGCTAGCGGCCGGGAGCACCAACCTGGCCCTGGCCTTGCTGCTGGGCGCTGCGTGGCCGGCGCCCACGGTGGTCCTCGCCGCGGCGGCGGTGGGCTTCGCGAGTTACGGTGCGAGCCTCGCGCTGTTCGTCGTCGGACTGCGCGAACTGGGCACCGCGCGCACGGGCGCGTACTTCTCGGTTGCGCCGTTCTTCGGTGCGCTGCTGGCCATCGCACTGCTGGGCGAGACGGTCACGGCGCCGCTGCTGGTTGCCGGCGCGTTGATGGCCGTCGGGGTCGCGCTGCACCTGTCCGAGCGCCACGAGCACCGCCATGCGCACGAGGTAATGGAGCACTCGCATGACCATGTGCACGGCGCGGGCGATCCGCACCACGACCATGTCCACGTGCCGCCCGTTCCCGCCGGCACGCGGCACAGCCATCCGCACCTGCACGAGCCCATGGTTCACAGCCACCCGCATTTCCCGGACGCGCACCACCGGCACGGGCATTGACGAGGGCGATCAGTTCCTGGTGACGGGGGCCGGCAGCGGCAGGCCGCGCGCCTGCATCACGGCCCGCAGGCGATCCGGGTAGTCGGTGATGATGCCGTCCACGCCCCAGCCGACCAGGCGCTCCATGTCGGCGGCGGTGTTGATGGTCCAGGGGATGACCTTGAGGCCGAGCGACTGCGCCTCCTTCACGAGCGATTCAGTGACCGCCCCGCCATTGGGCGACCACACGGCGCCGCCGCCGGCCTTGACCATTTTCGGCGCGCTGCCGTGGTCCGCGAACTTCGGGCCCGCCGTCCACTCGCCGGTCTGCAGGTTGTCGTTGTTGGCCGTCTGGATGGTGAGGTACACCGTGGGGACCGACGGCTCCAGTTGCCGGACGAGGCGCAGCGTGCGCCAATCGAAGCTCTGGACGGCGACGCGCTGCGTCATTCCGGCATCGCGCACAACCTTGAGCAGCGCGCGCGTCATGACCTCGGGGCCCACAGTGTCGTCGGGCTGCAAGGGGTTGATCTTGGTCTCGATGTTGAACCGAACGCCGTCGGCGCGCAGGGCCTTGACGCGATCGAACAGCGCGGCCAGCGCAGGGATGCGGGCGCCGTCGCGTGGCTGCTGGAGGTTGAAGGTCTTCGCGTACGGGGTGTCCGGGTTGATGCGGCCGACGTCGTACGCCTGCAGCTGGGCGAAGTTCAGCGTCTTGAGCAACGGCCCCCGGGCGCCCTGCAGCCATTGCCCGGCAGCGTCGCGGGTGATTGAGGGGTTGAGGTAAGGGTCGTGCGAGATCACGACCACGCCGTCGGCCGTCATGCCGACATCCAGCTCCAGCGTGGTCACGCCGATTTCCAGCGCGCGTTCGAAGGCGGGCAAGGTGTTCTCCGGCGCGAGGCCGCGCGCGCCGCGGTGGCCCTGCAGGTCGAAGGCGTGGACAGGCAGTGACAATGCCGCGGCGCAGCAGAGGAGGGCGTGGATGAGTCGCATGGGCCGCATTCTGCCAGCGGCATTGCCGCGGTGCCGGCTTGAACCTAAACTGCGTCGCTTCGATTCCCCGGAGATTGCACGATGACGACACCGGATGTCTTTCCGCTCGAGGGCGGCTGCGACTGCAAGGCCGTGCGCTACCGCATGGAAACGCGCCCGCTCTTCGTTCATTGCTGCCACTGCCGCTGGTGCCAGCGCGAGAGCGGCGCGTCCTTCGCCTTGAACGCGATGATCGAAGCCGACCGCGTCACGCTGCTGGGGGCGGAGCCGGACATTGTGGACACGCCTTCGGCCAGCGGCAAGGGCCAGAAGATCGCGCGCTGCCCGAAGTGCCGCGTCGCGGTGTGGAGCAATTACTCCGGCGCCGGTCCGACGGTGCGGTTCGTGCGCGTGGGTACGCTCGACAAGCCCGACGACCTGCCGCCGGACATCCACATCTTCACGGAGTCGAAGCAGCCGTGGGTGGTGCTGCCGGCGGGGACGCCCGCGGTACCCGAGTACTACGACCGCAAGCTGTACTGGCCGGCCGAGAGCCTGGCGCGGCGCGAGGCGCTGCTGTCCAAGATCGCCGCGGAGCAGGGCAAGCGCTGACGCTACTCCAGCGTGAAGCCGACCTTGATGGTCACCTGCCAGTGGGCGACCTTGCCATCCTCCACGTGGCCGCGCGTTTCGACGACGTTGAACCAATGGATGTTGCGCACTGTCGCGCTGGCCTTGGCAATCGCCTTGCTCACCGCGTCCTCGATGCCGGTGGTGGACGATCCGGTGAGCTCGAGGCTCTTGTAGACATGCTCGCTCATGATGGGTTCCTTGGGCTGGGCAGCGCGGCAGTTGCGCGGCAACCAGGATGAAGCATACGCCGCGCCCCCGTGGCAAACTCGCGCGATGAACGAAACGTACACGCTCTACGGTTCGCGTGGCTCCGGCTCGGCCGCTGTCGAAGTGGCGCTCGAAGCTTGCGGGCTTGCGTACCGCATGGTTCGCGCCGCCACCTGGGAGCCCGACTCGGCGCTCGAGGAGTTGCGCCGGGTCAACCCCATGCAGCAGATCCCGACACTGGTGCTGCCGGATGGCGGGGTGATGACGGAAAGCGCGGCCATCCTCCTGCACCTGGGCTTCGACGTGCCCGCCGGGCGCAGGTTGCTGCCGGAAGATTCCGGGGCGCGGGCCCAGGCGATCCGCGGCCTGGTCTTCATCGCCGCCAACTGCTACAGCGCGATCAGCATCGCCGACTATCCCGAACGCTGGACGCTCTCGACGGACGACAAGGGCCGCGAGGACCTGCGCCAGGGCACGCGCAAACAGCTGCACCGCCACTGGGAGGTCTTCGCCGACACTTTCACGGGCACGCCGTTCCTCTCGGGCGCGCAGCCCGGGGCGCTCGACTTCCTGGCCGCCGTGGTGTCGAAGTGGGCCGGCACGCGCGCGCACCTGCGCGAGAACCGGCCCAAGTTCCTCGGGACGCTGGAAAGCATCGAGGCGCACGACATCGTCGCGCCGGTCTTCGCGCGGCACTGGGACGCCTGATCATGGATTCGCGAACCGGCAAGGACGTGTGGGCCGCGGGCAAGCTGTACGAGCCCTATGTCGGCCGCTGGAGCCGACTCGTCGCGCGCGGGTTCCTGGACTGGCTGGCCATGCCGCCCGGCAAGGATTGGCTCGACGTGGGCTGCGGCACGGGGGCCCTCAGCCAGACGCTGGTCGAGCGCTGCGGGCCCGCTTCCGTGACGGGCGTGGATCCTTCCGCTGCATTCATCGAGCACGCAAAGGCGCATGTGCAGGGGCCTGTGCGCTTCCTCGTGGGTGACGCGCAGTCGCTGCCCCTGGATGCCGGCTGCGCGGACGCCGCGGTATCGGGGCTGGTGCTCAACTTCGTACCGAAGCCGCAAGTGGCCGTCGAGGAGATGGCGCGCGTGGTGCGCCCCGGCGGAATCGTCGCGGCGTACGTCTGGGATTACGCCGGCCGGATGGAGCTGATGCGCTACTTCTGGGATGCCGCCGTCGAACTCGATCCTGCGGCCAGCGCGCTTGACGAGGGCCTGCGCTTTCCGCTGTGCCGACCCGCGCCACTGGCCGAGCTGTTCGCAGGCACCGGTCTGCAGCGTGTGGACGGCCGGGAAATCGAGGTTCCCACGCGCTTCAGGGATTTCGACGACTACTGGTCGCCCTTCCTGGGTGGGCAAGGTCCCGCCCCCGGTTACGCCATGTCGCTGGACGAGCAGCGCCGCGCCGAGCTGCGCGAGCTGATCCGGTCGCGCCTGCCCGTGGCGGCAGATGGCTCGATCAACCTCGTGGCGCGGGCCTGGGCGGTTCGCGGGACCGTTCAGCGCGGGGAATCCGGCATAGGTGCGAAGCACCGCAGCCGGACGTCGTAGCCATCGCGCCGCGGCCCAGCCGTGCGCGGCGTTGCTGCGAGGTCGCCGAGTTGGATTCTTCAAGAAGCGGGGGGCGACGAACTAGAAGTACAGCTCCACCAGCCCGACCCCCTCGAGCTGCGCCTGCACGTGCGAGCCTTCGGGCGCGAACAGCAAGCCGGTGCACGAGCCCGTCGTGACGACCTGGCCCGCGCGCAGCGGCAGGCCGCGTTGCGCGCAGTGCCAGGCGAGCCAGCCGAGCAATCGCCAGACCTCGGCTGCAGGGTTGGCGCCGCGCGTGCTGGCGACGGGCTGCCCGTCGAAGGCGAGGTAGGCCTGCAGGGTGCGCAGGTCGAGGTCGGACGGCTTCATGGTCGACGGTTCGCCGACGACGAGCCCGCCGTGCGTCCCCAGGTCGGCCAGTTGCGCGAGCGGCGCGCTGTCGCGCCAGTTCGCAAGGCGTGTCTCGACGACTTCCATCACCGGCAGCACGGCGTCGATCGCGTCCCGCACCATGTCCGCATCGGGCTCGCCGGAGCGGGGCACGAGGTCCTTGCGCAGGCGCACCGCCACCTCGACCTCGATCCCCCGCATGCGCCACGGCGGCCCCAGCAGCCGCGCGCCGCTGGCGAACAGGCCGCTGGCCGGCATCGGCGCGCACGTGGGCAGCGACTCCGGCCCTTTGGCGCCCACCTTCCAGCCGCCGACAGGGCCCAGGCCCGCGAGCGTGGCGTCCTGCACCGCATACGCGCAGCCGGTATCCGGCGGCAATGCATCGGCGTGCGGCACCGCCGCGGCTCCCTTGTGCGCGGCCAGCAGGCGGCGCGCCAGGTCGGCGGGATCGAAAGTCGCAGCCGTCATCGGCATCGCGGCACGTGCGCGTTCAGTCCATCCGCGCGCCGGACTTCTTCACGGCGTCGGCCCAGCGTGGCATCTCGGCAGCCAGGAATTTCGCGAAATCCTCGCTGCCGAGGAACGCCGGGTCCGCGCCCTGCGCAACCATCTTGGCGCGGATGTCGGGGCTGGTCATGACCTGCCTGAACGCATCGCTGAGTTTGGCCGTCACATCCTTGGGCAGCCCGGCGGGAGCGAGGAAGCCGTAGAACCCCACCACCTCGAAGCCCTTGATGCCGCTCTCGATGACCGTGGGGGTATCGGGGAGGGCGGGATTGCGCTCGCGGCTCGTCACGGCCAGCGCTTTCACCCGGCCCTGCTTGTGGTAGCTCGCGGCCTGCGGAATGGATTCGGCCATGAACTGCACCTGGCCGCCCATGAGGTCGGTGAACGCGGGGGCGCTGCCCCGATAGGGGATGTGCACCATGAACAGGCCGGTCGCGTTCTTGAACATCTCGGGCACGAGGTGGCTGATGCCGCCGTTGCCGGCCGAGCCGTAGTTCACCTGGCCGGGCCGCGCCCGGGCGTAGTCCATGAACTCCTTGAGCGACGATACGGGCAGCTTCGGGTTCACGAGCAGCGCCAGCGGCTGCATCGCGGTGCGCGCGATCGGCGTGAAGTCGCGCGTGGTCTGGTAGGCCAGTTTGCTGTACAGGGCGGGGTTGATCACCATGACGCCGGTGTTGGCGAGCATCAGCGTGTACCCGTCCGGCGCGGCCTTCATCACCTCCGTCGCGCCCACCGTTCCGCCCGCGCCGGCCTTGTAATCGATGATGACCGGCTGGCCCAGCACGGCCTGCAGCTTTTCGCTGAGCAGGCGGGCATGCTGGTCGAGCGGGCCGCCTGCGGGGAAGCCGATCACCACGCGGATCGGCTTTTCAGGGTAGGCCGCCAGCGAGGCGGTGCTCGCGGCCATCAGCAGGGCCGCGAGGGCGCGCCGGGTGAATTTCATGGGGTGCTCCGTCTTGTGGAGCACACATGATAAGAGCCCCGGCTCAGGTGCGCAGCTTGGCGTCCAGCGTGATCTCGGGCACCGCCGCGAGGGCCTTGGACACCGGGCAGTTCTTCTTCGAGCCTTCGGCCAGTTCCCTGAAGCGGGCGTGGTCGAGCCCGGGCACCGTGGCCTCCATCACGAGGGCGATGCGGTCGATCTTCCAGCCTTCGCCTTCCTTGGCCAGCCGGACCGTGGCCGTGGTGTCGATGGTGCTCACCTCGATGCCGGCCTTCTCGCACGAGACGGCGAAGAACATCGTGAAACAGGCCGCATGCGCGGCGCCGAGGATCTCCTCGGGGTTGGTGCCTTTGCCGTCCGCGAACCGGGCGGCCACGCCGTAGGCCTGGTTCTGGAGCGCGCCGGTCTCGGTGCTCACCTGGCCCTTGCCGGTCTTGCCCGGGCCTTCCCAATGGGCGCTTGCCTTCTTTTCGATCATGGTGGTTCTCCTGGTGGGACAGCGAACGAGTCTGCGCACGCAGTGCGAATCCGTCTGTAGGACGGCGCCGACTCCGCCACGCCCGTCGCCAAAGTGACCGGGCTGGGGCCTTCCCTGATGCGCCGCCGCATCGCCGCCGCTAGCCTCGAAGCCCATGCGACGTCCCCACCACAAGTTCTGGCCCAAGCGCCTGCCGCACCGCATCACCCTGCCCGCCACCTCGCTGTGGGACAACCTCGAGACCAGCGCCCGCCGCTACCCTGACAAGCCCGCCCTGGTGTTCTTCGGGCACATCTTCACCTATGCCGAGTTGCGGCGCCAGGCCGAGCGGCTCGCGGCGCGCCTGCACGCGCTGGGCGTGCGCAAGGGCGACCGGGTGATGCTGGACATGCAGAACTGCCCGCAGCTGGTGATCGCGCATTTCGCGATCCTGCGCGCCAACGCGGTCGTCGTGCCGGTGAACCCGATGAACCGCGCCGAGGAGCTCAAGCACTACATCAACGACCCGGACGCGAAGGTGGCGATCACCACGGCCGATCTCGCAGCGGAGATCGCGAAGGCCAGCAACGCACTACCCGCGAACGAGCGCCTGGCCCACCTGATCGTGAGCCACTTCACCGACGCGTTCGACCCGCAGGCTGCGGGCGCCGATGCGATGCCCCCCGCCTGGCGCGACTGGCTGCTCACGCGGCATCCGCTCCCGGCCCTGGAGGGCGGCGAGGCGATGAGCTGGGAGGCCGCGCTCGACAACGCGTTGACGCCGCCGTCGCTGGACGTGGGACCGGCGGATCTCGCCGTGTTGCCCTACACGAGCGGCACCACCGGCCTGCCCAAGGGGTGCCGGCACCTGCACTCCAGCATCATGCACAACGCGGTCGCCAGCTGCATCTGGGGCAACGGGACGGCCGAGAACGTCACGCTGCTCGTGGTGCCGATGTTCCACATCACGGGCATGGTGAGCGTGCTTCACGCCAACATCTACGCGGGCGCCACGCTGATCGTGATGCCGCGCTGGGACCGCGACTTCGCCGGCCGCCTGATCTCCAGGTGGAAGGTGACGGCCTGGACCAACATCCCCACCATGGTGATCGACCTGCTGGGCAGCCCCCATTTCGGCGACTACGACCTGTCCAGCCTGGTGCACATCGGCGGCGGCGGCGCGGCGATGCCGCAGGCGGTGGCGCAGCGCCTGTTCGAGCAGTTCGGCCTGCGCTATGTCGAAGGTTATGGCCTCACGGAAACGGCCGCGCCCACACACAGCAATCCGCCGGACGACCCGAAGCAGCAATGCCTGGGCATTCCCTTCATGAGCTGCGACTCGCGCGTGATCGATCCCGAGACGCTGCGCGAGGTGCCGGTGGGCGAGCAGGGCGAGATCATCATGCACGGGCCCATGGTCTTCGACGGCTACTGGAAGCGCCCCGAGGCCACGGCGGCGGCGTTCATCGAGTTCGAGGGCAAACGCTTCTTCCGCTCGGGCGATCTGGGGCGGGTGGACGAGGACGGTTATTTCTTCCTCACCGACCGCCTGAAGCGGATGATCAACGCGTCCGGCTTCAAGGTGTGGCCGGCGGAGGTGGAGGCGCTCATGTTCCGGCACCCCGCGATCCAGGAAGCGTGCGTGATCTCCGCGAAGGACAGCTACCGGGGTGAGACCGTCAAGGCGGTGGTGGTGCTGCGCGCGAGCCACAAGGGCAAGGTCAGCGAGCAGGACATCGTCGACTGGTGCCGCGAGAACATGGCGGTGTACAAGGTTCCGCGGATCGTCGAGTTCGCCGACGCCTTGCCCAAGAGCGGCAGCGGCAAGGTGATGTGGCGCACGTTGCAGGAGGCCCAGGCCCGCGCCGATTGAATCGGCGTCCCGCCGGGCGTAGACTGGCAGCTCGACAGCAACGAGGGCTTCCATGAGCAGCACGCCCATGCCCAGTACCGACTGGCAGGAGAAGATCGCCCCGGAGGACGACGAGCGCTACGCCGGCTACGCGCGGCAATTCGCGCAACTGCAGGCGCGCAAGTCCGCGCGCTGGGGCGCAGGCCGCGCGTTGCATCGCAAGCAGCTCACCGCCGCGTCCGGCACGCTCGAAGTGCTGGACGGGCTGCCCGGCTACGCGTGTCACGGCCTGTTCGCCCGGCCCGGGGATTACGACGTGTGGGTGCGCATCTCCAACGGCGGGCTCGACCGGGCGGCCGACGCGGTGCCCGACATCCGCGGGTTCGCGATGCGCGTCTTCGGCGTGGAAGGCAAGTCGGCCCTGGGCAACGGCCCCGCCACCCGCCAGGACTTCACGCTTATCAACCAGGAGGCATTCGCGTTCGCTGGCGCGGCCGAGTTCGTTGATTTCGTCATGGCCGCGGCCGGCGGCACCGGCACGCTCTTCAAGTACGTCATCCGGCGCTATGGCCTGCTCGGAGGGCCGCGCAGGCTGGGCCGGTTGATGAAGCAGGTCGGCCGCCCGTTCAGCGGCTTCGCCACCGAACCACTGTTCAGTGCGGTCCCGATGGCGAACGGCCCCTACGCGGCGCGGGTGCGGCTGGAGCCCGCGTCATCCAACGGCGCCGCGGTGCCGGATGCCCGCAACGACTGGGACGCCGACTTCTCCAGGCGGCTCTCGCTCGGCCCGCTGCACTGGGACCTGCAGCTTCAGTTCTTCGCGAACGAGGCCGCCACCCCGATCGAGGACGCGTCGGTCAACTGGGCCACGCCGTACACGACGGTAGCGCGCCTCATGCTCCCCCGGCAGGACACGCGCAGCCCCGAAGGCCTTGCGCTCGCCGGGAAAGTCGAGGCCGCGGTTTTCGATCCCTGGCAGGCGCTGGCCGAGCACCGGCCCCTGGGCGACGTGCAGCGCGCGCGCAAGGCCGTGTACTTCGCCAGCCAGAAGGGCCGCGGCGCGGCTTGAGGGGTCAGCGGGAGGCCGGAGTTGGCTGGGAGCAGGCCGCGCGGGTCAGCGTCTCCAGGCTCCGGGCCGGCAGCAGCTCTCGCATGCGGTCGGGTACCTGCGAGGCGCCTTCCTCGCGCACCGTCACCAGGCCCGTGCCCCGGGCATCCGAGTAATACACCGCATCGCGATAGGTGCCCAGGCCGCCATCGCAGCGGAATTCCACCGTCGTGACGACGGACCGGAAGAACGCGCCCCAGCGATGTTGCCGCGGCGCGGGATGCGTCAGGCGCACGGCGACCTGCCGGCCGCTGGTGGTCGGCCGCAGCGAATCGGTGTCGACCTCGACGACCAGGCCGCTGTTGGCGCTCAGTGCGGCCAATTCGAACCAGGTCGCACCCCGTGCGGACGGAGACGTCCCGAGGAGCAGGGCGGCTGCAAGGCAGCCAAGGCGGCGGAGGAAACTCGTGCGTCGCATGAAAGTTGCGAGCCGGCACCCCCCTCAGGGAGGGGCGCCACCCGAAAGCTCAGCCTAGCATCCAGGACGGATGAGCTGGCGCCGTTCGTCCGGCAGACAGGCCCCCTTGTCGCCGCCACACCGCGCGCAGTCGTGTAGCTCTGCGGCGACGGTGATTTGTCGGCGGGCTCCTACAGCCGCGCTGGCCGCCCGCACTTAGCATTGCCGGCTAACCCCAGTCCGGTCCTGCATGCGCCTCGCAAGTCCCCCCCTTCTGAACATTCCCGACCAGGAACGCGCCTCGAGCGGTGTTCCCGGTCTCGACAATATCCTCGGCGGCGGCTTCCCCGCCAACCACCTCTACCTCATCGAAGGCACGCCTGGCGCCGGCAAGACGACGCTCGGCCTGCAGTTCCTGCGGCGGGGCGTGGAGCAGGGCGAGAAGGGCCTTTACATCACGCTGTCGGAGACGGCCAGCGAGCTGCAGACCGTCGCGGCGTCCCATGGCTGGTCTCTCGACGGCATCGAGGTATTCGAGCTGGTGACGGAGGAGGGGCTCAGCCCCGGGGCCGAGCAATCCATCCTGCACCCGTCCGAGGTCGAGCTGGGCGAAACCACTCGCGGGGTGATGGCCGCGGCCGAGCGCGTCAAGCCCAGCCGCATCGTGTTCGACAGCCTCTCCGAAATGCGGCTGCTCGCCCAGAATCCCCTGCGTTACCGGCGCCAGGTGCTCGCACTGAAGAGCTACTTCGCCACCCGGGGCTGCACCGTGCTGCTGCTGGACGACCGCAGCGCCGATCACAACGACCTGCAATTGCACAGCATCGCCCACGGCGTGGTCAGTCTCGAGCAGCTCGTGGGCCAGTACGGCCCCGAGCGCCGGCGGCTGCGCGTCATCAAGATGCGCGGCATCCCCTTCAGGGGCGGCGAGCACGATTTCAACCTCGACACGGGTGGCCTTTCCGTGTTCCCGCGACTGGTCGCCGCGGAGCACCGCGCCGTCGTGGACGCCGCCCTCGTCGGCACCGGCACGCCCGAGCTGGACCAGTTGCTCGGCGGTGGCCTCGCGCGCGGCAGCAACACCCTGTTCAGCGGGCCGTCGGGCGTGGGCAAGACGACCACCGCCATCGCCTGCACGCGCGCCGCGCTGGTGCGCGGCGAAAAGGCCGTCTATTACCTGTTCGACGAGGGGCTGGGCACGCTTCTGATCCGCTCGAAGGCGCTGGGCATGGACATCGAGCCGTTCATGGCCGACGGCCAGTTGCGCGTGAGAATGCTGGACCCCGCGGAGGTGTCGCCGGGAGAGTTCGCCAACATGGTTCGCGCGTCGGTGGAAGAGGACGCGGTCAGCACCGTGGTCATCGACAGCCTGAACGCGTACCTGCAGGCCATGTCGGGAGACAAGCACCTGCTGCTGCAGATGCACGAGCTGCTCACCTACCTGAACCAGCGCGGCGTCGTCACCATCCTCATCCTGGCGCAGCATGGCGTGCTGGGCGATGTGCGCAGCGACATCGACCTGAGTTACCTCAGCGACGGCATCCTGCTGTTTCGCTTCTTCGAGGCCCGCGGCCACCTGCTCAAGGCCGTCTCGGTCGTCAAGAGCCGCACCAGCGACCACGAGCTGACCATCCGCGAGTTCCGGCTTACGAGCCGGGGCATCGAGGTAGGAGACGCGTTGACGGATTTCGAAGGCGTGCTTTCCGGCGTCGCGTCGTACAAGGGCTCGCTGCCACTGCTGTCCGATGGCGACCGCAAGGCGGGCTGAAGCGCGATGGAATTCCGTGTGCTCATCCACGCGCCCCGGGGGCGGGACGCGTCCGTCGTCAAGGGCGTCATCGAGCCCAGCCACCAGGTGGAGGTGTGCGTCGACGGGACGCAACTTCCCCTGGAGCTCGACAAGGGCGCCGCCGCCGCGGTGCTGACGGAGGAGGCGTTGGCCGATGCGTCGGTGGTCACCACGCTTGCGGCGTGGCTGGCCGCGCAGCCGCCGTGGTCGGACTTTCCCTTCATCGTGCTCGCGTCGCGCCAGTCGGGCCCGCGCCCGGCCTCCGCGGTGGCCACCTTGCACCGACTGGGCAACGTCATCCTGCTGGAGCGGCCGCTGAACGCGGAGACGCTCGCGAGCGCCGCCGACGCCGCCGTGCGCGCGCGCCGCCGCCAATATGCGACGCGAAGACACCTGGGCGAGCTCAGCCGCGCTCAAAGCGAGGTCGAGCTCCTGAACGGGCAGCTCGAAGTGCGAATCGAGGAGCGCACGCGCGAACTGGCCAACGCCAACGACCGCCTGATGAAGGAGATCGCCGAGCGCGAGAAGGCGCAGGCGGCGCTGACGCAGGTGCAGAAGCTGGAGGCGATCGGCCGGCTCACCGGCGGCATCGCCCACGACTTCAACAACCTCCTGCACGTGGTCAACATGAACCTCGAGCTGATATCGCTGTACGCCAAGGAAGACAAGGTCAAGCCCGTGGTGGAGCGCGCCAAGGGCGCCGCTCGGCGCGGGGCCAAGCTGACGGGCCAGCTGCTCTCGTTCGCGCGAAGCCAGTCGCTCTTGCCGAAGCTCACGCACGTCAATGACCTGCTGGTCGGCATGAAGGACCTGCTGGAGATCTCCGCCGGGCCGGGCGTGGCGGTTGAATTCGAGCTGTGCGAGGGCCGCGCGGCCGTCGTGGTGGACCCCAGCCAGCTGGAGATGGCCGTCCTCAACCTGGCCGTCAACTCGCGCGACGCGATGCCGCGTGGCGGCACGCTCAAGGTCTCCACCTGCACCCACAGGCGCGGCACCGACAGCCAGCTCATGGCGGGGGACTATGTCGTCGTCACGGTCACCGACACGGGCGCTGGCATTCCGCCGCAGTTGCTGGCCAAGGTGTTCGACCCGTTCTTCACGACCAAGCCGCTGGGCAGCGGCACCGGCCTGGGGCTGAGCCAGGTCTATGGCTTCGCCCAGCAGTCCGGCGGGCTGGCGTTCATCCGCAGCGAACCCGGCAAGGGCACGTCGGTGGAGATGTACTTTCCTGCGGCGCCGGTCGACGCGATCAACGCGGGCGAGAACGCCGCGGCCCCGGTCATGCCGCGGCAGGCCAAGTCCGGCCGGATCCTCGTGGTCGAGGACGACGACGAGGTGCGCCGCGTGATCGTGGAGTGCCTCGGCCTGATCGGCTACACGGTCACCGACGCCGCGAACGGCACCGACGGCCTGGCCGCGATCGCCGCGTCCAAGCCCGACGTGCTGGTGGTGGACTACGCGATGCCGGACATGACGGGTGCGGAGGTGATCTCCCGGGCCCGCGAAATGGTGGGCGACCTGCCCGTGATCCTGGCGACCGGCTACGCCGACATGGCGACTGTCGAGCGGCTGGCGGGCCGGCCGGCCATCCTGCGCAAGCCCTTCGACATCAATTCCCTCGGCGACGCCGTGGCGCGGGCCATGGAGCGCGCGCGCGAGGACCAGGACGCGCTGAGCGGCGCCTGAGGGGCTGCACCGTGCTCGACTGCCTCGTGATCGGCGGCGGCGCCGCCGGCCTCATGGCCGCGGTGTACCTGGGACGCTACCGGCGCAACGTGCTGGTGATCGACGACGGCGGCAGCCGCCTCGCGATGATCCCCACGACGCGCAACGTGCTGGGTTTCCCCGACGGGATCGCCGGGCCGCAACTCCTCGAGAACATGCGGCTGCACGCGGCGCGGTTCGGGGTGCCGATGGAGGCGGGCCGGGTCGAAAGCCTTTACCGGCGCGACGACGCGGGCTTCGAGGCCACGGCCGGCGCGCGCCGCCTGTCCGCGCGCTTCGTGCTGCTGGCGACCGGCGCCCGCGACGTCGAACCGGACATTGCCGGCCTGGCTCCGTCGCTCAAGAGCGGGCAGGTGCGCTACTGCCCGGTGTGCGACGGTTTCGAGACCCAGGGCCGGCGCGTCGCGGTACTCGGCCCGCAGGCTCACGGCCTGCGCGAAGCGGCATTCGTTGCGGGTTTCGGCAACGAGGTCACGTGGCTGTCGATGGGCTCGCTGCGGAAGGTGGCCGTGCCCGAACTGGCGGACCTGCGAGCCTCGGGCGTGCGGGTCGTGGATGGGCGGCCCCGGGACATCCAGTGCCGGCCGGGGCACGGCGTCGCCGTTGAAATGGGCGAGGGGCAGGTGCTGGCTTTCGACGTGCTGTACCCGGCCCTGGGCCTGACGCACGCCTCGCAGCTGGCCACCACCCTGGGCGCGCGGGCGCAGGACGACGGCCAGCTGGAAGTGGACGACCATTTCGAAACCACCGTGCCCGGCCTGTACGCGGCCGGCGACGTGGCCGTGGGGCTGAACCAGATCAATGTGGCGGCCGGGCAGGCCGCGATCGCCGCGACGGCGATCCACAACCGGCTGTGATACGGCGTGTCGTGGCGCGACGCCGCCTCGCGGGCTAAACTTCCCAGGCGCCTTTCGCGCATCCAGGACCATCCCTTGATCATCAAGACCGTCGAACCTTTCATCCTGCACGTCCCCGTCACCGGGTCGCAGATCGCCGACAGCACGCACAGCATCACCCACTGGGGGGTGGTGGGGGTCCGCATCGAAACGGAGGACGGCCTGGAGGGCTACGGCTTCACCGGCACGCACGCCCACCTGCCCGGCGACCAGCTGATCACGCGCTGCATCGCCACCTGCCACGCGCCGCTGCTCGTCGGCGAGGACGCCGGCGACGTCCAGCGCCTGTGGCTCAAGCTCGCGCGAAACCCCGCGCTGCAATGGATAGGCCGTGCCGGGATCACGACGCTCTCGCATGCCGCCATCGACGTCGCGCTGTGGGACCTGAAAGCGAAGCGGGCGGGCGTGCCGCTGTGGAAGCTGATGGGCGGCCAGGTGCGCGACAAGGTCCGTGCGTACAACACCGACATCGGGTGGCTCAGCATTGCCGACGACAAGCTGGTCGAAGGCGCGGTGCGCGCCGTCGCCGAGGGCTTCAGCGGCATCAAGATCAAGGTGGGGTCCACCGTCGAGCGCGACCTGCGCCGGCTCGAGGCGGTGCGCCGCTCCATCGGCCCCGACGTGACGCTGGCGATCGACGGCAACGGCAAGTGGGACCTGCCCACCTGCCTGCGCTTTTGCCGCGGGGCGGAGGCCTTCGACGTGTACTGGTTCGAGGAGCCGCTCTGGTACGACGACGTCAAGGGCCATGCCGAGCTGGCGCGCGCCACCCGCATCCCCGTCGCGCTGGGTGAGCAGCTCTACACGCAGGACGCCTTTGCCGAGTACTTCCACCAGGGCGCCATCCACTGGGTCCAGCCCGACGTGACGCGCATGGCGGGCATCACCGAAGTGTGGCGCGTGTGCGAGACGGCCCATTCGTACCGCCTGCCGGTCGCGCCCCATGCCGGTGACATGAGCCAGGTCCATGTCCACCTGAGCTACGCGCACCCCGCGTGCGCCGTGCTGGAATATATTCCGTGGATCAAGGATTGCTTCATGGAACCGGCCGAGGTCATCGACGGATTTTTCAGGCTCCCGCAGGAGCCCGGCGCGGGCACGACACCCACGCGCGAAGCGTGGGAGCGATTCAGCCGGCCGGCAGCCTGAGCGCAATGGCCATCGAGCCCGTCGATCCCATGGGCCGCCCGGCCGGCGGCTGGCGCCTGCGGCTGTACCGCGTCATCTACGAGTCCGACACTCCGGCGGGAAGGCTGTTCGACAAGGTGATCGTCGCGGCCATCCTGGTCAGCGTTGCCGTGGTAATGGCCGACAGCGTTCGCGCCTGGAATGTGCGGCACCGCTCGGCGTTCGAGATCGTGGAATGGTTCTTCACGCTCCTCTTCACGGTGGAGTACATCGCCCGGGTGACGGCGGTGGACCGGCCGCTGCGCTACGCGCGCAGCTTCTTCGGCATCGTGGACCTGCTGGCCGTGCTGCCGACCTACCTGGCTCTCGTCGTACCCGAGCTGCATTCGCTGATCGACGTGCGGATCCTGCGGCTGCTGCGCATCTTCCGGATCTTCCGGCTCACCGAATACGTGGCCGAGTACCAGGTGATGGGCGAGGCGCTGATCGCGAGCCGGCGCAAGATCCTCGTCTTCCTGTTCGCGGTGATCATGGTCGCCCTGATCCTGGGTACCTTGCTGTACGTGGTGGAAGGCCCGGAGCATGGCTTCAACGACATTCCCACCGCGGTCTACTGGGCCATCACGACCATCACCACTGTCGGCTTCGGCGACATCACGCCCAAGACCGACGTCGGCCGCTTCATCGCCTCTGTGATGATGCTCATCGGCTGGGGCACCCTGGCGGTGCCCACCGGCATCGTCACCGCCGAGATGACGGTGCGCCGGCACGCGCGCCCGCCGCTGTCGCCGCGTGCCTGCACCCAGTGCGGCTCCGAGGGCTACGGGCCCGAGGCGAAGTTCTGCCAGCAGTGCGGCACGCCCTTACCTTCGGTGACAGCCCCTCGGGTAAACGCGGACGCGGCAGGAGCGCGGTTGGACTAACGTCCCTTTTTCCTTTCACCCAAGGAGAATCTCATGCGCAAAGCTCTTGCGATGGTGGCCGGGTTGGCCCTGCTCGGCGCCGGTGCGGCCTGGGCCAACAACTGCCCCAATGAAATGAAGGCGATCGACGCCAAGCTCGAGACGAAACCGGCACTCTCCAAGGACGTGCTGGACAAGGTGACCAAGCTGCGCGCCGAAGGCGACGCCCAGCACAAGGCCGGCAAGCATGCCGAATCGATGAAGGCGCTGGGCGAAGCAAAGAAGCTGCTGGGAATATGAGCCCCCAGCCCTGCCTTCGGCGGGCCCCCCGAGGGGGTGCAAGTCAACTTGGGGCGGCCCGGCGTTGACTTGAGAGCCCCTTCGCTCAGTCGATCGCGGCGCCACGCGCAGCGAGCAGTTCCCTCAGGACGCTGCGATGGCAGCGGTTCTCGTCCTCGCAATAGCAGCCCACGGACAACGCGGTGTGGTGCGACAGCGTGGCGAGAAGGTCGAGCAGATGGCTCGCATCGGGCAGTTTCATCTCGGCGTGGAATTTGCGCTTGAACGCGGCCCAGTCCTTGTCGTCCTTTGCCGCCTGGCCCTGGGCCATCAGCTCGGCGCTGGGCGCCAGGTTCGGCAGCCAGGTGTCGTAGAAATCACGCTTCGCGAACTCCGCCTTCGGCACGCCGCGCGGCGGCCTGCGCACGGTGCCCAGCCGGGGGCCTTCGCCGGCGGAGCGGGGTGTCCCGAGGCGGACGATGTGGATGGTCATGGTGGTCTTTCTCCTTGCGGGGCAAGCGTACAGCCTCGTGCCGGCTACGGCTTTTTCGGGGGGAACGAGCCTGTCGTGCACTTGCCTCACCGTCATCAGCGCCGGAGCAATGCTAGGGTACTGTCCCACAAATTCAAAGCGTGGGTTGCTGGGCATCGCGAGGGAGGGGTGGGATCGTGCCGACGGGGCACTCTGCTGCGCGAATGTCCCCCGTCGCCCTTGCGGGCTACCTCCGCCTTAATTTCGCTGCGCAAAGCGCCCCGCCGGCCCGCTCCATCCAGCGCGGTGGCAGTCGAGGGGGATGTCAAAACCCCCCATGCGCGCCCCAAGGGGTGTGGATGCCGGGTGGCCGACGCAGCGAAATAAAGGAGGAGGAAGCGGGCGCTGCCCGCGCCGGGGGACATTCGCGGAGTCGGCCACCCGGCGTCCGCGCCCCGCTGCCCGCGCGCGTCGCTCGCTGCTTCGAGACTTCGCAGCTACTGACGGCACACCAAACTAGACGTCGATATCCGTCACCACCCGCGCGTAGCGCTGCTTGCTCCAGTACGCCGAGGCCCAGTCGATCAGCACCACGATGCGGTTGCGGAAACCGATCAGGAAGTAGATGTGCGCAAACAGCCAGAACAGCCATGCGAAGTAGCCGCTGAACTTGAAGTGGCCCACCGGCGCCGTGAGGTCCACCACCGCGGCGTTGCGGCCGATGGTGGCCAGGTTGCCGTAGTCGCGGTAGCGGAAGGGGCGGGTGGCTTCGCCTGCGAGCCGGCGCACGACGTTCGCTGCCGCGGCGCGCCCCATCTGCTTGGCGGCGGGTGACACGCCGGGCACGGGTTGCGGCTCGCCGCGCGCAGGAAAGCTCCTGGCCAATGCGAGGTCACCGATCACGTTGATCTCCGGATGGCCGGGCAGGGTGAGATCGGGTTCGACGGCGATGCGGCCGGCGCGGTCGGTGGTGGCGCCCGTCACTTGCTGCGCCAACAGCCGTCCCAGCGGGGAGGCGGCGACGCCGGCCGCCCAGATCACACAGCGCGTGTTGATGGTGGCGGGCGCGCCCGCGGCGCCGGCCTGGACTTCCACGGTGCCGGCATCGATGGCGACGACGCGCGAATCCAGACGCACTTCGACGCCGAGCTTTTCCAACTGCTCCTTCGCGCGCTGGCTCAGGTCCGGCGGCATGGCCTGCAGCACGCGAGAGCCGCCTTCGAGCAGCAGGATGCGCGCGCTGGCGGGGTCGATGCGGCGGAACTCGCCGGGCAGCGTGTGGCGCGCGATCTCGGCCATCGTGCCTGCCATCTCCACGCCGGTGGGCCCACCGCCGACGACCACGAACGTGAGCCACGCGGCACGCAGCGCAGGGTCGGGCTCCTTCTCGGCCGCCTCGAACGCCAGCAGGATCCGGCGGCGGATCTCGAACGCGTCGTCGAGCGTCTTGAGGCCGGGGGCGAAGGGTGCCCAGTCGTCGCGACCGAAGTAGCTGTGGGTGGCGCCCGCGGCCACGATCAGGTGGTCGTAGGGCAGCGCGGGTCCGTCGCCGAGCGTCACTCGCCGCGCTTCGGTGTCGATTGCCGTCACCTCGCCGAGCAAGGTGGTGACGTTCGCCTGCTTGCGAAACAGGTGGCGCACCGGCGCGGCGATTGCCGGCGCCGACAACCCCGCCGTCGCCACCTGGTAGAGCAGGGGCTGGAACAGGTGGTGGTTGGTCTTGTCCACCAGGGTAATTTCGACCGGCGCGTCGCGCAGAGCCCGCGCGGCTTCGAGCCCGCCGAAGCCGCATCCGATGATGACGATCCGGGGTTTATTCCTGTCGGGTGAGGCCATGGCCGGGATTATGCGAGGAAGGCACAATGGACCTCAAAGGAGTGCGTCATGTTCCCTACTTCGATCGCGGGCAGCCTGCCCAAGCCCGCCTGGCTGGCCGAAACCCACAAGCTCTGGCCGCAGTGGAAGGCCCAGGGCGATGAGTTGCGCCAGGCCAAGGCCGACGCCACGCTGCTGTGGATCAAGGCGCAGGAAGACGCGGGGCTGGACATCGTCACCGACGGCGAGCAGTCGCGCCAGCACTTCGTGCACGGCTTCCTCGAGCAGGTGGAGGGCATCGACTTCGAGCACAAGGTCAAGATGGGCATCCGCGACAACCGCTACGACGCGATGGTGCCGCAGGTGGTGGCGCCGCTGAAGCTCAAGGGGAGGGTGCACGCGTTCGAGGCGCAGCTGGCACGGGCCCACACCACGCGCAAACTGAAGTTCACGCTGCCCGGCCCGATGACCATCATCGACACCGTGGCCGACCGCTATTACGGCGACAAGGTGAAGATGGCCTTCGCTTTCGCCGAGCTGCTGAACCAGGAAGCGCTGGCGTTGCAGGCCGACGGCGTGGACATCATCCAGTTCGACGAACCTGCCTTCAACGTGTACATGAAGGACGCGGCCGACTGGGGCGTCGAGGCGTTGGAGCGCGCGGCGCAGGGCCTCACCTGCACCACGGCCGTCCACATCTGCTACGGCTACGGCATCAAGGCCAACGTGGATTGGAAGGCGAGCCTGGGCGAGGAGTGGCGCCAGTACGAGCAGATCTTCCCGGCGCTGGCCGCCAGCTCGATCAAGCAGGTGAGCCTGGAGTGCTACCACTCGCACGTGCCGCCGCACCTCATGAAGCTGCTGGAAGGCAAGGACGTGATGGTCGGCGTGATCGACGTGGCCAGCGACACGATCGAGACGCCGGAAGAGGTGGCGGACACCATCGGCAACGCATTGCAGTTCGTGCCGAAGCAGCGGCTCTTTCCGTGCACCAACTGCGGCCTCGCGCCCATGGACCGCGAAGTCGCGATGAAGAAACTCCAGGCTCTGGCCCAGGGCGCCGAGCTCGCGCGGCGGAGGTTCGGCTGATGGCGAGCCTGAACCGCGCCGCACTGGCCCGCCTGCGTTCCGTCCTGCAATCCCACATCGACCACCAGCGCATTCCCGGCGCCATCGCGGTCGTGGCGCTCGGCGATCACGTGGAAATGTTCGAGTCGCTCGGCCGGCTGGACCCCGCGGCGGGGACGACGATGAAGGACAACGCGATCTTCCGCGTGTACTCGATGACCAAGCCGCTGGTGTCGCTGGCCGCGCTGATGCTGGCCGAGGAAGGCCGGCTGCAGATGGGCGATGCGGTGTCGAAGTACCTGCCCGAATTCGGGAGCCAGAAGGTGGCCATGGAAGAGGGCGGCGCCGTGCGGCTGGAGCCCGCGCGGCGCGAAGCGACGGTCCATGACCTGCTGCGCCACACGGCCGGACTGACGTACGAATTTCTAGGCAGCAACGCGGTGCAGCGCCAGTACGAAGCGGCCGACGTGGTGGACCGATCGCGGACCAACGCCGAGTTCTGCAAGGTGCTGGCCGCCATTCCGCTGCAGGACCAGCCGGGCAGCCGCTGGCAGTACAGCCGCGCCACCGACGTCCTGGGCGCGCTGCTGGAAGTCGTCTCGGGCCAGCCCCTGGGCCGTTTGCTGCAGGAACGCATCCTCGGGCCGCTGGGCATGAAGGACACGGCGTTCTCGGTGCCCAAGGACCAGTGGCATCGCATCGCCGAGCCTTTCGCGAACGACCCCGAAACGGGACAGCCCGTCACGATCATGGACGCGCGCGAGGTGCCGAAATTCGAATCGGGCGGCGGCGGCCTCATGTCCACTGCCCCGGACTACATCCGCTTCCTGCAATTCATGCGCAACCGCGGCACCCTGCAAGGCGCGCGCCTGGTCTCGCGCAAGACCATCGAGTGGATGACGTCGGACCACGTGGGCTCGATCGCCGTCAACGGCGACCTCCTGTTGCCCGGCTACGGGTTCGGCCTGGGGTTTTCCGTCCGGCTGGCGAACGGCCTGGCACCGCAGCCGGGTTCCCGCGGGCAGTATTTCTGGAGCGGGATCGGCGGCACGTCGTTCCTGGTGGATCCGGCCGAAGACCTGTTCGCGATGCTGCTCACCCAGGCGCCGAACCAGCGTATCTTCTTTCGCAACCTGTTCCGGCACCTGGTGTACGCGGCAGTGGATTGAAGAACCCTGGCAGTGGCGCGGCGGAGGCCGAAGTGCTAGGCTGTTACACATGAGCACGCAGGACCATTCCGCCCATTGGCACGACCATTCGAACGGGGAGCCGCACGAGCACGGCGCCGGCGTGCCCCCGTGGAAGCATGACGGGGTGCGCGTCATTCCCGGAAACCAGCTGGATGCCAACACTGCGCAGACGCCGGGCATGGACCGCAAGGCCGCGATCAACTTCGCGCGCGTGGGCGCGCAAAAGCTCTGGGCCGGCACCGTCACGATCCACGCCAACGCGAAGACCGGCGCCCACCATCACGGCCACCTCGAAAGCGTGATCTACATCGTCAAGGGCCGCGCCCGGATGCGCTGGGGCGAGCACCTCGAGTTCACCGCCGAGGCCGGCCCCGGCGATTTCATCTATGTGCCGCCTTATGTGCCGCACCAGGAGATCAACGCCAGTCCCACCGAAGCGCTGGAGTGCGTGCTGTGCCGCAGCGACGGCGAGGCGGTGGCCGTGAATCTCGACATCGAGCCGGCCGAAAAGCCGGAGCAGGTGCTGTGGGTCGACCCCACCCATCCCCAAGGCGGCGTCTAGCGTGGGCGGTATGTGATGGCCCAAAGCGACATCGCCATCCTCATCGTCGAGGACAACCCGGACCACCGCGAACTGATCCTGCTCGCGCTGCGCGAATGCTGCGACGCCGCGCGACTCGCCGTCGTGGCGGATGGCACGGAAGCGCTGGATTTCCTGTTCGCGCGCGGCAGCTTCGAGGACCGGGACGTGCGCAAGCAGCCGCGCCTCGTGATCCTGGACATGAAGCTCACGCAGCTGCATGGCCTGGACGTGCTCCACGCCATGCGCGCCGACCCGCTGACGCAGGCGGTGCCCGTCGTGATGCTGTCGAGCTCGACCGAGAAGGCCGAACTCGACAGTTGCTACGAAGCCGGCGCCAACAGCGTGGTCCGCAAGAGCGAGAACTACGAGGAGATGCAGCGCAAGATGCGCCAGGTCTACGAATTCTGGGTCACTGTCAACGAAGCCAACCGCCCGTCGCGGGTCTGACTGCGCGCCTGCGCGTCTTCGTGGGACTGGTCCTGCGCCAAGGTGAGCAATCGATGCTTACCGATGTCACGTTCACCTACGCGCGGCTGTGCTTTTGACGGGCTAATACTGTCCGGAAGGAGCACCCCCAGCCAATGTCCCCCGATCCCAGCGCGGGCACCGAAAATACCCCTGATACCGGCCCGCCTGATCGGAAGCGGCGGGCCGACCGCGCATCGCTGGCCCCCACCCTGGCGGTGCTCGCCGTGGCTGGTGCCGCGGTGGCGGCGGCATTCATGGGGACGCAGCCCGATGCGCCGAATGCGCAGTCCGCGGCCGTGGCGCCGGCACCCCGGCAGGAGGTCGTGCGCGCGCCGCCCCTGGTGGTCAAGGCACCGCCCTTGAAGCCCGTGAAGCCCGCGGCACCAGGCGGACAGCAGGGCAGCGAATTGCGCGGCGCGACAAGGGCGATGGGCGCCGCACCGGCATGCAACGAATGCGGCGTCGTCGAAACGGTGGTGGCCGCAAGGCCGGGCGAGGGCTTCCAGATGCGCATCCGCATGGACGACGGCAGCCTGCGCACGGTGGAGCAGCGCGGCGCACTGGCCGCAGGAACACGCGTCGTGGTGAATGGCGCTTCGGTGCGGCTGGCGGGGTGACGGTGTGCCTCGAAATCCGGGCTTGCGCCGGGATGGTTTTGCCCGCCGCCGCTATGCGTCAGCTACCTGCAAAACCAGCTTGCCGAAATTCCCTCCGGTGAACAGCTTGACCAGCGCTTCCGGGAAAGTCTCGAGGCCCTTCACCACGTCTTCCTTGCTCTTCATCCGGCCGTCCTTGAGGTAGCCCGCGAGTTCGGCCACGGCGACGGGGAAGCGATCGGCATAGTCGAACACGACCATGCCTTCCATGCGCGCGCGGTTCACGAGCAGCGACAGGTAATTCTTCGGGCCCTGCACGGGCGTGGTGTTGTTGTATTGGCTGATCGCGCCGCAGATGACGATGCGTGCGCCGCGGGCCAGGCGCGCGAGCACGTCGTCGAGGATGTCGCCGCCGACATTGTCGAAGTAGATGTCCACGCCTTTCGGGCAGTGCTCCTTCAGCGCGGCCTTGACGTTGCCGGCCTTGTAGTCGATGCAGGCGTCGAAGCCCAGCTCGTTCACGACCCAGTCGCACTTCGCGCGGCCGCCGGCAATCCCGACGACGCGGCAGCCCTTGATGCGGGCCAGCTGCCCCACCGTCTGGCCCACGGCGCCGGCCGCGCCCGACACCACCACGGTCTCGCCGGGCTTGGGCTGGCCGATGTCGAGCAGGCCGAAGTAGCCCGTCATGCCGGGCATGCCCAGCACGTTGAGCCACTGCGTGATCGAGCCCAGGCGCGGGTCGATCTTGAAGACCCCGTTGCGCTTGAGCTGGTCCCCGGCGACCAGCATGTACTCCTGCACGCCCAGGCCGGCTGATACGAGGTCGCCGACGGCGAACTTCGGGTTCTGCGACGCGATCACCTTGCCGACGCCGCCCGCGCGCATTACCTCGCCGATGCCCACGGGCGGGATGTAGCTCTTGGCATCGTTCATCCAGCCGCGCATCGCCGGGTCGAGCGACAGCGCGAGCGTCTTGATGAGGACGCCGCCGCTGGCCGGCTCGGGCACCGGTTCGCTGGTGAAGGCCCAGTTGTCGCGCGTGGGCGTGCCGACGGGGCGCTGGGCGAGGCGGACCTGGTGGTTGACGAGGGAGGCGACGGTCATGGGGGTCTTTTCGGGGAGGGGCTGGCTGGAGGTCCCGCATCGTAGCCGCGCGCCTTGCAACAGCCGGTAGCGGACGTGACACGAATCCCGGCGCCCGCTCTATGGAATTGTCAGGAGAGGCGGCCGACGAGCACCTTGCAGATGCCTCCACCCGGAAAAATTTCCCTCCCTGTGCTGTAATGAATCGAGAGGGGTGACGACCGATGTGTCGGGACCGCGCCGGACCAGGGCGGTGCGTTGTCGACACTGAAAAAAATGGAGGCTTGAACATGCCCGCGAACCCATCGTCCGCGCTTGCGGACAGCCGCGCCGACCCGTGGCGCGAGACCCTGGCCGGGCGCTACGCCCGGGTGCGCAAGCACAGCCTCGCGCTGGCCTCGCCCTTGTCCGCGGAAGACCAATGCATCCAGTCGATGCCGGACGCGAGCCCGACCAAATGGCACCTCGCGCATACCAGCTGGTTTTTCGAAGCCGTCGTGCTGGCGGCGCATGCGCCCGGCTACCGGCGCTTCGATTCACGTTTCTTTCATCTTTTCAATTCCTATTACGAATCGCTGGGCCCGCGGCATCCGCGGCCGCAGCGCGGCCTGTTGACCCGGCCCGCGCTGGCCGAGGTCCACGCTTACCGCGAGCACGTCGACGCCGCCATGCAGCGCTTCATGGCGCAGGCCGCGATGGCCGCCTGGGAGGCCGCGGCGCCGCTGGTCGAGCTGGGCCTGAACCATGAACAACAGCACCAGGAGCTGATCCTTACCGACATCCTGCATGCGCTGTCGTGCAACCCGTTGCTGCCGGCGTACCAGGATGCGGAGGCGCCCGCACTGCGCCTGGCCGCCTCGACCGAGCCGCTGGACTGGATAGCCATGCCCGGTGGCGTCGTGCAAGCCGGCCATGCGGGCCAGGGCTTCGCCTTCGACAACGAAACGCCGCGCCATGACATGCTGCTGGCGCCCTATCGCATCGCCAATCGGCTGGTGACCTGTGGCGAGTACGCGCAGTTCATCGCCGACGGCGGTTACGAACGGGTCGCGCTCTGGTTGTCCGATGGCTGGGCAGCCGTGCAGGCCGGCGGCTGGAAGGCGCCCGTGTACTGGATCGCGCCCGGCGACCCGCGGGCGCCCGCCGAACACTGGCAGGTGTTCGGCTTGAACGGCGTGCGCCCGCTGGACCCGGCCGCGCCCGTCAGCCAGCTCAGCTTCTATGAGGCTGCCGCTTACGCCGAGTGGGCCGGCGCGCGCCTGCCCACGGAATTCGAATGGGAAGGCGCGCATGGCGCCCCCGGCATGACGCAGACGACGGGCCATGTGTGGCAGTGGACGCGTTCGTCGTATGACCCGTACCCCGGCTTCCGGCCGCTGGCCGGCGCCGTCGGCGAGTACAACGGCAAGTTCATGGTGGGCCAGCTGGTGCTGCGCGGCGGCAGCAGCGCCACGCCCGCCGGCCACACCCGCCCGACCTACCGCAACTTCTTTCCGCCCGGCGCGCGCTGGCAGTTCTCGGGGCTGCGCCTGGCCAAGGATGGTTCATGCTGACCCGCACGCTGATCAACATCGAAGCCGGGCGCGATGCCGGCGGCAGCCGCCCGGCGGAGAACGACGCATTTGCCGGCGAGTTCGCGCACGACCTGATGCGGGCGTTCGCATCGCGGCCGCGCAGCATCTCGCCCAAATACTTCTACGACGAGCAAGGCTCGCAGCTGTTCGACCGCATCTGCGACCTGCCCGAGTACTACCCTACGCGCACCGAGGTCGGCATCCTCGCGGCCAAGGCCGGCGAGATCGCCGCGCAGATGGGGCCACGGGCGGAGATCGTCGAGTTCGGCGCCGGTTCGCTGCGCAAGGTGCGCCTTCTGCTCGATGCGATGGACCGGCCGGCGCGCTACCTGCCGATCGACATCTCGGGCGAGCATCTCGCACGCTCCGCGGGGGCGCTGCAGCGGGACTATCCGGGCCTGGACGTGCAACCCGTCGTCGCCGATTACACGCAGCGCCTGCTGCTGCCGGCCACGTTGCCCGGCGCGGGGCGCCGCGTCGGGTTCTTCCCCGGCTCCACCATCGGCAACTTCACGCCGGCCGAAGCGCTGCATTTCCTGCAGGTAGCGGGGCAGGTGCTGCGCGGGGGCGCGCTGCTGCTGGGCGCGGACCTCGTGAAGGACCCGGCCGTGCTGCACGCGGCATACAACGACGCGCAAGGCGTGACGGCGGACTTCAACCTCAACCTGCTGGCGCGCGCCAACCGGGAGCTGGGCACGCGCTTCGTCCTGGAGCACTTCGCGCACAGCGCCTTCTACAATGCGCCGCTGCAGCGCATCGAAATGCACCTGGTCAGCCGGCAGCGGCAAAGGATCGCCCTGGGCGGCGAGTGCCATGAGATCGACGAGGGCGAGACGCTGCACACCGAGAACTCGCACAAGTTCACCGTCGAGGGCCTGCGGGCGCTGGCGGCGCGTGCTGGTTTCAGGCCCGGCCCGGTGTGGACCGACGACGAAAAGCTTTTCAGCGTGCACTGGCTGCACGCGCCCACCTGAATTGGAGAACCGATGAAAGCCAGCTGGAACGGCACCGTGATCGCGGAAAGCGACGACACCGTGGTCATGGACGGGAACCACTATTTCCCCGCGGATTCGCTCAAGCGCGAATACATCACGTTCAGCAATCACCGCACCACGTCCTCGAAAGGGCAGGCCAGCTACTACTCGCTGCTGGTCAACGGAGAATTGAAGGCGGACGCCGCGTGGTACTACCCCGACCCGAACCCGGACGCGGAATCGATCAAGGGCCGCGTGGCGTTCGGCAACGGCATCAAGGTCGAAGCCTAGGGCTCGAACCCGGCGCGCCGCAGGTGCCCGGCGAGCGCCGCATCCATCGTCTGCACGTGCTGCGGGAACCAGGCCTGCAACTCGCCTGTCATCAGCCGCATCGGCGTGATGTCGCCCCGCAATGCCTGCGCCGCGCCTTCGTGCATCACCCTGAGGATCATGCGGTGCTGCATGGCGTGCGCATTGCCGGGCGCAAAGCGCGTTGCGCGCATCCACGCCTCTTCCTGCGCAAAATGGGCTTCGGTCTGGTCGATCAGCGCCTGCCACGCGGCGGGCAGGGCGGCGTCGTCGCTGTGGCGCGCCGCGGCCAGCAGCCGGGCGAACTCGCGGTGCTGGTCGTCCATGAGGGGCAGCCCGATTTCGAGTTCCTCGGTCCAGGGCAGTGTCGGCATCGGGGTTCGCTCGCTTCCTGGCTCGAGCCTATCCTTGCCCGGCTGGCGGCGCTTGACCCAGGTCAGGAAAAATCCCACCGCGGGCAGGGGCCGGGCGCGCCGGTTAAGCTGGCGGCATGATCCTTCCGCCCACCCTCACCGCTCCCGGGCAGCTCCCGGAAGTCCTGCGCCGGCAGGGCTATGCGGTCATGGGCGCCGACGCCGTGTGCGAGCTGGCGGACTGCCCGCTTCCGGAGCTGATGGCGCTGCGCCCCACCTGGGACGACCTGCCCCCGGACAAGTACCTGAAGGACGGCGGGCACTATCGGCGCCGCCGGCACTCCTGCTTCGTGGTGGAGGAGGGCGGCGGGGTGGTGCAGTCGCCGCATCGCGCGCATTGGCAGCCGGTGGAATACAACGCGCTGCACGGCGGCATGGAGCGCTGGTTCGAGCCGATGGCGCCCGCTGTCGTGGGCACTCCCGCCTGGCGCAAGCTGCTGCGGGCGCTGGCGCAGGTCACCTCCGGCCTGAAAGGCGAGCGGCCGTGGTACGTCGAGGCGCACCAGTTCCGCATCGACACCGAAGGCGGCATCGGGCGGCCGACCCCCGAAGGCGCGCACCGCGACGGCGTGGACCTGGTGGCGGTTTTCATGATCGGCCGCGAGGGCATCAAGGGCGGCGAAACCCGGGTGTTCGAAGCCGCCGGCCCCGCCGGCCAGCGCTTCACCCTCACCGAACCCTGGAGCGTGCTGCTGCTGGACGACGAGCGCGTGATCCACGAATCGACGCCGATCCAGCCCATCGCCCCGGGCGCGCACCGCGACACCCTGGTGCTGACGTACCGGGCGGGCGGATTCCAGGGGGCGTGACTACGGCCTGACCGGCGGCAGCAGTGCCTGCAACCGCCTCATCGCCCGCCAGCCCCACCACAGCTTCAAGGCCCAGGCCATCGCACGGCGCGGGCGCAACAGCATCGGAATCGCCACGATGCCCGCCACCCATTGCGGGTGGGACATGAGCCATTTCAGCCGGTCGCGCGCCGTGTCCGCCAGCACCAAGGTGTGCTGCAGCGGCAGCGTTTCGGCAGCCAGGCGCTCGCGCAGCACGTGGCTGCGTGCCGCCAGCGCGTCACGCCGAACCTGGAGCTGGGCCTGCCGGTGCGCTGCCATGGCTATTCGCGCGGCGCGAGCTGGCTGTGGTCGTCGGCCAGTTCGGCCAGCGTCGCCTCGAACATGCCGCCGGGGCTGCGCAGCTTCTGGCCGCCGGCCCGGATGACGAGCACGCCACCGGCAAGAAAAGCCAATGTCAGCACCGCCAATGCCGCAAGGCGGTAGCCCTCGGCGAAGAGCATCAATACGAAGGCGCAAAGCAGCACCGTGCCCACCGAAAGCAGCATCACGCCGATGCCGGCCAGCAGCAGCCCGCCTGCGATGCGCAGCTTTTCCTGCTCGAGCTCGTTGCCGAGCAGCTGCACGCGCACCTGCGCGATTTCCACCATCGTGGCCAGCATCTGGCGCAGCGAGGCGAAGAGGCGGCCCTGCGGCGCCGGCTCGCTCATGGCCAGGGGTTCAGCGGCGCGCGATCAGCATGCCGAGCACGACACCGACGCCGGCAGCCATGCCGATGGCGGTCCAGGGGCTCTCGTGCACATACGTGTCGGCGGCCCGCCCGGCATCCTTCGCCCGTGCAACGGCTGTCTCCTGCAGGTGGCCCAGGTCGGCCTTCGCCTGCTCCATGCGCGACTGCATGCGCATGCGCATCTCGGACGCCTTGTCGCCGACCTGCCCGGCGGTCAGCTTCAGGAGTTCCTCGGCGTCGGCGACGACCAGGTTCAGGTCGTTCATCAGCTTTTCCTTGTGGGCATGGGTCATTTCAGGCATGGGGCCTCCGTTGGGTTGCGTCTGCAATGAATACTAGGCAGCGCCAGCCCCACGGGCGGGAAAAGAGACGGTTTCCTGTCGGCGATCAAGGCCGCGCCGTTCGCTCAGTCCCGGACGTCGGCCACCGGGTTGCTGCCGAAGTCGGGCCTCGCCAGCACCGCCAGCACGCGTGCGGCGGCTTCGGCAGGGGAGCTGAGCATGCCTTTTTCCTTGAGGCCGACGAAGTTGCCGACATCGGGGAACTGGCCGGCGTCGGCGCTTCGCAACTGCACCTGCATGTCGGTGTCGATCACGCCCGGGGCGAGCGAGCAGACTTTCGCCCCGTTGGGCCGGCCCGCCTCCTCCAACGCGACGCAGCGGGAGAAGTGGTCCATGCCCGCCTTGGCGGCGCAATAAGCGGCCTGCGACGCCATGGCACGCCGACCCAGGCCGGAGGAGATGTTCAGGACCTTGCGATGCGCTGTCCAGGATTGGGTACCCCTCAGGAAGACGGCCGTGAGCAGCATCGGCGCTTCCAGGTCCACGCGCAGCACCTCCGCGAGCTCCGGCGCGGGAATGGCCGAAAGCGGCGCCACGCGCGGGAGAAGTCCGGCATTGTTGATCAAGGTGACCGATGTGAACGATGTCGCATCCTTGCCCGCGAGCCAGCCTTCCAGCCGCAGCGCCGCCACGTCGGCCCGCGCCAGGTCCTGCGGCCACTGCTCGCAGCGAACGCCCTTGGCCGTCGCCCGCTGGCCGAGCGAGTCGCTGTGGCTGCGCGACATGCACAGCAGGTCATGGCCGGCGTCGATCAACTGCTCGGCCATGGCCAGGCCCATGCCGCGCGAAGCGCCGGTGATGATGGTGAGGTGTTGGGTCATCCCACCATCGTAGCCGCGCGCGCCTCAGGCCGCCACGACGATGGGGAAGGACGCGCGCAGGCCGTCGGCGCCGGGGACGAAAGGCACGGTGACCATGGCGCTCGCCTGGTCGTCGAGCCGGCGCCAGATGAAATCGCGCTCGTTGTGCGGGTCACCTTCGACGTACAGCTGGGTGGTCAGCAGCTCACGGCCGCCGAGCTTGACCTTCACGTGGATGTGCGGCGTGCGCCCGCCGTAGGCCACCGGCCGGATCGTGCGGAAGCGGTAGCGGCCATCCGCCCCGGTGGCCACGCGGCCAAAACCCTGGAACGCCGGGTCCGCCTTGCCGCCGTCGCCCGGGTGGTGGTAGTGCCCGCCCTCGTCGCATTGCCAGATCTCCACCTGCGCGCCGGCGACCGGCTTGCCCTGCAGGTCCGTGACGACGCCCTCCACCCACGACGGCTGGCCGCGCCGGTAGGCCGCGCTGCCGTTGCGCAGCAGGTCGAAATCGGTGTCCCTGGGCAGGCTGACGGGATAGAAGGGGCCTTCCGTCTGCGAGGGCGTGTAGCGGCGCGTGGGCGCGGGTTGCGCCCGCGCGCCCGTCCAGATCATGGGCAACGACACCAGCGCGGCGGTGGCCTTGCGCCGGTTGAGCAGGGAAGGGGGCATCTCGATCTCCTGGACGTGTCTTGTATCGGAGCCGCGCCGGCGGTGCCGAGTTCCGCGCCTCAGAAAGGTGCGGTGCTGGCGAACGCCAGGGCTTCGCCCGTGACGGGATGGGTCATCCGCAATCCGGTCGCGTGCAACAGCAGCCGGGGCGCGGCTGCCTGGGCCTGGGGCGGCGCGTAGAGTGTGTCGCCCAGGATGGCGTGCCCCAGGGACTGGAGGTGCACCCGCAGCTGGTGCGACCGGCCGGTCAGGGGCTCGAGTTCGACGCGCGTACTGCCGTCGTCGTGGGCCAGCACGCGCCAACGCGTCTGGCTGGGTTTGCCCCCCTCGCGGTCCACGATGCGGCGCGGACGGTTCGGCCAGTCGGCGGCCAGGGGCAGGTCGATCAGGCCCCAGCCGTCCGCGCCTTCCGGAGTCTCCATCCGCCCCGAGACGACGGCCACATAGCGCTTGCCGACCGCCCGCCGGGCGAAAGCGTCACTCAAACGCCTTTGCATCGCGGCACCGCGCGCCATCAGGAACAGGCCGGATGTGGCCATGTCCAGCCGATGCACCACCAGCGCATCGGCGTAGAGGCGCTGGGCGCGGGCGGCCAGGCAATCCTGTTTGTCCGCGCCGCGGCCGGGCACGCTGAGCAGGCCCGAGGGTTTGTCGAAGACCAGCAGGTGCTCATCGGCGTGGACGAGCACCGGCCCGCCCCCGCCGGCATCCGATAATTTACCGATGAGCATGCTCTCCTCGATCCCTTTCTCGCTGCAGGCCATTTTGCTGCTGGTGGCGTCCAATGTCTTCATGACCATGGCGTGGTACGGCCACCTGAAGAACCTGGCCACGTCACCCTGGTACATCGCGGCCCTCGTGAGCTGGGGCATCGCGCTGGCCGAGTACATGTTCCAGGTGCCCGCCAACCGCATCGGCTTCCAGCAGGCGGGCCTGACGGTGGGCCAGCTGAAGATCATGCAGGAAGTGATCACCCTCATGGTGTTCGTCCCGTTCGCGGTGCTGTACCTCAAGGAGCCGCTGAAGCTCGATTACGTCTGGGCGGCCCTTTGCATGGTGGGCGCCGTCTATTTCATATTCCGCAACGCCTGACAAGATGGCCCCCGACGGCGCCAGTTAAACTCGCCGCAACCCCAAACCGATCCCCAACCAGGAGCCAGCAATGCTGTTTGGCAAGCTGCTGCCGCGCGAAGGCAATTTTTTCGAGTTGTTCAACCAGCACGCCGACCGCATCGTGGAAGCCGGACGGGCGTTCTCGCAGCTGGTGGCCAACTACAACGACGTGCACCTGCGCGAGCAGTACAACCGCGACGTGGACAACGCCGAGCGCGCGGCCGACCGCGTGACGCATGAAGTCAATCGCATGCTGCACAAGACGTTCATCACGCCGATCGACCGCGACCAGATCCACAAGCTCATCAACACGATGGACGACGTGTGCGACCTGATCCAGGATTCGGCCGAGACGATGGCGCTGTACGACGTGCGCCACATGACCGACGAGATCACCCGCCTCACGGACCTGAGCGTCAAGTGCTGCGAACGCGTGAAGGAGGCCGTGTACATGATCGGCAAGCTGGCCGACGGGCCCACGGCGGAAGCCGCGCTCAAGACCTGCGAGGAGATCGACAAGCTGGAATCGGACGCCGACCGCGTGATGCGCTCGGCCATGAGCAAGCTGTTCCGCGAGGAGCCTGACGTGCGCGAGGTCATCAAGCTCAAGGCGATCTACGAGCTGCTCGAGACCATCACCGACAAGTGCGAGGACGTCGCCAACGTGATCGAGGGCATCATCCTCGAGCATTCCTGAAAGCGGGACGGAAGGAATGGAAACCGCTCAAGCCGCCCTGTGGGTGGTGATCCTGCTGGTGGCGCTGGCGATCGCGTTCGACTTCATGAACGGGTTCCACGACGCCGCCAACTCCATCGCGACGGTCGTCTCCACCGGCGTGTTGCGGCCGACCACGGCCGTGGTGTTCGCCGCGGTGTTCAACCTCATCGCCATCTTCGTTTTCCACCTGAGTGTCGCGGCCACCGTCGGCAAGGGCATCGTCCAGCCGGGCATCGTGGACACGCATGTGGTGTTCGGCGCCCTGATCGGGGCGATCTTCTGGAACGTTCTTACCTGGTACTACGGCATCCCCAGCAGCTCATCGCATGCGCTGATCGGCGGCATCGTGGGCGCCGTCATCGCCAAGTCGGGTGCGGGCGCCCTGATCGGCGCAGGTATCTGGAAGACGGTGCTGTTCATCTTCGTCTCGCCGTTCCTGGGTTTCCTGCTCGGGTCGCTCATGATGGTGCTGGTGTCGCAGGTGTTCCGGCGCGCGACGCCCTCGAAGGTCGATCGATGGTTCCGGCGCATGCAGCTGGTCTCCGCCGGCGCGTACAGCCTGGGCCACGGGGGCAACGACGCGCAAAAGACGATCGGCATCATCTGGATGCTGCTGATCGCCACCGGCTATACGGCCGCCGGGGACAAGTCGCCGCCCAACTGGGTCATCATCACCTGCTACCTTGCCATCGCCATGGGCACGATGTTCGGCGGTTGGCGCATCGTCAAGACCATGGGCCAGAAGATCACCAAGCTGCGGCCGGTCGGCGGTTTCTGCGCCGAGACGGGCGGGGCGATCACGCTTTTCCTCGCAACGGCACTGGGCATTCCCGTGTCCACCACCCACACCATCACCGGCGCCATCGTCGGCGTGGGCTCGACGCAGCGCGCCAGCGCTGTGCGTTGGGGCGTGGCCGGCAACATCGTGTGGGCATGGATCTTCACGATCCCGGCCAGCGCCTTCGTCGCCGCGATCGCGTACTGGGTCAGCCTGCAGATCTTCTGATTCACTATGAAAACGCTGCGCGTTCGCATAGTGGTCTGATCAGATGAAGAAAGCCGGAGTGAATCCGGCTTTCTTCATGGGGGGCCGCGCTTCTTTCAACTGGTCAGGCAAGGAGGGTTGGGGTGCATGCGCGCCATCGAGAAGCTGTCGACGTAGCGGCCGTTCTTCAGCGAGAACGCCTTGTGCCGGCCTTCCTCGACGAAGCCCATGGAGCGATACAGCGCCAGCGCGCGGTCGTTGTCGGCGTGCACGTACAGCTCCACCCGCAGCACGCCGCCCCAGTTGTCGGCCCAATCGAGCAGCCGCGCGAGCAGCAGGCGCCCCACGCCGCGCCCTTGCCAGGCGGGGGCCACGCCGAGCCCCAGGGCGCGCACGTGCATGCGGCGCAGGCCCGTGCCGCTGAGGTGCAGCCCGGCCGAACCGACGATGTCCTCGCCCGCCACCGCCACCAGCCGGCAGGCGTGCGGCTCGACCTTCTGGTGGTATTCCAGCCGCGAAGCGTTGGGTGCGTCGGGGGTCTGCAGCAGGCCCTCGTACACGCCGGGCTGGCCGATCAGGGCCGATATGGCCGCTGCGTCTTCCGGCTCCGCGCTGCGGATCAAGATGGGGTGGGCGTCGGCTTCGTGGGCCTTGTCCATGGCAGCTCTCCTGGTTGGGGATGATGGACGGCCCAATCTAGCGCAGGCGTTTCATGCGCGGCAAATGCCGCGTGTGCATGGAGCGATGCCGTAACCGATGGGCCGGTGCTACTGCGATATCTTCCGTCCTTCCTCGATCTGGTACTCGAAGTAGCGCTGGAAGCTGAAGGCGATGCTGGCCATGAGCACCGTGGTGCCCACCAGCAGGGACAGCACCACGGCCGCGATGGTGAAC
Source organism: Ramlibacter sp. (assembly GCA_030695945.1). Lineage (GTDB taxonomy): Bacteria > Pseudomonadota > Gammaproteobacteria > Burkholderiales > Burkholderiaceae_C > Ramlibacter. The sequence continues at coordinate 58,722 of JAUYOG010000066.1, forward strand.
CAGCTGGTGCCCCCGGGGGCCGCTCCCGGGGCCGCCGCGCGGTTGAAGCGCACGTTCCACTTCTCGCGTGTCATGAGGCCATAGACGATGGCGGTGAGGGCGCACCCGGCGATGGTGAAGCCCAGCAGCGGAATCAGCACCCAGCTCCACTGGTCGTCGACGCCATAGCGCTGCACGCGCTCGATGCCGTAGATGCCCAGTGCCGTCGGGATCGGCAGAAACCAGCCGAGCAGGTCCGTGAGGCCGTGAAGGTAGAAGCGGTGCAGGCCGAGCGGCCCGCCCAGGAGGGCCAGCCAGGCCGCGAGTGTCTTGTTTTTCATGCCGGCTGCGGCTCGGGCGGCGTCGTATCGCCTTCCCCCAGCACTTTTTCCATGAGTACGATGTCCAGCCACTTCCCGAATTTCCAGCCGCAGGACTTGAACGTCCCCACCTGCGTGAACCCCGCGGCGCGGTGCACGCCCACGGAGCCGGTGTTGGCCGAGTCGCCGATCACCGCGATCAGCTTGCGGATGCCCGCGGCCTCGGCCTGCCTCGCCAGCTCGGCCAGCAGCAGCTTGCCCAGGCCCTTGCCGGCCGCCTCGGGGTGCAGGTAGATCGAGTCCTCGGCCGAGAAGCGGTAGGCCGGCCGTGGCTTGAACCACTGGCAGTAGGCAAAACCCAGCACCTTCCCGCCTTCCTCGGCCACGAGGTACGGCAGGCCCTTGGCCAGCACGTCGGCCCGGCGCGCCGCCATGTCGGCCTGGGAGGGCGGCTCGGTCTCGAACGTGCCGGTGCCGTGCAGCACGTGGTGGGCATAGATGGCGGCGATCCGGGGCAGATCGGGGTCGCGGCTGGGTCGGATACTCGTCATAGGGTGAAAACGTTATAATCGCTGGCTCTACAGCGTGTCGCTGGCCGGGTGGCCGTAAGCGCGTGTCTCAACGCTGGAAAGTATTTGGGGAAATTTCCCCTCCCACCCAAGGATAAATCATGGTCGTCATTCGACTCTCCCGTGGCGGCGCCAAGGCCCGTCCGTTCTTCAACATCGTCGTGGCCGACAAGCGCACCCGCCGTGATGGCCGCTTCATCGAGCGCATCGGTTTCTACAACCCGATCGCCAAGGACAACGAGGAAAGCATCCGCCTCGCCCAGGACCGCCTGACGTACTGGCGCGGTGTCGGCGCCGTGCCGTCGCCGACCGTCGAACGCCTGATCAAGCAAGCCGCGGCCAAGACCCCGGCTTAAGAAGGATGGTGGCCGGCCTCGAGCCTGCGGAATTGCCCGCGGACGCCATCGAAGTCGGTCGCATCGCCGATGCCTGGGGCATCAAGGGCTGGTTCAAGGTCCTGCCCCACAGCGCTTCCCCGGAAGCGCTTTTTTCTTCCAAGCGCTGGTACCTGCAGCCGTCCGAAAGAGGCGCCAAGACCTTTTCCGGCACGGCGCTGCTGCGCGTGCGCGAAGCCAAGGAACACTCCGACACCATCGTGGCCAGCGCCCACGACGTGGACGACCGCGGCGCGGCGGAGGCCCTGAAGGGCGCGCGGATCTTCGTTCCCCGCTCCAGCTTCCCGACGGCCGGCACCGACGAGTACTACTGGGTGGACCTGATCGGGCTGGAGGTCGTGAATCGCGAGGGCGTTTCGCTGGGAACGGTGCGCGAGTTGCTCTCCACCGGTCCCCAGACCGTGCTGGTCATCGAGTACTTCGAGGAAGGCAAGGTCCTGGAGCGGATGATCCCGTTCGTCTCGGCGTACGTGGACGGCGTCGATCTCGCCGCCCGGCGCGTCACGGTGGACTGGCAAACGGATTACTAGCGTCAACCCGGGCGGTGCTTAAGATCACGCCATGCGCTTCGACGTCATCACCCTGTTCCCCGAGTTGTTCGCGCCGTTCCTGGTGAGTGGCGTGACGCGGCGCGCCTACGAGACCAGGCAGGTCGATGTCCGCCTGTGGAACCCGCGCGATTTCGCGGAAGGAAACTACAAGCGCGTGGACGACCGGCCTTTCGGCGGTGGCCCCGGCATGGTGATGATGCCGGTGCCATTGGCGAAATGCCTGGCCGCGATCAAGGCCGAGAGAGCCGATCCGGCCCCCGTCGTGCTGTTCTCGCCGGTGGGGGACAGGCTGGACCACGCGGGCGTCGAGCGCTGGTCGGCCGGCCAGGGGGCTGTCCTGGTGTGCGGCCGTTACGAAGGGATCGACCAGCGCTTCATCGACCGGCACGTGGATGTGCAGGTCAGCCTGGGGGATTTCGTGCTGTCGGGCGGGGAAATCGCGGCCATGGCCCTCCTGGACGCGGTGGCCCGCCTGCAACCGGGGGTGCTGGGCGACGAGGACAGCCACCAGTTCGACAGCTTCAACCCCGCGCTGGACGGCCTGCTGGATTGCCCCCACTACACCCGGCCGGAGGAGTGGGAGGGGCTGGGGGCGCCGGCGGAACTGCTGTCGGGCCACCATGCCCGGATCGAGCGCTGGCGGCGGGACAGGCGGCTGGAAATCACCGCCCGGCGCCGGCCGGACCTGATCGACCGGGCCCGGGCGCAGGGGCGATTGACCCCGGCGGACGAGGCGCTGCTGGCCAAGCTCGCCTAAGTGGTTATAATCAAAGGCTTTTCGATCCTCTGCCCGGCCGCGGCAACCCCCAATGCCTTCGCGCATTGGCCGCCGCCCCTAGCGTAGCGCGGGCACGATCCCAGAGGTAACCATGAATCTGATCCAAACTCTCGAGCAGGAAGAAATTGCCCGCCTGGGCAAGACCATCCCGGCCTTCGCCCCCGGCGACACGGTGATCGTCAGCGTCAACGTCGTCGAAGGCACCCGCAAGCGCGTGCAGGCCTACGAAGGCGTGGTGATCGCCAAGCGCAACCGCGGCCTCAACAGCGGCTTCACGGTGCGCAAGATCTCCAGCGGCGAAGGCGTGGAGCGCACGTTCCAGACCTACAGCCCGCTGATCGCCGGCATCGAAGTCAAGCGCCGCGGCGATGTGCGCCGCGCCAAGCTGTACTACCTGCGCGACCGCAGCGGCAAGTCGGCCCGCATCAAGGAAAAGCTGGCCCACCGCAACAAGCCTGCCGCCGCCGAATAAGCGAAAGCGCTCCACCGAAGACCGCCGCCGGCTCCGTGCTCGTGGCGGTTTTTTCATTTCGCCCCTCGCAGATGCCCATAGCCCCGATCCCCGCCGACACACCGCTGTCCAAGCTGCCCAATTTCGACCCGCGCGCCATCCCGGTGAGCGGGATCGACTCGCACTTGCCCGCCGTGCCGCGCGAGGCGCTCGCGCCGGCTGCATTGCGGGCGCGCTTTGCCGCGCCGCCGAACTGGGAGCCGGAAGTGTGGGCGGAGCGCAAGTTCGCGGATCGGCAGCCCGCGCGGGCCTCGGTCCTGGTGGCGGTGGTGATGCGCGAGCGGCCCACGGTGCTGCTGACGGAGCGCACGACGCACCTGTCCACCCACTCGGGCCAGGTGGCCTTTCCGGGCGGCAAGCAGGACGAGACGGACGTCGACGTGGCCCATACGGCATTGCGCGAGGCCCAGGAGGAGATCGGCCTGGCGCCCGGCCTGGTCGAGGTGATCGGGACCATGCCGACCTACACGACGGGCACGCAATTCATCGTCACGCCGGTGATCGGCCTGGTCGACCCGGATCACAAGCTCGCGCTCAACGCCTTCGAGGTGGCCGATGCTTTCGAGGTGCCACTGGACTTCCTGATGAACCCGGCGCACCACCATCGCCACTCGATCGAGTGGGCCGGCGTGCGGCGCGAGTGGTTCTCCATGCCCTACATGGACGGGAGCACGGAGCGCTTCATCTGGGGCGCGACGGCCGGGATGCTGCGCAATTTCTACCGGTTCCTCGCGGCCTGAGGGGCGCCGGCGGCGGCGCTTTATGATTGCCGCATGAGCTTTTTCGCCATCCTGTTCGCGCTGCTGATCGAACAGGTGCGCCCGCTGGGGCGGCACAACCCGATCCACGCGGGCCTGCGAGGGTGGGCCCGATGGGTCAGCCGCAACTTCGACGCCGGCAAACCGCACCATGGCTGGGTGGCATGGACGCTGGCCGTGCTGGGTCCTTCGCTCGCCGCCCTCGGCGTGCACTGGCTGCTGGCCCTGTTCGTCGGCTGGCCCTTCGCCGTGCTGTGGAGCGTCGCCGTCCTGTACGTGACGCTCGGCTTCCGGCAGTTCAGCCACCACTTCACCAACATCCGCGATGCGCTCGACACCGGAGACGAGCCGCGCGCCCGCGAGCTGCTGGCGCAGTGGCAGCAGGTGGATGCCAGCGAGCTGCCCCGGAGCGAGATCGTGCGCCATGTCATCGAATATTCGGTGCTGGCCGCGCACCGGCACGTGTTCGGCGTGCTGGCCTGGTTTTCGGTGCTGGCGGCGTTCGGCTTCGGGCCGGCGGGCGCGGTGCTGTACCGCATGAGCGAATTCGTCGGGCGTTACTGGAAGTACCGCAGCCGCACGCAATTGCAGCCCGCCAGCGTGGCGCTGCAATCGGCGGCCGCCCGGGCATGGCACGTCATCGATTGGTTGCCGGCGCGCGTCACCGCCCTGGCGTTCGCCGTGGTCGGCAGCTTCGAGGAAGCCATCGATTGCTGGCGCAACCATGCACAACGCTTCCCGAACGACAACGACGGCGTGATCCTCGCCGCGACCTCGGGGGCCGTGAACGTGCGCCTGGGCGGCGAAGCGCTCAAGTCGGCTTTTGCACCCAACAGCTCGCAAACCTTCCGTTCCGCCGGCGGGGAGGCGATGGCCGACACCGAAAGCACCCCCGGCCGCGAAGCCGAGATTGCGCATTTGCGCAGCATCGTCGGGCTCGTGTGGCGGTCGGTGGTGCTTTGGATGGTGCTGCTGGCGCTGCTGACGCTCGCCCGCCTGCTGGGTTAGCCTGATGGGATTCGAGTCGTTCTGGAGCCCGCGGGTGCGCGAGCTCGTGCCGTACGTGCCCGGCGAGCAGCCACGCATTCCCAACCTCGTCAAACTCAATACCAACGAGAACCCGTACCCGCCCTCGCCGCACGTGATCGCCGCCATCGCCGAGGCTGCGCGAAGCGGCCTGCAGCTCTACCCCGACCCGGAATCGACGCTGCTGCGCGAGGCAGTCGCGAGGTACCACGGCCTGGACGCGGGCCAGGTCTTCCCCGGCAACGGTTCGGACGAAGTGCTCGCCCATGCGTTCTTCGCATTCTTCCAGCATGACCGGGCGCTGCTGCTGCCGGACGTGACTTACAGCTTCTACCGGGTGTACTGCCGCCTGTACGGGATCGCGGTGCGGCTGGTGCCGGTCGATGACCGCCTGCAGATCGATGTCGCAAGCTACGCCGGGCAGCCGGCAGCCGGTGTGGTGATCGCCAACCCGAATGCGCCCACGGGGAGCGCAATGCCTTTGGCCGCGATCGAGCAGTTGCTGCAGAGCCAGCCCCATTGCGTGGTCTTGGTGGACGAAGCCTACGTGGATTTCGGCGCGGACAGCGCCATCCCGCTCATCGCCCGCTATCCGAACCTGCTGGTCGTCCACACCCTGTCGAAGTCCCGATCGCTGGCGGGCCTGAGGGTGGGGTTTGCGGCGGGGCAACGGCATCTTATCGAGGCGCTGGAGCGGGTAAAGAACAGCTTCAACTCCTATCCGCTAGGTCGCCTGGCCATGGCGGGCGCGGCCGCGGCCTATGAAGACATCGTCCATTTCGAGCAGACGCGGCAGGCCGTCATCGCGAGCCGGGAAGCGCTGGCGGTGCAGTTGTGGCGGCTGGACTTCGAGGTGCTGCCCTCCGGCGCCAACTTCCTGTTCGCGCGCCATCCTGACCATGATGCGAAGGCGTTGGCCGCCCGCTTGCGCGAACACGGCATCCTGGTGCGGCATTTCGCGCAGCCGCGCATCGACCAGTTCCTGCGCATCAGCGTGGGCACGACAGCGCAGTGCGAGGCGCTGGTGGAAGCGCTGCGGTTGCTCCTGGCCCTTGCCTAGTGCGTCTTGCGCTCTTGGGCCTCGCGGCAAAGCTGCGCGTGGGCGGGCTACGGCGCGATGGCTACGGCGTTCGGCAGCGGCGCTTCGCACCTTCGCCGAATCCCCTGCGCCGGGCGACCCCGCGACCCGCGCGAAACAACTCGCCTGCGCTGCGCTTCGGCTCAAACAGGTTTCGCGAGCATGAGACGTACGCCCGGCTCGATCCGCGTGCTGCGCCCGCTCTCGTAGCCGTGCTGGGTCGCGGGGCCACCCGCCGCAGGCGCCTGGGCTTTATTCGCGCCGCAGCCCGCCCACGCACAGCTTTGCAGCCAGCATCGATGCACGCCACCGGCTGGCACGCCGCGCTCTCACTGCAACGCCGCGCACGGCTGGGCCGCGGCGCGAATAAAGCACAGACGCCCGCGGTGGACGGTCTTGCGGCCCATCGTTTCATGCTCGCGGCATCTGTTTGAACGGAGCGCAGCGCAGTGAGTTATGCCGCGCCAGGCCGCAA
>JAUYOG010000067.1 GCA_030695945.1 Ramlibacter sp.
GAAACCGTTGTTGCCGATGTCGCCCTCTTTGGCGCCGTTCTTGCCGCGCCAGCGGTCGATGAAATAGATGATCGAGTCGCCGATGCCCTTGATGGCCGGGATGTTCAGCTCGCCCGGGCCGGCCGACTGTGCGTAGCCCCAGGCGCCGAGCGAGATCGCGCGCTCGTAGGCGGCCTTGGCGTCGCGCACGCGGAAGGCGATCGCGCACACGCTGGGGCCATGCAGACGCGCGAAGCGCTGTGCGAAGCTGTCGGGCTCGGCGTTGATGATGAAGTTGATCTCGCCCTGGCGGTACAGCGTCACGGCCTTGTGGCGGTGCTTCGCGATCGGCTTGAAGCCCATGCGCTCGAACAGCGCACCCATGGCCACCGGGTCGGGTGCGGCGTATTCGATGAACTCGAAACCGTCGGTGCCCATGGGGTTCTCCCATTCGGTCGCGGCGGTCTGGACGGCGGTGGGCAGGGCTGAGTTCATGGCGGTCTCCGGTGGCGTGGGGGAATGCGCCACTGTATCGGCGCAGCGTGTCACGATTCCGGCGTTTTGTGGCGTGCCATTCGTCTGTATTGCAGGAATCCTGCAAAATGCGATGCATGGAAGCACTGGACAAGCTCGATCGCCACATTCTGCGCAGCCTGCAGGCCGATGGCCGCGCCACCTACGACCAGATCGCCGAGGCGGTGGGCCTGTCGCCGAGCGCCGTGCTGCGCCGGGTGCGCCGGCTGGAAGAAACCCATGTGATCGATCGCTACGTGGCGCTGGTGCGCCCCGAGGCGGTGGGCCTGGGCCTGACCGCCTATGTGAGCGTGCGCCTGGAGAAGCACACCGGGAGCGCCAAGCGCAACCCGATGGACCTGTTCCGCGCCAGCGTGCTGGCCTGGCCCGAGGTGGTGGAATGCGCGGCACTCACCGGCGAGATGGATTTCCAGCTGCGCCTGGTGGTGGCCGACATGGCGGCCTATTCGCGCTTCATCATGGAGACCCTGCTCAAGCACCCCAGCGTGCAGGACTGCAAGACCAGTTTCGTGATGGACAGGGTCAAAAGCACTACCGCGCTGCCTTTGTAAGGGCGGCGCAGGCCCGTCCGTCGGGTTCCTTCCCGTTTAGGGACTTCAGTCCTTGCCGATATAGGGATAACCCTTACATTCGTTGCCATGGTTGATCCCACCCGCTGGTTCAAGTCGACACCGCTCCTGGCGCAGGCCCTGGAGCGCGCGTCCGCGGCTGCGTCCGCCGGCGACACGGCGCCCAAGGCCGCCGAGCGGCCGAGCACGCCGAGCTCGGTGGTGGTGCCCATCCGTTCAATCGGCCCCGGCCAGATCGACCGCATCGAGGCCCACCTGCTCGACCTCGACGCGCACGACCGCTACCTGCGCTTCGGTTACGCGGCCAACGACGAACAGATCCGCCGCTATGTCGCCCAGCTCAACTTCGACCGCGACGAGCTGTTCGGTATCTTCAACCGCCGGCTCGACCTGATCGCCATGGCCCACCTCGCGTTCTCGCTCGACCCGCAGTACACCAGCTGCGCCGAGTTCGGCGTGTCGGTGGCCAAGTCGGCGCGCGGACGCGGCTACGGCAGCCGCCTGTTCGAGCGCGCGGTCATGCACGCGCGCAACGAAGGCGTCGAAATGCTCTTCATCCATGCGCTGTCGGAAAACACCGCCATGCTCAAGATCGCGCGCCATGCCGGTGCGGTGATCGAGCGCGAGGGGTCCGAATCGGAAGCGCACCTGCGCCTGCCGCCGGCTGACTTCGACTCGCGCGTGACCGAAATGGTCAACGAACGGGTCGCCATCACCGACTACCACCTCAAGGCCCAGGCCAAGCAGTTCTGGGGCTTCCTGTCGGTGCTGCAGGAAATCCGCCAGGGCGTGCGCGAAGCGCGCGAACGCGTCCGGGGCTGAGTCGGGCCGCGGCGGGCGCGGCCCGGTCGCTTTGCGCAGTGACGTCCGCTTGGGGTATCCTTTCGCCCTGTTACAACCTCCCCCTCCTTTCAGTGGCCGAATCCCCTCCCAGTAGCGGGCCGCAGCGCAGCCTGCGGCATGCCGACAAACGTGGTTTCCTGCAAAAGCTCGCGGAGTTCATCCACCCCGGGCCGGACTCCAAGGACGAGCTGATCGAAACCCTCGCCGAGGCCGAGGACAACGACATCATCAACGCCGAATCGCGTGTGATGCTCGAAGGCGTGATCCGCATCGCCGACATGACCGCCGGCGACGTGATGGTGGCCACCCCGCGCATGGATGTGCTCGACATCGACGCGCCCTACGACGAGCTGCTGCACCTCGTCATCGACACCGCCCACTCGCGCTTCCCGGTCTATGAAGGCGAGCGCGAGAACATCATCGGCATCCTGCTCGCCAAGGACCTGCTCAAGCTGCAGCGCGCACCCGAGCTCAACATCCGCGCGCTGCTGCGCCCCGCCACCTTCGTGCCGGAGAGCAAGGGGCTCAACGACCTGCTGCGCGAGTTCCGCGGCAACCGCAACCACCTCGCCATCGTGATCGACGAGTTCGGCCGCGTGGCCGGGCTGATCACCATCGAGGACGTGCTGGAAGAGATCGTCGGCGAGATCGAGGACGAGTTCGACGTGGCCGAGGACGAGGGCGACATCTTTGCTCTCGCCGACAGCACCTGGCGCGTGAGCGGCGACACGCCGATCGAGCGCATCAACGAATCCTTCGGGCTGAAGCTGTCCGAGGAAGACTTCGACACCATCGGCGGCATGATCGCGCATGCCATGGGCCATGTGCCCAAGCGCGGCGAGGTCCACGAGCTCGAAGGCCTGCGCTTCACCGTGCTGCACACCAAGGGTGGCGCGGTGAAGTGGTTCAAGGTCCTGCCCGTGCCGGGCGAGCGCTGAGACCAGCCCCGCCCATGCGCAGCCTCTTCGGGTCACTGCACACACCATCGAGCTTCAACCCGATGAGCCGGCGCCCGCCCGGGCGCAACGCGCGGGGCAGCGGCTTCTTCTGGTGGCTGGTGTGCCTGCTCGGGGGGGCCCTGCAGGCGGCGTCCATCGCCTGGCCGCTGCCGGACTGGGCCTTGCCCGGCACCGTGCCGGGCCAACCCAACGGCTTCTGGCAGATCGTTTCGCTCGCCCTGCTGGTGCTGGCGCTGCAGTACGCCACGCGTGTGGGCCAGGCCGTGTGGCGCGGCTGGGTGTTCTCCACCGTCTGGCTGACGGGCACCTTCTGGTGGTTGTTCATTTCGCTGCACACCTATGGTGGCCTGCCCGCCTGGCTGGCCGTGGTGGCGGTGCTGGCGCTCGCGGGCCTGCTGTCCATCTACTACGCGGTGGTGGTCGGCTTCCTGTGCGCCTGGGCCCCGGTGTCGCGCACCGCACAGGCCCTCATGTTTGCCTCGCTGTGGACGCTGGCCGAGCTCGCGCGCGGCCACTGGTTCACCGGTTTCCCCTGGGGTGCGGGCGGTTACGCGCAGGTGGACCTGATGGCGCCGTGGGCGCCGCTGGTGGGCGTGTACGGCATGGGATTCCTCGCGGCCGTGCTGGCCTATGCGCTGGCGTCGGTGGTCTCGGGCGTGTGGCGGCGCATCAGCGTCTGGATGCTGTCGCCCGTGAGCCGCCCGGTGGGCCGCAGCGCGGCGGGCTCGCGCATGGCGGCCCCGGCGCCCCGGGTGCAGGCCCGCCTGGTGCCCGGCCTGGCCGATGGCTGGCCCGGCGTGCTGCGCTCGCTCGCGCTGCTGCTCGTGGTGGGGGCCTTGCTGGTGAGCCTGCTGGGCGGCGGACAGGCCTGGCGAGGGCTGGGCCACCGCGACACGGCCAGCACCGGGGAGCTGCGGGTCTGGCTGTTGCAGGGCAACATCGCGCAGGACCAGAAGTTCGAACCGGGCACCGGCGTGGCGCAGGCCCTGGCCTGGTACCCGCAGCAGATCGCCGACGCGGTGCAGGCCGCGCGCGGCTCGGCCACCGGTCCGCAGCTGGTGGTGGCGCCCGAGACCGCCGTGCCGTTGCTGCCCGGGCAGCTGGGCCCCGATTTCTGGCAACCGCTGCTGGGCAACCTGGCGCAGCAGCCCGCCGTCACCGGTGTGAGCGCGCTGGTGGGGTTGCCGCTGGGCAGCCTGGAGCAGGGCTACACCAATTCGGTCTGGGGGCTCACCTCCAGCTCCGCCAGCCGACTGCAGAGCCAGGCCCGGCTGGACACGCCCGAGAACGGCCTGTACCGCTACGACAAGCACCACCTGGTGCCGTTCGGCGAATTCATCCCGCCCCTGTTCCGCTGGTTCACCGACCTGATGAAGATCCCGCTGGGTGACTTCAACCGCGGCGCGCTCGCGCAGCCGGCGTGGGCGCTGGCGGGCCAGCGCATCGCCCCCAACATCTGCTACGAAGACCTGTTCGGCGAAGAGCTCGCGGCCTCGTTCCGCGACCCCACGGCCGCCCCCACCGTGCTGGTCAACCTGAGCAACATCGCCTGGTTCGGCGACTCCGTCGCGATCGACCAGCACCTGCACATCTCGCGCCTGCGCGCGATCGAGCTGGGCCGGCCCATGCTGCGCGCCACCAACACCGGCGCCACCGCCGTGATCGACCACCAGGGCCAGGTCACGCACCAGCTGCAGCGCCTCACGCGCGGCCGCCTCGAGGCCTCGGTGCAGGGCCGCAGCGGCCTCACGCCCTACGCCCGATGGACGGCGCGCTGGGGCCTCATGCCGCTCTGGGTGGGCTGTCTCGTCCTGGTGCTGTTGTTCGCCTCGACCCGCCACTGGGGTCGCCGCGGCGGCCGCACACGCCGCCGCTGAACGCGCCGGCCTGCGGTGCACACCGCAGGCGCCTTGAAGAGGTCAGGGAATGCTCATGGATCCGTCATGAGTCGCCAGCCAGCCTTCGCTATAAGAACGCGATGGCCGCTTCCATTCCTTTCGATCATCCTTCCCTGGTGCTGGGGCACGTCGTCAACACCGACCTGCTCAAGCTGCTGGAGAGGATCGCCAGCCTCCAGGCCAAGACCGATGCCGCGTTTGAGCGGATGAACTCGTTCATCGCCATGCGGCGTGGACTGAGCATGACGATCAACGAGCTGGTCGGCCTGGGCGTGGACATCGGTGAACTCAAGACCCGGATTGCCGACCTGAACCAGCAGGTGAGCGATGCGGCACGCGACTACATGGCCGCGCGCATCGTCAACGACACGGGCGTGCAGCAGTTGCGCGAAGAGGTGGCCACCATCGAGAACGTGGCGGGGCTGGAGAGTCCGCTGGACTTCTCCGAGGTCACGGTCGAACGGCTGGCGCTGGCCTCCGATTCGATCAGGATCGATGTCCAGTACTTCTCTTACGGCAGCAACGACGAGGCCAACGCCGCGGCCATTTCGTCCATCGAGGGCGTGATCCGTGAATCGACCGCGCTGCTGGGATCCACCGCCCGGGATGTGCCCAAGGCCGCGGCCGCCCAGGTGCACCAGCAGCTGCACAACCACAGCCTGGCCGGCACGCTGGTGGTCACCGCCAGCGCCACGCACCGCGCGTCGGCCATGCTGCAGCCGCTCAAGCTCGACGTGGACAAGGCGGTGGAGGTGTGGAACAGCCTGTACAGCGCCGCGGGCGACGGCATCAACACCAGTGATCTCGCCGCGATGATCCAGGCCTCCGAAGCGCCGGAGGGAGCGGCGGAGGCCAACCACCTCACCCTGCTCACCGGGGCGAACTATGGTTCCAGCTTCATCGGCATGGTGCACATGGTCAACACCGAGGCCACCGCGACCGGTCTGGCCGCGGAACAGGAAGACGCCGTGCAGGAGCAGATGCGCCTGGGCGGCTGGATGAAGGCCGCCACCGGCGGCTTCGGCATGGACGAAACGGTGCTCGAGAACGTGCGCAAGCTGCTGAGCAACCAGAGCGTGTCCACGCACGCCAACCTCATCGTGCTGGGGGCGGTGCCTTCCCTGGCCTCGGCGCATCTGCGCTCGGGCGTGGCCACCCTGCTGGGCGAGCGGCGCGCGGCGGGCGGCGTGCAAGGCCCGTCGTACGACGCCCACCAGACAGCGAGCACCATGGCCGACAGCTCGCTCAAGGGCGGGCAGCAGATGGCCATGCAAAGCGGCCTCATGCAAAGCGTCATCCAGGGGCTCGGGACCATCGACCACGGCAGCAACAAGGTAGTGGACCTCAACACCCTGATGAACGCTTTCGACAACTACATCACCGCGGTCTCGGACGCCAAGTCGGTCGGCATACCGATCAGCTTCTTTTTCAAGAAGATCTCCAGGGCCCGCATTGCCCGGCTGTGGCTCGACAAGTATTTCGCCCTGGCCAAGGCCAAAGGCGATGCCGCCGCCGGAAAGAATCCCCCTCCGTCCTGACCGGGGGCTCGGGTGGGTGAGGCACGCCCGTAAAATCAGGGGTTTGCGCTGCCGTGTCGGCACGCTCCTTCCCCTTCTCCGCGGCTCGCGCGCCAGCCCATGTTGACCTTCCAGCACATCATCCTGACCCTGCAGTCCTACTGGGACAAACAAGGCTGCGCACTGCTCCAGCCCTACGACATGGAGGTGGGCGCCGGCACCAGCCACACCGCCACCTTCCTGCGCGCGCTCGGCCCCGAGCCCTGGAAGGCCGCCTACGTGCAGCCCAGCCGCCGCCCGAAAGACGGTCGCTACGGCGAGAACCCCAACCGCTTGCAGCACTACTACCAGTACCAGGTGGTGCTCAAGCCCGCACCGAGCAACATCCTCGAGCTCTACCTCGGCAGCCTGGAAGCCCTGGGCTTCGACCTCAAGAAGAACGACATCCGCTTCGTGGAAGACGACTGGGAGAACCCCACGCTGGGTGCCTGGGGCCTGGGCTGGGAGGTGTGGCTGAACGGCATGGAAGTCACGCAGTTCACCTACTTCCAGCAGGTCGGCGGCATCGACTGCAAGCCCATCACCGGCGAGATCACCTACGGCCTGGAGCGCCTGGCCATGTACCTGCAGGGCGTGGACAACGTCTACAACCTGAAGTGGACCGACACGCTGAGCTACGGCGACGTCTACCTGCAGAACGAGAAAGAGCAGTCGGCCTACAACTTCGAGCACAGCGACGCCGACTTCCTGTTCACCGCCTTCAACGCGCACGAGAAGCAGGCGAAGCACCTGATGGAGCAACAACTCGCGCTACCGGCCTACGAGCAGGTGCTCAAGTGCGCGCACAGTTTCAACCTGCTGGACGCGCGTGGCGCGATCAGCGTGACCGAGCGTGCCGCCTACATCGGCCGCATCCGCAACCTCGCGCGCGCCGTCGCGCAAAGCTATTACGACAGCCGCGAGCGCCTGGGCTTCCCGATGGCGCCGCGCGAATGGGTCGCCGGCCTGCAGAAGAAGGCGGCATAAGACATGGCAACGAAAAACCTTCTGGTCGAATTGTTCGTCGAGGAGCTGCCGCCGAAGGCGCTCCGGAAGTTGGGCGAGGCTTTCGCCGGCGTGCTGTTCGAGCAGCTCAAGGCGCAGGGCCTGGCCACCGCCGAATCGAAGCTCACCTCGTTTGCCTCGCCGCGCCGGCTGGCCGCCCACGTCACTGCCGTCGCCGCTGCGGCCGACGACAAGTCCGTGTCGCAGAAGCTGATGCCGGTGAGCGTCGGCCTCGACGCGTCCGGCAACGCGACGCCCGCGCTGCTCAAGAAACTGCAGGCACTGGGAGCCGATGCCTCGGCCGTCGCCGGCCTGAAGCGCGCCATGGACGGCAAGGCCGAGGCCCTTTTCCACGACAGCACCGCGAAGGGCGCGACGCTCGCCGAGGGGCTGCAGAGGGCGCTGAACGAGTCGATCGCGAAGCTGCCCATCCCGAAGGTCATGACCTACCAGCTGGCGGACGGCTGGAGCGATGTCAAGTTCGTGCGCCCGGCCCATTCGCTGCTCGCGCTGCATGGCGGTGCCGTGGTGCCCATCGAAGTGCTCGGGCTCGCGGCCGGCAACACCACGCATGGCCACCGCTTCGAAGCCGCGGTGGATCCGGTGGTGATCAAGGATGCCGACGCCTACGCCGCGACGCTGGAAAGGGACGGCGCCGTCATCGCCAGCTTCGAGGACCGCCGCGCCGAGATCGCGGGGCAGCTCGCCAGGGCGGCGGCCCAGGTCGGCGGCGGCGCCAAGGCCATCGAGGACGACGCGCTGCTCGACGAAGTGACGGCGCTGGTCGAGCGGCCGAACGTGCTCACCTGCGAGTTCGAGCGCGAATTCCTCGAAGTGCCGCAGGAGTGCCTGATCCTCACGATGAAGGCCAACCAGAAGTACTTCCCGTTGCTGGACGCCAAGGGCAAGCTCACCAACAGGTTCCTGGTCGTGAGCAACATCCGCCCCGCGGATGCGAGCGCGGTGATCGGCGGCAACGAGCGCGTGGTTCGCCCGCGCCTGGCCGACGCCAAGTTCTTCTTCGACCAGGACCGCAAGAAGACGCTGGAGTCTCGCGTCGCGGGCCTGGCGAAGGTCGTGTACCACAACAAGCTCGGCACGCAGGGCGAACGCGTGGAGCGCGTGCGCGCCATCGCGAAGGTGATCGGCGCCCAGCTCGGCAGCGACACGCTGGCGGCGCACGCCGACCGGGCCGCGCACCTCGCCAAGGCCGACCTGGTCACGGACATGGTGGGCGAGTTCCCCGAGCTGCAGGGCACGATGGGCCGCTACTACGCGCTCAACGACGGCCTGGGCCACGAGATCGCGGACGCGATCGAGGACCATTACAAGCCGCGTTTCGCCGGCGACACGCTGCCGCGCAGCCGCACGGGCATTGCCGTCGCGCTGGCCGACAAGCTGGAAACGCTGGGGGGGCTGTTCGCCATCGGCCAGCTGCCCACTGGGGACAAGGACCCGTTCGCGTTGCGCCGCCATGCCCTGGGCATCGTGCGCATGCTGATGGAGGAGGACCTGCCGCTGTCGCTGCGCGAGTTGATCGCCGAATCGCTGGGGCTGTTCCCGCAGGCCACCGACCAGACGACCGTCCAGCTGACCGATTTCATCTACGAGCGGCTGGCCGGCTCGCTGCGCGAGCAGGGCTACAGCGCGCAGGAAGTGGACGCCGTCCTCGCGTTGCGCCCGCAGCGCCTGGGCGATGTCGCCAAGCGGCTGGCCGCGGTTCGCGCCTTCGCCGCGCTGCCGGAAGCACCTGCGCTCGCCGCAGCCAACAAGCGCATCGGAAACATCCTGAAGAAATCCGAGGGCGGCGCCGTGGATCCCCACGTGAGCGAGGTGCTGCTCAAGGAGCCGGCAGAGCAGGCCCTCTTCGCGAGCATGCGCGATGTCGCGCCGCGCGCCGGCAAGCAGTTCGAAGCCGGCGACTACACGGCCTCGCTGCAGACGCTGGCCGCACTGCGCGCGCCGGTGGATGCCTTCTTCGACGGCGTGATGGTCAACGCCGAGGAGCCCGACCTTCGCCTGAACCGGCTGGGCCTGCTGTCCACCCTGCACCAGGCCATGAACCGCGTCGCGGACCTCTCCCGCCTCGCCACCTGACCGCACCCCCATGAAGCTCGTCATCCTCGACCGCGACGGAACGATCAACGCCGACAGCGACGAATACATCAAGTCGCCCGACGAGTGGACGCCCCTGCCTGGAGCGCTTGAGGCGATCGCGCGGCTGAACCATGCCGGCTGGCACACGGTGATCGCATCCAACCAGTCCGGCCTCGGGCGCGGCCTGTTCGACGTGGCGTCGCTCAACGCGATGCACGCCAAGATGCACAAGCTGCTGTCGGCGCAGGGCGGCCGGATCGACGCCGTCTTCTACTGCCCGCACAGTCCCGACGAGGGGTGCCTCTGCCGCAAGCCGCTGCCGGGCCTCTTCGAGCAGATCGGCGACCGCTTTGGCGTGGACCTCAAGGGCACGCCGGCCGTGGGCGATGGCCTGCGGGACCTCCAGGCCGGTGTTGCCGCCGGCTGCGAGCCCCACCTGGTCCTGACGGGCAAGGGCGCGGAGTTCCGCGGCCGCCAGCTGCCCGAGACGTACCCGGCCGGCACGCGCGTGCACGAAGACCTCGGCGCGTTCGCCGACTGGCTGATCGCGCGTTCGGCCGTGCCCAAGCCCGCACCCTAGCCGTCGTCGAATGGCGTTCCTTCGCTCGGTCATTCACGCGCTCTGGATGTTCGTGACGGTGGTGCCGTGGGGCATCTACATGGTCACCGCCTCGGTCTGGAGCAACGGCACGCAGATGTGGTGGCTGGCGGTGCGCTGGCTGCGCTGGGTGGTCGGCGACGTCGGCCTGGCAATCCTGGGCATCGAGATCCGCGTGACCGGCTACGAGAACCTGCCCCTGGGCGCGAAGAGTCCGGCCATCCTGCTCGTGAAGCACCAGTCCACGCTGGAGACCTTCCTGATCCCGACGCTCATGCCGCACCCGCTGGCCTACGTGTTCAAGCGCGAGCTGATCTACGTGCCGTTCTTCGGCTGGGCGATGGGCCGCATGGACATGATCCACATCGACCGCAGCCTGCGGGCCCAGGCGTTCAACCGCGTGGTGGAGCAGGGCAAGCGGCTGCTGGCGCAGGGCGTATGGATCATCATCTTTCCGGAAGGCACGCGCATACCGCGAGGCCAGAAGGGCCAGTACAAGCATGGCGGCACGCGCCTGGCGGTGGAGACGGGCGCGCCGGTGGTGCCGATCGCCGTCACGTCGGGCAAGGTCTGGCCGCGCAAGGCCTTCGTCAAGCGCCCGGGCGTGGTGGACGTGTCCATCGGCAGGCCGATCCCGAGCCAGGGCCGCGATCCCGACGAACTGATGCGCGAGGTCGAGGGCTGGATCGAATCCGAGATGCGCCGGCTCGATCCCGACGCATATCCAGGTTAAACGCGCGGGAGTGCCCGTTCAATAGCCCTAACGAATCACCCCCGCCGGCGCGGCGCGCCCCCCCAGCCGTTAAACTCTGCGCCCATGCACCGGCTGCTGCAGTTCACTCTCGATCTCTTCGATCCCGCGCCCCCCGCTGCACCCGCTGACGGCGAGGCCAGGCCCGCCGCACCGCGCAAACGCAAGACCCCCCCGGCCATCCAGGCCGTGACGGACGCGCGGCCGGCCGAACTGCTGGACCAGGTGCTGTCGCCCGCCGCCTTCCGCCACCCCCGCGCCAACCGCGAAGCCGTGCTGGGCGATTCGGTCGTGGCCTTCGAATTCCGGCGCGCGCGCCGGCGCAACATCGGTTTCATGGTCGGCCCCGAGGGCCTCACGGTGACGGCGCCCAACTGGGTGCCGCTGTACGAGGTCGACGCCGCCGTCAGGGCCAAGTCCGGCTGGATCGTCAAGAAGCTCGGCGAGGCCTGCGAGCGCCAGCGGCGCGTGGAGTCGGCGCGCATCGAGTGGAAGGATGGCGCCGTGTTCCCCTACCTGGGCGAGCAGGTGATCGTCGTGCTCGACCCGCGCCATGCGTTCGATGAAGTCGGTGCCGTCCTTAACACCCAGGGCGAGGCACTGCCCGGCATGCCGCGCTACACGTTGCACGTGGGCCTGGCGCAGAACGCGCAGCCGCAGCAGGTGCGCGATGCCGTGCAGGCCTGGCTGATGCGCCGTGCCAAAGAGCTGTTCACCGAGCGCCTGGACCACTTCGCGCCGCAACTGGGCGTCGCCTGGCGAAAGCTGGTGCTGAGCAGCGCGGGCACCCGATGGGGCACCGCGCACGCGGACGGCCTGATCCGGCTGAACTGGCGGCTGGTCCACTTTCGCATGGCCGTGATCGACTACGTCGTGGCGCACGAGCTGAGCCACCTGCGCGTGATGGACCACAGTCCGCGCTTCTGGGACACGGTTCGCACCGTCGTGCCCGATTACGCCGAACTGCGCGGCCTGCTGAAGGACGAAGCGCTGCCGCCGTGGTGATAGCGAGCCCGCGCAACGCGGGACGCCCCGCCCTGCCCATACACTGGGGGCTGGGGCCACCATGGTCATAAGGCCCCCGGAAAGGAAGGGGCGATGCAGGGCAGGCTGAGTCTGCGCGAGCGTCTGGTGATCCTGATGGTGGCCGCGGTCCTGCCAATCTTCGCGTTGTCGATCTGGTTCGCCGCGCGCGAAACCCGATCGCGCATCGACCTGGCACAGTCGCAGCTGCTTTTCGCGGCGTCGCTGCTGGCCACCAGCGAAGGCAAGGCGGTGGACGCCGCCGAACAGCTGCTCGGCGCGATCTCGGCGATCCCCGATCTGCGGTCCTGGGGCCACGACCGCGCGCGCTGCCAGTCGTACTTCCAGAGCCTGCGCGAGCGCTACCCCATGTACTCCAACATCGGGCTGCTTGCGCCTGACGGCCTGCCGGTGTGCCACGCGAGCGGGACGATGGGCGATGCGAGCGCCGCGGACCGCGCCTACTTCCGCGATACCCTGTCGCAGCGGCGCTTCGTGATGGGCGAAGCCATCGTCGGCCGCCTCAGCGGCCGCAGCGCCATTCCGTTCGCCCTGCCCGTGCTCGAGAACGGTGAGCCGGTGGCGGTGGTGTTCGCCACCCTCGACCTTGCCCTGGCCGCGCAGGAGCTTTCGCGTTTCCGGCTGCCGGACGGCGCGCGCGTGATGGTGGCCGACCGCCGGGGCCAGGTACTCATGGAATACCCCGCGGAGGGCGGGCGGAGCGTGCCGCGGATCACGGCTCACCCGGAGTTCCAGGAAGCCGCGCGCAACCACACCAGCGGCGTGGGCGAGGGACGCGACGCGACGGGCGAGGATCGCATCTATGCCTACGCGCCCAGCCGGCTCGTCGGCAGCGAAGGATTCATCGTGCGCGTCGGGATGCCCAGGTCCGCCGCTCTGGCGGGCGGCTCGGCCCGCTTCGACGAAGTCCTGCTGCTGCTCACGCTGGCCACGCTGGCCGCGATGGGCGTCACCTGGTGGGTCGGCGGGTATGTCATCGTGAAACCGGCCAAGCAGATCCTGGGGGCAGTGCGGCGGCTGGAGCAGGGGCGCCTGGATGCGCGCGTGCCCCTGTCGGGCGGCCGCCAGCCGCGCGGCGAATTCGCGCGCATCGGCGCCGCCTTCAACCTCATGGCGGACTCGCTGCAGCTGCGCCAGATCGACCTGGAGACCGAACTTGGCCGCAGCCGCAGCGCCTACGCCGCCCTGGACCTCGTCATCAACAGCATGCAGGAGGCATTGATCGCCGTCACCGGCACCGGGCAGTTCCTGATGTTCAACCAGGCCGCGGCGCGCCTGTTTCCGCTGAACGGGCCGGCCACGATGCCCCGGCAGTGGCCCGCGCTGTTCGGCTTCTACCATCCCGACGGGCAGACGCCGTACGAGCTGGACGAGCTGCCCCTGGTGCGATCGGCGCGCGGCGAAAGCGGGCGGCAGCCGCTGCTCTTCGTGCGCAATGCGCAAGTGCCCGAAGGCCGGATGCTGCAATGCAGCTGGCAACCGATTCGCGGCGAAGGCGGCATCAACGGCGGGCTGGTCGTGTTCACCGACGTGACCGAGCTGGAGCGGTTGCAGGCCGGGCAGGCTGCACAGTTCGCGCAGCTGCAGGAAACGCAGCGCAAGCTGATCGAAGCGCAACGCATCGGGCGCGTCGGCAACTGGGAGCTGGACCTGGCCAGCGGCCGCCTCTGGTGGTCCGACGAGGTCTACGGGCTCTTCGGCGTCGAGCCGAACGAGTTCGAGCCTTCGATCGAAGGCTTCGAGCAGCGCGTGCATCCTGACGACCGCGTCATGCTCAAGCCGGCGCGCGACTCGGCGCTGCGGGACGGCAAGAGCATCAGCCTGGAATACCGCATCGTCAGGCCGGACGGCTCGATCGCGTGGATGCACGAGATCGGCGAGGCGCGGCTGGGCGACCAGGGCGAGCCGGTCTGGTTCGGGGGGGTCGTGCAGGACGTCACCGAGCGCAAGCGGGTGGAGCAGGCCCTGCTGGCCAGCGAGCGGGAGTTGCAGGATTACACGCTCATGCTGCAGCGGGCGGCGGAGGCCGCGCAGCTGATCATGGCCCACCCTTCGCTGGAGGCCACGCTGCAGGAAGTCGCCGACCAGGCCCGCCACGTCATCGGCGTGCGGCAGGCCCTGGTCACGCTGTCGGGCAACGGGCGCACGGCATCCCCGGCCCGCAGCGTCAGCGGCGAAGCGGGTGCCGCGACCCCGGTCGGGGGCCTGCTCACGGTGCCGCTGGTGAGCCGCAGCGGGCGGCACATCGGGCGCCTCCAGATCTCGGGCAAGGACGCGGGCGGCTTCACCGAGCGGGACGAGTACGTGCTGCTCGAACTGGCGCAGCTGGCCTCGATCGCCATCGAGAACGCCCGGCTGTTCACCGAGATCCGCGAGCTCAACGCGGGCCTGGAGGCCCGCATCGCCGAGCGCACCGCGGAACTGGGGCGGCAGGAGCAGCTGTACCGCACGCTCGCCGAGCAGGCGCCGGAGGTGGTTTGGAACACCGATGCCACGGGCATGCTGACTTTCATGAACCGCGCCTGGTACGAGCTGGTGGGCGGCACTCCGGGCGATTGGCTCGGCCACACCGGCATCGCGGCGATCCACCCGGACGACCGGGCCGAGGTCGCCGCGAACTGGCTGCGCTGCATGCAGACGCTGCAAACGTACACGGGGGTGCGCCGCGTGCGGGCGAAGGACGGCAGCTACCACACGATGTCGTACAAGGCCACGCCGGTCCTGGACGATCGCGGCCAGGTGGCCTTCTGGGTCGGCATCGATGCCGACATCACGGAATTCAAGGCCATCGAACTGGCGCTGCGAAACTCCAACCAGGAGCTCGAGGCGTTTTCCTACTCGGTGTCGCACGACCTGCGGGCGCCGCTGGGCGCGATCGGCGGCTTCAGCCAGGCGCTCATGGCCAGGCTCGAGGGCGGGGCGGACGAGCGGGTGCGGCATTACCTTGCGCGCATCCAGGCGGGCGTCGAGAAGATGGAGCAGCTGATCGACGCATTGCTGTCGCTCGCCAAGGTCGCGCGGGCGCCCCTCAGCTACGGGCCGGTCGACCTCACGGCGATCGCGCGGGAAACGCTCGAGGGCCTGCAGATGCAGCACCCCGATCGCCGTGTCGACGCGCAGGTCCAGGAGGGGCTCGCCCCGCAGGGCGATGCGCGGCTCTTGCGGGTGATGCTCGAGAATCTGCTGGGCAACGCGTGGAAATTCACGGCGCAACGCGACGGTGCGCGCATCGAGCTCGGACGCGAGCAGGACGGCCATGTCTTCTTCGTGAGGGACAACGGTGTCGGGTTCGACATGGACTACGCCGGCAAGCTGTTCGGCGCGTTCCAGCGGCTGCACACGGAGGCCGAATTTCCCGGGACGGGCATCGGCCTGGCCACGGTGCGCCGCATCGTCGCGCGCCACCAGGGCCGCGTCTGGGCCGAATCGCGGCTCGGCGAGGGCACGACGTTCTTCTTCACCTTGTCGGAGACGGCGCCACCGGCGTGGCTGGCGGGGCAAGATCCAACGTAGCGTGGGCACCGGTGCCCACTGTGCTGGCTAAGCCAGCGCGAAACGGTACACGCCGTCGCTGTCCTTTCGGCGCCGCAGCCGGCCCTGGAACCACAGAGCGTGCAGGTGCGCCACCGACTCCCCCATCGCGAAGGTGGTCTGGTGCAAGTCGAGCTTGCGCTTGAAGAGGACGGGCAGCACGTCGGCGGCCGACTGCGGTCCCTGCCGGCAGGCCTCGACCACCTCGGCCAGGCGCTCGCGGTGGTGCTCGTGCAACTGGCGGATGCGCTCGTGCAGGCCGCGAAACGGCTTGCCGTGGGAAGGAAGGGTCAGCGTGTCCTGCGGCAGTCGCGCGAACTTGTCGATCGATTCGAGGAACAGCCGCAACGGGTCGGACTCCGGCTCGATGTCGTACACGCTCACATTGGTTGAAATGCGCGGCAGCATCATGTCGCCGCTGATCAGCGCCTGGAGCGTGTCGCAATAGAGCGCGATGTGTTCCGGCGCATGGCCATAGCCGCTGATGCACTGCCAGGCGCGGCCGCCGATGACGATCGTGTCGCCGTCCTGCATGCGCCGAAAGGTGCGTGGGACTTCGGGCACCATGCTGGGATAGTAGTTGGCGCGTCCGCGGATCTTCTCCACCGAGTCCGGGTCGGTGAGGCCGTGCGAGGCGAAGAAATTGGCCGCACCCTCGCCGCCGAAGCCGGTCGTGCTCTGCGACGCCATGCGGGCCGCGTTGAAATCGGTCGCGCTGATCCACAGCGGCGCGTTCCAGCGGCCGCACAGCCAGTGCGCCAGGCCGATGTGGTCGGGATGCATGTGGGTGACGATCACGCGCAGAACCGGCAACCCGTCCAACTGTGTCGCGAAGATCGTTTCCCACTGCGCGCGGGACTCCTCGCGGCTGATGCAGCAGTCCACCACCGTCCATCCGGCGCGGCCATCGACCTCGTCGCGCAGCAGCCAGAGGTTGATGTGGTCCAGTTGGAAAGGCAGCGCCATGCGGATCCATTTCACGGCCGGTGCCAGGCCGCTGGCCTCGCCCGCCGCGACCACCATCGTCTCGCCCTGCGCCGGCATGGCGTCGCGGAACGGGTAGTCCAGCAGTTTTTCGAGTTCGTTCATCGGGCGGAGCCTTGCGGGTAGGGAAGGATTGACGTTAACGTAAACGTCATATGTAATCCGCATTGTAGGGAGGGCGGCATGCCCCCACTGTCCCCTGCCGTACAAGCAAACTTTGGAACACAGCCCCCTCCAGTCATGGCCACCCCGACCTACACCATCAGCGACCTGGCGAAAGAGTTCGACCTCACGACGCGGGCGATGCGCTTCTACGAGGACATGGGGTTGCTGCAGCCGGAGCGCACCGGCCCCGGCGGGCGCAACCGCATCTACAGCTCGCGCGACCGCACCCGGCTGAAGCTGACGCTGCGCGCCAAGCGGCTGGGGCTCTCGCTCACCGAGGCGCGCGAGATCATCGACATGTACGACAGCCCGCGCGACACCGGGCCGCAGCTGCGGAAATTCCTTGCGGTGCTGGCCCAGCACCGCAAGCAGCTGGAAGAACAGATGGCGGACCTGCAGGCCAACCTCGACGAGGTTCGCGTGCACGAGAAGGAAGCCCGCGCGCTGCTGGCGCGGGCCGAAAAGTCGCGCCAGGCCGCCTGACAGGGCATAATTGACGTTTACGTAAACGTCAATCCCAGGAGCCGCCGCATGCCCGCCGAACCGCGCTTCGAACCCAAGGACCCGCAGTACGCCGAGCGCGTGCGCGCGAGCTTCGCCCGCCAGGATGCGATGAGGACCATCGGCGCCACGCTGGCCTCGGTCGAACCGGGCGTCGTCGTGATCGAAATGCCCTGGGCGCAGGCGTTGACGCAGCAGCATGGCTTCCTGCACGCCGGCATGGTCGCGACCGGCCTCGACACCGCCTGCGGCTACGCAGGCTTCAGCCTGATGCCGGCCGATGCCGCGGTGCTGACCGTCGAATTCAAGATCAACCTGCTCGCACCGGCGCAGGGCCAGCGCTTCCGCATGGTCGGCGAGGTGGTCAAGCCCGGCCGCACGCTGACCAACGTGGAAGGCAGGGCCTACGCGATAGACGGCGACCGCGAAAAGCTCATCGCCACCATGAACGCCACCCTGATGGCCCTGTTCGGCCGTGAAGGCGTCCACCATTGAACGTCAGCTTCCAGGAGACCTCCCCATGAACAACCTTCCAGGCCTGAACTTCCACCTGGGCGAAGACATCGACGCCCTGCGCGACGCGGTGCGCGAGTTCGCGCAGGCCGAGATCGCACCCCGCGCCGGCGAGATCGACCGCAGCGACCAGTTCCCGATGGACCTGTGGCGCAAGATGGGGTCCATCGGCGTCCTCGGCATCACGGTGCCGGAGGAATACGGCGGGGCCAACATGGGCTACGTCGCGCACATGATCGCGATGGAGGAGATCTCGCGCGCCTCGGCGTCGGTGGGCCTGTCGTACGGCGCGCACAGCAACCTGTGCGTCAACCAGATCAAGCGCAACGGCAGCGAGGAGCAGCGGCGCAAGTACCTGCCCAAGCTCATTTCGGGCGAGCACGTGGGCGCGCTGGCCATGAGCGAGCCGGGGGCCGGCAGCGACGTGATCAGCATGAAGCTCAAGGCCGAGGACAAGGGCGGCTACTACCTGCTCAACGGCACGAAGATGTGGATCACCAACGGGCCGGACGCCGACACCATGGTGGTCTATGCCAAGACGGAACCCGAACTGGGCGCCCGCGGCGTCACCGCCTTCATCGTCGAAAAGGGCATGAAGGGCTTCTTCACGGCGCAGAAGCTCGACAAGCTGGGCATGCGCGGCAGCCATACCGGCGAGATGGTGTTCAACGACGTCGAAGTGCCGGCCGCCAACGTGCTGGGCAGCCTCAACGGCGGGGCCAAGGTGCTGATGAGCGGGCTGGACTACGAACGCGCCGTGCTCGCCGCCGGCCCCATCGGCATCATGCAGGCCGTGATGGACAACGTGGTGCCCTACATCCACGACCGCAAGCAGTTCGGCCAGAGCATCGGCGAATTCCAGCTGATCCAGGGCAAGGTGGCCGACATGTACACGGTCTTGCAGGCGGGTCGGGCCCTCTGCTACACAGTGGGCAAGAACCTCGACATGCTGGGCAGCGAGCATGTGCGGCAGGTGCGCAAGGACTGTGCGTCGGTCATCCTGTGGTGCGCCGAGAAGGCCACCTGGATGGCTGGCGAGGGCATCCAGATCTTCGGCGGCAACGGCTACATCAACGAGTACCCGCTGGGCCGCCTGTGGCGCGATGCCAAGCTGTACGAGATCGGCGCGGGAACCAGCGAAATCCGGCGCATGCTGATCGGCCGCGAGCTGTTCGCGGAGACGATGTAAGTCAAAGCGTTCGTCCGCAATGCCACGTATGCTGAACAGGCGAAAATAGCGCTTATGTCCTCACTCCAAGACCTGTTCACGCACAACCGCGCCTGGGCCGCCCAGATGGAGCGGGAGCGGCCCGGCTTCTTCACCGCCCTGACCAAGCAGCAGAAGCCCAAATTCATGTGGATAGGCTGCAGCGATTCGCGGGTGCCGGCCAACCAGATCACCGGGCTGGAGCCCGGCGAGGTGTTCGTCCACCGCAACGTGGCCAACATCGTCGTCCACTCCGACCTGAACGCGTTGTCCGCGATCCAGTTCGCGGTGGAGATGCTCAAGGTCGAGCACATCATGGTGGTGGGCCATTACGGCTGCGGCGGCGTCATGGCGGCGCTCCACGGTGAGCGCATCGGCCTGGCCGACAACTGGATCCGCCACATCCAGGACGTGCGCGACCGCCATCGCGGCCTGCTGGAGAACATGGCGCCGGACAAGCGGGCCGACGCGCTGGTCGACCTGAACGTGATCGAGCAGGTGGTCAACGTCTGCGTGAGCACCGTGATGGTGGACGCCTGGGCCAAGGGCCAGAAGGTGTCGATCCACGGCTGGGCCTTCGGCGTGCACGACGGACTGCTGCAGGACCTGCAGATGTCGGTCGCCAGCACCGATTCGATCGAGCCGCTGTACCGCGCGGCCATCCAGGGTGTGATCGCCGCCAGAACCTGAGCCGGCCGGAAGCATGTTCCCCCAGCGCCTCGACTCGCCGCACGCCTACGACATCGCCAAGGCGATGATCGACGGCTTCAACCGGCACTACCGGCTGTTCCGCACCGAGTCCTCGCGGGCCAAGCACCGGTTCGAGACGGCCGACTGGCACGGCCAGCAGCGGGCCCAGCGCGAGCGCATCGAGTTCTACGACCTGCGCGTGAAGGAGGCGGTGACGCGGCTCGAGAAGGAGTTCAAGGCCGGCGGCCAGCCGATGGAAGTGTGGCAGCAGGTCAAGCTGCATTACATCGGGCTGCTGGTGGACCACCACCAGCCCGAGCTGGCGGAGACCTTCTTCAACTCCGTCACCACCAAGATCCTGCACCGCACCCACTTTCACAACGATTTCATCTTCGTGCGGCCGGCCGTGTCCACCGAGTACATCGAGAACGACGAGCCCGCCGCCATGCCCACCTACCGCGCGTACTACCCGACGCGCGAGAGCCTCGGCGACACGGTGGTGCGCATCGTCGACAACTTCCAGCTGCAGCGCCCGTTCGAGGACCTGCAGCGCGACGCCGGCTACGTGGTGCAGGCGATGAGCGGGAGGCTGGCGCAGGTCAAGCTGCGCGCCAACTTCCAGATCCAGGTGCTGTCGTCGCTGTTCTTTCGCAACAAGGGCGCCTACGTCGTCGGCAAGATCATCAACGGGTTCAACGAGGTGCCGTTCGCGCTGCCCATCCTGCACAACAGGCAGGGCAAGCTCATGATCGACGCCTGCCTGTTCGGCGAGGACGACCTGCAGGCGCTGTTCAGCTTCGCCCGCGCGTACTTCATGGTCGACATGGAGGTGCCCTCGGCCTACGTGCAGTTCCTGCGCTCGCTGATGCCGCGCAAGCCCCGCAACGAGATCTACAACGCCCTGGGCCTGGCCAAGCAGGGCAAGACTCTCTTCTACCGCGACTTCCTCTACCACCTGAAGCATTCCAGCGACAAGTTCCGCATCGCGCCCGGCATCAAGGGCATGGTGATGCTGGTGTTCGACCTGCCGTCGTTCCCCTACGTCTTCAAGCTGATCAAGGACTACTACCCGCCGCAGAAGGACACCACCCGCGAGAAGATCAAGGGCAAGTACCTGCTGGTCAAGCAGCACGACCGCGTGGGCCGCATGGCCGACACGCTGGAGTACAGCGAGGTTGCTTTCGCGCGCGACCGCTTCGAGGAGGAGCTGATCGAGGAGATCCGCAGGTACGCGCCGAGCCAGCTGGAGATCAGCGACCGCGACGGCGACGGCCACGAGGAGGTCGTCATCAAGCACCTGTACATCGAGCGCCGGATGATCCCGCTGAACATCTACCTGCAGGAGGCCTTCGACGCCGGGCGGTCGCCGGGCGACGACACCGTGGCGGCCGAGCAGGCGCGCAGCCAGATCGAGAGCGCGGTGGTCGAGTACGGCAACGCGATCAAGGACCTGGTGGCGGCCAACATCTTCCCCGGCGACATGCTGTGGAAGAACTTCGGCGTCACGCGCAACGGCAAGGTCGTCTTCTACGACTACGACGAGATCGAATACATCACGGATTGCAACTTCCGCAAGGTGCCCGACGCGCGCAACGAGGAGGAGGAGATGTCCGGCGAGGTCTGGTACACGGTCGGCCCTCATGACGTGTTCCCGGAAACGTTCGAGCCGTTCCTGCTGGGCAACGACGCGGTGCGCGAGGTGTTCATGAAACACCATGCCGACCTGCTGGATGCGGGCTTCTGGCAGGCGCACAAGGAGCGCATCCAGGCCGGGCACGTGCACGACGTGTTCCCCTACGAGCGCGACAAGCGGTTTGCAAGGAAATTCTCCCTCTCCCCTGCGGGGAGAGGGCAGGGGTGAGGGGCGCGAGCATGGCCATATCGCAGGAAATCCGCGACGCCTGGGAGCTCGCCAGCTTCATCGTGACGGTGGTGGCCCTGCCGTTCGCCATCGCTTTCTTCGCCTGGGAGCAGCGCAAGGAGCGCGACAACGAGGAGGAAGAGGGCTACCAGCTGCTGTCCGATGCCTACAACGACTTCCTCAAGGTGGTGCTGGCCAACCCCGACTTGCAGTTGCGAACCAATGAACCGCTGGCGAATCCCACGCCGGAGCAGAACGAGCGCATGCTCGTGATATTCGACATGCTGATGTCGCTATTCGAACGGGCGTACCTCGTGGCCTACAAGCCGAAGATGAGCGAAACCGAGTCCCGGCGCTGGAACAGCTGGGACGACTACATGCGCGAGTGGTGCCGCCGCGAGGATTTCCACAACGCCCTGCCGCTGCTGCTGCGCGGCGAGGACCCCGAGTTCCAGAGTTACCTGCGCCGCATCGCCCAGGAGGAGCGCGGCGCCCTCATTCAACTTTCCTAAGGAGCAAACCATGCCTGATTCCATCGTCATCGTCAGCGCCGCCCGCACCCCCATGGGCGGCTTCCAGGGCGACTTCTCGTCGCTCGCAGCCCACGACCTGGGCGGCGCAGCGATCAAGGCCGCCGTCGAGCGCGCCGGCATCCCCGGCGATGCCGTGGGCGAAGTGCTGTTCGGCAACTGCCTGATGGCCGGCCAGGGCCAGGCCCCGGCGCGCCAGGCGGCGTTCAAGGGCGGCCTGCCCAAGAGCGCGGGCGCCGTCACGCTGTCCAAGATGTGCGGCTCGGGCATGAAGGCCGCGATGTTCGCCAACGACATGCTGCTGGTCGGCACCCACGAAGTGATGGTGGCCGGCGGCATGGAGAGCATGACCAACGCGCCGCACCTGCTGCTCAAGGGCCGTAGCGGCATCCGCATCGGCCACGACCGCATCTATGACCACATGATGCTCGACGGCCTGGAAGACGCCTACGAGGCGGGCCGCTCGATGGGCACCTTCGGCGAGGACTGCGCCGCCAAGTACAAGTTCAGCCGCGAGGCGCAGGATGCCTTCGCCATCGCCAGCGTGCAGCGCGCCAAGGCCGCGACCGAATCGGGCGCCTTCGCCACCGAAATCACGCCGGTCACGGTGAAGGGCCGCGCCGGCGACGTGGTGGTGGCCATCGACGAGGGCCCGGGCAAGGTCAAGCTCGACAAGATCCCCACGCTCAAGCCCGCGTTCAAGAAGGACGGCACGATCACCGCCGCCTCCAGCTCCAGCATCAACGATGGCGCCGCCGCCATGGTGATGATGAAGGAGTCGACCGCCAGCCGCTACGGCAGCACGCCGATGGCCCGTATCGTCGGCCACGCCATGCACGCGCAGGAGCCGGGCTGGTTCACCACCGCGCCGATTGGTGCGGTGCAGAAGCTGCTGGCCAAGACCGGCTGGAAGGTGTCGGACGTGGACCTGTGGGAGGTGAACGAAGCCTTCGCCGTGGTGCCGATGGCGCTGATGGAGGAGCTGAAGGTGGCGCACGAGATCGTCAACGTGAACGGCGGCGCCTGCGCGCTGGGCCACCCGATCGGCGCGTCCGGCGCCCGCATCATGGTCACGCTGATCCACGCCCTGAAGGCCCGCGGCGGCAAGCGCGGCATTGCCACGCTGTGCATTGGTGGCGGCGAAGCCACGGCGGTTGCGATCGAACTGCTGTAATGCTGCTCACGCAAGACCAGGAAATGGTGCGCGACGCGGTTCGCGCGTTCGCGCAGGAGGAGCTCTGGCCCAACGCACCGCGCTGGGACAAGGAGCATCACTTCCCGCGCGAGGCGCACCGCGGTCTGGCCGCGCTCGGTGCCTACGGCATCTGCGTGCCCGAGGAGTTCGGCGGCGCCAACCTGGACTACGTGACGCTGGCGCTGGTGCTGGAGGAGATCGCCGCCGGTGACGGCGGCACCAGCACCGCGATCAGCGTCACCAACTGCCCGGTCAACGCCATCCTGATGCGCTACGGCAACGCGGCGCAGAAGAAGAAGTGGCTGACGCGGCTGGCGCAAGGCGAATTGCTCGGCGTGTTCTGCCTCACCGAGCCGCACGTGGGCAGCGATGCTTCGGCGCTGCGCACCACGGCCGTGAAGGACGCCGGCGGCTGGGTGATCAACGGCGTCAAGCAGTTCATCACCAGCGGCAAGAACGGCGACCTGGCCGTCGTGATCGCCGTCACCGACAAGGGCGCCGGCAAGAAGGGCATGAGCGCCTTCCTGGTGCCGACCAACGAGCCGGGCTACGTGGTGGCGCGGCTGGAAGACAAGATCGGCCAGCATTCCAGCGACACGGCGCAGATCAACTTCGACAATTGCCGAATCCCCGCCGAGAACCTGATCGGCGAGGAGGGCGAGGGCTACAAGATCGCGCTGTCGGCGCTCGAAGGCGGGCGCATCGGCATCGCCGCGCAGAGCGTCGGCATGGCGCGCAGCGCCTTCGAGGTGGCGCTGGCGTACGCGAAGGAGCGACAAAGCTTCGGCACCGCGATCATCAACCACCAGGCGGTCGGCTTCCGCCTGGCCGATTGCGCGACGAAGCTGGAAGCCGCGCGCCAGCTGATCTGGCATGCGGCCACGCTGCGCGACGCAGGCCGGCCGTGCCTGAAGGAAGCCGCGATGGCCAAGCTGTTCGCCAGCGAGATGGCCGAGCACGTCTGCAGCGCCGCGATCCAGACGCTGGGCGGCTACGGCTACGTGAGCGACTTCCCGGTCGAGCGCATCTGGCGCGATGTGCGCGTTTGCCAGATTTACGAAGGCACGTCCGACGTGCAGAAGATCATCATCCAGCGGGCCCTGGCCTGATGGACGCAGGCGAGGCTTGCCCCTGTGGCCGGCTCGGGCCGGGCCGCAAGGCGTTGTCCTTCGCCGAGTGCTGTGGCCGCTACCTCGGCCATCTGGAGGACACCCCCGCGCCCGACGCCGAATCGCTCATGCGATCCCGCTACACAGCGCACGTGCTGAGCGACGCGAACTACGTCCTGGCCACCTGGTACGTCGCCACGCGGCCGGATGCCAACGTCGAGTTCGAACCCGGAACGAAATGGCTGGGCCTGGAAGTGAGGGATCATCGGGTGACCGATGCAACCCATGCCGAAGTCGAATTCGTCGCCCGCTACCGCATCGCCGGCCGGGGCGTGCGGCTGCACGAGCGCAGCCGCTTCCTGCTGGACGAAGGGCATTGGTACTACGTGGACGGGGATATCCTGAACCCATGACATTCGAGGCGGTCCTGTTCGATTGCGACGGCGTGCTCGTGGACAGCGAGCTGATCACCAACGGTGTCCTGCGCGACATGCTGGAGGAGCAGGGCTGGAAGCTCAGCCCGGAGGAATGCATGCGCACCTTCGTGGGCAAGGCGGTGAAGGACGAGCGCGCGCTGATCGAGGCGCGTACCGGCCAGCCGCTGACCGAGGAATGGCTGGTGCGCTTCCGCGAACGGCGCAACGAGGGCCTCGTGAAGCGCGTCAAGCCGATCCGCGGGGCGGTCGAGGCGGTCGCGCGAATCCACGAGTACTTCCAGGGGCGCATCGCCTGCGCCTCGGGCGCCGACCGCTTCAAGGTGGAGTTGCAGCTCGAGAAATGCGGACTGATGCCCTACTTCAAGGGCCGCATCTTCAGCGGCCATGAATTGCCGCGCTCCAAGCCGGCGCCGGACGTGTACCTGGCCGCCGCAGCGGCACTTGGCGTGCCGCCGGAGCGCTGCGCGGTGGTCGAGGACACGATGACGGGCGTCACGGCCGGCGTCGCGGCCGGCGCGACGGTCTTCGGCTACAGCCCGCCCGAGGCCGGGCACGACGCGCCGGGCGCGCTGCGAGCCGCCGGCGCGGTGTGGATCTTCGACGACATGGCGCAGCTGGCCAACGCGCCGTTCAGCTGGACTTCCCTTCGCGCGTGACTGACCCGTGCCGACCGCTCACCCCGTGAGGATGGGCCGGAGTGCCTCGACCTCGGCGGCCATGAAGTCGAAGAAGGCCGACACGCGAGGGGTGCGGCGGAGGCGCTTGGTGGTCAGGATGCGCCAGATGCGGGTGAGTTCGGGAATCGGCCCCAGCACTCGGGCCAGCTCCGACTCCGCGTCGCCGAGCGCCGTCGGCAGCGGCGCCAGGCCCATGCCCGCCTTCGCCGACGACACCAGTCCCAGCACGCTGTCGGCGGTCGCGGCCCAGCGTGCACCCGGCGCCACCTGCCGCAGCCAGGCGTTGGCGCGATGGCCGGACATGCTGTCGTCGAAGCCGACCAGCGCGTGGTGCGAGAGGTCCTCCACGCACCGGGGCTCGCCATGGCGCGCGATGTAGGCATGGCTGCCGTAAACGGCCCAAAGCGAATCACCCACCTTGCGCCCCACCAGTTCACTGTCCACGGTGTCGCCCGAACGCAAGGCGACGTCCGCCTCGCCCTTGCCCAGGTCGAGGTACCGGTCGCTCATCAGGAACTCCACTTGCAGGTGCGGATGGCGGGCGCGGAAACGCTCCAGCAGTGGCGACTTCGACAGGCGGTAGACGATCGGTTCGGGGCAGGTGACGCGCACCACGCCCGTCAGCTCCCGCGCGCATGAGCGCACCACATCCTCCAGCGCCAGGACGCTTTCCTCCACGCGACGCGCGTGCGGCAGCAGCTGCTCGCCGAACGGCGTGAGACGGTAGCCTGCGGGGTGGCGCTCGGCCAGCGGCTGGCCGAGGCGGCGCTCTAGCTCGGCCAGCCGCCGCTGGACCGTGGACTGGTCCACGCCCAGCAGCCGTGCCGCTGCTGTCGTGCTGCCGGAGCTGGCGACGGCCAGGAAATGCCGGAGATCGTCCCAATCGAACATGGCGGCCCCGCAAGGATGCGGCCCCATTATGCAAAGTTGCGGCTGCCGCTGCCGCCCCCGACTGCCTAGACTGCAACACAGGTTCATTCACACAGGAGTCCGATCATGGTTTTGTCGAACGCGTGGCAGGTCGCCGCCGTGCTGCTGGTCGGATGGGCTGGCGCCGCTTCGTCCGTCGCCCAGCAGCCGGGATTCGCCGCGCCGCAGCTGCTGCTGCGCGAAAGCGCCGCCGGGATGCCCAAGGGCGACATGCAGGAGGTCCGGGTCATGACCGCCAGCTTCAAGCCCGGCGACAGGACCGTATTCCATACCCATCGCTCACCGGTGACGGTGTACGTGCTGGAGGGACAGTTCACGCTCGAGCTGGAAGGCCGCGCGCCGATCGTCGTGCAGGCCGGGCAGGCTTACGTCGAGCCACCCAACGTGAAGATGACGGGCTTCAACCGGAGCGCGACACAGCCGCTGCATGTCGTCATCTTTTACGTGAGCGATCCCGACACCCCCTTCCTCGACTCGATCCGCTGAACGTCCTCACCAAGGGGGCGCCCCCGCCTTTCGGGGACCGGCACGGCGGGAGAGTGACTTATTTCACACAACCGGCTGGCGTGCGAACAGGCATGGCCGGGCACACTGAATGTAAGATGGCTCAGCGGTTCCCGTCCCTGCGGCGGGCTTTCGCGAGCGGAGTCAGGAGCAACGTCGCATGGACAGCGCAGCGGCCGAAGCAGCACAGCCGGATTCGACCTCGGCTGCCGGGTACCCGCAGCCCGGCGGCAGCCCCTCGCGCCCGCTGAGGTTCCGCCTCTTCCTCCTTGCTGCCAGCGGCCTGGCACCCCTGGCGCTCGTGCTGGTGGTGGCCAGCGCCTACCTGGCGCAGGAACGGCGGACCGAAACGCAACGCTCCGCCCTCGACCTTTCGCGCGCCCTTGCCACCGCCGTGGATGCGGAATTGGGCTCCACCATCTCCCTGCTGGAGAACCTGACAATCTCGTCGGACCTCCAGAACATCGCCCCGGCGCGCCTGTCGACCGAAGACTTCGCCCGGCTGGCCCAGCGGATGGCGCAAAGCCAGCAATGGCTGATGATCGTCGTGACCGACGAACGGGGCGAGGTGGTCGCGCGCGAGGGCCCCGCCGCGCCCGAGGCGCGCAGCACCGTCGAGCCCGACAGCCTGGCGCAGGTCCGCTCCACGCTGGCGCCCGTCGTCGGCCGCGTCGCCGTGGGGCCGGGCGGCCGCGACGCTTTCGCGGTACGGATTCCCGTGCTCAAGGATGGGCGCCCGCGCTACGTCCTGTCGGCCGTGGTGCCCACCAACCGGATCCTCGAGGTGGTGACGCGGCAACAGGTCGCTTCGCCGTGGTTGGCCACCGTGTTCGATCAGGGCGGCAACAAGGTGGCCGGCTCGCGCACCGATGGCGCCCGTCGGTATTCCGCATCGCTGGAGCAGCTGGTTGGCAGGGGCGACGGCGAAGGGGTGGGGATCACCCGGACACCGGACGGCGCGGAAAAGCTCGTCGGCTTCAGCCGCGTCCGGTCCTCGCACTGGGTCGTGGCGGTGGGCATTCCGTCGGACAAGGCCAACGCGGACCTGCGCCGGGTGATCGCCGCGGTGGGTGCCGGCACGGCGGCGTCCCTGGGCCTGCTGGCATGGTTGGCCTGGCGGATGTCCCGCAGCATCACCGGCCCGATCGACGTTCTCAAGCGGGCCGCTGCCGACCTCGGCGTGGGCAAGCAGGTGGCGCTGCGGCCGCTCGGCGTCGAGGAACTCGACGAAGTGGGCTGGGCGTTGCGGCAGGCGGCCATCGACCGCGATGACGCCAACGAGCGCCACGGCAAGGTGGAGGCCGAGCGGGAGCACCTGCTCGCCCAGCTCGAAGAGGCGCTGCGCGTCGCAGAGCAGGCCAACCGGAACAAGGACGAATTCCTGGCCCTGCTGGGCCACGAGCTGCGCAACCCGCTCGCGCCGATCATGAATGCCGTGCACCTGATCGGCCTCAAGGGCGACGACCGGACACTGCCCGAGCAACGCATCATCCAGCGCCAGCTTCGTTACGTCACGCGGATGGTGGACGACCTCCTGGATGCGTCGCGCATCACCAGCAAGCGCTTCGCGATCAACCTGCGTCCGCTGCGGCCGGTGCCGGTGCTGGAGCAGACCGTGGAGTCGCAGCGGCCGAACTTCGGCTCGCGCGCCGTCAACCTGCGCATCGACGACGCCGCGCGCAACGAGTGGGTGCGAGCCGACGAAGCGAGGCTGGTCCAGGTGTTCAACAACATCCTGGGCAATGCCATCAAGTTCACGGCGCCGACCGGCGCGATCGATGTCGAGGCCCGGAAGGTGGGTCGCAGCATCGAGTTCGTCTTCCGTGACGATGGCGCGGGCATGAAGCCGGAACACCTGCGCCGCGCCTTCGACCTGTTCTACCAGGCGCCGCACCGGGCGCCGGGTGTCGGCGCCGGCCTCGGACTGGGCCTCGCGATCGTGAGGAGCCTGGTGGAAATGCACGCCGGCACCGTCCGGGCCCATAGCGACGGGGAGGGGCGTGGCATGGTCATCACCATCACCCTGCCGGTGGGCCAGCCGCCGAACCACGAGCCCGTGAAACCGCGGATCGCCGCCGGCGCGGCGTCGATGCGGGTGTTGGTGGTGGACGACAACGAGGATGCGGCCGACACGCTCTCGATGCTGCTTGTCGCGACGGGCTTCGTGGTCCAGGTGGCCTACGCGCCGCAGTCGGCGCTCGACGCGGTTGTGTCCTTCCAGCCCGAG
The DNA here is from genome assembly GCA_030695945.1 of Ramlibacter sp. Lineage (GTDB taxonomy): Bacteria > Pseudomonadota > Gammaproteobacteria > Burkholderiales > Burkholderiaceae_C > Ramlibacter. The sequence goes on from JAUYOG010000067.1 coordinate 28,895, forward strand.
ATCGTGCTGCTGGACATCGGCCTGCCGGAAATGGACGGCTACGAAGTCGCGCGGCGCCTGCGTTCGGGCGAGCGCCCCTATGCGGGAAGGCTGGTCGCGCTCACCGGCTATGGCCAGGAGAAGGACGTGCAGAAGGCCCACGACGCGGGCTTTGACGCGCACCTGACCAAGCCCGTGGAGCCGGACACGCTGCTCGAGATGCTGGCACGGTTCGCCCAGGCCGCGCGGCCCCGGCCTTGACGGTGTCGCGCCCGGGCGCCACGCGCATCACTGTTCCGCGAAGGCGCGCTCGATCACGAAGTCGCCGGGCCTTGACGTGTTGCCTTCGACGAAGCCCCGGCCCTCCAGCATCTGCTTCAGGTCGCGCAACATGCCCGGGCTGCCGCAGATCATCACGCGGTCCCCGGCGGCGTCCAGCGGCGGGATGCCCAGGTCCTCGAACATCTTGCCGGTTTCCATGAGGTCGGTGACGCGGCCCATGTTCTTGTAGGCCTCGCGGGTGACGGTCGGGTAGTAGCGCAGCTGGCTCGTCACCAGCTCGCCCAGGACCTCATGCGCGGGCAGGTGCTCCACCAGCAGGTCGTGGTAGGCCAGTTCGTCCTTCTGGCGCACGCCGTGCACCAGGATGATCTGCTCGAACTTCTCGTAGGTGGCCGGGTCGTGCACGATGCTCATGAAGGGCGCCAGGCCGGTGCCGGTGGACAGCAGGAACAGGCGCTTGCCCGGAAGCAGGTAGTCGATCAGCAGCGTGCCGGTGGGCTTGCGGCCGACGATGATCCTGTCGCCGACCTTCAGGTGCTGCAGCCGCGAGGTGAGCGGGCCGTCCGGCACCTTGATGCTGAGGAACTCGAGGTGCTCCTCGTAGTTGGCGCTCACGATGCTGTACGCGCGCAGCAGGGGCTTCTCGTTGACCCGCAGGCCGATCATGGTGAAATGGCCGTTGGAAAACCGCAGCGACTTGTCGCGGGTGGTCTTGAAGGTGAACAGCTTGTCCGTCCAGTGGTGGACGGACAGGACGGTTTCCTCGTTGAATGCACTCATGGGTGATGCTCCGCCGCGCGGAAGGAAAAAAGGACGCAATATAGATGGTAGGGGCGCCGGGCGCCTTGACGCGCCGCAAGTGCGCCAGCCCCTGCCCGCCACGGGGAATTGTGCCTGCGCGCGGCCGGCCGCCTTGCGACGAAGGTTTTTCCACGGACAGGGCCGGGCCCGCGCCTTGCAGGCGGCGCCGACAACGGCCACACTGGCCCCCAAGGAGGCTTCCATGGCCATGACACTCACGGGAATCGATGGCGGCCGGGTGGACCTTGCCGCCGAGGCGCTTGCCGCATTCAAGGGAAGCTTCAGGGGCGCCGTGCTCGCGCCCGGCGATGCCGGGTACGAGGAGGCCCGGCAGGTGTGGAACGCCATGATCGACCGCCGCCCCGGCCTGATCGCGCGCTGCACCGGCACGATGGACGTGGTGCAGGCAGTTCGCTTCGCGCGGCAGCACGGGTTGCTCCACTCCGTGCGCGGCGGCGGCCACAACATCGCTGGACTGGCCGTCTGCGAAGGGGGCCTGATGATCGACATGTCGCTGCTGCGCGGCGTGTGGGTCGACCCCCTGAAGCGCACCGCGCGCGCCCAGGCCGGCTGCACGCTGGGTCACCTGGACCGTGAGACGCAGCTGCACGGCCTCGCGGCCGTGCTCGGGTTCGTGTCGGAAACCGGCATCGCGGGCCTCACCGTGGGCGGCGGCTTCGGCTACCTCACGCGCCAGCACGGCTGGACCTGCGACACGGTGTTGTCGATGGAGGTGGTGACCGCGCAAGGCCAGGTCGTGCGCGCTTCGGACGATGAGAACGCGGAGCTGTTCTGGGCGCTGCGCGGCGGCGGCGGGAACTTCGGCATCGTCACGTCGTTCGAGTACCGGCTGTTCCCGGTCGGGCCCGAGATCCTGGGCGGCGCCATCGCGTGGCGCGGCCAGGACGCCCTGCAGGTGCTCGATGCCTTCCGCGAGCTCAGCGCTGTCGCCCCGCGTGAGCTGACCCTGGTCGCGGCGCTGCGCATCGCCCCGCCCGCGCCGTGGCTGCCCAAGGAGATCCATGGCCAGCCGATGGCCGCCATCTTCGCGTGCTACAGCGGCAAGCCGGAGGAGGGCGAGGCGCTGCTCGCGCCGCTGCGCAGGAGGGGCAACCCCGTTGCCGATATCGTCACGCGGCGGCCGTACGTGCAGATGCAGAGCCTGCTCGATGCCACGCAGCCGAAGGGCCGGCGCTACTACTGGAAATCCCACTACCTCGGCGAGCTCGGCCGGGACGCCGCGGACCTGGCGGCCGAGCACGCGTCCCGCATCGCGTCGCCCCATTCGGCGATCCTCTTGTTCCAGATCGGCGGGGCCTTGAACGAGCTGCCGTCGGGCCATTCGCCGGCCGGCAACCGCGATGCCCAGTACGTGCTCAACATCGCGGGCGCGTGGGAAAAGCCCGAGGACGACGCGAAGCACATCCAATGGGCGCGCGACACCTTCGAGGCGATGAAGCCGTGCTCGACCGGCGGCACGTACATCAACTTCCTCACGCAGGAGGAGGGCGCCGACCGGATCGAGGCCGCCTACGGACGCCCCGCGCTGGACAAACTGGCCGGCATCAAGCGCCAATGGGACCCGGACGGCTTCTTCCGCCACACCAAGGGCGTGACGGGTTGACGCAAGGTTCGACCCCGGATGTCGATTCCGGCGGGCCCGGTTCGTCGTCCAGGCAGCACTCCCGCCAACACCACCGGAAAGGACTTTCCCATGAAATACCTCTGCCTGGCGTACTACGACGCGGAAAAGATGGGCGCCATGCCGCCCGATGAGCTGAAGGCGATGGTGAGCCGATGCCCGCCCAAGGACGCGAAACTCAAGGCCACCGGGCGCATGGTGTTGAGCGCATCACTGCAGGACCGCAAGAACACCATTTCCATGCGCCCCCGCGGCGGGCGGCCGGCGGTCACCGATGGCCCGTTCGCCGAATCGAAGGAACTCGTCGGCGGCTTCTTCATCATCGAGGCCGCCGATCGTGAAGACGCGATCCGCATTGCGTCGCTGCATCCCGCCGCCACGCTGGGCGAGCAGGCCGGGTGGGGCATCGAGCTGCTCCCCATCGAACGGTACATGGAGCCGGGCCCTGCCTGAGCGTGGACAATCGGGCATCTTCCGCAAAAATGGAAACCATGGACGAAGCCAAAGAACGCCCCACGCTGCCCGACCACCTCTCGGTCGATCCCCGAAGCCCGCACCACGTGGCGGCCGTGTTCGAGCACGAAGTCGGCATCCGCCTGAACGGCAAGGAGCGCCATGACGTGGAGGAGTACTGCATCAGCGAAGGCTGGGTGAAGGTCCCCGCGGGCAAGACGGTGGACCGCAAGGGCCACCCGCTGCTGATCAAGCTCAAGGGCACCGTCGAAGCCTTTTACCGCTAGGCGGCGATGGGAACGCCGACACGCTTCACGCTGTACTCCGGCCCCCTGAGCATGTTCGGTGCCAAGGCGCAGATCGCGGCGCTGGAAAAGGGGCTGGATTTCGAGCTGGTGCTGGTCCCCTTCGATTTCCATGCGCTCTACACGCCCAAGCATCCGGAAGTGCTGCGCATCAACCCGAAGGCGCAGGTGCCCGTGCTGGTGCACGGCGACCTCGAGCTCTTCGACTCGACGCAGATCTTCGAATACCTGGAAGACCTGCAGCCCAGCCCGCCGCTGTGGCCGCGCGAGACCGCTGAACGGGCCCGTGCGCGCCTCCTCGAGCACCAGTCCGACGAGGTGTATTTCCCGCACGTCGTCCGGTTGATGGGCCTGCAGGACAAGCTGGGGGAAGAGCCCGCCGTCGCGGCCATCGCGGCGGCGAGGCGGTACTACGCGAAGATGGAGTCGCTGCTGCAGGGCCGGGAGTTCCTCGCGGGCCCGCTGACGTTTGCCGACATCGCCTTCTACATGGCGGCGCTGTTCGGCGAGCGGCAGGGCGCGCCTCTCACCCATGAGACGCCGCGGCTGCTGCAATGGCGCGAGCGCATGACGCAGCGTCCCGCCGTGCGCGCGGTCGTCGGTCCCATGGCGGCGTGGCTGGCCAACGCGGGCCGGCCCGTGCCGGCCTTCATGCAGGGCCTGTGAAACGAAGCCGCCGGCTCACGGGTGCGCTGAAAAGCCCAGCCGCAGCGCGCCTCGCTCGGCCACCGCCAGCAGACGCCTGAGCAGGCTGCGAGTGCTTTCCGTGCCGGGCGACCTGTCCATGAGCCAGCGCGAGAACGTGGTGAGGTAGATGGTCGTGATCACCGCCTCCTCGAGTTCGCGGCGCCAGCCCACCGAAGGCAGCATCGCGGTTTCGCGGATCCACTGCGCCGTCCGGCTGATGCGCGCCACGCCGCGCACCTGCAAGTGGACATGTTCGGGATGGAGCTTGTAGCCGAGCATGCCCGCGACAGTCCGCTGGTGGGGTGCGAGAGCGTCCAGCCACGCCGTGATCGCGCGGTAGAGGCGCTCGCGGATCGCCAACTCGCCCCAACCCGGCCGCCTGAAGCACGCCAGCAGCGCGGCGTCGGCGATGTCGAAGAAGCCCCCGGCGATGGCGTCCTTGTCGCCGAAGTGGCGGCGCAGCTCTTCCAGGCTCATGCCCGCTTCCCGCGCGACTGCATGCACGTGGACCGCGTCCCAGCTGCCCGCCTGCTCTGCGAGGCGCAGCGCGGCATGGACGATGCTGACCCGGACGGTGTCGTCCTGGACGCCGCCGGCCATGACGTCGAGCGATAGATCCATGCTGTACTGCCCTGGAGTGGAATCCATGCTAGCGCGGCCACCGCGCACGGCCTGTCGGCTAACGCCTCGTTCCGGCGCCGGAGCAGCCTCGCGCCACGGCGGCCTTCCGCTTGCTCCGCGTCAAGCCATCCCTCGAAACCCGGGCGAAGACCCGGGCGTGGTCTATCCTGACGGGGTGGGCGCGTGCGTCGAGTGCCCTTTCCGGGCGTCGGCCCGACCAACCGGAGGCGTCGTGCTGCAATCAATCAGGACCCGGTGGAAGCGGTGGCTGGCCGTCATGGCCGGGGTCTTCGCGGTGTACGCGCTGGCGGGATTCTGGCTCGTGCCGGCGCTCATCCGCAACCAGTTGCCGAAATGGGGCCAGGCCGAACTGCAGCGGCAAGCCTCCATCGGGGAGGTCCGGTTCAACCCGTTCAGCCTGCGCCTGGAAGTCGCCGACCTCAAGCTGTCCGAAAGCGACGGCGCGCCCCTGTTCGCCATCGGCGGCCTCACCGTCGAAATGCAGTGGCGCTCGATCGTGCGCCGCGCCTGGAGCTTTGCGGACATGCGCGTCACCGCACCCTCCGCGACGTTGTTCATCGGCCCCGACGGCCGCTTCAACATCGCGCAGCTGCTGGATACGCTGGACCATCGGCGGCGCGACGGCTCCACCGACACCGCCCTGCCGCGCGTCATCGTCGAACAGTTCACGCTGGAGCAGGGCAAGGTGGAAATGCACGACCGCCGGGCCGGCTACGACAACACTTTCGCGCCCATCGATTTCTCGCTGAGCCACTTCAGCACCCTGCCCGAGCAGAACGACACCCACACGTTCACGGCCCAGTCGGCGCGCGGCGGCAAGATGCGCTGGAAGGGAACCGCGTCCGTCAATCCGGTCCTCGCCAGCGGCGAGGTCGTCCTCGACAACGCCGCGCTGCCGGAGCTGGCCGTGTACCTCAAGTCGTACACGCGCGCCCGCATCGCGGCGGGGCAGCTCTCCGCCACCTTGCCCTACACGTTCGCCTATGCCGACGGCAAATTCGAGGCGCGGCTGGCGGGAGCCAAGCTCTCGCTGCGCGACCTCGCCGTCGCGCGCGAAGGCGCGACGGATTCGTTCGCCGCGATCACGCGCCTGGACGTGGCGGGCATCGATGCGGACCTGGCCCGCCGGCAGGCAACGGTGAACGAAGTGCGCGCCGACGGCGGCAAGCTCAGCATCCGGCGCGATGCCAGGGGCGAGCTCGACCTGGCGCACCTCATGATCGAAACGGCGGGTCCCGCTGCGGCGCGCGGGGGCGCCCCCACCAACGGGGTGGCCGTCAACAGCTGGAAGGTCGCTGTCAAGCAGGTGAGGCTCGACCAGCTCGAAGTCAGCGCCATCGACGAAACCGTGAGCCCTGCACTCAAGCTCCATGCCGGCAAGGTCGGGCTGCAACTGGCGCTGGCCGCGCAACAAGCCGGCGCCGGCTTCCAGGTCGAGGTGGCGGATGCCGCGCTGGTCATTGACGGCCTGGCGGTGTCCAGTGGCGCGCAGGCCCCGTTGAAGATCGCGCACGCTGGATTCACGGAAGGCAAGTTGGACGCGGCCGCACGGCAGGCCAGCGTCGGCCGCCTTTATGCCGAGGGAGGCCACCTGCAGCTGGTGCGCGAGAAGGATGGCAAGCTCAACGTGCTCGAGTTGCTGCCTCGTGCGGGCGCGCCGGGTGCACCGGCGCCCGCGCCGCAGGCCTCGGCGGCCACACCGTGGCTGGCGGTCGCGAAAGTCGTCGAGCTGGGCAAGTTCGGCGCCGACATCACGGACCGCGGCGCGGGTGTCAATGTCCACGTCACGGACCTCGCGCTGAAACTCGAAGGCGCGAGCAGCGACCTCGCGAAGAAGGTCGCGTTCCATGCGGGCCTGAACTTGCGCGAAGGCGGCCAGTTCGCGGCGCAGGGCGGCGTGGTGCCGGGCACCGGGCAGCTGCAGGCCGACGTGCGCGTGAAGCAGCTCGCGCTCGCGCCGTTGCAGCCGCTGCTGGCGCAGCACCTGAAACTGAAGATCGCGGGTGGCCACGTTTCGGGGCAGGGCCGTGTCGCCGCCGGCGCCGGCACGGCGAGGGGCGCGGGCCTGAGCTACGTGGGCGCGCTCAGCGTCGCGGGCCTCACGCTCAACGAACTCGATGGCGACCTCTTCGCCTCGTGGAAGAACGTCGCCACGGACAGGCTCACGGCCAGTGTCGGTCCGAACCGGCTCGATATCCCCGAGCTGCGCATCGTCGGGGCCAACGCCAAGCTGATCATCGAGGACGACCGCAGCTTCAATGCGGCGCGATTGCTGGTGAAACCGGCCGCGGGCGCCACTCCTCCCGTGAAGGTGGCGGCCGCGACGCCCGCGCCCGCGGGGGATCCCTTCCCGGTGCGGGTGCGCCGCGTTCGGTTCCAGGATGCGAAGCTGGATTTCACCGACCTGAGCCTGCGGCCGCAGTTCGCCGCCAAGATCTACGAGCTGAACGGCGTCGTCAACGGCCTGTCGTCCAGCCGCGAGGCGCGCAGCCAGGTCGAACTCGATGGCCGGGTGGACGAATTCGGGCTGGCGCGCATCCGCGGTGAGCTCAACCCTTTCGCCCCGCGCAACAACACCGACGTGAACGTGGTGTTCAAGAACGTGGACATGGTGCCCGCATCGCCCTACAGCATGAAGTTCGCGGGCTACCGCATCGCCGAAGGCAAGATCTCGCTGGACCTGCAGTACAAGATCCGCGACAGCAAGCTCGAAGGCTCCAACCAGATCGTGATCGACAAGCTGACCCTGGGCGAGCGGGTGGACAGCCCCGACGCGCTCAAGCTGCCCCTGCAGCTGGCGATCGCGATCCTGAAGGACAGCGACGGGCGCATCGACCTTGGCCTGCCGGTCACCGGCGACCTGAACGACCCGCAGTTCAGCTACGGCACGATCATCTGGAAGGCGATCGCCAACGTCATCACGAAGATCGTCACGGCTCCGTTCCGCGCCTTGGGCGCGCTGCTGGGCGTGAGCGGCGAAAAACTGGAGTCGATCGACTTCGACGCGGGCAGCGCCAAGCTGCTGCCGCCCGAGCGCGAGAAGATCAGGCAGGTGGCGCAGATCCTCGCCAAGCGGGCGCAGCTGAAGCTGTCGGTGCCCGGCCAGTACAGCGAGGCGGCGGACGGCGCGGCACTGCGCGCGCGCGCCGTGCGCGAAGAGATCGCGAAACGCGCGGGCATCAAGCTGCAACCGGGCGAAGAGCCCGGTCCGCTGGACATCGGCGATCGCAAGGTGCGCGGCGCGATCCGCGACCTGTACGAGGCGCGCTTCGGCGAGGCCGAGCTCGACAAGCAGAAAGCCGCGGCCGAAGGCGGTGCCGCCGCTGCGGCGCCGGCCGCGAGCGCACCGAATGCGAAGAAGGATGACGCGAAGAGCCGGCTGCCGATCTGGCAGCGGGTGGGCAAGATGATCCAGGGCGAGCCGCAGGTCGCCGACCCGGGGCCGTTCTACGGCCAGCTGCAGCAGCGGCTCAATCGCGACCAGCCGCTGCCGCCTGACGCGCTCGGCAAGCTCGGCGCCGAGCGGGCGGATGCGATCCTGGCCGCGCTCAAGGAAGCGGGCGTCGATGGCGCGCGCGCCGCCACGGCCGCGCCGGAGAAGGTGGAGGCCGCGCCCGGCAAGGCCGTGCCGCTGAAACTCGGGCTGGCGTCGCGGTGACCGCCCGCGCGATCACTCGCGCCGCACCGGCAGCCGCACCGTGAACTCCGCGCCCTTGCCGGCGCCCGCGCTGCGCGCCTGCACGGTCCCGCCGTGCAGTTCGACCAATTCCTTCACGATGGCCAGGCCGATGCCCAGGCCGCCGGGTACCATGTCCCTCGCCTGCCGTTCCTGGGTGAACAGGTCGAAGATGCGCGGCAACACTTCCGGCGCGATCCCGATGCCCGTGTCTTCCACGCGCAAGAGCACCTCGTCGCCTTCCTGCGTTGCCTTGATCCATACCGTTCCGCCGGGAGGTGTGTACTTGATCGCGTTGCCCACCAGGTTGAGCACGGCACGCGGAAATCGCAGCATGTCCAGGCTGACCGGCAACGGGGCCTCCGGCAGCACGCACTCCAGCCGGACGCCTTTTTCGGACGCGCCCGACCCCAGCGCGAAGGCGGTGTCGTTGAGCACGGTACGCAGGTCCGCGCCGTGCAGCTCCAGCTCGATCTTGCCGGCCTTGGCGCGCGACACGTCCATCAGGTCCTCGGCCAGCCGGGCCAGCACGCCGACCTGGCTGATCATCACCTGCACCGCCTTGTCCGTGCGTGGGTCGGCGCTGAGCCGCTGCACGATGTGAGCCGCCGTGTGCATGGGGCCCAGCGGGTTGCGCAACTCGTGCCCGAGCGTGCTGAGGAAGCGGTGCGTCTTGTCGCTGGCGCTGCCAAGGGATTGCACCTGGTTCTCCAGCCGCTCCACCTGGGCGCGCAGGTCCGTCCGGTCGCGGATGAGCTTTACATAGCCGAGCAGTTCGCCGGCGTCATTCCTCACCGCTTCCAGCGCGCCGGTGACCCAGATCCGGGTGCCGTCCTTGCGGACGTGCCAGCGATCGTCCTCGGAGCGGGACTGCACGTCCGCCAGCACGCGCTCGTAGCGGTCGAGCCCCCGGGCCTTGTCCTCGGCCGTGAAGATGAGCGCAACGGGTTGACCGACGGCCTCCTTGGCGCAGTGGCCAAAGATTCTCTCGGCGGCGCCGAGCCAGGCGGTGATCGTCCCGGCGGGGTCCAGGCAGATGATGGCGTGCTCCTTCGCCTGGCTCAGGTACCTCGTCAGCAGGTCGAGGAGGGGGGGATCGATCTTGGGCTCGGGCATTCAGACCTCTTGTGGCCAATACCCGCATGCTGGGACGGATTGCCCGTCCCCGTTGTCAGCCCGGCGCTAATTCGCGCCGTGGCATTTCTTGTATTTGCGCCCGCTGCCGCATGGGCAGGGATCGTTGCGGCCGGGCTCCGGGGCCTTGCGCACGGCCTCGACGCGAGGGCCGAGGCTCTTCCAGAGCTGGCGCAGGTCGTACACCGCCCAGATGGCCGCGCCCAGGTCGTCCAGCCGCTCCTCGCTGACGCTCGGCGGGCCATCCTCGGCGAACATGGAGACCGCGGGACGGCCGCGGTCGTCCTCGGTCAGCGCGACGATGGCGCCCAGCGCGCCGTCCAGCATCTGCGCCGCGTCGTTGTCGCGCGGGGGCAGCCAATCGTCGGGCCATGTTTCCACGGCGTACATGAAGCCCAGCGCCCACACCTGCGCATAGGCGGGCAGGGTGGCCAGGTCGGTGTCGCCGCGCTCGGCCTCCGGCAGCGCCAGCACCGCGCCGCGCGTATCCAGCACCTCCGGCTGGTAGGTGCGCTCGTCGTCCAGCGTTTCCACCGGCGCATCCAGCGCGGCCGCCACTTCCGCCCAGCGCCTGCGCCAGCGCCAGGCGAACTCCATGTGCTCCACCGGCTTGAACCCGTCGCCCAGCAGCACCGGCCAGTATTCCTCGGGCGCGATGGGCCGCCGCGCGCACACCAGGGCGGCCAGGAAGCCCTCGCAGAACTCCCATTGCGGGACTTCTTCGTCGTGTTCGCGCAGCGCGTCCAGCTCGGCGTCCAGCGCGTCGAAATCGTCGGGGCCGAGGGGGGTGGTGGTGTCGGGGACTGGGGTCATGGGAACCGACGATTGTGCCTCCGCCCGCGGGGCGCGCACAATCACGCCATCGAAGCCATGAAAGGGAAATACATGTACCGCGTTGAAGAAGAGGAAGAGGAGCCGGGCGCACCGGCCGGTGGCACCACCGTGCTCGAGATGCGCAGTTCTTTCCTGGAGGAAAAAGCCTTCAAGTCCCGCACCGTCCTGCTCTTCGGCACCGTGTCGGACAAGTCCGCCGCCGACATCGCGCGGCGGCTGCTGGCGCTGGACGCCGATTCGAGCGCGCCCATCGACATGATCGTGAGCTCGCCTGGCGGCCACCTGGAATCGGGGGACGCCATTCACGACATGATCCGCTTCATTGCCGCGCCGGTGAACATGGTGGGCACGGGCTGGGTCGGCAGCGCAGCCACCCACCTGTACCTCGCCGTGCCGCGCGAGCGGCGCTTCTGCACGCCCAACACGCGCTTCCTGATCCACCAGCCCAGCGGCGGCGCGGGCGGCCCGGCCAGCGACATCGCGATCCACGCGCAGGAGATCATCAAGGCGCGCGAGCGCATCGCCCGCGAGATCGCCCGCGAAACCGGCCGGCCGCTGGACAGCGTGCTGGTGGACATCGAGCGCGACCGCTGGCTGTCCGCCGAGGAAGCCATCACCTACGGCCTGGTCGGCAGCATCATCAACCGCAAGACCGACCTGCCGCACTGAGACCGCAGGTCACGCCGGCTCCTGCAGCTCCAGCCGGAGCCGGTCGGCCAGCGATTCCGTGAGCGCGGCCATGGGCCGCTCGAGCTGCGCCAGCCGCTCCTGCACGACCATCGGCGGCGAATAAGTGCGCAGCGCCTGCTCCAGCCCGGAAGCCAGCGACTGGATCGTGCGGGCGCCGATGTTGCCGGCCACGGACTTCACGGTGTGGGCCAGCATTTCGGCCCCGGCAATGTCGCCGTTGGCCAGGGACTCGTGGATCTGCGCCGGCGCGCCGGCGTGGGAAGCCACGAAGCGGCCCAGCAGCGAGCGGTAGAGGTTCTCGTTGCCGCGCGCGTAGCGAAGCCCTTGCGTCACGTCCAGCCCGGGAACATCGTCCAGCCAGTGCCCGGCATCGGGCCGCGGCGCCAGCGCCGCCAGCCCGCCCGCCGCGGCTGCCTCGGTCTGCACCGGCGGTATCCAGCGCAGCAGCGCCGCCCACAGCGTGCGGGGGTCGATCGGCTTGGTCAGCGAATCGTTCATGCCGGCCGCCAGGCACAGCTGGCGATCCTGCTCCATCGCGTTGGCGGTCATCGCCACGATCGGCAGCTTCCCCAGGCGGTCGATGGCGCGGATCTCGCGCGTCGCCGTCACGCCGTCCATCACCGGCATCTGCATGTCCATGAAGACCAGGTCGAAGGGCGACTGCTGCACCATGTCCAGGGCCACCCGGCCGTTCTCGGCCACCTCGACGATCAGGCCCGCGTCCTCCAGCACGGCGCGCGCCACCATCTGGTTGATGTCGTTGTCCTCCACCAGCAGCACGCGCGCGCCGCGGATGTCGGCCAGCTGCGCCGGCGCCTCCGGCGCCTGCGGACCGCTCCCGATCTCGCGGGGCGCGGCCGGCACGGCGCGGCGGCGCGCCAGCACGTCCATCGTCGCGTCGTACAGCGTCGATGCCCGTACCGGCTTGACCAGCACGGTGTCGATGCCACAGGCCTCGGCCTTCTTCAGCAGGTGCTCGCGCCCGTACGCGGAGACCATCATCATGATGGGCGGCACCTCCAGGCCCAGCGAGCGGATCCGACCGGCGGTGTCGATGCCGTCCATGCCCGGCATGCGCCAGTCGATGTACACGATGTCGAAAGGGTGGCCCTGCACGGCGGCCAGCCGCACCATGTCGACCGCCTCGTAACCGTTCGCCGCCTCGGCCACGTCGAACGTCAGGCTCTGCAGCATGTCGACGATCGCGGCCCGTGCGTCGAAGCTGTCGTCCACCACCAGCGCGCGGCACCCGCGCAGGTCCGGCCGGACGGTGAGCTCCCGCTCGTGCCCCAACCCCAGGCGGGCCGTGAACCAGAATGTGCTGCCGCGGCCCGGCGTGCTCTCCACGCCGACGTCGCCATCCATCAGCTGGGCGAGCTTCTTGCTGATCGCCAGGCCCAGGCCCGTGCCGCCATACTTGCGCGTGGTGGAGGAGTCGGCTTGCGAGAAGCAGGTAAAGAGCCGCGCGATCTGCTCCGCGTCCAGCCCGATCCCGGTGTCCCGCACTTCGAATTTCAGCACCGTCGCCTTGTCGTCGCGGGCCAGCGGCGCCACGGAGATCGCGATCTCCCCGCGCTCGGTGAACTTCACGGCGTTGTTGGCGAAATTCAGCAGGACCTGGCCGAGCCGCAGCGGGTCGCCGCGCAGCGAGCGCGGCACCGTGGGGTCGATGTCGATCACCAGCTCCAGGCCCTTTTGCGCCACGCCCTCGGCCACCATGCTGCTGACGGTGTCCAGCAGCTTCTCGATCTCGAACTCGGAGACCTCCAGGTCGAGCTTGCCGGCCTCCACCTTCGAGAAGTCCAGGATGTCGTTGATCACGCCCAGCAGGTGCTGGCCCGCGGCGTGGACCTTGCCGATGTAATCGCGCTGGCGCGGCGTGAGCTCCGTCTTCAGCAGCAGGTGCGACAAGCCGATCACCGCGTTCATCGGCGTGCGGATCTCGTGGCTCATGTTGGCCAGGAACTCGGACTTCGAGCGCGTCGCGCCTTCGGCGACCTCGGTCGCGCGCTGCAAATCCTCCTCGTGCTTCTTGCGCTCCGTGACGTCACGGTAGGTGATCACGCTGCCGGTGTGCTGCCCATCCACGAACTGAGGACGTACGCGCCGCTCCAGGAACTTGCCGTCCTCGAGCTCCAGCACGTTCACGCTCTCCTCCAGCGGCTTGTGGACGAGCGCGGCCACAAGCGCCCGGTATTGCGCCGTGTCCTTGACGCGCGACTGCTGCACGGCCGCCATCGCCGTCGCGTCCATGTTGGCGGCATCCTCGGGGAGGATGGACCACAGCTGTGCGGCGCGCGAGTTGAACAGCAGCGTGCCGTCGGCAAGGCGCGCCAGGATGCCGTCGCTGGCCGCATCCAGCGTTGACAGCAGCAGCTTGTTGTGGCTTCGCAGCCCGTCGGCGGCGCGTTCGCATTGGCGCAGCTGGGACAGCGCGGCGTCGCGCTCGGCTTTGGCTTGCGCCAAGGCCGCCTTCAGCGCGCTGTCGTTGTCTAAGGGGGGCTGCATGGCGGGATCTCCTGTAACAGGATGAAACCACACACCCCCCGTAACAGGTTAAGGAATTTCCGTAATCCTTCCCGATTAGGGGCTTTACCAGCGCGCCGCCATGGAGTCCCGGGAGAACCGCGGGTCGCCGGTGACTGCCTTGAGGTCCACGAACTCCATGTCCGCCATGGTGATGCTGCGCATCTGGGCGTTGGTGCGCAGGTCCCACGCGGCATTGGGCTCCCCCTGCACGTGGAAATCCGCGCCGTTGTCGGAGACGTACAAGCCGTAGCGCTTGGCTGCCGTCGCCAGGGCCTTCGCCTGTGGCGTCCACTCGCCGGGGATCACGAAGTCGGCACGCAGGCGGAGCAGTGAACCGAAGGGGATCGCGCCGGGGTTCTCGCCGCCCGCGCCGAAGCGCGCCGGCCACACATGCTCGGTCGAGAGCTTCGCGTCGCTGAAATTCACGCGCAGCGCGTGCCGGATCTCGCCGGAGTTCGCCTCCGCGGCCTTCGCAAGAAGCGGCGTGATCGGCAGGCCCGCAGCGTCCCCCGAGGCCCAGTCGTCCGGGCGCAGGGCCAGCGATTTCAGGTCCCAGGCCGCGGCGGCCATCGTGTACCACTGGCCCGAAAGGTTGTACGAGAAGAAGCTTTCCCACAGGCGGCAGGCGCCTTTCTCGACGACCAGCACGTGGCGGTCGCCGCAGGTGCGGGGGTCGTTGCAGTGGCCGTCCTCGTTCACGATCCTCGAGGCGAGCGGGAAGGGGAAGCGGCGCTGGCCGGGGTCGATCGCGCCGCAGCTGCGCCCGATCCGAAAGCCCCCGTTGCCGTCCGACACGGCGCAATCGCTCTTGTCGGGGTATCCGCGGTCCCAGAACACGCCCGACGTCGCGAAGTCGAACGACACGACCGGCCACTCCGTCGTCGCGGACGTGCCGTCCACGATGTTGATCGGCATGCCGTAGTACACGGCGTAGTTCGCGGGATCGACGTCGATGCCCCAGTCGGTGGCGAAGGGCACGCTTCGGCCGACCAGGTTGATCCACTCCTGCGTCTTCGGGTGGGCGGGGAAGCGCGACGTGTCGTCGATGCGCGTGTTGAAGATCGCGGTGGAGGGGAACATCTCGCAATCGCCGAGGATGGGAGCGGAGGTGGGGGATGCTGGAGCTGCTTCGGAAGGCGGGGCAGCGGCGGGTGCCGCCGGCGTGCCGGTTGTGGTGTCCGTACCGCCGGTGCCATCCGCGGCGCCGGTCGTGCCGGTCGAACCGGTGCCGCCCACTGCGGCCGCGTCGCTGGTGCTGCTGCCCAGGCCGGCAATGCCGGTGCCCCCGCCTCCGCCGCCGCATCCTGCCAAGCCTGTCAGCGCCACACCGCAGAAAACCAGGGCCCATCCACGCCATCGCTCTTGATCCATCACTTGCACGCTCCTTCGTTCCGGCAAAAAAGGACCGCATTGTGAGCGTGGGCAACGGCTTTACAAACGTCACCGTCTGCAAGGCGTTGGGCCGTTACGTTAACGCAACGTCGTGGCCGTGATTTAGTTCGCGCGCAGGCGCTCAGCCGTAAGCGATTTGCGCGCCGCGCATCGGCGAATCAGATAACGATTCCCGCAGTGGAGGCCAGATACCGCTCCATCACCGCCATCTCCTGGACGGTGGGCGCGCCCTGGCCGGTGACGACCGAATAGACATTGCCGTTGAACGGATCGCGTGGGTAATACTCGGTGAAGCCCATGCCGATCAGCAACTGGTCGCATTGGCTCGCGACGAACGTCGCGCTGGCGCTGCCGACGACAGACGAATTCACGCGCAGGCGCTGCGCGCCGGGCACCGAAGTGAGCGCGATCACAGCGGGCGTTCCGGCCACAAGGCGCGTCGGGGCGGTGAGCAGCACCTGCGTGCCTTGCGTGTCGATCACCTTCATCTGCGGCTGCGAGTTGGCAAAGCGCAACTCGGATGCGTTGACATGCCCGGAGTTGGACGCCTGGAACACGATGCCGCTGTTGGCCGTACCCGGAACGCTGACGGCGGCGATCGTGAAGTGCGGGTCGGCCAGCGTGTAAGGCGTGCGGTTGCGGGGGTTGGGTTGCACCTGCGCCAGCGGGATGGTCTTCCGGCACCACAGGCCGATCGTGTCCCAGTAGCCGAAGTCGGCGTTCTTCCTGCCGTTGGTCAAGCGCATCACGGGCGGCGCCTGCGTGCCCATGTTGGCGGTTTCGTTGTTGATCCAGTTCAGCATCTCCATCGCATTGCCGATGCTCGATCCGTGGCCCGAATCAGAAACCGCGCGCACGTGCTGGCCTTCATTGGCCGGCGCGCCCTGCATGTAATCGGTGTAGCCATCGGCCAACTCCCACTTGCAGGCGCTGTATTTCGCGATCAGCGCCATCGCCGCGTCGGCGAGGTTGGTCGACGCGTAGGCCACCGGGTCCGTGAGCGAGTAGATCCGGCGCGGTGGCGGCGCCGCAACGCCGGGCGCCGAGCTGGCGTAGCTCAGCGTGGCAATGCTGTTGGGCGGGGCGGTGAACGTGAAGGAGTCCTGGCCGTTGGCGCCGGCCGGGATGGTGAGCGTGGTCTTGCTGAAGCTGCCCCCATTGCTGGACGACACGCTGACGGTGACCGGGTTCGCGAGGTTGCCGCGCGCGTAGACGGTGATCGTGACGGCCGTGCCCGATGCCGCCCAGCCCGGGCCGGAGTCGAACAGCGTCGCCTTGTCGATGCCGGCGGAGGCCTTCATCGGCCCCGACATCTGCGGCTCCAATGTCCTGTTCTGGTGCCAGCCGGGCACGTGGTTGATCGCCGCGTTGTGCAGCGGCCAGTGGTTGCCGCCGTGCCAGCTGTACACGTCCACGTCGTTGGCGCGGGCATAGGTGAGGAGGCGCTTCCACATTTCCTCCCAGCGCGGGTCATCGATCGGCGCGCCCGTTTCGGTCAGCGCGAGCTTGAGGCCGCGCGGCTGCGCCCAGTCCACCGCGAGCCTGAGCCGGTCCACGCCGGTGTCCAGCGTGATCGAACCCGAGCCGAAGCCCGCGTTGTAGCCCAATGCGACTTCGCTGTCGAAGTCGTAGCGCTGGCCGCTGCTGCCCGCGTCCAGGTACATGTGCACTTCGTAGATGATGTTACTGCCCGTGAGCGGCCACGAGGGGTTCTTGGTGGCCAATGACATCGCCGAGCTCCACTCGTTGCCGCCCAGGTAGATCGGGTTGACGGGGTCGAGCGCGCGGATCGCGTTGATCGCGGCCTGCGCGTAGGCCGGCCAGATGGTGAGGTCTTCGGTGCCGTCCACCGTCTGCTCGGTCAGGCTGCCGGGCGGGGGCATGCGATAAGGCTCGTTCATCAGGCCATAGCCGCCGAAGCCCGGGTGGTTCTTCCACTTGTTGGCCGCGCGCGTCCAGAAGTCGATGAAGTTCGATTGCTTGAGCG
>JAUYOG010000071.1 GCA_030695945.1 Ramlibacter sp.
CTCGAGCTACCCCGGCGGCGCGGGCCTGCCGGTTGCGCTGGGCGAGGTGTGGTGCCCGTCGTCGGCGATGAACACGACGGACTGCTACTTCTACACGTACCAGTTCTCGGGCTGCAGCAACAACACGAACGTGGGCCTCGACTGCCGGCCGATGGAGTTTGGCGTGCGCATTGTGCCGGGCGACGGGGACCCGACGACGCGCGGGCGCGTGGAGGTGAGCCCGTCGAAGTTCCCCGGGACGTGGGGCACGGTGAACAGCTACGGCTTCGACGACAACGACGCGCTGGCTGCGTGCCACTCGGCGGGCTTCACGAACATCTCGGCGGCGTTCGCGATCCAGAACTACGGCGGCGGCGCGAACGGGTCTGTGTACCTGGCGAACGTGGACTGCACGCAGACGGAGTCGTACCTGCAGAACTGCAGCTACACGTTCCTGGAGCCGTCGCAGAGCACGTGGTACCAGCACAGCGAGGACGTGGGCGTGGACTGCAGCGGCGTGCCGCGCCCGACGGACTCGGTCGTTGCGTACAACGCGACGGTGGACGCCCCCGGTGACCAGGTTGTGGCGCGGATCGCGTCGTACCTGGGCGTGGCGCAGAGCCGGATCTGGGTGCTGTGGAACGCGACGAACGGGACGGACGGGTTTCAGCTGGTTGTGTTCCGCTTCACGGACAACACGACGAACACGTACCAGACGCGCGCGTACCTGGACTACGAGTTCATGAGCCTGTCGAGCTGGACGGTCCAGTACTACTTCGGGATCTACACGCTGTACAACAACATGAGCTCTGTGGTTGCGGCGACGATGCAGTTCCGCCTGATGGGCGGGAGCCGCAACAGCACCGGGCGGCTGGAGGTGCGACCGGACTCGTACTCCGGGTGGGGCACGGTGTGCGGCTACGGCTTCAACAAGGCGGCGGCCGTCGCTGCGTGCCACTCGCTTGGGTTCGCCGGCACCGGCGGCGTCGTTGTGTCGAACATCTTCGGGATGGGGACCCTGTACATCTACATCGAGGACGTGACGTGCACGTCGGCGAACCAGTACTTCCAGAACTGCAGCTGGCGCTACGTCCCGTCGTCGGCGACGTACCGCGAGTGCTACCACTCTCAGGACGTTGCGATCGACTGCGCGCCGCCGCCGCCGCCGGTGTGGACGTTCATGCTGCAGCCGAACGCGTCGGGCCCCGCTGGCGTGGGCCTGCTGCTTGCGCGCCCGAACTCGACAGCGCCGTGGGGCACGGTGTGCAGCTCGTACTTCTACCCGCAGGCCGCGTCGCTGGTGTGCTCCGCGCTGGGGTACCAGACCGGCACGGCCGAGATCTTCTCGAGCTACCCCGGCGGCGCGGGCCTGCCGGTTGCGCTGGGCGAGGTGTGGTGCCCGTCGTCGGCGATGAACACGACGGACTGCTACTTCTACACGTACCAGTTCTCGGGCTGCAGCAACAACACGAACGTGGGCCTCGA
>JAUYOG010000065.1 GCA_030695945.1 Ramlibacter sp.
TGTGAGCAGGACCGGCGTGGCGCCCATGACGCTGCCGATGCGCACCAGCCCGGCCGCGCCCGCGGCCAGGGCGGCCATCTCGTCGCCGGCGTGGGCGAAATCGTGCAGCACGCCGCGCGCGTAGCGGATCATCACCTCGCCGTACACCGTGGGCTCCATACCGCGCGAGTGCCGCTCGAACAGCACCACGCCCAGCCCTTCTTCAAGCTGCTGCAGCAGCGCCGTGGCGGCGGGCTGGGTGGTGTGGATGGCCGCCGCCGCGCGCCGCAGGTTGCGGTGCTCATCCAGGGCGTCCAGCAGCATGACCTGCCGGCTCTTGATGCGCAGCCGGCGGAAGAGGTTGGCGGGAAGGGGCGCGGTGTCGGCGGTCTGGTCCATGACGATACCAAAAATAGTATTGCAATATACCAAAATAAGATTGGATTGATATCGCCAATCTTCATAAGCTGTGCCATCCATTTCAACCATTTCAACCACAGGCAAGGCAAACGTGACTACGACCATCACCCGGCTCTCGGTTCGCGACATCCGCTTCCCCACCTCGCGCTCGCTCGATGGCTCGGACGCCATGAACGCGGCGCCCGACTATTCGGCCACCTACGTGGTGCTGCACACCGACGCAGCGCAAACGCTGGAAGGCCACGGGCTGACCTTCACCATCGGTCGCGGCAATGAGATCTGCGTGGCTGCAGTGAACTCGCTGGCGCCGTTCGTGGTGGGCCGCACGCTCGAAGACATCACCGCCGACATGGGCGCGTTCTGGCGCAACATCACCAGCGGCGACAGCCAGCTGCGCTGGCTGGGTCCCGACAAGGGCGTCATGCACCTGGCCACAGCGGCCATCGTCAACGCCGTCTGGGACCTGTGGGCCAAGTCCGAAGGCAAGCCGGTCTGGAAGCTGCTGGCCGACATGAGCCCGGAGCAGCTGGTGCGCTGCCTGGACTTCCGCTTTGTCACCGATGCGCTCACGCCCGAAGAGGCATTGGCCCTGCTGCGCCGCAACGCTCCCGGCAAGGCCGCGCGCGAGCAGGAAATGCTGGCGCAGGGCTACCCGGGCTACACCACCTCGGCCGGCTGGCTCGGCTATTCCGAAGACAAGGTGCGCCGACTGGCCCGCGAAGGCGTGGCTGAAGGCTGGACGCATTTCAAGCAGAAGGTCGGCGGCAATATCGAGGAAGACATCCGCCGCGCCACCATCCTGCGCGAGGAGATAGGCTGGGACCGCAAGCTGATGATGGACGCCAACCAGGTGTGGGAGGTGGACGAGTCCATCACCAACATGCGGCGCCTTGCCGCCTTCGAGCCCTGGTGGATCGAGGAGCCGACCAGCCCTGACGACATCCTCGGCCACGCCGCCATCCGCGAGCGCATCGCACCAATTGGCGTGGCGACCGGTGAACATTGCCACAACCGCGTGATGTTCAAGCAGTTGCTCCAGGCCAAGGCCATCGATTTCTGCCAGGTCGATGCGGCCCGCCT
>JAUYOG010000068.1 GCA_030695945.1 Ramlibacter sp.
GCACGGGTGGCGGCGGCACGGGTGGCGGCGGCACGGGTGGCGGCGGCACGGGTGGCGGCGGCACGGGTGGTGGTGCTGCGGGCGGCAGCCCCGGCGACACCGGTGGTGACGGCGGCGTTGCAGGCGGCAGTGGTGGCGGCGCGGGAGGTATCGCGATAGCCCCGCCCGTCGATCGCGGCTCGGATAGCGGCGGCACTGCGGCCGCGGCCGCGCCGTCGGCGCCGGCGCTGTCGCAGTGGCTCGATCCTCGTGACGGAAGAATCCTCACGAATGCGCCGGATCAACCCGCCCCAGGTTCCACGAGCATGGGCGCCGGACCTGCGCCGAAGTAGCCGGCGCGGCGAGCTGGTGCGCGGTCCCAGCATTTCATGGCGTTGAGGGCGGGATCAGGGCGACGGGGGACATTCGCGGAGTCGGCCACCCACCGTCCACAACCCGCCGCCCCGACACTGCGCTTGCTTTGCTTCGCGACCGCGCAGTGACTCACGGGACAGCTCACTAGTGCGCCTTCTCCCAGTTCTCGCCGGTGCCAATCTCGGCGAGCAGCGGCGCACGCAGCTCGGCGACGCCGGCCATCAGGCGGGGAATCTCGCTGCGCACCCACTCCACCTCGTCCTCGGGTACTTCGAAGACGAGTTCGTCGTGCACCTGCATGATCATTCTGGTGCGCCGCTTCTGCTCGTCGAGCACGTCCTGCACCTTGACCATCGAAAGCTTGATCAGGTCGGCGGCCGTGCCCTGCATGGGGGCGTTGATGGCTGCGCGCTCGGCGCCGCCGCGGCGCGGGCCGTTGGGTGAATTGATTTCCGGCAGGTATAGCCGGCGACCGAACACGGTTTCGACGTAGCCCTTGCTCTTGGCGGACAGGCGCGTCTCGTCCATGTACTCTTTCACGCCGGGATAGCGCTCGAAGTAGCGCTGGATGTAGTTCTTGGCCGCCGTATTGTCGATGCCCAGGTTGCGCGCGAGGCCGAAGCTGCTCATGCCGTAGATCAGGCCGAAGTTGATCACCTTGGCATAGCGGCGCTGTTCGCTCGTGACTTCGGCGGGTGCCACTCCGAACACTTCCGCGGCGGTGGCGCGATGCACGTCCAGGCCCTCGCGGAATGCGTGCAGCAGCGCTTCGTCCTCGCTGAGGTGGGCCATGATGCGCAGCTCGATCTGGCTGTAGTCGGCGCTGGCGATCAAGTGGCCGGGCGGCGCGATGAAGGCTTCGCGCACACGCCGGCCCTCGGCGGTCTTCACCGGGATGTTCTGCAGGTTGGGGTCGTTGCTGGACAGGCGCCCCGTCACCGCGACCGCCTGTGCGTAATGCGTGTGCACGCGGCCGGTGCGCGGGTGCGCCATCTGCGCCAGCTTGTCGGTGTAGGTACCCTTGAGTTTCGACAGCCCCCGGTGCTCCAGCAGCTTGGCCGGCAGCGGAAAGTCCTCGGCCAGCTTCTCCAGCACCTCTTCGTCCGTGCTGGGAACGCCGCTCGGTGTCTTCTTGACCACCGGCAACCCCAGCTTGGTGAAAAGGATCTCGCCGATCTGCTTGGGCGAGCCGAGGTTGAAAGGCTGGCCGGCGAGCTCGTGCGCCTCCTGCTCCAGCTGCATCATGCGCTGGCCGAGTTCGGCGCTCTGCTTCGCGAGGATCGGCCCGTCGATCAGCACGCCGTTGCGCTCGACGCGGTACAGCGCTTCGCTGCTCCTGATTTCCAGCTCGTAGATGAAGCGCAGCTTGCTGTCCTTCTCCAGCCGCGGCCACAGGGCGAGGTGCACGTCCAGCGTCTGGTCCGAATCCTCGCAGGAATACTCGGCCGCCTTCTCCACCGACACCTGCGCGAAGGGGATCTGGTGCGCGCCCTTGCCGGTGATCGTCTCGTAATCGATGCCGCTGCGGCCCAGGTGGCGCTCCGCCAGGCTGGCCAGGCCGTGCGGCTTGTGCACTTCGAGCACGTAGCTTTGCAGCATCGTGTCGTGCGCGTAGCCCTGCACCTCGATGCCGTGGTTGGCGAAAACGTGGCGGTCGTACTTGATGTGCTGCCCCAGCTTCGGCCTGGCGGGGTTTTCCAGCCAGGGCTTGAGCTTCGCCAGCACTTCTTCGCGCGGCAGCTGCTCGGGCGCGTCGCCATAGCTGTGCGCGAGGGGGATGTACGCCGCCTCGCCAGGCTTGACGCTGAAGGACACGCCGATGATCTCGGCCAGCATTTCGTCGAGCGAGCTGGTTTCGGTATCGACGGCTACCAGGTCGGCGGCCTCGATCTTCGCGAGCCACTCGTCGAACTGCGCCCAGGTGAAGATGGTGTCGTATTGCAGGTTGCTGGCCTGCGAGATGCCCGACAGATCGGGCTCGTCGAACAGCCCGCCGGCGGGCTGGCCGGTGCCGACCTTCCTCGTGCGCTTGTGCTCCTCGATCAGCTCGGGCGGCACGTCGTGGGTTTCCAGCTGCTTGACCAGCCCCTTGAAGCCGTACTTCTCGTAGAAGGCCTTCAGCCCCTCGGTGTCCTGGCCATCGGCCACCTTGATGTCGTCCAGCGACGGCAGGCCGGGAATGTAATCGGTGAGCTCGCAGTCCTTCTTGATCGTCAGCAACTCGCGCCCCTTGGGCAGCCAGTCCAGCGCACGGCGCAGGTTGTCGCCGACGGCGCCCTTGACTTCATGCGCGCGCTCCACCAGCGCGTCGAGCGAGCCGTACTCCTGCAGCAGCTTGACGGCCGTCTTGGGGCCGACCTTGTCCACGCCGGGCACGTTGTCCACCGAGTCGCCCACCAGCGTCTGGTAGTCCACCATCAGCCGCGGCGGCACGCCGAACTCGGCTTCGACGCCCGCAACGTCGCGCTTGCGGTCGTTCATGGTGTCGATGACCATGACGTGCTCGTTGACCAGCTGGGACAGGTCCTTGTCGCCGCTGGAGATCACGGTCTCGATGTCGCGCGCCGTGGCCATGCAGGCCAGCGTGCCGATCACGTCGTCGGCCTCGACGCCGGGGATGGCCAGTACTTTCCAGCCGAGCAGGCGCACCACGTCGTGGATCGGATCGATCTGCAACCGCAGGTCCGGCGGCATGGGCGAACGGTTGGCCTTGTAGTCGGGGTAGAGCGCGTCGCGGAAGGTCGGGCCCGGCGCGTCGAACACGCAGGCCACGTAGTCGGCGCGCACGTCCTTGCGCAGCTTCTGCAGCATGTTGATCATGCCGCGGATGGCGCCGGTCGCCGGGCTCGTGGGGTCGCCGGGGACGGCACGCAGGTCCGGCATCGCATGGTAGGCGCGGTACAGGTAGCTGGAGCCGTCCACCAGCAGCAGCACCTTGCGCCCGTTGCCGCCGTTCCCGGCTATTTCCGTGGTTTCATCTTGGGTCAGCTCGCTCATGGCAGGCATTGTGCCTGCGGGCGGTGGCGCCATCCCGGCCGTCCTACAATCTCCCCATGCACCCGCGCTTCCTTCTCCTCGCCCCGCTCCTGGCCTGCACCGCCCTGGCGGCGCAGACGCCTGCATTGCCCGCGCAGCAGGCACCCCAGCTGGAAGGCCGCAAGAACCAGAAGGTCGAGCATATCCGGGTGGAGGACGAGGCGGTCGTCATCGACGAGGTTCGCTACGCGGGCCAGACGCAGAACGTCACCGTCAAGCCCAAGGGCAACATGCCCGAATACGAGATCCAGCCCACGGACATGGCGCGCTCGCGCCCGGGCGACCACCGCGACGGCCTCTCCAGCGCCACCGGCCAGCGGGTCTGGAACGTCCTGAAATTCTGATGGCGGTCTTCACCGAAGTCTCCGAGGGCGAGGCCGGCGAGCTCGTGCGCGCGCTTCAGCTCGGCGAGATGCGCGAGCTGCGCGGCATCCACGGCGGCATCGAAAACACGAACTACTTCCTCACCACGGAGCGCGGCGAGTTCGTGCTGACCCTGTTCGAGCGCCTGACGGCGGAGCAGCTCCCGTTCTACCTGCACCTGATGAAGCACCTGGCGCAGCACGGCATCCCGGTGCCCGAGCCGCAGGCCCTGCCCGGGAGCGCTTCGGCGGACAACCCGGACGGCCGTCTCCTGCACACCCTGTGCGGCAAGCCCGCGGCGATGGTGGACAAGCTGCGGGGGCACAGCGAGCTGGCACCCACCCCCGCCCATTGCGCCGCCGTCGGCGAGATGCTCGCGCGCATGCACCTGGCGGCGCGCGACTATCCGCGCAGCCAGCCCAACCTGCGGGGCCTGCCCTGGTGGAACGAAACGGTGCCCGTGGTGCTGCCGCATGTGGACGAGGCGCAGCGCGCCCTGCTGCGCAGCGAGCTGGCCTTCCAGAACCACATCGCGCAAGGCTCCGCGTACGCTGCCTTGCCGCGCGGCGCCATCCACGCCGACCTGTTCCGCGACAACGTGATGTTCGAGGACGGCCGCCTCACCGGCTTCTTCGATTTCTATTTCGCCGGCGTGGACACCTGGCTGTTCGACCTCGCCGTGTGCCTGAACGACTGGTGCGTCGACCTGCCGACCGGCGCGCACGACGAGGTCCGGGCCGCGGCATTCCTGCGCGCCTACGCGGGGGTGCGTCCCCTGGCGGCTGCCGAGCGGCGGCTGCTGCCGGCCATGTTGCGCGCCGGCGCGCTGCGTTTCTGGATCTCCCGGTTGTGGGATTTCCACCTGCCGCGCGAGGCTTCCATGCTGAAGCCGCACGACCCGGGGCACTTCGAGCGCGTGCTGCGCCACCGGGTACAACAGGCCGCGGGCCTCTAGCCTTCGGCGCAAAATCGCCCTCCAGGGGCCGCCGGCGTTAAATTTGTCACGCAAGCACCCTCCCCGTCGGCCACCACAGCCATAAACCCGCGTCCAATGCGACTCCCATCACGTACCTGCCAATGAAACTCAACATCGTTCCTGCTCGCACTGGCATCCAATGGGTCAAGCTCGGTATCAAAACCTTCGGAAAGCAGCCCCTGGCGCTCACCGGCCTGTTCTTCATGTACACGGCCAGCTTCTCCATCCTGCTGCTGATTCCGGTCGTGGGTTTCGTGCTGGCGCTGGGCATCGTGCCCGCCGCGACGCTCGGCCTGATGGCGGCGACCCAGGAGGCCGAAAAGGGCCGCTTCCCCATGCCCACGGTTCTGATCAGCGCGTTTCGCGCCGGCAAGCAGCGGCTGCGGGCAATGCTGGTGCTGGGCCTGCTCTACGCCGGGGCGTGCACGATCGTGATGACGCTCCTGCCGCTGCTGGTGGATGTTCCGCAGCAGCAGGCGTCGGCAACGACCGAGGCGATGTTGACGCCGCAATTCCAGTTGGTGCTGCTGGTCGGCACCTTGCTGTACCTGCCCGTCTCGCTGATGTTCTGGCACGCGCCCGCCCTCGTGCACTGGCACGGCGTCTCGCCGGTCAAGAGCCTGTTCTTCAGCACCGTCGCGTGCCTGCGCAACGCCAAGGCTTTCCTCATGTACGCCCTGGCCTGGGTCGGCGTGGTGTTCGTGGCCGCCCTCGTGATCACCCTCATCGCCACCATGACCAGCAGCCCGCAGGTTGCGGCAGCCGCCCTCATGCCCCTGGGCCTGCTGATCACCGCCATGTTTTCCACCTCGTTGTACTTCACCTTTCGCGACAGCTTCGTCGCCGATGGCGGCACGGACCCCGAACAACAACCCCCCGGAGATGAGCCCACATGACACAGCACTCCCTGCAAGGCCGCACCGAAGAAGAAGTCCTGTGGTTCCAGCGCCGCGGCTTCCTGCAGGCCGCTGCCGCCTGGAGCGCCATGGGCGGGTTTGCCGCGGCGCACGCGCAGCAGCGCACCAACATCGTCGAACTGCGCGGTGACGCCCTGCTGAACGGCCAGCGCCTCACCCAGGCGCAGACTATCCAGACCGGCGACAGCCTGGAGACCGGGCCGGACTCGCAGCTGGTGTTCGTGGTGGGCAACTCCTCCTACCTGGTGCGGCAGAACACGCGCATGGCCGTCGAGCGCGGCCCGACGCTCAATGCCGTCAGCGTGCTGCGGATGCTCACGGGCGCGGTGGCGAGCGTCTGGGGCCGCGGCACCACCCGCCGGGTCGTCACGCCCACGCTCACGGCCGGCATCCGCGGCACCGGCGTGTACACCGAGGTCTTCCCCCAACAGGCCTACCGCAGTTACTTCTGCAACTGCTACGGCGTTGTCGACATGAATGCCGGCCCCGACAGGACGGTTTCCCGCTCGGATTACCACCAGTCGTTCTGGGGTGAGGTGGAAGCCAGGAACGGCCGCTTCCTCACGCCGGCCAAGGCCATCAACCACACCGACGAGGAAATGGAATACCTCGCCAGGCTGGTGAACCAGCGCACGGCGTGGGAGATCGCGGGCAAGAAGGGCGTGAAGGACGGCGCGGGCTACATGGAGCAGCAGCCGCCTTCCGCGCACCCCGCCATGCAGATGAAGTGACGGCCGATCAGCGTTGCGGCCGGTTCTTCTGCCAGATCGCCAGCAAAATCAGCCCGTAGGCGACCACGCGCACGCTGTAGAAGAGCGCGCCGTCCTCGTCGACCACCCAGAGCACGCCGAGTGCCACCCGGTTCGCGGCCTCGATCAGGAAGGACAGCGCGAAATACAGGAAGAAGCGGTCCCGCGTCTGGCGCCAGAAGCGCAGGAAAAACAGCGAGGCCAGCAGGGACGCGACAGCGATGGCACCCGTGAGCATCTGGTCCATGGTCACTCCTCTTCCCAGATCAGGCCGAACAGCAGCAGCAGCGGCGCCGCCAGCGCAATGGCCAGCCGCAACAGCGTCAGGTCCGCGGCGGGCAGCACCAGCTTGTCGATGACCAGCAGGAAATTGTTCAGGCTCAGCGCCGCGAAGCACAAGGCGCTCCAGAACAGCAGGCGCGAGCGGCTGTTGCGCCAACCCCGCCACAGCAGGCCGAAGCAGGCCAGCGACGTGAGCATGCAAAGGAAGTAGATGAGCGGCGCCATGCATCAGTCCTTTCGCAAGCGGAACGCGTCGGCAAACTGGAATGCCCGGCGGTCCACGCTGGAGTGGATCAGGTCAGTGACGACCACCAGGTTCGCCGCATAAAGCCGTGCCAGCCGCTCCAGCATGGCCGCGAGTTCGGCCTCCGGCTGGTACGTGAAGACCCGCTCCGCCCCGCTTTCGGCAACGATGCCGGCGGCATGGAGGGACCCGAGCAGCTCGACGGCCCTGGGCTCGGGGAGGTAGAGGCGCCGCGCCAGCAGCGGCGCCGTCCACCCGGTGCCACGCTCGCGCTGCAGCAGCAGGATCGCCTCGAGGTACGGGACGGACGGAACGCTCGTGAGGATGAAGCGCCGCAGGTCGTCGGGGATTTCCGCAGCCGTCATCACCGCTTGGGCGCGCCCTTGGCGACATGGCCCCGGAATTCCGCCAGTTTCGCTTTCAGGCGGCGCGCATTCACCGGCCCGGCGCGAACGAGGATCTTCTGCCCCGCCGTGAGGGATTCGAGCGCCGGGTCTGCGTATTCATACCTCACCCACGGGCGCTCGGAAGGGATGGGGCCCTTGACCTCGACCAGGCGCAGCTTGACCGGGCCATCGACCTCCGGGGTCGCCAGGAGGACGTCGATCACTTCGACCAGCCGGTCATTGAAATAGCGCTTCGGGTAGCCCAGCTCTTCGTGGGCCCGTTGCAGCAGCGGGTACATGCGCAGATAGAGTTGCGCGGCCCGCGCCGTATCGACACCTTCAGCCAGCAGCACCAGCGGCGTGTAGCGTGCGGCGTTGTCCGCTCCGATCACCGGCCCGTCGGGCAGCTCCTGCACCGTGAAGCGCCCGCCAATGGGATTGACGGGCCACAGTGCCACCGGCGCATGGGCGCGGCCGAGGTTGTCGACCGTGGCAGCGAAGCGGCGCGGAAAGTCGCTCGTCTGCAGGAAGGAAGCCACGGCCTTTCGGCCGAGCAGTTCGGCGAGTGCAGCATCCACTTGGCCGGCAGCCAGTGGCCCGGCCGCCTCTTCCACGGGATGCTGGATGGCGGGCTCAGCTGCAACAGCAGAGCTGGCCGGCAACTGCGGCGGCGCAGCCACCTGCACGGCAGGCGCCGGGGCCGGGGCCTGGGTGCTGAACCACCAGATCACCGCACCGGCTACGGCAACCCCAAGGATGAGCAGCAAGGCCGCGCGAACCGCGCTGCTCATGTCAGAACCCTCGCCGGGCACCGGTCCCCCCGGTGAATCGTCCGCGCATCCATCGGTGCCAATCTAACATGGTCGCCGGCGTTCAGGTGACCGGCGTCAGCTTGGCCACGGAGAGGGCCAGCCATTTGATCCCATGCCTCGGGAAATTCACCTGCGCACGGGCGTCGTCACCCTGGCCTTCGATCGAAACGACCGTGCCCTCGCCGAACTTGGTGTGGAAGACCTTCATTCCCGCGCGCAACCCGTGCGCGGGCGCGGCCTTCTGCACCGGCACCGGCGGGCTGGCAAAGCTCTCCTTGCTGAAGCCCGCGCCGGCCCCGCGCGATGTGGCATAGCCCGCGCCGTAGCCGAAGGCGGACCCGCCGAAGCTCTGGATCCTGGGCGTCAGCCACTTGAGCGCGCCCTCGGGCAGCTCGTCGAAGAAGCGGCTCTTGATGTTGTAGCGGGTCTGCCCATGCAGCAGCCGTGTCTGCGCATGGCTGAGGTACAAGCGCTTGCGGGCCCGGGTGATGGCGACGTACATGAGGCGCCGCTCCTCCTCCAGCCCCTCGTGATCGTTCATCGAGTTCTCGTGCGGGAACAGGCCCTCCTCCAGCCCGCTGATGAAGACGCAGTCGAACTCGAGGCCCTTGGCCGAATGAACCGTCATCAGCTGGATGGCATCCTGGCCGGCCTGGGCCTGGTTGTCGCCTGACTCCAGCGCCGCATGCGTGAGGAAGGCGGCCAGGGGAGACAGCGTCTCGCCGGTTTCCGCATCGGGGGGCACATAGTCCGGCGCCGGCTCATTCACTTCGGGCAGGCTGGGGTCCAGCCCCTGGCTGGCCGGCGACTGGCGCAGCATGCCGGGGCCGAGCTCGTCCACGGGCAGTGCGACGGCGTCGCGACCAAAGCCCTCCTGCGTGACGAAGCTCTCGGCGGCGTTGATCAGCTCCTCGAGGTTCTCGATGCGGTCCGCGCCTTCGCGCTCGCTCTTGTAGTGTTCGATGAGGCCGGATTCCTGCAGCATCAGCTCGATGATCTCGCGCAGGGTCAGGCCGACCGTCTGCGTCCTCAGGGCGTCCATCTTCTGGACGAACGTGCCGAGGTTCGCGCCCGCCTTGCCGGTGGTGGATTTCACCGCGTCGTGCAGCGAGCAGCCGGCCGCCCGGGACGCGTCCTGCAACTGCTCGATGCTGCGCGCGCCGATGCCCCGCGGCGGGAAGTTGACGATGCGGATGAAGCTGGTGTCGTCGTTCGGGTTCTCGAGCACCCGCAGGTACGCCAGCGCGTGCTTGATCTCCGCCCGCTCGAAGAAGCGCAGGCCGCCGTACACGCGGTACGGCACGGCGGCGTTGAAAAGCGCCGTCTCGATCACGCGGCTTTGCGCGTTGCTGCGGTACAGGACGGCGATCTCCTTGCGCTCGAAGCCGCCGTCGGGCCCGTCGCCGCGCACCAGGTGCCGCATCTCCTCGACCATCCACTGCGCTTCGGCAAGGTCCGTGGGCGCCTCGTACACCCGCACCGGCTCGCCGGGCCCCTGGTCGGTGCGCAGGTTCTTGCCCAGGCGCGTCTTGTTGTGGCTGATCAGCTCGTTGGCCGAATCGAGGATGTTGCTGTAGCTGCGATAGTTCTGCTCCAGCTTGATCTGGTGGCGAACCTGGAACTCGCGCACGAAATCGGCCATGTTGCCCACGCGCGCGCCTCGGAAGGCGTAGATGCTCTGGTCGTCGTCGCCGACCGCGAACACCGAGTTGGGCTGTGCGCCCGCAACGCCGTCGCGCGGCTGCGCGAACATCTTGATCCACGCGTACTGCAGCTTGTTGGTGTCCTGGAACTCGTCGATCAGGATGTGGCGGAAGCGCCGCTGGTAATGGTCTCGGATGGGGTCGTTGTCTCGCAGCAGTTCGTAGCTGCGCAGCATCAGCTCGCCGAAGTCCACCACGCCCTCGCGCTGGCATTGCTCCTCGTACAGCTGGTAGATCTCGACCTTCTTGCGGTCCTCCTCGCTGCGCACCTCGACCATGTTGGGCCGCAGGCCGTCCTCTTTGCAGCCCGAGATGAACCACTGCGTCTGCTTGGCGGGAAAGCGCTCGTCGTCCACGTTGTGCTGCTTCATGAGCCGCTTGATGGCCGAAAGCTGGTCCTGCGTGTCCAGGATCTGGAAGCTCTGCGGCAGGTTCGCGAGCTTGTAGTGGGCACGCAGGAAGCGGTTGCACAGGCCGTGGAATGTGCCGATCCACATCCCGCGCACGTTGACGGGCAACATCGCCTGCAGGCGCGTCATCATCTCCCGCGCCGCCTTGTTGGTGAAAGTCACGGCCAACACGCCGCCGGGCGACACCTGGCCGGTGGACAGCAGCCAGGCGATGCGCGTCGTCAGCACCCGGGTCTTGCCGGAGCCGGCGCCCGCCAGGATGAGCGCGTGCTCGTTGGGCAGCGTCACCGCCGCGCACTGCTCGGGGTTGAGGTTGTGTAAGAGCGGGGACGCCGCGTCGACTTCTGGGAACATATGGCATTGTAGGAACCCCCACCGGCCCCGCCCGCCCCATGAACAAACAGACACCCGCGCGCCGTGCGGCCCCTCTCCTCCTCGCGCTTGCCGCGGCGGCGGCCCAGGCGCAGTCCTCCTGCGACAGCGACGGCCAGCCGCAGCCGGTGGGGCTGCTCGAGCGGTTCACCAGCGCCGATTGCGAGACCTGCTGGACCGATGCCGCGACGCCCCGACCGCGGCGCGGGGAACTGGCCCTGGACTGGATCGTCCCGGGCAGCAGGGGCGATGACGCACCGCTATCGGCCGCGGCCAGCCGCGACAGCCTGGGACGGATGGAAGCGCTGGGCCGCCCCGCTCCGGCGCAGGCCGAGACAGTGCGCCGGCGTGCGGCGCCGAAAGGCCACACGCTGCGGGTGGCGCACGGGCTCGCGTTCAACGGCTACCTGGGAGCCTCCATCGAGCTCAGGCCCGGGCTCGGTGGGCCGTGGAAGGCCTGGCTGCTGCTGGTGGAGACCCTGCCGGCCGGGACGGAGGGCTCGCCCGTGGCGCGCAACCTCGTGCGCAACGCCCTCCAGCCCGCCTGGGATGGGAGGGAGCCGCTATCGAAATCGCAGCAACGCAGGCTGTTCGAATCGCGGCCGATGAGCATTCCCGAAGGTGCGGACCCGAAACGGCTGCGCGTGGTGGGCTGGGTGGAAGATGCACGCGGCCGTATAAGGGCTATCGCGCAATCCCGATGCGCGGCGCCTTCGGGCCAAGGGTAAAATCAAGCACCGGGCCCAAGCATTTTGCGGCCCGGTTTGCGTTTCTCCCGCCGCGGGGAAAGCACCGGGCCACAGTCCAAGCGCTCACCTGTTCGACAAACAGCTTTCTGGAGCTTGGTATGGAAATCTTCGATTACGACAAAGTCTTGCTGCTGCCGCGCAAATGCCGCGTGGAGAGCCGCTCCGAGTGCGACACCGGCGTGGAGCTGGGCGGGCGCACCTTCCGCATCCCCGTGGTGCCGGCCAACATGAAGACGGTGGTGGACGAAAAGATCTGCCTGTGGCTGGCGCAGAACGGCTATTTCTACGTGATGCACCGATTCGACCTGGACAACGTGAAGTTCGTGCGCGAGATGAAGGCGCAAGGCGTGTACGCGTCAATTTCGCTCGGCGTGAAGCAGGCCGACTACGAAGTGGTGGACCAGCTCGCCGCTCAGGGGCTGGTGCCGGAGTACGTCACCATCGACATTGCCCATGGCCATGCCGACACGGTGAAGAACATGATCGCGCACCTGAAGGCGAAGATGCCCACGACCTTCATCATCGCCGGCAACGTCGCCACACCCGAGGCGATCATCGACCTGGAGAACTGGGGCGCCGACGCGACCAAGGTGGGCGTGGGCCCGGGCAAGGTCTGCATCACGCGCATGAAGACGGGTTTCGGCACCGGCGGCTGGCAGCTGTCGGCCATGAAGTGGTGCGCCCGCGTCGCGACGAAACCCATCATCGCGGACGGCGGCATCCGCGAGCATGGCGACATCGCCAAGAGCGTGCGCTTCGGCGCGACCATGGTGATGGTCGGCTCGCTGCTGGCCGGCCACGAGGAGTCGCCCGGCCAGACCGTCGACGTGGACGGCAAGCTGTACAAGGAGTACTACGGCAGCGCGTCGGACTTCAACAAGGGCGAGTACAAGCACGTCGAGGGCAAGCGCATCCTCGAACCGGTCAAGGGGCGGCTGGCCGACACCCTGCGCGAGATGCAGGAAGACATCCAGAGCTCCATCAGCTATGCCGGCGGCAGGAAGCTGATGGACATCCGGAAGGTGAACTACGTGATCCTGGGCGGCGACAACGCCGGCGAACACCTGCTGATGTAGCCGGCGGACCGGGCACTTCAGTCCAGGAACATCTGGCTCGGGACCGTCTCGCCGAAGGCCCGCTCCGTGTGTGCACCCCCGAGCGGGGCGCTCAACGGCGCTTCGGCCACGCTGCACCGGCCGGTGGCCACGTAGTCGAGCGCGACCTTGAGCCGGCGCTCCGATGGGTCGCCGAGCGGGCGGTCCAGGTCATCCGGCACGGCGCAGTCAGGCGTGAAGCCGCTCGTGTAGGCGCCGTAGCCCGCCGAGTTCAGCGCCCCGAACTGCACCGCGCTGTAAGTCGTGCCGCAGTAGTTGCGCGGAATGAACCCGAACGGCTTCCCGTATGTTGTCCCGCCGACCAGCACCACGTCGATGAAGGGCTTCAGGCCGTTGATCACGAGCTCGCTGGCCGACGCAGTCCCGGGCGACGTAATGACCACCACCCGCGCGAGCCCTTGCGGCAGCGGCATGCCCAGGGGCGTCTCGGCGCCATTGAATCCCACCCGGATGTTGTTGGCGACCTGCTTGTCGTTGAAGCGCAGGTACGCGAAAAGCTGGTTCGCGGTGCGGGAGCCGCCGATCATGCTGGCCAGGTCTCTCGACACGAGCACACTCCCTCCGCCGTTGTAGCGGAGGTCGAGCACCAGCTCGGTGATGCCGGCCGCGGCGAACTCCGTGAACGCGAGGCCCAGGTCGGCCCTGCTGTAGCCTACGAACTGATGGTAGGCCAGGTAGCCGACCTTGACGGGCGCGCCGTCGCGCGTCACGTCGAGCACGCGCTTCACGGGAACCGGCGTGAGCGCGAAATCCTCGGAAACCACCGTGACCGAGCGCGTTTCCCCGGCCGCGTCGCGGTAGGTGATGCTCCGCGGGACGCCCTCTGTGGTGACGGCGCGCAGCTGCCCGCCGACGATGCCCTCCGGCCCGACGCCATCCATGGACAGCACCGTATCGCCGCGCACGATGCCCGCCCGGGCGATCGGACTGAGCGGCTCGACGTTGCGCACGCGCAATGCAGTGTGCAAATCGTCGGCCCACGCCAACGCGTAGCCGTAGCCGATGCGCCGGCCTTCGGTGAATACCTGCGTGTAGGCGCTCGCAGGTTGCGTGTAGCTGTAACGGTCGCTGGCCTTGTACAGCATCGACCGGAAATACGCGTCCATGGTCTGCGCGCCTTCCTCCGGCGGGGCCAGATAGGGGTACCAGTAGTACTGCTCGTTCATGAACGCGCGCAGCGAATCGCGCTGGTCCGAGAGGGAGCAGGCCTGCGGCGCCTGCGGCTCCTCGGCCGGCGGCGGCTCGGGGACCGCAACCGGGTCGCCACCGCCGCCGCAAGCCTGGATCAGCAGGCACAGGCCCGCCACGTACAACCACTTCATGAAATTTTCCTCAAGCCCGCAGGAGTTGCAGCGCCAGCCCGTTCAAACGCTGGCCGGGCTCCACCAAGGACTCGAGCACGCTGAAATGGTTCAACCCCGGCAAGGCTTCGCACACCGGCACGCGCTCGCCTCCCCAGGCATCGCGGATCAGGCGGTTCTGGCGCAGGAACTCCTCGCTCTCGTCGCCGCCCGTCACGGTGTAAAGCGTGCCTTGGGCAGGCGGCGGAAGGCGCGCCGGGCTCGCCTGCCGAACCTGCGCCGGCGTCAGGTGCAGCGAAGGCTGCAGGAATGGCGTGTGCATGACCGGCTCGAGGTCGTGCAGGCCCGAAATCGCGAGCGCACCCTTCACGAGGTCCGCGGGCAGGCCTGCGGCATGGACGGGCCAGAGGCAGGCGAGCATCATCGCCGCCAGTTGCCCCCCGGCCGAGTGGCCCGCCACAGTGATGCGGCCCGGGTCGCCGCCATGCTTGCCGATGTTGCGCCACGTCCAGGCCAGCGCCCTCACCATCTGCATGGTGATCTCGGGAACGGTCACCGCGGGGCATAGCGCGTAATTCGGGATGACGACACAAACGCCCTCGCGCGTGAACGGAGGTGCGACGAAGGAGTGGTCGCGCTTGTCCAGGGCCCGCCAGTAGCCACCGTGGATGAAGAACAGCACGGGCGCGTCGGCTTGCGCCGCGGGAAAGATGTCCAGGTGCTCGTTGGGCCCGCCGCCGTAGCGCACGTCGAGTTCGCGCGGCTGCGTGCGCATCGCCTCGGCGGAATCGGCGGCCCAGCGGCGCAGGTGATCGGCGTACGCGGGCACCATTTCCCGGTTGTTGTACATGCGGTCCAGCCAGGCACCGTCGTATTTCTTGCTCATTGTTGGATCTTCCTTGCGAGGCGCGAATCTTGGCATACGCGCGCGGACGGCCGGCAAGCGTTGCTGCCGTGCTTGCCAATGCCGGGGGCGGAGCGTATTCTGTATACGAAGTTCTGTCCCGCCCATGTCCGCCCAACTCGTCAAGCTCGAAGCCACGCCTGACCTGGTCGACCAGGTCTATCGCAGCCTGCTCGATGCCATCAGCGACGGCTCCCTGGCGCCGGGCGAACGCATCACCCAGGAGGACATCGCGCAGAAACTGGCCGTCTCGCGCCAGCCCGTGCTGCAGGCGCTGCGGCTGCTGAAGCAGGACGGGTTCGTGCTGGACGCCCCGGGCCGCGGCGTCCTCGTCGCGCCGCTGGAAGCCGGCGCCATGGCGCACATCTACCAGGTGCGTGGGGCACTCGACGCACTCGCGGCGCGGCTGGCGGCCGCCCGGCGTTTCCGGCTGGACCCGAAGCTGGTCGAGCACGGGCGCAAGGCGGCGCGCGGCCGCAACGTGAGCGCGATGATCGAAGCCGATCTGGCCTTCCACAACGCCATCTACGAGGCCTCGCAGAACCCCCTCATCGAGCAAAGCGCGCGGCAGCACTGGCGGCACCTGCGCCGTGTGATGGGCGCCGTGCTCCAGCAATCGAAGCAGCGCGAAACAGTCTGGGACGAGCACGAGGCGATCGCCAAAGCCATCGCGGCCGGCGACGCCGACCGCGCTGCCCGCCTCATCGAACAGCACAGCCGGCAAGCCAGCGAGGACCTGGCCGCCCGGCTGACCCAGGTGTTGAGAACCCAAGGAGAGAAACAGTGAAGCTCACCCCCCAGCAACTCGAACAGTTCGACCGCGAAGGCTATCTGTTCTTCCCGGGGCAGTTCACGCCCGAGGAGATGCGATCCCTCAACGAAGCCGTGCCGGAGCTCTACGCGCGCCGCGAGGCGTACAACGTGCGCGAAAAGGGCAAGGACGCCGTGCGCACGAACTTCGCCGCGCACATGTACAGCAAGCCCTTCGCGAAACTGGCGCGGCACCCGCGCATGGTGCAGCCGGTGATGGACCTCTTTGCCGAGGAGGTGTACATGCACCAGTTCAAGATCAACGGGAAGGCGGCTTTCGAAGGCGACGTCTGGCAGTGGCACCAGGACTACGGCACCTGGCTGAACGACGACATGATGCCCACCGAGCGGGCAATGAATGTCGCGATCTTCCTGGACAACGTCAACGAGTTCAACGGGCCGCTCATGTTCATTCCCGGCAGCCACAAAAAGGGCGTGATCGAGGCGAAGCATGACCTCACCACCACCAGCTACCCGCTCTGGACGGTGGACAACGAGTTGATCGCGAAGCTGGTCGATCGCGCAGGCGGGAAAGGCAGGTACGACGAGTCGGGCCGCCTCGTCGGATGCGGCATCGTCTCGCCCCACGGCCCGGCCGGCTCGATGATCCTCTTCCACAGCTGCCTGGTGCACGCGTCGGGCAGCAACCTGTCGCCCTGGAACCGCGTGAGCGTGTACCTGAGCCTGTGCGCCGTGAGCAACCACGTCCGCAGATTCAAGCGGCCCGAGTACATCGCGCACCGCGACTTCGCGCCCATCCAGTGCCTGCCCGACGATTGCCTGCTGAAGGATTACCCGGTGGATCTGCCGTGGAAAGACGGCGTGCCCGCGAGCGCGCTCGAGACGACGACGATGCCGTTCGATGAGATCCGGGAGGTCGCATGAGCCTGCATGCGCAGCTGCAGCAGCGCGCCGCGGCCGGCAAGCCGGTGCGCGTGGGCCTGATCGGCGCCGGCAAGTTCGGCTCCATGTACCTGGCCCAGGTTCCGCGCACTCCCGGCGTGCACCTGGCCGGCATCGCCGACCTGTCGCCGGACGGCGCGCGCGCCAACCTGGCCCGCGTGGGGTGGAAGCCCGAACAGTGGCAGGCTGCGTCGCTGGATGCGGCGTTCAAGGCCGGCACGACGCACATCGGCGAAGACTGGCAGTCCCTGGTGCGGCATCCTGGGATCGACGTCATCGTCGAATGCACCGGCCATCCCATCGCGGCGGTGGACCATTGCCTGGAAGCATTCGCCAACGGCAAGCATGTCGTGAACGTGACGGTGGAGGCCGACGCGTTCTGCGGGCCGCTGCTAGCGCGCAAGGCCGCCGAGGCAGGTGTCGTCTATTCGCTGGCGTTCGGCGACCAGCCGGCGCTGATCTGCGACCTTTTCGACTGGGCGCGCACCTGCGGCTTCCCGGTGGTCGCGGCCGGGCGCGGCCACAAGTGGCTGCCTCACTTTTGCGAGTCGACTCCCGAAACGGTCTGGGGCTACTACGGCCTCACGCCCGAGCAGGCGACGCGCGGCGGGCTCAACCCAAAGATGTTCAACAGCTTCCTGGACGGCTCCAAGCCTTCCATCGAGAGCACCGCGGTCGCCAACGCCACTGGCCTGGGCGTCCCGTCGAACGGCCTGCTGTACCCGCCGGCGAGCGTCGAGGACATCCCCTTCGTGACCCGGCCCATCAGCGAGGGCGGCGTGCTGGAACGCAAGGGGATGGTCGAAGTCATCTCGTCGCTCGAAGCGAACGGCCGCCAGATTCCCTATGACATCCGCATGGGCGTGTGGGTGACGGTGGAGGCGGAAACCGAATACATCAAGAACTGCTTCGAGGAATACAACGCCCACACCGACCCGAGCGGCCGCTATTTCACGCTGTACAAGCGCTGGCACCTGATCGGGCTCGAGGTCGGCGTCTCGGTCGCCAGCGTCGCGCTGCGCGGCGAGGCGACGGGAGTCGCCACCTGCTGGAACGCCGACGTCGTGGCCACGGCCAAGCGCGACCTGGCCGTGGGCGAGTCGCTCGACGGCGAAGGCGGCTACACGGTGTGGGGCAAGCTGTTGCCGGCGGCCAGGTCCGTGCAGCTGGGTGGCCTGCCCCTGGGCCTCGCGCATGGCGTCAAACTGGTGCGGCCGGTGAAGAAGGGACAGAGCCTCTCCTGGGCCGACGTGGCGATGGACACGGCCACGCACGCCTACAAGATCCGGAAACAAATGGAAGCGATGTTTGCCGCGCCGCTGTTGAAAGCCGCCTGACAGCCTTCGCGGCGGCGCCGGTTCGATGATGGCCCGTACCATCATGGAAGGGAGCCGCGCAATGAACATCGCCCTGCTGGGAACGGGCGCCATGGGGTTCCCCATGGCCCGCCGGCTCTGCGAAGCCGGCCACGCCGTCCATGTGTGGAACCGGTCGCGCGCGAAGGCGGAGCGTCTCGGTCCCTTCGGTGCGACGGTGCACGGCACGCCTGCGTCGGCGGTGCGCGGCGCCGACATCGTGATCACCATGCTCGAAAGCGGCTCCGTGGTCGAGGACGTGCTGTTCAACCAGGGCGCGGCGCAGGCGATGAAGCGCGGCACCCTCCTGATCGATATGGCGTCGATCCAGCCTCGCGAGGCGCGCGACCACGCGGCGCGGCTGGGTGATTACGGCGTCAGCCACCTCGATGCACCCGTGTCAGGCGGGACCGGCGGTGCCGAGGCCGGCACGCTGGTGATCATGGCCGGCGGCAAGCCCGCCGATTTCGAGCGGGCGCGCCCGGTATTCGCCGTGTTCGGGCGCGCGACGCACGTGGGCCCGCACGGCACGGGGCAACTCACCAAGCTCGCCAACCAGATGATCGTGGGCGTCACGATCGGCGCGGTGGCCGAGGCGCTGCTGCTTTGCCAGAGAGGCGGCGCCGACATGGGCCGGGTCAAGGAGGCGATCACCGGCGGCTTCGCCGACAGCCGCATCCTGCAAGTGCACGGCCAGCGGATGGTGGACCGCGACTTCACGCCTCGCGCGCGCATGACGGTGCAGCTGAAGGACCTGCGCAACGCGCTCGCGACCGCCGAGGAGGTGGGTTTCGACGCGCCGGTCACGGCGCTCTTCGAGCAGCTGTATGCGGACGGCGTCGAGCACGGACTCGCGGACCTCGACCACGCGGGCCTTTTCGTCGAATTCGCCAGCCGAAACGGCATGGAGTGAGCCGGCCCCGCAGGGGAAGCCGCGACGGTTTTGGCATAATTGCGCATCGCCGCCGGAAACGGCTCCACGTATTTGCTAAAATACGCGCTGCTGTGGGGGGGTAGCTCAGCTGGGAGAGCGTCGCGTTCGCAATGCGAAGGTCGGGAGTTCGATCCTCCTCCTCTCCACCACAGCCTCTTTTTTCAGTTTCGAGTGGGCTCTTAGCTCAGTTGGTAGAGCAGCGGACTCTTAATCCGTAGGTCGAGTGTTCGAGTCACTCAGGGCCCACCACTCATCCCGCAAGGGTGTTGAAAAGCCTGCTATCTTTTGGATAGCAGGCTTTTTGTATTTCAACCGTGACGGTTTGGGGACAGGCAGCTGTACCTGAGGACGTTCCCAGAGAGCTGCCGCGCTGGAAGCATGAGCTGGACCCCCGTCCCAGAAGTCGCCGCGCGGGACGGTTAGCTCGCTCAGAGCGAATGCGCAGCCGGCTCCGAGCGTTCGCGTTCCACTGCCCGTTGCATGGCTGGCAGCGCCGCGACCCGCCCGTGATGCTTCATGAGGTGCTCCGGCAGCGGCAGCTTGGCGCCCAGCGACCAGCGGGTGAACACATGCAGGTAGAAGTCGAGCCCGCTTCGCTCCGCCAAAACCCAGTCGCGGTGCTGCAATTGCGTGGCCACGGCTGTAAGCACGCGCATCAAGTAGCGCGGCGTGTGCGCGCGCAGGGCGGCCTGCGCAGCCTCGTCGTCCCCCACCCAGCGACTCGGCCGCCACAGCAAACGAAAGACAGGATGCACGGTGCCTCCCAGGAAGCCGAGCCACTGCATTGCCGCGACGTGCCCCTCCGGGTCGACGGGAAGGAGCCGCGCCTGCGGGTGCTCGCGCGCCAGCAATGCGAGGATCGCACCGGTCTCGCGAACGACGCGGGTGCCGGTCCGCAACACCGGGACTTGCTGTAGTGGGCTAAGGTGGGCAAAGTCGTCGCCGCCGGCTCCATTCGGCCCCATCTCCAGCCGCGTTGCCTTGAAAGGCCGGCCTACCTCCTCGAGCGCAGCCAGCGAGGCGAGCGCGCACGAGCCCTGGGCGAAGTAAAGAGTTGATTCTGCGTCCACCATAGATCCTTAGACAGGGTTGCGGGCGGGCACGCCTGTGGCCAGGCGCTGCCCAAAGAAGGCGATGATTTCATCGCGTGCGGCCGCGGTCGGCTCGCCTTCAGCATCAACGAGGTGAACCGTCACCACGCTATGTGGCACGGGCACATGGCGCGCGTGAAACGCCGCCTGCACGTCGCGGTTCGCTGCACTTGCTGGCAGCACGCGAGCGACAAAGCGTTCCCCCAATGCCTGCCGATAGGCAGCAAATCGCTGCGATGTGCAGAAGCGGTCGCCTTCGAAACGGTAGGCGAGGACGGTGAGGTCCTCTTGCAGCAGCCTTGCACCCACCGCGTCCAATTCCGCTGGGGAGATCTCCAGGCGCTCCGGCTCGCCCAAGGGCAGCGACGGCTGGCAAAGCACCGGAGCCAATACGGCGGGCTCCAGCATCATCGTAAGCGCGAAATTGCCCGTGAAGCACATGCCGATGGCGCCCACGCCGGGCCCGCCGCATTCGCCGCGCGCGTGCTTCGCGAGCGCACGTAACCAGTCAGCGACAGGGCTGGAGCTGCCCCCCTTCAGGGCATTGAATTCCGCGCTGACGCACGCCCGCCGGAACACCGCGGCGCCCTCCTCCGCGCTCGCGGCAGCGCCGTCGCGGCCGAACAGCGATGGCATGTAGACGGTGAAGCCTGCATCGCGCACCCATCTCGCAAAGCGAGCCACATGCGGACTGATGCCGGGCATTTCGGCCATCACGATGACCGCCGGCCCTTTGCCGGCGACCCAGACCGGCTTGGTGCGGCCTACGCAGGTGAGCTCGCGGCGCTGGAAGTCGTCGAGTGGATCGTCTTGGGTGAGGTCGGGTTGCTGCATGCCGCGATCTTGCCCGTAGCGCTAAACTACAACTAGTGTCCAATTCGACATTGTTCGGGGATTTTTTGCCATGACCTTCGTTGAGGTCCTCGTGCTCAAGCACGCCCAAGCTTCAAGCATCGCGATCACCTTCGACGTGCTGGCCACCGCTAACCGGCTGCGCCAGTCGGCGGGTCGCGCACCACCGTTTGCCGTCGGCGTGACAGGCTCGGGCGCGCGGTCGGTTCAGGGCTTGATGCGTGCCGCTCTGCCGACCGGCACTGGCGACGGTGAACCCAGCCTCGTCATCGTCCCAGGTTTGGGTCTCTCTGATGAAGCGTCCATGGCGCAGGGTTTGGCGCGCCGCGGCGCCGTCGAGGGGCGCGAGCGCCTGCTGCACGCTGCCGCTGCCGGCGCGGAGATCGCCACTTCTTGCTCGGGCACTTTCCTGGTGGCCGAAGCCGGGCTGCTGCAAGGGCGGCGCGCCACGACCACCTGGTGGCTGGCGCCTCTGTTTCGTCAGCGCTATCCGGGCGTGAAGCTGGACACGGACGCGCTCATCGTGCGCGACGGCCTCATCACGACGGCGGGCGCGGCGATGGCGCATCTCGACTTGATGCTGGCGCTCGTGGCGCGCCACGCAGGACGGCCGCTGGCGGACTTGTGCGCGCAGTATCTGCTGCTGGACGAGCGCCGGTCGCAGGCGCGCTACATGGCATTAGGGCATCTGGCCGCCGGCGACGAGCGCGTCGCACGCGCCGAGCGCTTCGCGCGCCACCGGCTCGAGGCAGGCTTCACCATGGATGATCTGGCTGAGGCGGCGTGCCTGTCGCCACGCACGTTCGCGCGGAGGCTGCAGCAGACGCTCGGCATGTCGCCGGTGCGCTTCGTGCAAAAGCTTCGCGTGGAACGCGCCGTCGAGCTGCTGGAGACGACGCGCCTGCCTTTCGGCACCATCGCGCAGCGCGTCGGGTATGCCGAGCCGTCCACGCTGCGTCGGCTCATCCGCCGCGAACACGGCGCCGAGCCGCGGCGCTTTCGCGGCAAACGCCATGCGGGCGATGCTCTCAGTTCGTGACTGCAAGCGATAACACAGAGCAGTGCAGGCAGCCATCCGGCAGACCGCCGGTTTGTCAGTTTCTGTTCACAGCCCGCGCGATATTGACTCCTGCGCAAGTGCGTCCCGCCAGCTCGGATGCGCGGGAAGCCACCCGAGCTCGCGTTTGGCTTTCGCATTCGAAGCACCGCGCAGTTCCGTCATCATGACGGCGCCCGCGTCGCCGGCGAAGAATCGCCCCACGAACCGCGGCACTCGCATTGGCCTTGGCGCACCCAGCTGTTGCGCCAAAGCGGGCAGCCAATGCGCAACCAGTGCGGGATCATCGTCGACGATGTTGTAGACGCCTGCGCGTCCATGCTCGATCGCCGCCAACGTAGCGTCGGCAGCGTCTCCCACATGCACGAATGACCACACGCCACCGCCGTCTCCCACCACGGGAAACTTGCGCCGCCGGATCAGTTCGAAAGTTTCGCCCCCCGGCGTCAACGACGTCCCCGGTCCGTAGAGCCAGCCGTAGCGCAGCACTATGCCAAGCATCCCTGTTGCAGTGAGAACGGCCGTCTCAAGATGTTCGATAGACTTCTGGTTCGGTCGCATTTCCCGAACCGGCGTGGGGTCGAAGGCGTCGGACTCGTCCTTTGGCACCTTCCCGTTTCGCGCATAGGGCGAGACATGGCTCTGCGCGACGAACCGACGGACCCCGAGCGCTTGCGCGGCCGCCACCAGATTGTCTGTGCCTGTGGTACGGAGCAGATTGGTCGCCGCGAAGTCTCGTGCCATATGGCGCGTATCGATCTTGCCGATCGCTGTCAGCTGATGTACCACCACATCCGGCGCGGCAAACTCGACCGCCCTGAGCACCTGCTGCGCGTCAAGCGCATCCGCAACGACGGGCACTGCACCCATCCGGCGAAGCATCGGCTGCTTGTCTTCACTGCGTGTCATGCCGTGAACATGATGACCTGCGGCCACCAAGCGAGGCACCAATTGCCGTCCGATCGCTCCGGTCGCTCCTGCCACGAACACCTTCATCGATTTCTCCCGAGAGTCTGGTCAGCGATCATCACGGGCATCGAGACTGCCAGCACGCCACGTCGATGCCGCGCGACGCGTCAGGTCACGCGACGGACGGGCCCGTCCGGATTCCCAGCACAATGCCAATTGATGTCGTCCAAGACTGGCAGGAGGTCGCGCGGCTCCGGGCGTACGCTGTAGTCAGGATTGACTTCTGCGTATCTCACCACGCCGACAGGATCGATGACGAAGCGGGCCGGCATTGGAAGTGTCCAGCTGTCATCGCCATTTGCGAGTGCGAGGTCGTTGCCGAAACCCTTGTAGAGCGCGATCAGATCGTCAGGTAGTTTGAAGCGCAGCCCGAATGCCGCTGCCACCGCGTTGGCTTTGTCGATCAGCATGGGAAACTCAAGCCCTGCGATACGCGTTGACCGCCTGCTGTTGGCTGCGCTCTGCGGGGATAGCACGACGAGCTCTGCGCCACGCGCACGGATTTCCTCCAGCGTCTCTTGCAGAGCCTGCAATTCGAGATTGCAATAGGGACACCACACGCCGCGGTAGAAACTGACGACCAAAGGGCCACGCGAGAGCAATTCATCGGAGCGCACCATCGCACCATTCACGTCAGGCAGCATGAAAGCAGGCGCCCTGTCGCCGGTCCTGATCGCCCGCTGCGCCATGCCAGAGGCCAGGAGCGCCTCCGTTGCGCGGCGCATGGTCGCCTGCGCTTCCGGCGAGTTTCTTGAAGCCAACTGTGCCTTGAGTGCATCAAGGCGGTCCTGCAGCGACATGAGGTTTCCTTTCTGAGCGCTAGGTGGGTGGCGTGAACAACTTATGGACATATTGCCATGTCGATGGAGGACGCGTCTTCATGGGGTCGCGAGGAATCATTCACTGTTGAAGGCGTCGATCATGGCGCATTCCAGGTCCGGTAACCAACTGGAAACCACACAT
Source organism: Ramlibacter sp. (assembly GCA_030695945.1). Lineage (GTDB taxonomy): Bacteria > Pseudomonadota > Gammaproteobacteria > Burkholderiales > Burkholderiaceae_C > Ramlibacter. The sequence goes on from JAUYOG010000068.1 coordinate 23,608, forward strand.
GTCCATGGCGGCGGCATCTCGGATCCGCAGAGCGGACCGTCCGCATTGCGGCCATGAAGCGACTGGCCAGCGGCTACCTGGGCCATCGCTTGCATTCCATCGCGAAGGGCCACGTCTCGCCCATCACTTCCGACCACAAGCCCGTGCCTCTATGTAGGCGATGGCCTCGACCGTGGTCCTGCCCGCCGCCTCCAGTGCATTCAGGTCCAGGGCCAAGGCTCGCGAGTAGCCAGGCCCGGTTTCCGTGCCTTCCAGGCCACAAAAGATGGCCCGGTACCTGGCGTCCGACAGGGTTTTGAGTTCGAGGGCTGCGACAGCAGCATTCGATCGTGCCGGTTCTGGTGGCGTTCGGTCGCTCGCGGCGACGGCCGTGCCGAGCTGTAAGGTGAATACGGCCGCAGCTGCCGCAGCGGCGAGCGGTTGGTGATAGGTCATGGAAGCTCCTTGGATCGCCGGCAATGTCTCACGCACATGCCTCGCCCGGCGTTCGATTTCCTGTCGCCTCCGTCAGATAATCTGAAGCATGAAAGCGATCTCCCGTCTGCCGCTCAATTCACTGCGGGTCTTCGAGGCCGTGGCGCGCCTGGGCTCGATGGCGCGGGCCGCGGAGGCGCTGAACGTCCAGCCTTCCGCCGTCAGCATGCAATTGAAGAACCTCACGGATTTCGTGGGGCTGCCATTGGTGGTCCGCGCGGGGCGGCGGCTGGAGCTCACACCGCACGGGGCAGCGCTGCTTCCGTCCGTTGTCAGCGGCCTAGGCCAGATCGAGGACGCTGTCGTTTCGCTGCGCACTGCGGCAGGCGCACAACCTTTCACGGTTTCCGTCCTGCCCGCGTTCCTGCATCTTTGGCTGCTGCCGCGGCTCGCGCGGTTCGAAGCCGCCAACCCCTCGTTTCGGATGCGGGTGATCGCCGGTCGTGAACGGGTGGATCCCGCGCGCGGGGAGGCCGATGCCGCCATCCGGCTCGGCGATGGAGCGTGGCCGAACCTGTTGTCGCAAAAACTGATGGATGAAAACCTGGTGCCGGTGTGCAGCCCGGCGCTATGCAAGAAGGTGGGCCGACTCGGTCCGGGGGAAGTTCCGGTAGGGGTGCCGCTCCTGCAGAGTGCGATCGATCCGTGGACGCGCTGGAGCCCGCGGGCTCACGATGGCGAGCAGCGCTCAGTGGCGGTCGATGACGCCATTGCCGTGGTAAAGGCCGCCCAGCATGGGAAGGGTGTCGCTCTGGTACGGGGTAGCCTGGCGCAGGATGCGATCCGCGATGGCACCCTGGTTCCGGTCGGAAAGCCCATCAAATACCGGTGGTCCTACTACTGGGTCACGGCGCCGCGGTCGGCTCAAGACGAGCGCCAACTGCGGATCCTTCACTGGCTGATGACCGAAGTTGCGGCCAGCCAGATTCCGTGAACGACGCTTGGGTCGAGCAGATCATTGGATGCTTCGGCCAGCTGCGGGAATCAGGAACTGAGCCCCGGCGGTCTGCGCCACGCCCCCTGCCGGCAACACTACAGGCCCCAGCAGGGGCGCGGTACGCATTAGGCTTTGTCGCCGTCCCACAAGCAGATCTGTCTGCAACTGAGGCAGCCGCGCGCCACCATCCAGTTCCCTCTTACTCGGACATATCATGGAAACTGTTGGAATTCTCGGCACCGGACGGATGGCGGTGCGCATTGCGGATTTACTCGTTCAAGGCGGACACGAGGTATGGCTCGGCTCGCGAGACCCGGCCCGTGCGCAGCGGATTGCGCAGGGGCTCAGCGAGGGCCGGGTGCGAGGCGTCACCTACGCACAGGCCATGCAAGCTCCGTTCGTCCTGCCTGCAATTTTCGTGCGCGACGGCCTGCTCGAACTCATCGGTGAGCACGCCGACGCGCTGGCCGGCAAGATCGTGCTGGACATCCTCAATCCGTTCAACGCCGACTATTCCGATTTCGTCCTTCCCTGGACGACCAGCGCGGGCGAGGAGCTTGCCAAGCGACTTCCAGAATCGCGCGTTGTCGGGATATTCAAGAACATCTTCTGGGAGGCGTTCGACGAACCCCGATTTCCGCAGGGCGTGAGCGATGTGTACGTGACCGGCGATGACACGCAGGCCAAGGAAGCAGCGATGGCGTTATTCCAGGAAGCCCCGTTCCGCTTCGTCGACGCGGGTGGCCAGCGCAATGCGCGGGTCGTGGAGCGGATGACATTGTTCGCAGCCGAGCTGGGTTCTCGAAACGGCTATATGCCGCGTGTCGGCTGGCGTTTCCTGGGCGAGCCGTGGGAGCCCGGGGTGAAGGACCGCTACGCCCACCTGATTCGCAGATAGCAGGGGCGAGTGCCTCTGTGCCTCACTAAAGGGTGTCAACGTGGAATGTCACCGCCAGTTCGACAGCCGCATCACCCGGCAGGTAGCTCACCGGAACAAGCACACGCGAGTGCCGGCCACGTTCCTGGAGAACCTTCAGGAATAACTCCGACGCTGCATCGAGAACGCCGGGAAGGCGGGGATAGCCTGGGGCACTCGCGATGTAGCCATCGAGGCGCGCTAGGCTGACCCGGTCCCAGTGCTCGGGAAGGGCTTGCCGGATCTGGCCCAGCACGTTGCTCGCCGCAAGGCGAGCAGCCTGCCGACCCTCATCCTCGTTCAGCTCCAGGCCGAGGCGACCCGTCCACATCATCTTGCCCTGCAAGATCGGGAACTGGCCGGACACAAAACCCGTCTCTCCACGCAAGATCACGGCTGCGTAGGCGCCGAGAGGCTGTGGCAGTGTGCTGGGAATGTGCATGCAGGGAACCCTTCTGGAGATCATCGATTCTGCACCTCCGCCCCCAACGGCGTTGCCAACAATGGATTGCGTACCGGCAAGTCCGACTTAACCCCGCGGCACGCGAGGTCTGCGGGCTTTGGATATCCTGCGTCGACCCATGACACAACCGCCGGGAAAGATCGCTCACTTGCAAGCTTGGGTAGCGTTTGAAGCCGCCGCCCGGGCAGGGACGTTCGCGTCCGCTGCGGAAGAACTCAGCGTAACGCCCGCGGCGGTGAGCCAGCACGTCCGCACGTTGGAGAGCTACCTCGATGTCCGTCTTTTCTTCCGAACAGGGCAAGGGGTTGCGCTGACCCCCGAAGGACAGAAGGTCGTGGTGGGTGTCCGCGACGGCCTGCGAAGCATCGCGGGTGCCGTCGGACTCCTGCAACACCGAGAGCTGCGCAGCTGCATTCGCGTATCTGCGTCGCCTTCGTTCGCTTCCCGATGGCTGCTGCCCCGGATTCACCGTTTCAACAACCTTCACCCGGCCATCAGCGTGAAGCTGGATGCCACGCCACGTGTGGTCGACCTCGACAACGACAACGTGGATGTGGCCATCCGTTACGGACGCGGCACCTATGCAGGCTATTCTGCCGAGTACCTCTTTGAGGAACACGTCTTCCCAGTGGGCAGTCCTGCACTGATAAGTACGTCCCAAAGGAGAGATCTCGTTGCGCTATTGCGCATGTTGCCCCTGATCCACGACACCACCGTCCTGCGCGACGGTGAGCTGCCGGGTTGGAGTGCGTGGCTGCACATGCACGGCATAGCTGGTGTGGACTGCAGCAAAGGACTGTTTCTCGATTCGGGCTTGGCCGTGCAGGCCGCCGTCGATGGGCGCGGCCTGCTGCTAGGGCGAAGCATCATTGTGGCTGACGACCTCGCGGCAGGTCGATTAGTCAGGCCTGTAGATCAATCACTGAAAGTTCCGCAAGCTTACTACTTGGTGCGTTCCCCGCGCGCCGGCGAAGCAGGCAAGATTGCGGCCTTTCGGCAATGGCTGCTCAATGAAGTTGCACTCACGCGAGCAGCATGCGGCTGTGCCAGCAATCCTCCCGGCTAGAGTCCCACCCAGCGGCGCTTTACGAGCTGCATCCACCCCGAGGGCGACCGTAAGAACGCCGAGCGCACCTTCATTGGGTTGAAGTAGGCAGCACGCTCGACCGCGTACCCTCCTTCGAAAACGAATCGATCCACGTTGGGCCACGCGATCCTTCGGCCGCCAACAGTCGCTTCGAAGGTCATTTCAATGAAGAGCCGGTCGCCTCGCTCTGCCCATCGGCTGACGGTCGCCGTGAGATCGGGCATGACCATGAAGGCTCGGCGAAACGCCTCCGTACCCGCGTCGCGCCCGATCGTCGGACGCAGGCCAGGTGCTATCAATCGAATCTCGGGCCCCATGAGGTCCATGAAGTCTTCGGCGGAAGCCCGTCCGCGCTGCCACTTTCGCGCGAACTCTGCGACCCATTCCTCATAGCTGCCGTGGCGCCCACGGACTGCATCCACATAGACCTGCCGCCCCATTGACACTGAGGCAGGTGGCTTGCATACAGGGCTAGTCATGGTTGTCGACTCGCGACGCCGGGCAGCGGCCGGGCAGCGGCCGGTCGCCGGTTCCGGTATCTCACGTGCTTGAACTTGAGCCAACGGTCGCGCAGCAACGTGCGGATCAGCGCAACACTGCCGTTTCCCCGTACACGCGGCGACCCGCCTTTCGAGATCGCCAGGAGCTGCTCGCGGTACCAGGATAGCTCGGCAAGCGATGCGGCTGGACCGCGTGGCAGCCGAAGGTCGGCGACGCTCCCGTATTCGACAGATCCATCGAGCAGGCGGGCCGGCAGGTCGGGAGCGAGCGCGAGCGGACGCGCCAGCCCGACCAGGTCGCAGGCGCCGCTCTGGAGCGCGCTCTCCATCCCGTCTCGTGTGCGAAACCCGCCCGTCACGATCATGGGCACGGCCGTCGAATCACGCACAATTCGCGCCATTTCTATGAAGTAGCCTTCGCGCTTGGCGGTGCTTGGCGACAAGCCGTAGCCAAAAGAAGCGGGGCGCTCGAAAGTTCCACCGGACAGCTCAATGAAATCGATCTGTTCCTTCGAGACAGTTTTCGCAACGGCCGCCACGTCCTCGAGAGCCAGCCCGCCGCTCACGAAGTCCCCAGCATTGAGCTTGATGCCGACCGCGAAGCCTTTGCCGACGCGGGCGCGCACTGCGCATATGACTTGGTGAAGGAGCCGGGCGCGGCCCGCGATGTCGCCGCCCCATCGGTCGGTGCGCCGATTGATATTCGGAGAGAGGAACTGACTGAGCAGGTAGCCGTGCGCGGCGTGAATCTCGACCCCGGCAAAACCGGCGCGCTCGGCGCCTTCGGCCGCCTCAGCGAATCTGGCGATCAGAGACACGATTTCCCCGTCCGTCATCTCCCGGGGCATGGCAAAAAAGCGCTTCGCCTGCAACGGGACGGCACTTGGGGCGACAGGCGCGCTATCCACATCGCGCATCGCCTGCCGGCCGGGATGATTCAGCTGGAGCAGCATGCGCGCACTGCCCACCTGTGCATGCCGCGCTAGCTCGGCGAACGCGGATCCCGGCAGGTGCTCGGAAGTCATGTTGCCATACCCTTCCAGGTGGTCCGGGTCGACGGCGACATTGCCGCTCAGGATCAATCCGGCGCCCCCTTTTGCGAACGCCTGGTACAGCCGGAGGAGCTTGATGCCCGGCGTGCCGTCCGGCTCCGCCAGCCGCTCGGTCATGGATGCCTTGGCGATGCGGTTGCCGATCGTGAGGCCGCAGGGAAAGGTGAAAGGTTGTTCCAACATGTCCAGCTCCGTTCAGGACATGTATCCGGCGATGACGCGGAACACGTCGGCGGCAAGGGGAAGGGTGATCGACATGCACAGCTCCATTGGAAAGAAGCGGCAGTGTCCCAACTTCCAACGGCACTTACCGACGTGTCACCAGCCTTAGGACCGGAGTGACGAGGCGCATCAGCGTATGAGGGGGTCTATCCAGGAGGCGGCACGGGCGCGGTCATGCGCACGGCCCGTAACCGCCGCGCGATCCCTATTCCACTCACCCAGGGATTTCATGCGTCCGAGCAAGCGCAGGCCATCGGCCGTCAACGAGTACTGCACCGTGCGCGCAACCACCTCCCGGCGGATCACCCCTTGGCGCGCCAGGTTGGCGAGATGCCTCGCCAACTCCTTTTGCGAGATGCCGGTGATGCGACGCTGGAGCTCGCCAAAGCGGCAGGGAACCTCCATGACGTAAAGCGTCGCGAGCACCGCAGGTGCCCAGCGCCCGTTGAGCACCGCGACTGCATTGATGACATTCTGCAGGCAGGCAGGGTTGGCGTGATTGGCAGGGAGCCTCTCATCCGGGCAGTCCGGGGCGGCAGTGACATTTTCCTGAGCGTTCATGCTTCTCGACTCCTCGACAATGCGGCTACCTCAGTTGATCCGACTTGGGCGGTCAGGCACCCGATCTCACTCGGCGCGCGCCCCAGTGCGTTCCTGAAGCCGCGCATGGCGATGGACGAAGCCCAGGATCCCGGTCGGCAGCCGTGGTTCGGGAAGCATGCCGGCACTCTAGGCCCACCGGCAATCTGTTGCCGCGTCAGGGTCTTTGCCGACTTGAGCGAAACCCGCTGGGCAACTGGCCGGAACGGAGCGAGGAGTGCGCCACCGATGCCATGGGCACAGGTGTCGAAGACCTCGCCGTTGGGGGCCGCGAACTGGTCGAAAAATTCATTGCACGGATGGAGAACGGCGGGCACGCCCATGCATGCGCCGAGCTATCGAGCTCCCCATGATGCAGACGACGGCGTCTTGCATGTCGGTCATTTCTGCCGTGACGGCAGGCCCACGGTAAGCACGACGCCGCCGAGAACCACAATCGCACAGAGAACAGTGAGCACTGTCAGGCGCTCGCCGAGGATCAGGACGCTCCACAGCAGACCGAAGAGGGGCACCAGGTAGGTGACCGACAGGGCGCGATGCGCGCCAGCTTCCGAAACCAGCTTGAAGTAGAGAACGTGCCCCAGGGCGGTGGAGAGCAACCCAAGGCTGATGGCGCCCGTCCAGCCTCGGACGGACGCCCCGTGAATGGTCGACCAGTGGCTGAGCCCTACAGGAATCAATGCGAAGGCCGCTATGGAGCAGGTCGCGGTCGCCAGCAGATTGGGTGGAACCGCGCGCAGGAAACGGCGGCTGACAAGTGCGCTGATGGCATACATCGCGGAGCCGCACAGGCCAAGCAACAGGGCGAGCCAGGACGTCTGCTCGATCGGTCCCGAACGCCCCATCATCAGGGCCGCGGTGCCTGCGAAACCTACAGACATGCCGAGTGCGGTGATCCAACCCGGGCGATCGCGCAGAAACGTGATCGCCAGCAGCGATGCGAACAGAGGGGCTGTCGCGTTGAGGATAGCGCCAAAGGCAGCACCCTGCAGGGAGACCACGAGCGCAAAGAGGCAATAGGGCACGGCGGCGTTCAACAGGCCCACCGCGGCCAGCGCGGCTACCGTACCGCGATGGCGTAGCAGCGCGTTTCCAAAGGGATTGCCCGTCCAGGCCCACAGCGCCAGAGCACCGATCACCATTCGGATCTGGACAGTCATGTATGGGCCGAAGTCAGGGACCGCGAGGCCGATGAAAGCGAAAGAGGCTCCCCAAAGAGCGCCCAGCGAAATCAGGCAGATCCAGAGTGTCATGCTCATGTGAGTGGCCTGCGAATGGGTGAGGAAATTTGGCGCGCCACTGCGTCTGCGATTCGGTGCGACGCGCTGCTGCAGCTGCGCAGGAACAGCACTGGTTCGATGAGCTCGACTTCCATGAGCACCGGTCCGCGCGGGGTATCCACCAAATCCACACGTGCATAGGTGGGCTCGCGGCTCGGTGCGTCGTCTTCGGAGATCTCCGGCACGTCGCTGCAGGTGGCGAAGGCGATCGATGGCATGCAGTGCTTCCTGGAGTCGGTCGCAGGCATGATCCCTCCTGCGGAGCCCGTCACCAGACCACTTCGGCTGCTGTGGCAGATCCGCTGCTACTGGAAGGCGCTCCGAAGCGCGTGGACGCCAGCCCGGATTTCTGTCGGCGCAAGCGCAGCGAAGCCGAGGATCCAGCCGTTTTGCAACCCCAGAGGTCTGCGAAGGTAGAGTTCGTCCAGCCGCGGCAGATGCAAGCCTGCGGCGGTTGCGCCGGCATGCACCGTCTCGAAACGCTGCGGTTCATCGACGAGCGCCGCGGCCTGAAGCCCACAGCTCGCATCCAGCAAGGTCACGTACCCGCGCAGGCGCGCGGACACCTCCTCCTGCAGCACGGCGAGGCGCGCACTGTACAGGGAGCGCATGTTGCGCATGTGCGCCGCGAAATGACCGTCAATCATGAAAGACGCCATTGCCGCCTGAAAAAGCTGGCTGGTATGGCCATCGACCACGCTTCGTGCGACCGTGAAGGGCTCGACAAGCGGCGGCGGCAGAACAAGGTATGCCAAGCGTATCGACGGGAACATGGTCTTCGAGAAGGTGCCAACGTACAGGACTCGGCCCTGTCGATCCATGCCCTGAAGGGCTGGCACGGCATCGCCGTGGTAGCGAAAGTCGCCGTCGTAGTCGTCCTCGATGACGTAGGCGTCCGCGGCATCGGCCCACGCCAGTAGTGCAGTACGTCGCTGCCGTGACAGCGTGCTACCGAGGGGAAACTGATGTGAAGGCGTGACGTAAACGAGCCTTGGCGCGCTGGGCGAGGCTGCCAGGCCACCCACGACCATTCCGTCCGCATCGACGTCGATGGAGTGAAGGTTTGCCCCAGCGGCCGCGAATGCGGTGGCAGCACCCCGGTAGCCGGGGTCCTCTACCGCGACAACATCCCCCGGGTCCAGCAACACCCGTGCCGCCAGATCCAGCGCCTGCTGGCTGCTAGTCAGGATCAAGACTTGATCAGCAACGCACTGAACCCCCCGATAGGTCACGAGGTACGCGGCTACCGCTTCCCGCAACCGCGCCAAGCCAGCACGGCTGCCGTAGTCGAGGAGGTCCACGGCATCACCCTTGGCTGCCGCCGACAGCGTCTTGTTCCAAAGCGCGGTGGGGAAGGCGCGCAAATCCGGGCGCCCCGCGCCAAATGGACGAACGCCGGGGTGGTCGAGGCAGCCGCCGCCAGCAAAGATCGCGGCACCCCGGCGTGACAATCTCAGAGCAGCCAGCTGCGGCTTGAGCCGACCCGGTGATGAGGCCGAAGGTGCGCCAAAGGACACAAAGGTTCCGGAGCCGCTGCGCCGGCGGACGAGTCCTTCCTGCTCGAGGCGCCCGTACGCCGATTCCACGCTGACTCTCGCCACGCCAAGCTCGTGAGCCAGCGATCGAGTTCCGGGCAGGCGCGCCCCCTCTTTCAGGTGGCCTTGGACGATCGCGGCGCGCAGTTGCCGGTACAGCCGCAGGAATATTGGAGTTCGCTCGTCACCCTTCACCTTCAAAAGGCTGATGAGCGCGCCGGGACGGCGCTTCGCCTTGCGACTCGCGGGCGCGGTCACGGCGCATCACCTCCGGTGGCATCCGGTCCCATGCAGACGGGCCAAGTGGCCCCGATTCCACCGGCAAGCCCCCCGAAGATGCCGGCTGTTCCCAACAACCATGGAGTGCAAATTGAGTGCAGCGGCGGTCTCATATGTCCTTCAGCGTGCGGTCCCGTCCCGCGAACGAATGCTCGAGCATCTCGAGTTTCAACTCTCCGCTTATACGGATCCGGCTGACGTTTTCCACGACATGGATCAGGGCGTCAAGGGTTTTGTCGTTGTAGATGCACGCAACGCTCGCGCCTACGAGCGTGGCCATGTGCCCGGAGCCATCAGCCTGCCGCACAGCCAGATGACGGAGGCCTCGACCTCCAACTTGTCGAGGGATCTAGTCTACATCGTGTACTGCGACGGTATCGGCTGCAATGCTTCCACGCATGGCGCATACAAGCTGACGCGCTTGGGCTTCAAAGCCAAGGAGATGATCGGCGGCCTGGACTTTTGGGTGCGAGACGGTTATGCCCTCGGCACCGGGCCGCAGGAACAATCCACCGGCAGTATCGTCGAAGCGTGCGGCTGCCATGGCTGACACCACTCTCGCGGACCGCTGCGTAGGAATCCTCGTATTCGATGGCGTCGAAGTGCTCGACTTCGCCGGACCGTTCGAGGTCTTCGGCGTGACGGGCGAACTTTCCGGCGGACAGCATTTCAAGGCCTCACTCGTGGCGAAGCAGGCGCGCGAGTATGTGGCGGTCAATGGGATGAAGGTCTCGCCCAACGAAACCTTCGACAACCATCCGGCCTACGATGTGCTGGTGGTGGCAGGTGGCTCCGGAACGCGAACCGTGATGAACGACGAGGGCCTGATCCAATGGATCAGCCGGGCTGCGGCCCGTGCAGAGGTGGTTCTATCGGTGTGCAGCGGTGCACGCCTGCTTGGCCAGGCCGGGCTGCTGGATGGCCTGCCAGTGGCCACACACCATCTCGTCTATGAGCACCTCGGCCAAATCGCGCCGCAAGCCATCTTGCGTCGCGACGCGCGCGTGGTCGACACGGGCCAGGTAGTCACAACAGGAGGCATCTCCGCAGGTATCGACGGTTCGTTCCATGTCGTCTCGCGACTGCTCGGTTCGGACGTGGCGAGACGCACCGCGGACTACATGGAATACCGCTGGGTGCCCGATGAAGGCGTGCTGCGGGTCTAGGTACATTGCTGGTCACATTGACGCAACTGTCCTGGGTGCAGGGACCGATTGAATAACCCATCTTCCGATCGCCGTGGTGGTACCGGCGCACTGGCAACAATTCACGATGGCTCACATGTGCGATCGCTCAATCCACGTTCCGTCCTGTCCAGTTCCACCGCGGCAGAGGGCTGCAAGGTGGATAGCGTGTCTGGTGCAGGCGGGCGCTTTGGTTTGCGCGTGCATCGCGACGGAGGATGCCCTGGCCCAAGCTTTGACGCAGACTGGCGAGGTAAAGACGCCGCACGGCCGCATTCACTATGAAGTGATGGGCTCGGGTCCACCCATCCTGTTGATAGCTGGTGGCCCGGGATCGTCACATACTTCGCTGCGACCCGAATTCGACCGACTGGCGGCCAGCCACACCGTGGTCTACCCTGACAATATCGGCAGAGGCAGGTCGTCTCCAGAACTACCGATCGGGATACGGCATTCTCCCGAGCGGGACGCTCAAGACGTCGAACATCTGCGAGCTGCCCTGGGATTTGAGCGGATAGCGCTACTCGGCCATTCCTACGGCGGGTACCCGGCGCTCCTCTACGCGGCAAGTTTCCCTGAACGCATGTCCCACCTGGTCATTTCCAGCGCGGGCCACGGCGCGGCCGCGTGGCAGAGAAACATCGACAACGTCAATCGTTTCGTGCAGAACCAATTTCCGGAAGCCTGGGCGCGCGTCGAAGTCCTGCGGGCCGCCGGCATCCGGAGTTGCGCAGAGGAATATCAGGAACTGTACGGGGGTGGAATCCTGAGCCTCTACTGGCACAGCCGCGCAGCGGAGAAGACGTCGAAACCATTTAGCAATGATCCACGTGACGAGCACCGGATGTCGGTCTATTGCGAAATCATCGGAGATGATCCCGAGTGGCAGGTCGGGGGCACGATGGCATCAATGGATGCCAGGCCGCTTCTAGCGAAGACACGTGTCCGGACATTAATCACCGCTGGGCGCTTCGACCCGGTAAGCCCTCCCGTCGTAGCTTATGAAATTCGGGACGCGTTCCCCCTAGGGTTCGCCCATGTCAGCATATTCGAGGGGAGTTCGCATCGACCCTGGGCAGAGGAGCCAGAACCCTATTTCGAAAAACTGATTGAGTTCCTGCAATCGGATACCCGATGAGTTCGGCATCCGCAGATGTCTAGCATCGGGCGCCGACCATTCTGAAGCGCGCAAGGATTATGTCGCCTTCCCGTTCAATCTTCAGTTCGACCGGTGCTGCAGCCGAGAGGTTCTCGTTCGGGCCCAAGATATTGGTCAGCAACTGCGGGCCCTCCTCGAGTTGCACCAGGGCGACGTTGTAGGGCAAGCGCGATTCGAATGCGGGATGATAGGCGACGTGGTAAACGACCCAGCTGATTAGAACGCCTCTGCCACTCGCGCGCACCCATTGCGGTTCTTCCCGAAGGCATGAGGGGCAGTGGCGGCGGGCAGGCAGAAATGCATGGCCGCACTTGCATCGCTGGATGACGAGGTGTCCCTTTCGCAACGCCTCCCAGTATGGGCGGGTGAGATCGGAGGGTTCCGGCTTCGGCAGTTCCATTTCAGCTGCCCAGTATCAGCGTCGAATGCGTGTGCATGGTTCCACCTTGGTTGCTGACGAGGCACACCTTCGCCCCGGGCACCTGGAGGTTCGCCGTGCCGCGCATCTGGCGCACGCCCTCCATGACGAGCTGGAGCCCCGGCATCCCCGACTCCGACAACAACCCTCCGCTGGTGTTGATGGGCAGCTTGCCGCCAATCTCGATTGCCCCGTCGGCGACAAACCTTGCCGCAGCGCCCTTTGCGCAAAATCCATAATCCTCTAGTGTCATGAGGACGGTAATCGTGAAGCAGTCGTAGATCTGCGCCACATCGACGTCTTGCGGCTTCACGCCGGCCATTTCGAAGGCCGTGTGCGCCGCGCGCGCGGCTTGCGTCGATGTAAGGCAAGCGCGCTGCGGAAGTTCGAAAGACGTCTGGCCATGCCCGAAGCCCAATACCGGCACGGGTTGAGCCACACCGAGTTCGCGCGCTTTCTTCGCGCTCATGACGACGAGCGCAGCGCCCCCGTCAGAGACGAGTGCGCAATCATCTCGCCTCAGAGGGTCGACGACCCAAGGCGAGGCCATGTAGCCGTCAATATCGAGCGGCGATCGAAGCTGGGCATTGGGATTCGCGGCGCCATGTCGGCGACTTGCGATGGCAACCGCTGCGAATGCTTCCTGGGGCGTGCCGTACTCGATCATGTGGCGTCGATGGATCATGGCGTAGCCTGCCGCCGTGGAGAACCAGCCATACGCCGCCTCCTCCCCGCGCGAACGTCCATACACCGCCCGATTGCCGCTGCGAGGGTTGTCGGCGTAGCAGATGAGAGCGACCTCGCATTGCCCAGCCTCGATCGCCATGATGGCAATGGACAGCAGAGTGATGTTCGCCGCGCCGCCCTGGTCCCATGCTCCACCGATCCTCGGTTGGATGCCCAAGGCTTCGGCAACCTTCTGCCCATACATGAATTGATGGGCGGAGGTAGGCACTTTTACCAACACGGCATCCACGACCGACTTTTCGATGCCCGCATCGTCGAGAGCGCGGCGGCAGGCCTCGACATTGAGGGAGACGGTATCGCTTCCCTGAAGCTTGCCGAAAGCCGTATGCCCGATGCCGGCAATCACGTAGCGAGCGGAGAGGCTCACCTCAACGCCCCGTAAAGCGGGCCGGGCGCTTCTCGGCGAATGCCTGCCGGCCCTCGGCGGCGTCTTCGGTCACTTGCAGGACGCGCTGTACGAGCTGCTCCATGCGCAAACCAGTGGACAGCGACTCGGACTGGCCGCGCAGGGCGAGTTCCTTGATCGCCTGGACCGCGAGCGGTGCGTTGGCGGCGACACGCCGCGCGAGCGCGAGCGCCGTCTCCATCACCTGCGCTGCGGGCACCACTCGGTTGACAAGTCCCCAACGCAGTGCGGTCGCGGCATCGATGGACTCGCCCAGAAGCAGCATTTCCATGGCAATGGCGTGTGGCAGTTGCTGCGGCAACCGCTGTGTCCCGCCGTTGGCGGGAATGATGCCGCGCTTAACCTCGCTGAGCGCGAACGTCGCGTGCTCGGCGACGACGCGCAAGTCCGTCGCGAGCATGAGCGTCATGCCGCCAGCCAGGCAGTGGCCGTTGATGGCGGCAATCACCGGCTTCCACACTTCCAGCCCGCGATTGAGCAGCATGCCTTTCTGCGTCTGCCAGAACTCTGCTGGCGGAACGGATCGGCCGATCCACGACTTCAGATCGGCGCCGGCGCTGAAGACCTTGTCGCCAGCTCCGGTGATGACGGCCACCCGGATGGCTTCATCGTCGCGGACGCGAGTCCACGCTTGCGACAGTTGCTCGTAGTGCTCCGCATCAAGCGCATTGCGCTTCTCCGGCCGGTTGATCGTGATAAGGGCAATTCCACCGTCCATCAGTTCGAAGTCGATCGCCATCTCGTGCCCCTCAGCCGCCGGTGCCCAGCAAGTGACGCGCCAGCACCATTCGGTGGACCTCGGAGGGGCCTTCGCCGATGCGTTTGATGCGCAGCTCGCGGAACCAGCGCTCCAGCGGCAGCTCTTGCGAGAGCCCGAGGGCGCCGAGGATCTGGATGCAGCGGTCGACCACGCGCCCTGCCGTTTCCGTGGCGGTGACCTTCGCGATCGAGGAGGCGATCTTCAGGTCGCCGCGACCCAGGTCGCCTTGCCACGCGGCCTGCCAGGTGAGCAGGCGAGCGGCGCGCAGTTCCATCTCACTGTCAGCGATCATCCACTGCACCGCCTGCTTGTCCGCGAGCTTGGTGCGGAAGGTTTCGCGCTGACGAGCCCAGTCGATCGCGATCTGCAGCGCGGCCTGCGCGATGCCGATGGTCCCCGCGGCGTAGGGAATTCGGCCTTCGACGAGCCACTTTTCGCAGACGGCGAACCCTGCGCCTTCCTCTCCCAGGCGATCCTCCACCGGGATTTCGACGTCCTGGAAAGTGATCTCGTAGGGCGCGTAGGAGCGGATGACGGGGATGGGCTTCATACTCGTACCGCGCGGCGTGCCGTTGACGATGAAACAGCTGATGCCGCCTCGGTCGCCTTGTTCGCCGGTACGGGCGAACACCAGGCCCCAGTCGGCTCCTTGCGCGCCGGTGATCCACATCTTGCTGCCGTTCAGGACGTACCGGTCGCCCTTGCGCACGGCACGCGCGCGGATCGACCGGGCCGGGTCGGAGCCGCCCGAGGCCTCGCTGATCGCCACGTAGACCTTCCTGCCCTGGCGGATGCCGGGCAAGGCATACTTCTGGACCTGCTCGCGCGTGCCCAGATAAATGGCATTTGGCGGATCGGCGCCGAAGGCACCGCACGCCGGAACGTATGCACCCATGCGGCACTTGGCGGCTTCTTCGGCCACCACGGCCTGCCCGAGCAGGCTGAGGCCGGCGCCGCCATATTCCACCGGTGAGCGCACGCACCACAGGCCGATGTTGCGGGCCTTGGTCTGCAGCTTGTCCAGCGCGACGGCGGGCAGCTCGTACGCGTCATGCGGCAGTTGATCTTCCGCCGGCTTCACTTCCGCGGCCATGAAGCGGGCGACGGTGTCCTGGATTTGGCGGAGTTCTTCGGGGAGTTCCCAGCTGTCTGTGGTCATGCTGTGCGTTGAATTATTAGAGGGTCATTGCCTGTGGGAGTGGCCTCGTCAGACCACGTGTTGGCGACGCAATGCTTCGATGCGATCATCGTCAAGCCCCAAACGCTCGGCAAGAATCCTTTCAGTGTCGGCGCCGAGGGGCCGGCTTGGCTGATATTCGACGGCGCCGTCGGGACCGTCAAAGCGAATCGCGCTGGTGTTGACGACGATGCGGCCGTATTCAGGGTGGTCGATCCAGCGCAATGCGCCTCGCTCGTGAAGGTGTGGATCGTTGACGACCTCAGTCAACGTTCGCACCGGCGCGCAAGGAACGCGCGCGCCGATCAGCAGCCCGAACAGTTGGGCCTTCGTGTAATGGCGGGTGAGAGCGGCAATCTCGCCGTCGACTTCATCCATGTGGCTGCATCGCTCGCCCACACTCGCGAAACGGGGGTTGTCCAGCAAGCGCCGTGCCTCCAGCGCTTCCACCAGCCAGCGCCAGTGCTGGTCGTTGTTGGTGATGATCGCAACATAGCCGTCAGACACTGGATACACGTTATACGGGCACAGCGAGAGGCCTGTATGACGATTACCCGTGCGCGGAACGTCCTTTCCATCAGAGCCGTAAAACAGACCGAGACCCGAGGCGAGGGTCGGATAGACCGCTTCCATCATCGACACCTCCACGGTCCGGCCCTTGCCCGTGCGCTCGCGCTCGTAGAGGGCCGCCGCGATGGCGCCGAACAGGTGCACACCCGCCAGGAAATCCGCGACGGCGGGCCCCGCCTTCACGGGCGGGGCGTCGTTGTAGCCTGTGGTATCGATCACACCTGCCATCGCCTGCACCGTAAGGTCCATGGCGGGGTAGTCGCGATACGGACCGCTGCGCCCGTAGCCGGAACCCGAGGCGTAGACCAGGCGCGGATTGGCTTCGCGCAGCGTCGCTTCGCTCAGGTCCAGGCGGTCCATCGCACCGGGCGCGAAGTTCTCCACGAGCACGTCGGCTGCGGCAACCAGCTGCAGCAGGAGCGCACGCCCCTCCCCGCACTTGAGGTTCAGGGTCATGGTTCGCTTGTTCGCGTTGAGCATCGCAAAAGGCATGGCCGCCCCGCTCGCGCCTTGGCGCCGGCGGAGATGCTCCCCACCCGGGGGCTCGATCTTGATGACGTCGGCGCCCGCCTGCGCGAGAAGGAACGTGGCGTAGGGACCGTTATAGATCTGTGTCAGATCCAAAACCGATACGCCGGCGAACGGATGCGTCATGGAATGCTTTCTCTCTGATCGTGCTTCGGGAGAACACCACTTGACTGGCGTACCCATGCGGTATATTGTGCCATATATCGGAACAACATAGCAACATTTAATATGATACCTCGTATTGTAAATTTACTCACGTCGGTGCTTTTGGTCCTTATTGCCGCGCCCGCAGCGGCCGATCCGGACTACCCAAAGCGACCGATCAAGCTCATCACCCCGTTTGCGCCTGGAGGGAGCACCGATACGTTGGCACGCGTGCTGGCGCCGGAACTTTCCAAGCGCCTCGGCCAAACCGTCATTGTGGAAAACAAGGCGGGCGCGGGCGGCAACATCGGCCTTGATGCCGTTGCAAAGGCCGATCCCGACGGTTATGTGCTCGGGCTTGCCTCTCCCGGACCGCTGGTGGTGAATGTGTCGCTGATGGACAAGCTGCCCTACAACCCGCTCACGGACTTCACCCCGGTGGCGCTCATCGCCGATCTGCCCATCGTGCTCGTCGTCCACAGCTCGGTCCCGGCCACGTCGGTGCAGGCTTTGATCGGGGCGGACAAGAGTGATCCTGGCAAGCTGTTCTTCGCCTCCGCTGGCGTGGGTACCACAATGCATCTTTCGGGTGAATTGTTCAACGTCATGGCCGGCACGAAAATGAAGCATGTCGCCTACAAGGGCACGGCACCGGCTGTCACTGACATGCTTGCAGGCCAAGTGCAGGTGGGTTTCCTCGACCTGCCGTCCGCGGGCCCGCACGTGGCCACAGGCAAACTCAAGCTCCTTGCCGTGGGAAACCGCAAGCGCGCGCTGAGCGCTCCCAACGTGCCGACAATTGCCGAGGCCGGCGTGCCGGGCTACGAGACCTCGGGCTGGTTTGGCGTGGTGGGTCCCGCCAAACTGCCGCCGGCCATCTTGCAGAAGGTGCACCAGGCGTTGACGGAGGCCATGGCCACGCAGGAGGTTCGCAGCCGCCTGCTCGCCGCTGGGATTGAGCCGACGTCCAGTACGCCCGAACAGTTCGCCGAATTCATCCGCAGTGAAATTCCGAAGTGGGCGAAGGTGATCGAGGTCTCGGGCTCTAAAGCAGCACGCTGATCGCGATGGTTTTTCCCCGATTTACACGTTGACAAGGAGCCGAAGTGAAGCGAAGCGAAGAAGAGTTGAAGGATTTCTCCCCCATCGGGCTGCGTACGCGCAGGGAAATCGCTGGAGACGAGTGGGTCGATCTCAACATGGACAACATGACCGAGTGGGACCGCTATTGGCAGATCTGCGCGACCAACACCAACTGGCATACCACGTGGTCGCGGGGGATCATTCCGCGCCAGACCCTCAGCCTGGTGAACCTCTCCATGCTCGCCGCCATGGGCCACTGGGGCGAATTCGAGCACCACTTCCGCAACGCGTTGGTGCGCACCAAGGTGCCCTTGATCCAGATGCGCGAGATCATGCTGCACATCTCGCAGTACTGCGGTATGGCCACCGGCGGCGAAATCTGGAAGATCGCGCGCCGCGTGCTAAAGGAAGAGAACGTCGACCTGAGCCAGTTGCCGCCACTGGACAGCACCAACATCAACTGGACGGGACCTCGCGACTGAGAACGCGCGACGGCGGCGAAGTGGCAGGCTATGCCCTGCCGGCTGCTGCTCAGCCGGGGAGCGTGCCGCCCCGGCCCATCGTGATGATCTCGCCCAAGGGCGCGTAGTTGGGCCCGCCAATGCGGCAGATCGGTCGCAGCTTGGCGGTGTCGATCTTCCCGTCCTTGTACAGATCGTCGCGCACGTGAAACATGACGACGCGGCCAACAAAGAACTCCGCACCCGAACCGCCGAAGCTGAGGATCTCTTGCAGCTGGCACTCCATGCTGATGGGCGCCTGCTTGATGCGCGGGGTGCGGATGCGCACGGACGGCGCTGTCTCGAGACCGAGAGTCGTCACCTCGCTGACGTCCGGCGCGAAATCCTGCGAACTCTGGTGAACCGCGTCAAGCAGGCTCTCATCGGGAATGTTGACGACGTACTCGCGGTACGCGTTGATGTTGCGCGAAGTGTCTTTCTGCGTGCCTGCCCGGCGGCCGCAGTTGAAACCCAGGATGGGTGGGTACGACGACAGAAAGATGAACGCGCTGAACGGCGCGAGGTTGGTCTGCCCTGGCTCCGTCCCACTGGAGACCCACGCGATGGGCCGAGGGACGACGGTGCCTGTCACGAGCTTATAGCTGGTTTCGGCATTCAGTTGGTTCGGGTCGACAAGCATGGAAATTTGGCCCCCTCGGTTGACGCGCATCGAAAGTAGGAATAATAATCCGAATATTGGCACGTCGTATCAGATTTTTATGAAGGACACCGTAAGCATGAATGAACGCAATGGAGCAGAGATCATCGTCGACCACCTGGTCGATCAGAAGGTGCCCCATCTGATCGGAGTGTGCGGCCACGGCGATGTGGGGCTCATGGACGCCGCCTTCGACCGAAAGGACAAGCTGTCGCTCATTTCGGTGCACAACGAGCAGACGGCCGGATTCATGGCCGACGCATATTTCCGCGTGAAGCAGCAGCCGCTGGCGACCTTCACGTCGGTTGGCCCAGGTTCCATCAGCATCCAGGTGGCGATCGCCAATGCGTTTCTCGACTCGTCGGCCGTGTTCGCGATCACCGGCAACGTGCCGACCCAGCAATTCAATCGCGGACCGTTCCAGGAACTCGGCCACCACTACCAGGCCGATTTCGTGTCTGCCATGCGGCCGTACGTGAAACGAAGTTACCAGGCCACCCGGCCGGACATGCTGCCCAACATGATGCGACACGCCTACAGCACGATGATGTCGGGCCGCGTGGGGCCTGTGCATCTCGACGTACCGCTCAACGTATTCAATGAGACGACGACGGAACAGGCGCCATTCGGCGAAGAGTGGCGGCAGAACGTAAGCTACCGGGCCGGCGCGGAGCCGGCGGCGGTCGTGGCCGCGGCCGACATGCTCCTTGCCGCGGAGCGCCCGCTGGTCATCGCTGGTAACGGCACGCTCGGCGCGCGCATGGGCGACCTGCTGTTGGAACTCCACGCGCTCACCGGCATTCCTGTCGCGACGACGCCGCAGGCGAAGGGCGTGATCGACGAGACCCATGCCGCCTGCCTGGGACCGCTCGGTCGCGACGGTGTCTACCCCTCCAACCGCGCGTCGCGCGGCTGCGACGTGGTGCTGGCACTGGGCACGCGCTTCGGCGATCGCAGCGCGAGCAGCTGGCGCGAAGGCGCAACGCACAACATCGCCACGCAGAAGCTGATCCACGTCGATATCGACGCAGCGCAGCTAGGGCGCAACTACCCGCCTGCGCTCGGTGTGGTGTCGAGCGCGCAGGTGTTCGTGGCGGCCCTGATCGCTGCGTTGAAGCCGCGTGCAGAGGCTCTCCGCAAAGCGAGGACGCAGCAAGCCGCCTGGACCGACAAATGGCAAGGCTGGAAGGGTCAGTGGGAAGCCGACGTCACGAAGACTTCGGGCCGCAGCGATGTGCCGATCCATCCGGACCGGGTCATCGGCGAGCTGCGCAGGGTTCTGCCCGAAAACGCCATCGTCGCAGCGGACATCGGCATGAACCACACCTGGGTGGTGCAGCAGTTCAAGGTGCGGCGAGGCGGCTACCTCGTGCAGTCCGGCGGCCTGGCTTCCATGGGCATGGGCGTCTGTGGCGCGCTCGGCGCGAAGCTGGCGGCGCCGGAGCGGCCGGTGGTCGCGGTCGTGGGCGACGGCGGCTTCATGATGCACAACAACGCGGTGGCCACTGCCGTCGAATACGACTTGCCCGTGGTGTGGGTCGTGTGGAACAACTGCGGCTACGTGTCCATCCGCGATCTGCAGAAAGGCCTTTACGGCCGCGAATACGGCACGCGGTTCCAGAAGGTGCGCACAGGTGAGCTGCATTCGGCGGACTACGCGATGATGGCCAGGGCCATGGGAGCGCAGGGCGTGCGCGTCGAGCAGCCAGGGGACCTTGGCGGTGCGATAGAGCATGCCATCGCCAGCGGCAGGCCGACGGTGCTGGATGTCCAGGTGGAAGCCAATGTGAGCCGCCACACCGCGGGCGTACTCGACTTTCCGCCGCTCATGGGTGCGAGCCCCAACTACGATCCGGACCCCCTGAAATGAGCACGTCCAACGACGCGGTCGCAACCAGCTTCGCGCAGCTGGGACACTACATCCACGGCGAGTGGCGCAAAGGCGCGTCGCGCACGATGCAGGTACTGGATCCGGCCACGGGCCGGCCGATCGGCGAAATCCCCGTTGCCACCCCGCAGGACCTTGAGGACGCCCTGAGATCGTCGTCCGAAGGCTTTCGCAAGTGGCGCGACACCGCGCCTGCGCAGCGTTGCGCGATCATCCTCGCCGCCGCGCAGCTGATGCGCCAGCGCCGGGCGCACATTGCAATGGTGATGACGATGGAGCAGGGCAAACCGATCGCCGAATCGGAGGCTGAGGTGCTACGCGCGGCGGAGTTGATCGAATGGGCCGCCGAGGAAGGCCGGCGTACCTACGGACTGACCATTCCGGCACCGGTGGGTTATCGCTATCTGACCTTCGCGGAGCCGTTGGGCCCGGTCGCGGCGCTCACGCCCTGGAATTTTCCGGCGGTCTCCCCGGCGCGCAAAGTGGGAAGCGCGCTTGCGGCCGGGTGTAGTTGCATCCTCAAGCCTTCAGACCTCACGCCGTGCACTGCGGCGGAAATGACAAGGGCGTTCCACGACGCGGGACTGCCGCCTGGCGTGCTGAACCTTCTGTACGGCGAAGCCCAAATGATCTCGCAGGCGCTGATCGCCTCGCCGGTAGTGCGCAAGGTTACTTTCACAGGCTCGGTGCCGGTCGGCAAGCAGCTTTCCGAGCTCGCCGGGCGGCATATGAAGCCGTGCGTGATGGAACTCGGCGGTCATTCGCCGACGATCGTGTTCCCGGATGTGGACGTGAAAAAGATAGCCCGGGCCAGTGCAGCGACGAAGTACCGCAACTCAGGACAGGTATGCACCTCCCCCACGCGCTTTTACGTGCACCAAGACATCTACAAGGCGTTCACGGAAGAATTCGCCGGTGCCGCGAAAGCACTCGCGATGGGTCCCGGCCGTGATGCGAAGACGCAGATGGGGCCGGTGGTGAGCGAGCGACGGGCGTCCACCTTGCAACGCCTGGCCGACGACGCCCGAAACAAGGGCGCGGTCGTGCTCGCGGGTGGCGGACGCACCGACGACGCCGGTTTCTTCTTCCAACCGACCGTACTCTCCGACGTGCCACTGGACGCCGCCGTGATGAGCGAAGAGCCGTTCGGACCGATGGCAGTGTGCCGGTCGTTCTCGACGATCGAAGAAGTGGTCCAGCAAGCGAATGCGCTCCCCTACGGACTGGCGGCATACCTGTTCTCAGGATCGGTGCACACCACCAGCCGCATCGCGCGCGAGCTCGAGTGCGGCGTTGTGGGCGTCAACGCGTTCAACGGATCGAACCCCGAGACGCCCTTCGGCGGCGTGAAGGACAGCGGCTACGGCCGCGAAGGCGGAACCGAGGGCGTGCGCAGCTACATGGCCACGAAATTCGTGGTGGAGGGACCGCTATGAGAGCTGCAGAAGGGGTGAAGAAAGCACTCATCGTCGGGGCCTCCGGCTTGGTCGGCGGCAACCTGCTCGAGCGCCTGCGCGGCGACCCCGCCTGGCACGTGACGACACTCTCGCGCAGGCCGCCTGCGCTGCACGGCGAGGGTGCCCAGCACCTCCCCGTGGATCTGCTGGATGCCGCGCAATGCCGCGCGGCGGCGCCGCAGCTCGCCGACACCACGCACATCTTCTTTTGTGCTCGCTCGGTGGAGCAGAACTACGTGATCAACGTGGATGCCAATCGGCTCATCGTGGAGAACCTGCTCGACGCCATGCTGCCCACGGCCACGAAGCTGGAGCACGTGCAGATCATTCACGGCATGAAGTGGTACGGTAGCAACCTGGGCCCGTACCGCACGCCGGCCAAAGAATGGCATCCGAGATTGCCCGGCCGCAACTTTTACTACGAGCAGCTCGACGCACTGATCGAGCGACAGAAGGGTGCGCGCTGGAGCTGGTCTACCTTGCGTCCGCACTTCATCTGTGGCGTGTCGATAGGAAGCCCTAGCAACCCCCTGTCGACGCTGGGCGCGTACGCCGCGGTGCTGCGCGAACTCGGCGAGCCGCTCCACTTCCCGGGGCTGCAGGGCGCATTCGATGCGGCCATGAACATCACTGACGTGGCATTGCTGTCGAAAGCGATGGAGTGGGCGGCCACCGAGCCATGCTGCGCGAACGAGGCATTCAACATCGTCAACGGCGACACATTCCGGTGGCGCGACGTGTGGGTGATGCTCGCCGAGCACTTCGGCATGAAGCCGGGCACCGTGCGTCCCACCAACTTGCGCGAATACATGGCCGACAAACAGCCAGTGTGGGAGCACGTCGCCAAGACGAATGGCCTGAAGTTCGAGCGGCTTGAGGCCGTCGCCGACTGGGCTTTCGCCGACGTCATGTTCGCGGGCGCCTGGGAACAGACCGCCTCGGTCGTGAAGGCGCATCAGTACGGCTTCACCGGCATGGTGGACACCGAGGAAATGCTGCTGCGCGTGCTCGGCGAGTACCGCACACTCAAGATCCTGCCCTAGGAAGAAAGAAACACCATGGACGCGTCGAAACTGAGCTGCACCACCGTCACCTTTGGCGGCAAGCTAACCGCAAAACTCAACGCAATGAAGGCCGCGGGCTTCGGCGCCACCGAGATCTGGCCGCGCGACTATTACGAGCACAACGAGGGGCCGGACATCGCGCTGAACATGCTGCAGGAGCTGCAGCTGGCGCCTTCGTGCTACCAGAACCTGCGCAACTTCGAGGGCATGCCGGAGACGCAGCGCGCACGCAAGTCGGCCATCGCCACGCAGCTCTTCGACCAGATGCGCGTGCTGGGATGCGAGACGCTCGTGCTTTGCTCCAACATTGCGCCGGACAGCTCGCCCGACGAAGGCCGCATCGCCGCCGACCTGCAGATGCTGGGCGATCTCGCTACCCCCTACGGCGTGCGCGTCGCGTGGGAGCCAATCTGCTGGGGCCGCTGGGTCAAGGACTACCGGGACGCCTGGCGGATCCTGCAGAAGGTGAACCACCCCAACATCGGCCTCGTGCTCGACTCCTTCCACGTGCTCGCGCTCAATTTGCCGGTCGAGCCGATCGCGGACATTCCGCGCGAGAAGATCTTCTTTGTCGAACTGGCCGACATGCCTGGCGGCACCCTCGATTTCCTCGAGGTGAGCCGCTCGTTCCGCCTTTTCCCGGGCGAGGGCGTGACGCCTATCGAGAGCTTTGTGGAGCAGGTCCGGAACACAGGGTATGACAGCTTCTGGTCCGTCGAGGTATTCAATACCTATTACCAGACGCTCGACGTGAACGAGGTCGCCCGCCGGGCGATGAACTCACTGCGGCGCTACGTAGCATGATCGTGTCGGTCGCGGCGCTGCCGGCATCGCCGGCGGACTGCGAATGCGATGTCCTGGTGGTCGGCTCGGGCGCCGGCGGCCTCTCGGCCGCGGTCGCAAGCGCGAAGCGCGGCATGCGTACGATCGTTGCCGAAAAAGCCTCGCACTTCGGCGGCACGACCGCATGGGCCGGAGGCTGGATCTGGGTGCCCTGCAACCCGATCGCGGAAGCGGCGGGCGTGCCCGATTCGCCCGAGCAGGCACGGCTTTATCTGTCGCAGCGCCTGGAGTCGCAGTACGAGCCCGAGCTCGTCGACGCGTACATCGAGGCTGGCCCGCGCATGGTGGCCGAGTATATGCGGGACACCGACGTGCAGTTCGAGTCCGGCGGCTTCATCTTTCCGGATTACTTTCCCGAGACGCCCGGCGCGCTGCCCGGCGGCGGGCGCAGCCGTTCATTGCGCCCGGTGGCCTTCGACGGCCGCCAGCTATGCGCCGCGACCCTGCGCAAGCTGCAGCCGATGTTGCCTCAGCTCACGCTCGGCGGCGGCATGCTGCTCGGCTCGCTCGTGGAGATGCGGCACTTCATCAACGCTGCGCGCTCGCTGCAGTCGGCGATCTTCGTCGCGCGCAAGAGCGCGCGCTACGCGCTGGACCGCCTGCTTCATGGCCGCGACATGTCGCTCGTGAACGGACTCGCCCTCGTCGCGCGCCATGCGAGCACGCTCGACCGGCTGGGCGTGCCGATCTGGGTCAATGCGCCCGCCACCCAGCTCGTGAGCGAGGGAGGACGCGTGACGGGAGCATGGATTGAGCACAACGGCACGCAGGTGCAGGTGCGGGCACGCCGCGGCGTGGTGCTGGCCTGTGGCGGCTTCCCAAATGACGAGGCTCGCAAACGTCGCTACTACAGCCACGTGGCGGCGGGGGGCTCTCACTACGCTGTCGCGCCGCCGAGCTGCACCGGCGATGGGCTGAACCTCGGCGAAGCCGCGGGTGGCGGGGTGGTCGAAGGGCGGCCCTGGAACTGCCTATTCATGCCTGTGTCGCGGCTGCCGGATGCGAAGACGCGACCGGCGGCCTTCCCGCACATCTGGGACCGCTCGAAGCCAGGCTTCATCGCCGTGACACCGCGCGGTGAGCGCTTCGTGAATGAGGCGACTTCGTACATGCAATTTGGCCAGGCCATGGTGCGCGCCGCGCAGGGCGGCAGCGACGTACGGGCCTGGCTCTTGTGCGACGCGCAGGCCATCCGCCACTTTGGATTGGGGATCGTGCGCCCGATGCTGCCACTGCGCCAACACCTACGCTCGGGTTACCTGCGCCGTGGCGACACGATCGAGGAGCTTGCGCGCGCCATCGGCGTCCCGCCGCAGACGCTCGCCCAGACTGTGACCGAGTACAACGCCGACGCCTCGCGCGGTATCGACCGCCGCTTCGCAAAGGGCGAGGACGCGTTCTCGCGCTTCCAGGGCGATCCAACCGTACATCCCAACCCGACGATGGCGCCGCTGAAGAAGGGCCCGTTCTACGCAGTGGAGATCTTCTGCGGTGATTTCGGCACCTTCACCGGCCTGCGCGCCAACGCCCACGCCCAGGTGCTCAAGGTTGGCGGCGACGAACCCATCCCCGGCCTCTATGCGGCCGGCAACGACATGGCGATCATGATGGGCAGCCATTCCGTGGGGGGCGGCATCACGATCGGGCCCGCGATGGTATTCGGCTACATCGCCGGCTGCCACCTTGCTGCGCAGGTCGATCAGGCCGTAGCACCGGCGGCTGCCGCCTAGAACGCAGCGCTCGTCGCCTGATACACCGGCGACGAGGCGCCCAGACTCTCGGACAGGCGCGTGGCGGCGTTCATCACGGACGTGGAGAGGCTGAGCATGCGGTCATGCGAGAACCGTTCGGCGGGACCCGAGACGGAGAGAGCTGCCACCGGCATGCGGTCCGTTCCCCACACCGGGGCGGACACGCTGTTGACGCCGGGCCGCGAGCCATTGATCGACATCGCGAAGCCGCGCTCCCGTACCTCGCGCAACTCTTTCAGCAATTCCGGAAAGGCGTCTGAGCCGGCCTGCGCTTCGGCAATGGAAGCCACAGTCTCTTCCGGTTGAAAGGCGAGCAACGACTTGCCCGAAGCCGTGCGCCAAGCGGACGCACGCCATCCGACGCGCGCGGATGCCCGGACGGGGTGCTCGCCCTCGATTTTCTCGATGTAGAGCACATCGGCCCCGTCGAGAACCGACAGCAGGATCGTCTCATCGACCTGATTGAACAGCATCTTCATGTGCGGACGCGCCACGCGCCGCACCGGGTGCCGGTCGATGACGCGCACACCCAGTTCCCAGATTTTGAGCGTGAGGGAGTAGCGCCCCGCGTCCCCGACGGAGCGAACGAAACCCTGGCTTGCCAGCGTCGCGAGGATGCGAAACGTGTTGCTTTTCGAAAAGCCGAGTTGGCGGCTGAGTTCCGCGACGCCGCGGGGCTCC
This sequence comes from Ramlibacter sp., assembly GCA_030695945.1. GTDB lineage: Bacteria > Pseudomonadota > Gammaproteobacteria > Burkholderiales > Burkholderiaceae_C > Ramlibacter. The sequence continues at coordinate 49,971 of JAUYOG010000068.1, forward strand.
TCGCTGTCGGCGAGTGCACTCAGAACCTGAAGTGCTTTGACGGTCGTGCTGTCCATGTGATCCGCAACCCTTTTCGTTTCATTTTACGGCACGCTGTGTCGGTCATAGCCTACAGGACGACTCGCCCAGCCGATAAAAGATATGACGTAACACAGGCTAGCACTACGTTGCGCAATATGGCACAATAAACTAGAACAAGGAGACACTGATGTTCCCGCGAATCGCTGCGCTGCTGCTTTCCCTTTTTGTGACCGGCTCCACATTCGCACAGGCTTGGCCGACCGGGCCGGTGAAGCTGGTCGTGCCCTTCCCCCCGGGCGGAAGTGTCGATACTTATGCGCGCCTCATGGGCAAGCAGTTGGCCGAGCGTCTCGGCAAGCCGGTCGTGATCGAGAACCGCGCAGGGGCAGGCGGATCGGTGGGATCCGAGATGGTTGCGCGTTCCAAGCCTGATGGCTACACCATCGTTTGGGGCACGGTAAGTTCGCATGCAATCAACAACTCGCTTTACACCAAGATCCGCTACGACAACATCAAGGACTTCGCGCCCATCACGCAGCTGATGGAGCAGCCCCTGCTGGTGGTGGTGCCGGTCAACTCCCCCATTCAGAACCTGACGGACCTGCAGCGGGTGCTGCAGACCCGCAGCATGCACCTGCGCACCGGCACACCCGGCGTTGGCACCACCGGCCACCTGACAATGGAGCTGCTGAAGAAGCAGACCGGCGGCGACCTGACCCACGTCGGCTACAAGGGCAGCAACCCCATGTTGACGGACCTCATTGGTGGTCACATCGACATGGGTATGGACAACTTCCCTAGCGCGGTGGTCCAGGTACGCGGCGGCAAGCTGCGCGCGATCGCGGTCACGAGCGAAAAGCGCTCTCCGCTCCTTCCCGATGTCCCCGCGCTCAACGAGTTGGTGCCCGGCGCCCAGGCCGTGGCATGGCAGGGGATGTTCGCACCGGCGGGCACGCCCGACGAGATAGTCGCACGGCTGGAACGGGAGATCATCGCCATCCTGCGCCAACCGGACTACGTCGCGGCTCTGGCAGAGAGCGGTTCGACGCCCACACCCAAACCACGCGCCGAGTTTTCGAACTTCGTGAAGGCCGAGACGGCACGCTGGTCCGAGATCGTGAAGGCCTCCGGTGCGAAGGCCGACGAATAGACGGCTCCAGGAACGTTGACGGCATTTGGCTGCGTCGAGCGGCGCCTACACCGATCTCGCCACCTTTGTGTGCGCACCGCAGCCCGCGACGCCCGACGAGCGCCGCCGATTCGAAGCGGCCAAGCCGCGCAAGGCGCTGCGCGAGGTGATGCGCCGGCGCTTGGCGGGTACGCCGGCAGCGCCTGCCGCCGGCGGCCGGGCCTGCCCGTTTTGGTTCAGGCGCCCAGGGCCCGCGCGGCCTGCCGCTTGGCGCGAGCCCGGATGTTCAGCGCTTCCACCCCCAGCGAGAAGGCCATCGCGGCGTAGATGTAGCCTTTGGGGATTTCGCGGTCGAAGGCTTCCGCCGTCAGCGCCATGCCGACCATCACCAGGAATGCCAGTGCCAGCACCTTGACGGAGGGGTGCCGGTCCACGAAGTCGCCGATCGGCTTGGCCGCGACCAGCATCACGCCGACCGATGCGACCACGGCCGCGACCATCACCCAGATCTGGTCCACCATGCCGACGGCGGTGATCACCGAGTCGAGCGAGAAGACGATGTCGATGATGGCGATCTGGCCGATGATGGCCCAGAACATCTTGCGGCCCGCCGCCTTGACGGCGTCGGCGTCGGTCGGCGCGGGCGCATGCTCTTCGCGCGCTTCCACCTCGACGAAGATCTCCCGCGACGCCTTGTACAGCAGGAACAGCCCGCCCAGGAGCAGCACCATGTCGCGGCCGCTGAACCCCATCCCCATCACTTCGAACAGGTCGGCCGTGAGCCCCATGACCCAGCTGAGCCCCAACAGCAGCATCAGCCGCGAAACCATCGCGAACCCGAGGCCCAGCCGCCGCGCCTTGTCGCGCAGGTGAGGAGGCAGCCGCCCGACCAGGATGGAAATGAAGATGATGTTGTCGATGCCCAGGACGATCTCCAGGGTCGTGAGCATCGCGAACGCGATCCATACGTTCGGGTCCAGCAGGAATTCCACGATTCAGTCCAGTCGGTTGGGCAGCCGGGCGGCGGCGTCAGTCGTTGTTGCCGGCGAAGCCGAACAGGCTCAGCAGGCTGGTGAACAGGTTGAACAGCGACACGAACAGGCTCACCGTCGCCAGCACGTAGTTGGTTTCGCCGCCGTTGACGATACGGCTGGTCTCGAACAGGATCAGGCCGGCCGAAAGCAAGGCCACCATGGCCGACACGGCCAGGCCGAGCGCGGGCAGCTGCAGGAACATCGCGGCCAGCCCCGTCAGCAGCGCGATCACCATGCCGGCGAACAGGAAGCCGCCCATGAAGCTGAAGTCGCGCCGCGTTGCCAGCACGTAGGCCGACAGCGCGAGGAAGGTTACGCCGGTGGCGCCCAGCGCCAACGCGATGGTCTGCCCACCCGCCGGCAACGCCAGGTGCATGGCCAGCACCGGCCCCAGTGTGTAGCCCATGAAACCCGTCAGTGCGAAGACCATCGGTACGGCCGCCCCGCTGTTCTGCAGCTTGTGGATGCCGTACAGCAGGCCGAAGTAGCCAACCAGGGTGATGATGATGCCGGGGGACGGCAGCCTCAGGGCCGCGCTGGCCGCCGCCACGGCCGCGCTGAACAGCAGCGTCAGCGACAGCAGTGCATAGGTGTTGCGCAGGACCTTGTGCGTGGAAATGGCAGCGGCCCAGCCGGTGCCGGCAGTGCGCGGGGAATGGACGAGAGGTTGGGTCATGGTTGCGCCTTTCGAGCGTTGGACACAAGCCGTCGACGATACCGGCGCCAATCCGCCCGAAAAAGCAGACAATCGATGAACCTAATTCCCGTATAGCCTGAACATGAGCCTGGCTTTCAACTACCGGCACCTCTACTACTTCTGGGTCGTTGCCAAGGAAGGCGGCATGTCGCGCGCCGCGGCCCGGCTCGACATGGCGGTGCAGACGGTGAGCGCCCAGGTGCGTGAACTGGAAAAAGACCTGGGTTGCCAGTTGCTCAAGCCCGCCGGGCGTGGCTTGGCGCTGACCGAGGCCGGCGTGGCCGCGCTGGGACAGGCCGAGCACATCTTCCAGCTCGGGGAGACCCTGCCCGATCTCGTCCGCTCGGCGGCCCAGGTCACCTCCGTTCGGCTCACGGCCGGCATCGCGGACGGGCTGCCCAAGCTCGTGGTGCAGCGGCTGCTGCAGCCGGTGCTGGCCACGCCCGACCTGCGCCTGGTCTGCCACGAAGGCGAGATGGCCGACCTGCTGGCGGACCTCGCCGTGCACCGGCTGGACGTGGTGCTGGCCGACCACCCAGCGCCTTTCAACCCGCACCTGAAGGTGCACAACCACCCGGTGGGCACGTCCGGGATGGGCTGGTACGCGTCCCGGCAATGGTGGGCGGCGGCGCACCGGGGATTTCCGGCGTCATTGGACAAGGTGCCTGTCCTGCTGCCCACCACCCACTCCAGCGTACGCGGCCGCCTGGACCATTGGTTCACTGCGCATGGCCTGCACCCGCGCATCGCGGGGGAATTCGAGGACGCCGCTCTGCTGGAGACATTCGGCGGCAGCGGTCTGGGGGTGTTCCCGGCCGCGCTCGCGGTGCAGGAGGACCTGATGCAGCGCTACAACGTGCGGCTGGTGGGGCCTTGCGACGGCGTGGAAGAGCATTACTACGCGATCAGCACCGAGCGGAAAGTGGAACATCCGGTGGTGCGCCAGCTGCTCGCAGCGCGCTGACGACGAGCTACGCCGCGTCCCACAGCCGGCTGTAACCGGCTTTCGCAAAACACCCACCGCGGAGGCCCCGTGGGGCGAGGTCACCCCCCACATCCGATCGTCGGCCCTGATCTCATCGAGCCTTCATCGGGCCGCCAGCAGCTTCATCACCCGAACGACTTGAGGATTGCCGAGACCGAGCTGGACTGCGCGCGGTCACAGGCGACATAGTCCCAATAGCTTTGCACATGCGACGCCTTCGCGAAGGCGGCTTGCTCGAGCCGTTCGCCATGGATGCTGAAGACGTCGTAGCCCAATGACCCGAAGTACGCGAATACGTCGTTCGGGTCCACGCCGTAGGCACTGTAGCTCTGCTCGCCGAACTCGAACGCGATCACCGGCCGCGAGCGAACCACGGTGTTGCGCATGCCCAGCATGACCTTGTATTCGGCGCCCTCGGTATCCAGCTTGATGAAGCGCGGATCCCCCAGGGCAAGGCTGTCCAGTTGCGCCAGCCGCACCGCAACCTTCTCTTGCCGGGTCGGGCCGTTGTACACCCGCTCCTTCAGCCCCGACTCCTCGGGCCGGTCCACCGCCACCACGAACTCGGCGGTGCCGCTTTCGTCGGACAAGGCCAGTTCATGCACCTTGACATTGGGGACGGCCAGCAGTTCCAGCCGTGCGCGCAGCCGCTGCGCGATCGGCGGGTTGGGCTCGAACGCCGCAACACTGCCGGATCCGACGGCGCAGCTCATGGGCAGCGCATGCCGGCCGGTGTGGGCACCAATGTCGATGCAGAAATCGCCGTCTTCGAGCAGCGACATGTACAGGTGCTGAAGGCGGTCCTCGAAACCGGTTCGGCCCTGGCTGGCGGCCACCAGTGCGGTGCGCGCGACAAGCGCGCCGTCGGCCTGCCGCGTGCCGCTCACCTGGGCGTTCGCCCACCGCTCCATCGGCGAGGCATCGGAAGGGGCCGTGCCGCCCACCTGCAACACCTGGAAGCGCAACCGGGCGCGCAACGCGCGCACGGCTTCGTCCGCTTCGCCGAATGAGACAAGAACATCCGAGGCACCGAAAGGCGCGCGCAGGTCACCCGGCACCACGCCGGCGGCCCCGGACGGCGCCTGGCCACCATCCTGGAACAGGCGCACGCCGGCACGGCCGAAAGCCATCGCGGGCGCCTGCATCGGCTCGGGCAGCCTGCCGATGAGCTGCTTCGCATGCCGGCGCCATCCCTGGGGCGGGCGTGCCGCGACTGGGACGCGCTGCCCGAGGGATTCCAGTGCCGCCTGCACCGCCTGCGCCTCCACGTCCCGGAAGCCACGGCCGGCCTCCGCGGCGCAAAAGGCGAAATGACCCGGTTCCGAAGCCAACGCGATCCGCGCGCAGTCCACCTGCGCCGCCGCGACCGCCCCTGCGGGGTCGAGCAAGCCGCCGACATCCAGCCACACCTTAGCCATGCGCGCGCCACCCGTAAAAGTCGTTCATCTGATCCTCTCTGCTGTCAGGCGTCGCAGTTTACCGGGCTTGCACGGGGACGAGCCGCACCCGATAGACTCGCCCATTCATGAATCCGGAAGCCAACCAACTCTGGCGCGCGCCGCGCTGGGCACTCGCCGCCCTCCTCGCCCTGCTGGGCATGCTGGGCCCCTTTTCCATCGACACGTACATCCCGGCCTTCTCCGGCATCGCACGGGCCCTGGGGGCCACGCCGGTGGAAATGCAGCAGACCTTGTCGGCGTACCTGTTCGGGTTTGCCTTCATGAACCTGTTCCACGGCGCGCTGGCGGACAGCTTCGGCCGAAGGCCGGTCGTGCTCTGGGGCATCGCGATGTTCACGCTCGCGTCGGCGGGGTGTGCCCTTTCGCAGACCATCGGCCAGCTCGTGTTCTTCCGGGGCCTGCAGGGCCTGTCCACCGGCGCGGGAATCGTGGTTTCGCGAGCCGTGATCCGCGACATGTTCCCGCCCGCGGAGGCGCAGAAGGTGATGAGCCAGGTGACGATCTATTTCGGCGTGGCGCCGGCGATCGCGCCCATCATCGGAGGATGGTTGTTCGTCCACATGGGATGGCACAGCATCTTCTGGTTCCTGACGGGCGTGGGCATCGTGCTGTGGACGGCCAACTTCCGGCTGCTGCCGGAAACGCTGCATGTGACGCAGCGCCAGCCGTTCAACGTGCGCAACCTGATGCAGGGCTATTGGCAGCTGACGTCCAACCCGCGCTTCCTGCTGCTGGCGCTGGCCAGCGGCGTCCCGTTCAACGGCGTGTTTCTCTACGTGCTGTGCGCGCCCGCATTCCTGGGCGACCTCCTGGGCCTGGCGCCCACGCAGTTCTTCTGGTTCTTCGTGCTGACCATCGCCGGCATCATGGGCGGGGCCTGGGCCAGTGGGCGCCTGGCCGGCAGGATTTCGCCTCGCAGGCAGATTCGCTACGGCTTCACCATCATGGTGGCCGTGTCCGTCGCGAACGTCCTCGCGAACTTCCTGTTCAAGGCGAATGTGTCGTGGGCGCTCTTCCCGATCGCGATCTTCGCGTTCGGCTGGGCATTGATGGTGCCGGTGGTGACGCTGCTGGTGCTGGACCTGTACCCCGAGCGGCGCGGCATGGCGTCGTCGCTGCAGGCGGTGATCGGCTCCACCGCCAACGGTGTCGTGGCGGGTGTGATTGCGCCGCTCGTGATGCATTCGACGCGCGCCATCGCGCTCACCTCATTGCTGATGATGAGCGTCGGTCTGGTGGCGTGGGTTTTCGTGCACCGCCGCTGGCCGGATACCGGTCGGGCGGTCACGGCAGCGGCCTGATCGGCCGCCGCATCCTCAGTTCGCGGGCTTGTAGGGCCGCTTCTTGGCGTCGCGCGGCACGAACACCTTGCCGCCGTTGCCGGGCTTGGCCGGCTTGGCGAACGACGGGGCGCGCGGGGCGAAATCGCCGCGCGGCGCAAAGCCTTCATTGCGCGGCGCGAACCCTTCACGGCGCCCCGCCGAATCCCCGAACCCGGCCTTGCGGCCATAGCCCTCGTTGGCGCCGCGGCGCTGGTCGAACCCGCGCTCCTCGCGGGGCGCGTGGTTGCCACCGAAGCCGCTGGTGCGCGGCGCGCCGAACTTGCGGTCACGGGAATGGTTTTCACGCGGGCCGCGCTCGGCGAAGGAGCCGGCCGGACGCGAGGCGGGGAAGCGCTGCTGCGGCTCCAGGCCGGGAATCACTTCGGCCTTGAAGGTCTGCTTGCTGTAGGCCTCGATGTCGAAAATCTTGCGGCGGTCGCGGAACTCGGCGAACGTGATGGCCAGGCCGTCCCGGCCGGCACGGCCGGTGCGGCCGATGCGGTGGGTGTAGTCCTCGGCCTTCATCGGCAGGCCGTAGTTGAAGACGTGCGTGATCGTGGGCACGTCAATGCCGCGCGCGGCGACGTCGGTGGCCACCAGCACCTGCACGTGGCCCTGGCGCAGCGCCATCAGGCGGCGGTTGCGCAGGCCCTGGCTGAGGGCCCCGTGCAGCGCCACGGCGTCGAAGCCGGCTTGCTGCAGGTCGTTGGCCAAGCCGTCGCACTCGATCTGCGTGCTGGCAAACACGATGGCCTGGTTGATCGTGGTGTCGCGCAGCCAGTGGTCCAGCATCTTGCGCTTGTGCTGCGGGCTGTCGGCCCAGAACAGCACCTGCTTGATGTTGACGTGCTTTTCCTGCGGGTTGTCGATCTGGATCTTGCGCGGCTGGCGCATCACGCGGGCGGCCAGTTGCTGGATGCGGGATGCGAACGTCGCGCTGAACATCATTGTCTGCTTGCGCTCGATGGTGAGCTTGTTGACTTCGGCCAGGTCGTCGGCGAAGCCGAGGTCGAGCATGCGGTCGGCTTCGTCCACCACCAGGAACTGCACCTTGTCCAGCTTGATCTGCATCGAGCGCTGCAGGTCCAGCAGGCGGCCCGGCGTGGCGACCACCAGGTCGGCGTTCTGGAGCTTGGCGATCTGCAGCTGGTACGGCATGCCGCCGATGATGCTGGCCACGCGCAGGCCGCGGCAGTGGCGCACCAGGTCGATGGCGTCGTGCGAGACCTGCTGCGCGAGTTCGCGCGTCGGGCACAGGATCAGTGCGCCGGGCGTCGCGGCCTTGAAGTTGCGCGAGCTGGTCGGGTCCACGCGCTTGGGGCGCTTGGGGGCGGGCTCGCCCTTGGCCAGGGCTTCTGCGGTGAGGCGTTCGAAGTCCGCACGCGACTTGGCTTCGGCGTCGGCGCGTTGCTTGAGCAGCGTGTGCAGCATGGGCAGCAGGAAGGCCGCGGTCTTGCCGCTGCCGGTCTGGCTGGACACCATCAGGTCGGTGAAGCCGGCGGCTTCGTCGTCCGACGGCATCGCCAGGGGAATGGTCTGCTCCTGCACCGGCGTGGGCTGGGTGAAGCCCATGTCCGCCACGGCCTGCAGCAGTTCGGGCGCGAGGCCCATTTTCAGGAAGCCGTTGGGTGCGGCGGGCACGAACTGCTCGGGCGCGTCAACGGCAGGCGCGGCCAGGGACAGCGCGGTATCGAAGGATTCGGCAGGCGAAAAGTCGCCCTGCACTGCAAAAGTGTCGGTCATGAGTTACTCACACGCATACGCCGCCAGGGGTGGCGGCGTTGTCGTCAATGGTTGTAAAACATCAACCATCAAACGACTGTCAGGCCCGAAGGCTCTGGAGGCTCTTTTGTCTTGAGCCGGTGTGTGAAGGGAGATGCACGAGGGCCGCATGTGCAGCCAAGCCTTTGATTGTCGCACATTCAGGGTTATCCCGCAAGGCGGACTGTAAATGCGCCGCACGGCACCGAGTCGTGCGTGGCCGTCCTACAGGCGCCCTTGCCGCCTGCAGACATAACCCCCCTATCCGGCGCGCGATGGCATCCCGCCTGCGGTCGGGCTCGACAGGGAGACTTCGACATGGACCCGACACGACGCGTATTGAGTGCGGCAATCGCATTGACCGGCCTGGGCGTGATGGACTTTGCCCTGGCCCAAGGCAAGGGCCAGAACAAAGACAAGGACAAGTCCCAGGGCGGCGGCCAGGGGAAGGCCAAGGGTGCCAAGCACAAGAACGGCAAGGACCTGTTGGGCGAGAAGATCAAGGTCAACGGCAGCCACAAGATCGGCAAGAACGGCGCCCACACGGTCTCGGTCGACGTCAAGGACGGCAAGATCGCGGGGTTCCACGCCAAGCACGACACCAAGGGCGAGGTCCCGGTGAAGAAATACAAGACCAGCAAGAAGATGGCCGCTCTCGATGCCCCGCGGTCGCCGATCGTGCTGGCGCAGTACCAGTACGTGGGCACCACGTGGATCGGCTATTCGTACATCGACGAATACGGCTACGAGGACATCTACTGGTACCCGTACGACATGATCTACGACGGCGACACCGGCGCCGTGGAGTACGTCGCGGCCTATTGAGCGAGCTTGAGGAACTGCTCGCGGTAGTGCGCCAGCTCGTCGATCGACTCGTGCACGTCGGCCAGCGCCGTGTGCTTCTGCTGCTTGCGAAAGCCGTTGTAGACGTCGGGCCGCCAGCGCTTGGCCAGCTCCTTGAGCGTGCTCACGTCGATGTTGCGATAGTGGAAGAACGCTTCCAGCTTCGGCATGTACTTCACCAGGAAGCGCCGGTCCTGGCTGATGCTGTTGCCGCACATCGGGGCCGCGCCCTTGGGCACGTACCGGGCGAGGAACTCCAGGATCTGCAGTTCCGCCTGGGCTTCCGTGACGGTGGAAGCCTTGACCTTGTCGATCAGGCCGCTGCGCCCATGGGTGCCCTTGTTCCAGGCATCCATCTTGTCGAGCTGCGCGTCGCTCTGGTGAATGACGAGCACAGGCCCTTCGATGCGGGGCGTGAGGTCGGGGCCGGTGATGATGACGGCGATCTCGATGAGGCGGTCCACCTCGGGGTCGAGCCCCGTCATCTCGCAGTCCAGCCAGACCAGGTTCTGGTCGTTTTTCGGCAGCTGTGCCGGGGTGTCGGGTACTGTTTCTGACATGCTTGCGATTGTCGCCTATGGCCTAAACTAGGGCGCAATGGCTGCCTCCTATTCCCTCACCCTGGCGTTCGCCGCCTTCCTCCTGGCCGGCCTCGCGGTGAAATTGTGGCTGGCCACGCGGCAGATCCGCTATGTGGCCCGGCACCGCGACGCGGTGCCGCCGCCCTTCGCGGCCACCGTCCCGCTCAGCGCGCACCAGAAGGCCGCCGATTACACGATCACCAAGACGCGCTTCGGCTTGCTCGAGCTCGCCCTCGGCGCCGCGGTGCTGGTCGGCTGGACGCTGCTGGGCGGCCTCGACACGCTGAACCAGGGGCTGCTGCGCTGGCTGGGCAGCGGCATGGCGCAGCAACTGGCCCTGATGGCGGGCTTTGCGCTGGTCAGCGGGGCAATCGACCTCCCGCTGGCGCTGTACCAGACATTCGTCATCGAGGAGCGCTTCGGTTTCAACAAGATGACGTTCAGGCTCTGGCTGGTGGATCTCGTCAAGTCCACGGTGCTGGGGATGGCGATCGGCCTGCCCATCGTCGCCCTCATCCTCTGGCTGATGGGCGCGGCTGGCGCGTTCTGGTGGTTGTGGGCCTGGGCCGTGTGGATGGGTTTCAACCTGCTGTTGCTGGTGGTGTACCCCACTTTCATCGCCCCGCTCTTCAACAAGTTCAAGCCGCTGGACGACGAGACGCTCAAGGCGCGCGTCACGGAGCTGATGCGCCGCTGCGGCTTCGCGGCCAAGGGATTGTTCGTGATGGACGGCAGCAAGCGCAGCGCGCATGCCAACGCGTACTTCACCGGCTTCGGGGCGGCCAAGCGCGTGGTGTTCTACGACACGCTCCTCGCCAAGCTTTCGCCGGGCGAGGTCGACGCCGTGCTCGCCCACGAGCTCGGCCACTTCAAGCACAAGCACATCGTCAAGCGGATCGCCGGCATGTTCGCACTGAGCCTGGCCGGCTTCGCGCTGCTGGGGTGGCTTTCCACCCAGGTGTGGTTCTACACCGGGCTGGGCGTGCGCCCCAACCTCGATGGCCCGAACGACGCCCTGGCGCTGCTGCTGTTCCTGCTGGTGGTCCCGGTCTTCTCGTTCTTCATCTCGCCGCTGATGGCGCTGCTGTCGCGCAGGCACGAGTTCGAAGCCGATGCCTACGCCGTGCAGCAGACCAGCGGCAAGGACCTGTCGACTGCATTGCTCAAGCTGTACGAGGACAACGCCTCGACGCTCACGCCGGACCCGGTGTTCGTGAAGTTCTATTACTCGCACCCGCCGGCTTCCGAGCGCCTGGCCCGCATGGCAGGCGCCAGCCCCGCATGAGGAGCGCATCATGACGATGCTCAAGAAGAAGGATTGGTCGCTGCTGCCGCGCCGTGCGCTGTCGGCGACCGAAATCGTTACCCGCCTCTCGGCGGCGCCGGGCTGGAAACTCACCGGCGATGGCCCCGACGTCGCGATCGAGAAGACCTACTCCTTCGACAACTATTACGAGACGATCTCGTTCGTCAACGCCATCGCCTTCGTCGCGAATGCGCAGGACCACCACCCCGATCTCTCCGTTCACTACAACCGCTGCGTCGTGCGCTTCAACACGCACGACGTGAAAGGCCTGTCGGAGACGGACTTCGAATGCGCCGCGCAAGTGGACGCACTGCTCGCATGAAGGCCTCCTCTTTTGTCTGAGAAGGCGGCGCTCGAGCCGGGGCTGGTGGTCGCCAGCCACGGCCGCCACTTCCTCGTCGAAACGCCCTCCGGCCAGCGCCTGATCTGCCACCCGCGCGGCAAGAAGAGTGCCGCGGTCGTCGGCGACCGGGTGCTCTGGCAAGGCTCGCACGACGAAGGCACCGTCGAGAAGGTCGAGCAACGCCGCAACCTGTTCTACCGGCAGGACGAGGTGCGCACCAAGTCCTTCGCGGCCAACCTCGACCTCGTGCTGATCCTGATCGCCGCCGAGCCGGAGTTCTCCGAGAGCCAGCTCGCCCGCGCGCTGATCGCCTGCGAAGCCGAGCGCATCACGCCCTTCATCGCGCTGAACAAGAGCGACCTGGTCGAGCCTTTCGAGCGCGCCTGGGCCCGGCTGCTGCCCTACCAGCGGATGCACTACGGCGTGCTGCCGCTTTCGCTGCGGCTCTCCGGCGACGTGGACCGGGAGCACCTGCTCAAGCACCTGCGCGGCAAGACGACCCTGGTGCTGGGCCCTTCGGGCGCGGGCAAGAGCACGCTGATCAACCTGCTGGTGCCGGGCGCGCTGGTGGTGACGGGCGAAATCTCGCAGGCGCTCAACTCCGGCAAGCACACCACCACCAGCACGGCCCTGTACTGGGTGGACAAGGAACGCACCACGGCGCTGATCGACTCGCCCGGCTTCCAGGAGTTCGGCCTGAACCACATCGAGCCGATGCAGCTTGCCGGCTGCATGCCGGATTTCAAGGCGCACCTGGGCAACTGCAAGTTCTACAACTGCACGCACTTGCACGAACCGGGGTGCGGGGTGATCGGCGCCACGACACTCGACCCGGCGGAAGGCGGCATCACACCGATGCGCTATCGGATCTACAGGGAGCTCTTCGCCGAGCTGTCGCAGCCGCCGCGGTTCTAGTGTTCTGTCCCCCGAGTTCGTTGTTCCCGCTTCCTGAAGAATCCAGCGCGGCGACCTCGTGGCAACGCCGCGCACGTCGGGGCCGCGGCGCGATGGCTACGACGTCCGGCTGCGGTGCTTCGCACCTATGCCGGATTCCCCGCGCCGGACGGTCTTGCGGCCTGGCGCGGCATAACTCACTGCGCTGCGCTCCGTTCAAACAGATGCCGCGAGCATGAAACGATGGGGCCGCAAGACCGTCCACCGCGGGCGTCTGTGCTTGA
>JAUYOG010000069.1 GCA_030695945.1 Ramlibacter sp.
ATCTTTGCGACGACGCCCGAGCCGACGGTCTTGCCGCCTTCGCGGATGGCAAAGCGCAGGCCTTCTTCCATGGCGATCGGGGCGATCAGCTTGACGGTGATGCTGACGTTGTCGCCGGGCATGACCATCTCCTTGTCCTTGGGCAGCTCGATGGCGCCCGTCACGTCCGTGGTGCGGAAGTAGAACTGCGGACGGTAGTTGTTGAAGAACGGCGTGTGACGGCCCCCTTCGTCCTTGCTCAGCACGTACACCTCGGCGGTGAAGTGCGTGTGCGGCTTGATCGAGCCGGGCTTGCACAGCACCTGGCCGCGCTCGACTTCCTCGCGCTTGGTGCCGCGCAAGAGCACGCCCACGTTGTCGCCGGCCTGGCCCTGGTCCAGCAGCTTCCTGAACATCTCAACGCCCGTGCAGGTGGTCTTGACCGTCGGGCGAATGCCCACGATCTCGATTTCCTCGCCGACCTTGACGATGCCGCGCTCGACCCGCCCCGTCACCACGGTGCCGCGGCCCGAGATGGAGAAGACGTCTTCCACGGGCATCAGGAACGCACCGTCGATCGCCCGCTCGGGGGTGGGGAAGTAGCTGTCCATCGCGTCGGCCAGCTTCATGATGGCCTGCTCGCCCAGCTCGCCCTTGTCGCCTTCCATGGCCAGCTTGGCGCTGCCGTGGATGATCGGGGTGGTGTCGCCGGGGAATTCGTACTTGTCCAGGAGCTCGCGCACTTCCATCTCCACCAGCTCCAGCAGCTCGGCGTCGTCGACCATGTCGCACTTGTTCAGGAACACGATGATGTAGGGCACGCCCACCTGGCGGGCCAAGAGGATGTGCTCGCGCGTCTGGGGCATCGGGCCGTCAGCGGCCGACACCACCAGGACGGCGCCGTCCATCTGCGCCGCGCCGGTGATCATGTTCTTCACATAGTCGGCGTGGCCGGGGCAGTCCACGTGCGCGTAGTGGCGCTTGCTCGTCTCGTACTCCACGTGCGCGGTGTTGATGGTGATGCCGCGGGCCTTTTCTTCCGGGGCCGCATCGATCTGGTCATAGGCCTTGGCCTCGCCGCCGAACTTCGCCGCCAGCACCGAGGTGATCGCAGCCGTCAACGTGGTCTTGCCGTGGTCCACGTGACCAATCGTGCCAACGTTGATGTGCGGCTTGGTCCGCTCGAATTTTCCTTTTGCCATTT